>JBFWUB010000003.1:0-318264 GCA_050247515.1 Ramlibacter sp. | reverse complement strand
GCGCGTGAGTTTCTTCTTGCTGGTTTGCTCGGCTTCTGCAAAGCTGATTTGGCTCATCGGCTGAATTCCTTTGCCCGTATCAACGCACCGCCGCCCAATTCGGTGGACTTGTTCAGACCTTCCTTAGCACGTCAGCACCACCACCGCCGGACACCGCGTTCACACTGGCGCCGATGGCCAGCTGAACGAAATCCGCGCCAGCGCCACCGTCCACATACCCCATGGCCGAACCATCCGGCAACGCACGCACAATCGCACGGTCATTGCCCCCCAGCAAGCTCACGTTACGCGCCGGCATCGCTGCCGTATCAATGCTGTTGGCCGTCTGATCGCACGCTCCGTAACTGATGATCAGATGCGGATTGGCAGCATCACCCTGAAATACTGTACGGGCTACGGCGGCAATTTCCCATGACAAATTGACAGAAATTTCAGTGCTCGAGTGGTACCAGAAGCCCCACTCGGAATCAGCGTCCAGCTCATGCTTGTAACGCTCATCCCTTATTGGCACCAGGAAGGAGGACGCGCCTTCAGGCACCACAACATCCTTCTGCAGCGTGATGCCCAGGTCGCCATTCTTGAAGTTGTTGATCGTCAATCGCCCATCCACAACCAACGTGCCGCCGGTCTGCAGATTGCCCTCCAGGTGATAGGCCGTGCCGTCAGCGCCAACCCAGTCGTTGCCACCCGCCATGCTTGCGCCGCCATTCAGCGTGACGCTGCCCAGTAAGACCTTGCCTTTGCCGTCTGCGTCCGTAATGCTGGCGCGGTCGGCAGCGCCGGTAGAAATGACGTAAGTATCGTTGCCCTTGCCGCCAAGGAGCGTATCGTGACCGGTACCGCCTTCCAACCTGTCGTCACCGGCATTTCCCTCCAGCCAGTCGTTGCCGGCCAGCCCGTGCAAGATGTCGTTGCCACCGCCGCCATACAGACGATCCCCCAAGGCTGCATTGGCGTTGCCCGTGAGCGTGTCGCCCGCATCACCGCCAAATGCGATGACGATCGCCGGTGAAGCGCCCGGCCCCTGGGTGCGCGACACCAGCAGCACATTGTCCTGAGTACTGGCGCCGTCGCGCCAGTGGTATTCATGCGAGCGGTCCGCAGGCGCGTAGGCGCTGTTCACAAAAGACTCGTCCTTGCTGTGGGCCAGCGTGCGCCAGTTCAGCAATGCAGAGCGGTCGTTCAGATAGGTATCCGTGAAATTCAGCGCTGTAACAGGGACGCCAGCGGCCAACGCCGCCTTGTCGGCCTGCCAGTCGGCATACGCTTGTGCATGTATGGGCCCCAGCGCAGCCTGAACGGCCTGGGCGTCCACGCTGCGCAGGCTGAAACTGGCCCCCGAAACCAGGCTGACAAGCGCTGCAAAGTCGCCCCGCGCAACATCGGCACCGCCGGGGTGCGTGGCATCGATCTTGATCTTGCCGGCCAGGGACTTGAATACCGCGCTGTCCGTCACCTGCTTCAAGCGATCATGAAATGCATTGCGCAGATCCATCTGCGCGAACTGGTTGTCTGCGGTGGCCGCCTTCACGGGGGTGGCAATGCCCACCAGCCGGGCAAGATGGTCCAGCGACTTCTCCAGCGAGTCGTATGGCCGCAGGGACGACCCCGAAAAAATGGCAGCCAATGCATCCTCCGTCACTAAGGGGCTGAGCCGCTCAAATGCCGCCATCAGGTTCAGGCTGTCTTGCAGCAGAACGATGGAGTGACCGGTTGCCCAATCCCATTGCGGCACACCTTGCGCCGCCCAGTCAGCCAGCGGCTGGTCCTCATACCAGATGGGCCGATCCTCACCATGACGGATACCACTGCGGGCAGTGGCCGTGTCAAAGGCGTCACGGCCCAGATAGTGGTACGCGTAGATATCGGTGATCTTGCTGTCAGGCGCGCGCGGCGCGTCTGCCGTGGAGCTCAACACAGCCGAGGAGTCCATCGCCCCAAGAACTTTGTTGCTGATGGCTTGCAGCGCCTTCTTGTAACGCGGGTTGTCATACAGGCTGGTGTAGCTGGTGGCCTCGCCTGGCCCCGGCTTCCATGCGTCAAACGCCGTCATGAATGCCTGCCATAGAGCAGGGAAGCCCCCCGCCACCATCGCCTTGCCCGTGCCTGCGCCGTTGAACATATACGTGTGATTGACCTGGCCGCGGTGCAGCTCGGTGAAGGCTTCTGCCAGATTGCCACCCAGCGAATAGCCGGTGACGTTCACCTTGCCGCCCAGCTGCGTCATGCTGGCACGAAAATCAGCCAGCGCCTGCTGGTCGAGGATGGTGACGGCATTGATGCCATGGCGGGCTGTGCCGTTGAGCAACGAGGCCCAGAACGCTTCCATGCTGTAGATCTGGCCAAAGGCCCAGCCCTTGGGGCCGATTTCTGCAGCATCGGCGCGCACATCACCGGGGTCTCGGATGTTGTCCGCAAACTCTGTGCTTCGGAAAGACAGCGTGTATTGCTGCGTCTGTGTGTCCAAGAAAATGCTGGCGGAGAAGCCGGATTTGTTCGTGACACCCTGAACGGTCAGTTCCTCGTTCTGCGTCAGGTCTTGATGGGCAACAAGTTTGTAACGCGCACCAACTCCTGTCTCAAACAGTTTGGAAATTACCGTTGGTTGCTTAGAGTTGTTCTTATTTCCTTCAACAATTGCTTCTGGAACATTTTCAGGAAATTTCGCATTTTTCAAGAATGCCTCTGCGGCTACTTGCAGGTTGACTGCATCGGCGTACTTTTGAATTTTTCCGTTTGCCATTCTTTACTCCTCCTTGAGTGACTTAATTTGCGCTTCTGACGGTACTGTTTCGAAAGGTCTCAAAACGCGCCGGAGAAAGGCGCCTAAAGAATCATCTATCGGACAAAAATGCTCCACGTCCCGAGAGCCACTCCATGAAAGCAAGTAGCGCGGACCTACTGCTCTAAAGTACCCTGTCGTCGTTGCAATGACTTCGCCAGTTTTTAGATCTATTACAGAGATGCGGCCGCCTGCGATCCAACGGGACCGCATCTCCGGGGTGCTAAGGTCCTCGGTCAGATAGCCATACCTGCTGCGCAGGTTTTTCACCTTCAAGTTCGGCTCAAAAACTGAAGGTGAAAGCCGCCGCCCATATGGGGGCCCCTCAGAGTCGGCAATTCGCTGCTCTACGAACCAATAGCCGTTACGGCCTTCCTCAGCAGTGCCAGGACCCACCGCGATCGCCGGTTTGTCGGAATCGCCCATTGCCTTGCCCCACGGATCAGGCATACCCTGTCTATCTCGCCACATTTCGTCGGTAATTGGCATTCGAGGCTTGATCTGGAAAACGCCCTCCACGTTCTCCACCGTCCGGAAGATTTTTTCTTCCCCATGCTTCGCGCATAGTTCCTTGACGTAGGCCGCGTCCTGTTTGAACTGGTGGTGATGCCAATAGTCCCGCGCTTCGAAATACAGCCATGCACAGACCGGACCACCAAAAAATATCCACGCAGCGACATGGCTTGCGCGCGGCAACTTAAAGAACGTCAGGATGCTGCAGATCACCACGCCGGTCACGCCTGACACGATGGCATAGAGGATGAGTCCGACAACGGTTTTCATTTGATCGCCTCAACGGTATTCACGGGGATATGCATGAGCGGACTCCATGCGGCACGGAAAGAACGGGCCTTGATGCCGCAGCCAGCGCGCATTGGCGACGCAACATATGCAAATCGCAAAAGCCCAACGGAATCCGCTGATCGCCAGACCATTAGAGAGAGAGCCCCGGCAGGCCCTGGACCACTCGGCGCCGGCAGCACCGCCGACATGGTCAACGCACCCGTCGCCGCAGCCACCAACGGTAGCCTCCTGGGTTTGGTTCATGTAGAGGGATGGCCATGTCTGACAGTCAGCTGCTGGGGGTGGAAAATTTATTGGTCTAAAGAAATCAATTTCAAGAGTTTATATTACTTAATAGCTAATAAATTCTAACCGCCATGAATGAGTTGCTGCAGGGGGTTTCAGTGACTTATTCACACACCCACAGCTGCGCCGCCGACATGCGGCCATAGCAAGGACCGACGGAGAAAAGAGCCGTCAGCGCAGCAGCCGCGCCAGCGTCGGCGTTCCAGCTTTTTGGCCATCTGCGCGAAGTGTGGGTCGGCCATGCGGCTGTGCGCGTCCAGCTCCGTGCGGGTGTAGGCCACGGCGGTAGCGGGTTCGGCCAGCAGCATTCAGCACCAGTGCCAACACCGAGAAGTACAGCCCGAGCTTGGACGTGTTGAACTGCTTTTCCAGCCCGACGGCATGGTTGACGTACTCGCGGCCCGACAGGCTCACGTATCGGGCAACAGGGATGCGACGCACTGACCAAGCAGGGCTCCGCCGAAGAGCATGGGCTTCATTTGCATGGACGGATGCCAGGCGGGCATTGACCGCGCGAACACTGGACGCTGGTAGCCAGCATGCGATGGTGTGCCTGCGCGCGGACACGACCGCGCGTCAGTTGCAATGCGACACCCCCGCCGACTCAAAGCTCGCCATCTCGCGCAGCACGGCGCAGGCCGACTGCAGCAGCGGCCAGGCCAGCGCGGCGCCCGAGCCTTCGCCCAGGCGCAGGTCCAGCGACAGCAGCGGCTGCGCGCCCAGGTGCACCAGCATCACCGCGTGGCCGCGCTCGCCCGACGCATGGGCAAACAC
The DNA here is from genome assembly GCA_050247515.1 of Ramlibacter sp. Lineage (GTDB taxonomy): Bacteria > Pseudomonadota > Gammaproteobacteria > Burkholderiales > Burkholderiaceae_C > RAM1. The sequence goes on along the minus strand of JBFWUB010000003.1, from coordinate 313,619 downwards.
GCAGCGCTGCAGCACATGCGGTGCCAGCGCCTGCGCCACCAGCACGGCGGCCGTGGCAATGAAGCCGTCCACCACGATCACGCGGCGCTCCTGCGCGGCCTGCAGCACCATGCCCACCAGCGTGGCGATTTCGAACCCGCCGAAGGCGGCCAGCACGTCCAGGGGTTCCCTGGCAACCGGGTGGCGATCCAGCACCTCGCGCAGCACGGCCCGCTTGCGCGCGATGCCCGCGTCGTCCAGCCCGGTGCCCACACCGGTACACAGCGCAATGTCCAGCCCCGTCAGGCGCGACTGGATCAACGACGCGGCCGATGTGTTGCCTATGCCCATCTCGCCCAGCAGCACGGCGTTGCCGGGCAGGCCCTGCAGCACCTCGCGACCGTTGGCGATGGCCTGGGCGCACTGGCCAGCCGTCATGGCCGGATCCGTCAATGCGTCGGCCGTGCCGGGTGCGACCTTGCGGACCAGCAGCCCAGGCTGGGGCGCAAAGTCGTGCCGCACGCCGCAGTCCACCACCGTCAGCGCCATGCCGTGCTGGCGCGCCAGCACGCTCACCGCCGCACCGCCGGCCAGGAAGTTCTGCACCATCTGCCAGGTCACGTCGCTGGGGTAGGCCGACACGCCGCGCGCGGCCAGGCCGTGGTCGCCCGCGCAGACGATCATCTGCGGCTGCTCCAGCACCGGCGATTCGGTGCCCAGGATCAGGCCGATCTGCAGTGCCAGGGTTTCCAGGCGACCCAGCGAGCCCAGCGGCTTGGTCTTGGTGTCCAGCTTGTGCTGCAGGCGTTGCGCCAAAGCAGTGTCGGTCAGGTCGGGGATATTCATGCTTGGATGAGGCTCGCGAGGATTGCGGGTGCGAAGTGGGCTTCGATGTAATCGGCCAGGCCGTCAAACACACTGTCCAGCGTGGGGGCCGCGGCGCCGAACAGGGCTTGCAGCACGGCGGGGTCTTCAAACAGGCCGTGCAGGTAGCAGCCCAGCACGTTGCCTGCGGCGTTCTGCCAGCCCAGGCCATTGGGCAGCACCGCCTGTGCAACGTTGCCCGCAGACGCCATGGCCGGGTGTTGCGCGGTCTGGCCGTGGTGGATTTCATAGCCCTGCACGCCGGCGCCGCGAAGGCCCGCCCACAGGCCGGTCACATCGCCAAACCGCGTCTGCGTGCGCTGCACGGTCTTGTCTTCGTCAAACACCGTCACCAGCGGCAGCAGGCCCAGGCCGGGCGCATTGCCGTCAATACCGTGCGGGTCAATCAGCGCCTCGCCCAGTATCTGCAGCCCGCCGCAAATGCCCAGCACCGCCCTGCCCTGCGCCGCATGCGCGGCCACGGCGGCGTCCAGCCCCTGCGCGCGCAGCCAGGCCAGGTCGCCGCTGGTGTGCTTGCTGCCGGGCAGGATGATCCAGTCCGCCCCCGCGCAATCGGCCGGTGTGCGCGCCCAGACCAGGCGCACACCGGGGATATTCTTGAGCGGCTGGAATTCGTCCAGGTTGCTGATGCGCGGGTACGCCACGACCGCGAGGGTTGTGCTGACCACACCGCTGCTGCGCGAGCGGTCGTCGAACACACCATCTTCCTCCGGCAGGCCGTGCTGCCACCACATGGGCAGCGTGGCCACGGTGGGCACGCCGGTCAGGTCCTGGAGCATCTGCGGCGCGGGCGCCAGCAGCGATGCATCGCCACGGAACTTGTTGAGCACAAAGCCGCTGACCAGCGCGCGCTCTTCTGGTGGCAACAGTGCCCAGGTGCCGTACAGGTGGGCAAACGCGCCGCCGCGGTCAATGTCGGTCACCAGCAGGCAGCGCGCCTGGCAATGCAGCGCCACGCGCATGTTGACGATGTCGCTGTCGTGCAGGTTGATCTCGGCCGGCGAGCCCGCGCCCTCAATCACCACCACGTCGTTTTCGGCCCGCAGTTCGTCCAGCGCCTGCGCGATCACCGGCCACACACTGGCGCTGCGCCCGCGCCAGGCCATGCGCGACAGCTCGGTATTCACCTGCCCCATCAGCACCACCTGGCTGTGGGTGTCGTGCTCGGGTTTGAGCAGCAGCGGGTTCATGCGCACATCGGGGATCGCGCGTGCGGCCAATGCCTGGAAGTACTGTGCGCTGCCGATTTCGCCACCGGCCACCACTCTTGCGTTGTTGCTCATGTTCTGGGCCTTGAAGGGCGCGACCTTCAGACCCTGCCTGGCATACCACCGGCACAGCGCGGTGGTCAGCCAGCTTTTGCCGGCGCCACTGGTGGTGCCCAGCACCATGACGCAGCGGGCCGTCATGCCGGGCTCCCGAGCACTGCCAGCAAGGCCGGCACGGCCAGCAGCACCAGTGCGATCACCGCGCGCTGCGCGAGCGCTTTGGCACGCTGTGTGTCGGCGGCCCGCGGCGCGCGGCCCGCGCCGTACAGCACATACACACCCGGCTTGCCCAGCCGCACATCCAGTGCCAGGGCCATGGCCGCCATCGGCCAGCCGCTGTTGGGTGACGGCGTGCGCCGGGCCTCCTGGCGCAAGCCTGCCAGGCGCTGCCCGCCACCGGCCAGCACCAGCAGCAAGGCGGTGATGCGCGCGGGCACCCAGGACAGCACATCGTCGGCCCGCGCGGCCCATTTGCCCGCCCATTCCCAATAGCGCCCGCCGCGCAGGCCGCGGTAGCCCCACATGGCGTCGGCCGTGTTGGCAAACCGGTACACCGCCGCGCCCGGCAGGCCCAGCAGCACAAACCAGAACACCGGCGCCACGACCGAATCATTGAGGTTCTCAGCCAGCGACTCGATCGCGCTTTCGCGCACCTCGCTTTCTGTCAGCTGCGTCACGTCGCGGCTGACCAGCCGGGCCAGCTGCGCGCGGCCCGCGTCCAGCGATTCAGCCAGCGCGGCTTCCACCGCCGCCACCTCGTCATGCAGCATGCGCCAGGCCAGCAGCGGCTTGAGCAGCAGGCCCAGCACCAGCCCGGTGACCCCATGCCACAGCCATTCCAGCTCGGTGGGCAGCAGCAGCGGCAAAGCCAGGCTCAGGCCGACCAGCACATGGCTGACCAGCAACACCACCCACACACCCATGCTCCACGCCAGGCCACCGGCCCAGAACGCGCGCCAGTCGGTGCCCTGGTGCGGCACGCCGGGCGCAATGCGCCGCCCGGCCCACACCAGGTAATGCCCCATCCACACCACGGGGTGCAGCCGCGCGCGTGGCTCGCCCCACCAGCGGTCGATGGCCAGCGCAGCCAGCAGGGCAATGACAGCGGACGTGAAGCTCATCTCGGGAGGTCAATCCTCAATGCCGCGCTGCGCCGGCACACCAGCGTTGAACGCGTGCTTGATCTTGGTCATCTCGGTCACGGTGTCGGCCAGCTCGATGATCTCTGGCGGGCAGCGGCGCCCCGTCAGGCATACGTGCACATGCTTCGGACGGTTCTTCAGGGTGTCCAGCACGTCCTGCAAAGGCAGCCAGCCATAGATCAGCGGATACGTAATTTCGTCCAGCACCACCAGGAAATGTTCACCCGCCAGGATGGTCGCGCGTGCCTTTTGCCAGCCGTCGCGCGCCAGCTGCGCCGAATGCTCCAGGTCCTGGCTCTTCCAGCTGAAGCCGTCGCCCAGCCCCTCCATCGGAATACCAATCTGCTCGAACATCCGGTGCTCGCCAAACCGCGCGGTGGGCACCTTCATGAACTGGTAAACCTGCACCGCCTTGCCCCGCCCATGCGCGCGCAGCGCCAGCCCGAACGCCGCCGTGCTCTTGCCCTTGCCGTCGCCCGTGTTGACGATGATGATCCCGCGCCGCTCGCCCTCAGGCTTGTCATACGGCTTGGCCGATGGTGGTGTTTCGATTTCCATAATGGGGGTCAGATTCCAATTCATTTAGTTTCAATTTACTTCGGCACGGCAACCCAGTCACCGCCCAGCGGGTGGATGGCGATGCGCCGGTCGAACACCTGTTCCAGCGCGCGGTGCGTGGCTGCGTCGGCGCTGGCGCCCTGGTGCACCACGTGGCCTGCGGCCATCACCACCACCTCCTGCGCATGCAGCGCGATGGAAATTTCATGCAGCACGCTGACCACCGTCTTGCCCGAGGCCACCAGCGCGCGCACCAGCGCCAGCCAGTCGGCCTGGTGCGGCGGGTCCAGGTTGGCCAGGGGTTCGTCCATCAGCAGCACCTGAGCATCCACCGCCAGCGCACGGGCCAGCAGCACGCGCTGGCGTTCGCCGCCGGACAATGCGCCCAGCGACCGCTCGCGCCAGTCCCAGGCCTGCGTGGCACGCAGGGCCTGCTCCACCGCCGCACGGTCGGCCTGCGATGGCGGCGCCAGCCAGGGCTGGTGCGGCAGGCGGCCCAGCATGGCCACGTCGTACACCGACAGGTCGTCCGCGCCCACCTCGCCCTGCCCCAGCCACGACAGCATGCGGGCGCGTTCACGCTGGCCCATCGCGGCCAATGGCCGGCCCAGCAGCGCCACGGTACCCGCATGCGGCAGCAGCCCGGCCATGGCCTTGAGCAGCGTGGATTTGCCCGCGCCATTGGGCCCGACGATGGCCGTCCAGCGGCCGGCCGGCAGTGCCAGGTCAATGCCGTGCAGTACCTCGGTGCCGCCCAGCGATACCTGCACGCCCAGGGTCTCCACGGCATTCATCGCGACGCCCTCCCGCCCAGGCCGCGCCCGCGGTGCATCAGCCACAGCAGGTAGCCACCGCCCAACAGCGCCGTCAGAACGCCCACGGGCAGTTCCTGCGGCGCGATCACCCAGCGCGCCAGCACGTCGGCGGCCATCAGCAGCAGCCCGCCCATGGCGGCGCTCAGCAGCACCAGGCGGCCGTGGGTGGTCTTGACGATGGAGCGCACCAGGTGCGGCGCGGCCAGCCCCACAAATGCGATCAACCCGGTCTGCGCCACCGCCGCGCCGGTGGCCATGGCCAGCACGGCGACCAGCAGCGTGCGCATCAGCGCCAGTGGCACACCCAGGCTCTGCGCGGTCGATTCACCCAGCGCCAGGCCGTCCAGCCCGCGCCCCAGCGCCCAGGCTACGGTGGCCGCGGGCAGCAGCACCGCCGCCATGACCAGGCACGACGACCAGCCCACAAAGCCGGTGCTGCCCAGCGTGAAGGCCTGCATGGCCTGCAGCACATCGGGCACGGCAATCGTGATCAGGTCGCGCGCAGCGCTCAGCACCACGCCCACGATCACCCCGGCCAGCAGCAGCCGCAGCGTGTGATGCACGCCCTTGGCCAGCGCCAGCGTGAGCAGCACGCCCAGCACCGCGCCGATGAAGGCCGCGCCGGTCAGGCCCAGCCGCGCCACCCATTGCGTGGCAAATGGCGACACACCAAACAATGCCAGCGCCACCGCCACGCCCAGCGCCGCGCCCGACGCACTGCCCAGCAGGTACGGGTCGGCCAGCGGGTTGCGAAACAGCCCCTGCGCCACCGCGCCCGCCAGCCCCAGCAGGGCACCGGCCAGCCACGCGCCCAGCGTGCGCGGCAGCCGGATGTCCCACACGATCTGCCAGGCCACCGGGTCGTGGCGCGCCTGCAGCACACTGGCAAAGCCCGTGCTGCCCACGCCCACCCCCACGGCCAGCACAGCGGCAGCGGCCAGCAGCAGCGCGGCGCCAAGCCACAGGGTGCGCGCGCTGTTCATCTGACGACCGCCGCACCCTTGTCGGCAATGCAGCGCGCCAGCAGCCGCGCACCTTCGGCCACGCGTGGGCCGGGGCGCACCAGCACGTCGGATTCTTCAGGCGTGAAAACACACACGCGCTGCTCGCGCAAGGCGCGCATGCCCGCCCAGCCGGGGCGCTGCGCCATGCCAGCCACGTTGCGCTGGCCGATGAGGATGATGTCGGGGTTGGCGCGCACCACGAATTCAGGGTTCACGCGCGGATACGGCCCGAGTTCCGGCCCCACGATGTTCTGCACGCCCAGGCGGGCCAGCGTCTCGCCGATGAACGAGGTGGGTCCGGCCGCATAGCCGCCCACGCTGACCTCGTAGTACACCCGCAACCCGCGCACCGAAGGTGGCAGCGACTGCGCCGCGGCCGCCACGCCCGCGTCGATGTCGCGCCAGATGCGCTGGGCGTCGGGCACCTCCAGCAGCTGGCCCAGCTTGCCCATCACGCGCTGGGCGTCGGCGGTGCTGCGGGGCTCCATGGCCAGCACCTTCAGGCCCAGCGATTCCAGCCGCTGCACGCCGCGCGACGAGGTGGCCATCAGCACCACGTCGGGCTTGAGCGCCACCACGGCCTCGATGTTCGGGTCAATGCCGCCGCCCACCTGGGGCAGCGCGCGTACCTGCGCGGGGAAGTTGGAGTAACGGTCCACGCCGATGAGGCGGTGGCACTGGCCCAGCGCGCACACGCTTTCGGTGAGCGACGGCAGCAGCGTGACGATGCGCCGGGGGCTCTCGGGCAGCGTGACGCTCACGCCGCGGTCGTCGGTGATCTGCAGGGCCTGCGCACTGACGGCCGCGCACAGCAGCAGCACGGCCAGAAGCCTGTTCATGCGTTGCCTTTCAGCGTCAGTGGCAGGCCGGCCGCCATCAGCGTCACGCGGTCGCAGGCGGCGGCCACCTGCTGGTTGAGGCGGCCCAGCGTATCCACAAATGCGCGTACCTCGGCCCCCAGGGGGATGACGCCCAGGCCGATTTCGTTGCTGACCAGGATGAGGGAGCCGGTGTGGGTAGCAATGGCATGGACGAGCGCGGCGGCGCGGGTGCCGGGTTGCTCTACCTCACCCTGCGCAGGCATCAACAAATTCGTCAGCCACAGCGTCAGACAATCCACCACCACCAGCGTGTGCGCCGTGTCGTACTGCGCCAGTACGCCCACCAGGTCCACCGGCTCCTCCACCGTCACCATCCCCGGCACACGCTGCGCCCGGTCGCTGCGATGGCGTGCAATGCGCTCGCGCATCTCGTCGTCCCACGCGGTGGCCGTGGCAATGAACACCGAGCGGTGTGTGGACGATGCACCCAGCCATCGCGCCGCCAGCATTTCGGCCCGCGCCGACTTGCCGCTGCGTTGGCCGCCCAGGATCAGTTCACGCATGCTGGTTGGCCCATTCAGTGACGATGCGGTGCAGTTGCGCCACACCATCGGTCAGCGCAGCGGGCCCGGGCTGCAGGATGTCGGCGGACTTGATCTCGAACAGCTGCGCGTTCTTCACCGCGTTCACGTCCTGCCAGCCCGCGCGCGCCACGACCTTTTCAGCGCGAAACTTCTTGCCGCACCACGAGCCAATGATGATGTCGGGGTTGCGCCGCACGATCTCACTGCCGTCGGCAACGATGCGGTCCTTGCCCAGGCTTTGCACGGCCAGCTCAGGAAAGATATCGTCACCGCCCGCAATGCCCGTGAGCTGCGACACCCACTGAATGGCGCTGATGTGCGGCTCGTCCCACTCTTCGAAGAACACGCGCGGGCGGCGCGGCAGCGCCTTGCCCGCGGCTTCGATGTCCAGAAGACGCGTGCGGACGGTGTTCAGCAGCTCCAGCCCACGCTGGGCCTGCCCCACCATCGCCGCCACCTGGTACAGCATGGAAAAAATCTCTTCCACGCTGCGCTGGTTGAACACCGTGACCTGCACGCCGTGCCTGATGAGCGCGCTGGCGATGTCGGCCTGCAGGTCTGAAAAACCGAACACGCAGTCAGGCTCAAGCGCCAGGATCCTGTCGATCTTGGCGCTCAGAAACGCACTGACCCGGGGCTTTTCCTCCCGCGCGCGGCGTGGCCGCACGGTGTAGCCCGAGATGCCCACAATGCGGGCTTCCTGCCCCAGCAGGTACAGCCATTCGGTCGTCTCCTCGGTCAGGCAGACAATGCGTTGCGGCCCCTGCGGGATGGAAAGCGGCACGGTGGGCGTCATGGTCGGGCTATTTTGGCTGCCAGCGCAGGGTGAGGTACACGGCGCGCCCGGGCTGGTTGTAGCCGTAGCTGGTTTCGTACTGGCGGTCGGTCAGGTTGTTGACCTTGGCCTGCAGGCTCCAGTCGCGCGCCACCTGCCAGTCGGCGTACAGGTCCAGCGTGGTGTAGGCGTCCAGCCGGCGCGTGTTGGCCGCGTCGTCAAACCGCGTGCCCACATGCAGCAGCGACGCCCCGTAGCGCCAGGCGCCGCTGCGGCGGTCGGCACCCAGTGACAGCTGCTCCCTGGCGCGGCGCGGCAGCTGGCGGCCGTTGGCTTCGTTGCGCGGGTCCAGCGTGTCCAGGCCCGCGCGCAGGCCCCACGCGCCCAGCTTGCCCTCGTAGCCCAGCGTCCAGCCGTCAATGCGGCTGCGCGGGATGTTGATGGGCAGCGTGGTGTTGGTCATGTAGCCGCGGATGCGGTTGTCAAAGCGCACCAGCTTGACCTCGTGCCCGCCCGCAGCCCAGGTCAGGCCCAGGTCGGTGTTTTTTGCAGTCTCAGGCTGCAGCGCGGCATTGCCAAAGCCGGGGAAGTACAGCTGGTTGAACGACGGCGCCACAAAGCTGGTGCCATGCGACGCATTCACACGCCAGGCCGGGCTGATGCGGTAACCGTAGCCCACAAAACCCGTGCTGCTGCCGCCAAACTGCGAATTGCGGTCGCGCCGCGCATTGACCTGCCAGCTGTGGTTGCCCTGGTTGCCGCTCAGGCCGGCAAACACGCCCTCGATGGTGCGCTGCGTGACGGTGTACGCGGTGGAGCCGCTGACCTTTTGCTCGCGGTGCTCCAGCCCGGCCAGCAGCAGGCCCAGCGGCGTGTCGATGTTGTTCTGCCAGGTCCATTGGTCCTGCTGGGTCTTGAAGGCACCGGGCGTGACCGCCGTGATCACGTTGGCCGTGTCGGTGCCCTGGGCAAAGCGCAGCTCGGTCTGCCAGCCTGGCGTCACCCGGCCCTGGATGCCGGCCTGCAACGTGGCCGCGCGCACCGCCGAGCGGGCGTCCACGCCCGGGCCGTCGTCAAAATGGCTCACGCCGTCGGAATACAGCACCGAGGCATCGGCACGCCAGCCGGGTTTGATCTGCAGTGCCACCGACGCATTGACCGCATCCTGCGAGAACGGGTCCAGGTCGGCGTTGTGGTTGCCGAACTGCACCTTGGGATTGGTGGACGAAATGCCCCGTTCGCGCAACTGCTGCAGTCCCAGCGCCCAGGTCCAGCCGCCCTGCCCGCCGGTGAAGCCGCCCGTCCACTGGCGCCAGCGCTCGCTGCCCAGCGTGGCCGAGGCATAAGGATGAAAGCCGGGCTTGCCCTGGCGCGTGAAGATCTGCACCACGCCGCCCACGCCTTCGCTGCCGTACAGCGCCGACGCCGGACCCTTGAGCACCTCGATGCGCTCGATCATGTCCACCGGGATGTTGTCCCAGCTGGGTGTGCCGGCCGTGGCCGAGCCGTAGCGCACGCCGTCAATCAGCAGGATGGTGTGGCGCGATTCGGTGCCGCGAATGAACACGCTGGACGTCTTGCCGGTGGCGCCGTTGGCACTCATCTGCAGGCCGGCGGTGCGCGCCAGCAGCTCGGGCAGCGTGCGCGCGGTGGACGCTTCGATCTGGCCGCGGTTGACCACCACCACTTCGCTGACGAGGTCGTCGGTGCGGGTGGGGTTGCGCGTGGCGGTGACCACGTTTTCACCCAGGGCGGCCACCTGAACGGGCGCGGGGGATTGTGCAAAAGAAGGGAATGCGGCCGTCACAGCCAGCGGGAGCGCGGCAAGCCGCGCACGGAACACAGGGGATTTCATCGGTGAAAGTAACCAAGGCAAATGCCCTCACCGGCTTCCCCGCCAGTGCATGGGCGTCACGGCGGCACGCTGTGACGCGCACCACCACCTTGTTGGCCGGTATCCGGGCTGATGGAACGACTCCTGTCGCCTTCCCAGGTGCGTTGTGCACACACCCAGTGGCCGTTTGACAAAAGCGGAGCCCGAAGGCCCGTCCACTTACCGTTGCGGGGGCAGCGCAGGTTAGGCATTTCCGATGACGGAGCGACCCTCCTGCTTCCCGTTGAACTGCGGCATGTGAACCACACCGCGAGCACCAACCCGCACATTTTAGGGGCGAAAGCTGTGGCTAACCCTACAATCATTCGCTGTATGGCCAGCCCCGCCCAACTTGACCAGATCGCCGAACGCGTAGAGCGCCTGCTGGTGCGCTACGAAGAATTGCAGCGCACCAACGCGCTGCTGGCCAGCCAGGTCGAGGTGCTGACGCAGGAGCGCGACTCGCTCAAGTCCCGCCTGTCGGCCGCCCGCTCGCGCGTGGACGCGCTGCTGGAGCGCCTGCCCGACATCAAGAACGCAGCCTGATTTTCCCCACGCATCCCCCATGGCCACCAAACAGCTCGAAGTGCAGATCATGGGCCAGAGCTACCTGCTCGGCTGCCCCGAAGGCGGTGAGTCCCGCCTGCTGGACGCCGTGGAAAAGGTGGACACCGCCATGTGCAAGATCCGCGACGCGGGCAAGGTCAAGGCGCGCGACCGCATTGCGGTGCTGGCCGCGCTGAACCTGGCCTTTGACGTGGCCGAACGCCCCGCCCTGCGGGACACGCCCCCGTCGTTCCAGGCCTCGGGCTTTGGCAACGGCGACCTGGGCGACAGCACCGACGGCACCCAAGGCGTGAGCGACCCCCGCCTGGGCTCGCTGGTGCAGCGGCTGGACCGCGCGCTGGGTGAGGACGGACGCCTGCTCTGAGGCCAGAGGCGCACAACGGTTTGCGGCGTCAAGGGCGCACCAGTCATGAGTGGCGTATCGGTCGAACCTGACTCTGGCTTGCTTGGCGACATCCGCCAGCTCATCGAGCAAAACCGCCAGCAGCTGGCCAACACGGTCAACAGCGCCCTGACCTTGCTGTACTGGCACATCGGCCAGCGCATCCGCACCGAGGTGCTCCAAGGCCAGCGGGCGGGTTATGGCGAGCACATAGTCTCCGCACTGGAGAGACAATTGGAAGCCGGATACGGGCGTGGCTTTTCCGAGAAGAACCTTCGCCACATGCTTCGCTTCGCCGAGACCTTCCCCGACGAGCAAACCGTCTCCGCAGCGCGGAGACAATTGAGCTGGACCCATCTGATGGCGTTGATCTACGTTGGGGATCCGCTCAAACGCGACTTCTACCTGCAGATGTGCCAGCAGGAAGGCTGGAGCACCCGCACCCTGCAAGAGCGCGTGGACTCCCAGCTGTTCGAACGCACGGCTCTCTCCAGGCAGCCTGACGCCCTGCTCGCGCAGGAGTTGACCGCCCTGCGCCAAACCGGTGAGCTCAGCCCCGCCCTCGTGCTCAAGGACCCGTACGTGCTGGACTTTCTGGGCCTGAAAGACCGCTACCTGGAACGAGACCTGGAAGACGCCATCCTGCGTGAACTGGAGAGCTTCCTGCTTGAGTTGGGCACAGGGTTCAGTTTTGTAGCCCGGCAAAAGCGCATACAGCTCGACCAGGACGATTTTTATATTGATCTGTTGCTGTACAACCGCCGCCTCAGACGCCTGGTAGCCATTGAGCTGAAGCTCGGCGAGTTCAGGGCGGAATACAAGGGCCAGATGGAGCTGTACCTGCGATGGTTGGCGAGGCACGAGCAGGAACCCGGAGAAGCACCGCCGCTGGGCATCATCCTGTGCAGCGGCAAGAAACGTGAGCAAATTGAGCTGCTGGAGCTGGACGCCAGCGGCATCCACGTGGCCGAGTACCTCACGGCGCTGCCACCCAAGGCGGTGTTGCAAGCCAAACTGCACGAAGCCATCGAGCTGTCGCGCGCCCGTCTGGACAGCCGCAGCGAGGATGGAGCCTGATGGGCTCGCTGCTGTATCACGCGGCGTTCGGCTATTTGCTTTTTCTGCAATAGCTTTTTGCAATGCCCACGGGCGCATTCCGGATGGCAGGCGTGCCGCCAAGCGCCTACAATCCAAAGCGTCTGCAGTGCATGCCGGGCTTTATATCTCCTTGAACCAATGCTCTTAGAGCACGGGCCTGGAACATCCCCTGGTGAGCGTGATCGTCTCGCGTCAGATGAACCCAACGCCAGGTTGACCTAGCCCACCTGAACCCCGGTTCAGGATGCCGGTCCGGTGGCACTTGCAGACACCTTCTTCCGCTCTCCCCTTCGCTCGCTGCCCCTCCCCCATGACGCTCGAACCCCTGCTCATCCTTGAACTCGCCCTGCTGGGCATCGGCACCGGCTTTCTGGCGGGTCTGCTGGGCATCGGTGGGGGCATGCTCATGGTGCCGTTCATCACGCTCATCATGTCCGCGCGCGGCGTGGGGCCCGACCTGGCGGTCAAGATGGCGATTGCCACCTCCATGGCCACCATCATCTTCACGTCCATTTCCAGCGTGCGCGCGCACCACAAGCGCGGCGCGGTGCGCTGGGACATCGTCAAGCGGCTTTCGCCGGGCATCGTGATCGGCAGCCTCATCAGCAGCCTGGGCGTGTTTGCGCTGCTCAAGGGCAGCTGGCTGGCCATCTTCTTCGGCCTGTTCGTGGGCTTTTCGGCCACGCAGATGTTCCTGGACAAAAAGCCCAAGCCCACGCGCCAGATGCCCGGCACCGGCGGCCAGCTGGCCGCGGGCGGGGTGATCGGCTTCCTGTCGGGGCTGGTGGGCGCAGGCGGCGGCTTCATCAGCGTGCCCTTCATGACCTGGTGCAACGTGGCCATCCACAATGCCGTGGCCACCTCCGCCGCTTTAGGCTTTCCGATTGCGGTGGCCAACGTGGCCGGCTACATCATCAGCGGCCAGGGCGTGCAGAACCTGCCCGCGGGCTCGTTTGGCTACATCTGGCTGCCCGCGCTGGCGGTGATTGCGCTGGCCAGCGTGTTCACTGCGCCGCTGGGCGCCAGGGCCGCGCACGCGCTGCCGGTGGGCAAGCTCAAGCGCGTGTTCGCCAGCATCCTGTATGTGCTGGCGGCCTACATGCTGTACAAGGGCTTGAGCAGCTGATCGCTGCTTTCACCTGGGCTTTGACGCCCCCAAATATCATCAATAAAATGGCTATTAATTCACTTAAAAGTCATTTTATTGATGTCAAAGAGTTCGCCCGCCCTTGCCGCCCTGCCACCCCGGTCGCTTGATGCCTTGCAGGCGCTGGGCCTGCGGCTGCGCGCGCAGCGCCAGCTGCGTGGCCTGACGCTGGGCGAGCTGGCCGCGCGACTGTTCTGCAGCCCCACGACCCTGCGCGCCCTGGAGTCCGGCAGGCCCGGCACCAGCCTTGGCCTGCTGGCGCATGCGCTGTGGCTGCTGGGCCAGCTCGATTCGCTGCAGGACGTGGCGCCGCTGGACGATGCGTTTGCCGCCGTGTCGGCACGCAAGCGGGTGCGCCGTGCCGCCGGCGCCCCGGCACCCGGCGCCATCGGGGAGCACGAACGTGACTTCTGAGCGCGCCCTCTATGTGGGTCTGGCGTCGCAGCCAGGCGCACCGGTGGTCGCCGCCGGCCTGCTCAAACTCGTGCGCCAGGGCGTCATGGAATCAGGCGAATTCGCCTACGGCCACCAGTACCTGAGCACGCCCGGCGCGCAACCGCTGAACCCGTTGCACCTGCCGCTGGGTGCAGGCGTCAGGCCGCTGGGCCCCAGCCGTCTGCGCGACGGCGGCGCCCTGCCGCTTACGCTGCGTGACGCCCTGCCCGATGCCTGGGGCCGGCGCGTGCTGCAGGCGCAACACGGGCGCGAGCTGAGCGATGCCGATGTGCTGCTGCTGACCAATGACGACCGCATCGGCGCCATGGTGTTTGGCGACAGCCTGCCGCTGCAGCCGGGCGAGCCAGCGCAGCCCGCGCACAGCCTGCAGGCGCTGGCCGACGCCGCGCAGGCCCTGGAGTCCGGCCGCGAGCCCAGCCGCGAGATGAAGCGCCTGCTGCAAGGCGGTGGCAGCCTGGGTGGCGCGCGGCCCAAGGCAACTTTCATTCATGAGGGCCTGCGCTACATGGCGAAGTTCCCGTCACGCGGCGACACGCACGACATGGAGGTGCTGGAAGCCGCCACGACAGCGCTGGCGCGGCTGTGCGGCATCACGGTGGCGGATTTTTTTCTGCAGCCGCTGCACCGCGGCCACGCGCTGGTGCTGCGCCGCTTCGACCGTGAAGGCCCCGTGGACGACGAGCGGCGGCTGCATTACCTGTCGGCATCGGCCATTCTTGACGTTCCCTACGAAAGCAGCGATGGCAGCTATGTGGCGCTGGCCCAGGCGCTGCGGCAGATCAGCGCGGACCCGGTGGCCGACCTGCGGCAGCTGTTCCGGCGGCTGGTGTTCAACCTGGCCGTGGACAACAGCGACGACCACATCAAGAACCACGGACTGCTGCGCGACGGTGACCGATGGCGGCTTGCGCCGGCATTCGACCTGGTCATGCAGCTGAGCAACCTGGGCTACCAGTCGCTGGCCATCGTGCCGGGCCGGCTGGAATCACACATGGACCGCGTACGCGAGGCGGCGCCGCAATTCGGCCTGTCGCCCGCGCAGGCGCAGGCGTTGGCCGATGAGGTGGTGGACACCGTTTACACGCAGGCCGCCTGGGTGCTGCAAGCGCACGGCGCCAGCCAGCCGCTGGTGACACAGGCGCTGGCGTGCCTGCAGCGGCAGGCCGACATGATCGGTCTGTGAGTCAGCAGCCGCTCCACTGCGGCGGCCGCTTGGCGACGAAGGCCTGGACTCCCTCACGGAAATCGTCGCTGCCATAGCAGCGGTGGATCAGGTCTTCGGCCTCGGGCAGGCCCTGGCGCATCAGGCGCACCAGGGTCTGCTTGCTGACCTGCTGCGTCACCGGGGCCAGGCCCGCCAGCTTGCTGCACAGGTGCCGCGCGGCGGCTTCGATCTCTTCGGCGGGCACCACGTCCAGCAGGTAGCCGCAGGATTTGGCCTCGTCGGCTCCGATCAGGTCGGCCAGCAACAGCAGACGCTCCACGCGTGGCCTGCCAAACGCCGCCACCAGCCGCGCCACATTGGCGATCGACAGGCAGTTGCCCAGCGTGCGCGCAATCGGCACGCCAAACCTGGACGCCGGCGTGGCAATGCGGAAGTCGCAGGCCGTGGCAATGGCCAGGCCACCGCCCACGCACCAGCCCTGCACCACGGCCACCGCCGGCATGGGCAATGATTCCAGCAACGCAATGGCCGCGTCGATGCGGCGCTCATAGTCCACGCCGTCGTCGCCCGAGCTGAACGACTGGAACTGCGCGATATCGGTGCCGGCCACAAAGGCTTCGCCGCCCACCCCCTGAAAGCGCACCACGCGCACCGACGCATCGGCGCGCAGCCGCTCGCAGATCGCCTGCAGCTGCTCGTACATGGCCCAGGTCATGGCGTTGCGCGCCTCGGGCCGGTTGAAGGTGACGGATGCGACGCCCCCCTCCAGGTCCAGGTCAACGGTCCCGTCGCTCATGGGCCAAACGCGCCCTGCGCGCGCAGTTCATGGCGCTGCGCTTCGTCAATGCCCAGTTCGGCCAGCACCTCGTCGGTGTGCTCGCCCAGCAGCGGCGGGTGGCGGCGCACCTGCTGCGGCGTGCCCGACAGCTTCACGGCAAAGCCGATGTTGGGCACCTTGCCCTCGATGGGGTGGTCGATCTCCATGCGCATGCCGCGCACTTTGGCGTGTTCGCTGCCAAAGGCTTCGGGGTAGCTCAGGATGGGGCCGGCCGGCAGGCCGTTGGCCAGCAGCGTCTCTACCCAGTAGTCCTTGGGTTTCGTAATGAAGGTTTTCTCCAGCTCGTCCTGCAGCGCCTGCCGGTTGGCCAGGCGCAGCGAGATGGTGGAAAAGCGCGGGTCTTCCAGCAGCTCGGTGCGCTGCATCAGCGTGCACAGCTGGACCCACAGCTTCTGGTTGTTGGCACCCATCACAAAATGGCCGTCGCTGCAGGCCATGGCCTGGTAGGGCGCGGTCATCTTGTTGGCCGTGCCCAGCGGCTCGGGCGGCTTGCCCGTGCCCCAGTAATCGCAGATGTCCCAGACGGAAAACGCCATGGCCGAGTCAAACAGCGCCGCGTCCACATACTGGCCCTGGCCGGTGTTCTTCGCGCCGATGTAGGCGGCCAGCGTGGCATAGATGGCAAACAGCGCGCAGCCAATGTCGGCCACCGGCACGCCGGCCTTCACCGGCGGGCTGTCGGGGTAGCCGGTGACGCTCATCACACCGCTCATGGCCTGGGCCATGAGGTCAAAGCCCGGGCGGTCGGCCCAGGGCCCGCTCTGGCCAAAGCCCGAGATGCTGGTGTACACCAGCCGCGGGTTGACGGCCTTCAGGTCCTCATAGCCCAGGCCCATGCGGCGCAGTGCGCCGGGGCGGTAGTTTTCCACCAGGATGTCGGCGTCTTTTGCCATGCGCAGCAGCACCTGCCTGCCGGCCTCGGTCTTCAGGTCCAGCGTGACGCTGCGCTTGTTGCGGTTCATGTTGAGGAAGCCCAGCGAGTCAGGCCCCTTCATCTTGAACCCCATGGAGCCGCGCGTCTGGTCGCCCGTGCCCGGCGGCTCGATCTTGATCACGTCCGCGCCCAGATCGCCCAAAAGCATGCAGGCATACGGCCCCGCCATCACCTGCGAGATGTCGAGGACGCGTACGCCAGACAGTGGAAGAGTTGTCATTGGGAGTGTCTTTCGTGGGCCGCCGCGGAACCGGCTTCGCCGGGCCGCTGGCGGCGCCCCCAGGGGGGAGAGGGCAAAGCCCGAGGGGGCCCGGCCGCAGGCCGCTTCGGGGGGAGCCTAAATTTCGACTTTCACATTCGCGTCCTTGATCACCTTGGCCCACTTGACCAGTTCGACCTTCATGAACTCGGCGAACTTCTCGGTGGAGCCACCGCCGTCTTCGGCGCCCGAGGCGGCCAGCCGTTCCATCACGTCGGGCATCTGCAGCGCCTTGTTCACGTCTTCGTTCATGCGCTTGGCCATGGCCACCGGCATCTTGCCCGGGCCCACCAGGCCATACCAGGTGGTGGCCTCAAAGCCGGGGAAGCCGGATTCGGCCATGGTCGGCACGTTGGGGTAGGCCTTGGCTTTGGCCTGGCGCGTCTGGGCAATGGCGATGGCCTTGCCACCCTTCACATGCGGCGTGGCGGCCGTCATGGTGTCAAAGCTGTACTGGATCTGCCCGCCGATCAGGTCGGTCAGCATGGGGCCCGAGCCCTTGTACGGCACGTGGATGGCCTTCACGCCCGCTTGCAGCATGAACATCTCCAGCGCCAGGTGCTGGGCCGAGCCATTGCCGGCCGAGCCGAAGCTGACCTTGCCGGGGTTGGCCTTGCACAGGTCCACCAGGTCCTTGACGGTCTTGGCCGGCTGGCTCTGGTTGCAGATCAGCAGGTTGGGCGTGACGCCCACCATGCTGATGGGCTGGAAGTCTTTCTCGGCGTCGTAGCCCAGCTTCTGCAGGCCGGGCACGATGGCGTGGCTGTTGATGTGGGCCATGTGAATGACAGAACCATCACCCGGGGATTTGGCGACGAAATCGGCCGCGATGGTGCCCGAGGCGCCCGCGCGGTTTTCCACGATGACCTGCGTCTTCCACATGTCGGCCAGCTTCTGGCCGATCACGCGCGCCAGGATGTCGGTGCCACCGCCGGGCGCGAAGCCCACGATGATGCGCACCGGCCCGCTGGGCAGGTTCTGCGCGCGCACCAGCGGTGCGGCGACGGTGGCGGCAATGCCGGCGGTGAAGGTTCTGCGTTGAATCATGGTTTGTCTCCGGTGGTTGTTGTGGTGTGTCGAAAAAAATCAGGACGTCAGGCGGCTTTCGCCAGGTTGTGCTGTGCCGGGTGGCTGGCAAAGAAATCCATCGCGGCCTGCACGCCCGAGCCCGCGAGCTTGACGCCCGACAGCTTCAGGCCCATCTCGCAGCCGGCCAGCGCGGCCATCAGCGTGAGGTCATTGCAGTCACCCAGGTGGCCGATGCGGAACATGCGGCCTTTGACCTTGCCCAGGCCCGTGCCCAGCGAGCAGTCAAAGCGGTCGTAGATCAGCTTGCGCACGGCATCGGCGTCCACGCCTTCGGGCATGATCACGCCCGTCAGCACGGGCGAATACACCGCCGGCTCCGCGCACTGGATTTCCAGCCCCCAGGCCCGCACCGCGGCGCGCACGCCTTCGCCCCAGCGGATGTGGCGGGCAAATGTGGCGTCCAGCCCGCCGGGCTGGTTCAACAGCATCTCGCAGGCCTCGCTCAGGCCGTACAGCAGGTTGGTGTTGGGCGTATAGGGCCAGTAGCCGCCCTTGTTCATCTCGATGATTTCGTCCCAGGCCCAGAAGGCTTTGGGCAACTTCGCGGTCTTGCTGGCCTCGATGGCCTTGGGCGACAGCGCGTTGAAGCTGATGCCCGGCGGCAGCATCAGACCCTTTTGCGAGCCGCTGACCGTCACGTCCACACCCCAGGCGTCGTGTTTGTATTCGGCGCTGGCCAGGCCCGAGATGCTGTCCACCATGAGCAGCGCCGGGTGCCTGGCGGCGTCAATGGCGCGGCGCACCGCGGCGATGTTGCTGGTGGCGCCGGTGGAGGTTTCGTTGTGCACCACGCACACGGCCTTGATCGCGTGCTGGGTGTCGGCCTTCAGCCGCGCCTCGATCAGGTCGGCCTGCACGCCGCGGCGCCAGCTGGTCGGCACGCCGTGCTCGGTGCCGGGCTGCGCGAGGAATTCCGTCTGGATGCCCAGGCGCGCGGCCATCTTGTTCCACAGCGACGCAAAGTGCCCGGTCTCGTACATCACGACCTGGTCGCCCGGGCTCAGCACGTTGCACAGCGCAGCCTCCCATGCGCCGGTGCCAGACGCGGGGTAGATGATGACGGGGTGCTTCGTCTGGAAAATCTTCTGGATATCGGCCAGCACTTTCAGGCCCAGCGCGCCGAATTCAGGGCCGCGGTGGTCAATCGTCGGCAGGCTCATGGCCCGCAGGATGCGGTCGGGTACCGGCGAAGGACCGGGAATTTGCAGGAAGTGCCTGCCGGTGGGGTGGTAGTCGAGCGTCAGCATTTGCGGTTTCTCCGTTTTCCGCATTTTTTGCATACAAAATTCATTTGTCAAGTTTTCCTTGCCTGGACCGCGCGACAAAGCTGCGCCTGCGGCACACCGCCCCGGGGGCTTCACTGTGACGGGTTGGCTTGCCAACGGTGGTACGCCCAGGTCCGGGCTTGGCGGCGGGCGGTGTGCGGCGGGGCGATTTCTGGGGCGGCGAGAAGCGCAGGGGGGAGTGTCGGCGCGCGCAGCGCGCGTCGTGACATGCTCGCCGCGACTGTTTGAGCGCAGCGCGAAGCGCGTAGCGAGTTTCGCGGCGCGACCGACCCCCGAGCATCACAGCGGAGTCTGTGCGCAGCACAGACCGCTCCAGTATGAGCCCCGCCGCACACCGCCCGCCGCCAAGCCCGCGAGCGAAGCTTTGACGAGCCAGCATTTTGCATACAAAATAGCGCTATGACAGCCGAAATCATCTCCATCCCCCGGACCGCACTGCACGACCAGGTGGCCAGCCGCCTGCGCCAGATGCTGGTGGAAGGCAGCATTGCCCCCGGCGCCAAGCTCAATGAACGCGAACTGAGCGAAGTACTCAATGTGTCGCGCACCCCCCTGCGCGAAGCCATCAAGATGCTGGCGGCTGAGGGATTGGTGGAACTGCTGCCCAACCGCGGCGCCATTGCCGTGGAGCTGACCGAGGCCGATGTGCGAAACACCTTTGAAGTGATGGCGGGCCTGGAAGCCCAGTCGGGCGAACTGGCCGCGCAGCGCATCACCGACGCCGAGCTGGATGAGATCCGCGCCATGCACTTTGAAATGATGGCGGCCTGGACGCGACGCGACCTGTCCAACTACTACCGGCTCAACGCACGCATCCACAGCGCCATCAACGACGCGGCCAAGAACCCGGTGCTGACCGCCACCTACCGCCAGGTCAACGCGCGGCTGCAGGCGTTGCGCTTTCGCTCCAACCAGGACGAAGACAAATGGAAGCGTGCCGTGGGCGAACATGAAAAAATGGTCGCTGCGCTGGCCGCGCGCGACCCGGTCGCCATGCGTAAAGTGCTGGTGGACCACCTGAACCACAAACGCGACGTGGTGATAGAGCAGCTGCGCGCCGCAGCCCAGCAAC
Source organism: Ramlibacter sp. (assembly GCA_050247515.1). Classification (GTDB taxonomy): domain Bacteria; phylum Pseudomonadota; class Gammaproteobacteria; order Burkholderiales; family Burkholderiaceae_C; genus RAM1. The sequence continues at coordinate 293,622 of JBFWUB010000003.1, read as the reverse complement.
AAGCCAAGGCCTGAACAGAACCCATGAACGCTCCCCTGCCCCTGACCGTCACCGCCGGCATGGACGCCGGCAAGGCCTACGACATCGTCGCCGCCATCAGCAATGAAACAGCCGGCCGCCTGGCTGCACGCCTGGCCAAGGAAACGCAAGGCGAGGTGTTGTTCTCGCCCGCCGACCGCGGCCGCTACGCCACCGATGCGTCCATCTACCAGGTGCTGCCCGTGGGCGTGTTTGTGCCGCGCAATGCGGCCGACGTGAAGATCGCGCTGGACATCTGCCGTGACCTCAACGTACCCATAGCTCCGCGCGGCGGCGGCACCAGCCAGTGTGGCCAGACCGTGGGCGCGGGCCTGGTCATTGACCACAGCAAGCATGTGCGCAGCATCGTGAGCTTTGACGCCGACAGGCGCACCGCCACGGTGGAGCCCGGCATGGTGCTGGACCACCTGAACCTGGCGCTGAAAAAGATCGGCCTGTGGTACCCGGTGGATGTATCCACCAGCGCGCAGGCCACGCTGGGCGGCATGGCGGGCAACAACTCGTGCGGCAGCCGAAGCATCGCCTGGGGCAACATGGTGCACAACGTGCTGGGCGCCGAAGCCTGGACGTCCGACGGCGAGCTGCACCACTTCACCCGGTACGAGGACTGCACCGGCCGCGCGCGCGACCTGGGCCGCTGGGTGCGCGACCTGGCCATGAACCTGCGCCCCGAAATCGACCGCCACTGGCCCAAGGTGCTGCGCCGCGTGGCCGGCTACAACCTGGACATCTTTCACAACCAGAACGAAAAGCCATACACGGCCGACGGCTCGGTCAACCTGGCCCACCTGCTGGTGGGCAGCGAAGGCACGCTGGCGCTGACCAAAACGCTCACGCTGCAGCTGGCCGAACTGCCCCGCGCCAAGGTGCTGGGCGTGGTGAACTTCCCGACCTTCTACAAGGCCATGGACACAGCCCAGCACATTGCGCGCCTGGGTGACGGCACGCTCACCGCCATCGAGCTGGTGGACCGCACGATGATCGACCTGTCGCTGCGCAACCCGGCGTTCGCACCCATTGTGCGCACCGCCGTCATTGGCGACCCCGACGCCATCCTGCTGGTGGAATTTGCCGGGCCCGACAAGGCGGCCCTGCTGCCCCAGCTGGACCGCCTGGTACAGCTGATGGGTGACCTGGGGCTGCCGGGCTCGGTGGTGCGCATGACCGACGACGTGCCGCAGAAGAACCTGTGGGAGGTGCGCAAGGCCGGCCTGAACATCATGATGAGCCTCAAGGGCGACGGCAAGCCGGTGAGCTTCATTGAAGACTGCGCCGTGCCCCTGCAGCACCTGGCCGAGTACACCGATGCGCTGACGCAGGTGTTCCGCAAGCACGGCAGCAAGGGCACCTGGTATGCCCATGCCTCGGTGGGCACGCTGCATGTGCGCCCCATCCTGGACATGCGCCGCGACGGCCCCGACGGCGGCGCGCGCAAGATGCGCGCCATTGCCGAGGAGGCCGCCGCCCTGGTGCGCAAGTACAAGGGCGCCTACAGCGGCGAGCATGGCGACGGCCTGTGCCGGGGCGAATGGATTGAATGGCAGTTCGGCCCGAAGATCAACGAGGCCTTTGCGCAGATCAAGGACTTCTTCGACCCGGCCAACCTGCTGAGCCCGCAGCGCATCGTCAACCCGCCCAGGATGGACGACACGCGGCTCATGCGCTTTCCTCCGGCGTACCGCGTGATCCCGCTCACGCCCGCGCTGGACTGGAGCGCCTGGAACGTGCAGAACGACCCGGTCACCGAGCGCACCACGGCGCCCGGCACGGGCGGCGACCCGGCCCAGGGCTTTGCCAAGGCCGTGGAGATGTGCAACAACAACGGCCACTGCAGGAAGTTCGACGCCGGCACCATGTGCCCCAGCTACCGCGTGACGCGCGACGAAAAGCACCTGACGCGCGGGCGCGCCAACACGCTGCGCCTGGCATTGAGCGGCCAGCTCGAAGGCATGAACCCGCAGGACGCCTTCACCAGCGACGCCGTGCACGACGCGATGGACCTGTGCGTGGGCTGCAAGGGCTGCAGGCGCGACTGCCCCACCGGTGTGGACATGGCGAAGATGAAGGTCGAATTCCTTCACCACTACAAGGCGCGCCACGGCCACACGCTCAAGGACAAACTGGTGGCCCACCTGCCGCGCTATGCGGCCTGGGCCAGCCGCTTTGCGCCGCTTTTGAACCTGCGCAACCGCAGCCCGCTGCTGGCCCGCCTGGGCGAAAAAATGCTGGGCCTGTCAGCCAAACGCAGCCTGCCGCAATGGCAAGGAAAACACTTCTTCAACACCGCCCACACCGGCGCCACCCGCGAGCAGGTGCTGGCGGCCGACCGGCCCGTCGTGCTGTTTGTGGACACCTTCAACGGCTACTTTGAATCAGCCAATGCGCAGGCCGCACTGCAGGTGCTGCAGGCCGCCGGCTACACCGTGCACGTTGCCGCCAAGGGCGACGGCCACCTGTGCTGCGGCCGTACCTACCTGGCCACGGGCATGGTGGACCAGGCGCGCGACAAGGCGCGCGAGCTGGTGGACGCCCTGCTGCCCTTCGCCCGGAAAGGCATTGCCATCGTGGGCCTGGAGCCATCCTGCCTGCTGACGCTGCGCGACGAGCTGCAGGCCATGGGCCTGGGCGCCGATGCGCGAACCATTGCCGACCATGCGCTGCTGCTGGAGGAATTCCTGGCGCACCAGGCCCAGGGCGGCAAGCTGGACGCGCTGAAGGCGCGCCTGAAACCCGTGGCCCAGCCCATCCTGCTGCACGGCCATTGCCACCAGAAAGCCTTTGGCGCGGTCAGCCCCATCCTGGACGTGATCCGGTTGATCCCTGGCGCGCAGCCCGAGCTGATCGAGAGCAGCTGCTGCGGCATGGCGGGCAGCTTCGGCTACGAGGCATCACACCACGATGTGTCGATGCAGATGGCCGAGCTGAGCCTGCTGCCGGCCGTGCGCAAGCAGCCCGGCGCCATCGTGGTGGCCGACGGCACCAGCTGCCGCCACCAGATCCACGACGGCGCGCAGCGCGAGGCCATCCACGTGGCGGCGCTGCTGGCGCGCCAGCTCGGCTGAATCAGCCCAGCTGCTTTGCCAGCGCCGCGTACAGCGGTATGCCCACCAGCACATTGAACGGGAACGTGACGCCCAGCGACGCGGCCACCGACAGCGCCGCGTTGGCCTGGGGCACGGCAATGCGCATGGCCGTGGGCGCGGCGATGTAGCTGGCGCTGGCCGCCAGCGTGGCCAGGATGGCAATGCCGCCGGTGCTCAGGCCCAGCCAGGCGCCCAGCAGCGCGCCCGGCACCGCCAGCGCCATGGGGGCCAGCACGCCAAACGCCAGCAGCCGCAGGCCAAACTGGCGCACCTGGCCGATGCGCTCGCCCGCCACCAGGCCCAGCTCCAGCATGAACAGCGCCAGCACGCCCTTGAACGGGTCCACAAACACGGGGTTCAGCGGCGCGGTGCCGGCCTCGCCCATGAAGGCGCCGATCAACAGCCCGCCGGTCAGCAGCATCACCGACGGCCCGGCCAGCACGTCCTGCGCCAGGCGCTTCCAGTCGGTCGGGCCCGAGCCCTGGCGGCGCGCCAGGAAGATCGCGGTGAGCAGCGCGGGCGCCTCCATCACCGCCACCCACAGCGCCGCGTGGCTTTCGTAAGGGATGCCGGCCTGCTTGAGCCAACTGGTGGCGACGGCGAACGTCACCACGCTGACCGAGCCATAGTGCGCGGCCAGGCTGGCGCTGTCCACGCCCGAGAAGCCCAGGCGGCGCAGCACCGGCACCAGCACGAACGGGATGGCCAGGCCCAGCGCCACGCAGGCCGCGATCTGCGGCGCCAGCGCCGCCGCGTCCTGGCGGCTGATCTCCACCCCGCCCTTCAGACCGATGGCCAGCAGCAGGTAGATGGACAGCGTCTCGTAAAGCGCCTGGGGAACCTTGAGCTCACTGCCGGCCAGCCGGGCGACCAGGCCCAGGGCAAAGAACAGGACAACGACGTCAGGCACCATGGTTCAGGCCCCCGTGGACGGGACCGGCGAAAGTACAAATTCAGCCATCCCTCGAATCTACCCGGCTCACACTTCGCGATAAATCAGGTTTTATGATGCAACTGACTGATTTACCCGAAGTGTCAGGCCCTGAACCAGAAGCACCCCCATCATGACCCTCCTGACCATCCGCCCCGCCCTGCCCGCCGACGAAGCCGCCTGGATCGCGCTGTGGCGCGGCTACTGCGACTTTTACAAGGCCAACGTCAGCGACGCCGTCACCCGCCGCACCTGGGCCCGCATCCTGGACCCGGACGCCGCCGTGATGTGCATCGTGGCCGAGCAGCAGGGCCAGGTAGTGGGCTTTGCCAACTGCGTGGTCCATGAAAACACCTGGGAACTGCAGGCCGTGTGCTACCTGGAGGACCTGTACGTTGCCCCCGCCGCGCGCGGCCAGGGCGCGGGCCGCGCGCTGATGGAATGGCTGCGCAACGCCATGCGCGCCGAAGGCTGGGCCCGGCTGTACTGGATGACCCACAAGGACAACGTGATGGCACGCGACCTGTATGACCAGTTCACCCAGGCGGATGACTTTGTGCGTTACGTGGTGCGCCCGGGCGGTTGACACAGGTCAACCGCAGCGCCACCCGGTGCGCCAGACTGGGCCCTGTTCAGATCACCGACCGAGACAGAAAGCCACGCATGAAACTCCAGTTCCTGGGCGCCACCGACACCGTCACCGGCTCGCGCAACCTGCTGCGCGTCAACGACCGCCATCTGCTGGTGGACTGCGGCCTGTTCCAGGGCTACAAGCAGCTGCGCCTGCGCAACTGGGCCAAGCCACCGTTGCGCGCGGCCGATATCGACGCGGTGATCCTCACCCACGCCCACATCGACCACAGCGGCTACCTGCCGCTGCTGGTGCGTCAGGGTTTTCGCGGCAAGGTTTATTGCACGGCGGCCACCGCCGACCTGTGCCGCATCCTGCTGCCTGATTCAGGCAATCTGCAGGAAGAAGAAGCCGCCTATGCCAACCGGCACAGCTTCAGCCGCCATGCCCCTGCCCAGCCGCTGTACACGAAGGAAGACGCCCTGCGCAGCCTCAAGCTGCTCAAGCCCGTGGCGCTGGAGCGCGACTGGTCGCCGCTGCCGGGGCTGCAGGCGCGGCTGTCACGCTCGGGCCATATGGCCGGCTCGTCTTTTGTGCGGCTGGACGACGGCGTGCGCAGCCTGCTGTTCTCGGGCGATCTGGGCCGCCCCAATGACCCGGTGCTCAAACCGCCCGTGCGCATGGACGGCGCCGACTACCTGGTGGTCGAATCAACCTACGGCGACCGCGAGCACCCCGATGAGCAGGGACTGCAGGCGCTGGCGGCGGTGATCAACCGCACCGCGGCGCGCGGCGGCGCCGTGGTGATACCGGCCTTCGCGGTGGGGCGCGCCCAAAGCCTGCTGCACGCCATCAGCCAGCTCAAGGCGCAAGGCGCCATTCACCACCTGCCGGTGTACCTGGACAGCCCCATGGCCGCATCCGCCCTGCGCGTGTATGAAAAGCACCCCGGCGAGCTGCGCCTGAGCCCCGCCGAATGCGCAGCCATGGCGGACGCCGCACACATCGTGGACACGCCCCAGGCGTCGCAGGCGCTGAGCGCGCGGCGCGGGCCCATGGTCATCATCGCGGCCAGCGGCATGGCCACCGGCGGGCGCGTGGTGCACCACATCAAGGCCTTTGCGCCGCACAGGCGCAACACGCTGCTGTTTGCCGGCTTCCAGGCGGGCGGCACGCGCGGCGCCAGCATCACCGGTGGCGCGCCCAGCGTTCGCATCCATGGGCAGGAGGTCCCCATCCGCGCCGAGGTGGCCCGCCTGGACAGCCTGTCAGCCCATGCCGACGCGGGCGAGATCATGCAGTGGCTGGGCGGCTTCACGGCCGCGCCGCGCACCACCTTCATCACCCATGGTGAGCCCGCTGCCGCCGACGCCCTGCGCCAGCGCATCACCCGCGAACTGGGCTGGGCCTGCCACATGCCGTTTTATCTGGAGCGGGTGGCGCTAAAGTAGGGCACCCGATATCCGATGGGCAGGGAGCAGCAAGCATGGACAAGACACTGTTTGAAGACCTGGTGAGTAGCCTGAAGGAAGCCAAGGCCATCTCCAAAGGCAAGACTGCGGCGTCGCGTCGCTTCGAGGTCACAGCGCCTGACGCGAAAGCGGTCCGTGAACAGATCGGGCTGTCGCAAAGCGAATTTGCCCGCCTGATGAGAGTGAGCGTCAAGACCTTGCAGAACTGGGAGCAACACAGGCGCAACCCCACAGGTCCTGCCGCCGCCCTGCTCAAAATCATGTCCACCAACCCCGATGTGGCGGTGAAGTCGCTTCACGCTTGACACTGCCCGGCCCTACCGGCAGATCTCCCCCACCCGCCCCATCAGGTCCATCCACAGCGCCCAGCCCGCCGCACCGGCCAGCACCAGCCCGGCCAGGCGCGTGCCCCCGTCCTGGCGCCAGTGGTTGGCGCGCGCGTGCACCTTGAGCAGCAGCCAGGGCGCGGCCACGAGGGAGATGGCACTGCCCGCGGCAAACAGCGCCATGGTCAGCGCGCCCTGCGCGGCGCCGCCGCTCAAAGCGGCCACCAGCAGCGCGGAGTACAGCAGGCCGCAGGGCATCAGCGCCCACAGCGCGCCGGTAGCCAGCAGGCCGCCAGGCGCATGCGCCAGCGGCTGCACACGGGCCCACAGTGCGCGGCCCGCGTTGTCCACCCAGGCGGGCTGGCGCGCCAGCACCAGCAGCATCAAGCCCCAGGCCAGCAGCGCCACATGGAACATCGTCCACACCGGGCGCAGCGCGGTGGCCTGGCTGGTCATCCAGGCCAGGCTTTGCATCGCGGTGGCCGCCAGCGCGCCCGCGGCGCTGTAGCCCAGCAGGCGGCCGGCCTGCAGCATCAGGGTGGCGCTGGCCACCGACCTTGTGGCGACGGATCGGGCGGCCAGGCCACCCGCAGGCTGCAGCACCGCGGGCCCCGAGGACAGCCGCACCACGCCCGCGCAGGCCGCGCCGCACATGGCGGCGCAGTGCACGCCACCGGCCAGGCCCATGACCAGCCCGGTGAAGGCAAGGGTGGTGGACACGGACCGCCGTTCAGATAATGCGCGAGAACTTCGCGCGGTTGCGGTCGGCCTGCAGGTAGCGGTCAAACACCATGGCCACCGCCCGCACAAAAAACCAGCCCTGGGCCGTGACCTGCACGCCGGTGTCGTCCAGCGTCACCAGCCCCTGGTCCTGCAGGCCACGCAGCTGGTCCAGCTCGGCCGCAAAGTAGGTCTTGAAGTCGATCAGCCAGGCCAGCTCGATCGGCTCGAACAGCACCTGGCCCTGGCACATCAGCGCCATGATCACGGCGCGGCGGGCCAGGTCGTCGCGGTTGAGCGCCAGGCCGCGCACCACGGGCAGGCGGCCCTGGTCCAGGTGGTCGCAATACTCTTCCATGGTCTTGGCGTTCTGGCTGTAGGTGGCGCCAATGCGGCCAATGGCCGACACGCCCAGGCCGATCAGGTCGCAGTCGGGCTGGGTGCTGTAGCCCTGAAAGTTGCGGTGCAGCCGGCCCTGGCGCTTGGCCACCGCCAGCGCGTCGGAGGGCAGCGCAAAGTGGTCCATGCCCACATACACATAGCCCGCCGCCAGAAAGGCCGCCAGCGACTGCGACAGCATGGCCACCTTGGCCGCGCCGCCGGGCAGCTCGGCCGGCACGATGCGCCGCTGCGGCTTGAAGCGCTCGGGCAGATGGGCATAGGCATACAGCGCGATGCGGTCGGGGCGCAGCTGCTGCACCTGGGCCAGCGTGCGCGCGAACGATTCGGGCGTCTGGCGCGGCAGGCCGTAGATCAGGTCCACGTTGATCGAATCAAAGCCGATCGCGCGGGCCTCTTCCACCAGGTTGAACACCTGGCTGGCCGGCTGAATGCGGTGCACGGCCTTTTGCACGTCGGGGTCAAAGTCCTGCACGCCAAAGCTCAGGCGGTTGAAGCCCAGCTCGGCCAGCAGCGCCAGGCGCTGGGCACTGACGGTGCGCGGGTCCACCTCGATGGAGTACTCGCCGCCCGGCGCCATCGCAAAGCTCCTGCGCAGCATGGCCATCAGCTCGCGCAGCTCGTCGTCCGACAAAAACGTGGGTGTGCCGCCGCCCAGGTGCAGTTGCGTCACCGGCTGGCCCAGGCCCAGCTCGGCCACGTGCAAATCAATCTCGCGGCTCAGATACCGCAGGTAGCCCGCGGCCTTGCTCTTGTGCTTGGTGATGATCTTGTTGCAGGCGCAGTAGTAGCACAGCGATTCGCAAAACGGAATGTGCACATACAGCGACAGCGGCAGCGCCAGCGCGGCCGGGCCGGCGCGCCGCTGGGCCAGCGCCTGGGCATAGTCGGCCGCGCCAAAGGCCTCGACGAACCGGTCGGCGGTGGGATAGGACGTGTACCGGGGGCCAGACACATCAAAGCGGCGCAGCAGTTCGGGCGAGACGGTTTCCATGGGCCTTGACTGTGCCGCGCCCGATGGCTGGCACATTTGATGTGGATCAAATCCGCCAGCAAACCGGGCGGGACAATTTGACACAGATCAGAAGGGCCCCGCGCCCCAAGGAAACCCCTGTGCCGAATGCCCCTTTGAAGCTGGTACCCTCCCCCGCCACCCAGGCCGCTGCCCGGCCCGCGGACCTGCACACCATCAAGGTCGCCTGCTCCAGCTGCAACCTGCGCGAACTGTGCATGCCGGTGGGCCTGAGCCCCGAGGAGCTGCAGCGCCTGGACGATGTGGTGGCCACGCGGCGCAAGGTCAAGCGTGGCGCCACGCTGTTTCGCAACGGCGAGGCCTTCCATTCGCTGTTTGCCATCCGCACCGGCTTTTTCAAGACCTGCGTCACCTCCGAGGACGGGCGCGACCAGGTCACGGGCTTCCAGATGGCCGGCGAGATCATCGGGCTGGACGGCATCGTCAACGACCACCACACCTGCGACGCGGTGGCCCTGGAAGACGCCGAGGTCTGCGTCATGCCGTTTGACCGCGTGGGCGAGCTGTCGCGCCAGATCGGCGCGCTGCAGCACCATGTGCACCGCATCATGAGCCGCGAAATCGTGCGCGAGCATGGCGTGATGCTGCTTTTGGGCGGCATGCGGGCCGAAGAGCGCGTGGCCGCCTTCCTGCTGAACCTGGTGCAGCGCCTGCATGCGCGCGGCTTCTCGCGCAGCGAGCTGGTGCTGCGCATGACGCGCGAGGAAATCGGCAGCTACCTGGGCCTGAAGCTGGAGACGGTCAGCCGCACCTTCAGCAAGCTGGCCGAGGACGGCGTGATCGAGGTGCGCAGCCGCCACCTGCGCATCCTGGACGCCGAAGCGCTGCACGCGCTGGTGACGCCGCCGCCCTGCGCGCAATAGGCTCGCTGATGTTGCGTCAGATCAAGGCTGCGCCGGCGCGTAAAACCCAGAATGGACGCACACGCAACCCGCAGGCAAGCCCCCATGAACACCTATGACCCCAGCATGCTCCAGCACTTTCACCAGCTGTTGGCCCGGCGTGAGGCCGAGTTGCGCCTGTTGCTGCGCGCCAGCGGCGACCTGGGCAGCAGCGCGCCCGACGCCGGGCCGCGCGATGTGATCGACTTCAAGGAGCTGGCCACCGAGCAGACCCTGGCCACCGTGGACGACGCCAAGGCCAGCCATGCCGTGCAGGAGCTGGACGCGCTGTCCGCCGCGCGACGGCGGCTGCACGACCACAGCTACGGCATCTGCCTGGACTGCGGCGACGCCATCGACCTGCGCCGCCTGGAGGCGCTGCCCGCCACGCCCTACTGCACCGCGTGCCAGGCCGTGCACGAACACGAAGCCCCGCAGTCCCCGCGCCGCTGAGTGAACCGGCTGGCGCCATGACACCCAAAAACATCCTGCTCATCCAGGGCCACCCGGACGCCGCGGCTGCGCACCTGTGCCACGCGCTGGCCGATGCCTACGCCCAGGGCGCCGCTGCCGCCGGCCACACTGTGCGTCGCGTCGCGGTGGCCGGCCTGGCGTTCCCCCTTCTGGCCAGCCAGGCCGATTGGGAAGCGGGCGAACTGCCGCCCGCGCTGCAGCCCGCGCAGGACGGCATCCGCTGGGCGAGCCACATCGTGCTGTTTTTTCCGCTGTGGCTGGGCGACATGCCGGCCCTGCTGAAAGGTTTTCTGGAACAGGTCATGCGCCCCGGCTTTGCATTCGTGCGCCGCCAGGGCAGCGCCGTTTTCACTGAAAAAGGCCTGACCGGCCGGTCCGCCCGCGTGGTGGTCACCATGGGCATGCCGGCGCTGGTGTACCGCTGGTACTTTCGCGCCCACAGCGTGCGCGCGCTGGAGCGCAACGTGCTGGGCTTTGTGGGCATATCGCCGGTCAGCGAGACGCTGGTGGGCAACGCAGCCGGCCTGCGCGCGCAGGATTCGATCCGCTGGCTGTCGCGCATGCGGGCGCTGGGCGAGCGGGCGGCGTAACCTGCATTGCCCCCTCTCCCCCTGGGAGAGGGCTGGGGTGAGGGCAGGCGTTGGGTAAGCGCTGGCACCACTCGCAGTGTGATGGGTCAGCGCGCCGGCCACAGCCAAACGCTGGGAACTGCTCAAGGCCATGTGTGGGGCCGGTGCCATGTCCATCCGCGAGGCGGCCCGGCGCGTGGGGCGTGATGTGAAGGCGGTGCACGGCGACGTGGTCGCCCTGCTGGACGCAGGCATTCTCAGCCGCGCGGCTGAAGGTGGCGTGGTGTTTCCGTTTGACGCTGTGAAGGTTGAGTTCATGCTGGAGGCGGCGTAGCCGCACGCAGTAGCCATTCGTGCTTCAAGTACCGCCAACTGCTGGCGCGGCATGGATCCCGGATCAAGTCCGGTATGACAGCCGGGGGGGTGCCTTCGTTCTGCTCCAGGCGCAAGCCCAGCAGTTCTTGTGTGCCTCACGAAGAAAAATCAATGCACACGCATCTCGAATGCCCGGGTCAATCCGTCCAAATCCAGAATGCGCACATGCTTCTTGTCCACCTCCAGCAGCCGCTGCTGCTGGAAGGCCGAGAACGTGCGGCTCACTGTCTCCAGCTTCAGGCCCAGGTAGCTGCCGATCTCGGCGCGCGACATGCGCAGGTGGAATTCGCTGGCTGAGTAGCCGCGCGCTTTCAGGCGCTGCGACAGGTTCAGCAGGAAGGCGGCCAGGCGCTCTTCGGCATTCATGCTGCCCAGCAGCATCATGAGACTGTGCTCGCGCACGATTTCGCGGCTCATCAGCCGCGTCACGGCCTGCTGCAGGCCCGCGCTGCGGATGGCCACCTGGGTCAGGTGGCTGTAGGGGATGGCGCAGACCTCGGCGTCTTCCAGCGCAATGGCGCTGGACGCATGACGGCCGCTGGCAATGCCGTCCAGCCCCATCAGCTCGCCGGCCATGTAAAAGCCGGCCACCTGCTCGCGCCCGTCGGCCAGCATCAGGCTGGTCTTGAACGTGCCGCTGCGCACCGCATGGATGGTGTTGAAGCGGTCGCCCTCCAGGTACAGGTTCTGCCCGGCCTCCACCTTGCGGCGGCCGAAGTTCAGGCTGTCCAGGTCACCCATTTCGTCGCCGGTCATGCCGCAGGGCAGGCACAGGTCGCGCAGGTGGCAGGTGGCGCACTGCGTCTTCAGCGGCGGCACGGCGCTGCTGGCACGGGCCCTGGTCGCAGGCACGAACTGCACGGGGCGAACGGGGGCTTCAAGCATTGCGGTGTTCATGGGGTTTCCTCCGGGTTGGCTTTTGGGGGCGGCTCAATGTTTCAGGGATGGGGCGTGCGGCGCGGCGCGGGCCACGGCCTGCGCCAGCTGGTCGAATTCGGCGTTCTTGTCCAGAAAGTCGGTGGCGCCAGCGCCGAGGTAACGCTTGCGGTACACCGGCCCGGCTGTGTTGCTGAACACGACGAAGGCAATGTCCGGCGTGGTGGCACGAACGGCCTGCAACACCTGCAGGCCGGTGCCGCCTTCGAGCTGCACGTCCAGCACCACCACATCGGGGTGGGTGGCCAGAATGGCGTCAATGCAGCCGGCGGGCGTGGCGGCTTCGCCGGCAATCGTCATGCCACGGGCGCACAGCATGGCGGCCACCCGGTCCCGGATCGGGGCGGAGTCGTCGGCCAGGAAGACCCTGGGCGCTGCGGTGGAGGCGTTACTGGATGGCATGCCTGTACTGTCGCCGCCATCGGCATCGGCCACCATCGGCGGCGGCTGAAATACAGGCTCGGGGGAGTCCTAAAAGCGGCTCGGACAGCGGGCGACGTGGCTAGGAATTGTCCTAGCCATAGCCCTACTCCGCCAGCCCGTGGCGCAGCGCGTAGCGGATCAGGTCGGTCTGGTTGTCCAGGCCCATCTTCTGCATCAGGTTGGCCTTGTGGGTGCTCACGGTCTTGACCGACAGCGTGAGCTGGCTGGCGATGTCCGTCACCGACACGCCCGCCACCAGCAGGCGGAAGACTTCAAATTCACGCGCCGACAGTGACTCATGCGGGGCGGTGCTGCCCCCGGGCATCGCGCCCAGGGCCAGTTGCTCGGCCACTTCGGCCGAGATGTAGGCGCCGCCCGAGGCGATCTTGCGGATGGCCTGCACCAGCTGGGCCGGGGCGCTTTCCTTGGTGAGGTAGCCGCTGGCACCTGCCTTGATGGCACGCACCGCGTACTGCTGCTCCTGGTGCATGCTCAGCACCAGGATGCGCAGCCTGGGCTTTTCGGCCTTGGCCAGCTTGATGAGTTCCATGCCGCTGCGCCCGGGCATGGACAGGTCCAGCACCAGCACGTCAAACGCGCGCTCGCGCACGATGCGCATGACCTCGTTGCCGTCGCCGGCCTCGTCCACCACCTCGAAATCCTCGGCCGAAGCGACGATGCGCTTGAGCCCCTCACGCACGATGGCGTGGTCGTCGGCCATCACGATGCGGATCATGGGGCACGGCCCTCCTGTACCGGAATGTGCGCCTGCACCACCGTACCCTGCCCCGGCGCGCTGGTGATGCTGACCGTGCCCTTGAGCAGCTGCGCGCGTTCGCGCAGGCCCGCGAGGCCCAGCGAGCCGCTCTTGCGCGGCGCGGCCGTCTCAAAGCCGGCGCCGTCGTCGGCCACGCGCAGCGTGACTTCGCCGCCGGCGCGGGCCACCTGCACCTGCACCTGGCTGGCCCCGGCGTGCTTGGCCACGTTGACCAGCGATTCCTGCACGATGCGAAACACCGCCGTGGCATAGGGCTCGTGCAGCTCCAGGTCTTCGTCCATGTCCAGCGCGCAGGCCACGCCGTGGCGCTGGGTGAAGTTCTGCGTCAGCCATTCAATCGCCGCCACCAGGCCCAGGTCGTCCAGCACCAGCGGGCGCAGGTCGGCGGCGATGCGGCGCGTGGCGGCCACGCTGGCGTCCAGCATGGCCAGCATGCCGGCCAGCTTGGCCTGCACGTCCGCGCCGGCCACCGCGGGGTGGTCGCGCAGCCAGATGGTGTCCATCTTCAGCGCGGTGAGCGACTGGGCCAGTTCGTCGTGCAGTTCGCGCGCCACGCGGGTTTTTTCCTGCTCGCGGATGGCGCTGGCCTGCGCGGCATAGGCGGCCAGCTCTTCCTGGGCACGGATGCGCTCGGTGGCGTCGCGCAGGATCACGGTGAACAGGCGGCCGTCGGGCGTGTCCAGCTGCGAGATGGACGCCTCCACGGGAAATTCCTCGCCGCCGCGGCGCAGGCCATACACCAGGTTGGCCCCGCCCATGCGGCGCGAGGTGACGCCGGTCGTGCCGAAGCGCTTCATGTGGCCGCCGTGGCTGGCGTGAAAGCGTCCGGGGATCAGCTTGACCAGCGGCTGGCCCAGCACCTGCGCCGCAGGCCAGCCAAAGATGGTTTCCGCCGCGCGGTTGTACAGGATGACGTTCTGGGCCTCGTCCACCGTGATGATGGCGTCCATGGCCGATTCGAGCAGGCCCGCCAGGCGCTCGGTGGCGTTGTCGGTCCGGTCGGAGGATGAAATGGGCACGTCGGGTCGGTCGGGGGGTTGCTGCAAGCCACAGCATAACCCCGCGGCCGCCGGCCCGCGCCCCGGCGGTCAGTGCAGCAGCACGGCGCCCGCGCCCTCGCCCGCCGGCTGGAACGGGCCCAGCGGGTTGGTGTCGCGGTCCATCCGGTCGGCGTTCGGCTGGCCGGCCGTGTTGCGGAACACCACCACCCCGTCGGCCGCCACCACCAGCACGTCGATCCACCAGCCCTTGACATGGGTCACACGGCGGATGTTGAAAAAGTCCAGCCAGAAGCTGCCCTCGCGCCGGCGGTCCTGCTGCTCGAAGTGGAACAGCCAGGCCTGGCAGCGCTGCTGCGCCTGGATGCACTGGCGGATGCCCGGGTCCAGGTCCTGCAGCGGCACGCCCGGATGCGGCACCAGCCGGCCGATGATGTCCGGGTAGGGCACGCGCGTCACGTTGCGCCCGGCGTCGGCGTCAAAGCCCATCGCGGGCAGCTGCGCCACGCGGGTGCTGAAGGCCGTGATGGCGCCGGCGGCGGCTTCAGCCTGGGCATAGGACTCAAACGGCCCGGGCACCCCGCTGCTGCCGCTGGGCAGCAAGGATGTGCAGGCGCCCAGCGCAACGGCGGCCAGCACGGCGCAGAGGATGCGGATCAAACCGGATCGCTTTCGTTGACTTCCCCGGCCGGCATGCACAGCAGCGCCGTGAGGGCGCTGGACACCATGCAGATGACCCAGAACGCAAAGAACGCGGCGGTATAGATGCCCTGGCGCGACACCGCCAGCGGCGCGCCGGCCCAATGCAGGTCCTGCGGGTCCAGCAGCGCGAAGACGAACAGCTCCAGCACGCAGGCCGCCAGGAAGGCCGGCCACACAATCCACATGAGTTTGCGGCCACCCATGGCGTCACTGTGCCGCGGGTTGCACGGCGGGTTGCCCCGCGCCGCCGGCCGGCACCGGCGTGGCCGCATGGTTGCGGCCCTGCACCGCGGGCAGCAGGGTTTTGTTGATTTCGATGCCGCGGCGGTAGTAGTCGGTGCTGACCAGCGTGTCGGCGCCGTTCATGGCGATCCAGGCCGTCACAATGCCGGCCACCACCACCACGGCGGGGCCTGCAAGCACCAGCCAGACCATGCCAAAGCGCCACCAGGGCTGCGGGACGGATGCTGTTTGTTGCGCGGCATGGCTCATGGAAACCTCCTCAGCGTGGAACCAGAAAGACGGACTTTTCGCTCACATGCGCGTTGCCGTCGGTGTCGTCGATGTTGAAGCGGATCGGGTGCGAGCCCGGCGCGGCTGAACCGTAAGGTATCTGCAGGCGCACCGGTACCCAGCGGGATTCGGCCGGGCCGACCGTGACTTCGGCTTCGCTGGCCACGCCCAGGCCGTCCAGGCCGGTGGCGGTGATGCGGTAGCGCTGCTGCGATTCGGTGGCGTTCATGACCTGCAGGCGATAGACGTTTTCCAGCCGGCCGCCTTCGGCGATGCGTGACAGCGCCGCCCGGTCGCGCACCACGTCCACCTTGAGCGGCGTGCGCAGCACCAGGCTGGCCAGCATGGCGGCGCAGACCGCCGCCAGAATGGCCGAATACAGGAGCACGCGCGGGCGCAGCACGTGGCGCAGGATCTGCGCACGCGTCCAGCCCTTTGCCACGGCGTTCTGCGTGGTGTAGCGAACCAGGCCGCGGGGGTAACCCATCTTGTCCATCACGGTGTCGCACACGTCGGCGCAGGCGCCGCAGCCGATGCATTCGTACTGCAGGCCGTTGCGGATGTCGATGCCGGTGGGGCAGACCTGCACGCACAGGGTGCAGTCCACGCACGTGCCCAGGCCCCTGGCGGCGTAGTCGGCACTGCGCGAGCGTGGCCCGCGCGGCTCGCCCTGCCCGGTGTCATAGCTCACGATCAGCGTGTCCTTGTCGAACATCGCGCTCTGGAAGCGCGCGTACGGGCACATGTACTTGCACACCTGCTCGCGCATGAAGCCGGCGTTGCCGTAGGTGGCAAAGCCGTAGAAGAACACCCAGAACACTTCCCAGGAGCTCATGCGCGTCTGCAGGAATTCCATGCCGAGTTCCTTGATGGGCGTGAAATAGCCCACGAAGGTAAAGCCCGTCCACAGCGCCACGCTGATCCACAGGAAATGCTTGGCCCATTTCTTGACCAGCTTTTCCAGGGAGAACGGCGCGCCGTCCAGCCGCATGCGGGCCGAGCGGTCACCTTCCACATGGCGCTCTATCCACAGGAAGATTTCGGTGTACACCGTCTGCGGGCAGGCGTAGCCGCACCACAGCCGCCCCGCCACCGCCGTGAACAGGAACAGCGACAGGGCCGAGATCACCAGCAGCCCCGTGAGGTAGATGAAGTCCTGCGGGTACAGGACCAGGCCAAAGATGTAGAAGCGCCGCGACGCCAGGTCAAACAGCACGGCCTGGCGCTGGCCCACCTCGGTCGCCATGCTGAGCCACGGCAGGCCATAGAACACCAATTGGGTCAGCACCACCATGGCCCAGCGCCAGCGCGCGAACAGGCCGCTGACCGAGCGCGGGTAGATCTTCTCCTGCGCGGCGTAAAGAGAGATTTCCTGCGGCTCGCCGGCCACGGGCTGGATGGGGATGACCTTGCGGGTGGACACGGGCAAACGCTCGGGAAGTCAGTGGCGCCGCGTCAGGGCTTGGCGCCGCCGCGGTTGGACAGGCCCCACACGTAGCTGGCCAGCACATGCACCTGGGCTTCGGTCAGCTTGTCGGCCTGGGCCGGCATCTGGTTGACCTTGCCGGTGTTGATGATGGACACGATGGCGTTCTCGCCCCAGCCGTGCAGCCAGATGCCGTCGCTCAGGTTGGGCGCGCCCAGGGCCTGGTTGCCCTTGCCGTCCATGCCGTGGCAGGCGGCGCAGGCGCCGAACTTGCTCTTGCCCAGCGACGCGCGCAGCGAATCATGCGGGCTGCCCGACAGGCTCAGCACGTAGTGGGCCACGTTCTTCACGTCGTCGGGCGTGCCCAGCGCCGCGGCCATGGGCGGCATGTTGCCGGTGCGGCCCTTGACCAGGGTTTCCTTGATCTTGTCGGGCGTGCCGCCGTGCAGCCAGTCGGCGTCGGCCAGGTTGGGAAAGCCCTTGCTGCCGCGTGCGTCCGAGCCGTGGCATTGCGCGCAGTTGTTCATGAACAGGCGCTCGCCGATCGCCATGGCACCGGCGTCAGCTGCCACCTGCTCGGGCGGCAGGCCGGTGTAGCGCGCGTACAGCGGCTCCAGCGCCTTGGCGGCCTTGTTCATTTCATTGCTGTGCTCGCCCTGCGACGTCCAGGCCAGCTTGCCCTGGTAGCTGCCCAGGCCCGGGTAGGCCACGAGGTACAGCAGCGAGAACACGATGGTGATGACGAACATCCACACCCACCAGCGCGGCAGCGGGTTGTTCATTTCGCGCAGGTCTTCGTCCCACACATGGCCGGTGCTGTTGTCGGCGGTGGCCGGGACCTTCTTGCGGGCGGTCACCCACAGCAGGACCAGGCAGGCGAAGATGCCCACCAGCGTGATGCCGGCCACATAGACCGACCAGAAGTTGCTTGTGAAGTCGCTCATGATGTTGCTTCAGTCCTGTTCAAACGGCAATTGCGCCGCTTCTTCAAAACGGGCCTTGTTGCGCCCGGCCAGGGCCCAGGCGACGATGCCCAGGAAGGTCACAAAGGCGGCCAGCGTGGCCACGATGCGCAGGGTGTTGACGTCCATATCGATCCTCTTCTTTCTTCACGGGGCTACCGCGGAACCGGCTTTGCCGGGCCGCTGGTGGCGCCCCCTTGAGGGGGAGGCGCCGAAGGCGCTTCGGGGGTGGGTCATTTCAGGGCTACGCCCATGACCTGAAGGTACGCGACAAGGGCATCCATCTCGGTCTTGCCCTTCACATCCTCGGCCGCCTTGGCAATTTCGGCGTCGGTGTAGGGCACGCCCACGGTGCGCAGCGCCTTCATGCGCGGGGCCACGTCAGCCGGGTCCACCAGCGCCTTGTCAAGCCAGGGGTAGGCGGGCATGTTGGACTCGGGCACCACATCGCGCGGGTTGTTCAGGTGGATGCGGTGCCAGTCGTCGCTGTACTTGCCGCCCACGCGCGCCAGATCGGGCCCGGTGCGCTTGCTGCCCCACTGGAACGGGTGGTCGTACACGAATTCGCCCGCCACCGAGTAGTGGCCGTAGCGCAGCGTCTCGGCGCGGAACGGCCGGATCATCTGCGAATGGCAGTTGTAGCAGCCCTCGCGGATGTACACGTCGCGCCCCACCAGCTGCACCGCCGTGTAGGGCTTGATGCCCTGCACCGCCTGCGTGGTGGACTTCTGGAAGAACAGCGGCACGATCTCGACCAGGCCGCCGACCGCGATCACCAGCAGGATCAGCACGATCATCAGGAAGTTGTTGGTCTCCACCTTTTCGTGGGTGAAGCCCTTTTGGGTGTTTTCAGACATGGTGTGCTTTCCTCAGGCGTGGGCGGTAACGGCGGGGATGGGCGCGTTGACCGAGCGCCCCGAGATGGCCGTCATCCAGACGTTCCAGGCCATGACCAGCATGCCGCCCAGGTACAGCGCGCCACCAACAACGCGGATCACGTAGAACGGGTAGGTGGCCTTGACGGACTCCACAAAGGTGTAGGTCAGCGTGCCGTCGCCGTTGATGGCGCGCCACATCAGGCCCTGCATCACGCCGGCAATCCACATGGCGGCGATGTACAGCACGATGCCGATGGTGGCCATCCAGAAGTGCAGCTCGATGGCCTTGACCGAATGCATCTTCTGCTGGCCGAACAGCCGCGGCACCAGGTAGTACAGCGAGCCCATGGAGATCAGGCCCACCCAGCCCAGCGCGCCGGAATGCACGTGGCCCACGGTCCAGTCGGTGTAGTGGCTCAGGGCGTTGACGGTCTTGATGGACATCATCGGGCCCTCGAACGTGCTCATGCCGTAGAAGGACAGCGAGACGATCAGGAAGCGCAGGATCGGGTCGTCGCGCAGCTTGTGCCAGGCGCCCGACAGCGTCATGATGCCGTTGATCATGCCGCCCCAGCTGGGCGCCAGCAGGATCAGCGAGAACACCATGCCCACCGACTGCGTCCAGTCCGGCAGGGCCGTGTAGTGCAGGTGGTGCGGGCCGGCCCACATGTAGGTGAAGATCAGCGCCCAGAAGTGCACGATGGACAGGCGGTAGCTGTACACCGGCCGCCCGGCCTGCTTGGGGATGAAGTAATACATCATGCCCAGGAAGCCCGCCGTCAGGAAGAAGCCCACGGCGTTGTGGCCGTACCACCACTGGACCATCGCGTCCTGCACGCCGGCATAGGCCGAGTAGCTCTTCATGAGGCCGGCGGGGATGGCCGCGCTGTTGACCAGGTGCAGCACCGCCACCGCGATGATGAACGAGCCGTAGAACCAGTTGGCCACGTAGATGTGGCGGACCTTGCGGATGCCGATGGTGCCGAAGAACACCACGGCATACGACACCCACACCAGCGTGATGAGGATGTCGATGGGCCATTCAAGCTCGGCATACTCCTTGCCGCTGGTGTAGCCCAGCGGCAGGCTGACGGCAGCGGCCACGATCACGGCCTGCCAGCCCCAGAAGGTGAAGGACGCGAGCTTGGGCAAAAACAGCGCCACCTGCCCCGTGCGCTGCACCACGTAGTAGCTGGTGGCAAACAGCGCGCAGCCGCCAAACGCGAAGATCACCGCGTTGGTGTGCAGCGGGCGCAGGCGGCCGTAGCTCAGCCAGGGAATGCCGAAGTTGAGCTCGGGCCAGGCAAGCTGGGCGGCGATGAAAAGCCCCACCAGCATGCCGACCACGCCCCACACCACGGCCATCAGCGAGAACTGCCGCACGACGGTGTCGTGGTAGGCGGCAGCGGGTTGTATTTGAGTGTTCATCAGGCACCTTTTATGTTTCGGTGCCAGTGTGTTCCAGGCATGCCCGGGGCGACTTGATGAAAATCAATCGCTGTGAAGAATGCGCTCGCCCTCGCCTTCGACGCCTTCAAACTGGCCACGCCACACGGCCCACCAAAGCGCGCCAAGGATCAACAGCGCCAGCGCCACCGACAGCGGAATGAGCAGAAAAAGAATGTCCATGACGTTTTCCTGACGGGTTCAGAAGCGCGGCGCGCGGGCCAGCCGCGCGGAGTTGAGCACCACGCCCAGCGAGCTGGCCGCCATGCCCAGGCCGGCCAGCCAGGGCGGCATCAGGCCCAGCACGGCCAGCGGCACGCATACGGCGTTGTACACGGCAGCCCACAGCAGGTTCTGGCGCACCACGATCTGCGTGCGCCGCGCATGCAGCATCAGCGCGGCCACGGCGGCCAGCTGCCCGCCGGGCACCACCACGTCGGCGCGCGACTGCGTGACCGGCGCGGCCTGGCCCAGCGTGATGGCCAGGTCAGCGCAGGCCAGCACCGGCGCGTCGTTGATGCCGTCGCCCACCATGGCCACGCGGTGGCCGCGCGACTGCAGCGCGCGCACATGCTCGAGCTTGCCCTCGGGCGTGCGGTCGCCAAAGGCGTTGTTGATGCGCACCCGCCAGGCCAGGCGCGCCACATGGCGCATGCGGTCGCCCGACAGCAGCTGCAGCCGCAGGCCCATGGCGCGCAGGGCACCCATCGCGTCCTGCGCGTCGGGGCGCAGGGTCTCGTCCAGGTCAAAGGTGGCCAGCCAGCCCTGGCTGTCGGCCAGGTGAACCTGCAGCACGCCGTCCGCGCGCGGCTGCACTGGCGCATCGCACAGCGCGGCCGAGCCCAGGCTCAGGTTGTGGCCCGCCACCTGGCCCCGCAGCCCGCTGCCGTGGATTTCCTCGACATTGCTGGCAGCGGGCGTGGCGGCATCACCGGCATGGGCCGCGATGGCGCGTGATGCCGGGTGCAGCGAATGCCGCGCCAGCGCGGCCGCCAGCTGCCATGCCTGTGCCGCGTCAGCCCCTTCGCGCGTGTGCACGGCCGACACCGCCATGCGGTCCTGCGTGAGCGTGCCGGTCTTGTCAAACACCACGGTGTCGATGGTGGTGCAGGTCTCAAGCGCCTGCAGCCGGCGCACCAGCACGCCGCGGCGCGCCAGCGCGCCGGCGGCGGCCAGCGTGGCCGCCGGCGTGGCCAGCGACAGCGCGCAGGGGCAGGTGACGATCAGCACCGCAATGGCCACGCTGATGGCGTGGGCCGGATCGGTGCGCCACCACCAGGCGGCCGCCGCGGCCGTGGCCACCAGCACGCCGATCAGGAACGGCCTGGCCACGCGGTCAGCCAGCTGGGCCAGGCGCGGCTTGCCGGCGGCGGCCTGGGCCATGAGCGCGACGATGCCGGCGTAACGGGTGTCGGGGCCCACGCGCTCGATCTTCATCTCCACCATCGCCGTGAGGTTGTGGCTGCCGGCGATGACAGGCGCGCCGGTGCCGCGCGGCACCGGCTGCGATTCCCCGGTCAGCAATGCTTCGTCCACCGTGGTGGCGCCGCCAAGCACGGTCCCGTCGGCCGGGAACGCCTCGCCCGGCATCACGCGCACCACGTCACCCGGAGCCAGGCGGCGCACCGCCACGCGCTCGTAGCTGCCGTCGGCGCGCCGGCGCTCCACGCTGTCGGGCAGGCGGCGCGACAGCGCTTCCAGCGAACCCGCTGTGCGCTCGCGCAGGCGCTGCTCCAGCATGCGCCCGCTGAGCAGGAAGAACACCAGCATGGTCAGCGAGTCGTACCAGACCTCGCTGCCCCAGGGGCCGGTGCGGTCAAAGGTGGCGGCGGTGCTGGCGCCAAAGGCAATCAGGATGCCCAGCGCCACCGGCACGTCCATGCCGATGGTGCGCTGGCGCAGGTCGCGCCAGGCGCTGGCAAAAAAAGGCCGGCACGAAAACAGCATGACGGGCAACGTCAGCACCCACGACGCCCAGCGCAGCAGCTGTTCGGCATCCGCCGTCATCTCGCCGGGCCCGGCCACGTACGCGGGGAACGCATACATCATGACCTGCATCATGCAAAAGCCCGCCACCAGCCAGCGCCACAGCATCTGGCGCTGCGCCTTCGCGCGCACCTCGCGCTGGGCCAGGTCGGTGGCCGGCAGCGCCTGGTAGCCCGCCCGTGCCACGGCACCAAACCATTGCGACGGGCGCGTGGCGCCTTCGGCCCACACCACCCGCGCCATCCGGCTGGCGCCGTTGACCGAGGCCTCCAGCACGCCGGGCACAGCCCGCAGCGCCTGCTCGAGCGTGAGCGAGCAGGTGGCGCAATGCATGCCGTCGATGGCCACATGCGATTCCCAGCACGCGCCCGCGCCACGGGACGGGCCAGGGCGGCTGAAGGCCTCCCACCCGGCGCGGTCGTCCAGAACCGCCTGCAGCGTGCTGCTGGCGGCTGCGCTGGCGGGCGCATCAACGCCGGGATCGGCGGGCGCGGACAAGGTGGCCTGGAACATGGCTGCAAGACTATCCGCGCGGACCTGGGCCGCGCTTGACATGGATCAACGCCAAGGCGCTGCTGCCTGCCTAAGCTGGCAGCACCAACCCCCGGAACCCCGGGGATCACAACCTCCAAGGAGCCAACCCATGTACACCCGAATCCTCGTCACCACCGACGGCTCCGCACTGTCCAGGAAAGCCGTTGCCGCCGCGATCGATCTGGCCGCGCTGTGCGGCGCCGAACTGGTTGCGCTGAAGGTGGTGCCGCGCTACCCGATGAGCTACTTTGAGGGCTCCATCGCACTGGCCCCGCAGGAAGTGGGCCGCATTGAAAAGCAGTGGGCCGACGAAGGCCAGGCGGTGGTGGACGCGGTGAAGGCCACCGCCGCCAAAAAGGGCGTCAAGGCGCGCGGCGTCACGGCACGCTCCGACCTGGTGGCCGAGGCCATCATTGCCGCCGCCAGAAAACACAAGTGCGACCTGGTCGTCATGGCATCGCATGGCCGCAAGGGGATCAAGCGCATACTGTTGGGCAGCGAAACCCAGCATGTCCTGACGCATTCGCATGTGCCCGTGCTGGTCCTTCGCTGAAACCATCCACACCGCAAGAAGAAAGGGAAGCCCATGAAAATCCTGCTCGCCGTTGATGGCAGCCCCTACACCAAGAAGGCCCTGGCCTGGTTGACCGTCAACCAGACGCTGACCGCCCCCGACGACGAACTGGTTGTGCTGAACGTGCAGCCCCCCCTGCCCCCGCGCGCGCGCTCGGCCCTGGGTGCCGACATCGTCAAGGGCTACCACCGGGACGAGGCGACCAAGGTCATCGGCCCGATCGAGAAGTTCCTCAAGCGCCACAAGCTGCCCTCGCGCACGATGTGGCTGGTGGGCTCGCCGGCCGACGAGATCCTGCGCATTGCCCAGCGCGAGAAGGTGCAGCAGATCGTGATGGGCACGCACGGGCGCGGCATGCTGGGCCGCGCGCTGATGGGCTCGGTGGCCCAGCGCGTGGTGTCCGGCGCGACGGTGCCGGTGCTGCTGGTGAAGTAAACCCCGCCCGGCCCTCGCGGGCCGGTGGACGCAAAGGCCGCAGCATGCGGTCTTTTTTCATGAATGGCCGGTAAAGTCGCGGGCTTTTGGCCCAGGCAAGGGCCTGACCGGTAACAATATGTTTATTCAAATATAAGCATGTTGTCGTCGGGGTCAGGATGAGGAAGTTGCTGGGCCGTTGCCTGCTGCTGTTTGCCATGTTGCTGTCGCTGCCGGCGCTCGGGCAGGTGTGCGCGATACCGGGCAAGGATGGCCCCGCGACGCTGTCCGGCGTGGTCAACACCTGGTACCCCGGCACGGCCAATGCGCTGGCCGGCGCCACCACCATCAATGTCGGCACCGCCCGTGGCGCCACCGCGCTGGCGTCCGGTGACCTGGTCCTCGTCATCCAGATGCAGGACGGCGTGAACGCCGCCAATTTCGGCGCCACGCTGCCAGGCTACGGCAATGCGGCCAGCACGGCCGGCACCTATGAGTACGCCTTTGTGCTGACATTCGCAGGCAACGTCATCACGCTGTCCGCGCCGCTGGTCAACAGCTACCGCAATGCGCAGACGGCGGGCGCGGCGCGCCAGACATTCCAGGTGGTACGCGTGCCCCAGTATTCCGCGGCCACGATTCCAGCGGCCAACACCGTCACCCCGCTGCCCTGGGACGGCACCAGCGGTGGCATCGTGGCCTTTGATGTGGCGGGCACGCTGGACCTGTCGGGCACGATCAATGCCAGCGGCTACGGCTTTCGCGGCGGCGCCGGGCGCGTGCTGGGCGGCGGCGGCAGCAACGCCAATACGGCCGTGCGCTTTTCCAGCAGCCAGAACAACGGCGCCATGAAGGGCGAAGGCACGGCCGGCTCGCCGCGCAACACCTACGCCAGCATCGGCGGCACCTACACCTGGGCCGGCGCTGGCGGCGATTTCTACCCCAATGGCGACAACGGCTACGGCGCGCCCGGCAACGCCGGCGGCGGGGGCAATGACGGCGACGTGGGAGGCAATGCCGAAAACTCCGGCGGCGGCGGCGGCGGCAACGCGGGGGCGGGCGGCCAGGGGGGCAACACCTGGAACAGCAACCTGAACCTGGGCGGGCGCGGCGGCCAGGCATTCGTGCCCGCGGCCAACCGCATTGCGATGGGCGGCGGCGGCGGCGCGGGCGCCAGCAACAACGGTGGCGCCAACCACGCCACGTTCTCCGGCGCATCGGGCGGCGGGGCGGTGCTGCTGCGCGCGGGCGCGTTCAGCGGCGGCGGCACCATCAATGTGGCGGGTGCCAACGCCCCCACGCCGGTATCGACCTGCTGCGATGACGGCGGCACGGGCGGCGGCGGCGGCGGCTCGGCCGTGCTGCTGGCCGCCGACAGCGCGGGCCTGGCGGGCATCACCGTCAACGCACGCGGCGGCAACGGTAGCCCCACGCCCACGGGCTCGGTGGACCACGGCCCGGGCGGCGGCGGCGGCGGCGGCGCCATCCTGGCCAGCGGCGCCGTCGGCGGCGCGTCCAGCGTGGCCGGCGGCACGCGCGGCGCCACCACCTGGAACGCCGCGGACGGCAGCGCGGGCGCGCTGCTGACCGCCCAGAGCCTCACGGGCGGCGACGGCGCCCGGGCCGGCGCATCCTGCCTGCCCACCCCCGTCGTGACCAAGATCACCACCACGCCGGCACGCACCCTGCCCACGAACACCACCGCGCAATACCGCGTGCGTATCGAAGTGCCGTCCACCTCGGGCGGCATCACCGGCGTGGCGGTGCGCGACGAACTGCCCGATCCGTTCCTGCTCAGCGGCGCCACGGCGCCGGCCGAACTCCTGCTTGCGCTGGGCCCGGCGGCGGCCGCTGCCACGGGCACCTCCACCGTGCAGCTGGGCACGCCCGGCGGCACCACGGCCAACAGCTACACCATCGGCCCCGGCGGCGCGGTCACGCTGACCTTCAACGTCACGCTGGAAGGCGCGATTCCCGCCACCTACCAGAACCCGGCGCTGGCGATCTACAGCGACCCGGTGCGCACCGTGGCCACCGGCACGGCCAGCACGGCCTATGACCCGGCCTCGGCCACCGACGAGGACGTGGTGGTGTCGGGCGCGCTGTCTTCCGTGACCTCGTTTGCCACGCTGTGCCCGGCCGGCGTGTCGCAGGAGATCACCGCCACCAACTACATCAGCAATGCCGATTTCAGCGACACCAGCGCATCGCCCGGCGCGGGCGCGGGCGTGGGCTGGGCGGCGCTGAACACCCAGCCCGCCAACAACAACGTGGCCTACCAGCTGGGCCTGCAAAGCGACACCGGCGGCGCGCCCGACCTGTACCAGAGCCCCTTTCCCGGCAACCCGGCGCGCGACATCGCGGGCAGCAACACCTGGCTGTTTGCCAACGGCAACTCCACCGGCGGCACGGCAGCCGACCGCATCTGGTGGAGCCAGACCGTAACCGGCCTGGAGGCCGGACGCACCTACACCTTCATCGTGCATGCCTCCAGCCCCGTGTCGGGCAACCAGAACGGCGGCAATGCCCAGCGCCCCAACCTGCGCCTGCAGGTCACGCAGGCGGCGGTGCAGAACTTCACCCTGGGCGTGGTACTGAACGACACGGCCGCCGCCGACAACTGGCGGCTGTACCAGGCGTCCTTCGTGGCCACGCAGACCACCGCCACGCTGGAGATCAACAACACCGTGGTGGCCAACGCGGGCGAGCGCCGCGGCATGTTTGCACTGGCCCAGCCCACGCTGCGCCTGTGCGCGCCCATCGTGAACGTGCAGGTGGCCAAGACCAACCTGGTCAGCAGCGTGGTGGCCGGCGGTACCACGGCTTACCAGATCACCGTGGCCAACTATGGTCCGGGCGAAGCCGATGGCAGCGTATTGACCGACGCGCCGACGACGGGCCTGGAATGCACCCAGGTGCAATGCACCGGCACGGCGGGCGGCGCGACCTGCCCGGCCGTGGGTACCGGCCCTGGAGAACTGGACCCGGACAACCTGCTGGTGCCGGGCGACGGCGTGGTGCTGCCGTCGCTGCCGGCCAACAGCACGGTGACGCTGGTGCTGCGCTGCGAGGTGGAAGCTACCGGCGAATAGCGCGCCCCCGGCCAGGCACGCATGGGGCTGTGGCCTACAAGCCGCTGCAGGGAACGCCGCCCGACGCGCTGGCGCACGAGGCCCGCATGCTTGCCCGCCTGAGCGCCAAATGCGCAGCGAGCTGCGACCTGGCCGTGGGCCTGCTGGGCGGCAAGCTCAAACGCATGGAGCTGCAGTCGGCCTGTCTGGGCGACTGCCCGGCCTACCTGCACATGGCCAGCGCCCGCGTGTGGCGCTATGTCGAGGCGCGGCCCGGAATGCTGCCCTTTGCCCGCGCTGCCATGCGCACCCAGCTGAATGCAGCCGAAGAAGTGCTGGCCGACCTGTATGCCAACCTGCCGGCGCCCGGCCACCGTTTGAGGATGCGGCCAACACCATGGGCCGCCCGGGGCTGGCACTGGCGTAGCTGAAGGCCGTGGATCGGATGACTCAGATGGATGATTTTGCGGGGGATGGCGTCTAAGGTTGCGGATAGTGGGTGGGTGGCACCAGAAAATGAGGTACAAAGAAAGCATTTCTCGGACTTCAAGCTACACAGGAGGAGTGCCCGTGAGCACGACAAACGCAAGCCACAAGGGCGTCGTACAAAGTCAGACCGCAACAAACGGGCCACTGTTTTTGCCTGCTCTTCGCTTTCAATGAGCAGTACCGTGGTCGACTGTTGCACTCGTATTCAGATTCCGGGAGCCGGACTTCGGCTTGAGGAGCGCTCAGTCCAGCACGACTGCGGCGCGCTCAAGCTGACGCTTTACGAGTGCCCTTCGTGTGGCGCGCTATGGGCAGCGTGTGACGCCTTCTGGGACCACGGAACCTGGTATCGCAAGGAATACGTTCGGGTATCTGGACAGGAAAGCTTCGATGCACTCGTCGTGTCGACAAAATCAGCCCGACCCGATGAAGTTTCTTCTCACCGCGCAACAAGACCACTCGACGCCGACGACATTGCGCGCGCCATGCAGATTGCCCACGACCGTCATTCCGGGCGGATCGTACAACCTGGGACCTGCTCGGTGAGGACAACAACTTCACACCAGGATTTCTCATGAGCAAGCTCGCAGCGTTGAGGCGCAGCATGGCAGACAGCGTCATGATTGCCGCAGATTGCATCGGCTTTGTGTTGTCGCTTTGCGGCGCCTGCGTCGTTGCATTCCTGGGCAAGCTCATGATCGCTGCCATTCTTGCGGCCGTGTCTCTGGGCTTTTTTCTGAGGTTAGTGGGACGGCGCGGTACAGAGTCAAACGTTCGGACTCGCACTCCAAAGTGGTGTCACGGACTTGCTGGTGTCCTGTCGATTGCTGAAACCGCCCTGCTCGTCGAGGCGACCCAGCTTCCTGTTCGGTTTCACCAGGAAGGTTTTGAAACGTGGCACTGGCTGCTGGTGCTTGCCGCCTGGCTTGTCACATATGCGATCCAGCTAAAGTTGTTTAGAGCAGTGGCATGGCGGCGCGATGTGGCACCAAAACCATAGCCCGGAGGGTTCTCTGAATATGGAACCTGAGCCCCTCAGTCCAGAGATGCAAGCCGCGTGGCGCTGCGTGGAAAGAGTCTCAGGCGTCATGCGTGCGGGGCAGCCTTGTGCGTTAGCAGCGCTGGAAAGCGAGCTGGAATCATTTCCCCATGGCGTCGACCCTGCACTCGAGCGCCGTTGGCTGACAAACGCCATTGACTACGAAGCACTGGGCGCTATCGAATGGATGATTGAGCGGCAAGTCGACCTCTCGTACATCGACGAAGAGGGGTTTACGCCCATCACGTCAGCCCTTCAGATCGAAAATGAAGTGACACGTCACGCGGTGTTGCGGCTGCTTCTGCACGCAGGGGCACGCCATGATCTGATAGCGGCAGACGGTGGGACGGCCGCGCACTTCGCAGCAAATCGCGGCGATGTCGAAGCCCTGCGGATTCTCGCGGAGTTTGGGGCCGATCTGTGTGCAGCCACCGAAGACCTGGGGAGCTGGAAGACACCGGCAGATGTTGCGCGCTATCACAAACATGCGCAGGCTCTTGAATACCTGGAAAAGCTTTGTTCGGGTGTGGACCGGCGACGGGATCGCTCGAATATCTGAGCCCACTGACTCGAATCATCATGGCGGTAACGACTCTCATGCCAACGTGGACGGAAGTCGGCATTTCAGCGGTCGCATTGCTCCGCGCCGCGGGAAGCTGGATGGCATGGCACTTTCTACAGTTCGGGCCGAACCAGCGGGTCACTGCCGCCCGCTTCCAGCATGATCCTTGACGGATCAATTGGCGCGCAGCCCGACCAGCAACCCCGCCAGCTCCGCAAACCCCTCCCCGCTGCGCCCCCGCGTCACATACGCCGGCAGCGCATCCATCTTGCCCACAAAGTCGCGCACATTGGCCACGCCCACCGCGTGGGGAAAGTGCGCAAACATCGGCGCGTCGTTGGGCGAATCTCCCGCGTAAACGAATTTATCGCGGTCACTGTCGATGTCCACACCGTACAGGTCGCGCATCACTTCGCGGCTCATGGACAGCTTGTCGTAGCTGCCGAACCAGCCGTTCACATGGATGGAGCTGACCTTGGCGGTCATGCCCGCGGCTTCCATGATCTGAACGATGCGCGCAACGCCTGCCCCGCCGATATGCGGCACGTCTTCGCAGAAATCGATCGCCAGGTCGTACAGGCGGCAGAACTGGTCTGACGCCAGCGCGGTGCCGGGTACCTGCGCCAGCACCTGCTGCGCCACGGCGTCCAGCTTGCGGCGGTTGGCCTGCAGCGCGTCGGGCGGGAGGCTGTGGCGCACGACCAGCTTGCGCGTGGCGCGGTCGTACCAGTAGCAGCAGCCGCCGTTCTCGCCCACCACGGCATCCACCGGCCACATGCGGGCGATGTGATCGCACCAGCCGGCCGGACGGCCCGTGGTGACAATCACGCGCAGGCCGCAGCGTTGCAGTTGCTCCAGCGCGGCATAGGCCGCGGCGGTCAGCTTGCCATCACTGGTGATGGTGTCGTCAATGTCGGTGATGACGGTGTGGATGGCCCGTGCCTGCGCGGCGCTGAACTGCTCGAACGGCGTCACGTGAACAGTGCCTTGTGCTGGTCGCGCAAGAGGTTCTTCTGTACCTTGCCCATGGTGTTGCGCGGCAGCTCGGCCACCACAAAGCAGCGCTTGGGAATCTTGAAGTTGGCGAGCCTTGATTTCAGCGCGGCAATGATCGCATCGGCATCGGGCGTGGCACCGGGTTTGGGCGTGACCACGGCCACGCCCACCTCGCCAAAGTCGGGGTGCGGCACGCCGACCAGGGCGCTTTCGGCCACGCCGGGCAGCTCGTTGATGTAGCCCTCGATCTCGGCCGGGTACACGTTGTAGCCGCCGCTGATGATCAGGTCCTTGCTGCGGCCCACGATGGTGACGTAGCCACGCTCGTCCACCTTGCCTACGTCGCCGGTCTTGAACCAGCCGTCGGCGGTGAACTCTTCCTTCGTCTTCTCGGGCATGCGCCAGTAGCCCTGGAACACGTTGGGGCCCTTGACCTGGATGCCGCCGATTTCGCCGGTGGGCAGCGGCTGGCCTTCGTCGTCCTGCACGCGCAGCGACACACCGGGCAACGGGAAGCCCACGGTGCCGCCGCGCCGCTCGCTCTGGCCGCCATGGCGCGCATCGGCCGCATACGGGTTGGAGGTGAGCATGGCGGTCTCGCTCATGCCGTAACGCTCCAGGATGGTGTGGCCGGTGCGCTGCTGCCATTCGGTGAAGGTTTCGATCAACAGCGGCGCCGAGCCGGCAATGAACAGCCGCATGTTGCGCACCGCGTCGCGGTTGAGCGCGGGCTCGGCCAGCATGCGCACGTACAGCGTGGGCACGCCCATGAACACTGTTGCGCGCGGCATGAGCGCGATCACTGCCTTGGGGTCGAACTTGCCCAGCCAGAACATCTTGCTGCCGTTGAGCAGCGCGCCGTGCAGCGCCACGAACAGGCCATGCACGTGGAAGATCGGCAGCGCGTGGATCAGCACGTCACCAGGCTTCCAGCCCCAGTAATCTTTCAGCATGGCCGCGTTGCTCAGCAGATTGTCGTGGCTGAGCATGGCCCCCTTGCTGCGCCCGGTGGTGCCGCTGGTGTACAGGATGGCCGCCATGTCATCGGGCTTTTTGACTGCGATGGCGTGCTGGTCACTGCAATGCGCGGCGCGCTCCAGCAGGCTGCCGGTGCGGTCGTCGTTGAGCGTGAACACGTTCTTTGTGCCGGCCTTGAAGGCGATCTTGCTGACCCAGCCAAAGTTTTTGCCACTGCACACCACGACGGATGGCTCGGCATTGGCGATGAAGTATTCGATCTCCGCGCTCTGGTAGGCGGTGTTCAGCGGCAGGAACACATAGCCCGCGCGCAGCGTGGCCAGGTACAGCATCATGGCCTCGACCGACTTTTCCACCTGCACGGCAATGCGCGCGCCCGCTGGCAGCTTCAGCGACGCCAGCAGGTTGGCCATCATGGCGGTGGCGCGGTCCAGATCGCGCCAGCTGTAGGTCAGCACGGGCTGGCCGGGGTCGGCGGTCTCCACCGCCACGGCGTCCAGGTCTTGGGGGAAGGCGGCGCGCAGCGCGGCAAACAGGTTGGCGTTGGGTGCGGTCATGGGGTCAGAAAGCGGGTTGGCGTTTTTCAAGGAAGGCGCTGATGCCTTCGCGGTGTTCGGGGGAATCGGCGTACGCATAGGCGCCATCGTGCGGCCCCGCCAGGTCGCGCAGCAGCTGCTTGTTCAGCCGCGCGGCCTGGGGCGCCAGCGCGGCGATGCGCCGGGCGCTGGCCAGGGCCTGGGCTGCCACGTCGGCATCAGGCACCACGCGGTTCAGAAAGCCGCGCTGCTTCATCTCGGGCGCGCTCAAGGCGGCGGCTTCCAGCAGCATTTCGCGCGCTGTCAGCTCGCCGGCTGCGCGCGCCACCAGTTGCGCCTCGCGCGGCGCCATCGGGAAACCCAGGCGCGCGATGGGCGCACCAAAGCGCGCTGATTCACCCGCGATGCGGATGTCGCAGGTGCTGGCGATCTCCATGCCCGCGCCCATGCAGGCGCCGTCGATCTGCGCCACGATGGGCAAGTCACAGTCCAGCATGGCCTGCAGGCCACCCCAGACGTCGTCTTCATGAAAGGCGCGCAGCGTGGATTCCTGAAAGCGGAAGGCCGGGTACTCGGAAATGTCACCCCCCGCGCAGAAGGCCCCGCCCTCCCCGCGAATCAGCACACACCGCGCGCTGGCGTTGTGCAACCCGGCAAAGGCATCGCGCAACGCATGCCACATCGCGCGCGACATGGCATTGAGCTTGCCCGGATGGGCCAGGGTGACGGCCGCGATGCCATCGTGAATGTCAACGCGGACTTCCGCCCTCATGCAGTCGCTTTCAGTCGAGCTTGGCGCCGGAGGCCTTCACCACGCCAGCCCATTGCTTGACCTCGGCGCTGATGAAGCTGCCGAACTGCGGGCCGGCCAGGTTGGCGAATTCGGCGCCCTGGCGCGCCCACACGGCCTTGGCTTCGTCGGTGCTGCAGGCTCTGCGGATTTCCTCAATGGCGCGCGCCTGTGCATCTGCCGGAGTGCCCCTCGGAGCCCACACGCCGTACCAGGTGGTGACGTTGTAGCCGGGCAGGCCCAGCTCGGCTGCGCAAGGCACATCGGGAATGGCCGGGTTGCGCTTGCCGCCGGACACCATCAACGCCTTGATACGGCCGCCCGCGATATGGGAGGCCGAAGACCCCAGGCCGTCAAACATCATGTCCACGTCACCGGCGATCAGGCCCTGCAATGCCGGGCCCGCACCGCGGTAGGGAATGTGGGTGATGAATGTATTGGTCTGCTGCTTGAACAGCTCACCCGCAAGGTGGTGCGATGTGCCGCTGCCGGCCGAGCCATAGTTGAGCTTGGCGGGGTTGGCCTTGGCGTATTCCAGGAACTCCTTGAAGGTGGCGACCGGCACCTTTTTCGGGTTGACCACCACCACCTGCGGCACGCTGGCCACCAGGATCAGGGGCACCAGGTCCTTTTCAAGGTCGTAGTCAAGCCGGGGATACATGCTGGGCGCGATGGTGTGATGCACGGCGCCCATGAACAGCGTGTAGCCATCCGGCGAAGCCTTGGCCGCAATACCCGCGCCCAGCGTGCCGCCCGCGCCGCCCTTGTTGTCGATGATCAGCTGCTTGCCGGTCAGCCGCGCAAACTGCGCCGACATCGGGCGCGCGAACGCGTCGGTGCCGCCGCCGGCCGGGAACGGCACAATCATGGTCACTGGTTTGGCGGGCCAGGCCGCCTGGGCATGGCCCGCGGTGGCATACACAGCCGCGCCGGCCACGGCCGCGCGCAGTACATCTCGCCTGTTCAGGCTTGGGGTCATGCTTGTCTCCTGTCGTTGTAGAACTTCAAACGGTCAAAAATACAGGTCTTCAATGGCCGCGGCCATCGGGATTTTTCCCTGCGCCAAAAGTGCACGGTGGCGATCCAGCTTTTTCAGGTCGTACAGGTAGTTCACCATCAACCCGTAGGACTGCTTCATCCCCTTGGGTGACGGATCGCCCAGCCAGTTCAGCCGCTCCACCCTTGCGCCATTACCCAGGTGAAAGCGCGCAACGGCGTCCAGCGGCTTGCCGTCACGCCATTCCTTGCCCAGGTAGCGCGCGGCCCAGCCCATCAATGCCTGGCGTTCAGCGGACTTTTCAGGAAGTTGCCCAACGTTGTCCCATGTGGCCACAAGGTCGGCCGGCGCGTTCCTGGCCAGCCAGGGCCGCAGCCCCGGGATGGGCGACAGCGTGGCAAAGGTCTTCAGGCGCGGGAACTCCTCCTTGAGCGTGTCCACCACGCGCTTGATCAGGGAGTCGCCAAAGCTCACGCCGCGCAGGCCGGTCTGGGTGTTGCTGATGGAGTAGAAGATGGCTGTGGTGGCCTTCTTGAGATCGGCCGGCGCCGCAGCCTCATCCAGCAGCGGGGTAATGCTGCCGGCGATGTCATCCATCAGCGCCACCTCCACAAAGATCAGCGGCTCGTCGGGCAGGCGCGGGTGAAAGAATCCGTAGCAGCGGCGGTCGCTGTCCAGCCGGTTCTTCATGTCGGCCCAGCTGCGGATGTCGTGCACGGCCTCGTACCTGATCAGCTTTTCAATCAGCGATGCGGGTGAATCCCAGCTGATGCGCCGCAGGTCCAGAAAGCCCACGTCAAACCAGGTGGAGAACATGTACTCCATCTCCACGTCCAGCGCGAGCAGGCGCTTGTCAGCCTTGAGGTGCGGCTGCATCTCGGCGCGCATGTCCACCAGGAAACGGATGCCGTCGGGGTTGACGCTGAAGCGCTGCAGCAGGCGGCGCCGCGGGGACACGGTGGCGCGGCGGTACAGCACCTCGGCAGCGGCCTCATCGGGCGTGCCGACGGCGGCGGCGTACTGGGCCTGGGCCTTGCGGACCCTGGCCGCGTCGGCGGTGAACTGCTCGCTCATCAACAGCCACATGTCGTGGCGCTGTTCGGGCGTGGCCTGGGCATACCAGCGGGCCACACCCTGGGCACGCCGGCCGCCTTCGACCTCGCTTACACCTGCGTCCACAATCGCGCGCAACTCTTCCAGCGTGCGGCGCAGCACCCTGGGGGACAGCGCCTCTTCTTTCTTGCGCAAGGTGGCACGCAGGCGTTCGCGGGTGGACCGGGGCCCCTGCCCTGCGGGCTCGGGCATGAGAAGCGACACGCTGCGGTGGATCCACTCGGGCGTGTTCATGCGAGCCTTGATTTATGGTTGCGCGCGACTTCGCGCAGGGCCACGCGCTGACGCGTGAGGTGGGTGCGCATGGCGGCCTCGGCGCCTTCGGCGTCGCGCGCCTTCAGCGCGGCAAACACGGTCATGTGTTCGGACAGGCTTTGCTCCAGCCGGCCCGGTGCGTGCAGCTGCTGCAGGCGCGCCAGCTTGACGATCTTGCGCAGGTCGGTGATCACACTGGCCAGCCAGCGGTTGTTGGCCAGGGTGATGATGGCCTCATGGATGGCAAAGTTGGCGTCGTAGTAGTCGTTGATGCGCTTGGCCCTGGCATGCTTGTTGAGCCTGTCGTGCAGTGCCTCCAGCGCGGCCAGGTCGGCGTCGGTCGCGTTGCGCGCGGCCTCGAAGGCGCAACGGCCCTCCAGCAGCGCGATGACGGGAAAGATCTCGTCCAGATCCTGCTCGGTCACCTCGTTCACAAAGCAGCCGCGACGGGGTTCGTGGCGCACCAGGCCCTCGGCCGTCAGCACCTTGAGCGCCTCGCGCAGCGGCGTGCGCGAAATCTTCATCTCCTCGGCCAGCTGCACTTCATCCAGGAACATTCCCGGCCCCAGCTCGCCCGCGAAGATGCGGTCGCGCAAGGCGGCGGCCGCTTCATCGTGCAGGGAGTTGTGGATCAGGCGCATGGGGAGATGCTTCGTAATTTTCAATAATTACGTGTAATTATGACGGGGTCATGCTCCCTTGTGCAGAAAATTTACCTATGGAAACTACCTAGCCCGCGCGGTGGCCGGCGCTGGCTGGCGGCCCAGCCACACCCAGAGGCCCGCGCCCAGCACGATCATGGGCACGCACAGCCACTGCCCCATGCTCATGCCCAGGGCCAGCAACCCGAGGAAGTTGTCCGGCTCGCGGAAGAACTCCGCAATGAAGCGGAACACGCCATAGCCCAACAGGAAGGCCGCCGCCACCTGCCCCGGACGACGCGGCTTGCGCGCGTACAGCCACAGCAGCACGAACAGCAGCAGCCCCTCCAGCAGGAACTGGTACACCTGCGAGGGGTGGCGCGGCAGCATGGAGCCGCTTTGCGGGAACACCATGCCCCAGGGCAATGTGGGGTCGCTGAATCGGCCCCAAAGCTCGCCATTGATGAAGTTGCCCACCCGCCCCGCTGCAAGGCCCGTGGGCACACAGGGCGCCACAAAGTCCATGACCTGCCAGAACGGCCGCTGGCGCGAGCGGGCAAACCACCACTGCGACACGATCACGCCCAGCATCCCGCCATGAAAGCTCATGCCGCCTTGCCAGATGAAGAAGATCTCCAGCGGGTGCGACAGGTAGTAGCCCGGCTTGTAGAACAGGCAGTACCCCAGCCGCCCACCCACCACCACGCCCAGCACGCCCAGGAACAGGATGTCTTCCACATCCCGTTTGGCCCAGGCACCTTTACCGGTGATGGATGCAAACGGTTCGTGCTTGAGCCGCTGCAGCCCCAGAAACATGAACAGCCCGAATGCTGCCAGGTAGGTCAGGCCGTACCAGTGAATGGCAATGGGGCCCAGTTGCAGTGCTACGGGGTCGATGTGGGGGTACGTCAACATGCGGGGTATTGTGCCTTCTGGTGGGTGCTCGTCTACGCAGGTTCTTTTGCGCGCGTTGCACCTCGCGGCAAAGTCACGCGCGCGGGCACAGAGGCCTGGGGGCTTCACTGGAGCGGTCGCCTGCGGCGACTTCCCTGCGCTGCTCAGTCATGCGGCCCACCGCAGAACTCGCTACGCGCTTCGCGCTGCGCTCGGACAGCCGCGGTGAGTCAGAAACGAAGCGCGCTGCGCGCGCAGGCCGCATGCCTTGCGCTGCTCGGCGCTCCAGAGGCGCCCCAGGCCTCTGTGCCCGCGCGCGTGACTTTGCAGAACCCAAGTTGGCGCGCAACGGCGCAATACCCACACCCGGCTTCGCGGCAGGTGGTGCCCGGCGGGGGCGATCTCTGTGGCGGCGAGGAGCGCAGGCGCAGGGTCGGCGCGCTTTAGCGCGCTTCGTTGTCTAGCTCGCCGCGGCTGTCCGAACGGAGTGCGCAGCACGCAGTGAGTTCTGCGGCGCGACCCTGCGACGAGCACCACAGCGCAGTCTGCGCAACGCGCAGACCGCCACAGTGTGAGCCGCCGCCGGGCACCGCCTGCCGCGAAGCCGCGAGCGAAGCTACGCATTAAGCAGCCACCAACGTCCCCACAAACCCCACAAACCGCCCCAAAGAAGGATTGGAAACGCCGCCAGACCAAACCAAAGTGGTCTCACACTCTGGCACCGCCTTCCCACGCGCCCCCGACACGCTGCGGTAAACCACCCCCGGCCGCTGAAACTGGCGCACGCTCTCAGGCACCCAGGCCATGCCCAGCCCCGCCGACACAAGGTTCACGATGGTTTGCATCTGGATGGCTTCCTGCGCCACCTGGGGTGAACGGCCCGCCGCGTGGTACAGGCCAAAGATCGCGTCGTGCAGCGACGGCACGATACGCCGCGGGAAGATCACCAGCGGCTCGGCCAGTACCTTGGCCAACGACAGCGTGGGCGCCGTGGCCAGTGGATGGTGGTCGGGCAGCGCCAGGACCAGCGGTTCGCGCGCAATCAGCGTGTGCTGCAAATCCTCCGGCGCGAAACCCGGTGAGTGCAGCATGAAACCCGCGTCGATCTCGCCGCGCGCCAGCGCCTGCAACTGCACGTCGCCCGTGGCCTCGATCAACTCCAGCGCCACGCCGGGGCTGTGCCCCCGAAACGCCCGTACCCACTGCGGCAGCAGGGCAAACCCCACGGTGGACACAAACGCCAGCCGCAGGCGCCCCACTTCACCCGCGGCAGCAGCGCGCGCCTGTGCCGGCAAGGCCTGGGCCCGCGCCAGCAGTTCACGTGCCTGGGGCAACAGGGCGGCGCC
Organism: Ramlibacter sp.; assembly: GCA_050247515.1. Classification (GTDB taxonomy): domain Bacteria; phylum Pseudomonadota; class Gammaproteobacteria; order Burkholderiales; family Burkholderiaceae_C; genus RAM1. The sequence continues at coordinate 256,472 of JBFWUB010000003.1, read as the reverse complement.
CGCCGCCGTCAGCGCCACGCTGCGCTTGGTCCGGTCAAACAGGCGCACGCCCAGCAGCCGCTCCAGCAAGGCGATGGCCTGCGTCAGCGGGGGTTGCGTCATGTGCAGGCGGCGCGCGGCATGGCCGAAATGCAGCTCTTCGGCCACCGCCACAAACTGGCGCCACAGGCGCAGCTCAATCACCGGGTCATTCATATGCACAGCATATTAATACACGCCTACAAATAGATTGGACGCATGGTCTGGCAGCGGCGCATACTCTCGCCTGCTATCAACCCCACACCCGAGAGAGACGCAGCCATGGCCGACACCAAAGTCATCAAGATCAACGCCCGTTCCGCCACCATCGTCGAAGGCAAATCGCGCGCGCCCAACCGCTCCATGTACTACGCCATGGGCTACCAGGAAAGCGACTTCAAGAAGCCCATGGTGGGCGTGGCCAACGGCCACAGCACCATCACGCCCTGCAACAGCGGCCTGCAGAAGCTGGCCGACGCGGCCATTGCCGGCATTGAAGAAGCCGGCGGCAACGCGCAGGTGTTCGGCACGCCCACCATTTCCGACGGCATGGCCATGGGCACCGAGGGCATGAAGTACAGCCTCGTCAGCCGCGAGGTCATCAGCGACTGCATCGAGACCTGCGTCCAGGGCCAGTGGATGGACGGCGTGCTGGTGGTGGGCGGCTGCGACAAGAACATGCCCGGCGGCCTGATGGGCATGCTGCGCGCCAACGTGCCGGCCATCTATGTGTACGGCGGCACCATCCTGCCGGGCAAGTGGAAGGGCCAGGACCTGAACATCGTGAGCGTGTTCGAGGCCGTGGGCCAGAACGCCGCCGGCAACCTGAGCGACGCCGACCTGCGCGAGATTGAGATGCGCGCCATCCCCGGCACGGGCTCCTGCGGCGGCATGTACACGGCCAACACCATGTCGTCGGCGTTCGAGGCGCTGGGTATCAGCCTGCCCTACTCCAGCACCATGGCCAACCCGCACGACGAGAAGATGAATTCAGCCAAAGAATCCGCCAAGGTGCTGATCGAGGCCATCAAGAAGGACATCAAGCCGCGCGACATCGTGACCAAAAAGGCGATCGAGAACGCCGTGGCCGTCATCATGGCCACAGGTGGATCCACGAATGCGGTGCTGCACTTCCTGGCCATTGCGCACGCGGCGGGCGTGGAGTGGAGCATCGACGACTTCGAGCGCATCCGCAAGAAGACCCCCGTGCTGTGCGACCTGAAGCCGTCGGGCAAGTACCTGGCGGTGGACCTGCACCAGGCCGGCGGCATTCCGCAGGTGATGAAGGTGCTGCTGAACGCGGGCCTGCTGCACGGCGACTGTCTGACCATCAGCGGGCAGACCATTGCTGAAGTGCTCAAGGACGTGCCCGACCAGCCGCGCGCCGACCAGGACGTGATCCGCCCCATCAGCAACCCCATGTACGAGCAGGGCCACCTGGCCATCCTCAAGGGCAACCTGTCGCCCGAAGGCGCGGTGGCCAAGATCACCGGGCTGAAGAATCCGGTCATCACCGGCCCGGCCCGCGTGTTCGACGACGAGCAATCCGCCCTGAAGGCCATCCTGGACGGCAAGATCGTGGCCGGCGACGTGATGGTGCTGCGCTACCTGGGCCCCAAGGGCGGCCCCGGCATGCCCGAGATGCTGGCCCCCACAGGCGCGCTGATCGGCGCCGGCCTGGGTGAAAGCGTGGGCTTGATCACCGACGGGCGCTTCTCCGGCGGCACCTGGGGCATGGTGGTGGGCCATGTGGCGCCCGAAGCCGCCGCAGGCGGCACGATTGCCTTTGTGAAAGAAGGCGACTCCATCACCATCGACGCGCACAAGCTGGTGCTGGAGCTGAACGTGCCCGAGGCTGAAATCGCCAAACGGCGCGAAGGCTGGACGCCCCCCGCGCCGCGCTACACCCGCGGCGTGCAGGCGAAGTTTGCGTTCAACGCCGCCAGCGCCAGCAAGGGCGCGGTGCTGGACAACTACTGAGCGCCCCGCGCCCAGCAAAAAGCCCCGCAACGCGGGGCTTTTTCAATGGCGCCGGATACGTTCAGCGCTTTTTCTTGGGTGGTGCGGTGCCCATGCCCAGGTTCTCGCGGTTGCGGTCGATGCGGGCCTGTTTCTTGGCGTTTTCGCGTTCGACCGCCTTCTTCTTGGTGTAGCCCGAAGAGTCTGCCCACGACCACCAGGCCACAGCCATGGCAAACGGTGACAGCACCACCCACCACGGAAAGGCCGCCACCGGGCCGATTTCAAGGTACTTCATGGCCAGCAGGGCCACACCGATCATCAGGAAATACATGGGGTTCTCTCCAACGGTTAGGGGCTTCGCGGACTGTACCGGCTTTACCCACGCGTTACCGGCCGGTCAACCGCTGTCACTACAATCGCGTTAAAACGACTGTAACCCAACCCACGAGGATATCGATGAAGCGTATTCTGTTCGCTATGGCCGTCGCGCTGACCGCCACCGCTCCCGCATTTGCCGACCAGGCCCTGGCCACTGCCAAGAACTGCATGGCCTGCCACGCCGTTGACAAGAAGCTGGTCGGCCCGTCGTACAAGGACGTCGCCGCCAAGTATGCGAGCGACAAGTCCGCCGTGGACAAGCTGGCCGCCAAGATCATCAAGGGCGGCTCCGGCGTGTGGGGCCCCGTGCCCATGCCAGCCAATGCCCAGGTCAATGACGCCGAGGCCAAGAAGCTGGCGGCGTGGATCATGAGCATTAAGTAAGACGCCCCCCGAAGCGGCCTGCGGCCGCCTCCCCCCACTGGGGGGCAATGCAGCGGCCCGGCAAAGCCGGATCCGCGCATTCTGGAAATAAAAAGCCCGCCGGAAGGCGGGCTTTTTTGTTCGGGGCCACCGCGGAACCGGCTCTGCCGGGCCGCTGGTGGCGCCCCCCAGTGGGGGGAGGCGGCCGTAGGCCGCTTCGGGGGGCGTCAAAGCCTTTCTGCGAGTTGCTCCAGGATTGCGGGATTTTCCAGCGTGCTGGTGTCTTGCGTGATCGCTTCGCCTTTGGCGATGCTGCGCAGCAGGCGGCGCATGATCTTGCCGCTGCGGGTCTTGGGCAGGTTGTCGCCAAAGCGGATGTCCTTGGGCTTGGCGATGGGGCCGATCTCCTTGGCCACCCAGTTGCGCAGCTCGTTGGCGATCTGCTTGGCCTCTTCGCCCGTGGGACGGGCGCGCTTGAGCACCACGAAGGCGCACACAGCCTCGCCAGTCAGATCATCCGGGCGGCCCACCACGGCGGCTTCGGCCACCAGGTCGGTCTTGGACACCAGGGCGGATTCAATTTCCATCGTGCCCAGTCGGTGGCCCGATACGTTGAGCACGTCGTCAATGCGGCCGGTGATGCGGAAGTAGCCACGGTCGGCGCTGCGCACGGCCCCGTCGCCGGCCAGGTACAGCTTGCCGCCCATTTCCTCGGGGAAGTAGCTCTTCTTGAAGCGCTCCGGGTCGTTCCAGATGGTGCGGATCATCGACGGCCAGGGGCGCTTGACCACCAGCATGCCGCCCGAGCCGTTGGGGATGTCGTTGCCCACCTCGTCCACGATGGCGGCCATGATGCCCGGCAGCGGCAGCGTGCACGAGCCCGGCACCAGCGGCGTGGCGCCCGGCAGCGGCGTGATCATGTGGCCGCCGGTTTCGGTCTGCCAGAAGGTGTCCACGATCGGGCAGCGTTCGCCGCCCACATGGCGGTAGTACCACATCCAGGCCTCGGGGTTGATGGGCTCGCCCACTGAACCCAGGATGCGCAGGCTGCTCAGGTCGCTGCGCGCGGGGTGGACTTTTTCGTCGCCCTCGGCCGCCTTGATCAGCGATCGGATGGCCGTCGGCGCGGTATAGAAGATCGTGACCTTGTGCTTTTCGATCATCTGCCAGAACCGCCCGGCATTCGGGTAGGTCGGCACGCCTTCAAAGATGACCTGCGTGGCACCAGCCGCCAGCGGGCCATAGGCCACATAGGTGTGGCCGGTGATCCAGCCGATGTCGGCGGTGCACCAGAACACGTCCGACGGCTTGAGGTCAAACGTCCAGTCCATGGTGAGGCGGGCCCACAGCAGGTAGCCACCCGTGGAGTGCTGTACACCCTTGGGCTTGCCGGTGGAACCTGAGGTGTACAGGATGAACAGCGGGTGCTCGGCACCCACGGCTTCGGCCGCGCACACGGTGCCCTGGCCCTGGAGCACTTCGTCAAAGGTCTTGTCGCGCCCTGCCACCATGTTGCAGGCGGTGGGCGTGCGCATGAACACCAGCACGGTCTTCAGCGTGTCGCAGCCGCCCAAAGCAATGCCGTCGTCCACGATGGCCTTGAGCGGCAGCTCCTTGCCGCCGCGCATCTGGAAGTTGGCGGTGATCACCGCCACCGCGCCGGCGTCGATGATGCGTTCCTGCAGCGCCTTGGCCGAGAAGCCGCCAAACACCACGCTGTGCGTGGCGCCGATGCGCGCGCAGGCCTGCATGGCCACCACGCCCTCGATGGTCATGGGCATGTAGATGATGACGCGGTCACCCTTTTTGATGCCCTGGGCCTTGAGCGCGTTGGCGAACTGGCTCACGCGGGCCAGCAGTTCCTTGTAGGTCACCTTGGTCACGGCGCCGTCGTCGGCTTCAAAGATGATCGCGGTCTTGTTCTCGGTCGGCGTACCGATGTGTTTGTCCAGGCAGTTGGCCGATGCGTTGAGCTCACCGTCGTCAAACCACTTGTAGAACGGCGCGTTCGACTCGTCCAGCGTGCGGGTGAACGGCTTGGTCCACACCACGTTGTCGCGGGCCAGGCGGGCCCAGAAGCCTTCAAAGTCGGTTGCGGCCTCGCTGCACAGCGCGTTGTAGGCGTCCATGCCTGAAATACGGGCACCCTTGACGGATGCCTCTGCCGGGGGAAATACGCGGTTTTCGACCAGCACCGACTCGATGGCACTCATGAGCTTGTCTCCTCAAGGATTGACGGGAATTTCGCGGTAATGTCAGGCTTGCTACTTACAGGCCACTGACTGGCTCAAAGCTTACAAATTTACTCCATGCGCAGGTCGTCGCACCGCCCACCTACAATCCGCAGCACCGTAGTTACCCGAAGCCCCTCATGTCCGACCCCGTTGACCAGATCGTCAAGAAGACGTCCCCCCTGCGCCCCCTGCCCAACCTGATCTTTGCCAGCCGCTGGTTGCAGCTGCCGCTGTACCTGGGCCTGATCGCGGCGCAGGCGGTGTACGTGGTGCACTTCCTCGTGGAGCTGGAGCACCTGATTGCCGCCGCGTTTGGCAGCCAGACCGCGCTGCAGGCGCTGGTGACCAGCATAGGCTACAAGGCATCGGCCCCCATCACGTCACTGAACGAGACCGTGATCATGCTGGTGGTGCTGGCGCTGATTGACGTGGTGATGATCTCCAACCTGCTGATCATGGTGATCGTGGGCGGCTACGAAACCTTTGTGAGCCGCATGAACCTCGAAGGCCACCGCGACCAGCCAGAATGGCTGAGCCATGTGAATGCGTCGGTGCTCAAGGTCAAGCTGGCCACGGCCATCATCGGCATCAGCTCCATCCATCTGCTCAAGACTTTCATCAACGCGGACAACTACACCGACAAGGTGCTGATCGCGCAGACCGTCATCCACATCGCCTTCCTGTTCTCGGCGCTGGCCATTGCCTACACCGACAAGATCATGTCAAGCACCGGCTCGGCCAGGCACTGAGCCGGCCTTCGCAAGTGATCCCGCGGGTCGTTCACCCGGTCATGCGGCCGGGCTGCACCCAGTCATCAAACTGCGACGCCGTCACATAGCCCGTGGCGAGTGCGGCATCGCGCAGGCTGGTGCCTTCCTTGTGAGCCTTCTTGGCAATGGCCGCCGCCTTGTCGTAGCCGATGTGCGGGTTCAGCGCCGTCACCAGCATCAGCGAGCGGTCCACCAGCTCGGCGATGCGCCCGCGGTTGGGCTCGATGCCCACGGCGCAGTGGTCGTTGAAGCTCACCATGCCGTCGGCCAGCAGCCGAACGCTCTGCAGGAAGTTGTGCGCCACCATGGGCCGGAATACGTTCAGCTCGAAATTGCCCGATGCGCCGCCGATGTTGATGGCCACGTCATTGCCCATGACCTGCGCGGCCAGCATGGTCAGTGCCTCGCTCTGCGTGGGGTTGACCTTGCCCGGCATGATGGACGAGCCGGGCTCGTTCTCGGGGATGCTGAGTTCGCCAATGCCGCTGCGCGGCCCGCTGGCCAGCCAGCGCACGTCGTTCGCAATCTTGGTCAGGCTGGCGGCCAGCGTCTTGAGCGCGCCGTGGGCATGCACCAGCGCGTCCACGCTGGCCATGGCCTCGAACTTGTTGGGGGCTGTGACAAACGGCAGGCCGGTGAGTTTTGCCAGCTCACCCGCCACGGCCACCGCATAGCCCCTGGGTGCGTTCAGCCCCGTGCCCACCGCCGTGCCGCCCAGGGCCAGCTCGCACAGGTGCGCCAGCGCGGCGCGGACATGGGCCTCGCCATGCGCCAGCTGCGCCGCGTAGCCTGAAAACTCCTGCCCCAGCGTCAGCGGCGTGGCGTCCTGCAGGTGGGTGCGGCCGATCTTGACGATGGCCCCGAACGCCTGCGCCTTGGCATCCAGGGTGGCGCGCAGCCTGGCGATGGCCGGCAGCAGCCGGTGCGTGATGGCGTCCACCGCCGCCACGTGCATGGCGGTGGGAAACACGTCGTTGCTCGACTGGCTCTTGTTCACGTCGTCGTTGGGGTGGACCAGGCGAGCCTCGCCGCGCGTGCCGCCCAGCAGCTCGCTGGCGCGGTTGGCCAGCACCTCGTTGACGTTCATGTTGGTCTGGGTGCCGGAGCCGGTCTGCCAGACCACCAGCGGGAACTCCCCCTCATGCTGCCCGGCAATCACCTCGTCAGCCGCGGCCACGATGGCCTGCGATTTGGCCGCGTCCAGCAGGCCCAGCGCGTGGTTAACGACGGCCGAGGCGCGCTTGACCTGCGCCAGCGCGCGGATAATTTCGCGCGGCTGGCGCTCACCGGAAATGTCAAAGTTGTGCAGGGAACGCTGCGTCTGCGCGCCCCAGAGCCGGTCGGCGGGGACCTCGATCGGGCCAAAAGTGTCATGCTCGGTGCGGGTGCGGGGGCTGTTCATGGCGTGTCCGTCCGGTGTCAGGTGACCTGTCAAAATAGCGGGTTGCCGCCGTACCGTAGCAGACTTTTCACCACCACAGCCCCACCATGACCACCACCATCAAGCAGGCCGACCTGATCGAATCCGTCGCCGCCGCGCTCCAGTACATCAGCTACTACCACCCTGCCGACTTCATCGCCCACCTGGCCCGCGCCTACGCGCGCGAACAGAGTCCGGCGGCCAGGGACGCGATTGCGCAGATCCTGACCAACAGCAAGATGAGCGCAACCGGCCAGCGCCCGATCTGCCAGGACACCGGCATCGTCAACGTGTTCCTGAAAGTCGGCATGGACGTGCGCTGGGAGGGCTTTACAGGCAGCCTGGAAGACGCCGTGAACGAAGGCGTGCGCCGTGGCTACAACCACCCCGACAACACCCTGCGCGCCAGCGTGGTGGCCGACCCGCAGTTCGAACGCAAGAACACGAAGGACAACACACCCGCGGTCATCTTCACCGAGATCGTGCCCGGCAACACCGTGGACGTGACCGTGGCCGCCAAAGGCGGCGGCAGCGAGAACAAGAGCAAGATGGTCATGCTCAACCCCGGCGACAGCGTGGTGGACTGGGTGCTCAAGACGGTGCCCACCATGGGCGCGGGCTGGTGCCCGCCGGGCATGCTGGGCATCGGCATTGGCGGCACCGCCGAAAAGGCCATGCTCATGGCCAAGGAATCGTTGATGGACGACATCGACATGTACGAACTGCAGGCCCGCGGCCCGCAGAACAAGACCGAGGAATTGCGCCTGGAGCTGTACGACAAGGTCAACGCCCTGGGCATTGGCGCGCAGGGCCTGGGCGGCCTGACCACCGTTCTGGACATCAAGATCAAGATGTACCCCACCCACGCTGCCAGCAAGCCCGTGGCCATGATCCCCAACTGTGCCGCCACGCGCCATGCCCATTTTGTAATGGACGGCTCGGGGCCCGTGTACCTGGACGCGCCGTCGCTGGACCTGTGGCCCGACGTGCAGTGGACGCCCGATACGAAAAAAAGCAGGCGCGTGGACCTGAACACATTGACGAAGCAGGAAGTCGCCAGTTGGAAACCCGGCGACACGCTGCTGCTCAACGGCAAGATGCTGACCGGCCGCGACGCGGCCCACAAGCGCATCAAGGACATGCTGGCCAAGGGCGAAAAACTGCCGGTGGACTTCACCAACCGCGTCATCTACTACGTCGGCCCGGTCGATCCCGTGCGCGATGAGGTGGTCGGCCCCGCGGGCCCGACCACCGCCACTCGCATGGACGGTTTCACCGAGATGATGCTGGCCGAAACCGGCCTGATCGCCATGGTCGGCAAGTCCGAACGCGGCCCGGTGGCCATTGAGGCCATCAAGAAGCACAAGAGCGCGTACCTGATGGCCGTGGGCGGCGCGGCCTACCTGGTGTCCAAGGCCATCAAGGCCGCCAGGGTCGTGGGCTTTGCCGATCTGGGCATGGAGGCCATCTACGAGTTTGATGTGGTGGACATGCCGGTGACGGTGGCTGTCGATGCCGGTGGCACCAGCGCCCACATCACTGGCCCGGCCGAATGGCAAAAGCGAATTGCCACGGGCGAGTTCAAGAATATTCCTGTTGCCGCGGGTTGAGCGCCGACGCGGCCATTGGCGTTTTTGACAGCGGCGTGGGTGGCCTGAGCGTGCTGCGGGCGCTGCGGGCCGCGCTGCCGGGTGAAAACTTCGTTTACCTGGCCGACAACGCCCATGCGCCCTATGGCGAACGCGGCGAGGCGTTTGTCGCCGACCGCTCGCTGGCGGTGGCACGGCAACTGCGCGACGCTCACGGCATCAAGGCGCTGGTGGTGGCCTGCAACACCGCCACGGCGGCAGCGATCACGCTGCTGCGTGACGCCTACCCCGGCCTGCCGCTGGTGGGGGTGGAGCCCGCCCTGAAGCCCGCCGCGGCGCTGACGCGCACGGGCCACGTGGCTGTAATGGCCACACGCGGCACGCTGGGCAGCAGCAAATTTGCAGCGCTGCATGCGTCGCTGGCCGGCCAGGCCCGCTTTACGCTGCAACCCTGCGATGGGCTGGCCGAATCCATAGAACAGGATGATGCTACAAAAATAGTAGCGCTTTGCACCCGCTACACGGGCCAGATGGGTCGGTTTGGCGCCGGGCCCGGCGCCCTGGACACACTGGTGCTGGGGTGCACACACTACCCATTTGCCGCGGAGGTTTTGCGCAGCCTGGTCGGCCCCGACGTGCAAGTGGTGGAAACCGGCGAACCGGTGGCACGGCAGACGAAGCGCCTGCTGGCTGCCGCAGGCCTGCTGTCGTTGCGCGCCCGTGGGCAACTCGTCTTGCTCAGCACAGGCAGCACAGAAGCCTTGCAGGCCGCGGCCGCACGCTGGCTGGACCTTCAGGCCTGAGAATGCGCCGCCAGCGCGGCCTCACGCCCGCGCTGCATGTTCACCGGCACCAGCAGCACAAGCCCCACCATGAACAACACCGCGGTGCAAAGGATGGCGGTGCGCTGGTCACCGCCCGTCATCCAAGTGATGGCGCCGTAACTCAACGGTCCGATGATGCCCGCCAGGCGCGTGGCAAAGGTCCACAGGCCATAGAACTCCGCTACCTGCGCACGCGGGGCCAGCATGCCGGCCATGGCGCGCCCTGCGGACTGGCTGGCCCCCATGCACACCCCTGCGATCGCGGCGGCATACCAGAAGCCTGCCTTGGTGGTGGTGAGGGCCGCGATGACACAAGTGGCGACCCAACCCACCAGCGTGATGCCCAACGCGAGCTTGTGGCCCATACGGTCCTGGAAATACCCCCAGCCAAATGCACCCGCGGCCGCGGCGAAATTCAGCACAAAAATCAACACCATGGTTTCCTGCGGCAAAAAGCCGATCACCTGTTCGGCGTAAATAGCGGCAAGCGTGATGGCAACCGCCACGCCCCCCTGGTAGAACACCGCGCAGCCCAGCAACCACATGAAATCCTTGAACTGGCGGGCCTGGGCAAACGTGTGCCGCAGCCGCACCAGCGAAGCGCGCAGGCCGCTTTGCTGCATGGCAGCAGGGTTGGGTTGGGCGCGCTCGCCCAGCAGCCTGAAGGTCACCAGCGAGGCCGCGCCGTAGATCACCGCGGTGATCAGCATGGTGACCGGTACAAACTGATCGGCCTTGATCCCCCGCCCCTGCGCCCAGATCACGTAGCCCAGGCAAATCCCCAGGGCCAGCATGCCGCCAAAATAGCCAAAGGCCCAGCCCCAGCCGCTGACCTTGCCCATGGCGTCGGGGCGTGCCAGCTCGGGCAAGAAAGCCGCGGTCAGCGACTCGCCCCAGGCAAAAAATGCGTTGGAAATGATGATGAGCAGGATGGCCAGCGCCACGCTGCCCGGCCCGGCGAACGCCAACGCGGCCGTGGCCACCACACAACCCGCCGTGGTGATCATCAGCAAGCGCTTCTTGGCGGCCCGCAGGTCGGCATAAGCGCCAATGCTGGGCATGGTGAGCATCACGATCGCGTACGACACACTGAGCGCCGCCGTCCAGGCAAAGGTGGCCCATTCAGCCTTCTGCGCAATGCCTCCGACAAAATACGCCGCGAACACGGCGGTGATCACCACCGTGGTGTAGCCCGAATTGGCAAAGTCGTACATCGCCCAGCCGAACACCTCGCGCTTGCGCACACCGGGTTGCAGGGCATCTTGCGGGAAAAAGGCCATTGCTGTCTCCTGAAGCGGAGCACAGCATAGCTGAGGCGCGTGTCAGTGCAGGTCTAATGCAGATGGCGGGGGCGGCGGCCACCGCCGTGGCCGGGGCCACCAGAACCACCCGAACCCCGTGGGGGCCGGCTCAGCTCCAGCGAGTTGACCAGCTCATCAAACCGCTGGCCGAACAGCTTGTCGATCTCTGCCACGACGCCACCGAGTTCGGAGCCGTCAAAGTGGCGCTCCATCATGTTCACCACGTCCTGGACCAGCAGGTCACGCTGCACCTGCATGATGGCTGCGGGCGTGGGGCCGACAAACAGCATCACGAAATCGTCGCGGGATTCGGCGCCGGGGGCTTCTTCTTCCTCGTCAAAGTCAGCGTCGTAGAACGTCACCTCGATCGCGGCGCCCTCCCGGGCCAGCTCATTGAGGTTCATGCACATCTCGTCAAGCGACTGGCGGAAGTCTTCATCGCCCGGCACCGTCCAGCACATCTGCAGCAGGTGCTCCTGGGCGTCGAACTTGATGCCGGGCTCCTCCTCGTAGCTGCTTTGCGCGCCGTCCGCCAGCGACTTGGCGCCGGCGTATTTCCACAGCGGTTTCAGCGCATCCTGAATCTGGGCAAAGACCACGTCGGCGCGCAAGGGCACGTCACCATGAACATGGATTTCAAAGGGGGCGTTGTAGCGTGGCATGACGTGCTTTCATCTGGTACCCGGAACCGGGCTTGAACCGGTACGCCGCCTTTCAGCAAGCGGCGGATTTTAAGTCCGCTGTGTCTACCAATTTCACCATCCGGGCGGACAACCTATTGTCAAACAAAACAGCCCCGACAACGGGGTTGGCGGGGCTGTGGATCTGGAGGCGCGACCCAGAGTCGAACTGGGCTGATCGGATTTGCAAGCCTCAACAGAACTCAACCGAATCAAGCACTTACGGCAAAACTCCTTTTGCCAGTGCTTAAAAACTGCTCAATTCTACCCCGCGTCAATGCTGCCTCTGCTCGCGCTGGAGAAAAGACTTTCGGGCCGCCGGCGCACCTGGTGCAGCGAGTGCTGCGCGGCCGCCGCAGGACGGCCGCCACGATGCCCTGGCGCGCAGCGCCCTGATCCTGACACCAAAGGGCACATCCACCAGCCACCGGCACCAGCTCGCGCAGCGGGACCGATCCCCACAGCACGCGCAGCGGTCGTTTAAGCGCGGCACGCGCCAGCGGATCGTCGCGCGAAATGCCCGCTGCGCGGTGCGCGTTATGGCGCACTGGAATAAAAAAACCCCGGCACGGTGGCCGGGGTTGTAAACACAGGCTTTCGGCCTGCGGGAGACAACTTGCAATCAGCTCAGACAGACGGACACATACGCCACCGGGCGGCCACCAGCGGCCGCTGGCGCTTCATCTGGCGCACCAGGTAGCGGCCGGCGGCCTGCAGCACCACGGCCGGGCCGGGCAGGTGCCGTGCTGCGGCGCTGGCCACCGTGGCCACCACCGCCAGCGTGAAAGACTCAACCCAGCGCCAGGCGCGCGTGGCCACGTCGATGGCGCGGCGCTCGATGTCGCGCACAGCAGCCACGGCAGCAACAGCCAGGCCGGCACAGGCCAGAAAAGCGATGGAAAGCAAAGACTTCTTCATTTGGGACTCCTGTAAACACACGCCGTGGCTACCGGCGAAACCCTTGCCATAACGGGATTGGTTCAGCGCGGCCGCACGTCCACCGGCCGCGTGCAGGCCACCAGGGCCGTCAGCAGCTTGATTTCGTAGCCTTCGCGCACGTCTATTTCGGCCTGCAGGGCCGCGATGTGCCCATCCAGGGTGAAGAGCTGCGCCGGCGTTTCCGTGGGCATGGCGGGCCGATCTGGCACCGGCTCGCTGCATTCCACGGGCACTGGCACCTTGACGGTCTGCAGCGTGGTCTGGCTGGCGCACCCGGCCAGCACCAGGATGACCAGGCCGGCCAGAAGGCGGCGCGGCATCATGGCTTGCTCCTGGTGGCCAGCCACCGCTGCGCGCGGTCTGTGGCGCTTTGACAGTCGTTGCCGGGCACGGTCGCCGGCGTGGCCAGTTCGCGCTGCGCGGCCGCCTGGTGGTTGTTGGCCAGCTGGGCGGCTTTGGCGCGGGCCGCGATCGCTTCGGCCTTGCGCGTGGCGGCCACGTCGGCCAGGGCCTCTACACCGTCGCTGCAGGCTGTGGCGGCACCGCGTGCGTTATCGCGCTCGGTGGTGGCCACGGCCAGGTCATCGCGCACGCCCAGCCAGGCATTGCCCAGCCAGGCATTGCCCAACATGCTGATGGCCAGCAGGATGGCCAGGCCTTGCGTGATGCTCATGACGGCACAACCGGGTTAATCACATCCATGCGCACAGTCTGGCCAGCCATGCGGGCCTGGCGCACCAGCTCGCGCACGATCTTGACGGCCGGGCCGCTTTGGCCGCCGACGATGCCGCGCACTTCTACGGCCATGCCCAGCAGCGGGCAGCCTTCGGTGTCGGCTTCGGTGTTGCCAGCGTGCATGCGCACGCCCGTGAAGCCGGGCACGTCGTTGACGGTGAGCGTGTCCGGCCCGAAGCGCGGGGAGTTTTCCAGCGTGACGCGGTAGGCGCCGGCCGGGATCGCCGTGGCGCCCTTGACCTTCCACACGGCCACAGGCTGGCCAGGCACTTCGCGCACGGCGTCTTCCAGCGTCCAGCAGACAAAACGGCCATCGGCCAGCAGCACACCGAAGGTGCGGCCGTCAATGGCGTGGGTGCGTTGAAGGGTGAGGTTCATTTATGGATCTCCGGCTGTTTGGTCTGGAAGGCCGCCGGCACGCCGCGATGCCAATGCCGGGCGGTGACGAACTGCACAAGCACGGCGCTGGCCAGCATGGCCAGGTCAGGCCACTGGATGCGGTAGCGCGGCATGGCGTCCGGCCACAGCTTGTGCCCAATGGGCGCCACCAGCAGCACCATGGCGGCCATGAACATGAGCCAGAAGGCCATGCGCACGGCCTCGATGGTCTGGCTGTTGCTGCGGGCCTGGCGGCACCAGCACGTCCACATGAGCGCCAGGCACAGCACGGTGTGCAGCGTGAGCTTGAGGGCGAAGGGCGTCATGGCCGGGCCTCCCCATCGGTAGCTTGGCCAGCCTTGCGCGCCAGGATGGCGCTGAGCCAGGCGGGCCACTTATCGGCCAGGAAGGTGATAAGGAAGGCCACCACGCCGGGCCACTGGGTGGCGGGCAGGCTTGTGGTTTTCTCGATCAGCACGCCTGTGCCGCCGGCCAGGATCAGCGCCGTCAGCACCCAGCGCAGCACATAGAACGCGGCCGCGCGGACCGATGCGGTATTGACCTTGGCCACGCTGTGCATCACACCACCCAGCGCGCCGGCCAGGATCAGCAGGAAGTCGCCCACGACGGGCGCCAGCACCGGCCCGAGCTTGGGGCCAAGCACCAGGATCATGATGGCGGTGAAGCCAACCGCGCCGGTGGTGGTTGACGTGGGTTCAATCATTTGCAGTCTCCAGTGTTGTGTGCAAGCGCGTGCATGGCGTCAGGCAGTGAGTTGATACAGATCGCCACGGCTGGGATACGGGCGGTAGCGGCGGCGGTGCATGTGGGCGGCGGGGTAGCTGCTGCCGCCATTCCATGGCGTGGTGAGTAACCCTTCGGTGTCGATCACGGCCGGCATTGCGCCGCTGGATACGCGCTCGGTGCCGCCGTTGCAGCGCGCGGCGATCTCGCCCGCCTGGTACGAGATGGCCACCTTGCAGCGGGTGCCAGCCACCAGCGTGCCGAGGTCCAGCGCGGCAGTGTTCACGCCACCGCTGTAAACGATCAAGAATAGCGACCCGCCGCTGTTGACCAGGTACATCGAGTTGTTGAACACGCTGACCTGACCGATGCCCCAATACACCTCGTTTGCCGACAGCGCGTATGGCGTGAACTCGATCAGGTAGGTGCCCTGATTGGCAAAGTACTGCGCGAAGGCTGCGCCGCTGATGAAGTGGGTGGCAGGCGTAGCCGCCAACGCAGTTCCCGAAGACCAGACCGGCGAAGTGGCAAAAGCGCGCTTGTCGAGTTGCGGCGTGCCAACGCGCAATGTGAAGTCGTAGGCCGGGCCGACAGTCATCGTGAAGGCGTAGGCGCTTGTGATTCGTTCTGTGAGAGCGGGAGCTGTGATCGAAAGTGATTGCCGCGCATCCAACAACGACACACCAGACGCAGCTGGCGTGATGTAAGACACCGTGTCTAAAGTGATCACGGAACTCGCCGTGTGAGCCCTGGCGTAAAGAATCTGGTTTATCCCTGTGATCGAACCGGCAACCAGCTTGACGTGCTGCGAATAGATCCAAACGTCGCCAGGCGATGCTGGAATCACGTTGAACTGTTCAGGGTAAAACGCCGCATAACCACGATCATTTGCCGCACTGTAAAAGCGCAAGTCCACGTAAGGCATCCCCTTTTC
The DNA here is from genome assembly GCA_050247515.1 of Ramlibacter sp. Classification (GTDB taxonomy): domain Bacteria; phylum Pseudomonadota; class Gammaproteobacteria; order Burkholderiales; family Burkholderiaceae_C; genus RAM1. The sequence continues at coordinate 241,203 of JBFWUB010000003.1, read as the reverse complement.
AGTGCCTGCGCCCACAACCTGGCGAAGCTGCCCGGCTGCGAAGTCTGTGACCCAGTGCGTCGGCAGCGTGCCCGGCGTACCAGCCACTGCCCCTGCCATTGCTGAATTGCGTATTGCAGCAACAGCATCGGGCTCCTGCAGAAGTCCTTTGGAAGCAAGTGACGCAGGATCATGATCTACGCGCGCGGAGCTAGTGGAGACAATGCGATCACCCGCTCCATTGATGCGCGAACGGTTGGCACCGCCTGTGCTGGAAACGCGCGGGTCGATGGCCGTGCTGCACGCTTCAAAGTTCAGGTCATGCGTCCAGCCTTCTGCGCTGCGCACCACACCATCAAACACGCGTGCGCTCATGTTGCACCGCCTGGCATGTACGCGGGCAGCAGTATGGCGCCAGGCGGCGGCGCCACCACCACCACCGGCACCACAGGTGGCGCTGGCTCGAACGCGCCGGCCACGCTGTAGGTATAGGCGCCGGGCACCCAGCCCGCAGGCAGTGCGGGCACGTCCAGCAGCTCGGCTGTGGCTGTGGTGGTCAAGTGGTCCACCCAGGCGCCGTTGCTTGCGCACACGGCGTCCAGGTGCAGGGCGGCATCAGCGTACAGCACGGTGCGGGTGGCCTTGTCGATGATGATCTGCATCGCTGCCCCTTAAGCCACACTGCCCATGCTGAACTGCAGCGTTGTGGGGTAGTTGCTGTTGTCGCCGTCCACGTACAGGGCCACTGCATTGCCAGGCGCGCCGCTGTGCCAGGCAATGTCCTGATGGCTGACTTTGCGCGCCAGCGTCTTGCTGGCGCCGGCGCGCACGGCGTCGCCCTCGATCACCAGCTGCGTGACTGTGCTGGTGGCCGCCGTGCCATCGCCCGCGGCTTGGTGCATGAAGCTGCTGGCGCTCAGGCGCTGCAGGCGGTGCGCACTGAGGATGCCGCCAGGTGTAGTAATGGGCGTCTGGCGGCCAGACCACAGCAGCGCGCCAGTGCCGGTGCCAGTCACGTCCACAAGCATTGCCACTGCCCTGCCAGTGCTGGCGGGATCAACCCCTGCAACCACGAGCGCACGGCTGGCTGATACGTTGCTCACGCAGCTGTAAGCAACCGTGTTGGCGCTTCCGCAGCGGGCAATGGTTTCCCAGCTAGCCGGGAAGGTCAGCACGTCCGACGCTTCTGTGATGGCCAGTGCCTGCGCTTGAGTTGTGGCGCCGGTGTTGCAGGCCGTCACCAGCGCCTGCGTGGCGCTAAGCGCAGTGGCAGACATTTGCACGGCGGTTGTGCTGGCGTGGATGCTGTAGCGCGTGTTGGCCGTCAGCGTGATGCCGCTGACGGTGAGCGTGCGCGCGCTGTTTCGGGTGTTGCCGGTGTCGCTGTAGGCCAGCATGACTTTGGTGGCGCTGAAAACGGCCAGGGCCTGCGCGGTGCTGCTGACAGACTCCACAGTGAGCACGGTGCCGGCGCCCACGGTGTCGCTGCTGTTTTGCAGCACCACGGCTTTCACCGCACCGCTGATGGCCCATGTGGCCACGGCGGTGGTGTCGGTGAGGCGCTTCACGTCAAACGTGGCCCCGCTGACGCTGACACTTTCCAGGTCGGCGCTGACGCTGATGATGGCGCCGGTGGCGCTGTTGATCAGCGCCGCGCGCGGGCGGCCGGCGCTGCTGGTGTACACGCCGATATTGCGCGTGGCCGTGAGCGCGCACAGCGCCGCGCCTGTGCTGGCCGCTGTGTTGATGACTGCGGGCGTGCCCAGCGCGCCAAACTGGGCCACATGGCGGCCCAGCGGAAGCCAGCGCACGGTGTAGGTGCCGCTGACGTTCTTGACGCTGATCAGCACCGGCCCGGCCAGCGGCCGCGCCTCGCTGCCCGCGCCGTAGTCTGCGGTGACGGTGCCGGGGTTGGTGGCGCTGGCGGGCACGAGCATCACGCTCCAGCCGTCGCCCAGGGTGCCGAGCGTGTCCAGCGCGATGGCAGCGCCGGCCGCCACGTCGCCGGTGTAGCCGTTGTTGCCGGCCACCAGCGTGGGCGTGCCGGTCAGGGCCAGGCTGGGGGTGGTCAGCACGGCGTCGGCACCGGCCGGGCCGCGCGGGCCGCACAGGCTCAGCGTCCAGGCGCTGTAGGTGCCGCTGCCGCCGTAGGTGATGACTGTGCCGGTGACTACCTTGGTGCCGCTGTCCCAGGCGGTGACCTGCAGCAGCATCCAGTTGGTGTCCGGTGATGCCGTGACGGCCACCACCACAAACATGCCGACCGCGATGGCGCGGCTGCTCTCCACATAGGTGAAGCTCTTGCTCTGCCCCACCGCCGTGGCCACGGCCACGCTGCTGGTGCTGGTGCCTTGCACGTTGGCTGCGTTGGTGGCGCTGGCGGCGCTGGCGGCGGCCAGGCCGGCCTGGGTGGTGGCGATGCCCGCCTGGGTGGTGGCCGTGCCGGCGGCACTGCTGGCCGTGGTTTGCTTGTCCGCCACATCAGCCTGCAGCGCCTCCAGCTCGGGTTTGGCGTCGTCGGTGTACCAGGTGACGAACGCGGCCAAAGCAGTGCGAAATGGGCCGAACCACGCCACGAACGCATTGGCGCGCGTGACGAATGTGGCCGGCGCATCGCTGCGGCTGGGGGCGGTGGGTGGTGCGTCGGGCGCTGCGGGGGGTGCTGTGAGTGCCATGGTCAGGTCACGCTTTCAAGTTCGATGCTGCATTCGCTCAGCACCGGGTTAGGGATCACGATGTCAAAGTCGCGGTAAAAGCCGTAGATCGTTGTGCTGTCGTACAGCGTGCCGGCGATGTAAACCACCGGCGTGGCGCGCAGGGTTTTCAGCAGGCGCTTGAGTGGGTCCACCATGTAGTTGTCCACCTGCAGCGGGTAGCGGCCCCTGTCGCTGGCCGGGCGCTCTGTGACGGTGAAGCCGCCAAATTCATCGGCCTCTTTCACGCTGTAGTCTTTGATGCCCACGCTGGCGCCCCAGCGCACACCGGCCACGGTGCGCAGCTGGCCGATGACGCACACGCCCACAGCCACGGTGTTGCCCGTGTCGGTGGCGGTGAATTTGAGCGTGGCGCCGGCATACGGCGGCAGGTCCACAAAGGTGAAGTCCTGCCGGCGCTCGATGGGCTCAAAGAAATAGCTGTACCAGTCCACGATGCCCAGCGGGTCGCTCGCGTCTTTGGTTTCGTCAAACACCAGGCCTTCTACTGGATCTGTGATTTCAAGCCGCAGGCTCGCCGTGCTGGCGTTCAGGACGGCCGCGCCGGTGATGGGCTCGGTGGCGGTCAGCTCCCACACAATGCTGTCGGCTTTGGTGGTCTGGCTGCCATAGCTGGCGTCGTACATCTTCCAGCGGTTGGTGGGTGACACATAGGCCCAGTTCGTCGGGTCCAGGTCGGGCGCGGTGGCCGTGGTGCCGTCAATACGGCGGCGGTAGATGGCGTGCGTGGCCACGTAGTGCACCAGGTCGTCCAGCACATAGGCGGTTGCAGGGTTCCACACGGCCGGGTCTGCGTCTGTCACGGTGGCGGGTTCGGTCACCGAGCTGCTGGTGAGCACGCTGCCCGTAACAGTCACGGGGCGCAGGATGCGAAAGTCGCTGGCGCTCATACGGTGGCCACCACGTTGACGTTGATGACTTCGCCGCTTTCGGCGTTGCGCAGTTGCACGCCGCGATCTTCCAGCTCTTCCACCGCCTTGGCGGTGCGCAGGGCCAGGTGAGCGATGGCACTGAGCTTGCCGCTCATGTCTGCGAGTGATCGGCGCATTTCCGCGTCGCCACCACCCACGCTGCGCACGCCCAGCTGGCCGCCCACGTTGGCCAGCGGCAGGATGCCTTCACTCTGGCCGCCCTCGCCCATCATGGCCATGTTGAACATGGTCGGGCGCGAAACAATGCCGTTGGTGAAGGCGCCGCCGTTGGCAAACACCGGCAGGCCGTTGGCGATGGCCCACGCGGCCGACGTGCCGGGCGGCAGGCCGCCAGCGGCGTCGATTTTGTCCAGCGTGACGCCGCGCGCTTTGTTGGCGGCGGCGTCTTCATACAGGGCGCGGTTGCTGGCTTCGCTGACGCCCAGGCGGGGCAGCACATGACCGGCGATCTGTTCCATGGTGTAGGCCGGCGCCGTTGCACCACCGCCCACGCCACCGGGGCGGCCGTTGGCGATGGCGGCGCCATTGAAGGCGGCCAGTGCCGCTGCCAGCGTCTGCACCACCTGGCTGGTGCCAGTGGTCTGGGCGCGGGCTTCGGTCAGGATGCCGTCCAGCCGGGTCAGGGCTTCGCGCCGGGCGCGCTCCTGCGTATCCAGCTGCTGCTGCTGCACGTCCAGCGTGCGCTGTTCTACGCTGAGTTGTTCGCCGGCCAGGGCGTTCAGCTCGCTGATGGTGGCGGCTTCGCGGTCGCGGCTGGCTGCAAAGTCGTTGAAGCTGCCAAAGCCGGCGGTGCTGGCACGGCCCAGCACGGCCAGCGGGTCGCGCAGGCTTTCGGCGTCTGGCATGCGGCCGCTCGCACGCGCGATGGCGGTGGCGCCCTGCACTTGTGCAAGCGCCTGCACGCGGGTCATGCCGGTGCGCTCTGCGGTGCGGTAGCCCGACAGCGCGCCGTCCAGCACGCTGGTCAGGCTGGTGAGTTTGCTGATGCTGGTGGCCAGCACGTCCATCTGGCTGCGCACGCGCGTTACGTTGTCTTCGTGCTGCTGCTCGATGCGGGTACGCTCTGCGTCGGCGCTGGCCTCCAGGTTGGCCAGGAAGCCACCCAGCGCGTTGCTGGTGGCTTGCGTGGCGCGGGCCAGGTCTTCCTGCAGGTGCACCTGCTGCAGCAGGGCCAGGTTCAGCGGGTCAACGGTGGCCAGCTGCTGCTCGCGGGTGCGTGCGAGTTTTTGCTCTTCGGTGGCGGTGGCCTGGTACAGCCGCTCTTCCAGCTCGGCGCGCTGTGTGCGGACGATGGTGGCGCGGTTCAGCGCGGCCTGCATCTGCTCTACGCTGGCGTCCACACCCACGGCGTCAAACAGTGCGCGGATGTCGGCGGCCAGCTCGCTGCTCTGGTCCTTGATTGCCAGGAACACGGCGCGCACGGTTTCTTCAGCCTCTGCGGCCTGCAAGGCACCGTCGCCCCTGGCGATGTCTTCATAGTTGCCTACACGGTCCTGGCGGCTGTAAACGGTGCGGTCGCCACGGAAGGCGGCCACCTGCAGCTGGGTCAATGCGTCGCCTTGCGGGTCTTGGCTGCTGAATGCGCCAAAGCGCGCTGTGGGCGCCAGGCCCAGGGCCTGCGCCGTGCCGCTGTACTGCGCGCTGATGCGCGCGGCCAGGTCGGCGCCGCCTTCGGTCTTGGGGCCGCCCCTCGGGCTTTCCAGCAGGCTGCCCGCGATCAGGGCCGCACTGACCCAGGGCATGGCAGCAGCGAAGGCTGAGCCGGCGCCCGTTAGTGCTGTGCTGGCCGTGCCAATGCCGCCGATGGCGTCCACCGTGGTGGACAGGCCCAGCGCGTTGCCGAAGCTGCTGGTGGCGAACTGGCTGAACACGCTGGAGCCGCTGCCAAAGCCGCTGAGCTGAAACAGGTTGTTGGCGCCGCTGGTCAGACTCAATGCAGAGCCGGCGCCACCACCGCCAAAGCCCATGCCCTGGCCCAGCGCCTGTATGCCGCCGGAAACCAGGTTGCCGGCGGCCTGGCCTACTGGCTTCAGGATCGGCGTGAGCACCGTGGTGCGGGCGGTGTCTTTCAGGTAGTCAAGGAACGACTTGCCGCCCCGCATGAGGCTTTGCGTCAGCGCGTCACCGATTTGCTCGGCATCGCGCTTGCGCTCTTCCAGCAGGCGCTGGTCGGCTTCACGCTCGGCCCTGTAGCCCATGAGGCTGATGCGCTCGCGGCGCAGGGCAATTTCGCGCTCCAGGCGGCTGATTTCCGCGTCGTTGCCCTCGATGTTGCGGGCCATCACCAGGTCAATCTCGGCGCGGGCGATGGCCTCTTGTTCCAGCAGCTGCAGGCGCGCGGCGCGGCCGCGTTCATCCAGGCCGATCAGCGCGATCTCTTCGCGCAGCTTATCGTTGGTCTGGATTTCACCTTCAAGGGCTTTCAGGCGCGCTTCGGCGTACTTGGCTGCAGCCTCGGTGTTTTTCTCAATGATCGCGGCGTTTTGTTCGTGCAGCTTCTGCGCGGCTTCGCGGGCGGTCTGTGCCTGTTCGCTGGCCTGCAGCTCGGAGTACAGGCCCATCACCATGCGGTCGTGCGTGGCGTTGTACTTGATGGCGCCGCTGGCCAGGTCGGCCAGGTATTTGGCGCGCAGCTTTTCGGCGTCAGTGAGCTTGACGGTGGCGTCTTGCTCCAGCTTTTGCACGGCCAGCTTTTCGCGCGCAGCCTTGATTAGTTCGGTGTAAGGGTCGGCCTTTTTGGCGCCGGGCTTGTAGGCGTCGGCCGTGAGCTTGCTGGCCAGGTCAGCACGCTCAGCAAAGCCCAGCACGCCGGCCTGCTCCAGCTCGGCCAGCTCGGTCAGGTCTTTGACAAATTGCGGCTTGACTCCCAGGGCGTTGTTGCGGGCGGCGGCCAGGCGGCGCTGCAGGGCTTCATCGACTGCGTTACGCTGCTCGATGGTCTGAGGGTTGACCGCACCACGCCCACCGCCAACACCGAAATCACCAGAAAGCTCCAGCTTTTTTCGCCGCGCTGCTTCAAGGCGAGCTATGTATGCCTCAACCTGCGCTTTCTCGGACTTCCAGTAAACACTGTCACCTAGCACCTCAGACTGCGACTGCAACTTTTGCAAGTGCTGGCGCGCCGTCTCAAGGTCATAGCTATACACGCCAGCCATGCGCCCCAGCTCGGTCATCGACACACCAAACTTAGCGGCGGCACCACCCGCAGAAAGCATCTGCATCATGAATCCGTCGCCCGAAGCGCGGCTTTCATTAATGGCATCGGACACCCGCCCGAATCCACCAGCCATCGAATCCAAAGTGCCGGAGACTGCGGCACTCGCACCGCTCTGGGCAAAGCTGATTTTCAGGTCGTTCCAGGCGTTGCCGAAACGGTTCAGACCGGCCTGCGCGCTTTTGCTGGCTTCGAGCACACTGCCGCCCAGCTCAGCCTTCACCTGAGCAGCAAACTTGGGCAGGAAGTCGGCCGCGAAGACTTGGCCCGTTTCCAGCATCTTGTCCAGTTCGCCCGTGGTGACACCCATAGCGCGGGCAGCAATCTGAAATGCGCCGGGCAAACGTTCACCCAACTGGCCTCGCAGCTCTTCGGCTTGCACCTTCCCCTTGGACATCATCTGCTGCACAGCGCGCAGCGCGCCCTCGGACTCTTCGGCGCTCATGCCCATGACCGTGCCGGCCTGGGCAATGGCTTCAAACACTTCGCGGGTCTGGCGGCCTTCCAACGAGGTGCCACGTGACGCCGCAGCCAGCCTGGCGTACTGCTGGGACGTGCTCGCAAACTCCAAGCCCATCGCATGGCTCGTTTCACGAAGCATGACCATTTCGCGCGCCGCGTTGTCGCGGCCACCTGTGGCAAAGGTCAGTGTGTTGCGCAGCTTATCGGCTTGGATCTGTGCGCCCAACACAGCGGCGCCGAAATCCCGAACCTGACCAGCGATGACCTGCAGCCCATACAACACGGCGCCGCCGGCGCCAAGCGTGGCAAGTGAGCCTGCCATGTTGCGCAGAGCATTGGTGCTGCGCTCGGCATCGGCCGTGACGCTTTTAAGTCCCGTGGTGGCCTTGCGGCCAAAGCCTTCTACAGCCTGTCCGCCATCCTGCAGCGCGCGCTTGAGGTCACTGGCATCGCCTGTGATCCGCGCATGAATGTTGTCGCTCATGCGCTACCCCGCGTTGAGCTGTTGCAGGGCTTCGCGCTCCAGGTCCTGCAGCTGGTGGAACAGCTCGCGCGGGTCTGGCTCCTCGGTGCCGGGCGCCGGCGGCAGGCGGCGCTGTGTGCTTTCGATGCGCTCCGTGGGCAGGCCATGCCACACGATGCGGCCCGTGGGCGCGATTTCGCGGTGCCACTGCGTGGCGCAGGCCGTGAACAGCTCGAACGCGCGCCAGTTTTCTGGCCACACGCCGTACTGCTGCGTATCACGTTTTGCCACCAGGTTTGCACGCGCTTTCTCCAGTACTTCAGGTGTTGCTCCAAACCGCTTCAGGCTTGCCAGGGTCGCCTCTTCGTCCACCGGCTGCGCGTCTGCCCTGGCCCAGCGGCGCGCAGCCTCTATGCGTTTTTTGCGGCCAGGTGGGCGGATTGCACCGGCGTGGACGACTGCCACCAGGCCATGACGCATGCGCCTGAAAAGCCAACGTGTTGCTCTTCCATTTGCGCCAGCGTTTCAAGGCTGAACGGGATCACCTTGCTGCCCGTGGGGGAGCTGGCGTCTTTGATGCGCCAGTTGGTGCACACGTCTGCCAACAAGGCAGCAGCGCCTGCGGTGGAGTTGACGGTTTTGCTGACTTCCTGCTGCTTGGCGTCCAGCGCGGTCACTTCGCTGCGCTTCAAGCGCCTGAATTCACAATCGAATTCAATGACGCACAGGGCGCCGTTGGCGTCCAGGTAGTTGTAGGTTGCCGGGGCAAAGTACTTCGGGCTCAGGTCTTGGAAGAACATGGGTTGTCTCGCTTTGTTGTGGGGCGGTGGTGTTGTGGGGCAGCGGGTCAGAAACTGGTGACGATGGTGAGTTCGTCGTTGCCGGCCTGCGTGGGCTTGAAGCCCAGGTCGTAGCCGCTCATGCGCTTGCCCTGCATGTCTTCAACCGTGGGCGACTTGAATTGCACCTGGCCGCCAAAGATGCCGAAGCGGCGGCCCACCACCGTGCCGTGGATCAGGCCCAGGCTGTTGAGCGTGGTGGCCTTGATGGCGTCATACAGCGCCGCCTGCTGGGCCACGGTGACGTCCATCTTGATCTTGCCTTTGACATCCCGGCCCGTGATCGGCACCGTTTCGCTGCCCAGCAGCGGGATGTGCTCGGCGCGCACGCCGGTGTCAATTTCAATGCCCGTGCTGGGATACGCGTCGCCGTTCACCAGCGCGGGCACTTCGCCGGGCGCTTTCAGCGTGCAGCCCAGCGTGAGGTCGCCGGTGAAGGCGTTTTGCACCACCTGCGGCGTCATGAAGGCGGAGAAGTCAACGCCGCTGAGCGTGCCGGCGGCACTGCCGCCGTCTAGGGCCACAAAGGCAAAGCTCAGCTTGGGGATGGTGCCCAGCGTCATGTTGATGGATACCGTGCCGCGCGCACCCAGCAGCTTGTGCAACACGCCGCTGTCGTCCACATAGATGCCCACGGCCTCCTGGCTGTTGGTGACGGGCGTATAGGTCGCACGCTCGCTCGCTGTGAGGGTTTGCGCCCAGCCGCAGGCGCGCAGCAGCGGCCCCCAGGCCGGCGCGGTGCCGGCGGTGCCGCTGCCCACGGCTTCAACGTCAAAGCTGACCAGCTTTTTGTAAAAGCTCATCAGCTCTTCGTCACCGCCAAAGAAACCACGGATCAGGTCGCGCGGCACATACTGGGCGTCCAGCTCGGTGATGCGCAGGTTGCTTACCTGCATGGCGTTGGCACCGCCGGCGGGCACCGGGTCGGTGGCGTAGTCGCTGTGGATTTTTGCGGCCACTACGGTGTCGCGGATAAAACGGTCTGCCATGGTGTGTGCTCCTGGGTGGTGTGAGGGTGCTGCGGGGCGGGGTCAGGTGTTCAGGCCTGGGCGGCAGGCGCAGGCGTCAGCGGGCGGCCTTTTTTGTCGCAGGGCTGGCCCTCGGCGTTGGTCAGCACCTGGCGCGGGCGGTAGGGCTTGCTGCTGTCGGTGCCGCCGGTGCGCACGGCTTTGCCGTCTGCGCCGGTTTCGTAGGTGCCGCCGCTGCCAGGCTTGACCTGTGCGGTTTGTGCATGCGCTTGCACGGCCGTGGTTTCGGCGGTGGTGGTGTCGGTTTTGTCGGTGCGGGCCATGGTGGTTCCTTCGTGCCGCGTCAGGCGGCGATGCTCGTTGAGGGTGAACGGCGCTGGTATTCCCACACCACCTGCACCTTGCAAACGGTGGCGTCGCCGTCCTGCGGTTCGCGCATGAGGCCAATGGGCGTGCCGTCTTGGGTGTAGCCGTTCAGGCCGGGGTCTGCGGCCATGCGGTCGTTGACTTGCATGGCCAGGGCGCTGGCGGCGGCACTGGTGCGGGCTTGCACTTCCACGCGCACGCGGGTGGTCCAGTCGTTGGGCTGCCCTTTGAACTGCATACGGGCGCAGGTGCTGCTGTCCCAGTTGACCCAGATGCGGCTTTCGTCCTGCTCTGCCAGGGGGCGACTTTCGCCGCTGTCTTCGATGCGGCCGCCGGCCAGCGCCGGGGCGACAGCCAGCAGGGCCGTGACGCGGCTGACGATTTCGTCTTGCAAGGGCTGGCTCATGGTCAGGCCTTTTTCAGATACAGGGCCGTCAGGCCGTGGCCGTCGCCTTGCAGGTCAACGATCTGGAAGTTGCCGCCACCCTCACCTACCGCCACCACGGCCTGGCCCACCGGGTTGGCGGGCACGTCGCTGGTGGCGATGACCAATGCGGGTTTGGTGGTGCGGATTTCCATGCCGTCGCCCATGTTCATAAGCTGGCCGGGGCGCGCAAAGTCGCCCTGCACCGGGTTGCCCGCCACGGTGTGCTCCACGCCAAAACGATCCAGCGCTTTCGCGTTGAGTCGGGCAAGGCGGGTTGCGTGCGTCATGGTGGGCAGCCAGGTGCAGGACGGTTTGCGCAGGCGATCAGGTCACGGTGCCGGGCACGCCGGTGAAGCACACCGTCATGGTGGTCACGCCGTTGCCTGCAGCAGCAAAAGCCACGGCGGCTGCGCCCGTCACGTCGCCCGTGGCCGGGGTGGCCGCGTTGTCGTCAAAGCCAACTGCGGACACGTCCCAGGTCAGGCTCTCGCCTTGGGCAATGACGGCGGCAGACACCTTGGGGATGCCGGTGAACACACCGAAGCCCACAGCGCCCGTGGCGCCGATGGCGATGTCCACCAGGGCCACGCCCAGGATGTTGCCCATCTTGACCACCGCGCCGCTGGCAATGGCCCCGCCCGTGGTATTCACGTAGTCGATCACACGGCCTTCGTGGCTGTATTTGGTTGTCATGGAGTGCTCCTAAGAGTTCAGGGGGTTGTGAGGGCGCGGCCGTTCAGGCGCCGGCGTTGCGAACTGCGCCACGGAAGTCGCAGGCAGCGGTGCCGTAGTCCAGGCGCACCTTCCACTCGGTGCCGTCCACGGTCCAGCCGGCTTGCGACTCCAGGTAAGGCACGTCGTTGCCGTCCAGGAACGCCACTTCCACCGTGGGCAGCTCGTTGGGGTCGGCCAGGAAGTAGTAGGCGGTGCCGCTCAGGCGCGGCGTGTCGATGACTTCGCGCAGGAGGCCGCGAACCATGTTGGGCTTTTGCAGCTTGTTCACCGTGTCCGGGTCGTACTGGGCGTCATTGATGACGCGCGAAGTTCCACCGAGGGACACCGGGCACAGCAGGTAAGCCGGGCGAATGTCCAGGTAGTCCAGGCCACCGGGCGCGGTTTGCTTGGCCATGAGCTGGCGGGCTTCGTCAAACGTAGTGACGGTAGGCACACCGCCCGTGCCCAGGTTGGCATGGTCGGCGTGGAACAGCGCCACGTTGTCCTGGGTGAGCGCGGCGTTGGCCGTCAGCACAGCGATGGCGTCAACTTCAACGGTACGCATCGCTGCGCGGCCCATGTCTTGCGCCACGCCCACCAGTGCGTCCAGGTCGTCGTTGATGATCGTCTGGCGAGTGACGTTGGCCAGCTTGCCCTTGGTCAGCGCGGTGATGGTGGTTTTCTCACCGTCAGGGATGGCGCCGGTCTTGAACGGCGAAGCCTGGTTGACTGTCTCCAGATTGCCGAACGATCCACGGCGATAACGCGGGTGCGCGCGGAAGTCGCTGACGGTGCCGCGCTTGGCCCACTTGCTCCAGGTGTTGGGCTGCAGGGCGTAGGCCGCCTGCAGCGTCTTGTGCATGGTGGTTTCCAGCAGGATCGGGAAATCACTGGTGGTCTGCGTGAAGGCGGCGGCAACCAGGCCCATCTTGTCGTTGGGATCGAAGCGCACTCCAGCGGCTTGCAGGCTGGCAGCGGCCAGGGCCAGCAGGCTCATGCCGCGATAGGGGTTGTCCGTGCCGGCAATGACGCGCTTGCCGTCCTGGGCAACCACGCCGGCGCGGGCCATCAGCGACTGGGTTTTACCCGCAATGCGCTTGTCGGCCTCGTCTTCGGTCTTGCGCACGCCGCCACCAGCCACAGGCTCGGTGGTGGCGCCCAGGTGTGCCAGCAGCTGCAGGCCGGCGGCTTCCACCGTCAAGGTGTCGTTGCGCTGGGCCTTGGCCAGCAGCTCAGCCACGCCGGCCACGGCCAGGTGCGGCTGGTATTGCGCTGCAATGGCGTCCTGGCGGGCGCGCTCTGCAGCGATGATGGCTTTGGCGTCCGGGGTTTGGGTGCCGCCGGCATTGTTCACGGGATCGGGCATGTTGGGCTCCTGTTGGGGTGCGGCGGCTGCCGCAGGGGTGGCTGCAGCGGGTGCTGCAGATGGGGTGGCCGCTGCAGCTGCAGGTGCAGGCGCGGCGGCGGGTTCGATGCCGTTCGCCTTGAGCCAGGCGGCGGGGACGTTCTTGTAGCGGGCGGCCACGTCGCGCACGGCGCTGGCGGTGGCGGCCGGCGGCATGGCGTCGGAGATTTCGTCAATGAAGCCGGCGGCCAGGGCTTCATCAGCCGTGTAGTAGTGGTCTTTGCCGTCTGTCAGCAGGGCCAGCATTTCGGCGTGGTCGCGGCCCGTGGCTGCGGCGTAGCTGGTGGCCATGGCTTTGGCCCAGGTGTCCAGCTGGTCGGCCATGTCGCGCAGCTCGGTGCTGTTGCCCGCCATGTACGTCCACGGCGCATGCACCATCCACATCGCATTGGCCGACATGCGGCGCTTGTCGCCCGCGCTGGCGATCAGGCTGGCAATGCTGAATGCCATGCCGTCCACTTCGGTGGTCACGGTGGCCTTGTGGCGCTTGATGGCGTTGTGAATCGCCAGGCCATCCGTGACACTGCCGCCCAGGCTGTTGATGCGCACCGTGATTTCAGACACGTCCAGCGCGTTGATGTCTTTGACAAACTGCGCGGCCGTGGTGGTTTCTTCCCACCAGCTTTCACCAATATCACCGTAGATGAAGATTTCAGCGGCGGCCAAGGCACCCACCGCAGCGGCCGCTATCGCGGTGCGCTGGCGAATGCTGTACCACTTGGCGGCGGTGGGCTTTGTCATGTGCGGGCCTTTCGAGTGCATTTGCAGTTCGTAGGCCCGCATGGTCGGCGGGGTGCTGTCCTGTTTTTGAGCAAAAAAGTGGACTGCGTGAAGCGCGCTTATTCAGCGCCAGGTTCGTTCGCGGGCGGTGCGGCGCCCTGCCCGGCCGCGCTGCCCGTGGGCGCGTCGATGGTGGCGCCGTTGGCCGCATTGCTTGTGAACACCAGCCCAGCCTGGCCCGTTTCCTCTCGCCACGCTTTGGTTTGCTCCAGGAACTGGCGCGGGTTCACACCACGCCTGCGCAACACTTCTATCTCGCTGGCAAAGCCAGCGCGGGCCAACATGACCCAGGCGCTTGCCTCTTTCAACGGGTCAATCCACGGCATGGCTTGCGCCGTGAACAGGGCATCGTCCACCGTGTCATACACCACATCTGCCGGCACGCGGATCACGCCGCTCAGCACTGCGGCATTCACCCATGCCTCGTAAACAGGCTGCAGCCAGGCACCGGTAAATTCGTCCGTCAGTACGGCGTAGTTCACCCATTGCTCCACCAGCTCCTGGCGCTGCGCGCTGAAAGTGCCGTCATAGGACTTGCTGATGCTGGAGTAGCTGGCACCTACACCTGCAGCTACCGCACGCAGCTGGCCCTGGCGGAAAGTGATGAGGTTGGGGTTGGGCCGGCTGCTGTCGATCAGGCCGATTTCTTCACCCACAGCCAGGCCGTCAATAATCATGCCGGGCGACAGGCGCAGATCACGGCCAATCGGGTTGCCGTTGTCGTCGGTTGCGGTGGCGCCGGTGTAGCCCTCGGGGCCGGCGGCTTTCTTGACATAGGCGGTCAGGCTGGCGGCAACCTTTGCCGCAATGCGCTCGCTTTCCTCATAGTCCTTACTGTCTGCCAGGCGCGTGAGGATGCTGGCAAATTCACTGATGCCGCGTATCTGGCCAGGATGGTCCAGGAAAGCAATCTGCAGGATGCGCGCGGCGTCAACCCGCTTGAGGTCTTGAAAGTTGGCCAGCTGCGGGTTAGTCAGCTCAAAGGGGTGGTTTTTGTAAACGTGCCACGCCTTGATTTCGCCCCAGGCGTTGCGCTCAGCGGCCTGGATGATGCCTTTAGCCGGGTCGTTGTAGTCCAGCGGCATAAAGTCGGTGTCGATCAGCTCCAGACTGAACGGCACGCGTGTGCTGTGCTGCAGGCCTGGCACATAGCCCACGCACATTTGCGCGAAGTGTTCGCCATCCCGTATCCAGCCGGCTGCGGCCATGCGCTGGCACTTGGCGAAGTGAAAGCGGCGCTGCACTTCGGGGCGGCGCATGAACAAGGTGAACTCGCGGCTGATTTCGTCGGCCAGGCCCTGATGGATGGTTTTATCAGCCCGGCGTGGCGTGGGCTCGATGCCGATGCCCTGCGCGCCCACCACGTTGTTGACCATGGTGCGCACGATGCCGCGCGCGATGTCATGGTTGCGCACAGCTTGGCGCGTCTGCATGCGAATGGCCAAGGCGCCGGCTTGCGTGATAGCGTTGGGGCCTTGCTGTGTGCCAAAGAATTTGCGCAGCCGACTAGGCGCGGCGGCGTCGTGTGCACGCGCTTGCAGCGTGTCCAGCGCATGACGTTGCTGCAGCCGGCGCAGGCCCGATGCGGCGCTGAAAAATGAAACCACCCGGTCAACGGGATTAAGCAGATCGCCCAGCGTGCTGGCTTGGGCTTTTTTTGGGTCGGTCATGGTCTGGCTCCGGTGGGTTGGGCCGTGGCCTGGGCCTGGCGCGGCCTAGTCGCCAAAGTTGGCGCTGCTGTATGTCATGCCGGCAAAGGTGGGTCGGTTGTCAACCATGGCCTGCAGCGTGCTGATGCGGCCACGCCAGTAGCTGATGCTCCGGCGGATGGCGTTCAGGTCGGGCATGACTTCGGCGCGGTCTATGCCGCCAGCACTGGTCAGCCGCAGCTCCTGTGCCTGCAGCGCATCCCGCTCCGCCTGCACTGCGGCGGCGTAGCTGGTTTGCGCTTCGGTGAGTTGTTCCTGCAAGGTGGCCATGGCGGGCAACCTTATGCGCGGGTCTGTCCTGTTTTTGAGCAAAAAAGTGGACTGGCCGCGCGGTGCAGTGCCCGCTGGTCTTCAACGATCTTGTAAAGCCGGCTGCGCGTGATGCCGTAGCGGCGACACAAGGCGGCGGTGTTGGTGCCGTCATGTTCGCGGTAGATCGCTGCGTCGCGCTCCGCCTTGCTGGGTGCAGGGATGTAGATGCGCTGGGAGCCCAGGCGCTGGCGCAGGTACTGGGTCAGCATGGCCGCCCACTGGTTGGCCAGGTGGGCGTGCATGCCAATCTGCTGGGTCAGGCCGGCCGACAGTTCGGCTTGCAGCAGCATGGCGTCTTCTTCGGCCTTGGCGGTGGGTGCGTCTGCGTTGCTGTTGTGGTCTTTCATGTTGGCGCGGTGTTAGCCGCGCTGTAGCCATTCGTCGCTGGCGAATGGGTTGGGCGCGGGGGGCGCAGTGGTTTTCTTCGGCTGAGCCGCTTGCTGCGGCTTCTGTGGTGGTGGTCTTGTTTCGGCCGGCGGTGCCACCGCCGTCATGGCGGGTACGGCTATCGCGCCGGCAGGTTGCGGCAGTGGTGCTGTCACCGCGTTGTCGGGCGTGGCCAGCGCGCCGCTCAAAAGGTCGGCGGTGCACTGGCGTTCCAGTTCGGCCCAGCGGTACGCGGGGAAGTTGGCCACGTCCAGGGCGTGCATGACAAACACCGCGTACACCGTGCAGTCGGGGACTTCGTTTGATCCGCCGGTGTGCACCCAGCGGAATATCTTGCGGCCCTGCACCACACTGGGCAGACGCTTTTCATTTTCGTACTGGCGGAAGAACTCTGTGGGCAGATCGGCGGCAAAGTGGACATAGCCGGGGCCAGGCGCGGCGATCTTGAGCCGGCCGTAAAACAGATCCTTTGCGGTGTCCGTGCCGACGATCCACACCTTGACGCCGCGCTTGACTACGCGGCCGTAAAGGTTGATGTCCAGCCACTTCGCAGCGCGGGCCTTGATGGGATCGCCCTCATTGGAGCTGCCCTTGACGGCGTACAGCCTGAAACTGCGGTCCACGTCGCCATACTTGGCCACGAACGCATAAGCCTGGTGCGTGAAGTGGCCGCCGGTGTCCACCGCTGCGCCGGCCAGGCCGATCCAGCCGCCAAAAGCGTGCTGGTACTGCTGGCGCAGGCGGGTGTAGAGGGCGTCCCAATCGCGCATGTCGGCCGGGTTGGCGTCCATCACGATGTAGTCAATGGCCCAGGTTTCCTCACCTTTGCCGACAGCCCACACCACGACTTCAAAGCGGTTGTCCTGCACGTCCACGCCGGCCACCAGCAGGCACGCACCTGGTGGCACCATGCGCAGCCGCACGCCGCCCTTGCGCGCACGTTCCTGCAGCGCATTCGCGTCGGCCTTGTCTCCAACTATTTCGTCGCTTTCGCCTTTGGTTTCGTTGACCCACTGCACCATGGGGCCACGGTCGCCCAGCTTGAGCGCAGCCAGTGCGTCCAGAAACTCGCGGATGATGACGCCCCAGGTAACACCAGGGCTTTCGCTCATGGCCGTCCAGGCGTGGGCGGCTACGCGCTCGGGCGGCACAACCGGCATGCCGGCGGCGTCCGTCCACTTCGCCCAAGGCTCGCCGTTGTCATGCCAGCCATGGATCAGGCGATAGTTGCCGCATTCGCTGACCCACGCGCCCACGCGCGCCAGGCGCAGATAGTCGGGCTGGCGGATAGGCTCATGACAGTGCGGGCAATGGTGTCGCGCGGTGCCCTCGGGGTCTTCCATGTCCCACTTCATGCCGTAGGGCTTGTCCGCACCTCCCCACATCAGCGGGTGCTCCACACCACAGTGCGGACAGGTGATGTGAAAGCGCATGCGCACGGTGGCGGCCTTCCACCGTTTTTCAATGTGGCTCACATCCTTGATGCGCGGCGTGCTGCCAAACACCAGCTTCGGGAAGGTAGCGCCCTCCACCCGCTTGGCGATCAGGTTGGCCGGGTCGCCAGACTTTTCAATCTGCCGGTCGAAGCCGTCCAGCTCATCAGCAATGGCGGTGTCAAGCGTCAGACGCCGGTAGTTGCCCGCAGCCTTGCCGCCGCGCAGCTTGAGCAAGCTGCCCAAGAACTTCTTTTGCCGAAGGCTGTTCAGCTTGCTCTTGGCCAGCGCCTGCGGCTGCACCGTGCGCATGATGCCCACGTCGCGCAGCATAGGCTCCAGGTCGGTCTTGCAAAAGTCGTCGCTGTCGTCGTCGGTGGGTTGCCACACGCACTGGTTGCGCCGCAGGTGCTGCGCGGTGTAGCCGATCAGCGCCAGCAGGCATTTGGTGTAGCCCAGGCGGGCCGACTTGACGAACGCGAATTCACGCACGTTGTCGTCACCCATGCAATGCAGGATGCCGATCTGGTACGGCCAGGCCGTCCATTCCCCTTGACGGTTTGACGATTCAGCCGACAGGTAGAAGTGCCGATGCGCCCACACCGGCAGGCCGATGTAGTCGGGCTTGCGCAGTGCATCCAGGCCACGGCGAACGCTGGCCACCAGGTTGCTGCGCAGCTCGGGCGGAATCGCGCCCAGCATGCGCCGCAGCTCGCTGTGGTCGCTCATAGGCCGGCGCCCTCCCCGCCTGTGGCGTCGTCATCCTCCAGGGCGGCCTCTTCCTGCAGCGCCGCGAGTGACGCGCCAGCGGCAATGTTTCGCGCCTCGGTGATTTCGGACTCAATGCGCTTGATGTCTTCGGCGGGCAGCTCGGGCATCAGCATCTTGATGCGCGCCGGCAGTGGCTCCAGCTTGCTGGCAATCTGCGCGCCGATGAACGCAAGCACACGTTCCATCAGGGCCACTTCGGCAAACTGGCCGCGCTCGCGTTTCAGCTTGAGCTGCGCGCGTTCGTTGGTGGTGGCGGCCAGCGCCGCGCGGTTCGCGGCCAGCTCGCCATCGGCGCCACGGCCGGCGGCCTGCTCGCGCAGGTGTTCCACATAGGCCAGATGGTTACCCTTGATGGTTCGGTCGGGTTTGTAGATACCGCGCTTTTGCAGATCGCTCACGGCTGGCTGGCTGATGCCTTCCAGCTCAGCAAATTCTGTTTGCGTGCCGATCCGATCAGGCAGCATCAGCGGCGTGCCCTCGCTTTGAAGCGGGCCTGTATGACGGTGAACTGTTCACGCCAGCGCCGGTCAATGTTGAATTCCACCGCCTGGCGCACTTCCCGCTGCACGTCCAGGCGCGGCCGATAGCTGGCCTTCTTGACGAACTTGAGCACCTGAGTGATGGCGCCGCCCGGCAGGTGCTTCCACACACCAGGTGGCAACCAGCCGCCATTCTTGCCAAGGCTGTTCAGACCAGGCGCCACGGCAAAGAACAGCGCAGGCACACCCAGGCGCTTGGCCGCCGTCTGGCTGCGCCCGCTCACCGGCTTGGGTTTGTTGTAGCGAATCTGCAGGACGTTGATGATCTGTTTGTACACAGAGCCCGGCACGTTCCCGTGGCGATCCAGCTGCGCACCTTTGCCCGGCGTCGTCACCCACTCCTGCGGCAGCGCACCGATCCGCGTCAGCAGGTATTCGGTTTTTTTCTGATTGCGGCGGCTGGCACCTTCGGCGCCTGGGCGGATGTATTCGCGCTTGGGTTTGCCGCTGGCGTCGTTCGACTCAGGCACGTAAACCTCGGCGGTCAGGTCTGACTTGTTCGCGCCGCGCGTGTACACACCGCGCACCGTGAAATCCGTTGGCCTGTCAAAAACCTCGGGCATGCGCTTTTGCAAGCGCGTGCGAGCGTCGCCGGCCAGCGCCGTCAGGGTCGCGGCGGCAACGTAAGGGACCATCGCGGGCGCGTCTTTCCCCAGCGCCCGCGCAGAAGGTTCAAAGTCAAGTTTGAAATCGACGAGTTTGGTGGCCATTCAGGTTCTACCTTCGCGCGCCAATATCACAAAATCGAGCGTGGTGGTAAACCCTCATAAATGCGGCCAGACCATAACCCCCTATGCAACCTCCACACCTTCCGCGCAAACGTGGCCGAATTCACCCGCGTGGCTCACCGGCCAGGAGTACCTTTTCAGCCTGGCGGCGAGCCTTGCACCCCTGAGCGCATAGGCCAAGCGCAGGCCTGCGGGGCGCCAGGCGCGGCCAATCAAGGTGGGCCGGTGGTGCGGTCGCCATCGTGCAAGCGCATGCACCAGGCGGGACGCTAGACGCGTTTATGGCGACCACACACAAACACAGGTGCAGGCTAAGCGTTCGCTATGTTCATACCGACAGTTGCACCGAGTGAAAGCGTTGAATCCAGGACCATAGCGAAGGGACTTAGCATCCGATCGAACCTTCAGTTTCGCCGCACCCTGACGCGCTTGATACCGGAATCCTCCACCCCCAGCACCACCCATTGATGGGCCGGCGGCGCGCCCAGCGCCAGGCCTGCAGCCTCATCCACCACAAAGCCCTGCCCGGCCCACAGGTTGTCAGTTATCAAACGCACGCCCTCGGGTGGCACCCAGGTGCGCAGGCTGTCAAACAGCTGGGCGGCGGCCGGCATCCTGTCGCGCAGCCAGCCACGGCCAAGCTTGGGCGGCTCCGGCGCATCATCAGGCAAGGGCTTCAAGCTGAGCATGTAGTGCGGGGTGGCGCCAGGCCGCGCAACAGCCTCACCACGCGATGGATGGATCGTCACGCCAAAGGGCATCACATCACGTACCAAGGCAAAGGGATCATCATTGGCAGCGGCAGCGGCCGCATCGACAGGCTTTGCAGAAGCCAGCGAAACACCCCGCTTTTTTGCCAACTCTTCAATCTGTTTTCTAGCCGAAGACATCTCTAGTCCTTTATTTGTCCCAATGTCCCGATAGGGAGAATGAGGCGCCGGGCCGCCCACGCGCGAACGCGCCTACGCCCGCCCCGCACCTGCACGCGCTTGCACTAAAGGGCCTGTCCAGTCAAAACCGTCCGCCGGCGCGCCAGGCGCCGATACAAACCGAAGGGTTGAAGTTGCCCGCGCGGGTGCTGCAAATGAATGCACCGCTTTGGCAAGTCCCTGATGGCTGTGGGACAGTGGGACAAGGCCCAGGACGTGGTGGCGCTACGTCATGGCACAGCGTCCACAGCATCCCGGCCCGCACGGTGGCGCGATCACGCCTCCACCACGGTGCGGCCATTCGCAAACCGTCGCCTTTTCGGGTGAGCTACCCATCGCTGGCTTAAAACGGTTCAGTGCTGCCATCGTCGTAATCGGCCCGCTCATGGGCCTGTTCAAGATGCCGCCCGGCATCGGGGTCCGCTGGCGCGGCCGCAGGCGCTGCAGCTGGTGCAGCGGCCGGCGGTTCGTCGTCCAGATCGTCCAGATTCATGCAGTCCGGCCAGCCCTCTGGCTTGCGATACACCCAGGGCCGGCCTGGTGCGCTGCTGCGCTTGCGCTCCCATCCAAATTTGCGCATCGCCGTGCCCACCTGCTTTTCATGAAAGCGGCCCGGCCCCAGCTTTGTGATGTCGATGTGAATGGCGGCCAGCAGGTTGACGGCCTGCTGTTCTTTCACCAGCTGACCCTCCGGGTTGTTCACCAGGTAGTCCAGCAGCTTCATTTCAATCGGGCTTTCCACCATGCGGGCCGTCTGCTCGGGCAGGAACAGTTCCAGCTCTTCGCGGTTGTCCGGGTGGTAACGCTCGCCCTGCTGTACGCGCGCCCAGGCTTCGGCAAACAGTTGGTCCCGCTCGCGCAAGACCATTTCAGTGTCAATGATCCGTGTGACCTCAATGGGCCAGAAACGCCGGTTGCCGGTGCCGTCCACCAGGTACTGGTGTTCGTTGGTGGTGCCGGCAAAGATCAGCTGGCGCGGGTATTCACGCGGCCGCTTGTCAAAGCTGGCGCGATACCAGTCGGCGCGGCTGGCGATGAAGGCTTTGATTTTGGTGACCTCGGCCCGCGCCATGGCGTCCAGCTCGGAAATCTCATACAGCCAGCGGCCCTGCAGCATCTGCAGGCTGTCTTTGTCGCCCAGGACAAAGCCCGTATCTGCAAACCAGTCGCCGGCCAGGCAGGCCAGCACCGTACTCTTGCGCATGCCCTGCGCACCCTCAAAGATGGGCATGTAGTCGAATTTGACGCCGGGCCGCATCGCGCGTGCCGCCATGCCCATGAGCATCCAGGCGCCCACGCGGCGCATGTACTTTGTGCGGCGCTTGCTCAGCTTGGCAGGGTCGCCCACCACGGCGCGGATCAGCCAGGTGTTCAGGCGCGGCGTGCCGTCCCACTTCAAGCTGTGCAGGTACTCACGCACCGGGTGGTACTGGTGGCGCGTGGCCACCATGCGCATGCCCTCTTCCAGCGTGGTGCGCGGCATGCTGGGCAGGTAGTGCGCGCGTACCAGCCATTCACCCATCAGCAGCTCATCGACCTCGCTCCACTTGCCGGCCGGGCTACCCCAGGGCATGGCGCGCAGCTTGATGATGTCGTTGGTGAACTCATTGAAGGCAATCAGGCCGCGCACTTCGGGCAGGCTCTGCAGTGCCAGCACGATGTTTTCACGGGCGGCCTTGATCGCGCCCGTTTCAGGGTTGCAGATCAGGCCCAGGCGCCAGGCCTTGGGATCGTCGTCGGCTGACGTTTCGCTCGCGCCAGCGGACCGTTGGCCGCGCGACTCGCTGCCCTGCGGCGCTGCAGGCTCCCACCGCCTGGCGGTGCGCACGTAGTTCGCCAGCTGCTCAGCGCCCCAGCCGTCCACATGGATGGCGTCATGGCAATCCCAGCCGTCTGGCACCTTGGGCGGCAGATCAGCCCGCGCGGGCAGCTCGGGCACTTCGCACATCCAGCACTGCGCGCCCAGGTCGTACAGCACGCCGGCGGCCTTGCGCATGGCCACCACGCCGGGCTGTTTGTCGGCGGGCAGGTAGTCCACCGTGGCCGGGTCCACATTGGCGGCCTGCTCTTCGGGCGTGAGCTTGCGGCGCTGGCTGTCTGCGTCTGGCCAGAAAAACACCTGCACGGTGGCGCCGCCGTCACCCATGAGCCAGTCCCACGCGGCTTTGTCGGCTGACTTGCCGCCACCTGGCCAGCTGACCACATCGAACGCATCACCCACCAGCTGGTGGGCCGCGTCGGCGCATTTTTCACCCTCCACCACCAGCTTGGGCACGCCGGCGCGCAGCACGCGGCCGGGCAGGTACAGCGGCTTGGGCGCGGCCCAGTGCTTCCAGATCCATTTTTGGGTGCCATTGGCCTGGCTCTGACCCCACACGCGCGGCAACACTTCCTTGCCGCCGGTGCTGGTGACAAAGCGGCACACGTAACCGTAGAAGTCATCCCCCCGCCAATACTCCCAAATAGCGGCCGGCGCTCCTCGATGGCTGTGCACGCATTTGTCCGCTGGCGCATGGGCGGGCACAGGGATGACGGGCACGAATTCGCCCTTTTCAGCCGCATGGGGTTTTTTTGCCGCAGCGCCGGCCGGTTTTTCTGGCCCATGTGGAGAAGATGCGCTGGCGCGCGCGGGCGCGGACGCGGCCGCTGCTGCAGCGCCGGGTGCCTCGTAGCAGTTGGGCAGGTTGTAGTCTTCAATCGCCTTGTGCGCGGCCGTAGCCTGGTCCAGATCGCCATGCAGGGCCGCGAACAGGCCCAGCAGATCATGGCCACCCTTGCCGCTGGCAAAGTGCGCCCATAGCCCGGTGTTGAGGTTGACCACCCAGCTGTCACCCGGCCCGCCCTTGCTGGTGCTCAGGCCCTTGTATTCCGGCCCGTCGCGCGTGCCGCCTGGCAGCCATTCAGGCACCAGCTCTTCGGCGCGCTGCATCAGCTCGGCCGCGACCGCCTTGAAATCGACGCGGGCGCGGGTTCTGGGTGCGGCACCTGGGCCGCCCTTTTTCGTCATGGGGTTGCAGGCCTCGGCTTGGGCTTAGCGCCAGGCCGCACGCACGTGCGCCAGGGCATCACACGCGGGCGAGCTGCGCCGCGCACCATAGACCGCTGGCGCGGCGCGCCCTGCGGCGCTACCGGCGCGGCCGTGTGGCTCGCAGTGGCCACCCCGGCGCAGTTCTTTCAGTGTGGCGCGGGCCTGCTGGGCCGGGACGCCGGCCACACGGGCCAAGGCGGCATAGGTGCCGCATGCGCCGGCGTTAATGGCGTTCAGCAGGGCATGGCGCACGGTGCTGGTGGCGGGCCTCATAGCGCAGCCTTACCCTGCAGGCGGCCCAGCAAAGCCACCTGACGATTCAGTTGCTCCACACCAGCGACGATGATCGTGGCCAGCTCTTGCGCCTGGGCCTGCGCGTCCACCGGCGTGGCCTTGTAGCCCGCTGTGCTCGCCACATAGTCCATGGCCGAGTGAAAACCCACGGCGCGTGCCTCGCGCAGTATCCAGATCACCTGCACAGGCGTCAGGCGTTCGCGCCTGTCACCGCTCAAGCACTTGCGCAACCATTCGTCGGAATTGTCGTAGTCGGGCCTAAGCCGCACGCCCACCTTTTTGAAGCCACCCAGGGCCATGACAGCGGCCTTGAGCGCGTCATCAATCGAATCAAAACACTCTGGAATTTCAAGCTGCACGGGCGCCTCCAGTCAGAAAGCAAGGGCCTGTCCCCAGCTGTCCCCAAATTGGGGACACGCGGGGACAGACTTTTTTAGACAAAAAAAAGAGACTGCAGGCATGCAGCCTCACCACACAAAAAACGCCAGCCGCCCGCGCAACGCATGCGCGCGCCGCGCTGGCAAAAAACCCACCACGAACCACTACGAACGGGCGGGGGAAAACATGCAAAGGCCGCTGCCCGCCAGCACCAGACAATGGAGGCCCCTGAAACTCCACCACGAAGGAATTAACGATGACGCCAGACGAACTGTTTACCCGCGTGCATCGGCAGCGCGCGGAAATGATCGCCAGCGATCTTGCAATGGACGCACTCATGGCCGCCCTGCCCCCCGAACTGCAGCAGCAATGGCTGAAAGCTCTGCAATCTCTTCGCACCAAACGGGCGCAAGCACTGCAAGCGGCAAAGGCGGACCCGGCGTCAGTCGCGCAGGCAGAGGAATTTGTTGCCCGGCGCATTCAGAGGCTGGAAGCGGCACGGGACCAGGGCAACCAAACAAGCTCTTAAGCACTTGGCCAGGCGTATCGCTGGCGGCTGGTGTGGCGGGAGTTTTCATATCAACCTTGCTTCGACATGAGGTTGAGGCCGCAGGCACGCAGCCTCAACACACAAAAAACGCCAGCCGCCCGCGCATTGCATGCACGCACCGCGCTGGCAAAAAGCCCACCACGAACCACTACGAACGGGCGGGGTACATGCGGGTACATCACAGCAACCTGTCATGCAGCCGCTGCAACCAGCGAACGCTGGGCGCGGCTGGCCACCGGCTTGAGGGCAAGAAGATCGGCCGCCGTGATGGCGACCTCACCCAGCTCAGGCTTGAACGCCATGTGCAGCGCGTAACCCTGGGCTATTCGCTCGGCGTAGTTGGATTCCCCCGTCCACTCAGTCCGCGGAAGGTGGCCCTGGGCACACCACTTGCGCACCGCTTCGCGGCTGACATCGCAAATTCTGGCGATTTCACCCACTCCGAGCCGTCTTTTGGCCCTTTGAAGCGCATTTTCTGTGTCCATCGCAACATTCTACAACTAGAAGTTGCAATTATTGCAAACCAACTGTTGGGAGAGAATGCGCAACACTCAGTTGGCAATGACTGACACCCGAGCCTTACAAGCATTCGCCGCACGGCTTAACGAGCTTTGCGACGATAAAAAAATCGTAAGGCGCGGCAGATCAGAAGCAATACGGTCCACGTTCAAAGTTTCGCGTGAGGCCGCACGAAAATGGCTATCCGGGCTGGCCTTCCCGACCATGACTAAGCGCACGGAAATTTGCCGCTACTTTGACTGCACAGATTCGTGGCTGATGACCGGGACTGGTGATAAGCACCCGACCACAAACAACCTGACAGCCTACGAGCAGGCGGCGCTTAGGCACATGCGGGCGATGACTCTAGACCAGCAGTCGCTGGCAGTACGACTACTGGCACAAATACTAAGCAGCACCGACACTGCTACTGGCGGCCCACTGACAACAGGCACCGGAGCACCCCCAATGACCCTGCACGAGCGCAGCCCACACTAATCAACTTGGCATACCCAGCGGCCGAGCGGTTTACCTGACCTGGCCGCTACCTAGATCAACCTCGTAGGTAACACGTCCATCGCCGTTGCGGTACCGGGTACATTCCACCATATAGATCGAAGTACCACTCCGCTGACGGACAGAAAGAACCTCACCACACAACTCACCGTTGAGGTTAATGAGCGTAGCCATTTTGCGCATCGCTTCATTTGAGTATCCGCCCACGCCGGCGGATGGACTACCAGGCACAAGACTAGCCACGGTGGCGCAACACGTCACCAGCACCGCGACCACCCCCAGAATCACAAACCAGCTTTTGCGCGAGCCCGCAGTCTTGGCTACCAATTCCGACTCCATCGGCACCCCCGAGAAATTCCGCAGGAACGCCCTGCCTCCGGGACCGTAAGCGCCTAAACCCCGCAAGTCAATCCTCAGTTTGCTGTTGCTTTTTTGTAACTGCAACTATTGGTTGTTGTCAAATACAACTGATAGTTGCAAAATGCGGCTTCCCTCATCACGGAGCCGCAAATGCAACTCACCGCCACCCCCGCCGCCACACCCCTGCTGGCACACCTGACCCACGCCTTTGCCGCGTGGGAAACCAACTACCGGGCCGACCCCGACACGTTCATGACGCCGGCCGAAACCGCCGCCATGGCCGTGGCCACTGTCAGCGAACAGCGCGCCATCTACTTCACCGCCTTGCTGCGCCAGGCGCACGCCACACCCGTGATCGCCATGCCCGCTGTGGGCGACCTGTGGCCGGAACAGGGCGGCCACCTGGGCGCCATCCTGGGTGCGGGTGCAGACGCGGTGGCAGTCATCGTCATCGACAGGCTGCACGAAATCACTGGGCAATGGGGCACCTACGGCCTGGACGTGCCCAACGCCTGCAGCCGCACCGATGGCCTGGCCAACACAGTGGCCATGGCCGAAGCTGGCAGCGCCATCGCCCTGCAAGCGCGTGCACTGCGCGCAGGCGGCAAAGACGACTGGCACATCCCCGCGCGCGACATTGCCCGCGCACTGGCCGACCAGGCGCCGCAGCTGTTTGACCACAGCCCGTGGTACTGGACCAGCACGCAGGACGACAGCCACGGCGCCTACGCCCAGGGCTTTGCTTACGGCAACAGCTACTGGAGCGACAAGGACGACGAGCTTCGTGTGCGGGCAGTCCGCACGATTCAACTTCAATCCTTGACCACTTCACCACTTCCCGCCGAAGGCGAAGCGGTGGCAGCGGCACCTGAGGCGGCATAACGCCATGGGCCAGCACCACACACCCCCCACCAGCGTCACGCTGGCGCCCTTGTCGCCAGCCCTGGCGGCGCTGATTCACCAGGTCCAGGCCGAGGCCGTGGCAGCGGCCACACCAGCGCCGCTGGCCGAAGGCGCGATCGTGTTGCCCGCGCTCCAGAGTGCGCCATGGACCTATAGGGAATCCAGCAAAACCACCTGGCTGGAATGCTTCGTGGGAGAAGACCACGCCGAAATGTTCGTCAAGCTCGGGGTCAACGACAACGGTTGGGCCGTCGAGCTTTGGCACCCCGCGTACTGGTATCAGCACCTCGTCCGCACGGACGATCAAGGCCGCCGGTGGCGTGCGGAAGGTCCAGCTCACGTCATGGATGACTTCGGCTTCCTGGTGCCGGTGGGCGGTGCAGCATGAGCGCCGCCACCCTAGCGACCTTGGAGCGCGAACTGGCCACCGACATGGCCCGCGCCGATCTGGAGTGCTACGCCGCGCAAGTCGCCACCCCCAAGGGGCACATGCCCCGCTACGACATCACCTGGCTGAACCGCAACCGCGCCACCTGGATGGACCCGGACGACATGGCCCGCTGCGTGGCACGCGCGGTGCGCTACCTGGACCTGATCGGCGGGCTGGACCGCCCGAACCCGAAGTTTCCGCACGTCGTTTCCGTCAGCCGCGCGCTGCATGAACAGATGGAAACGCAGGTGCATCGGGACAAGGCGGGCGCAGCATGACGCCCGAGCAGAAGCAGCGCCTCCGCTTCGCGTCCTTGTGCGCTACGCCGATCAGTGCCACCAACCCGCCGCAGGCTGCAAAGCGGTGGGCTAAGTCGCGCTCCGATGTGCTGAAAGCACTTAAAGGACGCAACCTCGACGCCGGCCTCAAGGGTTGCGTTTTCATTGAGGCCTGCCGCGAAATGGACCGATACATCACGCGCGGCACGGCCACCGGGAGCGCCGCATGAACCCCCACGCCATCACCACATGGTTGTGCGCGGCCATCGTCGCCCTGCTGCTGGCCGCCCTACCCGGCTGGATGGACCAGCCCACGCCCACCTATACCAGCTTCGGCTACACCCCGGCCACGCTGGAAGACGGCCAGGCCGAGCTGCTGGACGCCCAGGCACGCCAGGCCTGCGCGGCCACCCACGGCATCAACGGCGGGTACATCGCCCTGCCAGACGGCGGCATCCAGTGCACCAACAAACACGGCCGCCAGGTCCGCAGCGTCATCACGGTGCTGAGCCACCAGCCAGACCACCACCACACCACCGGAGGCATCAAGCCATGAACACCACCGCCCAGCCCGCCACCCGCACACGCACGCCACAGCGCCCCACCGCTGCCCAGCTGCGCGCGGTGGCCCTGTTCATCCACCCCGCGCATGGCACGGCCGAATGGCCCGCGCTGGCCGACTGTGACGCCGTGGGCGAATGGATGCTGCACCTGGCCCGCCAGATCGACGCCGCCCCGCCGCCCGAACAGCCCAGGGACCACCTGCCCGGTGGAGCACGCGAATGATGCGCCGGCGCACCACCCTGCTGGGCATGGCGCTGGCGCCGCTGGCGGGCCTGCTGCCGCCCACCCTGGCACTGGCAAGGCCCGGCCAGACCGTGACCGACTACGTGACCATGCGCGGCGCCGCTGCCGTGTTTGCCGACGTGCGCAAGCTGGCCACCGAAGACAGCGGCTGGCTGTTTGTTTCGAGGCAGTGGACCACGCCGGCAGAAATCGTGCCTGCCTGCGCCCGCTTGGGCTGGGTCACAGTGGGCCAGGTTGACCAGGTGGCCCAGCTGATCGGCCAGGTGGACTACCGCACCATTCACACCGCCACCGCACGCACCGCGCTGCCCAGCTTCACCGTGCAAGGCGTGCCCACCATCACGGCCAGCGACATGCACATGGGCTGCATCGTGCCGGCCGCGCGCGCCACCGCAAACTGTGGCATCGCACCCGGCCACGCCGCCGTGCCCACCGATGGCGTCAAGCACCTGCTGACGGCCAGCCAGTGGGATGAACTGCTGGAGGCCTTCCCTGGCGGCGCCGATGTGGCCGAGTTCGAGTACGGCAAGCGCGAGTGTGAAGAGTTCGCTTTTGATTTGTACTCATGGCTTGGCACGGTGGGCATGGGCACTGCAAGCCACGGCATCGCCTGGCTGCAGATGTTCAGCAACGGCGCCAAGCTGCGCAGCGGCCACGTCACAAACATCTGCGTCACGCAGGACCGGCGCGTGTGGTGGCTGGACGCCATCGACCGCAAGCGCCACCCCCTGAGTTTCGTGGCTTTTCGCGGGTATCGCGGTGTGTACAGCGACGGCGCCATCGAGGCCACGGCCGACGCATCGCTGATCCAGACGCTGGTGCTGTGAGGCGACCACCCATGAACACCATTCGCACCTTTATCACCCGCCTGGCCACCCGCCTGCAGCGCATGCACTGGCAGCGCGAGCGCGACCGCCAGATCGCCACGCTGCGCCGGCATGCCCAGCACCAGCTCAACACCCGCCCGCGCGTGACGCGCTAACCCACAGAAAGCACCCCATGGAAGAACTGAAATTACTGGTTGAAATGGTCGCCAATCTGCCCAACGGCGCGCTGCTGGTGCTGGCTGGTTACCTGCTTTACAAGCTGGCCACGCTGGCCAGCATCTACGGCGTGATCCGCCTGGCGATTGAACGGCTGCACTCCTACGCCACGCGCCCGCGTGACTTCAAGATCGGAGCCGCCACCATCAACGCCGCCGTTGGCGCCGCCCTGCAGGTGCAAATCTCGCGGCTGGCCAGCACCAGCTACATACACGACTGCGATGTAGCTCGCCTCAAGGAAGCGCTAGACGAAATCGACGCGAAAAAGCGCGAGGCGGCGCGCGCACGCCCTAGCCAGCCCAGCTAAGGCAGACGCACCATGCCCAACCCCACCCACACCTGCGACATGCAGCTCACCGGCACGCTGGTGGAAGACGCCCAGCACCGCCAGGTGCCCGTGGACAGCGAAGCGCACTTTGTGCCGGCGCTGTGCTTCACGGTGGAGCTGGACAGCACCAGCCACAACCGCTGCCATGTGCAGCAGCTCTTTCCGGCCGGGCAGGAACAGCAATGCAAGGCCGCAGCCCACCGATTGAAGCGCGGCACGCGCGTGGAGTTTCAGGCGGCACTGGTGGGCATCGAGCTGCACGCCCGCAACGCCAGCCACGTGCACGCGCTTGCAGACCCCGCCACCGACACCACCCCGCAACCCCAACCCGAGGAAACCACTGCATGAACACCGCCACCGCCACCGCCATCGCCACGGCAACACCCGCGCCCACCCCCACCCGCCTTGAAGGCTGGGCCATCAAAGCCCACGTCCAAGCCCTGCAGAACGTGTGCCACACCGCCAGCGCCACCGCCGGCTGGTGGACGGACCACAAGACCGGGCTGGACCTGATCCGCGTCATCAACGCGCCCGCCAGCCCGCTGGAAGAGCTGCTGGCCGGCGCCTTGGTGGCGCAGAAGCTGTGCCTCACGCACAGCGAAGTGAGCGAAGCCATGGAAGGTCACCGCAAGGGCCTGATGGACGACAAGCTGCCCGCGCGCCCCATGCTGGAAGTGGAGCTGGCTGACGCCGTGATCCGCATCTGCGATCTGGCCGGCGCGCTGAATCTGGACCTGGGCGGCGCCATTGCCGACAAGCTGGCCTACAACGCCCAGCGCGCCGACCACAAGCCCGCTGCGCGGCTGGCAGCAGGCGGCAAGGCCTATTGAGCCCAGCGCCATGGACATCATCGCGCTGACAGGCCGCAACCCCCGCACCATGACGGACGCGGGCTACCTGCTGCTGGAGCTGACCGGCCAGGCCGGCCACGCCGTCAGCGTGGTGCTGCTGGTGCAAACCGCCAACGAGCTGCACGCCATGCGCGCCAGTGGCCACAACGTGGCCCTGTGGCGCATCGGGCACGACGACACGCGCCCGCGCCTTGATGCGCTGCTGGACGCCTGGATCAACGACGACGCCGCCGAGCTGGCCCCGGCCGTGCGCCGCGAGCTGGATCTGTTTCTGTGCCGGTGCCGGCACGCCACCACCCCGAAGGAACCGTATGACAACCGCAGACGAAAAATACTCGCCGCGTGAAGGGTCTGTGCCCGCACGCCTGATTGAACTGCTGCAGGCGCAGCCCACCAGGTCAATCGCCAAAGACCAGGCCGCCAAAGCCCTGGGAATCAACCCCAAGGGCATTTCCGCCCAGCTGCAGCGCGCCATGTCGGCCGGGCTGATCCTGTCCACCAGGGAAGGCCCCGAGCGCCGCTGGATGTTCGCGCTGCCGGCCAGCACCACTACCAGCAGTGAGGCCACGCTGCTGGAAATCTACCTGTACCCCGATGGCGACATCAGCTTTACCGGCGCGGGCGTGAGCGAAGCCGGCGAAGTGCTGCTGACGCCGGCCCAGCAGCGCCAGCTGGTGCGCCGCCTGTGCCTGCCCCTGATCCCGCTGGAGGGACTGTAACCATGAGCGACGCAATCACATTCAACGCAGGCGACAGCGTGAAGGTCAGCGACACACTGCTGAATGCCGCCGGCAAGCCCGCGCCCCAGGCCGGCAAACAGGGCCTGGTGCTGGGCACCGTGCGCGGTGGCAAGGTGCAGGTGGACGTGGCCGGCATGCCGCTGCTGACCACGAGTGCGGCCGACCTGACGCTGGTGGCCAAAGCCGCCGCTGCGCCGGCCAGCACTGACCAGGCCGAAGCGGCCGGCGCCGACGCGGCGCCCGAAAGCGCCGAAGCCAAGCACACCGACACACCACCCGTGGCGGGCGCGGTGGTGTATGGCTTTGACGTGCTGCTATTGACGGCCATCGTCCCCGGCCGCTACCAGCCGCGCACAATCTTCGACCCCGACGCGCTGGAAGAGCTGGCCGACAGCATCAAGGCCCAGGGCGTGGCCCAGCCCATCCTGGTGCGGCCGCTGCCCGCTGTACGCCTGGACGAGACATTCACCGACCGGCGCAAGGGCGACCCGCTGCCCACGCATGAGCTGGTGGCCGGTGAACGCCGCTGGCGAGCCTGCAAGATGGCCGGCGTGCGCACGGTGCCCGTGCTGGTGCGCAACCTGAGCGACGAACAGGTGGCCGAGCTGCAGCTGGTGGAGAACGTGCAGCGCGAAAGCCTCCACCCGCTGGAAGAGGCGCGCGGCTACCGCCGCATGATGGAAGACCACGGCTACACCATTGAGCGCCTGGCGGGCCGCATCAAGAAGGGGCCAAAGAAGGCGCACGTCAGCACCCGCTACATCTACGTCACCCTGCAGCTGCTGAACCTGTGCGACTTTGCGCAACAGGTGTTTCTGGAAGGCAAGCTGGAGCGCACCACTGCGCTGCAGGTTGCCACCATCGGCAACGAGGCCCAGCAAATCGAAGCCACCCGGCGCATTGCAGGCCTGGGCGCCAAGGGCACAGAGGTTATCAATACCCCAATGTCGCTGCGCGCCGCCACAGAGTATGTGCAAAGCAACTTCCGCCTGACGCTGAGCAAGGCGGTTTTCAACATCAAGGTGGAGCTGGCCGGCATCGCACCGTGCACCGGCTGCACCAAGAACAGCGCCAACGCGAAAGAGCTGTTTGACAACCCGAACATGCCGGCCACCTGCATGGACCCGAGCTGCTACGGCAAAAAGAACGGCGCGCACACGCTGCAGGTGGTGGAAGCCGCTAAAGCCGAAGGGCAGACGGTCATCACCGGCAAAGAGGCCAAGAAAATCCTGCCCTACGAAGCCATGCCCGAGCACGTAGTCAGCAACGAGTACATAACGCTGGATGAACGGCTGTACGGCAGCGAGGTCAACGAGAAGAACAGCGGCAAGACCGTGGCCCAGGTGCTGGGCAACGACATGCCCAAGCCGGTGCTGATCCAGCGGCCAGACGGCAAAGGCCTGGTGAAAGCCCTGCTGCGCAAGGATGTGATGCGCCTGATAAAAGAGCGCGGCCTTGACCCCACCACGGGCAAGGGCAGCAGCTCAGAGGCCCAAGAAAACAAGAAGATCGCGCGCGAGAAAGCCGCGCGCTGGGCCGTGGCAGAAAAGCTGGTGGCCACCGCCGGCCAGGCCACAGACTGCCCCGCCCTGTTGTCGCAGCTGCTGCTGCCCGCTGCCATGAAGCTGTATGCGCGCCTGGACAACGAAGCCAGCAAGCGCGTGCGCAAGCTGATGGGCTGGGACATCGGGCGCGGTGGGTATGGCGACACACGCAAGCAGATCGAAGCCCACTTCAAGACGCTGACGCCCGTGCAGTTCAATCAGTTCGTGGTGGCCGCGTGCATGGCCGACGAAGTGCACTACGCGCAGTATTACCACCCCGAGCCGGCGTTTATGGACGACATCGGCAAGGTGCTGGGCATCGACGCCAAGGCCGAGCGCACGGCCGTGGTGACGGCCGCGAAGAACGCCGACAAGGCGAAGGAACAGGCCAAGGCCAAGAAGGCCGCGCCGGCCGCCAAGAATGCCGCAGCGCCGGCCAAAGGCACGACCCAGGCCACCCCCGACACCACCTGGCGGCCGCTGGGCCTGGCGGGCATCAAGGGCCTGGTGCAAGGCGCGCGCGTGAAGATCATTGACGACAAGGCCAAGCTGGGCCGCAACGCGCGCTTTGCGGGCTATGTGGGCGTGTTTGACCAGCGATGCGGAGACGCAGCGGCATGGATCACCATGGCCGACCCCAAGGCCAAGGGCGGCATGAGCCGCTGCCCCAACAGCTTTCACGCCGACGAGCTGCTGACGGCCGACGAACCCACCACCCAGTTCAAGGTGGGCGACCGCGTGCGCTTCAAACAAGGCCTGCGCGGCCCGGCGGGCAACTTCCGCAAGGTGTGCGGCCGTGAAGGCGTGATTGACACCGTATCCGCCGGCGGCTTTGACGTGCGATTCAGCAAAAAGCCCAGCGACTACACCGCCGGCACGGCTGACGAGCTGGAGCTGGTGAGCGTGCCGGCACCGCGCCAGGGCACGCCCACCGCCGACGCAGCCGCAAAGCCAGCCGACAAGGCCGCAGCTGAAACAGCCCAGCTGGAAATCAAAGGCCTGGACCAGCCGCCGGCCGCCTACGTTGACAAGAACTGGCCCTTCCCCACGAAGCCGGCCGAAGTTGCCACTGCCTAACCCATCACCCACCACCAACCGGAGATAACCATGAACACATCGACCCCCATCCTCACCCCGCCCGCCCACGGCATTTACTGGCCCGGCCAGGGTGGCCTGTACATCGCCAGCCTGCCGGCGCGCGATGGCGCGCCGGCGCGCCACCTGATCGCATCACAGGAGGAACTGGAGCACGCCAAGTACGGCCCGTATATCAACATCGCAGGCGCCAACAGCCACCACAACGGCCGTACAAACACCGCCGCGCTGCTGGCCAGTGGCCACGATCACCCGGCGGCTAGCTGGGCACACCAGCACCAGGCTGATGGACATGCCGACTTCCACCTGCCCAGCCAGGCCGAGCTGATGGCCTGCTACGTTTTCGCGCCCGAAGCCTTCAACCCGAAGGGCTGGTATTGGAGCAGCACGCAGGGCGACAGCCACAACGCCTTCGCCCAGAACTTTGCTTACGGCTTCAGCTTCTGGGGCAACAGGGGCAGCGAGCTTCGTGTGCGGGCAGTCCGCTGGATTCAACTTTAACCCTTCACCACTTCACCCCTTGGCCGGCGCAGCCGGACGATCAATTCACTACTGGAGCATTGCAATGAAGCATCACCCCACACTGCCGACGTTTGGCGACATCGTGCCCGGCGAAGGCGGCCGCCTCGGCGCCATCCTGCGCGGCGCGCTTGTCGGCAAAAAGCGCGAGCCCGACTACGCCGTCATCGTGCCGCTGGCCGATTTGGCCGACCTGAAAGAATCACCCTGGGGCCAACGCGGCCAGGACGTGGCCGGCGCCAAGAGCTTCACCGATGGCTGGCGCAACACGCTGGCCATGGCTGCCAGCGGATGCGCCATTGCAACGCAGGTGCGACAGCTCACCATCGAAGGCCACAGCGACCTCTACATCCCCGCGCGTGCAGAAATGTGGGCGCTGTACGCCAACGTGCCCGAGCTATTCGACAAGCGCACCTACTGGACCAGCACGCAGAGCGACAGCCACGTCGCCTACGCCCAGGACTTTGCTTACGGCTACAGCTACTGGGGCGGCAAGGTCAACGAGCTTCGTGTGCGGGCAGTCCGCCGGATTCAACTTCACCACTTCACAGCTTGACCACTTGGCCCGCGCAGCCGACCGATCAGCACCGAACCACGCATAACCCATGAGCCTGCACACCGACCTGGACATTTACAAGACCGCCGAAGCGTTCTTTGTGCTGATGCTTGCGCTGCAAAAGCATGTGCCGCGCGAGTTTCGCCTGGTGGTGGGCCAGCGCGTGGCAGGCCTGGCAGCCGACATCCTGCTGCAGGTGGCACGGGCCAACAAGGCGGCAACACCAACCACCAGGATGGAGCGGCTGGACGTACTGGCCGAACACATTGAGGCCGTAACGGTGCTGCTGCGCAACGGCCGCCGCGTGCGCGCGGTACAGCGCGGGCAATGGAGCGAAACACTGGCACTAACAGACGCCCTTGGCAAGCAATGCACGGGCTGGAGAAAGGAAACACGCCGGCGCGCAGGCTTGCAAGACGAACCTGACGCCACCACCGGACGGACACACACCCCGCCCGGCGACCTATTTGCAGCGGCGCCTGCAGCATGAAAGCCATGGCCTCATGCCCGCGCGCTTTTTTATGAATCTGGTTGAGCCGCTGGGCCATGCGCCCACCGCCATGCACACCACGGATACCGGCGGGCATCAGCTCGCGCTTTGGTCCGGTGCAGTTTCCACACTGGCCAGCCCTGGCGGCCGGTGCGGCGACGTAGATAGCTCAACAGCACGCAGAACGACAGCCACAACGCCTACGCCCAGAACTTTGCTTACGGCAACAGCAACTGGAACGACAAGGACAACGAGCTTCGTGTGCGGGCAGTCCGCAGGTTCATCGCCCCACGGGGCACCCTTTTCAATGGCGCAGCTGGTGCAGGCCTGGGAACAGTGCGAGCGATACAAGCGCAGCACCGATAGCGCCGCCATTTTCCGCGCCGACATCGAGCGCAACCTGTGCGAGCTGGCCGCCGATCTGCTGGACGGCACCTACGCGCCCGGCCGCAGCACCTGCTTTGTCGTGACACACCCGCGCCCGCGCGAGGTGTGGGCGGCATCGTTCCGTGACCGCATCGTGCACCAACTGCTATACAACGCCATCGCGCCGGCGTTCCTGTGCAGCTTCATTGCCAACAGCTCAGCGTGCATCCCAGGGCGCGGCACCGGCTACGCCGCCCAGCGCCTGGAGCATGACGTGCGCAGCATCACGCAGAACTGGGCGCGGCCCGCGTTTTACCTGAAATGCGACCTGGCCAATTTCTTTGTCAGCATCAAGAAGCCCGTGCTGCAGGCTCAGTTGCATGCGCGCGTGACAGACCCGTACTGGCGGTGGCTGACCGACACCGTGCTGATGCACGACCCGCGCACCGACTACGAGTATCGCGGCGACCGCTCATTGATTGAGCGCGTGCCGCCACACAAACGCCTGGTGAATGCACCAGACGACACAGGCCTGCCCATTGGCAACCTGAGCAGCCAGTTCTTTGCCAACGTGCATCTGGACGCGCTGGACAAGCATGTGAAGTGCACCCTGCGCGGCCGGTACTACGGCCGGTACGTGGATGACTTCTACTTGCTTCACGAGTCAGCCGACTGGCTGAACGCGGCGCTGACCGACCTGAGCACCTTTTTGCCCGAGCGCCTGGGCGCACAACTGAACCCACGCAAGACGATCCTGCAGCCCGTGGCGCGCGGCGTGGACTTTGTGGGCCAGGTGGTGAAGCCGTGGCGCCGCACCACGCGCAGACGGTCTGTGCAGGCCGCCATCAAACGCATCCAGCAGATGCCCGCCAGCGCGGTGCATGCCGCCGGCAACAGCTACCTAGGCCAGGTGCGCCAGGCCAGCCACAGCCACCAGGAGCAGGCGCAGATCGCCCGCGCACTGCTGAAACGCGGGCACGCCGTGGCGGCAGGGCTGCACAAGATTTTCAAGAGCAACCACCCCCAACCACCTCAAAAAAGCAGAGGCACAACATGACTGACAACCTATCAGCGCCCAAGAGCGTGATCCTTTATGGCCCGCAGGGCAGCGGCAAGAGCCGCAACGCGCCAAGGCTGGCCCGGCACTTTGGCCTGGCTCACTGGCGCGAAGACTGGTATCCGGGCGATTCGCTGCCACTGACCAACCACCTGGTGCTGACCAATGAGCCCGTGCCGCAGTTCCTGCGCCGGTGTATCAGCATTGAAACCGCCATGAAGCTGATGACCACCGGTCAGCCGCTGACGGATGCCGTGTTTGAACAGGACGCGCAGAACATCCCACGCCGGCAAGGCGTGGACGATGACGCACCGGAGCAAAGGATGCAACACCGCGCTGTTGAGATTGACCTTGGCCACGGCCCCGCATTCGCTGGCGCCCAGGTCATGCGCGCGATGGTGGAGCCGCTACAACACCTGTCACGCATCATGCCCAACAACGCATCCCGCACGCAGCTCTGGCATGGCCTGCTGGGCGGTGCGGCTGGCGCCATGGTGGCCGACCTAGGCTTTGACGCAGCGCGCGAAGCACTGCACAACGTCATCGTAGGGCTGGAGCGAAACCGGGCCGACATGGGCGAAGGCTTCGACAAGCCTGCGACCAACGTGCACTGAGGCAAGCCATGCAGACCACTGCCCAACACACCGAAGCCGGCACCCCTGCCGCCCCCCTGAACCGCCAGCAAAAACGCGCCGCTGCGCGCGCACAGCGCCCTGTGCATGCGCGTGCACGCACGCCGCGCAAGATCATGGCCAACGCGCTGCAGGTGGTGAAGCTGCGCGCGCACAGCGCCCTGTGCATGCGCGTGCACGCACGCCGCGCAAGATCATGGCCAACGCGCTGCAGGTGGTGAAGCTGCGCGCGACCAGGCTGACCGACAACGAACGCCGGCGCGTGCTGCTGCCCGCCATCCACGGCTTCAAGGCGCTGCGCACGGGCGTGGCCACCTACAACGACTGGGCCGGCATGCAGGCGGCCGTGACCGTGGCCCTGGCCATCGACGCCCAGGGCGTGGTGCGTGGCCTGCAGGGCCACTTTGCCGCTGGGCATGCCGCGCTGCAGGCGATCTGGCAGCGCGCCACCGATGGCCCGACCGAATGGACGCCCACCGCGCTGTACTTTGACGAACTGGCCGCGCTGCGCGAAGCCATCCACCTGCACAGCTTCCAGCTGCAGCACCTGAGCGTGAGCGAGCTGCACGCCGCCCGCGACAAGGCCCTGCGCCAGACAGTGCACACCGGCGGCCGCGTGCTGCAGGCGCCGGCTGAAAGCCTGCCCCAACCGATTCAGGAGAGTTTGCTATGAATACCAATACCACCCAACGCACCGGGCAGAGGGAGTATCCGCCGCTGCCGGAGCCTGATGCTTACGTGGCCATGTCTGGCGCAGGGTCAATCATCATCCCGCCGCAGGACTTTGCGAAATGGGGTTCCGCGTACAAGGTCTTCACAGCGGACCAAATGCACGCCTACATCGATACTGAACGCGCCGTAGCCCAGGCAGACACGCAGCGGCTCAGTGGGCAGCCAGACCGTTGGCACGATGCCGCTTTGCCACCTGAGATTGAGCAGCGCCTTGCCCCGTGGCTAACCAATGGCGCGGCGCTGCACCCCGCGACGGTTAACTTGGTGGTGCGCTTTGCCCGTGCCTTGGCCAAGAAACTGGCCGCTGCCGAAGTGAAGTATGGGTACAGCGATGGCTGGATGTCGCCGGACTGGATGGATGAATGCCGTGGCAAGCTGCTGGAGCACATTGCTAAAGGCGACCCGCTGGACGTGGCCGCTTACTGCGCCTTCCTTTGGAGCCACAGAGAGAGCACTGCGAGGGCGGCGGCACCGATGGCCCCCGCCGAAATCAAAGCTCTGACCGCCATGGTGTGGGGCGCACCGTGCGCCGGCCGTGATCTGGCCATCGTCACCAGCATCGTGCGGGCCATGGAAGCCCTGCGCCCTGGTGAACGGCCCATTGACCCGGCAAAGGGCGGCAGGCTGCTGGACGTGGATGCGTGCACTGTGGAGCCTGCAGCAGCCACGGCACCAACACAAGCGTGCCAAGTCGTTGCGGATCAGAAGGTCTTCACCATCGGCATGCAGGTTGAAGCCTGGCATGTGTACGGCATGCAAGGCCCGCTGACAGCTGAGCAGCGCACAGCCGTTATCAACTTCGCTCATTCGTTTGAAGAATGCAGCAAAACCCCCGAAGAGCTGGCGCTGATGGACGATCCAGAGCTGATTTCCACCGCCTACTACGCCATGGCCGAGTACGCCAACGGCCAGCTTTAACAAGGGCAGACCATGACCATCACACCCATTGAATTCATCGGCGCGTTCTTCGGCGTGCTGGGCACCGCCCTGCTGGCCGTGCGCTGCAGGTACAGCGGCTGGGGGTTTGTGGCCTACCTGGTGAGTAATGCCGCCTGGATCGTGTTCGCGCTGCAGCAAAAGCACGACGGCATGCTGGTGCAGCAGATTGTGTTTGTGGTCAGCAGCCTGGTGGGTGTGTGGGTGTGGCTGGTGCGGCCCAGGTGGCCGGCCATCTTGCGCTGCATCGACTCGCTGAGCACGCTGCAACTGGTGCCAGGCAAACGCGCCGCTGCAGCGATTGACGCTGACGAATGGCAACGCCGTTATGCCGCACGCCTCATTCACCACGGCTGGAACGAGCGATTAGCCACCAAGGAGTCCGCTTATGCGTGGGCATCACTGGAGGATGCAGCGGAAACGCCTGGGCCGGAAAAGCTGGCAGACCTTGAAGTGGCCCGGCTGGACGATAGGAGCAAAGCGCAGCTGCGCGGCCATGGATGGGAGGAGCAGCGATGAGCGCAAAGACTTACACCCCCGAACAAGAGCGGGCGATCCTACACGATGTCGACTTTGACGCTGACAGCAAAGGCGACGCCGGCCGCGTTCTGAATGTCCGCATGGTCACGGCGGCAAAACATCACGCTGGTGCGTGCTACCCCTGCCTAGGAGATATCGCACCGGGCGAGCGTCACCGCGTGGAGCGGTACCTGTATGACGGCAAGGTGACCAGCGGACGCACGTGCGCCACGTGCTGCCAGGCACTGTCGAAATGGTGCAGCAGCAATGAAGCAGACCAAGCCGCTATCCAGGCGCGCTACGAGCTGGGGCGCGAACGCAGTCGGGCCAAACGACAAACCAATACGACAGGAGGCGCGAAATGCGCATGATGAACCGAGCCATTGAGGATGCCGCCGACTTCACGGCGTTTCGTGACGCGCTGACCCAGCGGTATCCGACCACAGCAGCGGAACAACGGCCGCGCGAAAACGAGAACCGCGCCCAGCGCCGTGCCCGTGAGCGCGCCGAACGCAAGGCCGCGAACAAGACAGTGAGGGCATGATGGGCAAGCGCACCTACTCCATTGACGCACCCGACCAGCAGCGCCTAAAAATTGCGCGCGCCAAGATCGAGGGAATTCTGAAAGAGCACGACCTGGGCGCCGTGGTGGCGCTTCACACGCCAGGCATGACAGAGTTTTTCTACGACGTGACACCGAGCTATTCCTGCGCCTGGATTGACGAAGCGGCCGGGCAACTGCGTCTGAAATCCAAGCTGGAGGATTACGCCGGCGACAAGGCCGCTCAGCAGCAGGACAGGGTGGCGACGGCGAACATGATGGCCGGCCTGGCGGCTGATCTGACAGGTGCAGCCCTCATGTTCAGCGGCTGCGCCAAAGTCATCGACCGCATGTTGAAGTCCGAGCACTCCAACCCAGTTTTCACGCCTGACCCGATGGAGCAGCGGCGGCAATGACGCGGGATACCGTGAGCAACGACGCCCCAAAGTTTTCAGACCCCGCGTTTGGAAGCTACAGCCTCACCCTGGACACCGACGACGCCGGCAACATAGAAAGCCGCGCGTGCCTGCTGGTGCGCCTGACGGATATACGCGGCGACGAATCGGGCGAGCTGCCTGGCGAGAAGTTCGCTACGGCCAGCCTGTCGCGTCAGGAGCTGCACGCCATGCTGCGCGATCTGGATCGCGACGTGCTGGAAACCATCCACTACAGCCGCCGCCCAGCTACACAGCACGCCAGCGAGTGCGCTGCAGAGCTGCAAAAGGCCATTGCGGACCATGCCTACGCCACCGACAGGTTGCGCCGCGTGGCCACGCTCGCGGCCGGATGGCAAGGCAAGGAACCACCGCCGTGACAAACACACCGATCACCACCACGCCGGCAATGTCGCCCGAGGCCTTGGCCGGGTGGGCCATGTGGCTGCTGAGCAAGGGCGATGCGCGCGGCGTGGCGGCCCTAAGCTACTTCCTGGCCAACCATCCAACGCCGGCCGAACGACAGGCCGGCGCCACCACCCAGCAAATGATGGCGGCACCCATCGGCGCCATCTTTGTCTGGTGCAACGGACGCCTTGACTACCCGAGAGCACTGGCAATGCACCTGCAGCGGGAAGACCTAGAAATCGTTGCACCGTACTGGCTGACCCGGCACACCGCCCGCACCGCGCGGCCCCGCAGCATGGTCATCGACCACGCGGCCAGGCTGACAGGGGAGCAGATGCAGGCAAAGCACGTGATTCAGCGAAGGATCAACCTGCAAGGCCTGCTGGGGGCGCTATGACCACCACCCTGCAGATCGCCCTG
Organism: Ramlibacter sp.; assembly: GCA_050247515.1. Lineage (GTDB taxonomy): Bacteria > Pseudomonadota > Gammaproteobacteria > Burkholderiales > Burkholderiaceae_C > RAM1. Next base: position 199,879 of record JBFWUB010000003.1, on the reverse strand, counting down.
CCCGACGACCTGACGCTATCGCCCGAGGCGCTGGCCAGGATCACCGGCCGCACGCAGCGGCCGGCACAGATCGCCTGGCTGGCCGACCACCGCTGGAAACACGAACTGGCAGCCGATGGCAGCGTCATCGTGGGCCAGCTGTACGCCCACCTGCGCCTGGCCGGGCTGGAGCCTGACCACATCACAGCGAGCCCGGCGGCCGCCGGCGATGGCTTCAACCTGGACAACGTGCGATGACCGTCAAAGCCGTTGACCTGTTTTCCGGCCTGGGTGGCTTTTCACAGGCCGCCACCATGGCCGGCTGCAAAGTGGTGTGGGCGGCCAACCATTGGCCCCAGGCGGTACAGGTGCACGCCATGAACCACCCCGACACCCAACACGCCTGCCAGGACCTGCAGCAAGCCGATTGGTCCCAAGTGCCCAAGATGGACATTTTGCTGGCTTCGCCGGCCTGCCAAGGCCATTCGCGCGCACGCGGCGCAGACAAGCCACACCACGACGTGCAGCGAACCACAGCGTTCGCGGTGGTGGCTGCGCTGGAATACCACCGGCCCAAGCTTGGCCTGGTGGAGAACGTGCCCGAGTTCCTGCAGTGGCAGCTGTACCCGGTGTGGAAAGAAGCCCTGCGCACGCTGGGCTACGCCGTCAACGAACAGATCATCGATGCCGCCGACCATGGCGTGCCACAGAACAGGCTGCGCGCGTTCATTGTGCTGAGCCGCAGCAAAAAGCCGCTGCAAGTGGATCTACCCCGCCTGCAGCACAAACCCGCCAGCGGCGTCATTGACATGCGCGCCGGCAAGTGGAGTCTGATCGACCGGCCGGGCCGGGCCGCTGCCACGCTGGCCAAAGTAGCAGAAGGTCGCCGGCAGCACGGGCGGCAATTCCTGATCGCGCACTACGGAAATTCAAAGGGCGGCCGGTCCCTGCATCGGCCCATCGGCACGATCACCACGCACGACCGCTACGGCATCATCAACGGCAACCGGATGCGCCTGCCAAGCAAAGAGGAAACGCGCGCGCTGATGGGCTTCCCGCCCACCTACAAGCTGCCAGACAACCACCGCCTGGCCATCCACATGCTGGGCAATGCCGTGTGCCCGCCACCGGCCGCCAACCTGATCCGCGCCATCATCGAGCGCGCATAGGCGGTAGTACCATGCGCACCATGAAGCTCCCCCACCTGGTCAAACGCACCTATACCAACAAGGCGGGCAAGGTCTGGACGGGCTGGTATTACCAGCCGCCTCGCGGGTCTGGCGGCACACCAGGTGCGCGGGCCAAGCCGGTGCCCCTGGGCGATCTACTGGCCAGCACGTCGCCGGCCATCCCGCCGGCCGAGGTTTTGATGGCATACGCCAAGGTGGCCGGCACGCCTGTGCAAATGCCCGCCAGTGAGAAAGCCATCGCCACCATCTACGGCCGGTGGCTGCTGTGGGCGCAGGGCGAAGTGAAGGCCGGCCGCCTGACGCGGCGCACGCTGGGCGACTATGAAACGCTGTGGCGCGAGCTGGAGCCCGTGTTTGGCAAAGGCAACATTGATGCTCTGACGCAGCCCGTGCTGCTGCAGTATTTCGACAAGCGCAGCAGCAAAGACCGTGGCAAGCGTGAAGTGAACTTCCTGGGCCTGCTGTGCGCCTGGGCGCGGCCGCGCGGCTACATGGTGGCCGCCAATCCGGTGGACCGTGGCCTGCGGCTGCAGATGAAGGTGGAGCGCACCAGGCGGCCCACCGTGCCGGCGGACGTGTACTGGGTGGTGTGGCAGTGCGCCGACCAGCTGGTGCGCGACACGCTGGACCTGTCGCACATGCTGGCCACCCGGCCCAGCGAAGTGATCCGCGTGGCCATGCCCGAGCCTGGCGCCACCGAGCTGGAAGTGCAGATGCCCAAGACAGCCAGGCGCGGCCGCGCGGCCAAGCGCGTGCCCATCACCGCCGAGCTGCAGGCGCTGATTGAACGCCGGCGCCAGATGAACCCGCACAGCCTGTATGTACTGTTTGACGAACGCGGCCAGCAGCTGCACGCCAAGGGCACGGTGCGCAGTCGCTTCGACAAGGCCCGCACGATGGCGCGCGCGGTGTGCAAGGCCGCCGGCATCGAGTGGGTTGAATTCGCGCGCCTGGACATCAGGCCCACCGCCATCACGCAGATCGACAAGACCCACGGGCGCGACGTGGCCAGGCGCAGCGCCGGCCACACCACCGACAAGCAAACAGCCCACTATGTGCGGCCGGAAGCCGAGACAGGCGCGGCCGCCGATCTGCCGCGCGCGGTGAGTGATGAGCTGGCGGGCAAGGTGCTCAAGGCGATGGCTGAGCTGGCCAGCAAGGGGCAGCAGCCATGAGTGTGACGGACCCCCAGTTTGGCTACTCAATGGGCCGCTGGTGGTTCCTGCAGTGGAACAAAGGCCGCAGAGGCCACACCTTGATTGATCTTGGCCAGAACGAGCTTGTAGCGCGCAAGGCATTTGCCAAGCTAGTGGCCTCAATCCAGCGCCAGGCGCACGCTGCAGCCGCGCCGCAACGGCGTCAAGCACACCGCCAAACGCCCGAGTTCAAAGCGAAGCTGGCCCACCACGCCCGCAAGCGCCGCGCTGGCCTGCAGATGCCGGCATGGGCCGATCTGGCAGCGATTGAACAGGTGTACCAGCGCGCCCGACAGCTGACGATGGCCACAGGCATCGTGCACCACGTCGATCACCACTACCCACTGCAGGGGCGCCTGGTTTGCGGCCTGCACGTCCACCAGAATCTGGACGTTTTGCCCGCCACGGACAACCAGAAAAAGTACAACCGCATGCCCGACACACCCGAGTGTTGGCCGCTGGAATCGACGGCTGGAGAAAAGTGCGGAGAAAAGTAGAAAGTTAAAAAGCCGCTGACCTCGCTAGAAACCTAGCAAAATCAACGGCTTAGATGGAGGCGCGACCCAGAGTCGAACTGGGCTGATCGGATTTGCAATCCGGTGCATAACCGCTTTGCTATCGCGCCGGGTGGTTTCGGATTTTCACTGACAAAAAAGGGAAGCCTGGGCTTCCCTTTTTGGAAATCTGGAGCGGGAAAAGAGTCTCGAACTCTCGACCTCAACCTTGGCAAGGTTGCGCTCTACCAACTGAGCTATTCCCGCGTTTCAAGCCTCAAATTATAGCGTAATTTTCCGGGCTGTCGCAAGCCCTCTCAATGTTTTATCGATGCCGGCGCTTCGGGGGCTTTGGCCAGCGGCGCAGCAGCCACAGGCTCTTCGTCCGGCAGGGGGGTGGGCAGGCGCTCCAGCGCAACCTCGAGCACCTTGTCGATCCACTTGACCGGCACGATCTCCAGGCCCTGCTTCACGTTGTCAGGGATCTCCTGCAGGTCCTTGGCATTCTCTTGCGGGATCAACACCGTCTTGATGCCGCCACGCAGCGCGGCAAGCAGCTTTTCCTTCAGGCCGCCAATGGCAGTGACCTCTCCGCGCAAGGTGATCTCACCCGTCATGGCCACATCACCGCGCACCGGAATGCCGGTGAGCGCCGACACGATCGCCGTCGTCATGGCGGCACCGGCGCTCGGGCCATCCTTGGGCGTGGCGCCGTCAGGCACGTGGATGTGCATGTCGTTCTTTTCGAACACGTCGTCCTTGATGCCCAGGCCCCGGGCGCGGCTGCGCACCACGGTACGGGCCGCCGCCACGGATTCCTTCATCACGTCGCCAAGCGAACCCGTGGTCGTGATCACGCCTTTGCCCGGCATCAGCGCGGCCTCGATCGTCAGCAGGTCGCCGCCCACTTCCGTCCAGGCCAGACCCACGACCTGGCCCACCTGGTTCTGCTGCTCGGCGCGACCATAGGTGTACTTGCGCACGCCCAGAAAGTCGTTGAGGTTGTCGCCCGTCACCTTCACCTGCGGCGTCATCTTCTTGAGCTGCAGACCCTTGACCACCTTGCGGCAGATCTTGGACAGCTCGCGCTCCAGCGACCGCACGCCGGCTTCGCGCGTGTAATAGCGCACGATGTCGCGTATGGCTTCCTCGGTGATGAGGAGTTCGTCCTCTTTCACGCCGTTGTTCGTCATCTGCTTGGGCGCGAGGTACTTCATCGCGATGTTGGTCTTCTCGTCCTCGGTGTAGCCCGACAGGCGGATGACTTCCATGCGGTCCAGCAACGCCGGCGGAATGTTCATGGAATTGGACGTCGCCACGAACATCACGTCGCTCAGGTCGAAATCGACCTCGACGTAGTGGTCGCCAAAGGTGTGGTTCTGCTCGGGATCGAGCACCTCCAGCAACGCGCTGGACGGGTCGCCGCGGAAGTCCGTGCCCAGTTTGTCGATTTCGTCCAGCAGGAACAGCGGGTTGCGCGTGCCGACCTTGCTCAGGCTTTGCAGCACCTTGCCCGGCAGCGCGCCGATGTAGGTACGGCGGTGGCCGCGGATCTCGGCCTCGTCACGCATGCCGCCCAGCGCCATGCGCACGTACTTGCGCCCGGTGGCCTTGGCAATTGACTGGCCCAGCGAGGTCTTGCCCACGCCGGGCGGCCCCACCAGGCACAGGATGGGCGCCTTGACCTTGTCCACCCGCTGCTGCACCGCGAGGTACTCAAGGATGCGGTCCTTGACCTTGTCCAGGCCATAGTGATCTTCGTTGAGCACGCCCTCGGCATTGGCCAGGTCGTGCTTGATCTTGGTTTTTTTGGACCACGGCAGGTTGGTGAGCACATCAATGTAGTTGCGCACCACGGTGGCTTCGGCTGACATGGGCGACATCAGCTTGAGCTTCTTGAGTTCCGCGTCCGCCTTCTTGCGGGCGTCCTTGGGCATCTTTGCGGCCTTGATCTTCTTTTCGATCTCTTCGATATCCGCGCCCTCTTCACCCTCACCCAGCTCTTTCTGGATAGCCTTGACCTGCTCGTTCAGGTAGAAGTCGCGCTGGTTCTTTTCCATCTGGCGCTTGACGCGGCCGCGGATCTTCTTGTCAACGTTCAGGATGTCGACTTCGCGCTCAATCTGCTCGAACAGGTTTTCCAGGCGCAGCTTCACGTCGGCCAGGTCCAGCACGATCTGCTTGTTGTCCAGCTTGAGCGGCAGGTGCGCGGCGATGGTGTCGGCCAGGCGGCCTGGATCGTCGATGCTGGAAATCGACGTGAGGATCTCGGGGGGAATCTTCTTGTTGAGCTTGACGTACTGGTCAAACTGCTGCATCACGGCGCGGCGCAGGGCCTCCACTTCGCTGGTCTTCTGATCGGCCGCGGGAACCACCGGGGTGACATTGGCGCTGAAGTGGGCTTCACCTTCATCGATGCGGTTCACCCGGGCGCGCTGCTGCCCTTCGACCAGCACCTTGACCGTGCCATCCGGCAGCTTGAGCATCTGCAGGATGGTGGACACGCAGCCCACATCGAACATGTCGGCCACCGAAGGCTCGTCCTTGGCAGCGGCCTTCTGGGCCACCAGCATGATGCGGCGCTCAGACTCCATCGCGGCTTCCAGGGCCTTGATGCTCTTGGGCCGGCCGACGAACAGCGGGATGACCATGTGGGGGAATACCACCACGTCGCGCAAGGGCAACAACGGCAGGTCAAGGGGGTCGGCAGGCAGGGGAGTATGTCCGGACATGAATATCCTTTTTGTTACCTGTTCAATATCGGCGGCAAATGGGGATTTTCAACCCGTCCGCATCGCAACGCGGCTTTCAGGGTTGTTGCCGTGCAAAAAGTCACTGGCGGCGGTGGCCTGGGATGACCGTTACGCCTTCTTGGCGGCTTCGCGGTAAACGAGCAACGGCGGCTTGTTTTCGTCAATGGTGGACTCATCCACCACGACCTTGTCCACGTTCGAGGCGTTGGGCAACTCAAACATGGTGTCAATCAGCGACTGCTCCAGGATGGAGCGCAGGCCACGGGCACCGGTCTTGCGGGCCAGCGCCTTGCGGGCGATGGCCTTGAGCGCATTGGGGCGGATTTCCAGGTCCACGCCCTCCATGGACAGCAGCTTGCTGTACTGCTTGACCAGCGCATTCTTGGGCTCGGTGAGGATCTGCACCAACGCGTCTTCGCTGAGTTCAGCCAGCGTTGCGACCACGGGCATGCGGCCGACCAACTCGGGGATCAGGCCGAATTTGATGAGGTCTTCGGGTTCGACTTCGCTGAAGACCTCCGTCAGGCTGCGCTGCTGCTTGCTGCGCACCGCAGCGCCAAAGCCAATGCCAGATGCTTCCGTTCGGCTTTCGATCACCTTTTCCATGCCGGCGAACGCGCCGCCACAGATGAACAGGATATTGGTCGTGTCAATCTGCAGGAAGTCCTGGTTGGGGTGCTTGCGCCCGCCTTGTGGCGGCACGCTGGCCATGGTGCCTTCAATTAGCTTGAGCAGCGCCTGCTGCACGCCCTCGCCTGACACGTCGCGCGTGATGGACGGGTTGTCGGACTTGCGCGAAATCTTGTCGATCTCGTCGATGTACACGATGCCTCGCTGGGCACGCTCCACTTCGTAGTTGCAGCTTTGCAACAGCTTCTGGATGATGTTTTCGACGTCTTCGCCCACATAACCGGCTTCGGTCAGGGTGGTCGCATCAGCCATCACGAAGGGCACGTCCAGCATGCGCGCCAGAGTCTGGGCCAGCAGTGTCTTGCCCGAGCCCGTGGGGCCGATCAGCAGGATGTTGCTCTTGGCCAGTTCAACGTCGTCCTTCTTGGCCTTTTCCTTGTGGCGCAGGCGCTTGTAGTGGTTGTACACCGCAACAGCCAGGGTGCGCTTGGCGGTTTCCTGGCCAATGACATAGTTGTCCAGGTTGGTCTTGATCTCGGCCGGCGTGGGAAGATCGCCCCGCCCTTCGCGAGCCTCCTCGCCTGCGGGAAGTTCGTCGCGGATGATCTCGTTGCACAGGTCAATGCACTCGTCGCAGATAAACACGGACGGACCGGCGATCAGCTTCTTCACCTCGTGCTGGCTCTTGCCGCAAAAGGAGCAGTAAAGAGTCTTTTCGCTGGAAGCGCCTTTTTTCTCGGCCATGTGTGCGGTGCCTTGTTACGGGGAGTTTCTGGATGATAACCAAATAAAAAACGGCGCTTTCTGTTACAGAAAACGCCGTTGCTGCGGTGCAACCGGGGCGGTTGCCGGTCAGGGTCGTTTGGCGATCACCTGGTCAATGAGGCCGTAGTCGCGGGACTCCTCGGCTGTCAGGAAGTAGTCGCGCTCGGTGTCGGCCTTGATTTTCTCCAGCGGCTGGCCCGTGCGCTCGGCCAGGATGCGGTTCATCTGGTCCTTGGTGCGCAGGATGTCGCGGGCATGGATCTCGATGTCCGTGGCCTGACCACGGGCGCCACCGAGCACCTGGTGGATCATGATCTTGGAGTTGGGCAGCGAAAAACGCTTGCCCTTGGCCCCCGCCGCCAGCAGGAAGGCCCCCATGCTGGCCGCAAAGCCGCAGCACAGCGTGGACACATCCGGCTTGATGAAGTTCATGGTGTCGTAAATCGCCATGCCAGCCGTGACGCTGCCGCCCGGGGAGTTGATGTAGAACGAGATGTCCTTGTCGGGGTTTTCACTTTCCAGGAACAGCAGCTGGGCCACCACCAGGTTGGCGGTCTGGTCGTTGACCTCGCCCACCAGGAAAATCACGCGCTCCTTGAGCAGCCGCGAATAGATGTCATAGGACCGCTCGCCGCGACCGGACTGTTCGATGACCATCGGGATCATGCCGAGGGCCTGGGTTTCAAGTGCGCTCATTGTTTGCTCCGTTGTGCCTTTACTGTAACCAGAAAAACAGATGGGGCCTGTGCAACGGACTGCAAGCCCGCACAAGCCCCACCGGTCACGGGTTCAGCGCAGGTCAGCCCTGCTGGCCCATCAGTTCGTCAAACGAAATCGTCTTGTCCACGGTTTTGGCCTTGGACAGCACGAACTCGGTCACGTTGTTTTCGATGACGATGGCCTCCACCTCGGCCAGGCGGCGCGTATCGCTGTAGTACCAGCGGACCACGTCTGCCGGCTTCTCATAGCTTGCGGACAGTTCCTCGACATGGGCCTTGACCTGCTCGGGCCTGGCATGCAGTTCGTTCGTACGCACCAGCTCGGCTACCACCAGGCCCAGACGCACGCGGCGCTCCGCCTGCGGGCGGAATACGTCGGCCGGGATCGGTGCCTTGTCGGCGTCCTTGATGCCGCGTTGCTTGAGGTCGGCGCGGGCGCCTTCAATCATGCGGTCGATCTCGGCCTGAACAGCGGCATTGGGCAGGTCCAGTTCAGCCTTGGCCACCAGGGCGTCCATCACGGCGTTCTTGTTGCGCGCCAGCAGGCGGAACTTGACTTCACGCTCCAGGTTTTTCTTGATGTCGGCGCGCAGGCCTTCGACGGTTTCATCCGCAATGCCCAGCGACTTGGCCAGGGCTTCGTTCACTTCGGGAAGGTGGGCTGCTTCGATCCTGGTCACGGTGACCAGGAAGTCAGCCGTTTTGCCGGCCACGTCCTTGCCGTGGTAATCAGCGGGGAAAGCCAGCGGGAAGGTCTTGCTTTCGCCCGACTTCATGCCGCGCACGGCGTCTTCAAATTCCTTGAGCATCTGGCCTTCGCCCACCAGGAACTGGAAGGCTTCGGCCTTGCCACCCTGGAAAGGTTCGCCGTCGATCTTGCCTTCAAAGTCCACCGTCACACGGTCGCCGTCCTGGGCTGCTGCGTCCTGCGCGCGCTGGGCAAAGGTGCGGCGCTGCTTGCGCAGAATCTCCAGCGTCTTGTCGATGGCGGCGTCGCTCACCTCGGCGGTAATCTTTTCCACCTCGGCCGTTGCCAGGTCACCGATCTTGACGTCCGGGTAAACCTCGAACACGGCGTCAAAAGCCAGCTCGCCTTCGGGGGCTTCTTCCTTTTCGGTAATACGGGGCTGGCCGGCGACACGCAGCTTGGCCTCGTTGGCGGCGGTGGCAAAGGCCTCGCCCACCTTGTCGTTCATGACTTCGTAATGCACCGAATAGCCATAACGCTGGGTGACCACGTTCATGGGCACCTTGCCGGGACGAAAGCCATCCATCTTGACGGTGCGCGCCAGTCGCTTGAGGCGCGTGTCGACTTCCGACTGGATCACGTTGACGGGCAGCGTGAGGGTGATCTTGCGTTCAAGCTTCTCGAGGGTTTCTACGTTCACGGCCATGATGGTTCTCTCTTGAGGTAAATCGGTGTCTTCTGGTGCGCGGGGGGGGACTCGAACCCCCACACCATTGCTGGCGTCAGGACCTAAACCTGGTGCGTCTACCAATTTCGCCACCCGCGCAGAATGAAAACGCAGCGGGCGATCAGGCTCCACAAAGGAACCCCAATGCGCCCGCCTGGAATTCGGTCAACCCGGTATTTTAGCCGTGAACGGGTTCACGCCTGATACGGAACCACGCTGCGTACATGGCGGGCAGCGCCAGCAGGGTCAGCACCGTCGCCACGATCAGGCCGCCCATGATGGCCACGGCCATCGGGCCCCAGAACACGCTGCGCGACAGCGGAATCATGGCCAGCACGGCGGCGGCGGCGGTCAGCACGATGGGGCGCAGGCGGCGCACGGCGGACTCCACAATCGCGTCCCAGGCCGGCACGCCGCGCGCGCGGTCCTGCTCGATCTGGTCGATCAGGATCACGGAGTTGCGCTGGATCATGCCCATCAGGGCGATCACGCCCAGCAGCGCCACAAAGCCGAAGGGCCGGTTCAGCACCAGCAAGGCACCGGCCACGCCCGCAATGCCCAGCGGCCCGGTCAGGAACACCAGCATCGCGCGGCTGAAGCTGTGCAGTTGCAGCATCAGCAGCGTGAAGGTGAGGAACAGCATGATGGGCACGCCCACCACGATGGACGACGAGCCCTTGGAGCTTTCCTCCACCGCGCCGGCCACCTGGATCTGGTAGCCGGGCGGCCATTTGGCCTCCAGCGCGCGCAGTTGCGGCAGCAGCTCGTTGGTCACCGTCGCGCCCTGCAAGCCTTCCACGATGTCCGACTGCACGGTGATCGCGTAACTGCGGCCCTCGCGCCACATCACGCCCGGCTCCCAGTGGAATACCGGCTTGGCGATCTGCGTGAGCGGGATGGACCGGCCCGACGCCGTGGGCAGGTAGGCATTGGCCACGTCGGTGATGGCGTTGCGCTCGTCCAGCGGCTGGCGCAGCACGATGTCGATGAGCTTGTCGCCCTCGCGATACTGGCCCACGCTGGTGCCGGCCAGGATGGTGCGCGACGCCTGCGCAATGGACTGGCTGGTCACGCCCAGGGCGCGGGCCTTGGCCTGGTCCACCTCCAGGCGCAGCACCTTGACCGATTCATTCCAGTTGTCATTGACGCCGCGGGTGTTCGGGCTTTGGCGCATCACCGCCTTGACCTGGTCGGCCTGCTCGCGCAGCACCGCCGGGTCGGGCCCCACCACGCGGAACATCACCGGGTAGGGCACCGGCGGTCCATTGGGCAGCAGCGTCACCCGGCCACGCACCTCGGGGAATTCCTGGGCCAGCAAGGCGGGCAGCTTCACGCGCAGGGTTTCGCGCGTGCGCAGGTCCTTGGGCAACACGATCATCTGCGACACGTTGGTCTGCGGGAACACCTGGTCCAGCGGCAGGTAAAAACGCGGCACGCCCGAGCCCACCCAGGTGCTGACGGTGCTGACGCCCGGCTCGGCCATCAACCGCTGCTCCACCCGGCGCGCGACTTCCTCCGAAGCAGCAAAGCTCGTGCCCTCGGGCGACCACAGCGCGACCAGAATTTCAGGACGGCTGGAATCAGGAAAGAACTGCTGCTGCACGCGCCCCATGCCCACAATGCCCAGCGCAAAGGTCAGCAGCGTCGCGCCGATGGTGATCCAGCGGTGCTGCACGCACCAGTCCACCGCGCGGCGGAAGTTGCGGTAGAACGGCGTGTCGAAATGCTCCTCGTGCTCGGGCGACACCGGCTTGGCCTTGAGGATCAGGGTTCCCAGGTAAGGCACGAAATACACCGACACCAGCCAGCTCAGCACCAGCGCGATCACCGTCACCGCAAAAATCGCGAAGGTGTATTCACCCACGGTGGAGCGCGCCAGGCCGATCGGCAGGAAGCCCACCGCCGTGATCAGCGTGCCCGTGAGCATGGGCATGGCCGTCACTTCATAGGCAAAGGTGGCGGCGCGCACCTTGTCGTAACCCTCTTCCATCTTGCGCACCATCATCTCCACGGCAATGATGGCGTCGTCCACCAGCAGGCCCAGCGCGATGATCAGCGAGCCCAGCGATATCTTGTGCAGGCCGATACCCCAGTAGTTCATGGCCAGGAAGGTCACCGCCAGCACCAGCGGGATCGTGATTCCGACCACCAGACCAGGGCGGATGTCGATGTAGTAGCGCCTCCACAGGGGCAAGCCCGGCTCATGCCGCTTGTGAAAGCCCAAGGCGATAAAGCTCACCGCCAGCACGATCACCACGGCCTCAACCAGCACGCGCACAAATTCATTGACCGATGTGGCCACGTTGCGCGGCTGGTCCTGCACCTGTACCAGCCGGATGCCGGCGGGCAGGTCCTTTTCAATGCGCGCCACGCCCTCGGCCAGCGACCGGCCCAGGGCAATGATGTCACCCCCCTTGGCCATGGACACGCCCAGTGCAATAACCTCCTTGCCCTGGTGGCGAACCTTGATGGAAGGCGGGTCCACATAGCCGCGCTTGATGTCGGCGAAATCGCCCAGGCGCAGCTGGTTGCCGGAGCTGCCGCGCACCGGCATGTTGCGCAGGTCTTCAATCGCGTTGAACTGTCCGCCCACGCGCACCTGCACCACGTCCAGCGGCGTCTGCACCGCGCCGGCGCTTTCGACAGCATTTTGCTGGCCCAGCTGCGCCAGCACCTGGTTCAGGTCCAGGCCCAGCTGGGCCAGGCGCTTTTGCGAGATCTCGATGAACAGCTTTTCGTCCTGCGCGCCAAACAGCTCCACCTTGGCCACGTCGGTCACGCGCAGCAACCGCTGGCGCACATCGTCGGCAAAGGTCTTGAGCTCGGCGTAGCTGAAGCCGCCGTCGGACTCCAGCGCGTAGATCACGCCGTACACATCGCCGAACTCGTCGTTGAAAAACGGCCCCTGGATGCCCGACGGCAAGGTAAAGCGCATGTCGCCCACCTTCTTGCGCACCTGGTACCAGACGTTGGGCACCTCGCCCGGTTTGGACGAGTCCTTGATCTGGAAGATGATCTGCGACTCGCCGGGCTTGGAATAGCTGCGGATGATGTCGGCGTAGGGCACCTCCTGCAGCGTGCGCTCGATCTTGTCGGTGACCTGCTCGGCCACCTGCTGTGCCGTCGCACCCGGCCAGTAGGTGCGCACCACCATCGCGCGGAAGGTGAACGGCGGGTCTTCGTCCTGCCCCAGCTGGAAATAGGCCGCAAAGCCCAGCAGCATCAGCACCACCATCAGGTAGCGCGTAAGCGCCGGATGGTCCAGCGCCCACTTGGAGAGGTTGAACCCCTCTTTCGGTTCGGTCTGCGTCATGGGCGGCTCACTTCGCTGCCGGCGCGGCGTAGATGCTGACCTTCTGCCCCGGCTGCAGCACATGCACGCCAGCCGCCACCACCTGCATGCCAGGCGTGAGCCCCGCGGCAATCACGGCCTCGTTGCCGTCGGCCGTCGCGATCTGCACGGGCTGCGACTTCACCGTCATGGTGGCCTTGTCCAGCACCCACACGGCCGTCGCCTTGCCGTCCTGGCGCAGCGCGCTGGTGGGCAGCTTGATGACCTGCACACCGGCATGGCCCAGCGCCGCGGGCGACACATAGGCCGTGGCGCCCAGCGCCGCGGCGTCACCCGCGGGCAGGGCGACCTTGACCGGATAAGTGCGCGTGACCGGGTCGGCACTGGCGGCCACTTCGCGCACCTTGCCGGTCACGCTTGCGTTGGCAGCCCACAGGCGCACCGTCACATCGGAGCCCGGCTTGATGGCCGCGACCTTGTCTTCCGGCACGGAGAACACCACGTCGCGCGGCCCGTCCTGGGCGATACGCACCACCGGCGTGCCGGCGCTGACCACCTGGCCCGGCTCGGCCTCAACCGCCGTGATGACGCCCGACACATCGGCCACCAGCGTTGCATAGCCCGCCTGATTACCCTGGGCCGCCAGTTGTGCCTGGGCCTGCTCCAGCTGGGCCTGCGCGGCCTTGAGCGCGGTGTCGCGGCGCTCGAGTTCGGCGCCGCTGATGAAGTTCTGGTCTTTGAGCGCCGCAAAGCGCCTGTAGTCGGCCGCGGCCAGGTCCCGGTTGGTCTGGGCGGCGGCCACCTGGGCGCGCGCCGCGTCGGCCGCCAGCTTGTAGTCCTGCGCGTCCAGCTGGGCCAGCACCTGGCCGGCTTTCACACGCTGGCCCAGCTCGGCCTGACGCCGCACGATCTTGCCCGCCACCCTGAACCCCAGGCGCGACTCGACGCGCGCGCGCACCTCGCCGGCAAATTCGGAGCCCGACTCAAACCCGCTGGCGCCCACGGTCAGCAGCTTGACCGATCGAACCGGTTCGGCAGGTGGCGCGGGCTTGGAGCAGGCGGCCAGCACCAGCGCGGCCCCCAGCGTCAGAAGTACCGTCCTGGACGACGGCTGGAACAGCAATGTAGGCATGGCAGACCTGAGGGAAAAGTATGCAGAAACGTCATTAATGACTGACTGGTTAGTAATCTACGGGAAAACCTTGATGCATGTCAAGCGACAATCTGGAGCCCAACCGCCATGCCCACCACCCCCACCATCCCCACCGACAAACTGGCGCTGCTGCGTGGCGTTTCGCGCTCGTTTTACCTGTCGATCCGTCTGCTGCCGGCGCCGTTGCGCGAGCCCGTGGCCGCGGCCTACCTGCTGGCCCGGGCCACGGACACGCTGGCAGACACCACCGAGCTGCCCTCGGCGGCGCGGCGCACCCAGCTGGCCACCCTGGCCGCGGCGATTGAAGGCGACGCCGGTGCGCGCGCGGCCATCGGCGAGCTGTCCAGCGCTTTCGCGGCGCTGCAGCAGGACCCGCACGAGCGCCACCTGATCCTCGCGCTGCCGCAATGCCTGGCCTGGCTGGATGCGCTGGATGGCGCCGACCAGGCCGATATCCGCACGGTGCTGCGCCACATCACGCTGGGGCAATCGCTGGACATTGAACGGTTCGGCAACGGCCCCGGCCCATGCGCACTGGCCAGCGCCGACGAGCTGGACGAATACACCTGGCTCGTCGCCGGCTGCGTGGGCGAGTTCTGGACGGATCTTTGCTTTCGCCACCTGAGCGGTTTTGCCAGCCTGCCGCAGCCGCGCATGCGCGAACTGGGCCGCGCCTACGGCAGTGCCTTGCAGCTCATCAACATCCTGCGCGACATGGGCGCGGACCTGGCGGCGGGCCGCTGCTATCTGCCCGCCGATGCGCTGGCGCAGGCCGGCCTGGCGCCCCAGGACGTGGCCCGCGAACCCGCGCGGCTGGCACCGCTTTACAACCACTGGCTCGCCCAGGCCAGCACCGGGCTGGAGCAAGGCATGCGCTACTGCATGGCCGTGAACCACCGGCGCGTGCGCGCGGGCAGCGCGCTGCCGGCCCTGATCGGCGCGCGCACGCTGGCCCTGCTGCAGCAAGCCGGCCCGGGCGCGTTGCGCCAGCGCGTGAAGGTACCGCGCAGCGAAGTCCACGCCATCCTGCTGCGCCTGGCCGCGACGCTGGCCGCCAAGGGGCCGCTGCAAGCCCGGTTTGTGCGCCTGCGCGGCTGAAACGCGCGCGCCCGATGGGACAATCACGCGCATGACACCGCAACAGTACGTACAGGAGAAGGCCGCCGCATCGGGCAGCAGCTTCTACTACGCCTTCTTGTTCCTGCCCAAGCCGCGGCGCGCCGCCATCACGGCCTTTTATGCCTTCTGCCGCGAGGTCGACGATGTGGTGGACGAGGTGGAAGACGCCGGCATTGCCCGCACCAAGCTCGCCTGGTGGCAAGGCGAAGTGACCCGCGCCTACGCAGGCGAGCCCAGCCACCCGGTCATGAAGGCGCTGATGCCGCTGGCGGCCGAATACGGCATCGAAGCCCGCCACCTGCAGGCCGTGATCGAGGGCTGCCAGATGGACCTGGAGCAGACGCGCTACCTCGATTTCCCCGGCCTGCAGCGCTACTGCCACCTGGTGGCCGGCATCGTGGGCGAGGTCTCAGCGCGCATCTTCGGCCAGAGCCAGCCCCAGACGACCGAGTACGCGCACAAGCTGGGCCTGGCCTTCCAGCTGACCAACATCATCCGCGACGTGGGTGAAGACGCGCTGCGCGGACGCATTTACCTGCCGGTCAGCGAGCTGCAGCAGTTTGACGTGAAGGCGCACGAGATCCTGAAGCGCGCCTACTCCGACCGCTTTGTGGCGCTGATGCGCTTCCAGGCCGAGCGCGCGCACCGCTGTTACGACGAAGCCCTGGCCCTGCTGCCCGAAGCCGACCGCCGCACCCAGAAGGCGGGCCTCATGATGGCCAGCATCTACCGCACGCTGCTGCGCGAGATCGAGCGCGACAACTTCCAGGTGCTGCACCAGCGCGTGAGCCTCACGCCGCTGCGCAAGCTGTGGCTGGCCTGGCGGGTGCAGGCGCTGGGCAAGCTGTAAGCCCGGGCCGCGCGCTCAGCCGCGCAGCAACTCGCACAGCTCCGTGAGGTTGGTCAGCACCAGGTGCGGCTGCTGGTCGTGCGGCCACATGTGATCGGCGCGGTTGACCCAGGCGGCCTGCATGCCGCTGTTGATCGCGCCCAGCACGTCCAGCGTGACATCGTCGCCGATGTGCAGCACTTCATCGGGCTTCACATCCACCGCGCCGGCGGCCGCATGGAAGATGCGCGGGTCGGGCTTGCCCACGCCGAACTCGCGCGCGGTGATCGACGCCCGGAAATACTGGCCCAGCCCCACGCGGTGTACATCGGCGTTGCCGTTGGACAGACTTACCACGGGGAACCGCTGCGCCAGCAGGGTCAGCGCGGGCAGCACGTCGTCAAACAGCTCCACGCGCTGGCGCTCGGCAAAGAACACCTCGAACGCGGTTTCAGCCAGCAGCGGGTTCTCGCCCGCGCGGTACAGCGCCAGACGGATGGACTCGCGCCGCACGGCGCTCAGGTCGTGCTTGAGGTCGGGGCGGTTGGCGGCCATGTAGTCGCGGATCTCGCGCAGCGCGGTCGGGCTGGAAAACAGCGCCGCGGCCATCGGGGCGTGGTCATTCAGCCAGTCGTGCAGGACTTTCTCGGCACGCTCGATGGTGGGCCAGATCGGCCACAGGGTGTCGTCCAGGTCCAGGGAAATGGCCCTGATTTTTGAGATGTCCAGCATGGTCGGTGAGAATACCTCATGCCCCTGCCCTCCCCCTATCGCGGCGAACCCACCTTCCAGCACGGCCAGCCTGCCCGCACCGGCGTGCTGCTGTGCAACCTGGGCACGCCTGACGCCCCCACCGCCGCCGCCGTGCGCCGCTACCTGGCGCAGTTCCTGAGCGACCCGCGCGTGGTCGAGATCCCGCGCATCGTGTGGCTGCCCATCCTGCACGGCATCATCCTGCGGGTGCGCCCGGCCAAGTCGGCGCAAAAGTACGCCAGCATCTGGACGCCCGAGGGCTCGCCGCTGAAGGTCTGGACCGAACGCCAGGCGCAAGCCCTGGGCACGGCGCTGGCCGACGCCGGCCACGATGTGCTGGTGCGATACGCCATGCGCTACGGCAACCCGTCCGTGGCCTCGCAGTTGGACGCGCTGAAGGCCGACGGCGCCACCCGCATCCTGGTCGTGCCGGCCTACCCGCAGTACAGCGGCACCACCACCGCCAGCGTATGCGACGCCGTGTACGACTGGGCCGCGCGCACGCGCAACATCCCCGAGCTGCGCTTTGTGCAGCGCTACCACGACGACGCGCCCTACATTGCCGCGCTGGCCGCGCGCATACGCGCCCACTGGGCCGCGCAAGGCCAGCCCGACCAGCTGGTGATGAGCTTTCACGGCGTGCCCGAACGCACCCTGCACCTGGGCGACCCTTACCACTGCGAATGCCACAAGACCGCGCGGCTGCTGGCCGGCGAGCTGGGCATCGCGAAAGACCGCTACAGGGTCACCTTCCAGTCGCGCTTTGGCAAGGCCAGGTGGCTGGAGCCCTACACCGAGCCCACGCTCATTGC
Organism: Ramlibacter sp.; assembly: GCA_050247515.1. Taxonomy (GTDB): domain Bacteria; phylum Pseudomonadota; class Gammaproteobacteria; order Burkholderiales; family Burkholderiaceae_C; genus RAM1. The sequence goes on along the minus strand of JBFWUB010000003.1, from coordinate 182,780 downwards.
GCTGGCGCAGGCGGGCACGCAGCGCGTGGACGTGGTGTGTCCCGGCTTCACCGGCGACTGCCTGGAAACGCTGGAAGAAATCAACATGGAAGCGCGCGAAGCCTTCCTGCACGCGGGTGGCAAGGTGTTCAACTACATCCCCTGCCTGAACGACGACCCGGCGTGGATCCAGGCCCTGGCCGGCGTCACCGTGCAGCACCTGGCGGGTTGGCCCACCCGGGTCGGCGCGGACAGCGTCGCGCTGGCGGCCAGCCGCGCGGCGGCGCTGGCACTGGGCGCGGCTCAGTGATTGGACAGCAGCTCGCGCTCGCAGACCGACTCAATAAACCCCGACACCGCGTCCAGCTGCGCCGGCACATTCAAGGCGGGCGCATGGCCGCAGCCCGGCACTTCAATCACATGCGCCAGGCCGCGCGCGCCCGGCCCGCGCCGGCGCATCTCGTCGGTGGTTTCAGCCAGCACCAGGTCCGAGTCTTCGCCGCGCAGGCACAGCACCGGAATCGCCAGCGCGTCGTAGTGCTCCCACAGGTCGTAGTCGTTCGGGTGGTCGATGAACTGGCGCACCATGGCCGGATCGTAGTGCGGCGTCACGCGGCCATCGGGCAGGCGCCGCGTGGACGTCTCGGTCAGGCGGCGCCACTGCGCGTCGCTGAGCCAGCCGTAGGGCTTGTACACCACGCGAAAGAACGCCTCCAGTTCCGCGACCGTGGCGAACGCCGGCGGGTTGCCCGCATAGGCCTTGATGCGCTCCACCGCGGGCGCGGCCAGCCTGGGGGCGTTGTCATTGAGCACCAGGCTCCTGATGCGCGCCTTGAGCTGCGGCTGCAGCAGCCCGGCGGCGCACACCGTGCCAATGGCGCCGCCCATGGACGTGCCCACCCAATGGGCTTCGTCCACGTGCAGCCGGTCCATCAGGTCGGCCGCGATGCGCGCGTAAAACGCCAGCCTGTACTCGTTGTGCGGGTCCACCGCCCACTGGCTCAGGCCACGGCCAATCGTGTCGGGGCAGATCACGCGCCAGCCGCGCGCGCTCAGATGCGCGGCCAGCTCGTCCATGTCGCGGCCGGTGCGGGCCAGGCCGTGCCAGGCGATCACGGTGCGGGCGTGCTGGGCGCCCCATTCGGTGTAGTGGATCTCGCGACCGGCGCAGGTCACATAGCTGGATGTGAAGTTCATGGCATCTGCCTCCGCTTCGCTGTTGTGTGTTCTTCTGGCTTCGTCCGGTGGCCGCGACCGCTATTTCAGCAGCTTGCCGGTGCTGCCGATCACGGTGACTTCCACATAGCGCGACCCCACCCGGTTGTCGGGCGAGTAATTGACCGTCACGCCACCCAGGTCCCAGGTGCCCAGTGTTTCCAGGGCTTTTGCCACCTTGGCGCGCGTGGGCTTGGGGCCGGCGCGGCGCAGCGCCTCCACCAGCACCTTGGCACCCAGGAACTGTTCAAAGCTGGTGTAGTTCACCTGCTCGTTGGGTGCGTGTCTGGCCAGCAGTGTCTGGTATTCACGGATCACCGGCAGGTTGGGCATGTAGGGGTACGGCACCACCTGGCTGATGCCCAGGCCGTGCGCGTTCTTCAGCCCGGCCAGCTTGACCAGCTCCGCCGGGTCCACCACCGAGATGTTGTACAGCTGCGCGCCGCCGCCCGATTCGCGGTAGCGCTTGATGAACGCCGCCGTGGGCTTGTTGACCGAGATCATGATGATCGCCTGCGCGTCTGACGCCTTGATTTTCTTCACGGCGTCGTCCACCTTGTCGGTGTTGCGCTCGTAGCCGGCGGCCACCGTGAGCTTCAGGCCGCGCTTGGCCAGCGCCGCCTCCACGCCCACCAGGCCGGCCTTGCCGAAGCCGTCGTCCTGGTACATCACGGCCACGCGGTTCATGCCCAGCGTGGTGACCTGCTGCACCATGTGCTCGGCCTCGTCCGCATAGCCGGCGCGCACGTGGTAGATCCAGGGGTTAAAGGGGCTGCGCAGCGGCTCGCCGCCGGTGTAGGGCGCCACCAGCGCCGCCCCGCCCTGCTCCAGCACGCCGTCGGCCAGCAGCTTGCCCACGTTGGCCGTGCCGGCAAAGCCGTACAGCGCCACCACCTCGGGGCGGGCCAGCAGCTCCTGCGTGAGGCGCACCGTCTCGTCCACCTTGTAGCCGTCGTCCACCACCACCTGCTTGATCCTGGCGCCGTGGATGCCGCCCTTGCTGTTGATGTGGTCGAAATAGATCTTGCCGCCCAGTACCATCTGGGCGCCGGTGCTGGCCAGCACGCCCGACAGCGGCGCGACCTGCCCCACCACGATCTCCTGTGCCTTGGCGGCAGGCAGGGCCAGCGCCAGCGAGGCCAGCGCGCAGATACCCAGTGATTTCCAGAATGTCATGGCATGTCTCCAGTTATTTCTTCAATGAATCCCTGGCAGTCGCGGCACGAAGCCGCCCCACAACGCCGGTGGGGAAGTAATACACCGAGAGCACGAACAGCAGGCCCAGCCAGAGCAGCCAGCGGTCAGGCGAAAGCAGGGCGGACAACATCGGCACGCTGGACGCTGCCTGGCTGGCCAGGCGCAGCAGGTCCTGCAGGTAGCTTTGCGCCACCAGGAACACCACCGAGCCGATGGCCGCGCCGTACATCGTGCCCATGCCGCCGATCACCACGATCAGCAGCACGTCGATCATGATTTCGAAGCTGAGCGATGTATCAGGCCCGTTGTAGCGCAGCCAGAGCGCGAGCATGGCGCCCGCAAGCGTGGCAAACAGCGCCGACAGCACGCTGGACGTGGTGCGGTACACCACCACGCGGTAGCCGATGGCTTCGGCGCGGAATTCGTTTTCACGGATGGCCTGCAGCACGCGCCCAAACGGAGAATTGACAATGCGCAGCAGCGCCAGCAGCAGCACCAGTGCCGTGACGAACAGCAGGTAATACGTGAGAAGCCGGCCGTCCACGCTCACGCCCAGGAGGGGCTCTGCCAGGAATTCGGTGCTGGGCATCAGCAGCGCGGGCAGCTTGAAGCTCAGGCCGTCTTCGCCGCCCGTCAGGTCCGACAGCTGCGAGGCCAGCGTCTGGAACGCTGCCGCCACGGCCAGCGTGATCATGGCAAAGAAGATCGCCCGCACCCGCAGGGAGAACAGCCCGATCGCCAGCGACAGCACCAGCGACACGGCCAGCGACGCAGCCAGGCCCAGCAGCAGCGACTCCCAGCTGGCGCCCAGCCGTGTGCTGGTGATCGCGATGCCATAAGCGCCGATGCCAAAGAACATGGTGTGGGCGAAGCTCACGATGCCGGTGTAGCCCAGCAGCAGATCGAAGCTCGCCACGAGCACGATGAACACCAGCACCTTGGCGGCCACGGACAGCGCCTTGACGCCCGGAAAGATGAACGGCGCGAACGCCAGGCCCAGCAGCAGCACGACCAGAATGGCGGCGAGCGCTTTGCTGCGGGGGTAGTCGTTGGAGAGGATGCGATTCAGCATGACGGTCTTACCGGTTCGTGACGGGATAGACGCCCTGCGGACGCCAGAGCAAAACCGCCACCATCAGCGCGATATTGGAAAACAGCGCGACCTTGGGCGCCAGAAAGCCGGTGTAGTTGGCCATCAGCCCCACCAGCAGCGCGCCGATCAAGGCGCCGCCCGTGGAGCCCAGCCCGCCGATGATGATCACGATGAAGATCAGGATGTTGACCTGCGCGCCCATCTGCGGCGTCACGCTTTGCTGGTACAGCCCCCACATCACGCCGCCCAGGCCGGCCAGTGCGCTGCCCACCACAAACACGCCCACGAACAGGCGGCGGATGCGGTAGCCCAGCGATTCGACCATCTCGCGGTCCTGGACCCCTGCGCGGATCAGCAGGCCGACCTTGGTGCGGCTCAGCGTCCAGGCCAGCAGCGCAAACACAGCCACGCCCACCAGCACCGCCACCACGCGGTAACGCTCAATCGACGCATCGCCCAGCAGCAGCGAGCCGCGCAGCGCCTCGGGCATGGGCAGCGCAATCTGCTGCGGCCCCCAGATCACCTTGATGAGCTCTTCACCAATGATCATGCCGCCCATGGTGATGAGGATCTGCTTGAGGTGCTGGCCGTACACCGGCCGCACGATCACGCGCTCAAATGCCACGCCCACGGCGCCAGCCACCATCATGCCGACCGTCATGGCCAGCGCCAGCGCCACCAGGTTGCGCCACAGCTCGGCAGACGATGTCCAGTCCCCCATGCCGGCCAGCACCGAGGTGGCCACATAGGCGCCTAGCGCAATGAACACGCCGTGGCCGAAATTCAGCACATCCATCAGGCCGAACACCAGCGTCAGGCCCGAAGCGATGATGAAGATGATCATGCCCATGGCCAGGCCCGCCACGGTGAGCGTGAGCCAGGTGGAGCCCGAGCCGATCAGCGGAAAGGCCAGCAATGCAAGTGCCGGCACCAGGGCCAGCGGCCGCCAGTCAAAGTCCAGGTTTTTCATAGCGCGAGCCCCAGCAATGAGGTCTGCAATGCCTCGTCATCCGCCAGGTCCTTCATCGAACCGGCATGCACCACCACGCCGTTGTCCATCACGGCCACGGTGTCGCCCAGGCGTTTGGCGAAGTTGAAGTTCTGCTCCACCAGCAGGATCGTGACGCCGCTGGCCTTGAGCTGGCCAAACGCATCGATCATGTTGTTGATGATCGCGGGCGCCAGCCCCTTGCTGGGCTCGTCGATGATCAGCAGCTCGCGCGGCTCCACAATGGCGCGCGACACGGCCAGCATCTGCTTTTGCCCGCCCGACAGTTTGCCCGCGGGATGGTTCCAGAACTTTTCCACCGCCGGGAACAGGCCAAAGATCCACTTCAGCCGTGCGTCGTCCATCTGGCTGGCGTTCTTGGCGCCGCGCGCGGCCAGCAGCATGTTTTCCTTGACCGTCAGGTCCGAGAAGATGCCCATGGCCTCGGGCACATAGGCGATGTTCATGCCGGCGATCTGCGGCGTGTTCAGCTTCGTGATGTCGTTGCCGTTGAAACGCACGCTGCCTTGCGAGGCCTGCCACAGGCCCATGATGGTGCGCAGCGTGGTCGACTTGCCGGCGCCGTTGCGGCCCAGCAGCATGGTCAGCTGCCCGCGCGGCACCGCCAGGTCCACGCCATGCAGGATGTGATAGGCGCCGATGTGCGTGTGCACACCGGACAGCTCGAGAAGATTGGTGTTCATGGCTGCTCGCTCCTTCCCCCTCGAGGGGGAAGGCTGGGATGGGGGGGCGTCGCAGCTTGCGCGGAAGCGTTTTGGGGGCTTGCCCCCAAATAAGCTTCCTGCACCACCGGTGATGCGATCACGGTCGCCGGGTCGCCGTCCGCCACCAGCGTGCCGTTGTGCAGCACGATGATGCGGTCGGCCAGCTCACGCACCACGTCCATCTTGTGCTCCACCAGCAGGATGGTCTTGGTCTTGTCATTCTTCAGGTTGCGGATCAGGTTCAGGATCACCGGCGCCTCGGCGGCGTTCATGCCGGCCGTGGGTTCGTCAAACATGAAGACGCTGGACTCCAGCGCCATCAGCAGCGCCACCTCCAGCTTGCGCTGGTCGCCGTGCGGCAGGCTGGCCACGATGGCCTGCTGCCGGTCGGTCATCGAGACCGCGTCCAGGATCGCCAGCGCGCGCTGCGTCAGCGCGGTGTGGTCGCTCCAGATGCTCCACAGGTTCAGGCCGCGGCGGTGCTTGCCCTCCTGCGTGGCCTGCACCGCCAGGCGCACGTTTTCCAGCACCGTGAGGTTGGGGAACAGGTTGGTCAGCTGGAAGGCCCGGCCCAGGCCGGCGCGCGTGCGCGCCGACGGGGTCAGGCCCGACAGGTCGCGGCCATTCAGCGACACGGTGCCGCTGGACGCCTTGAGCTGGCCGGAGATCAGGTTGAAGTAGGTCGTCTTGCCCGCGCCGTTGGGGCCCACGATGGCGGTCAGCGTGCCCGGCTCGAAAGCGCAGGTCACGTTGTTGACCGCCACGTGGCCGCCGAAGCGGATGGTCAAGTCCTGGGTGGCTAACAGACTCATGATCTCCTTTGCGTGCTCGGTGCCTCAGGGGTGCAATCAGGGACAAGTGCCAATCACGTAGTAATTGGTGCCCGTCATCTTCAGCGTCTTGGTCGTGAACGTGTTCCACAGTCCCATGTTCTGGTTGGACCCATTGGCATAGGCATAGCCGCCCGACTGGTAGGCACGGCCCGCCGTGGTGTGCGCATAGTTGCTGGACGTGTAGCAGGTCGCCGGCGGCGGTGCGCTGCCTGTCGTGGTTCCGGTGGCCGCAGCCGAAGCAGCGCCTTCCACGCCGTTGGCATCGGCTGCACGCACCGTCCAGCTGTACTGCGTGGCAGCAGCCAGGCCGGTGTCGGTGAAGTTCGTGGCCGTGACGGGCAAGGCATTGGTCTTGTTGGCGTTGCGGTACACGTTGTAGCTGGCCGCGCCGCTCACAGCGCTCCAGTTGATCTTCATCGTGGTCGTGGTCGCGTTGGAGGTGGTCAGGCCGGTGGGCGCGGCCAGCGTGGTGGTGCCGCCACCGCCGCCGCCACCACCACCGCCCGAGCCTGCACCCGACGACAGCCGGTCCACCATGGCCTTGATCGCGGCCATCTGCGTGCCGGCCTTCTGGGCAAAGTTGTTGCCATACCAGCCCACCCAATCCCAGCAGGCGTTGGGGTTGGGCAGCGAACTGCTGGCGGCCGTCTGGCGGCTGGTGTTATCGGTCTTGGTCTGGGGGAACAGCACGATGATGCTGTTGGTGTCGGCCCAGCGGCTGTAGCCTGTGTTCTTCACGAACTTGTCACCGATCTTGTCGGTGCTCTGCTGGCAGCCGTGCAGCGCCACGTGCACCCTGCACTGGCTGCCGCTGGCGCAGTTGGCGGGCACATAGACCCAGCCGTTGGTCGCCATGCCGGGGTTATTGACGAACTCGCTCTGGTTGAACTCGATGTAGTTGCCCGCGGCCGGTGCGTTGTTGCGCGGGTTCAGCGTGCCGTAGAACTTCTGCAGCACGGCCTTGGCGCCGTCGTAGCTGCAGTTGCTGATGTAGGGCGACGCGGCGCTGCCGCAGCCGTTGTTGCCCGTGCTGTCAAAGTCGGTCGGGAAGGTGTGCGACGCGCCGCTGCGCACCACATGCTCCATGTTGGCCGCCGTCACCCCATTGTTGGTGTACTGCGTCTTCAGCGCCGTCACCGGGTTCTGGCCCACCGTGGTGTCGCTGGTGCCGATGAACAGGTACACCTTCTGGTTCGCGATGTTGGCCTTGTTGTCGATCGCGCCGCTGGTGCTGTAGCTGTTCAGGCTGTTTTGCATGCTGGTCAGCTTGGCGCTGCTGATGCTGGCGTTGTACATGCACGAGGTGTAGTTGCTCAGGCCCGCGCACATGTACGGCCCGGCCGCGAACACGCCCACGCCCTTGAACAGCGACGAATAGGCAATGCCCAGCTGGTTGGCCATGAACCCGCCCGCGGACAGGCCCGACACCGTGGTCTGGCTGGTGTCCACGTTGTAGGCGGGCAGGTTGATGGCGGCCATGGCGGCGCCGGATGAAAGCGCCGCTACAGCAGCGAAAGTGCGCATCAATTTGAACGTCATTGAGTTGTCTCCTGGAGAGTTTTAGGCAAAAACATCACCTGCCCCCGTGTATCCGGGGGTACCTCATTGAACGGGCACAAAAAGAGGGGCGGCCGCCCCGCGGAGCACACCCCAGGCGCTGGTTGCGCCGGGGCTGCCCCCAACCGGTCAGCGCTTGTTGCGGATCGGGATGTTCATTTCCTCGGGCTTGATCTCGCGGACCAGCTCGGGCACGCCCCAGGCGAATGCCGGGTCAGCCTTGATGCGGAAATGGAACATGCTCTGCATGGCCTGATGGTCTTCCTTGCGGAAGGTCATCTTGCCCTTGGGGGTGTCAAAGCTCATGCCTTCCATGGTGGTGATGAGCTTGTCGGTGTTGGTGTCGCCGCTGGTCTTCTTGAGCGCGGTCACGATGGCCATGGCGGCCGAGAAACCACCCGCGGTGAAGAAGTCCGGCGGCGCCTTGAATTCCTTGTAGTGCTGCGACACCATCGCGTCGTTCACCGGGTTCTTGGGGATGCCGAAGTAGTAGTACAGCGCGCCCTCCATGCCGGGGAAGTTCTTGTAGGCCACCATGGCCGGCAGGATGTTGCCGCCGGTGGCCAGCTTGATGCCATAGCGCTTTTCCAGGTCCAGGTCGGCAATCTTGGGGAACGGCGTGGGGCTGCCCGACCAGCCCACCGACAGGTACTTGTTGCCCGGCTGGTCCTTGAGCTTGTCAATGATGCGCTGCAGGCCGGCGGTGAAGTCCGTCGTGCCCACGGGCAGGTACTCCTCGTGAACGATCTTGGCCTTCTTGGTGAACTCCTTGGCGGCCTTCACGCCGTCGCGGCCGAAGGCGTTGTCGTTGGCCAGCACGGCCACCACGTTGCCCGGCTGGTCCAGCGCGGCGGCATTGGCGGCGGCGTCCTGCGACGAATTGCGGCCGGTGCGGAAGATGTATTTGTTCCACTTGTCGCCGGTGATGCTGTCGGCCACGGCGGGCTCGACCAGCAGGATCTTCTTGTATTCCTCGGCCACCGGCAGCATGGCCAGGGCCACGGGCGACGCCGTGGGGCCCACGGCGATGTCCACCTTGTCGTCGGCATAGGCGGCAGCCAGCGCGGCCTTGCCCACGTCGGGCTTGCCCTGGTCGTCCTTTTCGATCACGACCAGCTTCTTGCCGTTGACGGTCATGGTGCCGCCGGTGGCGTAGTTCAGGCCCATGTTGAAGCCCACGATGGTCTGCTTGGCATAGGCCTCCAGCGGGCCCGTCTTGCTGGCAATGATGGCGATCTTGATGTCCTTGGCCTGGGCCTGGACAAGGGGGGCTGCAAAGGTGGTGGCAGCCAGTGCGGCCATGGCTACCCAAGTGCGACGATGCATGGAAGTCTCCGGTTGTAGTGGGAACGCAGAAAGGTCGCACCACTATTGCACAGCCCGTGCCAGCTTGTAAGCCCTTGATTTCATGGGATTTTTACCGGCTCCTCCGGCAAATTGCCTGAAATTCAGACATCTTGAATTGTCTGAATTTCAGACAATGTCTGATTTTCAGGCAGCAGTTTCGAGCCGCTCGTAGAGTTTGGCGCGCGAAATGCCGAGCAACTTGGCAGCCGCCATCTTGTTGCCGCCGGTGGCCGCCATGGCCGCCTCAATGGCGCGCTGCTCCAGCTGCGCGACCTGCTCGGCGAGCGGGCGCAGCACGGCATCGGACGATGCATCGGCACCCTGCCCGCCGGCCGCTCCAGGCCAGCGCGCGGGCGCCAGCTGCTTCACGCCCGACTCGCGCAGCACCTCTTCCAGCACCGCAGTTTCAATGTGCTGCGAATCGCTGCGCATGGCGGCCTGCTCCAGCACGTTGCGCAGTTCGCGGATGTTGCCGCGCCAGACCTGGCCCGACAGCAAAGCCAGCGCCTCGGGGCTCAGCTCGGGCGGGGCCGAGCCGCTGCGGTGCGCCATGTCCTCGCCCAGCACCTCCACCAGCGCCGCGATATCGCTGCTGCGCTCGCGCAGCGGCGGCACACGGATGGGCAACACGTTCAGGCGGTAGTACAGGTCTTCGCGGAAGCGGCCTTCGCGCACCAGCGCGCCCAGGTCGCGCGAGGTGGCGGCGATCAGCCGCGCATCAAACGGCACCAGCTTGTTGGAGCCCAGCGGCTCGATCTCGCCTTCCTGCAGCGCGCGCAGCAGCTTGGCCTGCAGGGCCTGCGGCATGTCGCCGATTTCGTCCAGGAACAGCGTGCCGCCGTCGGCCAGCTTGAACTTGCCGTCGCGGCCCTTGCGGTCGGCACCGGTGTAGGCGCCCGGGGCCACGCCGAAGAATTCGGCCTCCAGCAGCGTGTCGGGCACCGCGGCGATGTTCACGCTGACCAGCGGGCCGCGCGCGCGCGCCGACGCCGCATGGATGGCATGCGCGAGCAGTTCCTTGCCCGTACCGGTTTCCCCCAGCAGCAGCACCGGGCTGGACGACTGCGCGGCGCGGCGCGCCTGGCGCTTGACCTCCACCGCCGCGGGGCTCGCGCCCACAAAGCTGGCGAAGGTGTATTTGGTGCGCCGCTGCGCGGCCAGCTCGCGCCGGGCATCGTCCAGGTCGCGCTGCAGGTGGGCAAATTTGCTGATCAGCGGCTGCAGCGTGGTCTCGGGGTGATCAAACAGCACGATGCCGATGGCGCCGATCACATCACCCGAGTCATCGTCGCGCAGCGGAATGCGGCTGACCACAAAGGTGCCGGCCTTGTTGGTCAGCAGGTCGATCAGCACGGCCTGCCCGGTCTCCAGCACGCGGCGCATCTGGGTGTTGGGGATCACGTCCTCCACCATGTGCCCGACAAACTGGTCCACGGACGAGAAACCCAGGTCGGGCAAAAAACGCTGGTAGCCCTCGTTGACCCAGACAATGCGCCCGCTGCGGTCCACCAGGAACATGCCCTGGCTGACGCTGGAAAACAGCTGGAACATCGAGCGCGCGGCCAGCGCAAGGATGGCCTCGCCGTCGCGCGGCAGGGTCTGCGATGTGGTGTCGGGTGCGGCGGGTATCCCCATGGCGGGGATGCTAGCAGGCCCCACGCCCGCCCCTGGCTAAGCCCCGGCCAGCTCCACCCGGTGCGTGGACAGGCTGAGCAGGTAGGACATGTTGTCCGGCTCGCCTGGCACGGTCGCGCTGCGGCCGGCCCCGGGCAGTGCGCCGCGCGGCGCCACCACCCAGATGGCATTGGGTTCCTCGGTCCAGGCGTCCGCGGCGCCCGCAAATTCCGCGGTCACGGCTGCGCCGTCGGCGCCCGTCACGCGCACCGCCGTGCCCGGCGCGAGGTTGATGCATTGCACATGCGACAGCCCGCCTGGCTGCGCCGTTGTGGTGTGGGTCAATGCCTGCGGCAGCGGTGCCGGCTCGCCGGCGCCGGAGTCTTCGTCGTGCCGCGCCTTTGTTTCGTGCACATCCCCGTGCGAGGAGTCCTCAGGGTCTCCAGGGTCTCCAGGGTCTCCAGGGTCTCCAGGGTCTCCAGGGTCTCCAGGGTCCCCGGGGTCGTCCAGCCCGGCCACGGGCAGCGCGCGGCCCGCCTGGCTGCCAGCCTTCAAGGTTGGAGGTGGGCCGAAATACGGGTTCACTACCACCACGGCCTTGGCGGGCAGCGGCGCCTCCCATTCGAACCAGCCTTCGCTGACGCCTGGCGGCGGATCGCCCGGGCCCGGCCCGATGGCGTAGTCGTGCGGCTGCGGTACGTCGCCCGTGGTGCGCAGCTGCATCTCGGTGTCCCCCATCGCGGTGAAGATGGCGGTATGCCTGTGCGACACCTGGCCACCCGGGTCGGTGTGCGCGGGCGCCCAGGGCGCGCGCACGCGCAGCATGACGCGGCCGTCGTCCAGCGGTCGTGCCCCGAGAAAAATCGCGGGCTGCGCCGCGGTGAGCCCCCTGCCGCCGGCATAGGGAATCTGGATCAGCAGCCGCGTGCCTTCGATCAGGTCCAGCAACCGCGCCTCGTCCAGCACGAGCGGCGCATCCATGCTGCGCAGAAAGCTCACCCCGGCGCCTGAAGGCGGAATGGACACCACATGACCCCAGCCGTCGGGCGACGTCCAGCTGACGATTTCATCGAAGCTTGCGCTTTCCCTGTCGGTCTGGCGCTGCAACGCGCTGCCGCGAAATGCCGACTGCACCAGGATATCGCCCATGGACGTGAGCCCCAGGCGCACTGCCGGTGAGTACAGCGTATCGGGATCGTTACCACGCGGCCCCACCATCAGCTGGGTACCGACCGGCATGCGGCAGACATCGTCACCCGACACGCGATCGTAGGCCGCTCCCAGATCACCCAGCCGGCGCTGGCTCAGTTGCTGCTGCGCGGGCATGCCTTCAATGCGGGCAAGGTGCTCGCGCAGCGACGGCTCGCCCAGGTAGCCGCGCACCACGCCCATCAGGTCGCTCAGGACGCCCGCGCCATCGCCCTTGTCATCCACGCCGGGCACCTGCATGAGCTGGTCGTAAACAGGCAGCGCGGGGTCGGCGGGTGCTGCGGTCGAAGCCGGCATGCGCCGGCCCTGCGGCGCCACGCTGCCGATCAGTTGCAGCAGCCCGGTCTTGAGCCGGTAGCCCGGCAACGCGACGCGCTGCGCGCGGGGCTCGCCCCGCGCCGGCGCCTCGGGGCCAGCCTTGGTATCAGAGGCTGTGTCGCGAGCCTGCGACGTGGGCCGCGGGGCCAATGACCGCGAGGACCTTTGGCCGGGTGCCGGAATCGCGCCGGAAGACATACGTACGCTCCTGGGTGGGTGGGAGATGCACGCATTCTCGGCACCCACCCGCGCGCCACGCCCAGACGGACGGCTGGCCGCAGGCCAGACTTGCGTCTGCGCCGCTCAGCCCGCCGCCAGCTTCGCCGCGCGCCACTTCATCACCCGCGGCAGGATCAGCACCGCCAGCACGATGATGATCAGCGTGAGCGACATGGGCCGCTGCACGAACACCGCAAAGCTGCCTTCGCCGATGGACACGGCGTTGCGCATCTGCGCCTCGGCCAGCGGGCCCAGGATCATGCCCACCACCACCGGCGCGGTGGGGAAGTCAAACCGGCGCATCAGCACGCCCAGCACACCGATGGCATACAGCAGCACCAGGTCAAACGCGCTCTGGCGCATGCCGTAGGCGCCCACGGTGGCAAAGATCAGGATGCCGGCGTACAGCTGCGGCTTGGGGATCTTCAGCAGCTTGACCCACAGGCCCACCATGGGCAGGTTCAGCACCAGCAGCATCAGGTTGCCGATGTACAGCGAAGCAATCAGCGCCCACACCAGCGCGGCCGAGGTGGTGAACAGCTGCGGACCCGGCTGGATGCCGTAGTTCTGGAACGCGCCCAGCAGAATCGCCGTGGTGTTGGACGTGGGGATGCCCAGCGTCAGCAGCGGGATCAGCGCGGCCGTCACCGTGGCGTTGTTGGCGGCTTCGGGGCCGGCCACGCCCTCAATGGCGCCGGCCTTGCCGAATTCGTCGCGGTCCTCGGGCTTGGCCAGCTTTTTCTCGGTGGCGTAGCTCAGGAAGGTGGGTATCTCGGTGCCACCGGCGGGGATGCAGCCAAACGGCGCGCCGATCGCCGTGCCGCGCAGCCAGGCCGGGATGGAGCGTTTCCAGTCGCGCCCGGTCATGTGAACCTTGCTCATCCGGTTCTGGCTTTCCACCGCGCGGCCCTCAAACAGGGCGGCATACATGACCTCGGCCACGGCAAACAGCCCCACGGCCACCAGCACGATTTCGATGCCGTCCATCAGTTCGGCCTTGCCCATGGTGTAGCGCGGCTGGCCCGAGATCTGGTCCAGACCGATGCAGCCAATGGCCAGGCCCAGGAACAGCGCCGTCATGCCGCGCAGCGTGCTCTTGCCCAGCACCGCGCTCACGGTGGTGAAGGCCAGCACCATCAGCATGAAGTACTCCGGCGGGCCCAGCTTGACGGCAAATTCGGCGACCCAGGGCGCAAACAGCGTCACGATCACCGTGGCGATCGTGCCCGCCACGAACGAGCCGATGGCGGCCGTGGCCAGCGCCGCGCCGGCGCGCCCGCTCTTGGCCATCTTGTTGCCCTCCATGGCGGTGACCATGGTGGCCGTCTCGCCCGGCGTGTTCAGCAGGATGGAGGTGGTGGAGCCGCCGTACATCGCGCCGTAATAGATGCCGGCAAAGAAGATCATGGAGGCGGTGACGTCCACCTTGGCCGTGATGGGCAGCAGCATGGCCACCGCCACCGCGGGGCCGATGCCCGGCAGCACACCCACTGCCGTGCCCAGCGCGCAGCCGACGAAACACCACAGCAGGTTGCCGAGGGTAATGGCAGAGGCAAAGCCCTGCATCAATGCATTGACTGTTTCCATGTTCAGCGCCTCAGAGCCAGCCGGTTGAGGTGAGGCCGGGCAAATTGATCCCCAGGAATTGCGTGAACATCCAGAACACCGGCGCGGAAATGACCGCGCCGGTGGCCACGTCGGTCACCCAGGCACGCAGGCTGTTGGCCCCCGGCTGGGCGGCCGCGCGGCGCAGGCCCTGCACCGCCAGCACATAGCACAGCGTGCAGCTCAGGATGAAGCCAATGGTGGTGATCAGCGCCGCATTGGCCAGCAGGCCGGCCGACACCCAGATGAACGCGGGCCAGTTCGCCGGGTCTCCCGTGGGCTCGTCCATCTGGCGAAAGCCGCCGGTGCGCGCCTCCCACACCATCCAGGCGCCGCACACGGTCAGCACCACGGCCACCACCCAGGGCAGGAAGTTGGGGCCAACGCCGCCGTAGCCGGCGTCACCGGGGATGGAGACCGCGCCGGCCGCCAGGGCCAGCCCGGTCAGCAGCACGCCGGCGCCTACCAGCGTCTGCGGCCACGGGTTCAGGGCTTGTTGTGTCATGGTTTTGCCTTGGTTTGCCGGTGCAACGGTCCAATGAAAAATGCCGCGCTGCCCGTCGGGGGCCGGCGCGGCAGGCGGCAGGCTCGGGTCAGATCATGCCGGACTTGACCATCGTGGCGCGCAGGCTGGCAAAGTCGCGGTCCACGAATTCACCGAAGGCGTCGCCGGTCAGCACGGCGGGCGTCCAGTTGTTCTTGTCCATGGCCTCGGTCCAGGCCTTGCTCTTGATGGCCTTGTTGATCGCATCGATCAGGTCCTTGCGCTGGGCCGGGGTGATGCCGGGGGCGCCATAGACGCCGCGCCAGTTGCCGATCTCCACATTGATGCCCTGCTCCTTCAGCGTGGGCACGTCGGTGCCCTTCAGGCGGGTGGCCGAGGTCACGGCCACGGCACGCATCTTGCCGCTGCTGATGTATTCGGCAAATTCGCTGTAGCCGCTGCCCCCCACCGTGACGTTGCCGCCCAGGATGGCCGCGGTGGCTTCCCCGCCCCCACGGAAGGCCACGTAGTTGATCTTCGCCGGATCCACGCCCACTTCGCGCGCGATCATGGCCGCGGCAATGTGCTCGGTGGAGCCGCGCGAGCCGCCGCCCCACTTGACGCTGCCCGGGTCCTTCTTGAGCTGGGCGATCACGTCGCCCATGGTCTTGAACGGCGAATTGGCCGGCAGCACGAACACGTTGTATTCGCTGGTCAGGCGCGCCAGCGGCGTGCACTGCGTGAGCGTCACCGGCTGGCGGCCGGTGATGATGCCGCCCAGCATCACGGCGCCCATGACCATCATGGCGTTCGGGTCGCCCTTCTGGTTGAGGAACTGGGCCAGGCCCAGCGCGCCGGCGGCGCCGCCCTTGTTCTCGTACGTCACGCTGTCGGCCGCCTTGGCGTCCTGCAGGGCCTTGCCCAGGGCACGGCCGGTGGTGTCCCAGCCGCCGCCGGGGTTGGCGGGGATCATCATCTTGAGGTTGGCCGCTGCACGCGCGGTCATGGGCAGGGCGCCAGCCGCCGCCAGGGCTGCCATGGATTTGAGAAAGGTATCGCGACGCATGTGAAAGGTCTCCTTGGGGTTTTTCGACAACCCCGCCATCATGCGCCCGCTGGCTGTCATTCGGCTGTCCGGCGCATTGGGGAAAGTACTAAAGTGCAGGGTCCATGAAACTGCTCCTGGTTGAAGACGACCCTTCCATGCAGGCCACGCTGCAGCGCACGCTGAGCCGCCGCGGCATGGACGTGACCTGCTGCGGCGACGGCCGCCAGGCCCTGGCCGCCTGGCAGGGCTGCCATCCCGACGTGGTGATGCTGGACCTGACCCTGCCGGGGCTGGACGGGCTGCAGGTGCTGGAACAGGCGCGCCGTGCCGGCCTGACGACGCCGGTGCTGATACTGACCGCGCGCGGCACGGTGGGCGACCGCATCATCGGCCTGAACACCGGCGCCGACGACTACCTGCCCAAGCCGTTTGACCTGGACGAGCTGGAAGCCCGCCTGCGCGCGCTGACCCGCCGGCGCAGCCAGCTCGGGGGCGGCACACCCGCCCCCGCCACCGGCACGCTGAGCGTGGGCGCGCTGCGCTACGACCGCGACAGCGGCGCCGTGTACCACCGCGACCAGGTCATGGAGCTGACGCCGCGCGAGCTGGCGCTGATGCATGCGCTGATGGCCAAGCCGGGTCATGCGGTGTCCAAGGAAAAGCTGTTCGAGCTGGTGTTCCCCGGCGAGGCCGACGTGCAGTACGAAGCGATCGAGGTGGTGGTGTACCGCCTGCGCAAGAAGCTGGCCCACACCGGCGTGACGCTGATGACGCTGCGCGGCCTGGGGTATCTGCTGAAGGTGGCGGCTTGACCGGGCGGGGTACGCCAAGGCCGCTGTCGCTCAGACGGTACCTGCTGCTGGGCATCCTGCTGCCCATCGGCCTGTTCGTGTTCATCAACACCGTCAGCCTGTACCGCCAGGCGCTGGATGCCGTCAACGTGGCCTACGACCGCACGCTGCTGGCGTCGGCCAAGTCCATCGGCGAGCTGCTGGACGTGGAAGGCTACGACGACGCAGCCCAGCTGCGCGTGACCGTGCCCTACGCCGCGCTGGAGGCCTTTGAGGCCGACAACCAGAGCCGGATGTTCTACCGCGTCTCCACCCTGGGCGGCGAGATGGTGTCGGGCTTTGCCGAGCTGCCGGTGTGGCGCGGCGCCCTGCCCGAGCGCAATGCCTATGCCGCGCTGGTGCATTTTTACGACGAGCGCTTTCGCAACGACCCGGTGCGCGTGGCCGTGCTGCTGCAGCCGGTGGCCAGCGCCAACGGCCGCGGCATGGCGGTGGTGCAGGTGGCCGAAACGCTGGAGCTGCGCGAGGCGCTGGCGCGGCGCATCCTGATCGACACGCTGTGGCGCCAGGCCGTGCTGGTGGCCGTGATCGCGCTGGTGGCCGTGGTGGTGGTGCAGCGCGCCACCCGACCGGTGCGCCGCCTCAGCGCCGAGCTGCAGGCCCGCCCCGAAGGCGACCTGAGCCGCATTGAAGCCCCCGACGCACCGCGCGAGCTGTTGCCGCTGGTGGACGCCACCAACCAGGTGATGGAGCGGCTGCAGCACCTGCTGGACCACCAGAAGCGCTTTGTGCGCGATGCCTCGCACCAGCTGCGCACGCCGCTGGCCGTGCTCAAGACGCAGGTGCAGTCGGCCCTGCGCGGCGACGTGGCGCCACGCCAGGCGCTGACCGAGATCAATGCCACCGTGGACCGCGCCACCCAGCTGGCCAACCAGATGCTGGCGCTGGCCAAGGTCGAGCAGCTGCGCCACCAGGCCGACGACGAGGTCATCGACCTGTCCGACGTGGTGCGCGCGGTGGCGCTGGACCTGTCGGCGCTGCTGGCCGACAAGGACATCGACTTTGATATTGCCACCGTGCCCGCGCCGGTGCGCGCGCACGACTGGATGCTGCGCGAGCTGACGCGCAACCTGCTGCACAACGCCATCAAGCACACACCGGCGGGCTGCAGCCTGTCGGTGCGCGTGGTGGCCGACGCCCACCATGCCGCGCTGACCGTGGCCGACAGCGGGCCGGGCATCAGCGCCGAGCTGCGCACGCGGCTGTTCCAGCCGTTTTCGGCCGGCGACGTGCGCAGCGGCTCGGGCCTGGGCCTGGCCATCTGCCACGAGATCACCGCCGCGCTGGGCGGCAGCATGGCGCTGGACAACCGCGAGGCCCATGGCCGCACCAGCGGGCTGGACGCGACAGTGCGCTTACCGCTGGCTGCGCCACTGGCCGCCGATGCGGCGCACAATCCTGGCTGATGGACAAACTGCGGATCGACAAATGGCTGTGGGCCGCGCGCTTTTTCAAAACGCGGTCGCTGGCCACGGATGAAATCAACAAGGGCCGGGTGCAGGTCAACGGGCTGGACGCCAAGCCGTCACGTGAAGTCAAGCCCGGCGACACCGTGGTACTGCGCCAGGGCCAGGTGACGCGCACGGTGGCCGTGCGGGCCTTGAGCGGCACGCGCGGCCCGGCGCCCGTGGCGCAACAGCTGTATGAGGAAACCCCCGAGAGCATCCAGGCCCGCGAACAGGCCGCCGAGCAGCGCCGCTACGCGCCCGAGCCGGCCCTGAGCATTGAGCACGGCCGGCCCACCAAGCGCGAGCGTCGCGAGCTGGACGGCGCCAGGGGACAGTGGGACGAACGCTGGAGCGCGTCGATCGAGCCACGCGGCAAACGGTAAAGGTATCAGGCACCCAGCCGGCGGCGCAGCGCGCGCACGGCGCTGTCCACGGTGGTCAGCACCGGCAGCCCTGTCTGCTGAGCCACCCGCGCCTGGGCCCGCGCCATGCTGAACTGCGCCAGCGCGATCACCTGGGCGCCCTGGGCCTGGAGCTGCAGCGCGGCCTGCACGACCAGGCCGTCATGGCGGTCACCGTCACCGGCGTTCAGCGCATCCATCGCGCCCGCGGCCAGCGCGCATGCATGCAGCACCCCCGGCGGAAACTCCGCGGGCATGGACTGCAGCGTGGGGGCAAAGCTGGCGACCAGGCCCACGCGCAGGCCGCTGGCGGCTGCGTCGGCAATCATGGCCTCGTTGGGCTTGAGCACCGGCAACGCGGCATGCTGGCGTGCCACGGCCTCGATGCACGGCCCGAAGGCCGAGCAGGTGAACAGGATGGCCTGGCTGCCGCAGTCCACCGCGTATTGCGCCAGCCGTTCAAAGCGTTCGTGCATGGCCGCGTCCAGGCCCGTGCCGTTCGCCGCCAGATCCGCCGACAGGCTGTCGTCCAGCAGGTTCATGCGGGTGGCAGCGGGCCAGTCGCGCGCAAACGCCTCGTTGATGGGCGCCACCGAATGGGCCAGCGCGTGGATCAGCGCAATACGGGTCATGGCTGGGGCTCAGGCGGCCGGTGCCGGCGCGGCTTCGCGCCGCCCCCGCGTGCGCTGCAGCCCCATCACCAGCAGCAACAGCGCCGCCGCGGGCAGGAACATCCATTCCTTGGCCGGGCGATCGGCGGGCAACTCGACGGCGACGATCTTCTGGCCCTGCGTCAGCCCCAGCCTGGCCGCGCGCGAGCCAAACTGCACCTGCGTGACCTGCACCTCGCCCGCGAACGCGGTCACGCGAAGCCCGATGCGGTTGAGCCGTTCGCGCGCGTCGCCCGCCTCGCCCAGCGGCAGCAGAACGCCCTTGCGCACATCGGCGCCGTCACGGTCTTCGCCAAGCACCCACACCCGCTTGCTGGTGCTGGCCGGGGCCTCCTGCACCAGCTTCATGAACTCGGTTGCCGGTGCCTGTACATAGGGTGGATAGATCATGTCCCACCAGTAACCGGGACGAAACAGCGTGAACGTCACCAGCAGCAGCGCGACGGTTTCCCACCAGCGCGTGCGCACCAGAAAGTAACCCTGGGTGGCCGCCGCAAACACCAGCATGGCCACGGTGGCACTGACCACGGTCAGCGCCAGGTGCCACCAGGTGTCCAGCCCGATCAGCAACAACTGGGTGTTGAAGATGAACAGGAACGGCAGGATGGCCGTGCGCATGCTGTAGAAGAACGCCGTGACCCCCGTCTTGATGGGGTCGGTGCGCGCAATGGCCGCCGCTGCAAATGACGCCAGCCCCACGGGCGGTGTTACATCAGCCATCAAGCCGAAATAAAACACAAACAGGTGCACCGCGATCAGCGGCACCAGCAGGCCGCTTTGCGCACCCAGCTCCACCACCACCGGCGCCATCAGGGTGGACACCACGATGTAGTTGGCCGTGGTGGGCAGCCCCATGCCCAGCACCAGGCTGATCAGCGCCACCATCACGAGCATGAGCATCAGGTTGCCGCCGGACACCAGCTCGACCACCTCGGTCATCACCAGCCCGATGCCGGTAAGCGACACCGTGCCCACGATGATGCCGGCCGCCGCCGTGGCCACGCCGATGCCGATCATGTTGCGCGCGCCGGTGGCCAGGCCGTCCAGCAGCTCGGCAAAGCCCTGCCTGACCGCGGCGCTCACCACCCCCTGACCGCGCAGCAGCACCAGGATGGGTCGCTGGGTCAGCATGATGAACACCATGAACATGGTGGCCCAGAAGGCCGACAGACCCGGCGACATCTGCTCGACCATCAGACACCAGATCAACACCACCACGCTCAGCAGGTAGTGCAGGCCGGACTTGAGCGTGGGCGCTGTCTCGGGCAGCTCGAACACGGGCGCGTTGGGGTCGTCCAGCATCAGCTCGGGCTGGCGTGCGCTGACCCACAGCAGCCCGACGTAGGCGCCCAGCACCAGCACGCCCAGGGCCCAGATGGCGCCCGCGCCCAGCACGGCCTTGAGCCAGCCAATGCCCCAATACACCAGCCCCGACAGCACAATGAAGCCCGCCACCGTCATGCCAAACGACACCAGGCGCTGCCCCGCCGTGGCATTGCCGCGCCGGGGCAGGCCCTGCAGGTTGGACTTGAGCGCCTCCAGGTGGACGATGTAGAACAGCGCGATGTACGAAATGATGGCCGGCAAGAACGCGTGCTTGATGACCTGGGTGTAGGGGATCCCCACGTACTCCACCATCAGGAACGCCGCGGCCCCCATCACCGGCGGCATCAGCTGGCCGTTGACCGAGCTGGACACCTCGACCGCGCCGGCCTGGTCGGGCCGGTAGCCCACGCGCTTCATGAGCGGGATGGTGAAGGTGCCGGTGGTGACCACGTTGGCAATTGACGAGCCCGAGATGATGCCGGTGGCCGCCGACGAGACCACGGCGGCCTTGGCCGGCCCGCCGCGCATGTGGCCCAGCAGGGCGAAGGCGGACTTGATGAAATAGTTGCCCGCCCCGGCCTTGTCCAGCAACGAGCCAAACAGCACAAACAGGAAGATGAAGCCGCTGGACACCCCCAGTGCGACGCCAAACACGCCCTCGGTGGTCAGCCACTGGTGCGACGCCACGCGAGCCAGTGAAGACCCCTTGTGCGCGATCATGTCGGGCATGTAGGGGCCGGCAAAGGTGTAGATCAGGAACACCACGGCCACCACCACCATGGGCAGGCCCAGCACGCGCCGCGTGGCCTCCAGCAGCAGCACCACGCCCGCGGCCGCCACGGCAATGTCCATCTGGGTGGGCTGGCCCGGCCGCGTGGCGATCTCGCGGTAAAACACGAACAGGTAGGCCGCGCAGAACGCACCGGCCAGCGCAAACACCCAGTCCGTCACCGGCACATGGTCGCGTGGGGACCTCCTGGACGCCGGATAGGCCATGAACGCCAGGAACACGGCAAACGCCAGGTGGATCGAGCGCGATTCGGTGTCATTGAGCACGAACACGCCCAGGACAAACGGCAGCGGCGACGCGATCCACAACTGGAACAGGGACCAGGCCAGCGCCACACCCAACAGCGCGCGCGCCATCATGGGGCCGGGTGAGCGCCCTCCCAGGTCGTTGTCCTGCACAAGCTGGTTGACATCGACCTCAGGGGTTTCCTGCTTTTTCCGCTTGAACATGTTTCATCTCCTCCGAAGGGAACTGCGCCAAAGAAAAAGCCCCGTTTTCAGCGGGGCTTTGGCTCAAAGGCGGCCAGCCATCACATCCAGCCCTTTTCCTTGTAGTACTTGACGGCGCCCGGGTGCATGGGAGCCGACACACCGTCCTTGACCATCTTCTTGGGGTCCAGGTTGGCCAGCGCCGGGTGCAGCTTCTTGAACTCGTCAAAGTTCTCGAACACGGCCTTGACCAGTTCGTACACGGTGGTGTCAGGCACCTTGGCCGAGGTCACGAAAGTGGCCAGCACGCCGTAGGTGCGCGTGGGAGCCGGATTGCCGGGATACAGGCCACCGGGGATGTCCACCGCCGCATAGAACGGGAACTCCTTGACCAGCTTGTCCACGCCGGCATTGGCCAGCGGCACCAGTTTGGCGCCGCAGGTGGTCACCGGGTCCTGGATGTTGGCCGAGGGGTGGCCCACGCCGTAGAAGAAACCGTCGATCTTGTTGTCGCACAGGGCAGCGCCGTGTTCGTCGGCCTTCAGCTCGGAGGCCAGCGAGAAATCGCTGGTCTTCCAGCCCATGGCGCTCAGCAGTTGCTCCATGGACGCGCGGGTGCCCGAGCCGGGGTTGCCGATATTGAAGCGCTTGCCCTTGAGGTCTTCAAACTTGGTGGCGTTGACTTCCTTGCGAGCCAGCACCGTGAAGGGTTCGGGGTGCAGCGAGAACACCGCGCGCAGGTCGGCCACCGCGCCGTCCTTCTGGAACACGGCCGAACCCTTGGTGGCGTGGAACTGCCAGTCGGACTGGCTCACGCCGAAGTCCAGATCGCCGGTCTTGATGGTGTTGATGTTGGCCACCGAGCCGCCGGTGGACTCCACCGAGCAGCGAATGCCGTGGCGTGAGCGCTCCTTGTTCATCAGGCGGCAGATGGCGCCGCCGGCGGCGTAGTAAACGCCGGTAACGCCACCGGTGCCGATGGTGATGAACTTCTGCTGGGCCATGGCCGGCGCACTGGCCAGCGATCCCGCGAACACGGCGCCTGCGGCCAGGGCTTTGAGAACGAACTTTGCGGACATTGCACTACTCCTCGTTGAAAAATCGGTGGGTTGTTACAGAAGCTGGATCAGATGCCTGCCAGGGCAGCGCCCAGGGCCTCGTCGAGGCGTTGCACGATCAGTGCCAGCTCGTCGTCGGTCGTGATGAAAGGCGGTGCCAGCAGCACATGGTCACCATAGCGGCCATCCACCGTGCCGCCCATCGGGTAAACCATCAAACCCCGGGCGAAGGCCTCTTTCTTGACCCGCGCATGCAGGCGCAGTGCCGGGTCGAACGCGGCCTTGGTGCCGCGCTCCTGCACCAGCTCCACGCCCCAGAACAGGCCACGCCCGCGGATGTCGCCCACATGGGCGTGCGCGCCAAAGGCATCCAGCAGCAGCCCCTCCAGCCGCTCGCCGGCCTCGCGCACGCGTGGCAACAGCGCGTCGCGCTCGATCACATGCTGCACGGCCAGCGCCGCCGCGCAGGCCACGCTGTGGCCCAGGTAGGTGTGGCCGTGCTGGAAAAAGCCGCTGCCCGCCGACATCGCGTCCACCAGCTTGCGCTGCGCCAGCACGGCGCCAATGGGCTGGTAGCCGCCGCCCAGGCCCTTGGCAATGGCCATCAGGTCGGGCACCACGCCGTCCTGCTCGCACGCATGCAGCGTGCCGGTGCGACCCATGCCGCACATCACCTCATCCAGGATCAGCAGCACACCGTGGCGGTCGCAGACCTCGCGCACGGCCTTCAGGTAGCCGGGCACGGGCACCAGCACGCCGGCGGTGGCACCGCCCACCGTCTCTGCCACAAAGGCAATGACCTGGTCGCTGCCCAGGCGGCGGATGGTGGCGTCCAGCTCGTCGGCCAGGCGCTGGCCGTATTGCGCGGGCGTTTCGTTGGCGACCTGCTCGCGGTAGGGGTAACAGGGTGAGACATGCTCGACGTCGATCAAGAGCGGCGCAAACTGCGCGCGGCGCCAGGCGTTGCCGCCCACGGCCAGCGCGCCCAGGGTGTTGCCGTGGTAGCTCTGGCGCCGGGCGATGAAATGCTTGCGCTGGGGCTGGCCGATCTCTACAAAATACTGGCGCGCCATCTTCAGCGTGGCCTCCATCGCCTCGGAGCCGCCGCTCACAAAATACGCGTGGCTCATGCCCCGGGGCGCGTTGCTGACCAGGTGCGAGGCCAGCTCCTCGGCAACGCCGGTGGTAAAGAAGCTGGTGTGTGCATAGGCCAGCTGGTCAATCTGGCTGTGCATGGCAGCCAGCACATCGGGGTGGCCATGGCCCAGGCAGGACACCGCGGCGCCGCCTGATGCATCAATGTATTTGCGGCCCTGTGCGTCGGTCAGCCAGACGCCCTGCCCGCTGACGGCGCGCGGCGGGGTGGTGTGCAGGTGGCGGTGAAAGACAGCGGTCGCGGCGGCAGTATCAGTCATGTGAATGAGGTAGTAGCGCCGCAGTGTAAGCACAGCCCCGCAATTGCTGCGATGCCTTTTTCGTTTGAATCCATGCCCTGCGTTTATGACCCGCGCTGGCACGCCGGCACCCATGAGTTCAGGGCATGGGCGATCACCCCATTGGCATTTTTCAGGCACGGCGGCAGGCCCTAGATTGGCCGGCATGAACCCTCTTACCAAATCCCCCCTGCATGTGTGCGTGCTGGGCGCCGGCATTGTGGGCCTGGCCACCGCCTGGCAGCTGCAGCGCGACGGCTTTGCCGTGACGGTGGTGGACCGCGCCCACAGCGGCGCCGGTGCCAGCGCCGCCAACGGCGCACAGCTGAGCTATTCGTACGTGCAGCCACTGGCCGACCCTGCGATCTGGCGCCAGCTGCCCAAGCTGCTGCTGTCCGCCGATTCGCCGCTGAAGCTGCGCCTGCAGATCGACCCGCACCAGTGGGCCTGGGGCCTGCGCTTTCTGGCGGCCTGTCGCGCGGGCGTGTCGCAGCGAACCACGGCCGCGCTGCTGGCACTGGCCGCGCAAAGCCGCGCGGGCTTTGAACAGCTGCTGAGTGAGGAGCGTATCGACTGCGACTTTTCCGCCACCGGCAAGCTGGTGCTGTACCCCGACGCGCGCAGCTTTGACGGCGCGCGGCGCCAGATGGACCTGCAGCGCACGCTGGGCAGCGTGCAGCAGGCGCTGACGCCCGCTGAATGCGTGGGCGTGGAGCCCGCGCTGGCCCACTACGCCGCACACAACGCACCGCGCTTTGCCGGCGCCATCCACACCCCCGGCGAATGCGCGGCCGATTGCTACAAGGTCTGCCTGGCGCTGGAGCGCCTGCTGCGCTCGCGCGGCGTGCGCTTTGCGTTTGACACCGCCGTGACCCGCTTGGTGCCCGAAGGCAACCGCGTGGTGGCGGCCGAAACGACGCAGGGCCCGCTGCGGGCCGATGCCTTTGTGGTGGCGCTGGGCAGCGCGTCGCACCGGCTGGCCCAGCCGCTGGGGCTGGACGTGCCGGTGTACCCGCTCAAGGGCTACAGCATCACGCTGAACGCGAGCCCCCTGCCCGGCCACGCGCCGCGCGTGAACGTGACCGACGCCGCGCGCAAGGTGGTGTTTGCCCGCATCGGCCAGCGCCTGCGCGTGGCCGGCATGGCCGAGCTGGTGGGCGACAGCACCAGCATCCCCGCGGCGCGCATTGAATCGCTGGTGGCCACGGCGCGCGATGTGTTTCCGCACGCGGCCGGCGCGGGCGACGTGCAGCCCTGGGCCGGCCTGCGCCCGGCCACGCCCACCGGGCTGCCCCTGATCGGCGCGCTGCGCGGCGCGCCGCGCAACCTGCTGTTCAACACCGGCCATGGCGCCCTGGGCTTCACGCTGGCGTTTGGCAGCGCGCAGCGCATTGCGGCGCAGCTGCACACGGACCAACCCGCGCTGTTCAGCCCAGCTGCTGCAAGGCCTGCTGCATGCAGCGCGTGAACGCCCGCGTCATCAGCGAATTGGGCCGCGCCGTGGGCCGCAGGGCGTGCACCGTGGTGGCAATGGCTGGCTCCAGCGCCAGCACGTCCACCCGGGTGCGGTCGGCCGACGCGGCCGTGCAGCCTTCTACCAGCGCCACGCCCACGCCGTGGTGGGCCAGGGCCAGCGCCACATGGTAGGTCTGCACATACATCACCTCGTTCAGGCCCGCGCCGCTGTCGCGCACCGAATGGGCCAGCGTGATGCCCAGCGGGTCGCGCCCGTCCAGCCCGATCACCGGCAGCGCGGCCAGCTGCGCCAGCGTGATGGCGCCGGCCTTGACCTGGCGCGCCGACAGCATGCCCTTTGGCACCACGCAGACCACGCGCCGGTCGGCCAGGCGCTCCTGCGCCAGCGCGGGGTGCGACACGGCGCTGAACACATAGCCCACCTCGGCCTCCTGCAGCACCAGCGACGACACGATCTGCGGCGAATGCAGCGCCTCGTGGTGCACCACCACGCCGGGGTACTTTTCACGGAACAGGCGCATGGCGCGGGGGAATACCTCGTAGCTCAGCGCCAGCACCGTCAGCACGCGCAGCTCGCCCTTGCCGCGGCCGGCCTTCAGGCTGGCCGACAGGCGCTGCACCTCGTCCAGCTGGGCAAACAGGCGCTCGATGTGGGGGTACAGCGTCTGGGCCTCCACCGTGGGTTTGAGCCGCCCGCCCACGCGCTGGAACAGCGCAAAACCCAGCTGCAGCTCGGCGTGCTGCAGGGTGCGACTGACGGCCGGCTGGGTGACGTTGATCATGCGCGCGGCCGCACTCACGCTGCCGGTGAGCATGACCGCGTTGAAAACCTCAATGTGCCGCAGGCGCATGGTGCCCTTTCGTTCAACCAGGAGCAGACGTGAAGACAAAAGCAACCGCATTATGGTGCGCCCCCTTGGCGCTTGGATTGGCGCTGGGGCTGGCTGCAACGGCCACACAAGCCTCCAACCCAGCCACCGATGAACTCAGCCGCATACGCGACGCGCGCGAGATCGTGCTGGCGCACCGCGACGCGTCCATCCCGTTCTCTTACCTGGACGAGCGCAGGCAGCCCATCGGCTATTCCATGGACCTGTGCATGAAGCTGGTGGACGCGGTGCGCCGCGAGCTGAAGCTGCCCACGCTGGCTGTGCGGCACCTGGCGGTCACGTCGGCCACGCGCATCCCCGCCATTGCCGAAGGCCGCGCGTCACTGGAATGCGGCTCCACCACCAACAACGCCGAGCGCCGCCGCCGGGTGGACTACACCATTGCGCACTTCATCTCGGCCGCGCGATTTGCGGTGCGCACGCGCTCGGGCATCCAGACGCTGGAAGACCTGACGGGCAAGACGGTGGTATCCACCCGCGGCACCACCAACATCAAGACCCTGCAGGCCGTGAGCGAAGAGCGGCTGCTGAAGATGAAGATCATCGAGGCCGACGACCACGCCGCCGCCTTTGCCCTGGTGGCTGCCGGCCGCGCCGACGCCTTTGCCATGGACGACGTGCTGCTGTACGGCCTGCGCGCCAATGCAGCGCAACCGCAGGACTACGCCGTCATCGGCAAACCCATGACCATCGAGCCCTATGCGGTGATGCTGCCCAAGGGCCAGCCGGCGTTCAAGAAAGTGATCGACGACGAAATGCGCCGCCTGATCTTTACCGGCGAGCTGCAGCAGCTGTACCAGAAGTGGTTCATGAGCCCGATCCCGCCGCGCGGCATCAACCTGGAGCTGCCGATGTCGTTCATGCTCAAGGAATCATTCAAATTTCCCAGCGACAAAGTGGGCGACCTGGCGAATTGACGCTAAACCCCGACACCCGTGTGGGACCCGGCTGACCCGGCGCGTAGGCCGCCATCCATTTCAGCGCCAAGCGTCCGTTTTGGGCCCCGCAAACGCGCGGCAGCCCCAATACTTCGGGACTTCGTTCAGAGACAAGGAGCCCCAACCATGAACAAGACCACCAACGTACTGCAACGCGTCAGCATCATCCTGGCCGTGACCGCCGCGTCCTACGGCCTGAGCGCCCAGGCCCAGACCGTGAATGCGGATGTGAGCGCCAATGCCAGCGTCAGCACCAAGTCCACGAGCACCATCGGCCAGAAGATCGACAAGGGCATTGACGCCACCAAAAACACCGCCAAGAAAACCGTGGAGTTCACCAAGGACGTGAGCAAGGACGCTGCCGATGCGACGCGCCGCACGGGCAACAAGATTGCCGAGAAAATCCCCGGCACCGATGCCAATGCCAAGGTGAAGGCCGAGGCGGCGGCTGAGGCGGCGGTGAAGAAGCCGTAAGGCCTTCTACACGCCCCCAATGCAAAACGCCCCTCACGGGGCGTTTCTGCTTTCAAGCGTACATCGTGCCAAATTCTGGAGCGATCGTGCCAATTTCTGGCACACCACTCTCTCAGGTGTTTGGTCGATGAGACGCCCCCGCGTAGTGGTCATAAACGTGGGCATAAGCACGTGCAAGTTTTTCGGCACGTATGGCCTTGGTGTATTGCTCGGGTAACCGCCGGAACTCAATCTTGAGTGTCTGCATGACTGCGGCCCGCGCCTGCTGCTTTTCTCGCCAGTCCAGCACCAGTTTTTCACGGCGCAAGACTTCCAGCAGTTCCTTGCAAACCTTCTTGACCTGAGCTTCTTCCGCCTTGGTCAGCTGGGGCTCCGGCCTGACCAGAATGTCGAACAGGGCCAACTCCTCCTCCGTCAGCCCTTCCGCCACGCCGCGCTTCTCTTCTTCGTTCAGCGCTTGCGCAAAGTCCTTGAGCTTGGAGAAGAACCATTCAATGTTCTGGCTGCCTGTGTTGTATTCATCGATCAGCTTCTGCAGCTTCTCGGCCAAGTCAACACGCGACGCATTCACCTGGAGCATCTCGTTCAGCTTGCTTTCAATCAGGCGGCGCAGCTTCTCTGCCTCGGTTCGCTTGCGCCCTTGGGCAAATTTGGCTTGCAGCGCCTCGAAATCGATCTCTGACAAATTGACCAATGCCGCCGGATTGCTCGCCGGGCCAATACGGTAGCCCTCTGTGGCGATGGAGTCGTTCAGCAAGTCCTCTACATCACCCATGACTTTCGAGATGTCTGGCGATCCGGTCTGCGCCCGCATCTTTTCAGCCAGGTAGGCCACAAGAACCGACAGCGGCGCCAGATCATTGGCCTGCGGGTCCGGCAAGATCGCCTTGAACAGGCGGGCAATGCGGCCCGCCATCTGGGTAAACAACTTCTTGTCTGAATCACTGGCCAGGAATGCCTCTACAGCATCATCAATCAGGCCGATCCGGTAGAAGCCCTGGGCCTGGGTGATCGCCTCCAGCTGCACACCCCGCAGCTGGGCAAACATGGCGACCTCGTTCAGCGCCTTGTTCAATGCCGCAACCAGTTCGGCTTTGTCCAGAATGGGGCTGCCTTCGCCACCAGTCTCGGGCCGTGCGTAGGTGGCCAGTGCGCTCTGAAGCGCCCGGAAAATCCCCACGTAATCCACGATCAGGCCGCTTTCCTTGCCCGGTGCTACGCGGTTGGCGCGGGCAATGGTCTGCATCAGGGTGTGCGCCCGCATGGGCTTGTCCAGGTAGATCGTCGAACAGGTCGGTACATCAAAGCCGGTGATCCACATCGCACAGACGAATACCAGCCGCAGCTCGCTCTTCTCATCCTTGAACTTCTCGTCCAGGCTCTCTTTCAGCATGCGCTGCCGGTGCGGCACGATGTCCAAGCCCTTGGCCTTCAGGTCCTCGATCTCGTTCTGGCCCTGGCTCACCACCACGGCCATGTCGGTGGTCTGCATCAGGTGGATGCGTGCGATCAGCGCCTCGCGGGCGTCTCCCTGGGCCGGCTCCAGCGCAGCCTTCAGCCGCGCAATCTCGGCCTTCCAGTGCGTCTGCACCTTGTCGTACATGCGCACGGCGGTGGCCTTGTCGATGCAGACCATCATGGCCTTGCCGCGGTAGCCGCGGCCGGTGAAGTGCGCCACCAGATCCTTGGCGATGGCCTCCAGCCGGTCTTCGCGGGTGATGATGTGGTACTCGCGCCCGAACTCGCGCTCCAGCTTCTTCTCCTGCGCCTCGTCCAGCTCGGCTTCTTCCAGCAGCGCTTCCAGCTCGCGGTTCAGCTCCTGGTTGGTGAGCTGCACCTCGGGGATGCGGTTCTCGTAGTACAGCGGCACCGTGGCGCCGTCTTCGATGGAGCGGGCGAAGTCGTAGACGCTGACGTAGTCGCCAAACACCTCGCGCGTGCGCTCTGCTTCGCCCTGGATCAGCGGCGTGCCGGTGAAGCCGATGAAGCCCGCGTTGGGCAGCGCGTTGCGCATGTTCAGCGCGAAGATGTCGTACTGGCTGCGGTGCGCCTCGTCGGTGATGACGATCACGTCCGAGCGATCAGACAGCATCGGATAGGGCTGCCCCGGCTCGTTCCGAAACTTCTGGATCAGGGTGAAGATGTAGCGTTCGTTGCCGCGCAGCAGTTCCTTCAGGTGTTCGCCGCTGGTGGCGCGCACGTCCTCGCGCGCAGTGGCGCCGGTGGCCTTGAAGGTCTTGCTGATCTGGTCGTCCAGCTCCTCGCGGTCGGTCACGATCACGAAGGTGCAACTGCCCAGCACCTTGCGTAGCACCTTCTGGGTGAAGAACACCATCGACAGGCTCTTGCCCGATCCCTGCGTGTGCCAGAACACGCCCAGGCGCTTGCGCTCCAGCTTCTCGCTGGTTTCGTCAATTCGGCGCAGTTCCACCAGCCGCGCTATGGACTTGTTCACGCCCAGGAACTGGTGGTTTTTGGCCGTCTTCTTGATCAGGCCGCCCTTGCCCTCCTCGAAGACGGTGAAGTTCTCGATGTAGTCCAGCAGCCGCGCCGGCTCGAGCAGGCCGCGCAGCGCGCGCTCCAGGCTCACCTTGCCGGCCTCGTCTTCGTCGGCCAAGCGCTTCCAGTCGAAGAAGTGCTCCCAGGCGCTGGTGAGCGTGCCCACCTTGGTGGCGGAGCCGTTGCTCAGCAAGATGAACGCGTTGGGGTGAAAGAGCTGCGGCACGCTCTGGCCGCGGTAGTCGCGCAGGTTATCGTCGAAGGCGCTCTTCAGCGGCACGGCCGGCTTCTTCAGCTCGATGAACACCAACGGCAAGCCGTTGACGAAGGCCAGCAGGTCGCAGCGGCGGCGGTACATATCGCCGGCCACCCACATCTGCGATGCCAGGAAGAACTCGTTGTTGGCCGGCGTGGCCCAGTCGATCACGCGCAGCGTCTCGGTGCTGTGCCCGCCGTGTTCGTCGGGCACCTTCACCTTCACGCCGTCTTTCAGCAGCCGGTAGAAGTCGCGGTTGGCGTTGACGGCAATCTGCTTGGAACGGTCCTGCGCGAGCTGCTCGACGGCCTGGGCGTAGGCGTCGGCCGGCAGGCCGGGGTTCAGCGCCACCAGCGCCGCGCGCAGGCGACGGGTGAGGATGACTTGGGTTTCACTCTCGCGACCCTCGCTGCCCAGTTCACCAAAGGTCTCGGCGTACAGGTTCTTGAAGGTCCAGCCCAGCGAGGTCAGCAGGTCGATCGCCGGTATCTCGACGAGCGCCAGTTCGCCGTAGCCGGCGGAGACCTCCTTGACGCCGGGCGGTGGGGTCATGCGGCGAGGGCCTCCGGTTCAGGTACAGCAGACACGACCAGTTCACCAGAAACCAGCTTGGGTAGAAGCAGGTCGCGCGTCGCCAAGAGATTTGCGTTCTTCGCGTGCAGCGTCTCTGCCAGACGATGAATCGGCGAGGCCAGCGACGAGAAACGCCGCATGAGCTCCTCAGGCGGCCGAGCGAACCTGAAGTTAGTCACGCCCTCCTTCGGCATGCCCAGGACGGTTGTGCCAACGGCGTGCCCCTTGGCAAAGCTCTTGAACGAGTCATGGGCCAGCAGCCAATACACGTAGTGCCGGCATTCAGCCAATGCAGCCTTAAGGCGAACCGCATAGATGTGGTGCGAAAAGATGCATTCGCCAACGCCCAGTTTGGGCACGATCGCCGGACTGCCTACAACAGTCCCGGCTTGGGTCAAGTCAGTATTCGCCAACACGATGTCCCCTGCTCGGACGACATGCCTGGGCTTGTACTCGCCGCTGTACGGTTTAGTTCCATCGCGCCTGAAGCCGCCTCCGGGCAGGATGTTCTTCAGGTTGACCATAGGCACACCATCTCCGGTGAGGCCCGAGCCCTTGTACGAGAGGCCCTTTTCCACGCTCAGCAGCGCACCGAGCTCAGTGATTGACCACCCCTCCGGCACCAAGCCCAACTCGGACTCGACCTTCCGCACGCCCTCGTGGTCGGGGAAGCGGAAGCGGACGAACCACTCCTCGTAGATGCGCCGGGCTATCTCCTCCAGGATCGCGATGCGCCGCGTGTTGTTCTCGATCAAGTCATCGTAGGCGGAGAGGATCGAAGCGATGTGGCGTTGTTGCTGCAGGTCCGGGCATCGAACAGGTATGCGATGCAAGTCGTTCCTGTTGATACCCGGCACAGCCGCCGCGGCACTTCGGTTGGCGAAGTTCAGCGTCTGCAAGAGATACGCAACGAAGCGAGGATCGTTGCCCTTGAAGTCGCGGACGTACAGCGTCGTGTTGAGCGGCCAGAACGCTCCCGGAACGTAGTGGATTTGACCCAGCGTTCCGTATCGGCCAGTCACTACGCCGGGGCCAGCGACCTTCGCTTCAGCATGTGTGCCAGTAACCCCTGACGAAGAAACGATCGGAATCGGTCCTGCACGACGCGCATGTGAAGGCAGATCGTATCCACGCTGCAAGGTCAAGACATCGCCCAGCAAGCAGTCGCGGCCCATCAGCGCAGCCCATCCAGCATCGCGGTCACGCGAGTGGCGATGCCCTCTTGCAGGGTTTCCGCTTCGCGGTTCAATGATTCGAGTTCCTCCTGGAGTTCCTCGATTCGCTCAGCAAAGTCGAACTCGTCCGCCGCACGAGCGCCAACGCCTACATATCGACCCGGATTGAGGCTCCAGCCCTGTGCCCCCATCTCATCCAGCGTCGCCGCCTTGCAAAGCCCGGCTACGTCGGAGTAGGTCTTGCCCGCAAAGTGCTCGGCCAGCATAGCCTTGCTGCCTTCGTCGAACTCCGGCGCCTCGCCTCGATACAGCCGCACGACGTTGGCCAGAAACTCGAGTTGCTCTGGGCCAAATTCCCGAATCGCGCGGTTCACCTGCTTGAAGAACGGCCGCGCGTCCACGAAAAGCACCTTGTCCTTGCGCAGCCCGCGCGCCTTGGCTCGGTCGAAGAACCACAGCGTGCATGGCAATGTGACGGTGTAGAAGAAGTTGGAGCCGATGCTGACGATCACGTCCACCGCACCGCTCTGGATCAGCTTCTTGCGGATCTCCAGCTCGCTGCCGCGCGCGTCGCCGGCCGAGTTGGCCATCACGAAGCCGGCGCGGCCGTTCTCGTTCAGGCTGGCCGCAAAGAGCTGGATCCACAGGTAATTGGCGTTGTCCGTGGTCGGCAGGCCCAGCGCGAAGCGGGGGTCGCCCTTCAGCCGATCCTTGTCCACGCCGGAAACGTTGAACGGCGGGTTGGCCATCACGAAGTCGAAGCGGCCCAGCGCCTTGTGCGGGTCCTCGTAATAGGTGTTGGCCTCGCGCACGTCGCCCGACAGGCCATGCACCGCCAGGTTCATCTTGGCCAGCTTGACGGTGTCGCTGGCCTTCTCGGTGCCGAACACGGTGAGCTCGCGGCTGGCGTTCTTCTGGTGGCGCTGCACGAAGGCGGCGCTCTGCACGAACATGCCGCCCGAGCCGCAGGCGGGGTCGAAGATGCGGCCGTGAAAGGGCTGCAGGATCTCGACGATCAGCCGCACGATGCTGGTGGGCGTGTAGAACACGCCGCCCTTCTGGCCTTCCTTCAGCGCGAAGTTGCCCAGGAAGTACTCGTACACCTTGCCGAAGGCGTCGCCCTCCAGGTCCAGCGGGGCCAGCAGACGCAGCAGTTCCACCAGCGTGGCGTTGGGCAGCAGGTTGTAGCCGCGCGGCAGCACGCCCTTCAGCTCGGGGTTGTGCTCTTCCACCAGCATCATGGCCATGGCAATGGCTTTGCCCAGGTTAGCGCCTTCGGTCAACGTCAACAGATGCGAGAAGCGGGCCTCTTCAGGCAGGTAGAGCACGCCCTCGGCCTGGTAGTCCATGGGTTCGCACTCGTCGGCCGGGATGCCTTTGGCCTGCAGGAGTTGGGACGCTTCGCCGAAGCGCTTGTCGGCATAGCGCAGAAAAATCAGGCCCAGGACGGGGGTCGAGAATTCCGCTGGCTTGAGACCCGTATTGGCCCACAGTTGGTCAGCGGCCGCCCAAAGGCGGTTTTCTATCGCTACAAGGTCTGATGACATGCTTCGGTGTTTCTCCTGAACGGCCACGGAAGGTATCACCTATTCGTGAGGCTGGGAACCCTGAAAACTTTGGGAGTAGACCGCCTCTCTTTGAGATTGGCGGAAATGCAAAACGCCCCTTTCGGGGCGTCTTGTTTTGTCTTGGCGGAAACGGAGGGATTCGAACCCTCGATGAGGCTCTACACCCCATACTCCCTTAGCAGGGGAGCACCTTCGGCCACTCGGTCACGTTTCCTGGCGAAAAAGATTATCTCACGACTTGGGCGCGCAGATCACTCTGCCGGCTGGTCCAGGTCAAAGGCCTTGTGCAGGGCGCGCACGGCCAGCTCCATGTACTTTTCGTCGATGACCACCGAGGTCTTGATTTCGCTGGTGGAGATCATCTGGATGTTGATGCCCTCCTCACTCAGCGAGCGGAACATCTTGCTGGCAATGCCCACGTGGCTGCGCATGCCGATGCCCACGATGCTGACCTTGCAGATCTTGGTGTCGCCTTCGATCGTGTCGGTGCCCAGCGTGGGCAGGACCTTGGCCTTCAGCAGGTCCACCGTCTTGGCGTAGTCGTTGCGGTGCACGGTGAAGCTGAAGTCGGTCTTGCCGTCCTTGGAGATGTTCTGGATGATCACGTCCACCTCGATGTTGGCGTCGGCCACCGCACCAAGGATGTTGTAGGCAATGCCGGGCTTGTCGGGCACGCCCAGGATGGAGATCTTGGCTTCGTCGCGGTTGAATGCGATGCCGGATACGACGGCTTGTTCCATTTGTTCGTCTTCCTCAAAAGTGATCAACGTGCCGGATTTGGCTTCTTCGTTGATGTCAATGTCCCACGGGGTGAAGCTGGACAGCACGCGCAGCGGCACCTTGTATTTGCCGGCAAATTCCACCGAGCGGATCTGCAGCACCTTGGAGCCCATGGACGCCATTTCCAGCATCTCTTCAAAGCTCACGGTGTGCAGGCGGCGGGCTTCGGGCACCACGCGCGGGTCGGTGGTGTACACGCCGTCCACGTCGGTGTAGATCAGGCATTCGTCGGCCTTCATGGCGGCGGCCACGGCCACGGCCGAGGTGTCGCTGCCGCCACGGCCCAGGGTGGTGATGTTGCCTGCGTCGTCCACGCCCTGAAAGCCGGTGACGATCACCACGCGGCCCGCGGCCAGGTCGGCGCGCACCTTTTTGTCGTCGATGGATTCAATGCGGGCCTTGGTATAGGCGCTGTTGGTCTTGATGGGCACCTGCCAGCCGGCGTAGCTGACGGAGCCCATGCCTTCTGCCTGCAGCGCAATGGCCAGCAGCGCGGAGGAGGCCTGCTCGCCGGTGGCGGCCAGCATGTCGAGCTCGCGGGCGGTGGCGTCGGACGATTTGGCCGGGGCCAGCTCCTTGGCCAGGCCCAGCAGGCGGTTGGTTTCGCCGCTCATGGCGCTGGGCACGACCACCATCTGGTGGCCGGCGCGCGCCCATTTGGCCACGCGCTTGGCGACGTTGCGGATGCGCTCGGTGGAGCCCATCGACGTGCCGCCGTATTTGTGAACGATCAATGCCATTGGATTGGAGGAAAGGACAGACGCGGCGGGTTGCGGGGGATCGTGCTTTCAGGCGCTTTTGCAGCGGGCCGCACCGCGCAAAACCTGGGGATTATACGGGGGCGATGAAGGCCAGCCGCTCCCCCGCCCGCTCCACAAAGCCCGCGCCCACCTTGATGCGGATGCGGTGGCCGCGTGTGGCGCAGGCCTGCAGCTGGTCCAGCAGCTCCTCCAGCTGCGCGGCGGACGCCGCTGTGCCGTGCGCGCGGCGCAGCCAGTGGCGCAGCGCGTTGCCGCAGCGCGCACGGCTGAGCGCGCGCAGCGCCGCAATGGCGGGTGGCTCGCCCGCGGCCTGCAGGTCCTGCGCGGCCAGCTCGTCCAGCAGGGCCTGCGCCTGCGCGGCGTGGCGGGCTGATCGGGCAAAGGTGTCACGAAACTGCGGGAAGGCCTGCGCCAGCGCCGGCAGCAGGCCGTGGCGGATGCGGTTGCGGGTGTAGGCCGTGTTGGCGTTGGTGGGGTCGTCCACCCAGGCGATGTTCTGCTCAGCCAGCCAGGCGCGAATGGCCGGGCCGCTCACGCCCAGCAGCGGGCGGCCAAAGGCCATGCCATGGCGTTCAAAGGTTTCGGGCATGGCGGCCAGGCCCGGCAGGCCGGCGCCACGGCTCAGGGCCAGCAACAGCGTTTCAACCTGGTCGTCGGCATGCTGGGCCAGCAGCACCTGCTGGGCGCCGCATTGACGTGCGGCATCGGCCAGCGCGGCGTAGCGGGCCTTGCGGGCGACGTCTTCCGGGCTTTCGCCGCTGGCGTGGCGGGCATCCACCCGCACCACCTGCAACGGCACGCCCAGCGCTGAGCACACGCTTTCACAATGGCGGGCAAAGCTGTCGGCCGCAGCCTGCAGGCCGTGGTGGATGTGGATGGCGCTGGTCTGGCCGGGCCAGCGTGCGGCGCAGGCCAGCAGCAGTGCGGTGGAATCAGCGCCGCCGCTGTAGGCCACGGCCAGCGGCAGGCGGGCCTGCCAATTGCCCAGGGCATCGGCAGCCGGGTTCAGGGCATCAGCGGGCGTCGGCCTTGGTGTCGGTGTAACGGCCATAACTTTGCAGCCGTTCGTAGCGCCGGTCCAGAAGCTCGCGCACCTTCAGGTCGCTGACCTGGCGGTAGGCGTCGTTGAGCGCGCGCTTGAGGAAGGCCGCCATCTGCTTGTGGTCGCGGTGCGCGCCGCCCACCGGCTCGTTCACGATCTTGTCCACCAGGCCCAGGGCCTTCAGGCGGTGGGCGGTGATGCCCAGCGCCTCGGCGGCGTCCTGCGCCTTGTCGGATGTTTTCCAGAGGATGGAGGCGCAGCCTTCGGGGCTGATGACGGAATAGATGGAGTACTGCAGCATCAGCACCTGGTCGCCCACCGAGATGGCCAGCGCGCCGCCGGAGCCGCCTTCGCCAATGATGGTGGTGATGATGGGCACCTCCAGCTGGGCCATCTCGTAGATGTTGCGGCCTATGGCCTCGGACTGGCCGCGCTCTTCGGCGTCAATGCCGGGGTAGGCGCCGGGCGTGTCCACAAAGGTAAAGACCGGCAGCTTGAATTTTTCTGCGGTCTTCATCAGGCGCAGCGCCTTGCGGTAGCCCTCGGGCTTGCTCATGCCAAAGTTGCGCAGGCCGCGCTCTTTGGTGTCGCGCCCCTTCTGGTGGCCCAACACCATGCAGGCCGTGCCGTTGAAGCGGGCCAGGCCGCCCACGATGCTCAGGTCGTCGGCAAAGTGCCGGTCGCCGTGCAGTTCGATGAAATCGGTGAAGATTTCATTGACGTAGTCCAGCGTGTAGGGCCGCTCGGCGTGGCGCGCAATCTTGGTGATCTGCCAGGGCGTGAGGTCGCTGTAGATGTCCTTGGTGAGCTGCTGGCTCTTTTTGCTGAGCTGGTCGATTTCTTCAGAAATATCGACCGCCGATTCGGTCTGCACGTAGCGCAGCTCTTCGATCTTGGTTTCAAGCTCCGCAATCGGCTGCTCGAAGTCGAGGAATGTCTTCTTAGCCAAGGTTTTGCTCCTTGTGTGTTGGCTTGTACCCCGCCGCCGGTCAGTAAGACACAGGCAGCGGGTCCAGCGAGCGCCAAATATACCAAGTCGCCACGCTGCGGTACGGCGCCCAGGCGTCGGCCACCTCGCGCGCGTCGCTGCGGCTGACCGGGTCGCCCGAAAAATAGTTCTGGCTGATGCCGCTGATCAGGCCAATGTCGTCCAGCGGCAGGACGTCCGGGCGCATCAGGTGAAAGATCAGGAACATCTCGGCCGTCCAGCGGCCAATGCCGCGGATGGCCACCAGCTCGGCAATGATGGCCTCGTCGTCCATGGTTTCCCATGATTTGACGTGCACCGCGCCCGAATCGAAATGCAGCGCCAGGTCCACCAGGTATTCGATCTTGCGCGCGCTCAGGCCGGCGGCGCGCATGTCGTCCACCTTGAGCTTGAGCACATTGGCGGCCGTCAGCTTGCGCGGCAGCTTTTCAAAGCGGTCCCACACCGTCTGGGCGGCTTTCACCGATATCTGCTGGCCCACAATGCTGCGCGCCAGCGTGGTGAAGGCGTCGCCGCGCGACTGCAGGCAGGCGTCGCCAAACTGCGGGATCAGCCGCTTCATCACCCGGTCTTTCTTGGCCAGGTGGCGGCAGGCTTCTTCCCAGTAAGCCGGCGTGGCGTACTGCACCACGGGCTCGGCCGCCTTGCGCGTGGCGTTCACTGCGCGGCCTCCCAGGTGGTGCCGGTGGCGGAGTCCTTCAGCACGATGCCCTGGGCCAGCAGCGCCTGGCGGATGCGGTCGGCTTCGGCGAAGTCTTTGGCCTTCTTGGCGGCGGCGCGGGCTTCGATCTGCTCCTGGATGCTGGTTTCATCCAGGCTGCTTCCCGCCTGCAGGAAGGCCTGCGGGTCGCCTTGCAGCAGGCCCAGCACGCCACCCAGCGCCTTCAGCAGCCCGGCCACCTGGGGCGACTTGCCGCGGTTGGCTTCGGCCGCCAGCTCAAACAGCACGGCCACGGCTTCGGGCGTGCCAAAGTCGTTGTCCATCGCGGCCTTGAAGCGCGCCGCGTGCGGCTGCGTCCAGTCGATCGTCACGTCGGCCGGTGGCACGGCCTGCAGCGCGGTGTACAGCCGCCTGAGCGCGTTGCGTGCGTCGTCCAGGTGCACGTCGCTGTAGTTCAGCGGGCTGCGGTAGTGCGCCCGCGCAATGAAAAAGCGGATGGTCTCGGCGTCGAACTTCTGGAGCACCTCACGGATGGTGAAGAAGTTGCCCAGGCTCTTGGACATCTTCTCGTTGTCGATGTTCACAAAGCCGTTGTGCATCCACACGTTGGCCAGCGTTTTGCCGCTGGCGCCTTCGCTCTGGGCGATTTCGTTTTCGTGGTGGGGGAACTGCAGGTCGGCCCCACCGCCGTGGATGTCAAAGGTTTCGCCCAGCGTGGCACAGGCCATGGCCGAGCATTCAATGTGCCAGCCCGGGCGGCCCTTGCCCCAGGCGCTGTCCCATTGGGCGTCGGCGGGCTCGGTGGGCTTGGCGGATTTCCACAGCACAAAATCCAGCGGATCGTCCTTGCCGTCCAGCACCGCCACACGCTCGCCGGCGTGCAGCTCGTCCAGCGATTTGCCCGACAGCTTGCCGTAGCCGGCAAATTTGCGTACCGCGTAGTTCACGTCGCCGCCCGGCGTCTGGTAGGCCAGGCCCTTGTCCTGCAGCGTCTGGACGATGGCCAGCATCTGCGGCACGTAGTCGGTCGCGCGCGGGTCGTGGTCGGGGCGCTGCACGCCCAGGGCGTCAAAGTCACGGTACATCTCGTCGATCATGCGCGCGGTCAGCGCCTTGATCGGCTCGCCGTTTTCCACGGCGCGGCGGATGATCTTGTCTTCGATGTCGGTGATGTTGCGCACATAGGTCACGCGCAGGCCACTGGCCTTGAGCCAGCGCTGCACCAGGTCAAACGCCACGGCCGAGCGCGCATGGCCGATGTGACACAGGTCGTACACCGTGATGCCGCACACATACATCCGTACATGGCCGGGCTCAATCGGTGACAGGTCCTCCAGTTCACGCGACAGCGTGTTGTAGATGCGCAGGCTCATGAATGGGTGGTGCGGCGACGGCCTGGCGTAGGTGACGGGCGGTCGCGGAATTCGACGGTTGTTCGGGTTGTCTGGGGCTGTGCCGGGGGGTTTGGAGAGACACCCCCTCGGCTACAATCCAGCGCAGTATATAGCCCCGTCTTCGGGCTTGTCACACGCGTTCGACACAAGAGGTTTTATGACGCACGCCCGCTCCCCGGTCTCCAAAGCCCTGCGCCTGCTGGCGCTGGCAGCCCTGTTCAGCTTTTCCGCCGTGCATGCCGACGAATACGGCGACGTAGGCCAGCTGCTGCGCTCGGGCAAGCTGGCCGAAGCCCTGGCCAAGGCCGACCAGTACCTGACCACCAAGCCGCGCGACCCGCAGATGCGCTTTCTGAAGGGCGTGATCCAGACCGAATCGGGCAAGCCGGCCGATGCGATCACCACCTTCACCAAGCTCACCGAAGACTACCCCGAGCTGCCCGAGCCCTACAACAACCTGGCCGTGCTGTACGCGGGCCAGAGCCAGTTTGACAAGGCGCGCGCCGCGCTTGAAATGGCCATCCGCACCAACCCCAGCTACGCCACCGCCCACGAAAACCTGGGCGATGTGTATGCCAAGCTGGCCAGCCAGGCCTACAGCAAGGCCCTGCAACTGGACAGCAACAACACCGGCGTGCAGCCCAAGCTCGCGCTGATCCGCGACCTGTTCGCCCCCGGCGCCAAGGGCCAGCGCCCCACCGCCCCCGCTGCGGCGGCACCTGCGCCGGCGGTTGTGGCCAAGGCACCCACGCCGGCACCGGCCCCCGCGGCCGGCGCCTCGGCCAGCGGCGCCATGACGCCCGCGCCGGCCCCTGCTGCTGCCGCGGCCCCCGCCGCGGGCAGCCCGGCTGCCAAGGACGTCGAAGCCGCCGTGCGCGCCTGGGCCACAGCTTGGGCTGCCAAGGACATGGGCGCCTACCTGGGCGCTTATGGCAAGGAATTTGATCCGCCCGGCAACATGGACCGCAAGGCCTGGGAAGAAGAGCGCCGCGCCCGCATCGTGGGCAAGTCGCGCATCAGCGTGCGCCTGAGCGACCTGGAAGTCGCCGTCAACGGCAACCGTGCCACGGCGAAGTTCCGTCAGGCCTACAGCGCCGACTCGCTGAACATCTCCAGCCGCAAGACACTGGACATGGTGAAGGCCGGCGAACGCTGGGTCATCGTCAAGGAATCCACGGGCGGTTGATGGCGTGTCCATGACACGTACATCCCTCGCCACCGGACTCCTGTGCCTGGCCCTGCTGATGCAGGCCGGCTGGGCCGATGCCGCGGACGAGAAGAAAAAGCGCAAGAAAAAGCCGCAGCAGACCAGCCAGCAGGCGGGCAAGGCCGAGCGCCAGCGCAGCAAGGCTGCCGCACCGGCCCCAAGGCCGGTGGCCCGCCCGGCCGTGCGCGATGGCGAGACCGAAGCCCGCCTGATCGAGGTGTACCGCCTGATCGGCCAGGCCCGTGGGCGCGATGCCCTGGCCCGGGCCGAGGCCCTGGTGCGCGACCACCCCAATTTCCAGCTGGCGCAGCTGGTCTATGGCGATCTGCTCGCGTCGCAGGCGCGGCCGGTGCGCATGCTGGGCGACGTGCCTGACACCACGGCGCGCGCGGGCGCCGCGCTGCTGGCCGAGCTGCGTGACGAATCGCAGGTGCGCATGCGCGCGCTGCGCGAGCGCCCGCCCGCGGGCACCGTGCCGTCGCAGTTCCTGGCGCTGTCGCCGCGTGTGAAGCACGCCATTGCCGTGGACGCCTCACGCTCGCGCCTGTACCTGTTCCAGAACACCACCACCGGTCTGAAGCTGCTGGGCGACTATTACATCTCGGTCGGCAAGCTGGGCATCGAGAAGGTGGTGGAAGGCGACCAGCGCACGCCGCTGGGTGTGTACTTCATCACCAGCAACCTGGACCCGAAGTCGCTGAAGGACTTCTATGGCTCGGGCGCGCTGCCCATCAACTACCCCAATGCCTACGACGCGCGCCGCGGCAAGACCGGCAGCGGCATCTGGCTGCACGGCACGCCGCCCAACCAGTTTTCGCGCGCGCCCAAGGCCACCGACGGCTGCGTGGTGCTGGCCAACCCCGACCTGGAACGCATCATCAATACAGTGGAGGTGCGCACCACGCCGGTGGTGATTGCGCAGACGCTGCAATGGGTGGCGCCGCAAAGCACACGCACGGAGGCGCAGCGCTTTGAAGACGCGCTGAACGCCTGGCGCACGGCCAAGTCCAGCGGCGACGCGGACCGCGCCCTGGGCTTTTACGCCGCCGACTTTTCCGCGGGCGGCAAGAACCTGGCGCAATGGGCGCCCACGTTGCGCAGCGAGGTGGAACGCGTGCGCGGGCGCGAGATCGAACTCAAGGACCTG
Organism: Ramlibacter sp.; assembly: GCA_050247515.1. Taxonomy (GTDB): domain Bacteria; phylum Pseudomonadota; class Gammaproteobacteria; order Burkholderiales; family Burkholderiaceae_C; genus RAM1. Next base: position 141,114 of record JBFWUB010000003.1, on the reverse strand, counting down.
ACCTATCTGCGCTGGACCGACACGGCCGACACCATGGTGGTAACCTTTGGCGAAGTTGCCAGCGGCGAGCGCACCGGCACCAGCAAGCGCCAGTACTGGGTGCGCCAGGGCCAGCAATGGAAAATTTTCTACGAAGGACAGACCGGATGAACGCATCCCTCCTGGCCGTGACGCGCCGCGCCGCGCTGGCCACCCTGACCACCGCAGCCATCGGCCTCGCAGCCGGCGCCGCTGTCGCGCAAGACACCCCCAAAGTGAAGTTCGCCACGTCGGCCGGCGATTTCGTCGTGGAGCTGTACCCCGACAAGGCACCCAGGACGGTTGAGAACTTCCTGCAGTACGTCAAGGACAAGCACTACGACGGCACGATCTTCCACCGCGTGATCGACAACTTCATGGTGCAAGGCGGCGGCTACAACGCGTCGTATGTCGAGAAAAAAACACGCCTGCCGGTGCCGCATGAAGGCCGCGAAGCCCTGGCCAGGGGCGGCCCGAAGAACGTGGTGGGCACGCTGGCCATGGCGCGCACCAACGATCCGAACTCGGCGTCGTCGCAGTTCTTCATCAACGTCAAGGACAACGCCTTCCTGGACCCCACGCCCATCCCCCCGGGCGACCCGGTGGCGAAGTTCGAATACGGCGGCCGTGTGTATGAAAACATCCCCCGCGCCCAGTTGATGGCCGCGCCGCAGCTGTACGGCTACACCGTGTTCGGCAAGGTCGTCAGCGGCATGGACGTGGTCAACCGGATCAAGGCCACCCCCACCGGCCCCGGCGGCCCGTTCGGCAGTGACGTGCCCAAGACCGCCATCACCATCAACAGCGCTTCCCTCGTGAAGTGATCCCCCCTCAACAAGGCATTCATCATGAGCAACCCCAAAGTCGAACTGCACATCGCCAAGCTCGGCGTCATCACCCTGGAGCTGGACGAAGCCAGGGCACCCAAGTCGGTCGCCAATTTCATCAGCTACGTGACCAAGGGCCACTACAACAACACCATCTTCCATCGCGTGATCCCGGGCTTCATGGTCCAGGGCGGCGGTTTTGAGCCCGGCATGAGCCAGAAGCCCACCGACGCGCCGATCGAAAACGAGGCCAACAACGGCCTGAAGAACGACAACTACACCGTGGCCATGGCCCGCACGCAGGCGCCGCATTCGGCCACCGCGCAGTTCTTCATCAACGTGGCGGACAACGCCTTCCTGAACCACACCGCGCCCAGCATGCAGGGCTGGGGCTACGCCGTGTTCGGCAAGGTGGTGGCAGGCGCCGACGTGGTGGACAAGATCAAGGGCGTGAAGACCGGTCGCAAGGGTTTTCATGACGACGTGCCCAACGAAGACGTGGTGATCGAAAAAGCCGTCGTCGTCTGAGATGGCCCCCACCGTGCCGCGGTTCGCCGGGCTTGATGCCCCCGCGACCTGGCGCACGGTCGATTTCATCTCCGACCTGCATTTGCAGGCGTGCGAGCCTGCCACGTTCGAGGCATGGCGCAGCTACATGGCAGCCACGCCGGCCAACGCGGTTTTCATCCTGGGTGACCTGTTCGAGGTCTGGGTGGGCGACGATGTGCTCACCCTGCCCGGCTTTGAGGCCGGGTGCGCGGCCGTCATGCGCGCCACATCACAGCGCCTGCCCGTCTTCTTCATGCATGGCAACCGCGACTTCCTGGCGGGCGTAGGCCTGATGGCCGCGGCGGGCGCCACGCTGCTGCACGACCCGACCGTGCTCGCCTTCAATCGCCAGCGGTTCGTGCTGACCCACGGCGACGCCTTGTGCCTGGACGACCACGACTACATGGCCTTTCGTGCGCAGGTGCGCACGCCGCAGTGGCAGCAGGCGTTTCTGGCGCAGCCGCTGGCGCACCGTCAGGCGGTGGCCCGTGGCCTGCGCGAGGCCAGTGAATCACGCAAGCGCAGCGCCAGCGACTATGCCGACGTGGACGCAGCGGCCGCGCGTGAATGGCTTGGCGCCGCGCAGGCCGGCGTGATGATCCACGGTCACACGCACAAGCCCGCGGCACACGACCTGGGCGGTGGCCTGCAGCGCGTGGTGCTCAGCGACTGGGACGCCGCCGCGCAGCCGCCGCGCCTGCAGGTGCTGCGCCTGGACGGCGGCGGCCTGCACCGTCTGGCACTGACCTGATGTTCGGCTGGCTGCGCCGGCGCCACGCGCCCCGCCCCATCCCTGACGCGCTGTGGCAAGGCACGCTGGCGCGATACCCGTTCCTCGGCGAGCGGCCGGCTGCCGAGCTGACGCAGCTGCGGGCGCTGACGGCGGGTTTCCTGGCCACCAAGGAATTTCATGGCGCCCAGGGCTTTGCGATCACCGATGAGGTTGCGGTGGACATCGCGGCCCAGGCGGTGCTGCCGGTGCTCCACCTGGGCCTGGCCTGGTATGACGATTTCGTGGGCATCGTGGTGCACCCTGACGAAGTGCTGGCCCGGCGCGAATTCGTGGACGACGCCGGCGTGGTGCACCACTACGACGAAGTGCTGGCCGGCGAAGCCATGGAGGGCGGCCCGGTGATGCTGAGCTGGCGCGACGTGGCGGGCGCGGGCGGCTCCGCGCGCGAGGGCTACAACGTGGTGATCCATGAGTTCGTGCACAAGCTGGACATGCGCGACGGCACGCCCGATGGCTGCCCGCCGCTGCCGTCTGCCCAGGCCCGGCGGGACTGGCTGGCGGTGATGCAGGCGCAGTACGACGCGTTTCGCGAGCAGGTCATCATTGCCGAGCGCTTTGGCGGCGAGCCGCCCTGGCTGGACCCGTATGGCGCGCAGTCAATTGACGAATTTTTCGCGGTGGCCAGCGAGGCTTACTTCGTCAACCGGGCGCGGTTTGGCGCCGACCATGGCGCGCTGTTGCGTTTGCTGGACAGCTTCTTCAAGCCGTTGAAAACCTAAGTGCTCACGACGGCGCCTCAAGGCGAAATCCGGTTGCCAATTCATGGGGGCTTGCAACAATCGCACGGGATCATTCTTGCTGCGAAAGGAAAACCACCATGCCGGTCATCGACATCTTTGTGTTTGCGCGCCAGCGGGTGGACAACAAGGGCATTGGCTCGCGCATCAAGAACTCCGCCAAGTTCCATTCGCTGCGCAGCGCGCTGAGCAGCAAGGGCTCGTTCGCCTCCAAGGGCCTGTCCGTGGTGGCCATGGGCGTGCGTTCGGCGTTCAAGCTGATCCCCATCCCCATCATTGGCGACCTGCTGGGCGCGGCGGAAAAGGCCATTGAAGGCAAGGTGCGCGGCTACCACCGCTCCAAGCGGCTGGGCGAGGCCACCAGGGCGCAGAACGCGGAGGACAAGGTCAAGTTCGCGCTCAAGGACTTGAGCATCGAGAACCTGGACCGCTACCGATGGAAGCTCAAGGACGCCATCACCGAGCTGAACACCAAGGCCTCCGGCTTTGATGCGCTGCTGCAAAGCAAGACCGACGGCCAGAAGCCTTGCCATGCCTACCTGGAGATGGCCGAGGCAGTGGCCCAGGCCGAACGACGCTTTGACAAGCTGGACCAGGCCTGCCATGTACTGATCGAGGCACTGAACGAAACCGTGGCCTGGTGCGCGACGCAGAACACCGAAATCGCCCGCTTCAAGAACCAGTACACCACCTTCTTTGGCAGCCAGGTGGCCCTGGAAGCCCGCCAGCTTGCGTCACTGGAAGCGGCCACCGCGGGCCAGGGTGTCTATGCCATGACCACCAAGCACCTGAACTGCGAGCATTACTGCTACTACAAGGAATGCGCGGAGACCGACAACTGGGCGACCACGCGCAACAACCTGGCCGCATTCGCGCGTGAGGTGTCCGCGCCGTTCGAAGTCGAATCGTTTGTGTCGTTCGACGGCTCGGCGTTCAAGAAGGCCCCTGAAACACCGAGCTGAACGCCGCTTTGCGCCTTATCCGCGCAGCAGCGTCTTCAACACGTTCTGCAGCCGGCGCGCGGCCTGGGGGTCGTGGGCGCTGGCCAGCACCCGTGCCGTGTCCTGCCCCCAGGTCTGCGCGGGCGAAGGGTCGTTGCGGCGCGTGAGCAGCTGAAGCTGCAGCGCGCGACGGGCATTGATGTGCTCGGCGGGTGTCGGTACCTCGGCGGCCATTTCCAGGCGCAGCAGCGCTTCTGACGCGTCGCCGGCCGGTGCGGCGCCCAGGGCCTGAACCCAGGCCCCGCGCACACCTGACGCTACAGCGCGGCCCAGTTCCTGCTGCGCCGGCACCTGGTCGGCGGCGCGCTGCTCCCAGGCGGACAGCAATTGGGTCAATGCCTCGCCATGGGCCTGCGCGGCCAGCTTCTTCAGGGCCATCTGCGCATGCTCCAGCGCGTCACGCTGGGCGCGAAAGGCCACATCGCCCAGGCGCGGGCCGCGGTCCTCACGCTCGGCGCGGTCGCCAAAGCGCCCGCCCCGGTCGTCGCGGCGCGGCTCAAACTTGTTGTCCATGCCGCCACGGCCACCACCGGGCGCGCCCTTGCGGTCGCCAAACTTGCCGCCACGACCTGCTGGCGCAGGCTCGGCCTTTTTCATGCCGGGGCGGTCGTCGCCGCGCATGGCCACCACGGGCTTGGGGGCCGGCTTGGGCGCCGGGGCAACGGCTTCGGCGGGTTCCTGCGCTGCGCCCGCCTGCGTGCCATCCGTGGCCGTCTCGCCAGCCCGGTCACCAGCCGCTTCATCGGTCGCAGCGGGTGCGGCATCGGCCATGGCCTGCTTGTGTTCTTTCGCGGCCTTGTCCTGGCTGGCCACTTCGGCGGCGGCCTGGGCCTGCCCGCGAAGGGCGGCGTCCAGCGCGGCCATGGCGGTACGGATCTTCTGTGCGTCGCCGGTGGCGTTGGCGGCCTCCAGCGCCCTGGATGCATCGAGCACGGCACGGTCGCGCTCGCTCAGGGCGGCGGCGGCGCGATCGCGGTCTGCGCCCTTGCGGTTGAAGGCGTCGTCAATCGGCTTGCGGAAAGCGTCCCACAGTTTCTGTTCGTGCTTGCGGTCCAGCGGCACGGTCTGTGCCTCGGCCTGCCAGCGCTGCTGCAGGGCCTTCACGGCGTCAATGCGCATCACGGGCGCGGCGCCCAGCACCTTGGCCTCTTCAATCATGGCGTGGCGGCGCTCCAGGCTGGCCTTCTGCACGGCCTCCAGCGGGGCCAATGCGGCCTTGAAGGCGTCCTTCCACACGGGCTGCAGCTCGGCATAAGCCTTTTCGCTCAGGTGGCCGGCGTCACGCCAGCGGTCGCTGAACTGGTGCAGGATGCGGTTGAAGCCCTTCCAGTCGCCGCCCCTGGCCGTGGTGTTGTCGGCGGCCCAGGCCTTGAGTTCCTCGATCAGCGCCAGGCGCTGGGCCTTGTGCCCGGCGGCCTCGGACTTGACCTTGTCCAGCCACACCTCCACCACCTTGTAGGCCTCGTTGCAGGCCTCGTCAAAGCGCTTCCACAACGCGTGGTTGGGCACGCCGCCCTGGTCGGTCTGCTTCCACTGCTCGCGCAGGGCGCGCAGGGTTTCCTGCATCTTGCGCCCGCCAAACCGCGGCTTGGGCGCGACAGGCGCGGCGGGCTCTTCACCTTCAGCCACGGGCGTGTTCACCGGCTTTTCAAACAGCCCTTCTGCCTTGGCCACGAGTTCCTGGCGCAGCTGGTCGGCGCGCCAGCGCTGCCAGCCTTCCAGTTCGCCGGCGGCGGCCAGCGCGGCATGCGCCTGGTTTTCCAGTTTGTCGTCGATCAGCTTGCCGTTGTCCTTGAGGGCATTGCGCAGCGCGGCGGCCGCACCGGCACTGGCCTTGCCATGGCCTTCGGCGATTTCCTTTTCCAGCGTCTGCAGCACCGCGCGCACGGCCTGGGTGGCCCTGGCGCGCAGTTCCGGATCCACCTTGGGGCGGGCCGGGCGCGGCGCGGGTGCCTCGGCCTGCCCGCCTCGCGCCACGCGCAGCTCGTCGGCCCACACAGGCACCGGCGGCAGCGGCGCGGCGGCGTCATCCGCGGCCGCAGCAGCCTGGCCCAGCGCGCTCTGGAACGCGTCCCACACCACCTGCAGCTGCGTGCGCGAAGCCTCCAGCAACGACGGGAACTTGCCGTCCAGGCTGGCCCAGTTCGCGTCGGCCTGCAAGGCGTCGGCCTGGGCCTGCCAGGCGGGCACGTCATTGCGCAGCGATTCAGCAGCGGTCTGGGCATCGCGCCAGGATTTGGTGGAAAGGATTTCAATGCGCTGGGCCAGCAGGACGGCGGCCTCGCGCTGCACCTGCACGCGGTGCTGCAGGTCTTCAATGCCCTTGACGCGTTCGGCCAGCTGCGCCTTCAGCCCGGCCAGCGGCTCCCTGGACAGCGGCGCGCCGGCCTTGGCGGCGTCGCGCTGCCAGGCCATGGCGTCGGCGATGTTCACCTTGGTCAGGGCCAGCAGGGCCTGTGCCTTGTCAGCCCATTCCGCGGCAATGGCTTCCTGGCCCTTGCTGCGGCGGATGTCGTCCAGCTTTTCACGCAGCAGCCTGGCCGCGCCCTTGTCACGCGCGCTCAGGTCCTTGTAGACGTCCTGCATCTGTTCGGGCGTCGGGTTCGTGGCCAGCCAGTCGCGCACGCGGGCGGCGCGCTCGCCCGAGGTGGGCGCTGAAAACGCGCCGCCGGTCAGGGCGTCAAGTGCTTGGGTATCGGTGGTTTTGGGGCTGGCTTGGGTCACTGCAGGGGTTTCTTGAGAAATCAGGCCGTCAAACGGCGAAGCCGCCATTTTCGCTGTTTATCGGCCGGCCTACTGTGTTGCCAGGTTCAGCTCGGCGCGCGGGCTCCATTTCGCCTCGGGCGCAACGGCTTTGGCCGCCCCCAGGAACAGCCGCTGGGCGGGCAGTTCGCGCCCGGCCAGGTAGTCGCGCACGGCCACGCCGCGCTGCACGGCCAGCTCTTGCGCCGCACCCTCGTCCACCGAAATATTCGCCAGCAGCAGCGCGCGCATCTCGGACGGCGGCAGGTCTTTGGCCAGGCCGATCAGGTTGCGCGGTTTGGTGATGTCGGCCCTGCGGTACACGGCGGCCAGCAGCGCCGGTTCTTCGCCCGGCTCCAGCGTCACCCCGGCCGTGGCGGCCAGCCCGGCCATGCGGCGCTTTTCAGCGCGCAGCAGCCCGGCGAGCTTCTCACGCTTGAGCGCCTCGCGCTCGGCGTCCAGGCTGGCGGTACCTACCACTGTCATGCGCAGCGCCGGGCGTTCAGCCAGCGCGCGCGCCACCTTGTCCAGCCCGGCTCGGGCGTCGGCGCCCAGCGCGGCGGAGCCTGGCGCAAACGCCACCATGCTGAGTTCCTCGCCCGCCCCGCCCAGCGCGCCGGCCAGCAGGCTGAACGGCGCGGTCACGGCCTTGATCACCAGGTTCACGATCACGCGGAAAATCAGCGGGGCCAGGCGGAACTGCGGGTCATTGAGCGAGCCGCTGATGGGCAGGTCCACGTCAATCACGCCATTGCGGTCGGCCAGCAGCGCCACCGCCAGCTTGACCGGCAGGCTGGTGCTGGCGCCGTCCACCTTGTCGCCAAAGCTCAGCTGGTTGAGCACCAGCCGGTTGCTGGCGGTGAGCTGCCCGTCGGGCGCACCACATAGTTCACGTCCATGCTGAGCTTGCCGCGCTGGATGCCGTGGCCGGCGTATTTCACCGAGTACGGCGACAGCGGCGGCAGTTCCAGGTCGCGCATGCGCCCGCGGATGTCCAGCGCCAGCGGCTGGGCCAGCGGGTTGAGCTTGCCGGTGATCTCCAGCTCGGCCGTGCCCTCGGCCTTGCCGCGTAGCACCAGGTCGGCCATGTCGGGCGCGCCGCTGGCCTGCGTTGACGAAAAGCCGCCAAGCCGGCCGGTGAGCTCGCTGAGGTTGGCCGAGTAGTTGGGCTTGATGAAGCGGTCCGAGAAAAACACCTTGCCGTTGAGCAGGCTGACCGGGCCGATGCGGATGACGGGCGGCGGGGTGGGTGGCGCCGCTGCATGAGTCACGGTGGCTGTTCCCCCCGCGTTCGCCCCACCCTGGCGGCCCAGGTCCTGCAGGTTGATGCGGCCGGCCTCATTGATGATCAGGCGGGCATAAAAGTCGCTAAGCGCGGTTTCGCGCACGCTTGCCACCGTGGCGGTGCCCGGCGCCACGGACACCTCCAGCCCGCCCAGGTTCAGCGCGGTCCAGGCCAGCAGTTCCTCGCCCGCCGTGAAGCCCGCCGTGCCTGGGCCAGGCAGGCTGTTGGCGCGCAGGTCTTCCAGCGCGGCGTCGCCGGCCAGCTGCAGCGCCGGGCCGGCGGACGCGGAGGTGTAGCGCAGCGTTCCTTTGAAAGCGGCGTCGGCGCGCAGCAGCTCCAGATTGAGAATATTGCCAAAGTACGGTGCCAGCGCGTGCAGCGGGATATCCGCAGCGTCAACTGCCCCCTGGACCTGCAGCGGTGCCAGCCCCAGCGTGCCCTGGTAGCTCAGGCGCCCGGGCTCCGCCTGGCCCGATGCCATGCGCGCTGACAGGTTCAGGCTGGCCGGTTTGGCCGGGGTGGCACCGTCCTGCAACGGCGCAGGCAGTGCAAGGTTGGCCGCCCTCAGCTGCACCGCCTTGAGGTCCAGCGCCACGGGTTTGCCGGCGCCGGCGTCGCGCCAGCCCAGCTCGCCGCCGTTGACGGCCAGACTGTCCAGCGTCAGGCGCCAGGGGTTGCCCGGTGGCGCCTCGGGCGCGGGCTGGGGCTTGAGCCAGTCTTGCGCCATGAAGCGGCCCAGGGCATCACGGCTGGCTGCCAGGCGGGGTTGCTCGACCACCAGCTTGCCGATGTGGGCCGTGCTGCGCGCCAGGTCCACGCGCGCATCCGTCAGCGCCAGTTGGCGCACTGAAGCCAGTACACCCTGGCCAGCGCCGCTGCCCGCATCGGCCAGGCTCAAGCCGTCCAGCGTCAGGCTGGACACGAGCAGTTGCGTCGTACCGGCACCGCCAGTCGGCTGCGCCGCCTGCCAGCGCACGCTGGCGCTGGCGTTCAGGTTGCCGGCCAGCGCCGGCTGCAGGTACTGCGCCAGGTAAGGGCCCGCCATGCCCAGCGCCAGCCGCGAGACAGTGACGGTGGCCGTCGCGGCGCTGGCCGTTGCCAGCCCGGCAAACGCAAGCGACGCCTGAGGCGGGCGCGACACCAATGAGGCCGAGCCGCTGAATTGCAGGGGTTGCACCGGCGGCCACTGCACGGAGGCGGCGTCCAGCGTCAGCCCCGCCAACGTGAACGTCGCCCGCGGGCTGATGGAGCGGTCATCCAGGGAGGCCACGCCGTCGCGGATGGCCAGTCGCTGCACCGATACATTCCAGGCCGGCTGCGGGGCGGAGACGGTAGCGGGCTGGGGGGGCGCGCCTGCACCCCCGCCCCCGCCCCCGCCCCTATCCATGTCCATGTCCAGGTTCAGGCGGCCCTGGGCGTTGCGGCGCATCTCCAGGCGTGGGGCGGCAAACTCTACGGCCTGGATGCGTACCACCCGCTCCAGCGGGCGCACGTCGTCCAGCTGCACCCTCAAGACGTCAAACCCCAGCAGCGGCGCGGCGTCGGCCGTGGCCAGGCGCGCGCCGCGCGCCGTCAGACTGCCGCTGAGCCTGACGGCGGGCGCCGGCGATTGCTCAAACGCCACGCGCAGATCGGCGTCCAGCAGCGCAGCCTGCAGCCGCACCGGCAAGCTGGCGGGCAGGTAGCCCAGGTAGGGCGCCAGGTCCAGGCCCGTCATGCGCAAGGTGGCATCGGTTTTTCGGGTCTGTGTGAAGGGGGTGCCCTCGGCCACCGAGTCAAACCGGCTGCCGTTGAGCACGAACGCCAGCCGGGGCTGGACCTTGATCTCGCGGTGCGAGGGCAGATTGCTCAGAAATGGCACGCCCAGACGCAAGTCACGCAAGGTATGCGTACGCTGCACCGTGGCGTCGGCATAGTCTACCGATCCGCCCCGAATTTGCAGGTTGTACAGTGCAAATCGCGCGGGCTCGGTGGGCCCGGCGGCGGCAGGCGCTTTCAGGCGCGCAAGCACATCGTCAACGTCATACCGCCCTGCCCCCAGGTGAGCGATGCGCAGCTGCGGTGCGTCCACCTGAACCGCGTCCACCACCGGCGCCAGCCGCAGCAGGGACTGCAACTCCGCATCTATATAGATACGGCGGACCTGCAGCTGAGGTGCGCCGCCGCCGGCCTGGGCGACGCTCAAATCATGCAGGGTCAGTTCGAGCGACCAGGGGCTGAAGTCCACCCGCCCCACCTGCACGGGACGCCCCAGCGCCGAGGCGGCCGATTGCTCCAGCGCGCGCTTGAGCAGCGGCGGCACGGCCAGCCAGGCCAGCGCCCACAACGCGAGCACCCCCATCACCACCCAGGCAGCCCGCCGCGCCCAGCGGGCGCCCTTGAGTTTGTCGTACAGCATTGACCCCGAGTCTTGAGCGCAGGCCACAAAAGGTCAATGCGCAATTGCCTCCCCCATGAAGAAAGCCCGGACAGGTCTGGCCTGCAGCCAGCCCCGCCGGGCTTGACGGCTGGCACAAAGGCCCATGCCGTCTGGGTGCGCGGCGGGGAGAGTCGGGTCCCGCGCCGCGTAGGAGGCAATAGATTGCCTCCATGAGTGGCCGGGGCTGCTTCGGCGTCCATCGGCTGATGGCACCTGGCTCCTACCGGCTTGATGCTTGAATCAACAAGCCCAGCTAACTTATGCCATGCGCGATGCGATTTCAAATCGGATTTTCAATGGCACGGCCCCCATCCATTGCGCCAATTGGCTTGACACGGGAAATAGAGGTATCGGTCCAGAAAAACGGCTTCATCCAGACCCAGCCGGCGACATCAACAGCCTCGGCAACCCGGTCGGAAATGGAGCAAAACCGCCGGCAGCCATCACGCGGCGGCGATTTTTCCTTGCATTACTGTATTTATGTACACGTTTCTAAATGCAACTAAGCGAATAAAAAGTTTCTTTCTCATGATTGACTGGGTATTAGGATTCCATCAAAATCCGCCCAGTCCCAAAAAGCTAGGGACAACCCGAACCCGCTGCCGACCCCGGCTAAGTCAAATCGCTGCAACATGTCTTGAAGACGGCGCAGGATTCTGATGGCGTACCAATCCAAACGAGGAGCCTGAGCAAGTGATGCTGGCAACACCAGCATGACAAGCCAGGCCCGCGCGCAGAAAGGAAGTGCTATGACAGCGTTAGGACAAATCGCCCAGGGCCTGCGAACCTTCGCATCCGATGTCGCCCAGGGCTTTTTTGAGATCACGCACAACGGCTTTGCCCTCGTCGGGCTGGCCGTGGTTTTTTCCGTGATCACCCTGACCGCCCGGCCCGACTTGCGTCAGGCTGGCGAAGTGAAACTCATTGGCTGGCTGCAGGCCCGCCAGATCGCATCATTGGGCATGGAAGTGGAAAGCGACGCCATCGATCGCGCCACGGCAACCAACCCCAAGAGCCTGCCCAAGCAGCAGGCGGCCGTGGCCTTCTGGCTCAGCCGCAAATACCGTGTGGCCCCCGAGCCGCTGGGTGCGCTGGTGGCCGAAGCCTACGACATCGGTGCACGCACCAAGCTTGACCCGACGCTGATCCTGGCCATCATGGCGGTGGAATCCGGCTTCAACCCGTTCGCCCAGAGCGCCGTCGGCGCACAGGGTCTGATGCAGGTCATGACCGGCGTGCACAGCGACAAGTACGAAAGTTTTGGCGGCAAGCTGGCCGCCTTTGACCCGGTGACCAACCTGCGCGTGGGCGTGAAGGTGCTGCAGGAGTGCATTGCCCGCGCCGGCTCCCTGGAAGGCGGACTCAAGTTTTACGTGGGCGCGGCCAACCTGGAAGATGACGGTGGCTACGCCGGCAAGGTACTGGCCGAGCACCAGCGCCTGCTGCAGGTGGCCGGTGGCAAGGCCGTGCCGGCGTTCAATCCGCCGGTGCAGTCCATCCCTGTGATGGTGCCGCCGCAGCAGCCTGCCCCCGCTGTCGAGAAGGTCGCCGCGCTGGCCAGTTCGTAAGCGGCTGGGCTACACTAGCCGGGTGCGCGACTGGCGATAGGCGCGGCCCCTTTGTGGCGCCGCTGCGGACGTGGATGACCACTGGGAAGCGCACCGCACCGGCCATGGCCGGCCGCGTTTGAGCCGTTCGCCTGGGCAGCCCTGGTTTCACTCAGGGACCAACGTCTAAGGACTGCCACCATGTACGACCGCTCCATTCTTGTTGAACAGACCGACCCCGAACTCTGGGCCGCCATCCAGGCCGAAAACGCGCGCCAGGAACACCATATCGAGCTGATTGCCAGCGAAAACTACGCCTCGCCGGCCGTCATGGCCGCGCAGGGCACGCAGCTGACCAACAAATACGCCGAGGGCTACCCGGGCCGCCGCTACTACGGCGGCTGCGAGCATGTGGACGTGGCCGAGCAACTGGCCATTGACCGCGTCAAGCAGATCTTTGGCGCTGACGCCGCCAACGTTCAGGCGCATTGCGGTGCATCGGCCAACGAGGCCGTGTTCCTCGCCTTTTTGAAGCCGGGCGACACCATCATGGGCATGAGCCTGGCCGAAGGCGGCCACCTGACCCACGGCATGGCCCTGAACATGAGCGGCAAATGGTTCAACGTCGTGAGCTACGGCCTGAACGACAGGGAAGAGATCGATTACGACGCGATGGAGCGCAAGGCGCATGAAACCAGGCCCAAGCTGATCATCGCGGGTGCCTCGGCCTACAGCCTGCGCATTGATTTCGAGCGGTTTGCCAGGGTGGCCAAGGATGTAGGCGCCATCTTCATGGTGGACATGGCTCACTATGCCGGCCTGATCGCCGCCGGTGTGTACCCCAACCCGGTACCGCACGCCGACGTGGTGACTTCCACCACCCACAAGAGCCTGCGCGGCCCGCGCGGCGGCATCATCCTGATGAAGGCCCAGCATGAGAAGGCCATCAACAGCGCCATCTTCCCCGGCCTGCAGGGTGGCCCGCTGATGCACGTGATCGCGGCCAAGGCCGTTGCCTTCAAGGAAGCACTGCAGCCTGAATTCAAGCTCTACCAGCAACAAGTGGCCAAGAACGCCATCGTGGTGGCCGAAACCCTGGTGCAGCGTGGCCTGCGCATCGTCAGCGGCCGCACCGAAAGCCATGTGATGCTGGTGGACCTGCGCGCCAAGGGCATCACGGGCAAGGAAGCCGAGGCCGTGCTGGGCGACGCCCACATGACCATCAACAAGAACGCCATCCCCAACGACCCGGAAAAGCCCATGGTCACCAGCGGCGTGCGCATCGGCACCCCGGCCATGACCACGCGCGGCTTCAAGGAAGAGGAAGCCCGCGCCACGGCCAACCTCATCGCCGACGTGCTGGACAACCCGCGCGATCCGGCCAACATCGCGGCAGTGCGTGCCAAGGTCAACGCCCTGACCGCCCGCTTCCCCGTCTACAAGTGACAGGCAGCCGATGAAATGCCCGTTTTGCGGTCACGCCGAAACCCAGGTGGTGGAAACGCGTGTATCGGAGGATGGGGATTTCATCCGCCGCAGGCGCCAGTGTGGCGCCTGCGAGAAGCGATTCACGACCTACGAGCGGCCCGACGTCAACTACCCGGCCGTCGTGAAGAAAGACGGCCGGCGCATCGAATTCGAGCGCGCCAAGCTGCTGGCCTCCATGAACCTGGCGCTGCGCAAGCGGCCGGTCAGTACCGAGCAGATCGACAGCGCGATCGAGCGTATCGAGGAAAAGCTCCTGAACCTGGGCGTGCGCGAAATCCCGTCCAACCGTATTGGCGAACTGGTGATGCGCGAGCTGAAAAAGCTCGACAAGGTCGCCTATGTGCGGTTTGCCAGCGTGTATCGCAGCTTTGAGGACATCGACGAGTTCAAGACGCTGGTGGATGAGGTGCGGCGGTAGGCAGCTACTGCCCGGCAAACCGGTTCCGCCCGTCCCGCCCAGCCCCCCGTTCGTCCGCTGCTGCTGGGCCCGCCAGCCAAGCTGGGCAACACTGCCGCCATGCATAAACGCCAGCATGGTTTGACCCTGATCGAGCTGATGGTCGTCCTGACCATCTCGGCCATCCTGGCGTTTCTGGCTGTGCCTTCGTTCACATCCATGATCCGCTCCAACGCCATCTCCAACAGCGTCAACACCTTCCTGTCCGACATGCGCTACGCCCGCAGCGAAGCCGTGCGCCTGGGTGGCGGCGTGGTGGTGTGCCGCAGCGACGACCCCGAATCCGCCACGCCGGCCTGTGGCACGGGCCACGGCCCGGGCAACAACGGCTGGGTCAGCGGCTGGGTGATCTTTCATGACCTGGACAACGACGGCGCCTGGGATTCGGGCGAAAGAATATTGCGCGTGCAGGCGGCCATGTCTTCGCCCGACCAGATCGTGGAAGACGGCGCGGATTCGTCCACCGTGTTCAGGTTCACCGGCACGGGGCGGCTGATGAGCAGCGCGGCGGCTACCAGCATGCGCTTTGGCAGCACGGCCAATGGCACAGCCCGGCGCACGGTGTGCGTCAACGCAGGTGGCCGCGCGCGCGCGGACACCAATGGATCGGCTGTTTGTGAATAGGAAGGCCCCGTGAAGAACCCGTCTTCGCTCCATCGGCAGTCCGGTGCCTCGCTCATTGAGGTGCTGGTATCCATGCTGATACTGGCGTTTGGCATGCTGGCGCTGGGCGGCATGCTCAGCTACGCCATCCAGATGCCCAAGCTGGCAGGTTACCGGGCGACGGCGGCCATGATTGCGGCAAGCCATGTGGAACGCATGCGCGCCAACCCCGACGGTTTCACATTGAACCAGTACAAGGAAACCCTGAGCTACAAGCAGTTGCCCTCCGGCACGCCGTGCGAATACCCCGACTGCGATGCAACGTCGATCGCCCTAAAGGACAAGTTCGAGACGCAGACCGTGCTGCAACGCGAGCTGCGGCCCCTGGCCGGCATGCGTGTGACCTGCGAATCCGACAACTGCGCCTTGCGTCGCGGCGACATCTGGATCATCTGGGACGAGCCTTCCGTGTTTGTGGGCCTGGACATGGCCACGTCGGATGAGTGCCCTGATCCGAACGTTACACCCACCTTCAGCCCCTTTACGGCGCCTCAGCCCCGTTGTCTGCACGTGAGGTTTGCACTATGAGGGCCCTGCGCTCCACTCCAGCCGGCGCCCGCCAGTTGCGCATGAGAGGCCTGTCGCTGGTCGAACTGATGGTGTCCATCGCCATTGGCCTGGTCATCACGATCGCCGTGGTGTCGTCCTATATTGGCTCGCTGGGTGCCACACGGGTGGCTGAGGCACAGGTCCGCATGAATGAAGATGCCCAGGCGGCGCTGGCGATCCTGGGCCAGACCATCCGCATGGCGGGTAACAACCCCAAGCAGCAGGACTACGCCACTGACTCGCCGCGCAACCCGATCACCACCACCTTCATCATTCGGGGCTGCGACGGGACATTTGGCAACATTGATCTGGCCGCCACCTACGACGCACTGACCTGCGCTGGAAGCGGTGGCCCGGACTCCATTGCCGTGCGCTACGAAGCAGACAGATACAACACCGTGCCCAACACCGCCGGCGGACTGCCCACCGACTGCCTGGGCCAGGACCTCCCCGTGCTTACCGGCAAGGCGTTCAAGAATCCAACGCCATCGGTGGAATCTGATGTGACCTACACCGTGGCCGACAACCGTTTCTACGTCACATCCACTGCCAGCCTCTCACCTGGCCTGTACTGCAAGGGCAATGGCAACGCGAATGGGCAGCGGCTGGTGGAGAACGTGGAAGATCTGCAGTTTGAATACGGTACGGCGCCCATTGCCGCCACCTCCTCATTGACCGTTGCCGGGTACATCGGCGCAACGGCTGTTGATGCGTTGAGCCTGACCTTTTCCGACAACTGGTCCAAGGTCCTGACGGTGCGCATCTGCGTACTGATTCGCAGCGAGGAAGCGGTCGCGCCCGACACCGCCTCGGCTGGCTACACGCAATGCAACGGCACCGCGAACAACAGCCCGCCCGACCTGCGATTGCGAAGAGCCTATTCCACAACGGTCCTGCTGCGCAACCGGCAATCGCTATGAACAAGCTGCCAACCCGAAGAGGCCGGTCATCGCCCGTGCCCCCAAGCCCGCAACGTGGCGTGGTGCTCATCATTTCGCTGATCATGCTGGTCGTGTTGTCCATGCTGGCCACGCTCAGCATCCGCAACGCCACGTCGTCTGAAAGCGTTTCCGGCAACGTGCGTACCACGCTGCTGGCATCGCAGGCGGCGGAGATCGCCTTGCAGCGCTGTGAAATGTGGGCGGCCCAACTGGCGGGCGTCGCGGCCCATGGGCTGACCGACCCCGACGCGACACCCACCGTCATTGGGACCGCGACTACCCCGGCGTGGCAGAACCTGGCTACCTGGGACGGCGGCAGTTCGACTGATGTGTACGTCGTCCCGCTGACGCTCGTGAACCACGACGCGACCGCGCCGACCTACGCCCGTGCCCCCGAATGCATGATTGAAAGAGTCAACGTCGTCAACAGCAGCACGGGCGACGCATCCGACACATCCACGCGCGTCATCACCGCACGCGGCTTTGGCCCCGACGAGTCCGGCGCCGCCCGAACCCGCCCGACGGGCAGCGAAGTGTGGCTGCAGTCCACCATCGAATTCAAGTAGTGAGGTACGGCATGAAGCAATCCAGATACCCGTTTAGCCGCCTGGTGTGCTGCATCCTGGCAGCCTTGTCCGTGCAGCCGCTGCACGCCCAGATCGCCCAGGACCCACTGCTGTCGCGCACGGCCGCGGTGGAGCCCAACATCGTCTTCATGTTTGACGATTCCGGCTCCATGCCCGCCACCGCCATCTACCAGTACGGCGGCGTGCCAAGCGGCATGGGCATGACCGGCCCCAACAACGACGCCGTGTTCGCCGGGAACGGCAGCATCAGCTCCACCTGGCTGAACCTGCCAACGACCTTTTACGGCCGCTCGCCCGACGTCAACCTGATCTATTACGACCCGCGCGTGACTTACAAGCGTCGCGTCAACGCCGACGGATCCGAGCAGGCCGCCGGCTCCACCAGCGGCATCAGCTCCTTCAATGTCTATTTCTACAAACCGGCAGCGACCAACCTGTACGGCGTCTCCAGCGTGAGCGTCGTCAACAAGGGAAGCGGCTACCCGGCCAGCGGCGTGACGGCGGCATTTCCCGCGCCGCCTGCCGGCGGCACCCAGGCGACAGCGACGGTACAGACCGCGTCCACCCAGCGGGTCACGTCCGTGACCGTGAACAGCCCCGGCGCTGGCTACCCCAACAGCGGCATCATCGCCACATTCTCCGACCCGCCGGCCGGCGGCGTGCGCGCCACCGGCAACGTGACCACCGGCAACTTCTCCAACGGGGTATCGACCGTCAATGTGACCAACCGCGGCCTCGACTACCCGGCCACCGGGGTCATCGCCACGTTCTCCGCGCCCCCTGTCGGCGGCACGCCGGCCACCGGCAACGTCGTCATCAGCGCCACCAAGAAGGTGGACTCGGTCGCGGTTGCCAGCATGGGCAGCAACTATGGAACCTCGCCCTCCGTCACGTTCAGCAATCCGCCCGCTGGCGGCGTGCGCGCCACCGGCACCGTGTCCACTGGTGTCGTGGGCGACCTGGCATCCATCACGGTCATCAACGGCGGGTGCTTTCCCAACGGCGTCACCGTGACGATTTCAGCCCCGCAGATGCCAGGCGGCGTCCGGGCCACCGCGGACGTCAACCGCGCCAACAATGGCGCTGGTTGCTCAGGTGGGCGCCGCCGGATCGTTTCATTCGACATTACCAACGGCGGCTCAGGCTACACCTTGCCGCCCACGCTTACATTTTCTGCCGCTGGCACGGGCCTTCCTGCCTTCTTGCCAGTGCTGGGCACCACCCGTGCGATCACCGGCATTACCATCACCAATCCCGGCATTGGGTACACCAGCGCGCCCACGCTTACCCTGGGCAACACAGGCGGCGGCTCCGGCGCCGACCTTGACGCGGTTATGGCGGACACCAACTGGATCACCGGTTTCACCGTCAGCCATCCCGGTTCCGGCTATACCAGCAACCCGACCATCACCCTGAGCAACACCGGTGGCGGATCGGGCGCCACGTTCTCCACCAGCCGGGGCACGGTGCGCGGCATCACCGGCATTACCGTCACCAATGGCGGCTCCGGCTATACCAGCGCGCCCACGATCACGATCAGTGCGAGTTCCGGCGGGGGAGCGGCCTTCACGGCCAACACGGGTACCACCAATGTGATCTCCGGCATCACCATTACCAACCCTGGGTCCGGCTACACCACCCAGCCGGCGCTCACGCTGTCGGGCACCTCGGGGGGTGCCGGAGCGACCTTCAGCTACAACTATGCGACCACGCTGTCTCCTGTGGTGAACCGGACCTGGGACGGCGCGGGCACCCCCACCACTTCGGCCAGCTATTTCACGCCCAGCTACACCCCGGACGCGGGCAGCCCCCTGGCCAACGGCGCCACGGCGGTCAACTACCCGAACACCGCCACGTCCAGCGTGACCAGCTATCCCAAGTTCCGCAACCGGACCGATTGCGGGGCGACCGTCTGCACCTGGGCCCAGGAACTGCAGAACTACGCCAACTGGAAGGCCTACCACAGCACCCGGATGGAGCTGGCCAAGACCGGCATCGGTCTGGCCTTCCAGCCGCTGAACCCGACCTTCCGTCTGGGCTGGGGCACCATCAACAAGCTCAACGATGACAGCGAACTCCACAAGGGCGTGCGTTTGTACAACTCCACCGTGCAGGGGGAGTTCCTGACCTGGCTGTATGGCCGCAACGTGGGTGGTGGCACGCCCAACAGGCGCGCGCTGAACAAGGTGGGCCAGTACTTCGAGCGGGTTGACAGTGCCGGCCCCTGGGCTGATTTGCCGGACGGCGACAGCACCGACGTGACCTCAAACGGCGCAGAGGTCACCACGCATGCGGCTTGCCGGCGGTCCTACGCCATGCTCATGACCGACGGCTACTACAACGACAGTTTCAGCCTGACGGACGAAGACACCTCCACCCCGCCGGCCATTACCAGCCCCACGAGCTACCAGTACACACCCATCGGGCCGTACAGCGACAGCATTGACGGCACCAAGATCAACAACACCTTTGCCGATGTGGCAATGAAGTACTGGGTTCGGGACCTGCGCCCCAACATCGCCAACACGGTCAAGCCGGTGCCGGGCGACGAGGCCTATTGGCAACACATGAACTTCTATGCCATTGGCCTGGGGCTGGTGGGCACGCTGAACGCCAGCGACCCGGCGGTGCTGGCCGAGCTCACCGGCAGCGCCTCCAGCTCCCCGCCGCGCACGCGCAACTGGCCGTCGCCGAGCACGGAAAACCCCACCTCGATTGACGACATGTGGCATGCCACCGTCAATGGCCGGGGCAAGATGCTCAACGCCAAGACCGCGGCGGAACTGAACAGCGCCATCGTGCAGATGATGTCCGACATCAGCGGCAAGGAGGCCACGCAGTCCGGCGTGGCGGTGTCCACCGCCAGCCTGACCCAGGGCACCAAGAAGTACACGCCCAGCTACACCTCGGTCAGCTGGAACGGCAACGTGACGGCCTTCAACCTTGACCCGAACACCGGCAACCAGACCGGTGTGGCCTGGCAGGTGGAAACCTTGATTTCCACCGACCTGGTGACGGGCAAGAAGACCTACTCATCCCTGATCCCCAACCATGCCAGCCGCAACATCTACGTGGGCAATGGCGCCACGAGCGGCACGCGCGCGGTGGAGTTCACGTACGACGGCATGGGCGCGACACTGCGGGGGCAGATGAACGGCACGGTCAATACCGACCTGATCAACTTCCTGCGCGGAGACGACTCCAAGGAGCATTCCAGCGTGACCGAGAGCGACCCGACGGCCATTTACCGGCCGCGCTCCACGCGACTGGCGGACATCGTCAACTCCACGCCCGTGTTCGTGAAAGACACGGTGGATCTGGCCTACCAGAACCTGCCCGCCGGCACGCCCGGACGCGACAGCTACCGCGCCTTTGTCGATGGCACGGGCGTTCCTACCGCCGGCGGCAAGAAGCAGCGCCCCGAGGGTGTGCTGTTCGTGGGCGCCAACGACGGCATGCTGCACGCGTTCCGCGACGGCGCGGTGGATTCGTCGGGCAACGTGACCAGCCAGGGCGGGCTCGAGGTATTTGCCTACGTGCCCAATGCGCTGCTCCCGTCACTGCATCATCTGGCCGACGAGGCCTATCAGCACCGCTACTACGTGGACGGCCCCAACGTCGAGACGGACGCCTACTTCGCCGGAGCCTGGCAGAACATCGTGATCGGCACCACGGGCGCGGGCGCGGGCGTGCTGGCCACCCCGGGCGTCAGCCCCCGCTCAGCGGTGTATGCCATCAACACCACCAGCCTGAACACCGGTCCGGCCACCCTGAACGCATCCAGCGTGATGTGGGAGGTCAGCTCCAACCAGGCCAACTTCAGCGAACTGGGCCATGTGTTGACCGACGTCCAGGCGGGCGCGTCGCAGAACAGCACCCACCCCTGGATTGCCATTTTTGGCAACGGCTACGAAAGCAAGTCATGCAAGGCCATGCTGTACGTGGTGAACCTGCAGACCGGCGCACGCATCAAGGAAATCGACACCGGCGTGGGCCACTGCACCACGGCCAAGAATGGCCTGGGTGGTGTGCGCGTGGTGCGCAATGCCATGCAGCAGATCATTGGCGCCTACGCAGGCGACCTGCTTGGCAATGTCTGGAAGTTCACCTTCAACAGCGATGACACCAACGCCTGGACCGTGGACCTGGGCGGCGTTCCCCTGCTCAAGGCCGGCGCCACCCAGCCACTGACAGCGCCGCCCTCGGTGCTCAAAATGCCGCTGGCGACAACCGTGCCTGTGGGGCCCACCACCGGCTATGTGGTGGTGGCCGGCACAGGCAAGTTCTTTGAGCTGAGCGACATCACCACCACCAATCAACAGTCGCTTTACAGCATCTGGGATCCGCTGGAGTTTGGCGCGACCGTGCCCGCGGGCACGCACCTGGACATGTCGGTACCGTCGGACAAGGCCAAGCTGGTCGAGCAAACCATTGGATCGTCGGTTACCACGACGGTGAATACCTTTGCGACAGTTTCATCCAACACGGTGAGTTACACAACGACGCCGCCCAAGCGCGGCTGTTTCCTGAACTTTGTGGGTACGGGCCAGCGCATGGTCTATCCGATCGATATCCTGGCCAACCGGCTGGCGATTGTGGACACGATTTCACCCTCCAACGTGTCGCTGGACCCGTGTGTAAACGAAAACGGCGGATCGGCGTTTGTGTACATCCTGGATGCGCTGACGTGCGGCGCCGTCAGCGAGCCCTTGCTGGACACCGATGGCGACGGCAATGTGGACCAGAACGATCTGGTGGTCAGTGGTTTTTCATCACCCGCCGACGGCCGCAACGTGACCTTGCAAGTGGGCGAATCAGACAAGTATGTGAACTGCAGTGGCGGTTCACCGGGATGCACGCAGATCAATGCCAGCTGTTCTGTCCTTGGAACTTGCCGGACGGATGACGACAACGATCCCAATCCCAACACCGGAATCAAGAGCCGTGAATGGCGCCAGCTGTTTATGAGGTAAGTTACGCCTGTGACGAACCAACCGGAATCCACCATGAAATGCGCCATTCCCTTTGCCAGCCTGACCCTGCGGCGGCCACGCGGCTTTACCTTGATCGAGGTCATGATCGTCCTGGCAATCGTGGGCGTGCTGCTGGCCGTGGCCCTGCCCTCTTACACCAGCTACGTGGCGCGCGCGAACCGCGCCGACGCGCGGGGGCAGATGCTGCAGGTGTCGCAGTACATGCAGCGGTTTTACGCTGCGAATGACCGGTTTGACCGGGACCGGGCGAACACCGACAATGCGGCTGGCGACCTCGTACCCGCCAATCTCAAACGATCTCCCGCCGACGGAACACAGTTGTATGGCTTGACGGTAGCAGCTACCGCCGTCGCCTTCACTGTCACCGCAGTACCCCTGGCTGGCACCAAAATGGCTGGCGACCCCTGCGGCTCGCTGACCTTGACTTCCACCGGCGTGCGCGGCGTCGATGGCGCCACCCTGTCACGCGACGAATGCTGGAAATAGACGCCTGAGCAGCCCACGAACGCGACAGCGGGATGCCCCCAGACCCCATTGACCGCGCGCTGCAGCTTGCGCGCAGCGCGCTCGGCACCACTTCCCCCAACCCCAGCGTAGGCTGCGTCCTGACGGACGCTGCCGGCCAGACGCTGGGCGAAGGCCACACCCAGCGCCCCGGCGGCCCTCATGCAGAAATCATGGCGCTGCGCGATGCCGCTGCGAAGGGCCACGACGTGCGCGGCGCCACCGCCTGGGTCACGCTGGAGCCGTGCTCACACCATGGCCGCACAGGCCCATGCTGCGACGCGCTGGTCACAGCCGGCGTCGGTCGCGTCGTCGCCTCGATGGCCGATCCGAATCCGCTGGTGGCGGGGCAAGGTTTTGCGCGCCTGCGTGCCGCCGGGATCGAGGTGGAGATTGGCCCCGGCGCGGACGAAGCCCGCGAGCTGAACATCGGCTTTTTCAGCCGCATGATCCGCAAAACGCCCTGGGTGCGCCTGAAGGCTGCAGCCTCGCTGGACGGCCGCACGGCCCTGGACAACGGTCAGAGCCAGTGGATCACCTCGCAGGCCGCCCGGGCTGACGGCCATGCCTGGCGCGCCCGCGCCTGCGCCGTGCTGACCGGCGTGGGCACCGTGCTGCAGGACAACCCGCTGCTGGATGTCCGGCTGGTGCCAACGCCCCGCCAGCCCAGGCTGGTGGTGGTGGACAGCCATTTGCTCACGCCCGCGGACGCGCGGCTGTTTGAACCGGCCCGCGAGGTCTGGATTTACACGGCCCACCCCGACCCTGGCCGGCAGCAGGCGCTGCAATCGCGCGGCGCGGTGGTGACCGCCCTGCCGGGCGCCGCAGGCAAGGTGGACCTGGCCGCCATGCTGCACGACCTGGCCCGGCGTGAAATCAATGAACTGCACGTGGAAGCCGGCCACAAGCTCAATGGATCCCTGATTCGCGAAGGGCTGGTCGATGAGCTCTTGCTCTATCTGGCGCCCAGACTGCTCGGGCAAGGCGCCGGCATTGCGCATCTGGGCCCCTACACCGATCTGTCGCAGGCGCAAACGCTGGATATCCATTCATCTGAGCGGGTAGGCACGGACCTGCGGATCCTGGCGCGGATGGCAACAACCCATCCACACGTCTCGTGAATTCAAAAATACACATATTTTTTCTGAATAGTATTTACTGATTACATCTTCTTACCTATACTACTTTTCGACTCGTTGGTAATTCGGTGATGTTTTTCGTATTACCAAGGAGGGTCAGCAGGCCGGGCGCCAAGCCCTTTCCTTCATGTCCTTCAGGTGGTCGAAATGAAAAAGTCACTGGGTTTCACACTCGTCGAGCTGCTCGTCACACTGTCCATCCTGGCCACACTGGTCACGCTGGCCGCGCCATCCGTGGCAGGCCTGGTCCAGTCGGGCAACGTGGCATCCGCGGTCAACACATTCCTGGCAGACCTGCGGTTTGCGCGCGGCGAGGCCATACGCCGCGGCAGCGCGGTCGTCATCTGCCGCAGCGACGCGCCTGAGGCCGCCTCGCCCACCTGCAGCAACACATCGGCACGCGGCTGGGCGGCCGGCTGGATCGTCTATGAAGAGCGCGACGGTTC
The DNA here is from genome assembly GCA_050247515.1 of Ramlibacter sp. GTDB lineage: Bacteria > Pseudomonadota > Gammaproteobacteria > Burkholderiales > Burkholderiaceae_C > RAM1. Next base: position 117,428 of record JBFWUB010000003.1, on the reverse strand, counting down.
CGGCGGCGTGGGCAATGGCGACAAGCTGCTGCGCATCCAGGCCCCACTGGACGGCGTGGACGGCGCTGCCAGCATCAAAAATGACTTCACCTTCACATCCCTGGGACGCAGCCAGGCAGCCGCCGGCAACGTGATATTTGGCGCCGATATGCTTGAGCAGCGCAAGCGCAAGGTCTGTATCGGCTTCACCGGCCGCGCCCGCATCGCCGCCGACGCCTCGGCCGACTGCGACGCCTGAGGAACAGCCATGCGCCGCGCCAACGCACCGTGCTCCCGCGCGCAGTCCATGCGCGGGGCCACTCTGATAGAGATTCTTGTCTCCATCCTGGTGCTGTCGTTCGGCCTGCTGGCTGTTGGCAACATGCTGGCCTATGCCATGCAGTTGCCCAAGGTCGCGGGCAACCGTGCCGTGGCGTCCAACCTGGCGCTGGACCTGATCGAGCGCATGCGCATCAATGCTTTGGCGTTCCAGTCCGGCCACTACGGCACCATGACGTACACGGGCTTGGCGGAACTGCCCGCCGCAAATCCCGCCAACCAGTGCAGCTACCCCAATTGCACCCCGCAGGCACTGGCCATCCAGGACATTGATGAAGTCTCCCGCACAGCCCGCATGCAGTTGCCGTCGGGCGGCGTGATGGTCGAAAACCCCGGCGTATCCGCCGCTGGCGAAGGCCGCGTCTTCGTGCTGTGGAAAGAGGCCGCCAGCGCCGGCAGCCTGGGCAACCGGGGCGACATCTGCCCCGCCCTGTCTTCGGAACTCGCAGCCGATGTGCCGCGCTGCGTGATGATCAAGTTCCGGCCATGAACCCGCGGCACATTCCCCTGCGCGCCCGTGGCGTCACGCTGGTCGAACTGCTGGTGTCATTGGTGCTCGGCCTGGTCGTGATGCTCGCCGCCAGCCAGGCCTACCTGGCCACGAGCAGCACCAGCCGCATCAATGATGCCCAGGCAAAAATGAACGAGGACGCGCAAACGGCGCTCAGCATCCTCACCCAGCAGCTCAAGCTGGCCGGTGCCAATCCGGTACGACCGGACCGCGCGCAAGCATCCTTGCGCAACCCATTGACCGCCACTTACACCCTGCGCGGTTGCGACAGCAGCTTCGACAGCACCTCCGTGGCGTCCATTGACGCCTTGACCTGCGGCCACACCCCCGCGAGCACCGGCCCGGACGCCATCGCCATCCACTTCGAGGCCGACGCCTTCAATTCATCCACCCAGAGCGGGGGCACCACGCCCACCGACTGCGTGGGCTATGGCCTGGACGGCATCGCCACCAGCTTCACGGATTCGGCCGGCGGCGCGCGGCAAACCACGATGTTCCTGGCCACGCCTGTCTATTACCTCAGTACCAGTGACAACCGAACAAGCCTGTCGTGCCGCGATCTCGGTAGCACACGTGGCCAGCCACTGATTGAGAACATCATTGACCTGCAGCTGCGCTATGGCACGGCCAGCGCAGCCAACCCCGATACCGTGATGGGCTACCTCACAGCCCAGCAGATCGACGATCCCGCGGGGCTGATTGTCGGCACCGCGTCGGCGGCACAGCGCTGGGCGCTGGTCAAGACGGTACGCGTGTGCATCCTCATGGTCAGCGACAGCGCCATCGCCACCAGCGCTGAATCAGCCCAGTACCGCAACTGCAATGGAACCCTGGTGACCAACCCGCCGGATCTGCGCCTGCGCCGCGCCTACACCACCACCGTGTTCCTGCCCAACCGCAAAGGGTGAACATGAAAAAAAACCGCTCCCAACAAGGCGTCGTGCTGATCATGTCGCTGCTGATGCTGGTCCTCGTGTCGCTGCTGGCCACCACGACCATGAAAAGCGCGCTGTCCAGCGAAGCCGTCAGCGCCGGCGTGCGGCAGAACCAGCTGGCCCACCAGGCCGCCGAGATGGCCCTGCGGCATTGCGAAGACGCTGTCTTCAACCACGCAAACGGCATCGCGGCCCTTCCTTCGGGCCTGGCTGTCCAGGACTTCAGCATCACGCCGGCCTGGCAGGCCGGCGCCACCACCTGGGACCAGAGCAACCCGGCCATCTACGTCCTGTCGCTGGATGAAGTGAACAACAACGGCGCCCCCTACCTGCGCCCGCCTGAATGCCTGGTGGAACACCTGGCGGCCGCAGGCACGCCGGAGCACAACACCGTGTTCGTGGTCACGGCGCGCGGCTTCGGCCCCGAGGTCGCCAAAGCGGGCAATTCCCCAGACCGGCGGCCCAAGGGCAGCGAAGTCTTTCTGCAATCCACACTTGAATTGGTGGCAGTCCCGCCAGCGCCATCTGGCTCGAACTGACCCGAGGAGCTCATCATGACCCTTGCCAACTCCCTGCGCGTGCTCGTCGCCGCAGCGCTGATGGGCCTGTTCGCGGCGCCTGCGGCCCAGTCCGCCGACCCAACCGAACCCACGCAGTACCCCTTGCTGTCGCGTGCGCCGAACGTACCGCCCAACCTGATGCTGATCCTGGACGATTCCAACTCCATGGACTACGCGTATGTCTACCAGGATCGAGATCCCAACAAATGGGGGCCGACAGCCGACCAGGTGTCTGGCGACAAACGCCCGTCCACCGACCAATACGCGCGCTGCGCCCCGGAAGTAAACCGCATCGCCTACAACCCGGACAATCGATACGATCCTCCGAAAAATGCCGATGGCACCTTCCGGGCCCAGGGCTCAATACAGCAAGCAAGGGATAACCCGGAGTGCAAAGGCTTCAACGACCAGCCACGCGTCAACAGATACCTGGGCGACGACAAGCGCTATGACCTCGAAAGCAGCTACACGAGCTACACCATCCGGCCCGCCATTACCACGTACCCCAAGTCGGCCAAGCGTACCGACTGCCCGGGCAGCAGCTGTACCTACGCGCAGGAAATCCAGAACTACGCCAACTGGTACCAGTACCACCGGCGTCGCATCTTCGTGGCCACGACGGCCTTGAGCCAGATCATCAGTGACGCACCGGCGGCGTTGAGATTTGGCTGGGCCAGCATGAACCATCTGGCGACCAACGGGACGATCGCCACCGGGGTTCGCCCTCTGGGTGAACAGAATTCCAAGATGCGCACGAGTTTCAGCACCTGGCTCGATGGATTGCAGCCCGATACAACACTTCCGGGCACACCCAGCAACGAAGCCCTGCACCGCATGGGCCAGTACTACGAACGCAAGGACGTCAACGGCCCTTGGGCCAACGACCCGGCGGCCGGAACCACCACCTACGCGCAACCAGCATCCAGTGAAGAGAACCAAAGCACCTACGCAAGCTGCCGCCGCGCCTACACCATGATGGTGACGGACGGCTACTACACCGACAGCGTCAAAGACTTGGGCAACGTGGACCGCACGGCGGGTGAGGTCCACAGCACCCCGAGCGGCCAGCAATACAACTACACACCCACTCTGCCTTACATGGATGGGCACGCCAACACCATGGCCGACATCGCCATGCACTACTGGGCGAGAGACCTGCTCAAGAACGTGGACAACAATGTCTCGCCGGTCAAGGGCAGCTGGGGCGATCCGGCCTTCTGGCAGCACATGAACTTCCTGGCCATTACGCTTGGGCTCGAGGGCTCCATCCCTCAGACACAAACCAGTCTCAATGCGCTCTCCGCCGGCACCCGCGCCTGGCCCGCACCCATAGCCAATACCAACGTCGCCGTGGATGATCTCTGGCACGCCACCATCAACAGCCGTGGCAGCTTCATCAACGCGGGCGACTCGCGCGAACTGTCCAACGCACTCAACTCACTGGTCACGGGCATCCTGCGAGCCTCGGCTACGCAGGGCGGCGTGGCCGCGTCAACACTCAACCTGACCGTCGGCACCAAAAAATTCATCCCGGTTTACACCTCAGGCCAGTGGACGGGCAACCTCATCGCCACGGAGCTTGACCCCAAGACAGGCGCGGAACTCAGAACTATCTGGCAGGTTGAAAAGGCAGACCCCGTCACTGGTGAAGAGGCTTCCAACACCATCCCCGACGCCGTCAATCGCAATATTCTGGTCGGCAACAAGCACGGCTCCACGCCCGCGGCCGTCACATTCACATGGGCCGGGCTGCAGGCGGCAGGCCTGACCACGCTGATGGGCACCGATACCAAGCAGTCGCTTGTCGCGTACCTGCGGGGGAGTCGCGCCAATGAGCAAGGCGAAGATCCGCTGTACCGCAAGCGCGCCTTCCTCCTGGGCGACATCGTCAACTCCAACCCGACCGTGGTCGGCCCAGCCATCGACTACGGGTATGCCAAGCTGCCCAACCAGACGCTGGCGAAAAGCTACACCACCTACCTGAACAGCAAGCGCGAACGCGGCGAAGGTCTCGTCTTTATCGGCGCCAACGACGGCATGCTGCATGCGTTCCGGGAAGATAAAGGCCGCGAAGTATTTGCCTACGTGCCCCATGCCGTGTTGCCCATCATCAGCCAGCTCGCACGCAAGGATTACGTGCACCGCTACTTCGTGGACGGCCCCACGAGCCAGGGGGACTATTACAACGGAACCGAGTGGCGCACCGCGGTGATTGCCACCGCGGGTGCAGGCGCCAAATCGGTCTTCGCCATCGACGCGACGTCCAATACGCTGGACGCGAGCAGCGTGCTGTGGGAAGTTCACACCGGCATCGACGCTTACAGCAAGATTCTGGGCAACGTGCTGTCTGAAGTGCAGATTGTTCGCCTGATGAACGGCATCGGGGGCGCTGTCTTCGGCAATGGCTACTACAGCGCGGATGGGAAGGCCCAGCTGCTGATCGTGAACATGAGAACCGGTGAGCTGATCAAGGCCATTGACACGGGTGTGGGCGATGGCAACGGTCTGGGCGGTGTGCACCTGGTGCGCAACGCCGCCAGCCAGGTCATCGGCGCCTACGCCGGCGACCTCAAGGGCAATCTGTGGAAGTTTCACCTCAATGACCCGGACCCCGCCAACTGGACGGTCAGCAGGGAGGGGGGCGCGGGCAAGCCACTTTTTGTCGCCAAAGACACTTCGGGCAACACCCAGCCCATCACGGCGGCGCCGCTCGCCGTTGCCCACCCCGATGGCGGCTACATCGTCGTGGCGGGCACGGGCCGGTTCTTTGACGCCTCCGACGTCAGCACCACCGCCACACAGACCATCTACGGCATCCGCGACGAGAAAGGCTTTGAAGCCAATTCGGTCAAGCCCGTCAGCGGCACCAGCACGCTGGTTTTGCAGACCATCATCGAGAAAAAGGATGAGTCGCGCATCATCACATCCTTCGACGACACGACGTCCACCCAGACGGTGTCTTTTTATGAGGTGTCAGTCAACCCGATCGACTGGAAGGTCAAGAACGGCTGGTACTTTCAGCAGCCGTATTCGGGGCAGCGCATGGTCTACCCCGTGTCAAGGATCGCCGGACGGCTGGCCAAGGTAGACACCATCGTGCCGGGCGGTCTGGCCTCTGATCCCTGTGCATCGGCCACGCCCGGCAAGGGCTACAACTACATCATTGACGCGCTCTCGGGCGGATCGCCGCAGGGCCCGTTCCTGGACACCAACGGGGACGGCGTAGTCGATGCGAAGGACGTGGCGGCCACCGGCTACAGCACTGAGCTTGATGGCGGAGATACCCTGCTGCCGGTCTACACCACTAGTCCTGCTCCTGCCTGCAAAAACCCCCCTTGCCCATCCTCTTGCACGACTACCCCTTGCCCGGACGATTGCGCCGGATTGTCCGGCACCATCAGAATCGCCATTGTGAGTACGACGGGTGGGGTCACCTTCATCGAGAAAAACTGCGGGAACCCCAAGCCCAGCTTCAAACGCAAGAGCTCGTGGCAGCAGCTCTTCATCCGCTGAGGAGCCGCACGTGCAACACCATCATCCTGCGCGCGGTTTCACCCTGATCGAACTGATCATCGTCGTGGCCATCATCGGCATCATTGCCACGCTGGCCATGCCGGCCTACACCAGCCACATTGCCCGCGCACACCGCGCCGACGCACGCGCGACGCTGCTGCAGGCGGCCCAGTACATGCAGCGGTTCTATGCGGCCAACGACAACTTTGAAAAGACCCGGCCAGACGCCGACGGCAACCAGACCAGTGTCGACAACGAAATGCCTGCCGTCCTGAAGCAGACTCCCGCCAATGGCGCGGCGATCTATACGCTGAACATCACGGCCAGCACCGACGCCTACACCCTCACCATGGCCCCCGCAGCTGGTACGGCCATGGCAGCGGACAAATGCGGCAGCTTCGTCGTCAATGCGCTGGGCCGCACCAGCAACGTCAAGGGCGGCACCGAGCTGTCCACCGACGAGCGCAATACCTGCTGGAAATAGCCCTTTCGGGCCCGCTCGTCCAATCCCTGCGAAAATGCGGGGATGTTCACCGGAATCATCACCGGCGTGGGGCGCATCGCCGCCCTCCACGACCTGGGAAGCTCTTTACTGCATGGCAAGCGCCTCACCATTGAGGCGCCGCCCGGCTACCTTGACGATACTGGCCTGGGCGACAGCATTGCCGTCAACGGCGCCTGCATGACCGTCACCTCGCTGGACCTGCCCCGCCACACTTTCACCATCGACATTTCAGCGGAATCGCTGGACAAGACCGCCGGGCTGGCCCAACCTGGCCCCGTCAACCTTGAGAAGGCCCTGCGCGCCCACGACCGCCTGGGTGGGCACATCGTGTCGGGCCATGTGGACGGCGTCGGCACGGTCACCCACTTTGCGCAGGTCGGCGAAAGCTGGGATCTGCGCGTCATGGCCCCCCGTGCGCTCGGCAAGTACCTGGCCTACAAGGGCTCCATCACGATCAACGGCGTGAGCCTCACGGTCAACCGCATCGCCGATACGGACGCCGGCACCGAGGCCAGCATCAACCTGATCCCCCACACCGTGCAGAACACGGCGCTGGGCTCTCTGGTCGCGGGCAGCCGCGTCAACCTCGAGATCGACCTCATCGCCCGCTATGTGGAGCGCATGCTCAACGACGGCGCGCGCACCCTGAAAGAAACCGCATGACAGCCCCCACGCCCACCGGCATCTCCCCGGTCGAAGACATCGTCGCCGACATGCGCGCCGGCAAGATCGTCATCCTGATTGACGAAGAAGACCGCGAGAACGAAGGCGACCTGGTGCTGGCCGCCGATCACGTCACGCCCGAGGCCATCAATTTCATGGCGCGCTACGGCCGCGGCCTGATCTGCCTGACGCTCACGCGCGGGCGCTGCGAACGCCTGCGCCTGCCGCCCATGGTGCCGAACAACGGCACCAAGATGGGTACGGCCTTCACCGCATCCATCGAAGCAGCCGAGGGTGTGACCACCGGCATTTCCGCCGCCGACCGCGCCCGCACCGTGCAGGCGGCGGTGGCGCGCGACGCCAAAGCCGAGGACCTGGTCCAGCCCGGCCACATCTTCCCGCTGCAGGCGGTGGACGGGGGCGTGCTGATGCGCGCTGGCCATACCGAGGCGGGCTGCGACCTGGCCACCATGGCCGGCTGCACGCCCGCCGCCGTGATCTGCGAGATCATGAAAGACGACGGCACCATGGCCCGCCTGCCCGACCTGCAGGCCTTTGCCGCCGAGCATGGCCTGAAGATCGGCACCATTGCCGACCTGATCGAGCACCGCAGCCGCAATGAATCGCTGGTGGAAAAGCTGGGCGAGCGCACGCTGGAAACCGCGTTCGGCACCTTCACGGCCCACGCATTCAGGGACAAGCCGTCCCAGGGCCTGCACCTGGCGTTGGTCAGGGGCACCTGGCAGCCCGCCGACACCGTGGCCGTGCGCGTTCACGAGCCGCTGTCGGTGCTGGATGCGCTGGAGGTCAACCGCTCCATGCACTCCTGGGGCCTGGATGCCAGCCTGAAATACATCGCCGGCGAGGGCAAGGGCGTGGCCGTGCTGCTGAACTGCGGCGAAAGCGCGACCCAGCTGCTCACGCAGTTTGAAGGCACGGCCCGTGCCGCGCAGGCACCCGAGCGTGGCCGCATGGACTTGCGCACCTACGGGGTGGGCGCGCAGATCCTGCGCGAATGCGGCGTGCACCGCATGAACCTCATGGGCAACCCCCGGCGCATGCCCAGCATGGCCGGCTACGGGCTCGAAATCGCGGGTTACATCACCCGCTGACCTCTACAAAACAAGGAACCAACATGTTTGGCGCAGACAAGGGAACCTCCGACAAGCTGGACGGCAGGCGGCTGCACATCGGCATCGTGCAGGCCCGTTTCAACGAAGGCATCACCAACGCGCTGGCCACCGCCTGCAAGGCCGAACTGGCCGCGCTGGGGGTCGAGGACAAGAACATCACCCATGTGCTGGTGCCCGGCGCGCTGGAGGTGCCCCTGGCCCTGCAGGCCATGGCCGAGAAGGACAGCTACGACGCACTGATCGCGCTGGGCTGCATCATCCGCGGCGAAACCTACCACTTCGAGCTGGTGGCCAATGAATCGGGCGCGGGCGTCACCCGCATCGGCCTGGACTACCAGGTGCCGATCGCCAACGCCATCCTCACCACCGAAAACCTGGACCAGGCCCTGGCCCGCCAGACCGACAAGGGCCGCGACGCGGCCCGCGTGGCCGTCGAGATGGCCAACCTGCTGGACGATCTTTCATGACCGCTGACAGCACCACGCCCCCGTCGCCCCCCTCCTCCGGTGGCGCCTCCGGCAAGCCGCGCCAGTCGCGCACCGGGCTGACCTCCACCGGCGCACGCAAGGCCTCGGCCAAATCAGCACGCAGCCGCTCGCGCGAATTTGCGTTGCAGGCTCTGTACCAGCACCTGGTCGGGCGCAACGAAGCCCCGGCCATTGATGCCTTCACCCGCGACCTGGCGGGTTTTCACAAGGCGGATTCCGCCCACTACGACGCCCTGCTGCACGGCTGCGTGGCCGAAGCCGCCGAGCTGGACGCCCTGATCGTGCCGCTGCTGGACCGCAAGCTCGAGGAAATCTCGCCCATCGAGCATTCGGTCATGTGGATCGGTGCGTATGAGTTCCGCCATTGCCTGGACGTGCCCTGGCGCGTGGTGCTCAATGAATGCATCGAGCTCGCCAAGGAGTTTGGCGGCACCGACGGCCACAAGTACGTGAACGCCGTGCTCAATGGCCTGGCGCCGTCGTTGCGGCCCACCGAGGTGCAGGCCGACAAGGCCAGCGGCAAAGCACGCGGATGAAGATCGCCGCACGCGCGCAGCGCATCGAACCCTTTTACGTCATGGAAGTGGCCAAGGCGGCCTCCGCCCTGGCGCAGGAGGTCGCGCACAGCGACCAGCCCATGATCTTCCTGAACATCGGCGAGCCGGACTTCACCGCGCCGCCGCTGGTGCAGGAGGCCGCGGCCCGCGCCGTGCGTGACGGCGCCACGCAGTACACACAGGCCACGGGCCTGGCGCCGCTGCGCGAACGCATCAGTGCCTGGTACGCCAGCCGCTTTGGCGTGAACGTGCCGGCACGGCGCATTGTGGTGACGGCAGGCGCATCGGCGGCATTGCAGCTGGCCTGCCTGGCGCTGATCGAACCGGGCGATGAGATCCTCATGCCCGATCCGAGCTACCCCTGCAACCGCCACTTTGTCAGCGCGGCAGAGGGCAACGCGGTGCTCATCCCCACCACCGCGCAGGAGCGCTTCCAGCTCAGCGCGGCCAAGGTCGAGGCGGCGTGGGCGCCGCGCACCCGCGGCGTGCTGCTGGCGTCGCCGTCCAACCCCACGGGCACGTCCATCCACCCTGCAGAGATGGCGCGCATCCACAACCACGTCAGCGGCCGGGGCGGCATCACGCTGCTGGACGAAATCTACCTGGGCCTGAGCCACGACGACACGTTTGGCCAGACCGCGCTGGCGCTGGACGACCAGCTCATCAGCATCAACAGCTTTTCCAAGTACTTCAACATGACCGGCTGGCGCCTGGGCTGGCTGGTAGTGCCCGACGCGCTGGTGCCGGTGGTGGAGCGCCTGGCGCAAAACCTGTTCATCTGCCCCAGCACGATTGCCCAGCATGCGGCCCTGGCCTGCTTCGAGGCCGCGAGCATTGCCGAATACGAGCTCCGCCGCGCGGAATTCAAGGCCCGACGCGACTGGTTCATCCCCGCGCTGAACGCCATGGGCCTGAATGTGCCGGTCATGCCCGACGGCGCGTTTTACGCGTGGGCCGATTGCACCGCGGCCTGCTCCAAGCTGGGCATTGAAGACTCCTGGGATTTTGCCTTCGAGGTCATGCGCCGCGCCCATGTGGCCATCACGCCCGGGCGTGACTTCGGCCACCACGACATGCACCGCTACGTGCGCTTTTCCACGGCCAGCTCCATGGCCCAGCTGCAGGAAGCGGCGGCGCGGCTCAAGGCGCTGCTGGCATGAGCGCGGCGGCCTTCCAGTGGCCTGTGCGCGTCTACTGGGAAGACACCGACGCCGGCGGCATCGTGTTTTATGCCAACTACCTGAAGTTCTTTGAGCGCGCCCGCACCGAATGGCTGCGCTCGCTGGGCCTGGGCCAGCAGCAGTTGCGCGACAGCACCGGCGGCATGTTTGTGGTGAGTGAAACCAGCGTGCGCTATCACCACAGCGCTCGGCTGGACGATGAACTTATTGTTACGGCGCAGCTCACAGAATCGGGCCGGGCTTCCATGACAATTGCCCAGCAGGCACTGCGGCAGGGTAAAGTGCTTTGCGAAGGCACCATCCGCATTGGCTGGGTGGATGCCGCCAGCCTGCGGCCCGCCCGTATACCCGCCCCCATTCTGGAAGCACTCAATACATGAACCAAGACCTGTCCATCCTCCATCTGGTGCTCAATGCCAGCCTGGTGGTGCAACTCGTCATGCTGCTGCTCGTGGTCGTCTCGGTGACCAGCTGGGCGGCCATCTTCCGCAAACTGTTCGCGCTCAAGCGCGTGAAGTCGCTCAACGACGACTTCGAGCGCGAGTTCTGGTCCGGCACCAGCCTGAACGACCTGCTGGCCGCCGCCACCCAGAATGCCAAGCAGGCCGGCCCCATGGAGCGCATCTTTGCCAGCGGCATGCGCGAATTCCAGAAGCTGCGCGAGCGCCGCATCAGCGACGCCGGCACCCTGCTGGACGGCGCCCGCCGCGCCATGCGGGCGAGCTACCAGCGCGAGCTGGACGCGGTGGAGACCAACCTGTCATTCCTGGCGTCGGTAGGCTCGGTGAGCCCGTACGTGGGCCTGTTCGGTACCGTGTGGGGCATCATGCACGCCTTTACCGGCCTGGCCAGCCTGCAGCAGGTGACGCTGGCCACGGTCGCGCCCGGCATTGCCGAGGCCCTGGTGGCCACCGCGATCGGCCTGTTTGCCGCCATCCCGGCCGTGGTGGCCTACAACCGCTTTGCCCGCGACATCGACCGCGTGGCCATCAAGCTGGAGACCTTCATTGAAGAGTTCTCCAACATCCTGCAGCGCAACGTCGGCGCGCACGCTGCCTCGGCTTCAGGCCACTGACGGGGACCACCATGCCAGCCGTCGCATCCAGGGGCCGGGGCCGCCGCACCATCAACGAGATCAACATGGTCCCGTTCATTGACGTGATGCTGGTGCTGCTGATCATCTTCATGGTCACGGCCCCGCTGATCACGCCCAGCCTGATCGACCTGCCCAGCGTGGGCAAGGCCAACAAGCAGCCCGACCAGGTTCTGCAGATCGTGATAGCCAAGGACGAATCGCTGGAGCTCAAGAACAAGGACAAGACCACCAAGCTGGGGCTGAACGACATTGCCATTGCCGTACGTCAGGCCCAGGGCACGGCCCAGCCGGGCGCGTCAGCCGTGGTCATCAGCGCTGACCGCAGCGTCAAGTATGAAACCGTGGTCAAGGTCATGGACACCCTGCAGCGCGCCGGCGTGCAGCGTGTGGGTTTGTCTGTGCAGCTGGCCAGGTAATTTGCGCCGGACATGAACGCAGCCGCCGACCGCCTTGAATTTGCGCCGCCGCCGCAGCCCGGCCTGCTGCGCGCGTTCATCCTGGCGGTTGTGGCCCACCTGCTGCTGCTGGCCGCGCTGACCTGGGGGGTGCGCTGGAAAAACGACACGGCCGAGTTGTCCGCCGAGGCCGAGCTGTGGTCCAGCGTTCCCGTGCAGGCTGCGCCCAAGCTGGTGGAAGCACCCCCAGCACCGCCACCGCCGCCCAAGGTGCAGCCCGCCCCCGCACCGCCGCCATTGCCGCGCGAGGCCGACATCGCGCTGGAGCGCGAGAAGCAGAAGCAGGCCGAAGCCAGAAAGAAGCAGGACGAGCTGGAGCGGCAAAAGCGTTTGCAGGCTGAAAAGCTGGAAGCCCAGAAAAAGCAGGAGCTGGCCAGAAAGGCCGCCGAAGACCAGAAGAAGCAGGACGCAGCCCTCAAGGCCCGCGCGCAGCAGGAAGAAGCCAAGCGCCTGGAAGCCCAGCGCCAGGAGAACCTCAAGCGCATCGCCGGCCTGGCCGGTGCCACGGGCGGCCCCACGGCCACCGGCACGGCCCAGCGTTCCGCGGGCCCGTCGGACAGCTACGGCGGGCGCATCCGCGGCCGCGTCAAACCCAACATCGTGTTCACCGACGATATTCCGGGCAACCCGGTGGCCGAGGTGGAGGTGCGCGCCGCGCCCGACGGCACCATCGTGGGCGTGAAAATCATCAAGTCCAGTGGCACGAAGTCATGGGACGACGCCGTGGTGAAGGCCCTGCACAAAACCGAGGTACTGCCGCGCGACATTGACGGGCGCGTGCCCTCGCCCATCGTGATCAGCTTCCGGCCCAAGGACTGAGCCGTTCTGATTTTGTTTTTGTACGCCACTGGTCACGATCTCCAGAGGTCTCGCTGCTGAACCGTCGCGTGCCAACAGTGCTGCTGCAAGGACGGGATGGGCTATTCAAGCCGATTCGTAAACGATCTGAGCCAATCCCTGATCGGCCTGCGCCATCCAGCTGGCAAGCGCCGCATCGCTCGGAAAGAACTTTGCGTCATCACCCAACTGCAGCTCCGCCGTCGCGGCGTCGCGCCGCACAGCCAGGCGCACGGGCAGGCCGCGCACCAGTTCGCCCTGCTCCGTCATCTCGCGCCGCGCGGGGAAGTCGCGCACCAGGCGCTGGATGTCCGGCGCCTTGCCGTTGACGGCGACCTTCAGGTATTTGCCGAACCGGCAGCGCGCGGTGGCCAGGTCCCAGACCTGGTTCACGGTCAGTTGCAGGCCACCCGAGAAGCGGTCCGGCTGCAGCTTGCCCATCACGATAATGAGCTCGTCTTCCTTGAGCAGGTTGCGGTTGGCGTTGATCAGCGCCTCATCGGCCCGCGCATCAATGGTGGCCGACTTGTCGTCCAGCTTGAACAGCGCCAGCTTGCCGCGCTGGCCGTTGATCACCCGGAAATCACTGACGATGCCGGCCAGCAGCTGCGGCTCGCGGCTGTCGATGAGTTCCCCGATCTCGCGCCTGACGAAGCGGCGCACCTCCTGCGACACCTCGTCAAAAAGGTGGCCCGACAGGTAAAAGCCCACGGCCGTCTTCTCGAACGTGAGCCGCTCCTTCACCCCCCAGGGCATGGCCTCGACCAGCTCGGGCTCCTGCGTGCTGGCGGCGTGGCTGTCACCCATGTCAAACAGGCCGCCCTGGTTGGCATTGGCCTCGGTGGTGCTGGCAAATTCAAAGGCGCGGTCGATGGACGCAACCAGCGATGCGCGGTTGAGCTGCAGCGTGTCAAAAGCGCCGGCCTTGATCAGGGCCTCGACCGTGCGCTTGTTGATGCGGGTGCGGTCCACGCGCACGCAGAAGTCGTACAGGCTGGTGAACGCGCCACCTTCCTCCCGCGCACGCACGATGGCTTCAATCGCCTGCTGGCCCGTGCCCTTGACGGCGCCCAGGCCATAGCGGATTACCTTGTCGGACATCGGCTCAAAGCGGTAGTTGCCGCGATTGACGTCGGGCGGCTCGAAGGTCAGGCCAAAATTCTTGACGGCGTCCTCGAACAGCACCTTGAGCTTGTCGGTGTTGTCCATTTCCACGGTCATGTTGGCGCAGAAGAACTCGGCCGTGTAGTGCACCTTGAGCCAGCCCGTGTGGTAGGCCAAAAGGGAATAGGCGGCGGCGTGCGACTTGTTGAAGCCGTAGCCCGCGAACTTCTCCATCAGGTCGAAGATTTCATCGGCCTTGTCCTGCGGGATGTTGTGCGTAGCCTGTGCACCGGCGCGGAACTTCTCGCGGTGCTCGGCCATCTCGTCGGCCTTTTTCTTGCCCATGGCGCGGCGCAGCAAATCCGCGCCACCCAGGCTGTAGCCACCCAGGATCTGCGCGGTCTGCATCACCTGCTCCTGGTAGACCATGATGCCGTAGGTCTCGCTCAGCATCTGGGCCACCGCCGGGTGCGGGTACTCCACCTCTTCACGGCCGTGCTTGCGCGCCACAAAGCTGGGGATCAGGTCCATGGGGCCGGGGCGGTACAGCGCGTTCAGCGCGATCAGGTCCTCCAGCCGCGTGGGCCGCGCGTCGCGCAGCATGCCCTGCATCCCGCGGCTTTCAAACTGGAACACAGCCTCGGTCTTGCCGTCGGAAAACAGCTTGTAGGTCTGCGCATCGTCCAGCGGAATGTCTTCAAAGGCAAAGTTCTCCTGGCCCTTGTGGCGCGCGACGATGAACTCCTTGGCGATCTCCAGGATGGTCAGCGTCGCCAGGCCCAGAAAGTCGAACTTCACCAGGCCCGCTGCCTCCACATCGTCCTTGTCGTACTGGCTCACGGCCGAATCACTGCCGGGCTGCTGGTACAGCGGCGTGAAGTCGGTGAGCTTGCCCGGGGCGATCAGCACACCGCCCGCGTGCATGCCCACGTTGCGGGTCATGCCCTCGAGCTTTTGCGCCAGCGCCAGCAGCGTCTTGACGTCGTCTTCCTTTTCCAGCCGCTCGGCCAGCAGGGGCTCGACCTTCAGCGCGCCGTCAATCGTGATGTGCTGGCCCGGCTTGTTGGGGATGAGCTTGCTGATGCCGTCGCAGAAGGTGTAGCTCATGTCCAGCACGCGGCCCACGTCGCGGATGGCCGCGCGCGCGGCCATGGTGCCGAAGGTGGCAATCTGGCTCACCGCGTTCTTGCCGTACTTGTCCTTGACGTAATCAATCACCAGGTTGCGGTTGGTCTGGCAGAAGTCGATGTCGAAGTCGGGCATGGACACCCGCTCGGGGTTCAGGAAACGCTCGAACAGCAGGTTGTACTGCAGCGGGTCCAGGTCGGTGATCTTGAGCGAATACGCCACCAGCGAGCCGGCGCCCGAGCCCCGGCCCGGGCCCACCGGGCAGCCGTTGGCCTTGGCCCAGTTGATGAAGTCACCCACGATCAGGAAGTAGCCGGGAAAGCCCATCTTGAGAATGGTGCTGATCTCGAACTCCAGCCGCTGTACATAGCGCGGCATCTCGCGTTCGCGCTGCGCCGCGTCGGGGTACAGCCGCAGCATGCGCTCCTTCAGGCCCTCGTGCGAGGCAAAGCGGAAGTACTCCTCAATGGGCATGCCGTTGGGCGTGGGGAAATCCGGCAGCCGGGGCTTGCCCAGCTCCAGCGTCAGGCTGCAGCGGCGGGCGATTTCGGCCGTGTTGGCAATGGCCGACGGCACATCTGCAAACAGGGCCTGCATCTGCGCGGCCGACTTGAAATACTGTTCGCGCGTGAACTTGCGCACACGCCGCTGGTTGCCCAGGATCTCGCCTTCGGAAATGCACACGCGCGCCTCGTGCGCCTCGTAATCGTCTTCCAGCGTGAACTGCACCGGGTGGGTGGCCACCACCGGCAGCTTCAGCCGCGCGGCCAGCTGCACCGCCGCCGTCACATGGGCCTCGTCATCCGCACGGCCCGCGCGCTGCAGCTCGATGTAAAAGCGGTGCGGGAACATGGACGCCAGCTGCAGCGCCACCTCGGCCGCGCGGGCTTCGTCGCCCTGCACCAGCGCCTGGCCCACGGGGCCGGCCTGCGCGCCCGACAGCACGATCAGGCCCTCGCCCAGCTCCTGCAGCCAGGCGGGCTTGCACACCGCCTGGGCCTTGACCACGTTCTGCGTCCAGCCCCGCGCCAGCAGCTCGCACAGGTTCAGGTAACCCTGGCGGCCCTGCACCAGCACGATGATGCGCGACAGCTGGGCCGGGTCCTTGGCCAGGCCCTGCACCATCACCTCGGCGCCGATCAGCGGCTTGACGCCCTTGCCCCGCGCTTCCTTGTAGAACTTGATCGCGCCAAACAGGTTGTTCAGGTCGGTGATGGCCAGCGCGGGCTGACCATCGGCCGCGGCGGCCTTCACGATATCGTCAACGCGGTTGGTGCCGTCAACGACGGAAAATTCGGTGTGCAGGCGCAGATGGACAAACATGCGGTCATTGTAGGAAATGAAGAGCGCTTGACACCTTCTTAAAATCGCGGGTGTGAACGCCATCCTGAATATTTCCGCTTACAAATTCGTCCCGCTGCATGACACGGCCGCCTTGCGCGCCACGCTGTATGACCGGGCCCTCGCGCTGGGGCTCAAGGGCACGGTGCTGCTGGCCGAGGAAGGCATCAACCTGTTCCTGGCCGGCACGGCCGACGCGGTGCGCAGCTTTGTGCGGCAGCTGGCCACCGACACGCGCTTTGCCGACCTCGCGCCCAAGGAGAGCTGGTCCGCCACGCAACCCTTCGGCAAACTGCTGGTCAAGGTCAAGCGCGAGATCATCCGCATGAACCACCCGGCCATCCAGCCCGCCAGTGGCCGTGCACCGGCGGTGGACAGCGCCACCGTCAAGCGCTGGCTGGACCAGGGCCATGACGACGCGGGCCGCCCCGTGGTCACGCTGGACACGCGCAATGCGTTTGAAGTGGACCACGGCACGTTTGACAACGCGATCGACTGGCGGATCAGCAAGTTCACCGAATTTCCCGATGCGCTGCAGGCGCACAAGGCAGACCTTGCCGGCAAGACCGTGGTGAGCTTTTGCACCGGCGGCATCCGCTGTGAAAAAGCGGCCATCTACATGCGCGAGGCGGGGCTGGAGAACGTCTACCAGCTGGACGGCGGCATCCTCAAGTACTTTGAGGAAACGGGTGGAGCGCACTTCAAGGGCAACTGTTTTGTGTTTGACGAGCGGGAGGCGTTGGATCCTTCGTTGGCTGCTACCCGAACTTCCGTTTAGGGCCTGCGCTTGTTCTGGATCAGGCGTGCGGGGTACTCTGCTCCGCGAATGTCCCCCGGGGCTTCGCCCCTCCTCCTTTATTTCGCTGCGCAGAGCACCCCACCCACCTGATCCCGCCAACACAGCTGCACGTCACCGGTTGCACGCCACCACGTAGCGGGTTGGTGGTGATGGTGCCCGGCGCAGCGAAATAAAGGGGGAGGGCCGGCGAAGCCGGTCCGGAGGACATTCGCGGAGCCGGGCACCGTCAGCGCCAACCCGCGGGCCAAAAAACTCAGTCCCGCAAAACGTGCAACACCTCAGACCGATACTCCCGGCTGTACAAAATCAGCACCACCATTCCCGCAGCCAGAGCAAAGGCAAGCGGCGAAAAAAACCAAGCGATCGCAGCAAAAGCAAAGTAGTAAGCCCGCACCCCGTCGTTGAAGGTCTCCGCAGCCATTCCCAAGAGTGTCCCAGCCCGGTCGGCAAAGTGGGTGCGGTCAAACTTGCCGCTGTCAAAGTCCTTCGGGTCGGGCATGGAGCCGATCACCAGCGCCGCAAAGGTGTACTGCCGCATGGACCAGCTGAAACGGAAGAACGCATAGACAAAGATGGCCAGCAGCACCAGCACCTTGAGGTCGAACACCAGCATGGTGGTGCGCACGGCGAACGGGATTTCGCGCACAAAGTCTGCGGCCTTGTCGGTCGTGCCCAGCAGGGCCAGCAGGCCGCCGATGATGATGATGGTGGTGGACGCAAAAAACGACGGGCTGGTCGAGAGCGTCTGGGTGATGATGCCGTCCAGCACGCGCGGGTCGCGCGCGGTGGCCTGCAGCATCCAGTAGCGCCGGTAGCGGTTGGTGGTCTGCAGCAGCGATGCATGGCGCTCGCCCCGGTGCCGCGCGAACCAGGCATAGCCCGACCAGGACGCAAAGAACCAGATGACAGCGGCCCAGTCGTACCAGGGCAGGATGGCAAGAACTTTCATGCCCGCATGGTACGGACCTTCGTCGGGTTCAGGAAGCCGTGAAGTGCCGCTCAGGCAAAGGGATGAACTCGGTTTCACCGGGCACGGGCGCAAAGCGGCCCGCTTCCCAATCATCGGCCGCCTGCACGATGCGCTCCTTGCGGCTGGAGACGAAGTTCCACCACATGTGGCGCGGTGCATCCAGCGGCTCGCCGCCAATTACCACGAAGCGGGCAGCGGCGTCGGGCGCGGCCAGGGTGCTCACCACGCCCGGCGTCAGCACGGCCATGGTCAGCGCCGACTGCGTGTTGCCGTCCACCACCAGCGGGCCGTCCACCGCATACACCGCCAGTTCCGCGCACACCGGCGGCAGCTGCAACACCGTCCCCGCCGGCAACCGCACGTCCAGGTACAGCGTCTGCGAGAACGTGGCCACCGGCGACCGGCGGCCAAAGGCTTCGCCGATCAGCACGCGCACCGTGGCGCCGTCCACCACCAGCTCGGGGAGGTCCGCCGCCGGTGTGTGGGCAAACGAGGGCTCCACCTCTTCAAACTCGCGGGGCAGGGCCGCCCACAGCTGCAGGCCGTGGTTCACATAGGTGCTGCCCCGCAGGTCTTCGGGCTTGCGCTCGGAATGCGCGATGCCGCGCCCCGCCGTCATCCAGTTGATGGCGCCGGGCTCAATCCGCTGCACCACACCCAGGCTGTCGCGGTGCATCATCGCGCCATCGAACAAGTAGGTCACCGTGGCCAGGCCGATGTGCGGGTGGGGCCGCACGTCGTGGTTGTCCTGGGGACGCTCGGTGGCCGGGCCGAAATGGTCAAAGAAGATGAACGGCCCGACCGGGCGGCGGCGTGCCGCCGGCAACAGCCTGCGCACGACAAAGCCGCCGCCCAGGTCTTTGGTGTGGCCGTTCAGGATGTCATCAATGCCCATGGCGGTTGCCCCGTGAAAACGCAATCTGGCCAGCGTATCAGCCGCGCATGCGGGCCGCAACATCGGCCACGCGCTTGCCGAACAGCCGGGCCGTCTCCAGGTCGCCCGCGGCCATGTCATTGGCGCCGCTGTCCGAAGGCGACTGCGCGATGGCGCCGCTGTACGAGACCAGGTAGTTCACGTCGTCGCGCCGGGCGGCCTTGGTGTTGGATGGCATCAGGCCCTGGCTGACCCAGATCATCGCGTGCTGCATGGCCAGGGTGAACAGCGTGGTCAGCGTGCCCTGCTTGTCGCCGTTCATGCCAGCGCTGTTGGTAAAGCCAGCGGCCACCTTGTCTTTCCAGCCCTGGGCAAACCACACCTTGGACGATGCGTCGGCAAATTTCTTGAACTGCCAGCTCACGCTGCCCATGTAGGTGGGGCTGCCGAAGATGATGGCGTCGGCTGCGGCCAGCGCTTCCCAGCCGCCTTCGGGCAGGTTGCCTTCGGCGTCGATGGCCAGAAGCTGCGCGCCTGCGCCTTCGGCCACGGCCTGGGCCATGCGCTGGGTGTGGCCGTAGCCAGAGTGGTAAACAACAACGGTCTGGGTCATGTCAGTTTTCTCGGGAGTTGAAAAAAAGGCGAAGGGAAGTCACTTGCGCCGGGCGTCCAGGCTGAAGCCGCCGGGGCCAAAGGCCACCAGCGCCAGCAGGCCACCCACCACGGCGATGTTCTTGAAGAAGGCCTGTTGCTGCTGCATGACCTGCTCGGCCGGCACCGACCAGAACGCATGGAAGATGAAGGTGATCACCACGGTGAACACGGCAATGGCCAGCGCCGCCCACCGTGTCTGCCAGCCCACCAGCACCAGCAGGCCCAGGCCCAGTTCCACCGCAATGGCAATGGCCGCCGCCACGGCAGGCAGCGGCACGCCTTTGGAGGCGATGTAGCCGGTAACGCCGGCAAAGGCGGCAATCTTGCTGAAGCCCGCGGGCACGAACAGCAGGGCAATCAGCGCGCGGCCAATCAGGGCCAGCGTGTTCTGGGTGGAGACGGACGGATTCATGGAAAAAAGCTCCTCGGTTGGATAAAAAAAGATCAGGCGGCCAGGTCAAACACCAGCACCTCGGCGTCCTTGCCGTGGGCCAGGGTCAGTTGTGACTCGTTCTCGATCAATGCCGCGTCGCCGGTGTGCAGCGGTTGGCCATTGACCTCCAGCTCGCCGCGCACCAGATGCACATAGGCCTTGCGCGCCGGGTCCAGCGGCAGTTGCGCCGATTCAGCGCCGTCAAACAGGCCCGCGCGCAGCGATGCGTCCGCATGGATCGTGACCGAGCCCTGGGCGCCGTCGGGCGACGCCACCAGGCGCAGCACGCCGCGCTTTTCAGCGTCGGCAAAGCTCTTTTGCTCGTAGCTGGCGGGGATGCCCGTCACATTGGGCTCGATCCAGATCTGCAGGAAATGCGTGGTCTCGTCCGGCGCATGGTTGAACTCGCTGTGCTGCACGCCGCGGCCCGCGCTCATGCGCTGCACGTCGCCAGGCGGGATGCCCTTGACGTTGCCCAGCGTGTCCTTGTGCGCCAGATTGCCCTGCAGCACGTAGCTGATGATTTCCATGTCGCGGTGGCCGTGCGTGCCAAAACCGGTGCCCGGCGCAATGCGGTCTTCGTTGATGACGCGCAGGTTGCCAAAGCCCATGTGCTGGGGGTCGTAGTAGCCGGCAAACGAAAAACTGTGGAACGACTTGAGCCAGCCATGGTCGGCGAAGCCGCGGTCCTGGGATTTGCGAAGAGTGAGCATGTCGAACTCCTGGGTGGGTTTCTGTCGTGGTCAGGGCATGAATGTAGGGTCGGCATGCGGTCTCGATCAGCAGCCGGAATTGATGGCATCATTCAAATAATTCGAATATAAATACCCGTTAAATGCAAAGCGCACGCAACGTATTAACACCCGACGCGCTCGGCCTGCTGCAGACGGTGGCCGACAGCGGCAGCTTTGCCGCCGCCGCGCGCGAGCTGGGCCTGGTGCCCAGCGCCGTGACCTACCGGGTGCGCCAGATCGAGGACGCGCTGGACGTTTTGCTGTTTGACCGCAGCTCGCGCCAGGCCCGCCTGACCGAGGCCGGCGCCGAGTTGCTGCGCGAGGGCGCGCGGCTGCTGGACGACATCGACGCCGTGGCCAACCGCGTGCGCCGCGTGGCCACCGGCTGGGAGCCGCAGTTCACCATTGCCGCCGACAGCGTTATTTCGCGCGGCACGCTGATGGAGCTGGCCCAGGCCTTTTTTGCGCTGTCGCCACCCACCCAGCTGCGTATCCGCCACGAAACACTGAGCGGCACGCTGGAAGCACTCACCTCCGGCCAGGCCGACCTGGCCCTGGGTGTCAGCCTGGAATCCGGCAACGCCGCCGGCATCCACGGCAAGCCGCTGGGGGGACTTTCATTCGTGTTTGCCGTCGCGCCCCACCACCCGCTGGCCACGCAGCCCGAGCCGCTGCGCGACGCGCTGCTGCAAAAGCACCGCGCCGTGGCGGTGGCCGATTCGGTGCAGCGTGGCCGCGGGGTCACCATCGGTCTGCTGGGCGGGCAGGACGTGTTCACCGTGCCCGGCATGGCCGCCAAGCTGGACGCGCAGCTGCGTGGGCTGGGTTGCGGCTTCCTGCCCGAGCCGATGGCGCGGCCTTACCTGGAAGCCGGCCGGCTGGTGGCCCGCCGGGTGGAGCGCCCGCCGCGCATCGTGCGCGTGGGCTACGCCTGGCGGGGCACCGGCGCCGGCACTGCCCAGGGCCGCGCGCTGCAATGGTGGCTGGGCCAGCTGGAAAGCCAGGCCACGCGAACGGCGCTGCTGGAGCGTCACCGTGTAGAGTAGGCCCACTGGCTTTCGCAAACTGCCGCACCACAACACGAGACGCTTTCATGCCATCCAAACCCGCTGCATCCCCCCGGCCCCAACACTTTGCCGTCATTGGCGCCGGCATGGCCGGCATCACCTGCGCGCGCACGCTGGCGCAGGCTGGCCACCAGGTCACGGTGTTCGAGAAGAGCCGCGGGTTTGGCGGGCGCATGTCCACCCGCAGCTCGCCGTTTGGCACGTTTGACCACGGCGCGCAGTACTTCACCGTGCGCGATGCGCGCTTTGCCAAAGCCATCGCCACCACAGCCGCCGCCGTCAAACCCTGGAGCGCCAACGCCGTGCGCGTGCTGGACCCGCATGGCCGCGTCGCCGAAGCCGCCCTTCCCTCGCCTGAAGCCCACTACGTCGGCACACCGGGCATGAATGCCCTGGTGCGTGCCTGGGCCCAGCCGCTGGCGCAGCAAGGCCGTGT
The DNA here is from genome assembly GCA_050247515.1 of Ramlibacter sp. Lineage (GTDB taxonomy): Bacteria > Pseudomonadota > Gammaproteobacteria > Burkholderiales > Burkholderiaceae_C > RAM1. The sequence goes on along the minus strand of JBFWUB010000003.1, from coordinate 95,136 downwards.
GGAACTGCAAACGCAGGTCACCCTGATCGAGCGCGACGCGCTGGACGCGCGCCGCTGGCAGCTGCGCACCACGGGCACGGCAGATTCCACCCATGTTTACTCCGGCTTTGACGGCGTGGTGCTGGCGCTTCCCAGCACGCAGGCCCATGCCCTGCTGCAGGCGTCTGCCCTGGCGCCAGCACTGGCGCAGCAGGTGGCCGGCGTGCAGGTTGCGCCCTGCTGGACGCTGATGCTGGCCTACCCCCACGCCGCGCAGCCCAACCTGGCGCACCTGGGCCCACAGTGGAATGCCGCGCTCAGCACCCACCACCGCATTGCCTGGCTGGCGCGCGAATCGTCCAAGCCCGGGCGTGATCCGATCGAACGCTGGACCATCCAGGCCAGCGCCGCCTGGTCACGCGAGCACCTGGAAGACGACGCCCCGCGCGTGCAGGCCAAGCTGCTCAAGGCCTTTGCCGAAGTCACGGGCATCCGCGCCGAACCGGCCCATGCCGAAGTGCACCGCTGGCGCTATGCCAAGACCGAAAAGCCGCTGGGCAAAAGCTTTCTGTGGGATGCGCGCGCCCGTATTGGTGTCTGCGGCGACTGGTGCCTGGGGCACCGTGTGGAAAACGCATTTGTGTCAGGCCTGGAGCTGGCGCTGAAGGCCTGCTGACGGGCGTGGACGCCAGCTACATCGGCCGGTTCGCACCGTCGCCCACGGGACCGTTGCATGCGGGGTCGCTGGTCGCGGCGCTGGCCAGCTGGCTTGACGCCCGCGCCCATGGCGGCCGCTGGCTGGTGCGCATTGAAGATGTAGACACACCGCGCTGCATTCCGGGCGCAGACCAGTTCATCCTGCGGCAACTGGCCGCCTGCCGGCTCATGCCCGATGAAGCGCCGCTGTGGCAGTCACAGCGAAACGCGCTGTACCAGACTGCGCTTGATCGCCTGATCCACGCCGGCCTGGCTTACCCATGCACCTGTTCACGCAAGGACATTGAATCGGTCCATGCCGCACGCGGCATCGAGCGCGGCCGCTTCACCGAACTGGTGTACCCCGGCACCTGTCGCGACGGCCCCACGCAGGCCGGCCGGCCGCAAGCATGGCGCCTGCGCGTACCTGCCGGCATGGTGCACTGGCACGACAGGCGCCTCGGCCCGCAGCAGCAGGACGTGGCCGCGACGGTGGGTGACTTCGTGCTGCGCCGCGCCGATGGCCTGTGGGCTTACCAGCTGGCCGTGGTGGTGGACGACGCGGCCCAGGGCATCACTCATGTGGTGCGCGGCGCCGACCTGGCGGACAACACCGCGCGCCAGATCCTGCTGCAACGCGCGCTGGGCTTGCCCCTGCCGCGCTACCTGCACGTGCCGCTGGTGCGGGGTGCCAACGGCGAAAAGCTGTCCAAGCAGAACGGCGCACGGGCGCTGGACCTGGCGGACCCGCTGGCAGCGCTGGGCGCTGCGGCCCACATGCTGGGCCTGCCCCCTGCCCCACACGGCACGGTGGCCGAAGCCCTGTCCCGCTGGGTCACGCATTGGCGCGACTCCTACAATCCCGGTCGTGACTGACGCCGTACCCACTTCCCCCTCCGTCCCGCCCACCGGCGCGCCGGACTCCATCGCCCACCCGCGCACCGTGCGCACCTTTGTGCGCCGCGCCGGGCGCACTACCTTTGGCCAGGCCCGCGCGTTTGAGGAATTGGGCCCGCGCTTTCTGCTGCCCTACACCGGTGCGCCGCTGGACTTTGCCGCCGCGTTTGGCCGCAGCGCCCCCGTCGTGCTGGAGATCGGCTTTGGCATGGGCGAGGCCACGGCCCATATTGCGGGGCTGACGCCAGACACCAACTTCCTGTGCTGCGAGGTGCACGAACCCGGCGTGGGCGCCCTGCTCAAGCGCATTGGCGAGCAGGGGCTGGCCAACATCCGCATCCTGCAGCACGATGCCGTGGAGGTGCTGGACAACATGCTGCCGCCCCAAAGCCTGGACGGCGTTCACATCTTCTTTCCCGATCCCTGGCACAAAAAGAAGCACAACAAGCGCCGCCTGATCCAGCCCGAGCTGGTCGCGCGCCTGGCGCAGCGCCTGCGACCGGGTGGCTACCTGCACTGCGCGACCGACTGGGAGCCTTATGCCCGCCAGATGCTGGCCGTGCTGGGCGCCGAGCCGCTGCTGCGCAACACGGCGGACGGCTTTGCGCCCAAACCGGCTTACCGGCCGCTGACCAAGTTTGAAAACCGCGGCTTGAAGCTGGGCCATGGCGTCTGGGACTTGGTGCTCACACGCGTGTGAGGGGGGGTTCATCGCGTGTGATTGGCGCGACAGGTTGCTAGGTGATGCAGGCAAACCTCATTAAAATCAATGGCTTGTGTTCAAGAGTTCATCCAGCATCTCGCAAGCCGCAACACCTTGAAACCAGACACACCGCCGCCGGCGGACACCAAGCTGTTCCGTGACGCAGTGCTCAAGGCGCGCAGCGCGCGCTCGCTTGGCCAGATCATCCTCACGCCCCACCCCCGAACCACCTGGCTGGTGATGGTTTGCGCCGTGCTGGGCCTGCTGGTGGTGCTGTTCCTGACCTTTGGCACCTATACACGCCGCGCCACCGTCACCGGGCAGCTCGTGCCAACCACAGGCGTCATCCGAGTGCACACGCCGCAGGCCGGCGTGGTGCTGGAACGCAAGGTCAATGAAGGGCAGGTAGTGCAAAAAGGCGACGTGCTGTTCGTGCTCAACAGCGACCGTCTGGGCCCGGGCGCCCGTGAAATCCAGGCCGACATCGGCCAGCAGGTGGACGAGCGCCGCCGCTCGCTGGAGGCCGAGCTGGCCCGCAACAAGGGAGTGGAGGCCGCCGAGATCGGCCACCTGGAGCGCCGCGCCGGCACGCTGCGCGCCGAGCAGCAGTCCATCGAACGCCAGATGGACCAGCAGCGCATCCGCCTGAAGCTGGCCGAGGACGCACGCAAGCGATACCAGGGCCTGGCCGACCAGGACTACATTGCGCGCGAGCAGCTGTTCCAGAAGGAGGCCGAGCTCAGCGAACAGCAATCCCGCCTGCAGGCGCTGGAACGTGATGCGCTGGTGGCACAGCGCGAGCTGGCCACCACGCTGCGCGAGATCGAAAACACCCGCGTGCGCTATGCCAACCAGAACGGCCTGCTCGAGCGCGGCATCTCCTCCGCGCAGCAGGAAATGACCGAGGTGCAGGCGCGCCGGCGCGTGGTCATCACAGCGCCGGAATCAGGGCGCGCCACGCTGGTCAGCGGCGAGGCGGGGCAATCGGTGGATACCACCCGCCCCCTGCTGAGCCTGGTGCCCAGCGACGCGAAACTGGAGGTGCGCCTGTATGCGCCCAGCCGTACCATGGGCTTTGTCCGCCCTGGCGACACGGTGCTGCTGCGCTACCAGTCGTTCCCGTACCAGAAATTCGGCCAGCACGAGGGCGTGGTGGCGTCGGTGTCCAACAACGCCGTGACCAGCACGGAGCTGGCGGGCTTCCAGATACCCGATGTGCCGCCGGGCGAGCCGGTGTATGCCATCGTGGTCACGCTCAGGCAGCAAAACGTCACGGCCTACGGCAAGCAGTGGCCGCTGTCGGCCGGCATGCGGCTGGACGCCGACATCCTGCAGGAAACACGGCGCCTGTGGGAATGGATGCTGGAGCCGCTGTACAGCATCACGGGGTCCATGTGATGAAGGGGCACACCACGCATGGCCTGGCTTGAATCGCTCTCATTGGGCTTGCGCCGGCGCCTGCCGGTGATCCTGCAGACCGAGGCCGCCGAATGCGGCCTGGCCTGCCTGGCCATGGTCATGGGCTACCACGGCGTCATCACCGATCTCGCCACGCTGCGCGCGCGCCATGCCATCTCGCTCAAGGGCATGTCGCTGGCGTCGCTGGCCAAGCTGGCGCAGGACGAGCGCCTGGGATTCCGCGCCGTGCGCCTGCAGCTCAAGGACATGGCCAACCTGAGCACACCGGCCATCCTGCACTGGGACCTGAACCACTTCGTGGTGCTCAAGTCCGTGCGCGGCAACCAGGTGACGGTGCATGACCCCGACGTGGGCGAACGCCGCTACACCATGCAGGAGGTCAACGAGCACTTCACCGGCGTCGCGCTGGAGCTGTGGCCCGACCCCGGCTTTGAGCCTCGCAAGGAAGCCGTGCCCATCGCCCTGGGCCAGCTGATCGGCCAGGTCAGCGGCTTCTGGCCGACGCTGGCCAAGATCCTCACGCTGTCGCTGGTGCTGCAGATCTTCGTGCTGACGGGGCCGCTGTTCATGCAGTGGATCCTGGACCATGTGATCGTCTCGCGCGACACCAACCTGCTGACCACGCTGGCGCTGGGCTTCCTGCTGCTGCTGTTCATCCAGCAGGGCGTGGGCATCCTGCGCACCTGGATGCTGCTGGCCATCAACACATCGATCCGCGTGCAGTGGAAGGCCAACATCTTCACGCACCTGCTGCGCCTGCCGCTCGACTATTTCCAGAAGCGCCACCTGGGCGACATCGTCTCGCGCACCAACTCCATCGACGAAATCCAGCGCGTGCTGACCAGCGCGTTTGTTGAATCGCTGCTGGACGGGCTGATGATGGTCCTCACCCTGGTGATGATGTTCATCTACAACCCCACGCTGGGCTGGATCGCGCTGATGGCCGTGGCGCTGTACCTGGCGCTGCGCCTGCTGTGGTTCAAGCCGCTGTACCTGGCCACCGAAGAGCAGATCGTGCGAGGGGCCACGCTTTCCACGCACTACCTGGAGACCATCCGGGGCATGCGCACCATCAAGCTGTTCGCGCGCCAGCTGGTGCGCCGCAGCGCCTGGCAGACGCTGCTGGTCAACGAGACCAATGCGACGTTGCGCATCCAGAAGCTCAAGATCCTGTACGGGCTGGCGCGCTCCATGCTCAGCGGCGTGTTCAACATCGTGCTGCTGTGGATGGGCGCCACGCAGATCCTCTCGGGGCAGCTCAGCGTGGGCATGCTGATGGCCTTTCTGGCGTACCGCAGCCAGTTTGATGCGCGCGTGACGGGCCTGATCGACCAGTTCATCGACCTGAAAATGCTGCGCCTGTACGGCGAGCGCCTGGCCGATGTGGTGCTGACGCCGGGTGAGGAGGAAGTGCGCCGCACGCTGACCGACCAGGCGCCTGACCAGGCGCCCGAGATCGTGGTGCGCGACCTGCGCTTTCGCTACGCCGAGCAGGACCCGTGGGTGCTCGACGGCGTGAGCTTCAGCATCCAGCCAGGCGAGGCCGTGGCCATCACTGGCCCGTCCGGCTGCGGCAAGACCACGCTGGCCAACCTGCTGCTGGGCGTACTCAAGGCACAGGAAGGCGCCATCCTGGTGGGCTCGGTACCGCTGGAAAAAATGGGCAATGACGCCTGGCGCTCCATGGTCGGCACGGTGATGCAGGACGACACGCTGTTTGCCGGCTCCATTGCGGAGAACATCTGCTTTTTCGACCCGCGCCCGGACAACGAACGCATCGAGGCGTGCGCGCGGCTGGCCGCCATCCACAAGGACATCGAGGCCATGCCCATGGGCTACCAGACGCTGGTGGGCGACATGGGCACGGTGCTGTCGGGCGGCCAGAAGCAGCGCGTGACGCTGGCGCGCGCCCTGTACAAGCAGCCCCAGGTGCTGCTGCTGGACGAAGCCACCAGCCATCTGGACGTCAAGCGCGAAGCGCAGGTCAACGAGTCCATTGCGGGGCTGAACGTGACGCGCATCGTCATCGCCCACCGCCCCGAAACCATCGGCTCGGCCCAGCGTGTGATCGAGATGAAGCGCGGCAAGATCGTCTATGACGGCCCGCCTCACGGGTACTTTGAGCGGCTGGGCGTGCCCCGTCCCGCCGCCGCGGCGTGAAACCCCTTCATGCCCGGCTCACGCGGGTGGCCGCCGCCGCCATGCTGGGCTGTGGCGCCCTGGCCTCCTGGCCCTGTGCGGCGCAGACGGGGCTGGAGCAGGCGGCGTCATCCCTGCCCGGGCGCGGCGGCTGCCGCGAGCTCACGGGCCAGAGCCTGCAGGAGCTGACGCTGATGTCCGCCGTGGAGCATGTGCTGTGCAAGAGCCCCCTGCTCAACCAGGCCCTGCTGCTGGTGGACGAGCAGCGGGCCGGGGTGGACATCGCCCGCGCGGCCTACCGGCCCCGGGTGTCAGCATTTGCCGAGGTCGCCAGCAACCGCATCCCGTCCAGCAACAGCGGCTCCGGCTCATTGAGCTCCAGCCTCACCGGATCGGTGGGCGTGAGCTGGGTGCTGTACGACGCCGGCGTTCGCAACGCCAACCTGGAGCAATCGCGCCAGTTGCTGGCGTCGGCCCGCTCGGCGCAGCATGTATCGTCCATCAACGCCGTCAACGAGGCCCTGCGCCTGTATGTGGAAGCCGCCACCGCCTGGGCGCGGCTGGAAGCCCAGCGCGAGACCGAAACAGTCGCGCGCCAGAGCCTGGAGGCCGCCGAGGCCAAGCATGCCGCGCAGGTTGCGTCACTGTCCGAAAAACTGCAGGCGCAAACGGCACTGGCGCAGGCCACGCTGGACCGCGTGCGCGCCGAAGGCGTTTGGGAAACCGCGCGCGGGTTGCTGGCCGTGGCGATGGGCTTTGCGGTGGACACACCGCTGTCGCTGGCCCCGATCAGCGCGGCATTCCCGGCCATCAGCGCGCGCGGCCCGCTGGACGACTGGATCGCCGACGCCCGGCGCGACCACCCCCGCGTGCGCGTGGCGCGCGCCGATGTGCTGGCACTGAAGGCCCGCGTGGACGCGGTGCGGGCTGAAGGCAAAGGCAACGTGCAGCTGTCGCTGGGCGCGGGCAGCACGCGCGACCTGGGCACACCGGGCGCCCGCTTTGAACACAGCCTCAGCGGCTATGTGGTCGCGAGCATCCCGCTGTTCAACCACGCCGAGCAGCAGGCCCGGGAAACCCAGGCGCTCGCGCAGGTGGCCAGCCGCGAAGCTGCGCTGACGCAGGTGGAGCGCGACGTGGAGTCCGACCTGTGGCGCAATGCCCGGCTGCTGGAAACAGAAGCGCAGAACCTGACCGCCGCCAAGATGCTGCTGCGCTCGGCCAGCCAGAGTTACCAGATCACGTTTGGCCGCTACAAGGCCGGCGTCGGCTCCATCCTGGAGCTCATCAGTACCCAGGTCGCGCTGTCAAACGCCCGGTCCCAGCTGACGCAGGCGCAGCTGGGACACGCCCAGGCGAGGCTGAGGCTGGAGGTGGCGTCCGGCCGCGTTGTGCTGAACAAATAAAAAAAGCCCCTGCGAACAGGGGCTTTTTGCTGAGCGCCGCCGATCAGGTCGGAGCATCCGGGGGAGGCGGAGGCGGCGGCGGGGGCGGCGGGGGAGGCGGGGGCGGAGGCGTGCTGCCACCGCAGCCCGAACGGCCGCTGCTGCTGGAGCCACGGCTGCTGGAGCCGCCACCGCAGCTACCGCCACGGCCACTGCTGCTGCCCTTGCCGCCGCTCTTTTTCTTGCTGGATTTCTTGCTGCTCTTGCTGGAACAGCCCCGCCCACCGGCGACCTGCTCCATCTCTTCGAGAGTCAAAACACGCATGCTGAACTCCTGGTTATCAAAAAGCTGTTGCCGGTTGTCTGTAAAAACTGCTGACAGGCCAACCGGTGCGTCTTATTGCGTTGCTGGCTTGTTACGCCTTGCAACTGTTGTAATGGCCGAAGTGTAGCCAGTAATACTGCGTGTAACAAGCCTGTAACGGGAATTGAGCGTGAAATTTCTCGCACAAACCGCAATTTGCAACAGAAAAGTTACAAACTGAGCTGCAACGAGTCCACTTCATAGGTCAGCCGGATTTCGCGTGTGAGTCGCCGCGCGGCAAAAGCCCGCACCAATTGCGGGTTGGCAAAGTCGCGAAGCAGCGGCGGTCTGGCCGAACTGAAATAGACAGGCCCGTTGTCATACATCTCGCTGGAGCCCGCCAGGCCCACGTCTTCCCAGTGGGCACAAACCTGGATCAGGCACGGCGCATGGGTCACGCCCAGTTCTCGCAGCGCCAGGGCACGGTGGTAGCCATTGTTCAGCACGACCCGGTCGCCATAGCGCACCACATTCAACACATTGGTGGTGAATCCCACACTCAATGCCAGCACAGCCTGCGGATGGCCATTGACCTTCAGGTTCCTGATGTCAGCCGGATTGACCAGCTGGGCGCCCAGGAAGCGCGTGTCATGCGTGTCCGACACGAAGACGAACCTTTCGCCGTCCTGATGGGCCACCTTGAACGTGGCGTCCGCCGCGGTCAGCGGCAGACATACGGTCGCCAGGTCCGAATCAGACGGCGGCCGGGGCAGTTTGGACGCCATTCGGTCCACACTGGCACGCCCGATGTGATGCTGGGTGACGACCAGCTTGTCCAACTCCACCATGCCAAAGGCCACCGGGACTGCAGAGAATGTCTGCTGGAAGCTGGTGAGCTTGATCAGCCTGTTGACATGTGCCTGCAGCACCCGGGACAGCGGCAGGATCTGCGGCTTGTCGGCAGCACCTGCCTCGGTCGTCTGCAACGCATTGAACACCACCGAGGCTTCGCGCCACATGTCGGCCAGGTCCCCCTGGTCCATCTCCATGCCGCCAACGGCGCGTTCACGCACGAAATCAATGAAGTCCGCCATGCGGGTGGCGCCCATCAGGCAGAGTTCCTGATCCGGCACTTCAACGGGCCGCGGCGCCGCGGGCAAAGGGGGTTGGGGCATCATGGGCCGCATTGTAGGCAGCGGGCCGTCATGACCAGGGCACATGAGGCCATTCGCAATCGGCACCAAACCCGTATTGCCAGCGGCAATGGGATGGGTTACCTTTTGTCGGCCTGCGGGCTGGCATCAACTTTGCAAGCAGGTTCACAACATGACAAGGAGTTCAGCCATGAACACCAGGCGACGGACGGTATTGGGCATGGGTCTGGCGGGGCTGGGTCTATGCGGTGCGGGCCTGGCTCATGCCCAGGCAAAACCTGCGGCTGGCCGCAAGGTGGTGCTGGGGCAATCCGTGCCGCTGACCGGGGCAGCCAGCGAAATCGGCCTGGCGTTCGCCGCCGGCGCCAAGCTGTACGTGGATGCCTTCAACGCCCGCAAGAACAACCCCGGCTGGAATTTTGAACTGCGCCAGCTTGACGACGGGTATGAGCCCGACAAGGCAGCAGCCAACGCCAAAAAGCTGCTGGAGGATGGTTCCGACCTTCTGTTTGGCTTTGTAGGCACAGCCAGCGCGGACGCCGGCGCGGCAGTGGCCAAGGCGGAAAACGCCATCTTCTTCGGCCCGTTCGCGGCCTCGGACGCGCTGCGCGAGGCGACCCACACCAATGTGTTCCACGTGCGCCCCAGCATGGCCGATGAAGCCTTCAAGATGGTCCGCCACTGCGCCACGCTGGGCCAGACGCGCATCGCCGTGCTGGCCGAGGACGACACCATGGGGCGCGCCGGGCTGGCGGCCGTGAACCAGGCCATGAGCGAGCTCAAGCTGCCGCCCCTGGTGGGCTCCGCCTTTGTGCCGGTCAACAGCGACAAGGTCGATGCGGCCGTGGCCAGCCTCTTCAAGGCGCAGCCACAGGCCATCATCCAGGTGTCCCTGTTCAACTCCACCGCGGCGTTCATCCGCAAGATGCGCAAGGCGGGTTATGCCGGGGCCTTCATGAACTTCTCGGTGGTGGGCATTGACCCGCTGTTCACGGCACTGGGCAAGGAAATCGGCGGCGTGGTCGTGTCGCAGGTGGTGCCCTCGCCCCGCAGTTCGGCCACGCCCATCGTCAAGGAATACCTGGCGGCCATTGACAACTCCGACCAGTCACCCTCGTATGAAAGCCTGGAAGGTTTCATTGCCGCCAAGGCGCTGGCCGAGGCTGTGCGCCGGGCCGGCAAGGGTTTTGACAAGGCCAGGCTGCAAGCCGCCATGACCGGCATGACCGACTACGACGTGGGGGGCTTTCGCATCAACCTGCGCGCGGGCATGCGCGACTCGGTGCGCGCCATTGATCTGGTGACGATCACGCCGGACGGCAAGATCATCCGCTGAGCAGTGGCGGTGGCGCCGGTCCCCGTCACTTCGCTGGACGCCTGGATGCGGGCTGTCCTCGCCACGCCGGGCATGGCCGCGATGGGCCACGCGCAGGACGCACAGCGCGGCGACCCCGGGCTCGGGTGGCTTTACTACGCCCTGGCGCGGCTGGTCAAACCATCCATCGCCGTGGTCATCGGTTCGTGGCGCGGCTTTGTGCCCGCCATGCTCGGGCGGGCCCTGGCTGACGATGGCGATGGGCAGGTCCAGTTCATCGACCCTTCCCTGGTGGACGGTTTCTGGCGCGACCCCCATGCCGTGCAGGCCCACTTCGCCCGCCTGGGTCTGTCCAACGTGACGCACTGGCGCATGACCACCCAGCAGTTCGTGGCCTCGGCCGCCTACTTGCAGCTCAAGGAAACTGCGCTGGTTTTCATCGACGGCTACCACTCCCTGGAACAGGCCCGCTTTGACTACCTTGCGTTCAGGCACCTCGTGCCCGCGCACGGCATGGTGCTGTTCCATGACAGCATCCGGGTACGGCCGTCGCGCATCTACGGCGAGCACAAAGTGTATGAACACCGCGTGCGCGACCTGATGGACGAACTGCGTGCCGACGCCGGCCTGCAGGTTCTGGACCTGCCCTATGGGGACGGGTTGACGTTGGTGCGCGCCGTCGCGGTGCCTGAGGCATTGCGGCTATGACCCGGCCCGGCCAGTCCGGCTCAGCGGGTGAATTCTGGGTCATCACCAGCTACTTCAACCCCGCCGGGTCCCGGCGCAGGCTGCTGAACTACCGCGAGTTCCGCCGCTGTCTGGCGGTACCGCTGCTGACCGTCGAGCTCGGCTTTGGTGCCCCGCCGGCCCTGGCGGCGGCAGACGCCGACATCCTGCTGCATTGCCGCGACGGGGATGTGATGTGGCAAAAGGAACGGCTGCTCAACCACGCCCTGGCTCACCTGCCCGCAACCTGCAAGCAGGTCGCCTGGATTGACTGCGACCTGATTTTTGACACCGGCGACTGGGTTGCGCAGGCCCGCGCGGCGCTGGCGCACTCGCCGCTGGTGCAGCTGTTCACAACCTTGCGCCACGCCCCGGCTGATGCGGACCCGGCCGCGCTGCGTGACGGGGTGCAGGGGTGGTCGCAGCCTTCCGTCATGGCAAGCATCCTGTCCAGCGGCGCCCCCGCCGAAGCCCTGGGTTCGGTCATGAACCGGGGACCGGCCAGCCCGTCACCCGGCATGGCTTGGGCAGCCGGGCGCGAGTTGCTGCAGTCGCAGGGGTTTTACGACCGGTGCATTGTGGGCGGCGGCGACACCGCTTTTGCCTGCGCAGCGCTGGGCTGCCCCGAGGTAGCAGCCCGGCTGCACCAGATGAACCCGCACCAGCTCGACACTTACCTGCCCTGGGCCGAAGGCCTGTTCAGGCATGTGGGCGGCCACGTGGCCTGTCTGCGGGGCACAGTGCACCACCTGTGGCACGGCGACCTGGTGCACCGGCAAAGCAGCGCCCGCCACGCCCGGCTGGCACCGCATCAATTTGACCCCCGGCGCGACCTGGCCCTCGGTCGCGATGGCGCCTGGCGCTGGGCCCGCGGCAATGCCGGTCTGCACGCTTTTGTGCGGGGCTATTTCCAGGAGCGCCGCGAAGACGGTTGAACCATGCAAGCCGGCTCTGTTGGTCCCGCCTGGGCCGCGCAGGAAATACTGGTCGTTGAACACGCGACCTGCCAGCGCGGCTTCTACCAGGTCATCCTGGACTGGGTGAAAGCCCACATACCCGAATGCAGCGCCTGTTTTGACCTGCGGGTCCTGGATGAAAACCTGGCGCCGCTGTCGCATCACAAGCTCATGGTGCCCTGGCTGCAGGACCCGGTACAGGCCTGGTCAGCTGAAGCCCATCGACAGGCCCTGGCCCTGACACTGCGCTGCGACGCAGCCGCCATACCCGTCATCAACCGGGTCGAGCGGCTTGCCCATGCGGCCAAGGCAACGGGTGCGCGGCTGATGCGCGATGCCGGCCTGCGCACGCCGCGCAATGAACGCATCAGCGACATCGCTGCTTTCCGGCGCGATTTCCTGGGTTTGCGCCTCCCGCTGCTGGTGCGCGAGGACTGGGGACATGGCGGCGCAATGCTGCAGGCCAACACCCCGCACGAAGCCCGCCTGCTGCCCCTTGAGACACTGACCCGGCCTGTGGCGGCCGAGGTGATTGATCTGCCCGACCCGCATGATGCCCTGTACCGCAAATACCGGTATGTGGTCGCGGGCAACCGGGGGGTGCCGCACCACCTGCAGGCATCACGCGAACGGATCACCCGCGGCGGCAACCGGGTCACCGACGAACAGACGACGCAGGATGAACTGGCTTACATCAACGCGCCCTGCCCCCACCACGACGCCTTCATGGCGGCGACGCGGTTGATGGGGCTCGATTTTGTGGCGTTCGACTACGGGCTGGATGCCTGCGGCCAGCCCGTGGTGTGGGAGGCCAACCCGTTCCCGTACATCCAGTTCTCGCAAAAAACGCTGATCTACCGTAACGTGGCGCTGCATCGCACCATCGGCATCATCGTGGCGATGTACCTGGAGCGCGCCGGCCTCGAGCTGCCGGCGCGGCTGGCGTCATGGCTGGACACCAGCCCGGCCGTGCGCACCAGCGCCGCGGCTTAGGCCCGCTCGGCCACCCAGGCTTGCACCGATTGCAGCGCGCCCGAGAGTTTGGTGGCATCAGTACCGCCGGCCATGGCCATGTCAGGCTTGCCGCCGCCCTTGCCGCCCATCTGCTGGGCCACAAAGTTCACCAGTTCGCCGGCCTTGACCTTGCCCATCACGTCGGCCGTGGCGCCCGCGGCGATCTGTACCTTGGCACCGTCCACCGCCGCCAGCACGATGGCCGCCGTCTTGAGCTTGTCCTTGAGCTTGTCCATGGTGTCGCGCAGCGTCTTGGCGTCCGCGCCTTCCAGCCGCGCAGCCAGCACCTTGATGCCCTTGACGTCCACCGCCTGGCTCACCAGTTCGTCGCCCTGGCTGGAAGCCAGCTTGCCCTTCAGCGCGGCCACTTCCTTTTCCAGTGCCTTCTTCTCAGAAAGCAGCGACTCGATAGCACCCTGCACCGCCCCGCCGCCAGCGCTAACGCGCAACATTTGCGCTACTTGATGCAATTCACCCAGTTGGTTGTCAATCATCGCAAGCGCGTTTCCACCAGTAACGGCTTCCACACGTCGTACCCCAGCAGCCACACCCGACTCTGAGTAAATCTTGAAAACGCCAATATCACCTGTTCGAGCCACATGAGTGCCGCCACAAAGCTCACGGCTATCCCCGATGTCGAGCACCCGCACGGTCTCACCGTACTTTTCACCAAACAACATCATGGCGCCCATCTGCTTTGCAGAATCAATATCCATGACCTTGGCGGATGTCGCGGAATTTTTCATTATTTCTGCATTCACGCGAACCTCAACTTCGCGGATTTGCTCAACAGTCATTGGCGAGTTGTGTGCGAAATCGAAGCGAGTTTTTTGTGCGTCCACCAGGCTGCCCTTTTGCTGCACGTGGCTGCCCAGCACCTCGCGCAGCGCCTTGTGCATCAGGTGCGTGACGCTGTGGTTGCGCATGGTGGCATGGCGCCGGGCCATGTCCACGGCGGCGGTCACGGCGTCGCCGACCTTCAGCGTGCCCTGGGTCTGCACGCCGTGGTGGCCGAACACGTCGGACTTGATCTTCTGCGTGTCCTGCACGCCAAACTGCGAACCCTCGGCCGCCAGAATGCCGCTGTCACCGACCTGGCCGCCCGATTCGGAATAGAAGGGCGTGGTATCCAGCACCACCACGCCCGCGTCGCCCTCTTGAAGCTGCTGCACCGGCGCGCCGTCCTTGTACAGGGCCACGACCTTGGCGCGCTCTTCCAGCTTGTCGTAGCCGCTGAACACATTGCCCGCGCCGGTGTAGTCCAGCGCACGGTCCATCCTGAATTTGCCGGCGGCGCGGCCCGCCGCCTTCTGCTTGTCCATGGCGGCATGAAAGCCCGCCTCGTCCACCGTCACGTCGCGCTCGCGGCACACGTCCGCCGACAGATCCAGCGGGAAGCCAAAGGTGTCGTGCAGCTTGAAAGCCACTTCGCCGGGCAGCACCTTGACCCCGCCCGCCAAGGCGGCGTCCAGGATCTCCATGCCGTTTTCAAGCGTTTCAAAGAAGCGCTCTTCTTCCACCCGCAGCACATCCATGATGCGGTCCTGCTGCGCGGCCAGGCTGGGGTAGGCCGCGCCCATGAGCTGGACCAGGTCGGGCACCAGCTTGTGGAAGAACGGCGTCTTCTTGCCCAGCTTGTAGCCGTGGCGGATGGCCCGGCGCACGATGCGCCGCTGCACATAGCCGCGGCCCTCGTTGCTGGGCACCACGCCGTCGCTCACCAGGAATGCCGTCGCGCGGATGTGGTCGGCGATCACGCGCAGGCTCTTGTTGTTGAGGTCCGTCACGCCGGTCTCGCGCGCGGCCGCCTTGATCAGCGCGTCAAAGATGTCGATTTCGTAGTTGCTGTGCACATGCTGCAGGATGGCGGCCAGCCGCTCCAGGCCCATGCCAGTGTCCACGCAGGGCGCGGGCAGCTTGACCACGCTGCCGTCGGGCTGCATGTCGAACTGCATGAACACGTGGTTCCAGATTTCAATGAAGCGGTCGCCGTCCTCACCCGGGCTGCCGGGCGGGCCGCCGGGGATGTGGTCACCGTGGTCGTAAAAGATCTCGCTGCAGGGGCCGCAGGGACCGGTGTCGGCCATCATCCAGAAATTGTCGGACTTGTACTTGCCGCCCTTGTTGTCGCCGATGCGGATCACGCGCTCGGGCGGCAGGCCGATGTCCTTGGTCCAGATGTCGAATGCCTCATCGTCCTCGTGATAAACCGTCGCCAGCAGGCGCTCGGGCGGCAGCTTGTACACCTGGGTCAACAGCTCCCAGCCCCACTTCAGGCTGTCGCGCTTGAAATAGTCGCCAAAGCTCCAGTTGCCCAGCATTTCAAAGAAGGTGTGGTGGCGCGCGGTGTAGCCCACGTTTTCCAGGTCGTTGTGCTTGCCGCCGGCGCGCAGGCAGGCCTGAACGGATGCCGCGCGCACATAGGGCCGCTTGTCGGTGCCCAGGAACACATCCTTGAACTGCACCATGCCCGAGTTGGTGAACATCAGCGTGGGGTCGTTGCCCGGCACCAGCGGGCTGGACGCCACCACGGTGTGGCCCTTGGAAGCAAAGAAGTCCAGGAAACTCTTGCGGATGTCTGCGACGGTGAATGTGGTGTTGCTCATGGGGTTTTCTGGTGCCGTGCCGTGCGCCGGTGGCGCGTGAATGCTTGATCTGGCGGAACATTTGATTATAAGTTTGAGGGGTTTGCCCCCGCCTTGCGGCCTGTTGCGCCGGGCTGCCGCACCAGGCTGGCACAAAAGCTGGCAAAATTACTTAACAGGTTAAATAATTGATTTTTCCGGAGACCGCCCCATGGACATGAAGACCTCCCCCCTGGCCCTGCTGAAGGACCCGACCCTGCTCAAGACCGACGCACTGATCAATGGCCAGTGGGTCAAGGGCGCGGCCGCGGCCCGGTTTGACGTGAACGACCCGGCCACCGGCGCCAAGCTGGTGGACGTGGCCAACCTGGGGCCGAAAGACGCCGAGCTGGCCATTGCCGCGGCCAATGCCGCCTGGCCGGCCTGGCGCAACAAGACCGCCAAGGAGCGCAGCATCATCCTGCGCAAGTGGTTTGACCTGTTGATGGCGAACCAGGACGATCTGGGCCGCATCATGACGGCCGAGCAGGGCAAGCCCTTTGCCGAGGCCAAGGGCGAAGTGGCCTACGGCGCAAGCTTTGTGGAGTGGTACGCCGAGGAAGCCAAGCGCGTCAACGGTGAGACCCTGCCGCAGTTTGACAACAACCGCCGCCTGCTGGTGGTGCGCCAGCCCATCGGCGTGTGCGCGGCCATCACGCCGTGGAACTTCCCGCTGGCCATGATCACGCGCAAGGTCGCCCCTGCCCTGGCCGCTGGCTGCCCGGTGGTGATCAAGCCAGCCGAGCTGACGCCGCTGACGGCGCTGGCCGCGGCGGAGCTGGCCCTGCGCGCGGGCATTCCCGCGGGCGTGCTCAACCTGCTGACCGCCGACGGCGCCAACAGCATTGCCGTGGGCAAGGTGTTCTGCGCCAGCGACGTGGTACGCCACATCAGTTTTACCGGCAGCACCGAGGTTGGCCGCATCCTCATGGCGCAAAGCGCGCCCACGGTCAAGAAGCTGGCCCTGGAGCTGGGCGGCAACGCACCCTTCATCGTGTTTGACGACGCCGACATCGACAGCGCCGTGGAAGGCGCCATGGCCAGCAAGTACCGCAACGCCGGGCAGACCTGCGTGTGCGCCAACCGCATTTATGTGCAGGACGGCGTGTACGACGCGTTCGTTGAAAAGTTTGCCGCCAGGGTCAAGGCCCTGAAGGTGGGCAATGGCTTTGAAGACGGCGTGGTGCAGGGCCCGCTGATCGAGGACGCTGCCGTGCAGAAGGTGCAGCGCCACGTGGCCGACGCCCTGGGCAAGGGTGGCAAGCTCATGGCCGGCGGCAAAAAGCTGCAGGGCCAGTTCTTTGAGCCCACCGTGATCGCCGACGCCACGGCCGACATGCTCTGCGCCCGCGAGGAAACCTTCGGGCCCTTCGCGCCGGTGTTCCGCTTTTCGACCGAGCAGGAGGCCATTGACGCGGCCAACAACACCGAATTCGGCCTGGCCAGCTATTTCTACAGCCGTGACGTGGGGCGCATCTTTCGCGTGAGCGAGGCGCTGGAGTACGGCATGGTGGGCATCAACGTGGGCATCATCGCCACCGAGCATGTGCCCTTTGGCGGCGTCAAGCAAAGCGGCCTGGGCCGCGAGGGCTCAAGCCACGGCATGGATGAATATGTGGAGATGAAGTACCTCTGCATGGGCGACATCCTGAAATAAGCCAGGGCTGCCATTGCCCTGCCGGGCTAGCCGCTGTGCCCTGCGGAGCTGCTGCCGCGCGAATGCGTGCCGCTGTTGCCGCTGCCGCTGTTGCCGCTGCGCCCGCGAGATTCATTCACCAGCGCAATGCGCTTGGGCGGCGTCAATGCATGGCAGGCTTCCTCCAGCGCACCCAGCAGGGCCTTGAGCCCAGCGGGTGCCAGCCAGCGCTGTGTACAGGCAATGCGCAGATCAAAGTCTGTCACCGGCCCGATCACGTCGGACATGCGCGCGCAGCTGGCCAGCACCTGCGTGGCCACCGCCAGCACATCGGCGCCACGCGCGTCACCCATGCCAATGCAGGCAAAGCGCGTCTTGCTGATGCGCGCGATGGACCAGGAATCGCCCAGCACACCCTGCAGGCTTGCGGCAAACCGCACCACGACCCGCTCGGTCAGCACAAAGCCATGGTCCACCGCGCTTTGCTCCAGCCCCGGCAGCAGGAACATCATCACCGGCGTCTGCCGTTCACCCGCGCCCTGGCGAAGCAGGGCTTCGTCATAGGCGAGCTGGAAGCCCTGGTAGGACAGCAGCGCGGTCAACGGATCCCGGTTGCCGGTGACCGCCGCGCGGCCTAGCACATCGCGCCCATAGCGTTCGCGCAGGAACAGCGCGTGATAGAACACCAGCATGCTGGCAAACAGCAGCACACCCACCGCAGCCGCGCGCACATCCAGCCCGGCCACGAAGTCAAAGGGGGTGTACACAATGGTCACCGCCAGCGCATAGCAGCCCAGCGCAGCCATGATCCAGCGCACATAGCGCCCGCCGCGCAGCACGCTCAAGCCGCACATCACCATGCTGGCCGCCAGCGTGGCCAGCGTCAGCACGGCCGCCGCCGGCAGCCGCCAGGCACCGGGCAGCCACAGTGCCTGTGCCACCGCGTACAGCAGCACGAGGCACGGCACCGCCAGCTTGGCCCAGCGCTCGACACGCGTGAGGTAGCGCTGGTCCAGCGCCTCGGCCGTCAGCGCGAACATCAGCGCCGACATCATCACGCCGGTGAACTGCTTGCTCGCGTCATTGAGGGCGGGCCATTCGGGCGTGAACCACACCGCCATATAGCCATTCAGGCTGATCACCGTCATGAACACCCAGCTGGCCACGCCGGCCAGCAGCACGCTGGCGCGGCGGCGCTGCAACGCGGCGCCCAGCACCGTGACCACCACCACCATCAGGCCCAGGCCCATGATCATGCCGGACAGGTTGGACTGGCGCAGCTGGGTCTCCCGGTAGGCCGCATCGGTGGCCAGCCAGACCGGTGCGCGCGAAGTGGCTTCGTTTTCCATCACCACCATCAGATGCACGGGCGCGGCCCCCACGTTCACCACGAATGCCGGGTTCTGGCTGACAAACGGCCAGCGCGACAGCGCCACCCGGTCACCGGCCAGCGCGCTGGCCCAGGCACTGCCGGGCTCGCGCTGCCAGACCTGCACCTGGTCGAACCAGGCGGTGGGCACATGCACGACGTAGGTGCCGGGCGCGCCGGCGCCCTGCAGCACCACGCGCCCCACCAGGCGCGTACCCGGGCTGCTTTGCCAGCGCGGGGACGGCTCCAGCAGGGGCTGGTCTGGCGCATCGTCCCAAACCTGGTCCAGGTCCAGCGGGGTGCTGGCGGGCAAACGCTGCGCCGCCATGTGCAGGGTGAGGTTCACGCGCGGCGCGTCGGCGCTCAAACGCAGCTCGGGCGGCTGCGCCGCCCACGCCAGACAGGAAAACAGGCCGATGAAGCCGGCCAGAACGATCCGCATGACAGCGGCCCCAAAGCCGGCTGGTTGAAAGGTCAGGAAAATTTGGGGCCTCACCCTCTGGTCTGTGTGGCCCTAGGGTACCAAAGCCGAATGAATCCGGCGTACGGGTAACAAGGCGTTACGTTTAGGCCTGTCCTGCAGGATGGGGCTGCAGCACGCCGCGCAGCCAGGTGTCAACGATGGTGTCATCGCCTGGCCAGTGCTCCATGGCCACGGCGGTGAGCTGCGCCTGGATGCACAGCCAGCGGCCGTCTTCGTGGATGTAGGTGTCGGTATAGGCCGTCATGCCGGTGACCGCATTGCCGTCGGTCACGCGCACATATTTGTTGGTGGCGCGCACCAGTGCCACGTCGCCAAACAGCGCGATGTCTTCGTCGCGCAGGTCCCAGTAAATGATGACGTCCGGGTCAAAGCCATGGGCCCAGTCGCGCAGGTAATCGTCGCGGCTTTGCCGCTGGCCCCGGGGGCTGATGCACATGAAGCGCGGGTGCGTGATGGCGCTGTGCGAGGGCACGTCGTTGGTCACGAAGTTGTGGATGAACCGCGCGTTCAGGGCGCGCAGGTCGGCCAGGTCTTGTTGGGGAGTGCGGTGGGCCATGCGGGTCTCCTTTTGTCGGGTGACCTCAGGTTCGCGGCTACGCCTGTCAGAACCTGTCACCAGCGGCGGGTGAGTCATCAGGTTTTCTGCATGGCTTTGGCATGGAAACAGTATTTCCTTGCCAAAGCCCGTTCGCCCACACTCAGCCAAAGGCCACCATGGTCAAAAAAGCCAGGAGACAAGACATGCCCACCACCTGCCGCGGCTTTGCCGTATTCGCCGCCCAGTTGGGCGCAGCCGCGCTTGTGCCCCTGCCACGCATGTCGCTGGCACAGGGCAAGACGCTCAGGATCCTGGTGGGCTACGCCCCCGGCGGCGCGGCAGACACCGTGGCCCGCATCCTGGCCGACAGCCTGCGCGAATCGGGCTACACCGCCATTGTCGAAAACAAGGCCGGCGCGGCCGGACGGCTGGCCATTGAGGCGCTCATGAACCTGCCGGCCGACGGCACCACGCTCATCATGATGCCGATGGGCGGGCTGACGCTGTATCCCCACGTCGTGAAATCAATCCGGTACGACCCGCTCAAGGACATGGCGGGCATTGCCACCGCCAGCAGCATGAGCTTTGCCCTGGCGGTGGGCGCCAACAGCCCCGCCAAAACGCTGGCCGACTACGTGGCCATGGCCCAGCGCAACCCCGCCATGGCCGCTTATGGCACGCCCGGTGCCGGCACGGCCATGCACTTTCTGGGGGCCATGCTGGCCAGGGACGCCAACCTGCAGCTGACCCATGTGGCATACAAAGGCGGCTCCGCCGCGCTGACCGATGCCGTCAGTGGGGTGTTGCCGGCTGTCATCACCACCACGCCCAACCTGCTGTCCATGCACCAAAGCGGCAAGCTGCGCATCCTGGCCATCTCTGAGGCCAATCCCAACCCCGCCTTGCCCGGCGTTCCCACCTTCAAGTCAGCGGGCTATCCCGACCTGGTGGTGACCGAAAGCTTTGCGTTCTTTGCGCGGGCCGGCACACCGGCCGCCCAGGTGGCGCAACTCAACCAGGCCATCACCTCGGCGGTGCAGACACCCAAAGTCCAGGGCCTGTTGCGCAAGGCCGAATACGAGCCGCAGGTCATGGCGGCAGACGCGCTGGACCGCGAGGTGCGCGCAGGCCACGCGCGCTGGGCAAAAGTGGTCAAGGCCGCCGGCTATACCCCGGAGGAATGAGCACCCATGACCCGGCGCAACGTCATCGTCGTGATGTCCGACGAACACGACCCGCGCATCATGCGATGCGCGGGCCACCCCTTGGTGCAAACCCCGCACCTGGACGCACTGGCTGCACGCGGCACGCGCTTTGTCAACGCTTACACCCCCAGCCCCATCTGCGTGCCTGCGCGCGCTGCCTTTGCCACGGGACTGCGCGTGCACCAGACCGGCCACTGGGACAACGCCATGCCGTACCACGGTGACCCGCGCGGCTGGGGCCATGTGCTGCAGCGCGAACAGGTTCGCGTGGAAAGCATCGGCAAGCTGCACTACCGCGCCGAAGAAGACCCCGCGGGCTTTGACCGTGAGCACATACCCATGCATGTGGTGGGCGGGCATGGCATGGTGTGGGCATCCATACGCGACCCTTATGTGTCCACACCCCGCAGCAAACGCATGCTGGGCGAGCACATCGGCAGCGGTGAATCGGCCTATACAGCCTATGACCGCGAGGTAACGGCGCGCGCGGTGGACTGGATCCGCGATGCGGGCAACCGCCCCGAACCCTTCATGCTGTACGTGGGCCTGGTGGCGCCGCATTTCCCGCTGGTGGCGCCGCCCGAATTTTTCGACCTGTACCCGCTTGACGGCTTGCCCGTACCCAAGCTGCAACCCGCCGACGGCTACCAGCGCCACCCCTGGGTGCAGCAGTACGCCGAATTTGGCCGCAATGAAGAAGAGTTCCACAGCCCCGAAGAGCGCCTGCGCGCCTTCGCTGCCTATTACGGCTTGTGCAGTTTTCTGGACAGCAACATCGGCGCGATCACCCACGCGCTGCGCGAGGCGGGGCTGCAAGACAACACCACGCTGGTCTATACGTCTGACCATGGCGACAACCTGGGCACACGCGGGCTGTGGGGCAAATCCACTCTCTACCAGGAAAGCGTGTGCGTGCCCATGATCGTCGCCGGACCGGGTGTGCCCGTAGGCACACGCGAAACGCCGGTCGACCTGCTCGACCTTTTCCCGACCATCCTGCAGGCAACAGGCATCGACCCGGCGCCGGAGATGACCGGCCGGCCGGGCCGCTCGCTGCTCACACTGGCCGGTGCACCAGACGAGCCCGAGCGTGTGGTGTTCAGCGAATACCACGCGGCCGGCAGCAATTCCGCCGGCTTCATGCTGCGCAAGGGGCGCTGGAAGTTTCATTACTACGTGGGCCATCGCCCCGAGCTGTTTGACCTGCAGGCCGACCCCGAGGAACTGCATGACCTGGCGGGCCAAGCGCAACACGCGGACACGGTGCGCCGCATGGAGGCCGAACTGCGCGCCATCTGCGACCCCGAGGCCGTGGATGCGCAGGCCAAACACAACCAGCGCGCCATGATTGCGCGGCTGGGTGGCGTGCAAGTGGCGGCCACCATGGGTGCCAGCGGCGCCACCCCTGTGCCCCGCAGCGTGCTGGCCGCGGGGTAGAGTGGCGGGATGACCCCCCGCCAGCTCAAGTACTTCGTCGAGATCGCACGCACCGGCAACATCACCACGGCAGCCAGCACGCTGCACATTGCCCAGCCCGCCCTGAGCCACCACATCGCCGCGATGGAGGAGGAGCTGGGCGTGCCGCTGCTGGAACGCCACGCGCGCGGCGTACGGCCCACGGCCGAAGGCCAGCGCCTGCTGGAGCGCGCCACATCCATCCTGCGTCAGATGGACCGCCTGCGCGATGACGTGCGCGATGCGTCCACGCACCCGCGCGGCAACGTCAGCGTGTGCATCGTGGGCTCGGTCGCGCCGGTGCTGACGGCTCCGCTGTTTCAGTTGCTGTCCGAGCGTGCGCCCCAGGTTCGCCTGCAGCTGACCACCGGCATGTCGCGCGAGGCGCAGTCCATGGTCGAGGCACGCAGCGTGGAACTGGCACTGCTGCCCACAGCGCACGAGCTGCCGCGCCTGCAGGCCATCCCCGTGTTCCAGGAAACTTTTTGCCTGTTTGGCCGGCCCGAACTGGTGGGCGCCGACGCCACACCCATCGCGTTTGCCGACATCGGCGACAGGCCCCTGGTGGCGCCGGACCGTGCCCATGACCTGCGCCGCATGGTCGAGCGCACGGCGATGGACCTGAACTGCCAGCTCAGTATCCGCTACGAGCTCAACAACTCCGAACTGCTGCGCCGCGTGGTGGCCGAGGGCCTGGCTTGCGCCGTCATGTCGCGCAATGCATTTGCCGACCCGGCTGCCGCTGGCGTGGTGGCCCGCGAGATCACCCAGCCTGTCATTGAACGCACGCAATCACTGGTGTGGATGGTGGACCAGGCCCTGAGCCCCGCGGCCGAAGCCGTGCGCGCAACGCTGCTGGAGCTGATCGACAGGCTCATTGAGAACGGCCGGCTCAAGGCGCGGCGGTTTTCCTGACCAACCGGCGCGTGCCGCAGCCCATTGGCTTGATAGCATCCAACCCATGACCGTGAACATCAGCTTTGAACCGCCCGCGCTGGTGGTGCTGCACGCCAGCGGCGTGCTGATGCGCGCCGAGGTAGACGCCGCCAAGCACCGGGTGCACGACCACATGCAGGCCCATGGCAAACAGCATGTGCTGGCCGTGATTGAAGAGGGGTTTGAAAACCTGCAGGCCTTTGTGAGCTGGGACGATATCGACGTGGACCGCTACATCCAGCAGCACGTGATCCGCATGGCGATCGTGGGCGACCTGCGCTGGCGCGACACCGCGCTGCTGTTCTTTTTGAACGGCGTGGCCAGGTTCCAGATCGAGTATTTCAAGGCCGGGCAGGAGGAGTTTGCGCGGGCCTGGCTGATGGGGTAGCAGCCGGAGAATGGAGCGGGCGATGGGAATCGAACCCACGTCTTGAGCTTGGGAAGCTCAGGTCCTGCCATTGAACGACGCCCGCAATGCAACTGGGATTCTAAAGGGCTTTCAGGCCGCAGGCAGCGTGCATGGCTGGCACCGCTCCTGCTAATTGCACCGAAGGCAGATGCGCTCAACCAACTACCTGAAGGAACACCATGAAACGTCGCGCCCTTCTCACCGCCGCCGCCGGCGCAGCCGCCCTCTGCGCCCCCTGGGTCCACGCGCAAAGCGCCTGGCCCACGCGCGGGCCGATCAAGCTGTACGTGCAGTACCCGCCGGGCGGGCTGGTGGACACGGTGGCGCGGCTGATGGCGCCGCACCTGGGGCAGGCGCTGGGCCAGTCGGTCGTGGTGGACAACAAGGCCGGTGCAGGCGGGCTGATCGGCACCGAATTTGTGTCGCGCCAGGCGCCCGACGGCTATTCGCTGCTGGTCAGCCACGCGTCGGTGCACATCTATGCCACGGCCACCCGCAAGACCATGCCGTTTGACCCGGTGAACGATTTCACCCACCTGGGGCTGCTGGTGGAGGCGCCCATGCTGCTGCTGGTGCGCCCGCAGTCGCCCTACCAGACGCTGGCGCAGTATGTGGCCGCGGCCAAGACCAAGCCGGTGCGCTACGGCACCTCGGGCATCGGCTCGGCCAACCACCTGTATGGCGAGCTGCTCAAGATTGAGGGCCCGGCGCCCGAGCACGACCATGTGCCCTACCAGGGCAGCGCCCCCGCCATGCAGGACCTGTACGGCGGCCAGATCGACAGCGTGTTTGACCCCGTCACCACCAACGTCGCACAGCTCAAGGGCGGCACGGTGCGCGCGCTGGCCGTGTCCCCCCCACCCGGCTGCCGGCCCTGCCCAACATTCCCACGTTTGCCGAGCTGGGATATCCGTCGCTCACAGGCTCGCAGTGGCTGGGCCTGTCGGCGCCCAAGGGCCTGCCCGCGCCCATTGCGCAAAAGCTCATGTCGCTCATTCCTGAAATTCTGGCCAAGCCTGACATCGCTTCGCACCTGGACGACCTGCAGACGTTTGCACGCAAGACCCCGGTGGTGGGGGACGATTTCACCGGCATGATCAAGTCGCAGATCGCGTCGTGGACGGCCGTGGCCAAGCGCGCCTAGGTCGAAGTCATCGCCTGACCCGAAACGGTGCGGCGTACCATCGCGGGGCTGCCGCACGGCTTGCGGCTGCCGGCGGGGTGCGTTCTGCCTGAGAATGCCCGTCAAAGGCAGATTCCATGACCGAAGTTGATTTCCAGTCCATCACCAGTTAGCAGCGCTACAAGCTCATGGCCAGCCTGATCGTGCCCCGGCCGATCGCGCTGGCGACCACGCTGGGGCGCAACGGCGTGGCCAACGCGGCGCCGTTTTCCATGTTCAACATGATCGGCGAGGACCCGCCCATCCTCATGCTCAGCATCAACCGCCTGCAGGACGGGCAGCTGAAAGACACAGCGGCCAACATCCTGGACAGCGGCGAGTTCGTCGTGCACATCCCCGACGAATCCATGGCGGCCAGAATGCACGCCTGCGGCGAGCGCTTCCCGTCGGATGTGAGCGAGCTGGCGCAGGTGGGTCTCACGCCTGTGGCGTCGCACACCGTCAAGCCGCCGAGCATTCTGGAGGCGCCGGTGGCGTTTGAATGCGTGCTGCATGAAAAGCTGGAGACACCCAGCCGTTATGTCTTCATCGGCCGCATCCAGTGGCTGGCCGCGCGCGACGGCCTGATCGACACGCAGGCCTGGCGCGTGAACCTGCGCGACTTCCACCCGGTCGGGCGTTTCGGCGCGAGCTTTTACACCCGCACCAACGAGCGCTTCTCGATGGCCGACGCGCCGGGCGACACCGCGTCCAGCTCGACGCCGATCGACCAGATGTGAGCCAAAGTACACACACTCACGCCGCAGTGCCGCGCGCTATGCTCCACGGGTGAAAATTTTCTACGGCTGGCGCATCGTCGGCGCCGGCCTTGGCCTCCAGTTTCTGTATGCCGGCCTGTTCATGCAGGCGTTCGGCGCCTATGTGGCCGTGCTGTCCGAAGAGCGCGGCTGGAGCAAGACCACCCTGTCGGGCGCGGCCGCGCTGCAGTCCATTGAAGGCGCCCTGCTGGGGCCCGCCATGGGCTGGCTGGTGGACCGGTTTGGCGCGCGCGCCCTGGTACACATCGGCGTGGTGCTGATGGGCCTGGGCTTTCTGGCGCTGAGCCAGATCGACAGCGTGGGCGGCTTTTACGGCGCCATCATCCTGATTGCGCTGGGCACCACCTGCGCGGGTTACTTCCCGCTGACCATTACCGTGGTGCACTGGTTCCAGCGGCTGCGCGCCCGGGCACTGTCGCTCATGGGGCTGGGGCTGGCCCTGGGCGGGCTGGCCGTGCCGGCTGTGGGCTGGATGATGCAGACCTATGGCTGGCGCAATGCAGCCATTGCCTCGGGCATCCTGATGCTGGCCGGCGGCCTGCCGCTGGCGCGCATGATCCGCCGCCACCCCGGCGAGGTCGGCGAGCAGGTGGACGGCGCGCCCGCCCCCGCGCCACAGTCCACGGCCACGGCGGATGCACCGCCAGGCCTGCTGCCCGTGCAGCGGCAGTTCACCGCGCGCGAGGCGTTGCGCACCCAGGCGTTCTGGTTCCTGGCGCTGGGCCACGGGCTGGCGCTGCTCACGGTCACGGCGGTGAACGTGCATGCCATCTCGCACATGAAAGAAGGCCTGGGCTACACGCTGGCGCAGGCGTCGCTGGTCATCATGCTCATGACGGTGGCGCAGGCCGGCGGCCTGCTGCTGGGTGCGCTGGTGGGCGACCGCTGGGAAAAGCGCCACATGGCCGCCGCCTGCATGGTGGCGCACATGCTGGGCCTGCTGATGCTGACCTATGCCGTACACCCGGTGATGCTGGGCGCGTTTGCCGTGCTGCACGGCGTGGCCTGGGGCCTGCGCGGGCCGTTCATGCAGGCCATGCGCGCGGACTATTTCGGGCTGCAGGCCATCGGCATGATCATGGGCCTGTCGGCCTTCGTCATTGCCATCGGCCAGGTGCTGGGGCCCATGGTGGCGGGCATGTTTGCCGACGCCACGGGCAATTACCGCATGGGCTTCACGCTGCTGGCGCTGGTGGCGGGGTCGGGGTCGCTGCTGTTTTTGCTGGCGAAGAAGCCGGCATAGGCCAGGCCGGGCGCGCTCAATGGAAGTCCCGGCTCTTGCTGCTTTGCCCGGCCAGCCGGCCAAGCAGTGGCGTCAAGTCCACCAGCCGCGCGGCCACCAGATGGCAGACCTGACCGCCGCTGTCCACGTCGCGCTGCCAGGTGCCGCGCACGGCCAGCAGGCGCGAGCGCAGCAGCGCGTCGCGTTGTGCTTCACGCACGCTTTTCCACACGATCACGTTCACCGGGCCAGTTTCGTCTTCCAGCGTGACAAAGATCGTGCCCTTGGCCGTCTGCGGCTGCTGGCGCACGGTGACGATGCCGCAGGCCGACACGGTGCGCCCGTGCGGCAACGCAGCCAGTTGCGTTGCGTTGAGGATGCCGCGGCGTGCCAGCCGTTCGCGCAGCAGCGCCAGCGGGTGGCGGCGCAGCGTGAGGCCCAGCGACGCGTAGTCAAAGACGATCTCCTCGCCCTCGGGCGCCTCGGGCAAATCGAGCTGCGCCTCGTTCACCGGCGCGCCGCGCAGCAGCGCGGGTGCGCGGTGGCGGGCGGCGGCGTCCCACACCTGCTGGCGGCGGTGGCCTGACAGCGACCTGAGCGCATCGCCCGCGGCCAGCGCGTTCAGGTCGCGCACGTCCAGTTGCGCGCGCAACGACAGGTCTTCGGTGCTGGTGAAGGGGGCATCGCGCCGTGCATCCTCAATACGCCGGCCCGCGGCTTCACTGAATCCGCCAACCAGCCGCAGGCCCAGGCGCACGGCGGGCCGGAAAGAATTGGAATCTGACCCCAATTGGGAGTCCGCCAATTGGGAGTCCCAGTCGCTGTTGGACACGTCGGGGGGCAGCACCTGCACGCCGTGGCGCACGGCGTCCTGGATCAGCTGGGATGGGTTGTAGAACCCCATGGGCTGCGAATTGAGCATGGCGGCCAGGTAGCACTCGGGTTCGTGGCATTTGAGCCAGCTGCTTTCATAGGCCAGCAGCGCAAAGCTGTACGCATGGCTTTCGGGGAAGCCGTAGTCGGCGAAGCCCTTGACCTGCTCGAAGATGCGTTCGGCAAAGTTCTGCTCATAGCCGTTGGCCAGCATGCCGCCGATGAGCCGTTCGCGCCAGCTTTTCATGTCGCCGGTGCGCTTCCACGCGGCCATGGCGCGGCGCAGGCCATCGGCCTCGGCGCCACTGAAGCCTGCCGCGATCATGGAGATTTCCATAACCTGCTCCTGGAAGATCGGGATGCCCAGCGTGCGTTCCAGCGCCTTTTGCAAACGCGGGGGCGTACCCTCGGGTTCGTATTTCGAGCGCTCGTAGACGATAGTTTGCTTCTTCGCGTCACGCTCGCGCGCCTTGAGGTACGGATGCACCATGCCGCCCGAGATCGGCCCCGGCCGCACGATGGCGACCTCCACCACCAGGTCATAGAACTTGTGCGGCTTCAGCCGCGGCAACATGGACATCTGGGCGCGGCTTTCGATCTGGAACACGCCCACGGTGTCAGCGCGGCGGATCATTTTGTAGGTTTCCTCATCTTCGGCGCCAATGTCATACCGCGTGAAGGCACCACCACGGCGCTGCGCGACGAAGTCCAGGCAACGCCGGATGGCCGTGAGCATGCCCAGCGCCAGCACATCGACCTTGAGCATGCCCATGTGCTCCAGATCGTCCTTGTCCCACTGGATGACCGAGCGGTCCTTCATGGACGCCTTTTCAATCGGCACCAGCCGCGTCAACGGTGTTTCGGTCAGCACGAAGCCGCCCACGTGCTGGCTGAGGTGGCGTGGAAAGCCCATCAATGTCCGTGAGAGTTCCAGCCACAGACTCGCCTGGTGGGCTTCAATCGGCACGCCCACGCGTTGGGCCATGCCCTCCAGCAGTTGCGATGCCAGATCTTCATCAAACCAGAAATGCTCCCGCGCAAAGGCATCGATCAAGGCCTCGGGCAGATCCAGCGCCTTGCCCACGTCACGGATCGCGCTGCGGGTGCGGTAACAGATGACCACGGCCGCAATGGCGGCGTGATCGCGCCCATAGGTTTCATAGACATACTGGATCACCTCTTCGCGCCGCTCGTGCTCGAAGTCCACGTCGATATCGGGTGGGTCGTTTTTGCGGTTCGCGCTGATAAAGCGCTCCAGCAACGGATTGGAGAGCATCGGATCCATGGCGGTGATGCCCAGGCAGAAGCAGACCACCGAGTTGGCGGCGGAGCCGCGGCCCTGGCAAAGGATGCTTTTGCCTTTGGCGAAGCGCACGATGTCATGCACCGTGAGAAAGAACATCTCGTACTGGCACTGCTCGATCAGGGCCAGTTCCTTGTGCAGCAGGTCCTGCACTTTCTGCGGCAGTCCGTCGGGGTAACGCTCATTGGCCCCGGCATAGGTCAAGCGTCTGAGCGCCTGGGTGGGCGACTCACCCGGCGGCACCACCCTGGTCGGAAAGTTGTACGAAATCTCGCGCAGGTCAAACGCGCAGCGTTGGGCCAGTCGCAGCGTCGCGTCCAGCAGCGCCTGCGGGAACACACCGGCCAGGTGCATGCGCGAGCGCAGATGCCGCTCGGCATTCGCCTGCAGCTCAAAGCCACACTGGTCTACCGGCTTGCCCAGCCGCACGGCCGTGATCACGTCATGCAGCGGCTTGCGTGAGCGCCGGTCCATCAACACGCCGCCCGTGGCCACCAGCGGCACACCGCACGGGGCGCCAGCCCGCTCCAGGCGGGCCAGCCACAGGTCGTCGTCAGGCAGCTGGCGCTGCTCCACGCCCAGCCACAGCGCCGCGCCGAAGCGCGTTTGCAGCCAGGCCAGCCGCATGCACAAAACCTTTTCGTCGCCGGCGGTGCGGTGCGGCACGTAGATCACCTCGCACCCCTCGCCCAGCAGCGACAGGTCGCTCGTGTCCCAGCCCACCTTGTAATCGCCCTTGGCCGTGCCGTCGTCATTGCGCGCGTGGCTGATGAACTGGCACAGACCGCCCCAACCTTTCAGGTCGCGCGCAATGGCGACCAGGCGGCCTTCATCGCCAAAATCAAACACGCTGCCGTACAGCAGCCGGAATGGCCGGCCCCTGCGCTCCTGCGGGTGGCTTTCATCCAGCCGCTGGATGAACGCGCGGTATTCGTCCCAGCCCGACAACGCCCGCACCACGCCCGCGACCGAGCATTCGTCGGTGATGGCCAAAGCCTCGTAGCCCAGGTCGTAGGCACGGCGCACCAGCTCCTGCGGGTGCGCCGCACCGTGCTGGAAGCTGAAATTGCTCTGGCAGTACAGCTCGGCATAGCGTGGCAGCGGGTCGGGGCCGGCGACCAGAACCGGCGGCCATCCGTCACGCTCTTCGTCCAGCTGGGCACCGGGTTTGAGGTGGTGTTCAGGCATGGGCGTCAGGCATACCGCCCCTGCAGGTACCAGCGGTCTTTTTTGCCGTCCGCCAGGCGGTCGCGGTAGACCCACACCAGGCCGTGTTCGGGGCTGCGGGCGATGAAGTAATCACGCGCGGTGTGGCCGTCCGCCTCCCACCAGCCGGTGGCGATGCGGCTGGCGCGCGTGAGCCGTTGAAGCGGCCCGCCGTATTGCGGCACATTGCCCTTCATCTGCAGCAGCAGCGGCTGGGGCAGCAGCCAGGGCGGCAGCAACGCGTCGGGCACGTCCTGCGCCATTGCCCGTGCAGCGCCGTCGCGCGCGGGCCGCCACTGCTGGCGCCGTTCGGGCCGGTGGTCGGCCTGCGCGTGGCACACCACCACGTTGTGCGCGCCCAGGCGCACGCTCAGGCGTTCAATGAATTCGTGCAGCTTTTCGCCGGGCACGTTGTCCTCGGGCAAAAAACTGCGGCTGGCGCCTACCCAGGGGGCGCTGTCCAGCACGCGCAGGCGCAGGTGGTTGGCAGGCGCCGCCAGGGTCTCGCGCGCCAGGTGCTCCGACACCAGGCGGCGCAGGTGGGCCATGTGCTGCGCGGGCTGGGCGGTGCGTACCACCAGTTGCTGGTGGCTGGGCAGCGCCTTGCCGTCCAGGCGTTTGAGGTCCAGCGCCCACTGCAATTCAAGCGCCAGCACGCCGCGGTCACGCGCGCGCAGCCAGGCCTGCAGGTGCGTCAACAGGCGCTGCGCCGTCCACATGAGCTCGGGCGTGGTGGTGGCCAGCGCGGGCAGTTCCACATTCATGTCAAACACCTCGGGCAGGGCCAGCCAGGGGCAGACCTCGGGCCGCTGGCCGTACGCCATATCCAGTGCATCCACCAGCGCCGCGCCAAAGCGCCGGGCCACGCCGCCACGCGGCAGCGCGCGCAGTTGCCCCCAGGTGCGACAGCCGGTGCGCTCCAGCGTGTCCACCCATGGCAGCGCGGCGGTCAGCGTGGGCAGCGGCAGGCCGCCGGGCAGATCGGCCGGCACGGCCTGCCTGCGCAATCGCAGCCGCAACAGGGCCAGCGCCACCAGGTACGTGGGGCCCTGCGCATACAACACGGGCTGCGCGCGGCGGCTGAACAGGCGGCGCAGCAAACGCTCTTGTCCGCCCCACAGGCGCTGGGAGGCGGACACCTCGAGCAGCAGCGCTTCGTCCACCTGCGCCACGCGCGGGGTGAACTGCAGCGCGCGCCAGCCCCAGGCGGTGCGCTGGTCTTCAGGCGGTGACAGGGCGATCCAGAGCATGGGCTTGAATGAGGATGGGTGCGCGAGGCTGCAACGCAACCGTTGAAGCGGGCCGCTGGCGGCGCGACGCCAGCAGCGCGGCCAGCCGCGGCGGATGGGCCGGCAGCTGCACCGGTGTCTCTACCGGCGGGCCACGGCGTTTGAGGATGCGTACCTGCAGTTCGTCGGTACCTTCGAGCAGCAGGCGCAGCCGCGCAGGCGACGATTCATGCTGCGCTGCGGGGGTGCGAAACACAAACAGCAGCCGCCGGCGCTCGCCTTGATGCTGTTGCGCCGCCAGGTGCAGCCGGCGCAGCTGGTCGGCGCGCGCCTGCGGCAGCCAGGCCAGCACGGCCGCCACATCGGCACAGCGCAGCGCCTGCTCGGCCGCCCACAGGCGCGCGGCGGGCTTGTCACTGCGCACCCACAGCAGTCGCTCGCCCGGCAGGCCCTGCGCCCCCAGCGCCGGGCCAAACGGCTCAAACGGCGCGCCCACCAGCACCACCGGCCCAGGCTGCGTTTGCACCGCCTGCACCAGCGCGGGCAACAGCAGCTGCCACACATGCAGGCCGGGCTGCGCCTGCAGCAACTCCACCAGGCCGTCCATCGGCCAGCCGCCGCCGGGCAGGTGGGTGTTGAGTGCGGGGTGGCCGGTGGGCAAAACAGCGTCGCCCATGGCGTGCCCATCCGCCCGCCAGAGATGCGGCGATTCAGACAAGGAAGGGACGACGGACAGACGGGCAAGGGACACGGGTTGGCACCAAAATACTGTTTGTTTGTACAGTATTATTTGCTCGCCCGAAAGATGCTGTTTGTCTTACAAGAGATTTTCAGGGGGTACAATAAATGTTGACTGTGATTGAGACATCTCTGTTCATGCGGTGTGTCAGGGAGGTTTGGGCCGACGATGAGCGCGAGGCCTTTGTCGAATGGATTGCCAGCAATCCATCTGCAGGCAGCGTCATCCCCGGCACCGGAGGCTTGCGCAAAGTCCGCTGGGGCCGTGCGGGCATGGGGAAACAGGGAGGATCGAGAGTGATTTATTTCCTGCGAAACGGTCCCACCGAGATTGTCCTGATCGTGGTCTATACCAAAGCGAAATTCGAAAACCTGCCAACCCACGTCTTGCTGCAATGGAAGGAAGCTTTTGATGGACAAGGAAACTGAACAATTCGCCGCCGATGTGCTTGAGTCCATCCGCCAAGCCAGGCGCGGCGAATACGCACGCATCCACACCCCCGAAGAAATCATGGCCCGTGCCGCGCGGCGCGGGCGCCCGCCCGGCAGCGTGTCCCCCACCACCAAGCAGGCCGTCAAGCTGCGCCTGGACCCTGATCTGCTGGCCGCCCTGCGCGCCAGCGGCGCAGGCTGGCAAACCCGCGTCAACGCCATCCTGAGGCAAGCCGTCCTCAGCAAATAAGGCACCTCGTGCCGGAGCCCTGACTTTTGTTCCGCCTTTTCGAAAAACTCCTCCCCCCTTATCCCGAAGCCGACCCCCCGCTGCCCCCCAAGGGCTTCCTTGCCTTTGTCTGGGCCTGTACCGCCGGCCTGCGCGGCTACATCGCGTCGCTCGCGGCGCTGAGCGCGGTCATTGCGGCCTACGAGGCTTTCCTGTTTGCCATGCTGGGCCATGTGGTGGACTGGCTGGGCCGCGTGCAGCCCGCCCACCTGTGGGCCGAACAGGGCCCCATGCTGTGGCTGCTGGGCGGCGTGCTGCTGGCCAGCACGCTGGTGATCGCGCTGCAGACCATCGTGAAGCACCAGACGCTGGCCATCAATTTCCCGTTGCGCCTGCGCTGGAACTTCCACCGCCTGATGCTGGGCCAGAGCATGGCCTTTTACAGCGACGAATTCGCCGGGCGCATCACCACCAAGGTCATGCAGACCGCGCTGTCGGTGCGCGAGATGATCTTCACCAGCACCGACGTGCTGATCGGCATCGGCGTGTACTTCATCACCATCGTGGCGCTGGCCGGCGGGTTTGACCTTCGCCTGGTCTGGCCCTTCATGGGCTGGCTGGTGCTGTACGGCGCGTCGGTCGTTTACTTCGTGCCGCGGCTGGGCCGCATCGGCAAGGCGCAGGCCGACGCGCGCTCCATGATGACCGGGCGCATCACCGACGCGTACACCAACATCTCCACCGTCAAGCTGTTCTCGCACACCCACCGCGAGGCTCACTTCGCCCGCGCCGCCATGCAGGAATTCATGGCCACGGGCTATGCGCAGATGCGCCTGGTAAGCCTGTTCGAGATCGTCAACCACACGCTGGTGGTGGGTCTGATCATGGCCGTGGGTGGATCGGCCCTGTGGCTGTGGACGCAGGGCCAGGTGGGCACGGGCGCGGTGGCCGCGGTGATTGCCATGGCGCTGCGCATCAGCGGCATGTCGCACTGGATCATGTGGGAGATGACCTCGCTGTTTGAAAACATCGGCACCGTGCAGGACGGCATCAGCACGCTGACGCGACCGCGCGCCGTGGTGGATGCGCCCGGTGCCACGGCCTTGACCGTGCCGCGCGGCGAGGTGCGCTTTGAGCACGCCACCTTCAGCTACGGCAAGGGCAAGCCCGTCATCAACGACCTGAGCCTGACCGTGCGCCCTGGTGAAAAGATCGGCCTGATCGGCCGCTCGGGCGCGGGCAAGTCCACACTGGTGAACCTGCTGCTGCGCTTTCATGACCTGAGCAGCGGGCGCATTTTGATCGACGGGCAAGACATCGCCCGGGTGACGCAGGACAGCCTGCGCAGCCACATCGGCATGGTCACGCAAGACACCTCTTTGCTGCACCGGTCCATGCGCGACAACATCCTGTACGGCCGCCCCAACGCAGGCGACGACGCCATGATCGCCGCCGCCCGGCGCGCCGAGGCGCACGACTTCATCGGCAATCTGTCCGACCTGCAGGGCCGCACCGGCTACGACGCCCACGTGGGCGAGCGCGGCGTCAAGCTCTCGGGCGGGCAGCGCCAGCGCATTGCCATTGCGCGCGTCATGCTGAAAGACGCACCCATCCTGCTGCTGGACGAAGCCACCAGCGCGCTCGACTCCGAGGTGGAAGCCGCCATCCAGGCCAGCCTGAACACGCTGATGCAGGGCAAGACAGTGATTGCCATTGCGCACCGGCTGTCCACCATCGCCGCCATGGACCGCCTGATCGTCATGGACGGAGGGCGCATCGTGGAGGAAGGCGACCACCGCAGCCTGCTGGCGCAAGGCGGCCTGTATGCGCGGCTGTGGGCACACCAGAGTGGCGGCTTCCTGGGTGAGGTGGATGACGTGGCCCGCGAAAGCGCGGCTGCACCGGCATGAGGGCCAGCCACAAGAGCCGCTATGCTGCGGTCCAGACCGCAAAAGGGCTCCCGATGACACGCATGACCGCCGCCTGCCTGCCCGCGCTGTTCAGCGCCCTTCTGGCCAGCGCGGCCCTGGCCGAGGACTGCGATCCGCGCCTGGCGAAGTCGCCACAGTTCACGACCGCCGGCTGCACCTTCCAGAACCCGCCCAATCCCAACGCCAAACCGCACCGCTCTACCCGGGAGATCTGGACGCGCCTGCTGCTTGAAAAGAAAAACGACACCGTGCCGGTGGACCCGATCCCGGTACGCATGCTGGACCGCGCAGCCCTGGCGGCGCTGGACGGCTCGGCCAACCACATCATCCGCCTGGGCCATTCGTCGCACCTGCTCAAGCTGCGAGGCAAGTGGTGGCTGATCGACCCGGTGTTTGGCGAACGCGTGTCGCCCGTGTCGTGGGCCGGGCCGATGCGCTTTCACCCGTCGCCGCTGGCACTGGCCGATGTGCCGCCCATCGAGGGACTGGTGCTGTCGCACGACCACTATGACCACCTGGACCTGCCCACCATCGAGGCGCTGAAGGACCGCGTGCAACGCTACTTCGTGCCGCTGGGCGTGGGCCAGCGCCTGCGCGCCTTTGGTGTGCCCGTGGACAGGATCGAGGAGATGGACTGGTGGCAGGAACGCCAGTGGGGCGAGGTGACGGTGACGGCCACGCCGGCGCAACACT
Organism: Ramlibacter sp.; assembly: GCA_050247515.1. GTDB lineage: Bacteria > Pseudomonadota > Gammaproteobacteria > Burkholderiales > Burkholderiaceae_C > RAM1. The sequence goes on along the minus strand of JBFWUB010000003.1, from coordinate 59,996 downwards.
TCTCGGGCCGCACGCTGTGGGACCGCAACAGGACGCTGTGGGCGTCATGGGCGCTCAAAAGCGGCAGCGAGCGCATCTTCTACAGCGGTGATACGGGCTACTTCCCCGGCTTCAAGGAGATTGCGCAAAAGCTCGGCCCCATCGACATGGCGCTGATGGAAAACGGCGCCTACGACAGCTATTGGCCCACGGTGCACATGAGCCCGGAGGAAACCGTGCAGGCCTTCCAGGACCTGGGCGCCCGCACGCTCTATCTGGTGCACAACAGCACCTTCGACCTGGCCTTTCACACCTGGAAAGATCCACTGGAACGCGTGGCCGCGCTGGCGCAGCAACGCGGCATAGCCCTGGCCACACCCGAGATCGGCGAGGTGCTGACGCTGGGCAAGCCGCGCGAGAACCGCAAATGGTGGGAAGGCCTGAAGTAAAGAAGCACAAACCATGAAGGCACCTGAACGCAACGCACTGCTGCAAACGCTGAAAACGCGCTTTGACAAACACATGGCCCGGCACAAAGGCATCGCCTGGACCGATGTGCAGGCGCGCATCGAAGGCAACGCAAAGGCTCTGAAGACGCTGCAGGCCATGGAAGACACCGGCGGCGAGCCCGACGTGATCGCGCGCGACAAGGCGACCGGCGCAATCACCTTTGCCGACTGCGCGACAGAAAGCCCCACGGGCCGCCGCAGCCTGTGCTATGACCGCGCGGCGCTGGACGCGCGCAAGGAAAACAAGCCAGCCGGGAATGCCATGGACATGGCCGCGGACATCGGTCTTGAACTGATGGACGAGGCACAGTACCGCGCCCTGCAGACGCTGGGCACCTTCGATGCCAAGACATCCAGCTGGATCGCCACCCCCAAGGACGTGCGGGCGCTGGGCGGCGCGCTGTTTGGCGACTGGCGCTATGGCCGCGTATTCGTCTACCACAACGGTGTGCAGTCGTACTACGCAGCGCGGGGCTTTCGCGGCGTGCTGCGCGTATGAGCAGGGGCGTCGGCATGAAACTGATCCGGGCCTGGCTGATGGTAGTGGCGGCCTTGCTGTGCGGGCTGCCTGCGCTGGCCCAGGAGCGTGAGGTGGACGCCGCGCTGCGCGCCGCCGCCGAACGCAACGACGCACCGGCCTTCCAGGCGCTGCTGGCGCGCGGCGCCGACATCAATGCGCGTGACGCACAGCAGGACACCGCCTTTCTGATCGCCGCACGCAACGGCCACACGGCGCTGGTACAGGCTGCACTGGCCGCAGGCGCAGACCTGAAGTCACTCAACCGCTATGGCAGCACCGCCCTGATGGGGCCGGCCTATCGCGGCCATGTGGACACCGTGCGCGTGCTGCTGGGCACGGCCATCGACGTGCACCACGTCAACAACCTGGGCTGGACGGCGCTGCTGGAGGCCATTGTGCTGGGCACGGACGGGCCGGCGCACCGCGAGATCGTGCGGCTGCTGATTGCGCGCGGCAGTGACGTGAACGCGCGGGACCGTGAGGGCGCTACCGCATTGCAGCTGGCGCAGCGCAAGGACCAGGCCGAGGTGGTTCGCATGCTGCGGGCGGCAGGCGCGCGCTGAGGGAACGCCCTGCCCCGCCTTAGCCTCTGCCCATCTCGCCCCACACCGCGCCAAACACTTCGACAAACGCCCGCTCCACCACCGACATCGGCCGGTAGCGGTTGCGGATGATTTCCACCGGCAGCTTTTCACTGGACTGAAAGGGCCGTACCTCCAGCCCCGCCAGCAGGCCGCCCGCAATCGCCACCTGGTCCACCACGGCCACGCCCACACCGGCCTGCGCAAACCAGCAGGCGGTGGTGGAACTGGTGCATTCAAAGTCCAGGTGCATCCTGCCCGCATGCGCGCCGAACGCGCGGCGCAGCGTCTGGCCAAAGGGCACGGTCTCGGGTGAGCCGATCACGCGCTCACCGGCCAGGTCTGCGGGCTTGATGAGCTTCTTTTTTGCCAGGGGGTGATCGCTGCGCATGACGCAGGCCAGGCCGCACTGATAGGCATGCACGGTCTCCAGGTTGGGGTGGTCGTGCGGCGCCAGCGCAATGCCCAGGTGGGTGGAACGGTCCAGCAGCGTCTGGTTGATGATGTCCGGCGACACCACCTGCACCCGGCATTGCAGGCGCGGCACCTGCGCGTAAAGCCTGGCCACGCTGCGCGATACAAGGTACGGCGCCAGGCTGGCGCTGCACACCAGGCGCAGCGTGGCGTGCGTGGGCTCGGCCAGTTCGCGGCTGGTGTCACGCACCTTTTCCACGCCGGCCCACAGGGTGTTGATCTCCGCGTACAGGCGCTGCGCCTCGGGCGTGGGCACCAGGCGGCCCTTGACCCGCTCAAACAGCACCAGGCCACTGGCCTTGGCGGCCTGGGCCAGCACCTTGCTGACGGCCGGGGGCGACACATGCAGCAGCTCGGCCGCGCTGTTGACGCCGCCGCTGAACATGACGGCGCGAAACACTTCCATCTGGCGAAGATTCAAATGGCACCCCCGAAGGCAACTGTTAACCGCAGTTTAACGGTGGGGGCATTCTTTTCAATTGCTGCTGCTCCTGCACCAGCGAATAATCGCTTGCATAACCATTAACCCGGAGACAAGCCATGTTCACCCCCAACCGCCGGCGCTTTGTCGCCACCCTGGGCGCGGCGTCTGCCGTACTGGCCGCGCCAGCGGTGCGGGCGCAGGCCAAGCCGCTGACCATCATCCTCACCGTGCCGCCGGGCACATCGTCCGACACGCTGGCGCGCATGCTGGGCGACCGCCTGCGCACCAAGCTGAACCGCACCGTGGTGGTGGAGTCCAAATCGGGCGCGGGCGGGCTGGTAGCCATCCAGCACCTGCGCCAGTTTGACGCTGACGGTTCGTACCTGATGATGGCGCCCAACTCGGCCGTGTCGCTGCTGCCGCTGTTCTCGACCAAGCCCACTTTCGACTACGAAACGCAATTGCAGGCCGTGGTGGAATGCGCATCCGCGCCGATGGCATTCACGGTTCACCCGTCTTCCGGCGTGAACACACTGGCCGAGTATTTCGAGTCCGTCAAGAAGGACCCCAAGCGCGGCTCCATCGGCGTGCCCAGCCCCGTGAGCATGGGTGCGCTGGTGATCTACCAGCTGGGCAAGCAGCTGAACCTGCCGCTGCAGGCCGTGCCCTACCGCGGCGGCTCGCCGCTGCTGGCCGACCTGCTGGGCAACCAGATCCCGGCCAGCGGCTCCATCCTGCCCGACTATCTGGAAAACCACCGCGCCGGCAAGCTGCGCGTGCTGGCCCACGCGAGCGAAAAGCGCTCACCTCTGGCGCCGGAGATTCCCACCATCGCCGAGGCGGGCTACCCCGGCTATGTGGCCGTCACCTCGTTCGGCCTGTACGCCAGGAACGGCACGCCCGCCAACATCGCCAACGACTACGCAGCCATCGTGTCCGAGGCCCTGGCCAGCGCTCCGGTGGTGGAGGCTCTCAGCAAGATGGGCCTCGTGCCCGTCGGCGGCACACCGGCCGAGTTCCACAAAAAAGTGTTGTCCGACCGCGCACGCTGGGCGCCGGTCATCAAGGACTCCGGCATCAAGATGGACGCATAGACATGGCCCCCACGCTTGTCACTTCGTGTACTGCGCTGCCCCCCGAGGGGGCCGCAGCCGCCTTGGGGCGGCCCGGCGGCGGCTGATCATGGTTGAAGATCCCGCGAATCGCGTCACGGCCATCGGCCTCACGCCCCGCCCCACCACCATGCAATACCGTCACGTGGGCCGCAGCGGCCTGATGGTGTCGGCGCTGGGTATTGGCTGCTTTGCTTTCGGCGGCTATGTGAAGCAGGACGACGTCAACGCCGTGATGTCGCAGGCGCTGGACATGGGCATCAACTACTTCGACACGGCCAACAGCTACGGCATCGGCAAGTCTGAAGAGGCGCTGGGCATTGCGCTCAAAGGGCGGCGTGACCAGGCGCTCATCGCCACCAAGTTCGGCAACCGCATGGGCGACGGGCCCAATGACGTGGGCGCGTCGCGCCTGGCCGTCATCCGCGCGTGCGAGGCCAGCCTCAAGCGGCTGGGCACGGACTACATCGACCTGTACCAGCTGCACTGGCCCGACCACGGCACGCCCATCGAGGAAACCCTGCGCGCGCTGGACGACCTGGTGCGCGCCGGCAAGGTGCGCTACATCGGCGCGTCCAACCTGTTTGCCTGGGAGCTGTGCGAGGCGCATTTCACGGCTGAAAAGTACGGCTTGGCGAAGTTCATCTCCGCGCAAGACCACTACAACCTGCTGTACCGCGACATTGAAAAGCGATTTGAACCTTTCTGCGTGAAATACGGCGTGGGCATGACGCATTACTTCCCGCTGGCCGCCGGCATGCTCACCGGCATTCACCAGCGCGGCGCCATCGCGCCCGGCTCGCGGCAGGATAAAAACCCCAACACCGCCGCCTGGCAATCGGACCGCAACTGGGACGTGACCGAAAAGCTCCAGGCCTTTGCCCAGGCCCGCGGCTGGACGCTGGCGCAGATGTCCCTGGCCTGGCTGCTGCAGCGCCCCGCCACCTTCACCGTCATCGCAGGCGCCGACAAGCCCCAGCACCTGCTGGACAACGTGCGCGCGCTGGACATCCGCTTTACCGCGGACGAACTGACCGAAATCGACCGCATCACGCTGGTGGATGAAGACCGCAGCGTCGCCCCGCCCTACCGGCAGTTGCGGCCCGAGAAAGTGCATGAATTCGAGCCCATGCAGCGCGCCAGGGCTGGTGCGCCCAGCCGTGCCGCGCACTGAGCCGTTTTGTTGAAGAAGCCCCCCATGCTCACCCAAGTCAAATCCCCCATCCTCACCGTCCACAACCCGGTGGGCTACCCGCCCAGGATCCAGCGCAAGCAGCCCGCCGCGCGACCGTCCAGCCTGGACGGTAAAACCCTCTACCTGGTGGACAGCAAGTTCGACGACTCCGTGGAACTGCTCAAGCAGGTGCAGGCCTGGTTCAACGCGAAGATGCCCGGCGTGAAGACCGAGCTGCGCCAGATGGCCAGCTACTACGGCAAGGACGACCCCGCGCTGTGGAACGAGATCAAGGCGGCGGGCGGCGTGGCCATCATCGGCGTGGGCCACTGTAGCACCTGCGCGCCGGCCGTGGCCACGCATGCCATCACGCTGGAAACGCAGTACGGCGTGCCCACGGTCGCCATCCACACCGACAAGTTCGTCAAGGTGGTGCACTCGGTCAGCCGCATGGGCGGGCTGGCGCAGCTGCCCCAGGTGTTTGTGCCGCAGCCGGTGATGGGCCAGAGCGCGGACACGCTGCGCGCGTATGTGACGGGCAACGACCCCGCCACCGGCAAGCCGGTGATGGGTGAAATCATCGACGGCCTGACACGCGGCCTGGCTGCCAGCGCCACCGGCACCGAGCCCTACGCCCGCGACACACCGCGCCTGGAAGCACCCGACACAGAAGACAACCTGCATGCCCTGTTCGAGCGCAACCTGTGGACGGACCACCTGCCCATCGTGCTGCCCACCGAGGAACGTGTGGCCGCCATGCTGCGCGGCACCAGCCGCAGGCCCGACGAAGTGGTGGGCCGCATGCAGCCCACACCCAACCGCGGCCTGTGGGAATACACGGTGGAAAAGGTCGCGGTCAACGCGGTGATGGCGGGCGCCAGGCCCGAGTACTTCCCGGTGATCCTGGCGCTGGCGTCCACCGGCATCACGGCGCGCGGCAGCACGTCCAGCTCGGCGTCGGTCATGACGGTGGTCAACGGGCCCATCCGCCACCAGATCAACATGAACTGCGGCATTGGCGCCATGGGGCCGTACAACCATGCCAATGCCACCATTGGCCGCGCCTATGCGCTGCTGTCGCAGAACCTGCAGGGCGGCTCGGTGCCGGGTGAGACCTTCATGGGGTCCATTGGCAACAACTACACCTACAACGGCATCACCTTTGCGGAGAACGAGGAACGCTCGCCCTGGGAGCCGCTGCATGTGCAAAAGGGCTTCGACAAGGACGCCAGCACCGTCACCGTGTTCCACGGCTGCCGCTCCACCACCTTCAGCCTGGGCCTGCGTCAGCAGTATTGGCGCGAACATGTGAAAGACATGCTGCTGGGCACGGACGCGATCACCGCCCCCGTGCTGGTGCTGGACCCGATCACGGCGCGCCAGTTTGTGGAGCGCGGCGGCTTTGACACCAAGGCCAAGCTGATCCGCTGGATCCACGAAACCGCCGAGATGCCCGCGGGCCGCTACTGGGATCTGCAGCTGGTGCAGAACTATGTGCATTCACGCGCCACGCTGGGCCCGTCGGAGTCGCCCAAGGCCAGATACGTGGGCGTGCCGGCCGACACGCCGGTGCGCATGTTTGAAGAAGACGCGATCAACGTCGTGGTAACGGGCGGCGAGGCCAACGGCTACTGGCAGATCATGGGCGCGCACCACCGCGCCACGGTGTCGGTGGATGAGTGGCGCTGAGCGTGGGTGCCATGCGTGAATGCGACCTGGCCATCATCGGCGCCGGTGTGGCCGGCCTTACGGCCGCCGCCGTGGCGGCGCGTGCAGGGCTGAATGTGCTCGTCATCGAGCGCATGGGTGCCGGCGGTCAGGTAATGACGGTGGACCACGTAGCCAACTTCCCCGCCTACCCCGAGGGCATAGCCGGCTTTGACCTGGGCCCGGCGCTGCAGGAGCAGGCCGAGCAAGCCGGCGCACAGTTTGCGCTGGACAACGTGGAGCGCCTGGAGCCCGGCGCCCCCAGGCACGTGCTGCATTGCGCGGGCGAGCCCGTGGCCGCGCGCGCGGTGATCGTGGCCGTGGGCTCGCAGCGGCGCAAGCTGGGCGTGCCGGGTGAAGATGAGTACGAAGGCCGCGGCGTGTCGCACTGCGCGTCGTGTGACGGCCCGCTGTTTCGCGGTGAACCGGTCTGTGTGGTCGGCGGCGGCGATTCTGCCTTGGGTGAAGCCGCCGTACTGGCCCGGCATGCGGCGCAGGTCCATGTGGTGTTTGAAGGGGTCGCACCCCATGCGCAGGCCTATCTGATGGACGCCGTGGCAGGCCTGGCGAATGTGACGCTGGTGCCCGGCATGCGCGTACAGGTCGTGACGGGGGGTGAACGCGGCGTGGGCGGTGTGCTGCTGCAAGACGGTGCGGGCCGGTCAAGCACCCTCGGCACGGCCGGGTTGTTTGTGTACGCAGGGCTGGTGCCCGGCACCTCGTTCCTGCACGGCGCGCTGGCGCTGGATGGCAACGGTCGCATTCAGGCAGACGTCTGCCTGCAAACATCCGTACCCGGCATTTTTGCGGCGGGCGACGCACGCACCGGCTCTGCCTGCCTTTTGTCCGAAGCTGCGCAAGACGGCATCCGGGCGGCGCAAGCCGCGACCCACTACCTTGAAGGAGACACACCATGAACACCGCTCGAACCCATCTTGCGCGCCGCGCATTCACCACGCTGGCCCTGCTGCTGGCCTCGCCGTTGGTTGCACCGCTGGCACTGGCGCAGACCTTCCCCATCCCCGACAAACCGGTCAAGCTGGTGGTGGGCTTTCCGGCCGGCGGCGGCACCGACCTGCAGGCGCGCATGGTGGCGCAGCATCTGGCACCCCTGCTGGGTGTGCCGGTGATCGTGGAAAACAAGCCGGGCGCCGGCACCATGCTGGCCGCAACGGAAGTGTCCAAGGCGCCGGCGGACGGCCACACGCTGCTGTACACGCCGGCGTCCACGCTGTCGCAGCTGCCGCACACGCTGTCGGCCGTGAAGTACGACACCTTCAAGGACTTCACGCCCGTGGCGCAGGGGGCGCTCGGGCCGCTGGTACTGGTGCTGCACAAGTCCATCCCGGCGACCAACGTGCGCGAGCTGGTGGCCTATGCCAAGGCCAACCCCGGCCAGCTCAACTACGTGTCGCAGGGCGTGGGCACGCCCGCGCACATCTTCGGCCAGATCTTCGCCAAGCAGGCGGGCATCGACATGGTGCACGTGCCCTACAAGGGCGCCAACGACGTGGCCAAGGATTTCGTCGCAGGGCGCGTACACCTGCAGTTCGCATCGTCTTCGGCCGCCGTCGCGCTGGCCAAATCAGGCGAGGTGCGCATGATTGCTGCCGTGGCGCCCCGGCGCAGCGCGCTGTTCCCCGATCTGGCCACGATGAGCGAGCAGGGCATCAGCGGCGTGGACATTGAAAGCTGGATCGGCTTTGTGGGGCCGGCCGGGCTGCCGCCCGCCACCACCAAGAAGCTCAGCGACGGCATTGCCCAGGTGCTGGCCATGCCCAAGGTGCGCGAGGACTTCCGCGCAGGCGGTGTCGAGGCCAAGTGGCTCAGCCCCGAGGAATTCGCGGGCGCCATCCGTAACTCCTACCAGTTGTGGGCCAGCGCGCTGGCGAACATCGGGTTCAAAAAGGAATAGCGCTCAGCGCAGCGGCTGCACCCGCCCATAGAGCATCACCGGTGGGTCCCGCAGCTCGGTAAAAACCATGTCGCGGTCATCGCTGCCGGGCAGGGCGCCATAGGTACTGGTGCGCTGGCTCTCGCCCAGCCGCACCACGGCATCGCCCGAGCGCGGTGCGCGCTCCTGGGTGATGGGGCAATCGGCGCTGTCACCAAACACCATGTGCGCGCCCGGGAACACGCGCGGCAATGTTTCGTGGATCTGGTAGCGCATGTCTACCGGCGCCGTCTGGGCGTTGTAGACCACGCGGTTGTTGCGGTCATAGACGGTGTAGCAGGCGGCGGCGTTCACACTGGCGACCGCAAACAGCGCGCAGCAGGCACAGGATTTCAGGTTCATGGCAGGCTCCCACCGGCCTCCATGACCGGCTGCAGCCCATCTTGCGTCGAAAGCTGGGCGCCGCCTGTCGGCGGGCATCCCGCCTGGCTGTCAGCGCGCCCCGGTCCCAACCACCTCAGTCATCGCCTCGACGAAAGCTCTTCCTGATCTCTTTCATGATGGCTTGCTGTATGGGCTTTTCTATCAGGTCCAGCACGACCTTGGCCTCTACCCGCAGCGATATGTCGTTGTCACCCCACTTGGCCTGCAGCCGCTCGAGCTGCCCCCGGGGCAAGCGGGCCAGCTGGCTGTCAGTGGCCTGAGGGAGGCCGGACAGGTCATCGCCCGCGTCTGCGGCCGCCTGCGCCGACGCCGGTGAAGACTGGGGCGTCATGGCTTCGTTGAACCGCTGCACCAGCGCCGGGTCAGCGGGCGCCAGCGACAGCGGCGCAGCAGCCGACCCCGGCACGACCATTCCATTCCAGCCCACGTTCGTCGTCATTGTTGCACCTCGTCAGAAAACAGACATGCCCATCGTAGGTGCGCGGGCGGCCTTGTCGACTATACGGAGGTACCCTCACTGCGACAGGAGTGGCATGCGGTTCAGTGACCGCCCGATCGCACATACCGCAGCAAGGCGCGTTTGTGCACTGCATTGGCCGCGCGCCAGGCCTGACGGGCCAGCGCGATGAAGCGCTCCTCGGCCTCGTCCGGTCCGGACGTCTCGGGGTGCGCCAGATCCAGCCAGCCGGCACCCTGACCACAAAGGGTTTCGATCTGGCGGGCCAGCTTGTCGCCAATGGGGCGCGACGACTTGATCTGGCTGAGCATGCTGGGCGAGACCTGCAACCGCGCCGCGAACTCCTGCTCCAGCCCCTTGGGCGGCGCGCCTTCGGCAATGCGCCGCTGCATGAATTGCTGCATGAGCCAGGCCGTGTTGGCGCGCCTGGCCGTGGTGATGTTGGTCACGTGTTGAATTTCCACAACGTCTGAAGAAAACGGATTGTCCGGTTTGTTGACAGCGCAGTAAAGACTCTTTACAGTCCAAATCCTTCGCACAACGCATCAAACCTTCAACCCCATCAGGCCCCATCGTGAAAACCGTGAACACATTGATCTGCCACCTGCCCCATACCGGGCGGACGGTGTTCGCGCGTGCCTTCGCGGGCATGGCGAAGGGCCATGAATTGACGAAGCCGTCCGTCATGCGTGCCGGTGCCCACCCGCAGTGGGCCTATGGCAGCGAGGACGATTCACCACCGGGCAGGGAATCCGTGTAGCCACACGTTCCCGCCACTCTGACACCAGAGGCCCGGTTTCCGAAAGAAACCGGGCCTTTTTTGTTTTTTTGCTTTCTAGTTGCCGCGGCCATCGTGCCGCCCCGGGTCGCAAGACCGGAACGTTCATTAACAAGTTGCAGCGGGACGCCCCGGTACTGGCCGGATGGCGATCCTGCACTGGATGCAGATGCAGGGGGATCAACCGCCTGCGTCTGCTTCACTTCGGGTGTGCCCCTGCGGCACCGCCAACCCGGGCCGCGGGAACGGCCTGGCGGGATGTGCACGGGGTCGCCCCCCTTGTGCAGCGAGGGAACCCGCCGGGCCAAGCGCCCGGTGCTCGCGCATGGACACAGCCGAAGTGAAAAAGAGTCGCGTTCGTCTAAACGGCCGAGGACACCGGGTTTTCATTCCGGGAACGCGGGTTCGAATCCCGCACGCGATGCCAGAACACTTCCCGGGATAGCTCAGCAGGTAGAGCGGCGCGTTGAAAGCGCGTGCGGCGGGGGATCGAAACCCTCTTCCGGGACCAGTTAACGCCTCGCTAGCTCAACGGACCAGAGCACCGGCCTACGAAGCCGGGGGTTGCACGTTCGAATCGTGCGCGAGGCACCAGTTTTTTTTATCCACCAAGACTAAGGAGGCGCGCCATGCGCATTTCAATCAAGCCGCGCGTGCCCCGGCCACGCAATCCCGTCATCCGCGCTCTGATCCGCCGCGTCGCGGGTCTGGCAGTGGGCCGGCACCGGCCGGCCCGCGCGCGCTCTCGCAAACACGCGGGCAAAGACCTGGACGAACTCGTGCGCGAAATGGGCGAGTGGTAAGTCCGACCTTCATGGTGGCCATGGCGCAGCAGGTCAGCGCACCGGGATGTGACCCCGGGGGTCGTGGGTTCGAATCCCACTGGTCACCCCATTTGAATCCAACCCAACGGCCATGAAAGGAGGCCACCCATGACCCATTCACGTCACAGCCATGTGCTGCAACTCGATATCCAGGGCACGCCCCAGGCGTGGATTTCCGTCGAGCATGCGGCCTTGCAGGTGGCGACGGGGTCGGTGGCCTGGGTGGACGGCAACGGGCCACTGGCGACTCTGCGCGGCGGCTTCAACCTGCGCCGGGGCCGGCAGTCGGTGATCGAGGTGCACCCCATCATTGCGCTGCACGGCGCGGCGCGGGTCAACCTGTTTGACCAGGTGCCCGCGTTCAGCCGCGCCAAGCTGTTTCGCCGCGACCGCTTCACCTGCGCCTACTGCGCCCGGGTGTTTGCCGAGCGCGATCTGCAGTGCGAGCACATCCTGCCCGAATCGCGCGGCGGCCGCTGGAGCTGGACCAACCTGGTCTCAGCCTGCGCCGCATGCAACGGCCGCAAGGCCGACCGCACGCCCGAGGAAGCCGGCATGCCGCTGGTGTACCTGCCGTATGTGCCCAGCCGCTTCGAGGCCTTCCTGCTCGAAGGCCGGCACATCCGGGCGGACGTGCACGACTGGCTGGCCGCGCGCCTGCCGAGGAATTCGCGGCTGAACTGAGTTTGGCCGCGTCACCCATCTGCCGTGAAACGCAGCGTTCACAAGGTCAGGGGTTCGGGCATGCGCCCGCCCCGCCGGTGCCATGGAGACGGGCGCGCCCGTGAATCCGTTGCATGCCGCGCTGCCGGAAATGGCCGATGCCATGGCGATGTGGGGATACCCCCATGACGGGCCGGGTTCGACTCCCGGATCGCCACCCCTGTTGGATAGCTCAGCGGTAGAGCAACGACCTCATCAGTCGTCTGTCGCAGGTTCGAGTCCTGCTTCCAATCAGAACCGGTCGCAAGACCACCGCCGGACGCAGCCGGCGGGCCAGGGGGTGCCGGGCTTGCCATGCAGGCCCGGTGCCGCCCAACCCGCTGGCTGTCAGCGGCGGCGGCCCGAGTGGCCAGACCGCCCGGTGTCGCGCACGCGGCAAGCCGAAGGCCCATCACCCGATGGCCCGACGCGCACCGCGATGCCCGCCCCGGTGCACTGGCCACCCACCGCCGCCCCTGTAACGGCACCTTTTTTATCAACACGCCACACAAGGAGAAAAACAATGTTCACGCGTGTCACCATCATGAAGAACCAGCGCGGCCTGCTGCTGCGCAACGGCGATTTCGATCGCATCCTGAAGCCCGGCAAGCATTGGCTGTTCAGCGGCCTGGACCGCCTGCACGTCGAGACCTTCGACCTGGGCCAGCCGGCCTTCGTGCACGCGCTGGCCGACTACCTGATGGCGCGAGAGCCTGAGGTGGTCGAGGCTGAATTCGTGCGGGTGGCGCTGGGCGAAACCCAGGTCGGCCTGCGCAGCGAAAACGGCGTGCTCGTCGAAATCCTCGCGCCGGCCACGCGCCGCCTGTACTGGAAGGGCCTGACCGAGGTGCAGGTGGAGGTGGTCGACATCGCCGATGCGGTGCAGCTGCCGCCGGCACTGGCCGCGCGCCTGACCCAGACCCAGCTGCGCAACCGAGCGGTGACGGGACTGGGCGGCGTGCTGCAGGTGCAGGTGCCCGAGCACCATGCCGGCCTGCTGGCCGTGGACGGCCATGTGCAGCGGCTGCTGGGCGCTGGCGGCTACGCGTTCTGGAAGTTCAACCGCAACGTCGCGGTCGATCTGGTGGACCTGCGCCTGCACGCGATGGAAGTCACGGGCCAGGAAATCCTGACGCGCGACAAGGTCGGCCTGCGCCTGAACCTCACCGCGAGCTGGCGCTACACCGACGTGCAGCGCGCGTTCACCCAGCTGGGCAAGCCCGCGGACCACCTGTACCGCGAGCTGCAGCTGGGCCTGCGCGCGGCCGTGGGCACGCGTTCGCTGGATGAACTGCTGGAGAACAAGTCGGTGATCGACGAAGTCGTGACCGCCCAGGTGGCACCGCGCCTGCAGGCCTGGGGCCTGGCGCTGGAAAGCGTGGGCGTGAAGGACATCGTGCTGCCGGGCGAGATGAAAACCATCCTCGCCCAGGTGGTGGAAGCCGGTAAGTCCGCCGAGGCCAACGTGATCCGCCGCCGCGAGGAAACCGCGGCCACGCGTTCACTGCTCAACACGGCCAAAGTGATGGAGGGCAACCCCGTCGCGCTGCGCCTGAAGGAGCTGGAAACGCTGGAACGCGTGGCCGAGCGCATCGACAAGATCTCCGTGTTCGGAGGTCTGGACCAGGTGCTCAACGGGCTGGTAAAACTGAAGACGTAATCCAGCCTTCCGGGGCGGCTGCTGGCCGCCCCGGGCTTATCCCGAGAAACAACATGGAAACACTGGAAAAAAACCCAAAATCAAACAGCCGCCCGTGTTGTTTGCCAAGACCCAGGCCGTGATCACCCAATTGTCCGAACAGCTGGGAGGCCCGGTCGTGAGTTACTGGAACAACCCGCGCGGCTCCGTCTGCCACTCCGATGTGGTGGCGCTGTACGACGTACTGGGCCGCCTGGGCCGGCACGACACGATTTACCTGTTCATCAAGTCGGATGGCGGCAGCGGCCAGGTCTCACTGCGCCTGGTCAACCTGCTGCGCCAGCATTGCCGTCAACTGGTGGCGCTGGTGCCGCTGGAATGTGCCTCGGCCGCAACGATGATCGCGCTGGGCGCCGACCGCATCCTGATGGGGCCCACCGCCTACCTGACGGCGGTGGATACCTCGCTGAACCATGCGCTGTCGCCGGTGGACCGCGACAATGACCGTGTCAACGTCAGCCTGGACGAGCTCAACCGCGTGATCCGCCTGTGGCGCGAGCAGCAAGGCGAGCCCGCCGAAAACGCCTACAAGTCGCTGTTCCAGTATGTGCACCCGCTGGTGATCGGCGCGGTGGACCGCGCGGAATCGCTGTCCATCATGCTGTGCCGCGAGCTGCTGGCCAACCACATCGCCGACCCGGCGGTGGCCGAGCAGATTGCCGCCACGCTGAATGCCAAATACCCGTCGCACAGCTATCCGATTTTGCTGGACGAGGCCGTCAAGATCGGACTGAAGGCCGAACGCATGCCGCAGGAAATCAACGCCCTGCTGCTGGCGCTGAACGGCTTTTACAGCGAGATGGGCCAGAAGGCGACCACCGACTTTGACGAAATCCGCGCCCACGGCAACGAGATCGTCAACATCCTGGAGGCCACCGGCACACAGGTGTTCTACCAGCAGGACAAGGACTGGTTCTATCGCGCCGAGGAGCGGCGCTGGATCACGATGAACGACAACAGCGGCTGGCGGCGCATCGAGCGCGTCGGTTCGCGCATCAAGCGCAGCATGCTGCACGTGGCCTGATGGCCAAGGCACGCTGCGCAAGGAGAAAATCATGGAAGAAATCAACTACATCCACGAGGAAACCCCCGGCGGCGTGCCCATCAAGATGTGGACGCGCGGCGTGCCGGTGGAGGACGAAGCCCGTCGCCAGCTGACCAACGCGGCGCGCCTGCCGATTGTCTTCAGGCACATCGCGGCCATGCCCGACGTGCACTTTGGCATCGGTGCGACCGTGGGCTCGGTGATCCCGACCATCCGCGCCATCATCCCGGCGGCGGTGGGCGTGGACATTGGCTGCGGCATGATCGCCTGCAAGACCACGCTGATGGCCGAAGACCTGCCCGACAACCTGGCGCCGCTGCGCGCGGCCATCGAGCGTGCCGTGCCGCACGGCCGCTCGCCGGGCGCGCGCGACCCGGGTGCGTGGCAGAAGGCGCCAGGTTCGGTGAACACCGCATGGGCGCAACTGGAGCCGGAATTCACCGAACTGTGCCGTGACTACCCGAAGATCGCCAGGACCAACCACATCCAGCACCTGGGCACGCTGGGCACGGGCAACCACTTCATCGAGGTCTGCCTGGATGAAGCCGGTGCGGTGTGGTTCATGCTGCATTCGGGCTCGCGCGGCGTGGGCAACTTCATCGGCACGATGTTCATCGAGCTGGCGAAGCAGGACGCGATGCGTCATCAGGCCAACCTGCCGGACCGCGACCTGGCCTACTTCGAGGAAGGCTCGCGCTACTTCGGCGACTACGTGCGCGCGGTGGGCTGGGCGCAGAAGTTCGCGGCCATCAACCGCGAGCTGATGATGCGCCGCGTGATCGAGGCCGCCAAGACGGTGATCCGCAAGAACTTCCAGAGCCACATCGAGGCGGTGAACTGTCACCACAACTATGTGCAGAAGGAACACCACTTCGGCGAGGACGTCTACGTCACGCGCAAGGGCGCGGTCAGCGCCGCCGCCGGGCAGCTGGGCATCATTCCGGGCAGCATGGGCGCGCGCAGCTACATCGTGCGCGGCAAGGGCCACCCGGATTCGTTCCACAGCTGCTCGCACGGCGCCGGCCGTGTGATGAGCCGCGGCGAAGCCAAGCGCCGCTTCACGCTGGCGGACCACCGTGCCGCCACCGAGGGGGTGGAGTGCCGCAAGGACAAGGACGTGATCGACGAAACGCCGGCCGCGTACAAGGACATTGACGCGGTGATGGCGGCACAGACCGACCTGGTCGACGTGGTGCACACGCTCAAGCAGGTGGTCTGCATCAAGGGATAGCCACCAGCAAAAAAGGCCTGCCGCATTCGCGGCAGGCCTTTTTTTTGGCAACGCGGCGTTCAGTGCAGCTTCACACCCGTCTTGCTCTGCGCAAACTCGTGCGTCACACCGGGCGCCAGCTCGACCACCTTGAGCCCCTCGGGCACCACGTCAAACACGCCCAGGTCGGTGATGATGCGGTCCACCACGCCCACGCCCGTCAGCGGCAGGGTGCAGGCGGGCAGAATCTTCAGGTCCTCGGTGCCGTCCTTCTTTTTGGCCACGTGTTCCATCAGCACAATCACGCGCTTGACGCCGGCCACCAGGTCCATGGCGCCGCCCATGCCCTTGACCATCTTGCCGGGGATCATCCAGTTGGCCAGGTCGCCCTTTTCGCTGACCTGCATGGCGCCCAGGATGGACAGGTTGATCTTGCCGCCGCGGATCATGGCAAAGCTGTCGTGGCTGCCGAAGATCGACGAGCCCTTGATGGTGGTCACGGTTTGTTTGCCGGCGTTGATCAGGTCGGCGTCGACTTCATCCTCGGTGGGGAACGGGCCGATACCCAGCATGCCGTTCTCGCTTTGCAGCCACACTTCCTTGGTGGACGGCACATGGTTGGCCACCAGCGTCGGGATGCCGATGCCCAGGTTCACATAGAAACCGTCTTCGAGTTCATGGGCCGCGCGCGCGGCCATCTGGTCCTGGTTCCAAGGCATGATCAGACTCCTGCTTTCTCGGTAATCGTACGTTTCTCAATGCGCTTTTCCGGCGTGGCGTTCAGCACGATGCGGTGCACGTAGATGCCGGGCAGGTGGATCTGGTCGGGCACCATGTCGCCGGTTTCCACGATCTCTTCCACCTCCACCACGCAGATCTTGCCGGCCATCGCAGCAGCCGGGTTGAAGTTGCGCGCGGTGTAGCGAAACTGCAGGTTGCCCGACTTGTCGGCGCGGTGCGCCTTGACCAGCGACACCTCGGGCACCAGCGCGCGTTCCATCACGTACTGCTCGCCGTCAAATTCGCGGATTTCCTTGCCTTCGGCCACGATGGTGCCCACGCCGGTCTTGGTAAAGAACGCGGGAATGCCGGCGCCGCCGGCGCGCAGCTTCTCGGCCAGCGTGCCCTGGGGCGTGAACTCCAGCTGGAGCTCGCCGGCCAGGTACTGGCGCTCGAACTCCTTGTTCTCGCCCACGTAGCTGGAAATCATCTTGCTGATCTGGCGCGTCTCCAGCAGCTTGCCCAGGCCAAAGCCGTCCACGCCGGCGTTGTTGGAGATGACGGTCAGGCCCTTGACGCCGCTGTCGCGCAGCGCATCAATCAAGGCCTCGGGAATGCCGCACAGGCCGAAACCGCCCACGGCCATGAGCTGGCCGTCGCGCACGATGCCCTTCAGGGCTTCGGCGGCGGAAGGATAAATTTTGTTCACGAAATGTCTCCAGGGTGAAGAGTCCCGTACGATACTACCTAACCCGTTACGTAGTTCTTCGTAGAGGTTTGCACCATGGACGTGGATTACCGCCTTGCCTTCGACCTGGCCCCTGTGGGCCTGTGCCTGTCGCGCAACCGCGTGATCATCGACTGCAACCAGCAGCTGTGCGAGATGTTCGGCGCCACGCGCGAGCAGCTCACCGGCCAGTCGTTCCAGGTGCTGTACCCCAGCGCCGACGAGTACGAGCGCCTGGGTGCCCGCATGGGCCCGATCCTGAACGCCAGGGGCCACTACGCCGACGACCGCATCATGAAGCGGGTGGACGGCCGCTTCAAGGGCGAGCTGTTCTGGTGCCACGTGACCGGCCGTGCGCTGAACCGCGAGGCCCCGCACGAGGCCGGCATCTGGGCCTTTGAGGACCTGAGCTCACAGCGCCCTGTGAAGGCCGAGCTGACCGCGCGCGAGCGCGAGGTCGCCGCGCGCCTGCTGGACGGCATGACCAGCAAGGAAATCGGCAAGACCCTGGCCATCAGCCACCGCACGGTGGAGATTTACCGGGCGCGGCTGATGCGCAAGTACAAGGCCAGCACCACCGCTGACCTGGTGCACAAGCTGATGGCTGGAAGCTGAAGCCCCCACGCTCCCCCGCTTCGCGTGGGTCGCTGCCCCCCGAGGGGGCCCTTCGCGCCTTGGGGCGGCCCGGCGGCGCTCAATCAGCTTTTCGGCGCGTCAATCACCTCCGACGCGGTGCGAA
The DNA here is from genome assembly GCA_050247515.1 of Ramlibacter sp. Lineage (GTDB taxonomy): Bacteria > Pseudomonadota > Gammaproteobacteria > Burkholderiales > Burkholderiaceae_C > RAM1. Next base: position 42,277 of record JBFWUB010000003.1, on the reverse strand, counting down.
ACGCATCCACTGCCGCCGGAAAGCCGCAGTACACGCTGGCGTGTAAAAAGATTTCCTGCAGCTCGGCCGGCGTCACGCCGTTGTTCAGCGCGCCGCGCACATGGATCTTCAGCTCATGCATCTTGCCCAGCGCGACCAGCATGGACACGGTGACAATGCTGCGGGTCTTCAGGTCAATGCCCTCGCGCTGCCAGGTATTGCCCCAGGCATGGCGCGTCACCAGATCCTGCAGCGGGCGGGTGAAATCAGTGGCGCGGTCCAGCGCGCCCTGCACGTAGTCGTTGCCAAGCACGGCGCGGCGCGTGGCCAGGCCTTTGTCATAAAGGGGGTCGGACATGATGGGTTCCTTGCAAAAAGGGGCGAGCATAGCGCTGCGCCTTGACACGCCGGCTTGCGCCTTACCAGTAAGACTCTTACAATTTCCGGTAAGAATCCCTGAAAGCCATCGCATGAAACTCACCAGCAAGGGACAAGTCACCATCCCCCAGGCCATCCGTGACCAGGCCGGCCTGCACCCGCAGACCGAGGTGGAGTTTGAGATGCTGCCCAACGGCGACGTGCTGATCCGCCGCGCCGCCGCCGCGTCGCCCTTGCGCGCGGCCTTTGAGCGTGTGCGCGGCAGTGCCAACGCCCACCAGTTCAAGGGCATGGGCACCGACGAGTTCATGAAGTTCCTGCGTGGTTAGGACCGGCGCAACGCACAGCGTGCGCGAGCCCGACGCACGCTACCTGCCGCCGGCCACGCTGGTGGACAGCTGCGTGCTGATTGACGTGCTGGCCGACGACCCGCACTGGGCCGAATGGTCGCTGACGCAGCTGGACGCGCTGGGCCAGCTGGGCCCGCTGGTCATCAACCCGCTGATCGTGGCCGAGCTGAGCCCCCGGTTCGAGCGGGCGTCTGATCTGGACGCCGCACTGATGCTGCTGCCCCTGCGGCGCGACGCCCTGCCCTGGGACGCAGCCTTCATGGCAGGCCAGGCCTTCAAGCTCTATCGCCAGACCAAAGGTTTCAAGCACTCGCCCATGCCCGACTTTTACATAGGCGCCCATGCGCTGCTGGGTGGCATGCGGCTGCTCACACGCGACGTGACGCGCTTCAAAACCTACTTTCCCAAACTGGAGATCATTTCACCGTGACCACAACCCCCACCGCCCGCTACCCCGCCCCCGAGATCAAGGACCTGCCCGATGACATCCGCGCCAAGGTGCTGGAAGTGCAGGAAAAAGCCGGCTTCGTGCCCAATGTGTTCCTGGCGTTTGCGCGCCGCCCTGCGGAATGGCGGGCATTCTTCGCGTACCACGACGCGCTGATGGTCCCCGAATCGGTGGGCCGCACCAGCCACCTGACCAAGGGCGACCGCGAGATGATCGTGACGGCCACCAGCGCGGCCAACAACTGCCTGTATTGCGTGGTGGCGCACGGCGCCATCCTGCGCATTTACGAAAAAAAGCCGCTTGTGGCCGACCAGGTGGCCGTGAACTACCGCAAGGCCGACATCACGCCGCGCCAGCGCGCCATGCTGGACTTTGCGATGAAGGTCTGCCTGCATTCGGATGAAATCAGCGACGCCGACTTTGCCCCGCTGCACGCCCATGGCTTTGACGATGAAGACATCTGGGACATTGCGGCCATCACGGCGTTCTTTGGCCTGTCCAACCGCATGGCCAGCTTCAGCAACATGCTGCCCAACCCGGAGTTTTACCTGATGGGCCGCGTGCCCAAGGCCAAAAGCTGAATCCACCGGCAGACCGCCCGCGTAAGGGCTGGATGCCAAAGGATTTCAACCCTCTCATGCAGGCGCCTGAGCTGGATGATTCGCGCCGCTGGCTGTTCAACACACCGCTGCTGCAGTTTGACCACCCGAAAATCCGGCTGCTGGCCAAACGCCTGACCCAGCTCAAAGGCGGCCCGCGCGAAAAGGCCCTGGCCTGCTTTGCCCATGTGCGATCGCTGCCGTTTGGCTGCATTGCCGACAGCACCGGCACCTCTGCCCTGGCGGTGTTGCGCCACGGCAAGGGCGATTGCCATTCCAAAAGCACGCTGCTGGTGGCGCTGCTGCGCGCGCTGGGCATTCCGGCGCGCATGCGTTTTGTCACGCTCAAGGCAGACTTTCTGTACGGCATCATCGACACCGGCGGCCAGCCGCTGGAGCATGCCTGTGTGGAGGTGCTGCTGGACGGCGCCTGGCAGGCGGTGGACAGCCATGTGGTGGACGTGCGGCTGGCGGTGGCGGCCAAGTCGCGCCTGGCCATGGAGGGCCGATCGCTGGGCTACGGCATGCACGTGTTTGGCGCCACCACCTGGGATGGCTACAACAATTCCTTCGGACAGTTCCATGCCAAGGATCCGGACAGCCTGCCGCTGCACGACTGGGGCGTGTTTGATGACCCCTACCAGTTCTATTCGTCGGTGCCCGATGTGCGAGAGCGCCTGAGCTGGTCCACCCGCATCAAGTGGCTGGTGGGCGCGCGCATGGTCAACCGCAAGGTCAACGAGCTGCGCACCAACCCCGGAAAGCCCGGCACGTCACGCCAGGCCGTGGCCGAGCGGGCGGCAGTGCGGGCCCGCAAATCGGCCTGAGGTTTTATTGCAGGTGCCGGCGCATCCAGTCGGGCAGCGGGGCCGACTTCTGCGCCGGAAAGTTCACCCAGATGGTCGTGGCGCCACCAGCGGCATAAATCACGTCCGGGTCGTCGGTGCGCGACATCGTGCCCCAGCTTTCAAACGTGCTGCGCGCCGGGTCGCTCACATACATCTTCACCAGCACGTCGCCCGGGTATTCGAGCTGCTTGTAGAAGTTGCAGAACGCGTTGACGATGACCGGCCCTTCTCCCTTCGGGTCGGGCTGGCAGCCGATGGAACGCATCCAGTCAATGCGCACAGTTTCCAGGTAGCGGAAGTACGTGGTGTTGTTCACATGGTTCATCGCGTCCATGTCGCCCCAGCGGATGGGGATGGTCATCGCGTAAACCAGTTTTTTCTGCTCGGGCAGTTCGATCTTCATGGGAGTCAGCGGACGTGATCAGACGCCAAAGCCGTCGTCCGCGGCGATCACCGCACCGTTGATGAAATGGCTCTGCCCGCTGGCCAGCAACACGATCAGCGCATCCAGGTCCTGCGGCTGGCCCACGCGCTTGCGCGGCAGCATCTGCACCAGCTTCTGGCCTTGTTCGGTCTGCCAGTGGTGGTGGTTGATCTCGGTGTCGATATAGCCGGGGCAGATGGCGTTGACGTTGGTGCCAAAGCGGCCCCATTCCAGCGCCATGGCCTTGGTCATCTGCACCACGGCGGCCTTGCTCATGCAGTAGGCGCCGATCTGAGGCAGCACCTTCAGGCCCGCCATGGAGGCGATGTTGATGATGCGCCCGCCCGTGTAGGTGCCCGGTGCCGCGCCGCGCGCGCGGGCCAGCATGCGCTTGCCCACCTCCTGCGCCACAAAGAACGCACCCTTGACGTTGGTGTCAAAGATGAAGTCGTAGTCGTCTTCTTCCACATCCTGGATGCGCTGCGTGGTGCTCACGCCCGAGTTGTTGACCAGGATGTCGATGGAGCCCACCTCGGTCTCGGCATGGGCCACGGCGGACTTGATGCTGGCCAGGTCGGTCACGTCCAGCGCCAGCACATGGGCGTCGCCGCCCTCGCCTTCGATCTGCGCGCGCAGTTCCTTGAGCTTTTCCACCCGGCGGCTGGCCAGCACCACGGCGGCGCCGGCGCGCGCCAGGGTTTTCGCAAACTGGGCACCCAGGCCGCTGGACGCGCCTGTCACAAAGGCAACGCGGCCCGAAAGATCCATGCTGTAAGCCACGCTAGAGTCTCCTGTCTGAATTCAAATAAGAACGGGCGTTCGATTCTGTACAGGTGCCGCCTAAAATGCAGTCCATCGGGAGACACGCCACACGGCAGCGCACCCACCTGCTTTCCAAACCATTATCAGCGAGACCCTCATGACCCACGACGAAATCCTTGCCCAGTACGGCCCCCGCGAAGCCATGGAATATGACGTGGTGGTCGTCGGCGGCGGGCCCGGCGGCCTGGCCACGGCCATCCGCCTGAAGCAGCTGGCCGCCGCCAACGGCAAGGAGATTTCCGTGGTGGTGCTGGAAAAGGGCTCGGAGCCCGGAGCCCACATCCTGTCGGGCGCGATCATGGACCCGCGCGCGCTGACGGAACTCATCCCCGACTGGAAAGCCAAAGGCGCGCCGCTGAACCAGCCGGTGACCGACGACGCGATGGTGTTCCTGGGCGAAAAGGCATCGTTTCGCACACCCAACATGGTGCTGCCCCCGTGCTTCCAGAACCATGGCAACTACATCGTGAGCCTGGGCAATGTGGTGCGCTGGCTGGGCACGCAGGCCGAGGCACTGGGCGTGGAGATCTTCCCCGGCTTTGCCGCGGCCGAGGTGCTGTACAACGACGACGGATCGGTCAAGGGCGTGGCGACCGGCAACATGGGCGTGGGCAAGGACGGCGAGCCCACGGGCGAGTTCCAGCTGGGCATGGAGCTGCACGCCAAGTACACCGTGTTCGCCGAAGGCGCGCGCGGCCACCTGGGCCGCCAGCTGATCGCCAAATACAACCTGGCCGACGGCAAGGATCCGCAGACCTACGGCCTGGGCGTGAAGGAAGTGTGGGAGATCGACCCCCAGCGCCACCAGCCCGGCTTTGTGCTGCACACGGCCGGCTGGCCGATGGACAGCGCCACCTACGGCGGCGCGTTCCTCTATCACATGGAGGACAACAAGGTCACGCTGGGCTTCATCACCGGGCTGGACTACAGCAACCCGTACCTGAGCCCGTTCGAGGAATTCCAGCGCTGGAAGACCCACCCCAATATCCGCTGGTACCTGGAAGGCGACGCGGACAAAGGCATCAAGCCGGCCAAGCGCCTGGGCTATGGCGCACGCGCCATCACCGCGGGCGGCCTGATGTCGCTTCCCAAATTTGTATTCCCCGGCGGCGCCCTGGTGGGCTGCGAGGCGGGCTTCCTGAACGTGAGCCGCATCAAGGGCAGCCATGCCGCCATCAAGACCGGCATGCTGGCCGCCGACGCGGCATTCGCGGCCGTCCAGGCCGGGCGCCAGCACGATGAGCTGACCGCCTACCCCGACGCCTTCGAGAAAAGCTGGCTGTACACCGAGCTGAACAAGGCCCGCAACTTCAAGGCCTGGTTCAAGAAGGGCCTGGCCGTGGCGACGCTGATGAACGGCGTGGAGCAATTCGTGCTGCGCGGCCACATCCCCTGGACGCTGCGCCGCGACAAGCCCGACCATGCGTACCTCAAGCCCGCGGCCGAATGCAAGCCCATCGTGTACCCCAAGCCCGACGGCAAGCTCACCTTTGACCGCCTGTCCAGCGTGTTCATCAGCAACACCAACCATGCCGAGGACCAGCCCGCCCACCTGACGCTGAAAGACGCGTCGGTGCCGGTGAACATCAACCTGGCGAAATACGCAGGGCCGGAGTCGCGCTACTGCCCGGCCGGCGTGTATGAATTCGTCAAGAACGACGACAACACCGACCGGCTGCAGATCAATGCGCAGAACTGCGTGCACTGCAAGACCTGCGACATCAAGGACCCCACGCAGAACATCGTGTGGGTCACGCCCGAAGGCGGCGGCGGCCCCAACTACGTGGGCATGTAGCCGCCCCGTGACATCCCGCGGTGGCGGGGCCGGGCCATGTGCGCTATAACCCTTTGTAACAAGGGATCGCAAAAGGCATGGCCACTGCCACGTTGTACCGCTACCGCTGGTTGCTCATCAGGCTGCCCATCCTGGCAGCCACCGTGGCGGCCGCATGGCTTTTCTGGGCGTGGCTGTACCCCATGCCCGCCTCGCGGATCACCCTCAGCGCCGGCCTCAAGGACGGCGCCTATTACCCCCTGGCCCGACAGTACGCCGAAGCCTTGCAGCGTCAGGGCGTGGCGACCGAGCTGCTGGAATCCAGCGGCTCGGCCCAGAACCTGCAGCGCCTGAAGGCCGACCCGCCCGAGGCCGATGTGGCGTTGGTGCAAGGCGGGTTTGGCTGGTCGGCCCAGTCCGCGCAGGCGGCCACCGTCAGCGCCGTGCAGACCCTGGCCAATGTGGGCATAGAAGCCGTGTGGATCTTCAGTCGCCAGCGCGACCTGCATTCGCTGCTGCAGCTGCGCGGGCTGCGCGTGGCGGTCGGCCCAGAAGGCAGCGGCCACCGCGTGATGGCGCATCTGCTGACGCAGCAGCAACGCATCAAGCCCGAGGAAATGCGCCTGTCGCCACTGAGCGGCCTGGGCGCGGCCGACGCGCTGGCACGCGACGAGGTGGACGCCGTGCTGATGGTCGCAGCGGCCGACGCGCCAGCGGTGGGCAAGCTGCTGCGCACGCCCGGCGTGCACCTGGCCGCGCTGCAGCGCACCGTGGCCATTGCCGAGCGCAACCATTTCCTGGAGCCGCGGCTGCTGGCGCAGGACAGCCTGGGCGCGGGCATGCCGCCGCGCGACGTCACGCTGCTGACCACCCACACGCACCTGGTGGTGCGCCAGGACCTGGACACCGCGCTCAAGCGCGCCATGACCGCCGCGGCCATGCAGGTACAGGGGCCCGGCGGGCCGTTTCACCGCGCGGGCGATTTCCCCGCGCTGCGCCGCAGCGACTTCCCCACCGCGCCCGAGGCACGCAACGTGATGGGCCACGGCCAGGGCTGGCTGGAGCGCCTGCTGCCCTTCTGGTGGGCGCAGGTGGTGGAACGGCTGGTGATCATCTGCGTGCCCCTGGCGGTGGTGGCCTGGTGGCTTTCGCTGCTGATTCCGGCGTGGCTGCGCTGGAAGCTTGAAAGCCGGGTCACGCGCTGGTACGGCGAGCTGAAGTTCATCGAAAACGACCTGGCCAACCACAACCTCAGCGACATGGACATGAGCCGCCTGAACGGCCGGCTGGCGCGCATGGACAAGGCCATCTCCACGCTGACGCTGCCGCGCGAGCTGGCCCAGCGCTGGTACACCCTGCACCAGCATGTGGATTTCGTGCGCCACCGCATCTACAGCCTGAGGGGCCGATGAAACTTCAGTTTCTGTACCGGCGCCGGTGGCTGCTCATGTACCTGCCCATCCTGGCGGGCCTGGTGCTGGGCTGTGCCTGGGCCGCTGTCGTCTGGAAGCCGCTGCCCCCGCAGCGTCTGGTCATGGCCACCGGGCCGGCCGGCAGCAGCTACCTGCGACTGGCGCAGTCGTATGCCGCGCGGCTGGAGCGCCTGGGCGTGCAGGTGGAAATCATCACGAACCCGCGCCCGCAGGACGCGCTGGAGCGCCTGGCGCGCCCGGCCGACATCGTGGACGTGGCGCTGGCCCAGGGCCTGTACTCGCAGCAAGGTCTGCCGGTGCAGGGGCTGGCTGCCGTCGGCCATGAGATCGTCTGGGTGTTTGCGCGCGCCGGCGTACAGGGTGTTGCACAGCTGCGCGGGCTGCGCATCGCCGCGGCAAGCCCCGGTTCGTCCAACCACCGCGCGGCCGAAATGCTGCTGGCCCATGCGCGCATCAAGCCCGAGGAAGTCCGCTTCGAGCCGCTGGTGGGCGACGCAGCCATCGCCGCGCTGGCCGACGACCGCGTGGACGTGGTGGTGCATGTGGCCACCGGCGAATCATCCACCGCCGCGGCCCTGGCCCGCATGGACGGCGTGCGGCTGGTAACGGTGGAGCGTGCCGGGGCGCTGGCCGCGCGCGAGCCGCGGCTGCGCCCGCTGGTCATCCCCCAGGGCTCGATCGAGCTGCGCAGCGACATCCCCTCGGCCGATGTCGCTGCGATGGCCACCCTCACCCACCTGCTGGTGCGCCCCGGCCTGCACCCGGCGCTGCAACGCACGCTGCTGGACGTGGCGCACGAAGTGCATTCCACCGGCGGGTTCCTCGAAGGCCAGGGCCAGTACCCGTCGGTGCGCGGCAGCGACTTCCCGCTGTCGCCCGTGGCCCAGCAGTACGCGCTGGGCATCCGCCCCTGGCTGGAAACCCTGCTGCCCTACCGCGCCGCCCAATGGGCCGAGCTGGTGCTGTACGCGCTGGTGCCGCTGGCGGCGCTGGCGCTGGTGCTGCTGCGCCGCGTGCCGGTGTTCATCGAATGGCGCGTCAACGCGGCTTTGCAGCACTTCTATGGCGAGCTGAAGTTCCTGGAGGCCGACATGGTCAAGATCGCCACCGGCGACCCGATTGCGCTGCGCTGGGTCGTCACCCGGCTGGACAAGCTGGAAAAGCAGGTGGCCGACATGGATCTGCCCGACCGTTTTGCCGACCGCTGGTACACCCTGCGCGAGCACCTCAGTTCGGCCCGCGAGCGGCTGCTCAAGCTGCGCGCGCGCTGAGTCCGCGCGTCCGGCGAGGTCGTCCAAAAGTTGTATGATGACTTTGGGGCGGTTCTGGCAGAATCCGGAACTCGCGCAACCCTTTCACACCGGAGACAAAGACATGAAATTTTCCAGACTGGCTTTCGCCCTCACCCTGGCCGCGGGCTTCGTGGCCAGCGCCGCGGCCCAGACGACGATGCGCATCAGCATCTCGGTGGCGCAGAACTCCCACCAGGGCGTGGCCATTGACACCTTTGCGCGCGAAGTCGAAAAGCGCACCGCCGGGCGCTACAAGATCCAGACGTTCTATTCCGGCTCGCTGGGCGGCGAGCGCGAAAGCATTGAAGCCGTGCAGCTGGGCACGCAGGAGCTGGCCTTCAGCTCGACCGGCCCGGTGCCCAATTTCGTGCCCGAGGCGCGCATCCTGGACATTCCGTTCCTGTTCCGTGACAAGGCCCATGCCCGCGCCGTGCTGGACGGCCCCATCGGCGCCGAGATGCTGACCAAGTTCGATTCCAAGGGCTTCAAGGCACTGGCCTGGGCCGAGAACGGCTTCCGCCACATGACCAACAGCAAGCGCGCCGTCAACGCGCCCGATGACCTGAAGGGCCTGAAGATGCGCACCATGGAAAACCCGGTGCACGTGACGGCCTACAAAGGCCTGGGCATCGTGACCACGCCCATGGCCTTCCCGGAAGTGTTCACCGCCTTGCAGCAAGGCACCGTGGACGGCCAGGAGAACCCGCTGTCGGTGATCATGGCGGCCAAGTTCGAGCAGGTGCAAAAGCACCTGTCGCTCACCGGCCATGTGTACTCGCCCGCCATCTTCCTGATGAACAAGGCCTCGTTTGACAAGCTGAGCGCCGCGGACAAGCAGGCCTTCATCGACGCCGCCAAGGAAGGCACCAAGGCCAACCGCGCCCGCGTGGACGAAGACGACGCCAAGGGCGTGGCCGAGCTGCGCGCCAAGGGCATGTCGGTGGTGGAAAACGTGGACAAGAGCAAGTTCGTTGCCACCCTGGCCCCGGTGAACGCTGAATTCGAGAAGCAGTTCGGCAAGGCCAACATCGACAAGATCCGCAACTTCAAGTAATGCGGGCGACCTTCCTGCGGTTCGAACACATGGCCACTTCGGTGGCCATGTTTGTTGCGTGCGCCATGATGGCACTGGCAGCCTTCCTGGGCGTGTTCCAGATCTTCATGCGGTTCGTGCTGGCGCAGCCGGCCGAATGGACCGAGGTGCTGATCCGCTTCAGCCTGATCTGGATGGTGTTCCTGGGCATCCCGGCCGCTTTTCGCCAGGGCGCCATGGTCAGCGTGGACGTGCTGTACCGGTGGAGCCCGCCGAAGATCAGGCGCGTGCTGGACTTCGTGGTGTGCGCGGCGGCGCTGGCGCTGATCGCCGTCATCGTCTGGTGGGGCTGGGACTACGCCAATCGCGGCTCGGTGCAGACCATGATCGGGCTGGAGGGCGTGTCGATGTTCTGGGCCTACCTGGCCATGCCCGTGGGCGGGCTTTTTTGTGTGCTGGGCATCGTCGGCAACCTGCTGGACCCGCAACGTCTCGAACTGGAAACGGCGCAATGACCCCCGTGATGATTACAACCATGGTGCTGTGCTTTGCACTCACCGTGTCGGTCGCCGTGTCCATCGGGCTGGCGTCGGTGCTCGGCATCCAGGTGGCCAACGCCAACATGCTGATCTCCGTCAAGGAGATGTTCAACTCGATCAACAAGTTTCCGCTGGCGGCGATCCCTTTCTTCATCCTGGCGGGCAACCTGATGGAAACCGGCGGCATCTCGCGCCGGCTGGTGGAGTTTGCCAAGTCGCTGGTCGGCGGCGTGCAGGGCGGCCTGCCCATGACCTGCGTGCTCACCTGCATGATCTTTGCGGCGGTCTCGGGCTCGTCGGTGGCCACCACCTTTGCCATCGGCGCCATCCTGATCCCGGCGCTCATCAAGCACGGCTACCCCACCAGCTACGCCGCCGCGCTGCAGGCCACGTCGGCCGAACTGGGCGTGGTCATCCCGCCCAGCATTCCGATGATCCTGTACGGCGTGAGCGCGGAAGTGTCCATTGGCGAGCTGTTCATTGCGGGCTTCGGCCCCGGCATTCTGATCGGTGTCGCGCTGATGGTGTTCGTGCACATCTACTGCCGCATCAAGGGCTGGGGCAAGAACGACGGCGACGGCCGCATGGGCGTGGGCCGGGCCACGCTGCAGGCCGGCTGGGCGCTGTTGATGCCGGTCATCATCCTGGGCGGCATCTATGGCGGCGTGTTCACGCCCACCGAGGCGTCGGCCGCGGCCGTGGCCTATGCGCTGATCGTGGGCATGGTGATCTACCGCGAGATCAAGCCGCGCGACCTGTACACCATCCTGCGCAAGTCGGTCATCAGCTCGGCCGTGATCATGTTCATCATTGCCAACGCGGGGCTGTTTGCCTTCCTGATCACGCGCGCGGGCGTGCCGGATGCGATCGGCCGCTGGCTGGAGGCCGTGCTGCAAAGCCCGGCGCTGTTCCTGCTGGGTGTGAACGCGGCCCTGTTCTTCATCGGGATGTTCATTGAAACCAGCGCGGCCATCATCGTGCTGGCGCCCATCCTGGCGCCGGTGGCCATGCACTTTGGCGTGGACCCGGTGCACTTCGGCCTGATCATGGTGGTGAACCTGGCTTTGGGCATGATCACGCCGCCGTTTGGCGTGAACCTGTTTGCGGCCTGCACCGTGGCGCGAATATCGCTGGACCGCATTGTGGGGCACCTGATTCCGTTTGTGCTGGTGATCCTGGCCTGCCTGCTGGTGATTACCTATGTGCCGGCGCTCTCGCTGACTTTGCGCGATCTGGTCTATTCCAAGTAGGTAGAATCGGCGGCAGTCAGGAGAGAGCTTCTTTCGAGGAAGCCGCCGAAGGCGCAGGGACACCCCGAACGCTCAGGCAAAAGGACTGGCAAAGCACCCCGCAAGGGGTGTTTCCTTGCTGGAGAGAGGCCACCCGCGTGGTGGCCCACCGAAGGAGCAAGCGCCGCATCGACGGCGTGAATCTCTCAGGTAGAGCGGACAGCAGGGGCAGCCCATGGCGTGAGCCGTGGCCTCACAGCTTGCCCCGGAGATCACGTGTCCGCCACCGCCGAAACCCTGCACAAAACCCCGCTGCACGCGCTGCACCTCGAACTGGGTGCCCGCATGGTGCCGTTTGCCGGTTATTCCATGCCGGTGCAGTACCCCGCCGGCCTGATGGCCGAGCACCACCACACCCGCAACGCCGCCGGCCTGTTTGACGTCTCCCACATGGGCCAGCTGCGCCTGGTGGGCGCCGATGCCGCCGCCGCGTTTGAAACCCTGATGCCGGTGGATGTGATCGGCCTGGCCGAGGGCAAGCAGCGTTACGGCCTGCTGCTGACCGACCAGGGCACCATCATGGACGACCTGATGTTCGTCAACCGGGGCGCGGACCTGTTCGTCATCGTCAACGGTGCATGCAAGGTGGGCGACATCACCCACATCCAGGAAAGAATCGGCGCGCATTGCGCGGTGCTGCCCATGCCTGAGCAGGCCCTGCTGGCGCTGCAGGGGCCGCAGGCCGTCACCGCCCTGTCGCGGCTTTTGACCGGGCTGGACAAGCTGGTCTTCATGACCGGTGGCCACTACATCTGGGAAGGCGCGGACCTGTACATCACGCGCAGCGGCTACACCGGTGAAGACGGCTTTGAAATCTCCATCCCGCCCACGCATGCCGAGCCCTTTGCCCGTGCCCTGCTGGCCCAGCCCGAGGTCAAGCCCGTTGGCCTGGGTGCGCGCAATTCGCTGAGGCTGGAGGCTGGCCTGTGCCTGTACGGCAACGACATCGACACCACCACCACGCCGGTGGAGGCCGCGCTGACCTGGGCCATGCAGAAGGTGCGGCGTGCCGGCGGCGAGCGCGAAGGCGGCTTTCCCGGCGCGGACCGCGTGCTGGCCCAACTGGCCGGCGAGGGCCTGGTGCGCAAGCGCGTGGGTCTGGTGGCGCTGGAGCGCGTGCCCGTGCGCGACCATACCGAGCTGCAGAACGCGGCGGGCCAGCGCATCGGCGAAGTGACCAGCGGCCTGCTGGGCCCCAGCGTGGACAAGCCCGTGGCCATGGGCTACGTTGGTACCGAATATGCAGCCATCGGCACGCGCGTGAACGCCATCGTGCGCGGCAAAGCCGTCCCCATGGAAGTGGCTGCCATGCCCTTCACACCCGCAAACTACTACCGCGGCAATTAATTGGAATCTAACCCCCATCAGGAGAACCCCATGAGCATCAAGTACACCGAAGATCACGAATGGCTGAAGGTTGAGGGCGACACGGCCATCGTCGGCATCACGCACCATGCGCAGGACGCTTTGGGCGACGTGGTGTTTGTGGACCTGCCCGAGGTGGGCAAGGCCTATGCCCAGAAGGAAACCGCGGGCGTGGTGGAGTCGGTGAAGGCCGCCGCCGATGTGTACATGCCGGTCAGCGGCGAAGTGACCGAGGTGAACGAGGCGCTGCGCGCCGACCCGTCACTGGCCAACACCGACCCACTGGGCGCGGGCTGGTTCTTCAAGGTCAAGCTGTCCGATGCGTCGCAGCTGGCCGCGCTGATGGACGAAACCAGCTACACCGCCTTTTCCGCCAACGCCTGATCCCTGCCACCTGAACAGGACCCTGCCATGTTGATGTCTGCTGCCCGTCCCTTAAGCGATCTGGAGAACGCCAGCGAATTCATTCCCCGCCACATCGGCATTGATGCCGCCGGCGAGGCGCACATGCTGTCGGTGATCGGCGAGGCATCACGCCGCGCGCTGATCGACAGCATCGTGCCGCGCAGCATTGCCCGCAGCGCCGCCATGAAGCTGCCCGCCGCGGTGACCGAAGCCGCCGCGCTGGCCGAGCTGAAAGCCATGGCGCAGCACAACCAGGTGCTCAAAAGCTTTATCGGACAGGGCTACTACGGCACGCACACGCCCGGCGTGATCCTGCGCAACATCCTGGAAAACCCCGCCTGGTACACCGCCTACACGCCCTACCAGGCCGAGATTTCGCAGGGCCGCATGGAGGCGCTGGTCAACTTCCAGACCATGGTGTGCGACCTGACGGGCATGCCCATGGCCAATGCGTCCATGCTGGACGAGGCCACCTCGGCCGCCGAGGCCATGACGCTGGCCATGCGCAGCGTCAAGAGCAAAAGCCGGCGCATCGTGGTGGCGGGCGACTGCCACCCGCAGGTGATTGAGGTGGTGCAGACACGCGCCGCGCCGCTGGACATCGAGGTGGTGCTGGCCAATTCGGGCCCCGAATGGAACCAGCTGCTGGACGGCGACTACTTTGCCGTGCTGGCCGCCTACCCCACCACCAGCGGGCGCATTGACGACCTGCGGGCCGACGCCGACCGCGTGCACGCGCGGCAAGCCGCGCTGATCGTGTGCGCCGACCTGCTGGCGCTCACGCTGCTGGTGCCGCCCGGTGAATGGGGCGCCGACATCGTGGTGGGCACCACACAACGCTTTGGCATGCCCATGGGTGCGGGCGGCCCGCACGCGGCCTACCTGGCCTGTCGTGACGAATTCAAGCGCTCCATGCCCGGGCGCCTGGTGGGCGTGAGCGTGGACGCGCACGGCAACCCGGCCTACCGCCTGGCGCTGCAGACGCGCGAACAGCACATCCGCCGTGAAAAGGCCACCTCCAACATCTGCACCGCGCAGGTGCTGCCGGCCGTGGTGGCCAGCATGTACGCCGTGTACCACGGCCCGCAGGGCCTCAAACGCATCGCGCAGCGCGTGGCCAGCTACACCGCCATCCTGGCGCGCGGCCTTGCCGCCCTGGGCCATGCGCCCAAGCAGGACAGCGCGTTTGACACGCTGGCGCTGCACACCGGCGCCGCCACCCAAAGCCTGATGGACCACGCGGTGTCGCTGGGCGCCAACCTGCGCCGCTACTTTGGCGAGTACATCACGCTGTCGCTGGACGAGACCACCACCCGCGCCGACGTGGAGCTGCTGTGGAAGATCTTTGCCAAAGACGGCCAGGCCCTGCCCTCGTTCGCCGGATTTGAAAAGGGCATTGAGCCCATGATCCCCACGGCGCTGCGCCGCACCAGTGCGTACCTCACCCACCCGGTGTTCAACACGCACCACAGCGAAACCGGCATGCTGCGCTACATCCGCGCCTTGAGCGACAAGGACCTGGCGCTGGACCGCAGCATGATCCCGCTGGGCAGCTGCACCATGAAGCTCAACGCCACCAGCGAGATGATCCCCATCACCTGGCCCGAATTTGCCAACGTGCACCCGTTCGCCCCTGCCGGCCAGTTGAAGGGCTATGCGCAGCTGGACGCGCAGCTGCGCGAGTGGCTGTGCCAGGCCACGGGCTATGCCGGCATCAGCCTGCAGCCCAATGCGGGCAGCCAGGGCGAATACGCGGGCCTGCTGGTCATCAAGGCGTACCACGCAAGCCGCGGCGAAGGCAACCGCAACATCTGCCTGATCCCGTCGTCTGCCCACGGCACCAACCCGGCCAGCGCGCAGATGGTGGGCATGCAGGTGGTGGTGACCAGGTGCGATGACAACGGCAACGTGGACATGGCCGACCTGCGGGCCCAGTGTGAAAAGCACAGCGCCAACCTGGCCGCCGTGATGATCACCTACCCCAGCACGCACGGCGTGTTTGAAACGCAGGTCAAGGAACTGTGCGCGCTGGTGCACCAGCATGGCGGGCGCGTGTATGTGGACGGTGCCAACATGAACGCACTGGTGGGCGTGGCCGCGCCGGGCGAGTTCGGCGGCGACGTGAGCCACCTGAACCTGCACAAGACTTTCTGCATCCCGCACGGCGGCGGCGGCCCCGGCGTGGGGCCGGTGTGTGTGGTGGCGGACCTGGTGCCGTTTTTGCCTGGGCATGCCACAGGCGGCATCCCTGTGAACGGCGTGGGTGCTGTATCAGCGGCACCGCTGGGCAACGCCGCGGTGCTGCCCATCAGCTGGATGTACTGCCGCATGATGGGCGCCGAGGGCCTGCAGCAGGCCACCGAAGTGGCCATTCTTTCGGCCAACTACATCAGCGCACGCCTGAAGGACCATTACCCCACGCTGTACGCCAGCGACAACGGCCATGTGGCGCACGAATGCATCCTGGACCTGCGCCCGCTGAAGGAAACCAGCGGCGTCACCGCCGAAGACGTGGCCAAGCGCCTGATCGACTATGGCTTTCATGCGCCGACACTGAGCTTCCCCGTGGCGGGCACGCTGATGGTGGAGCCGACCGAGAGCGAAACGCTGGAAGAGATCGACCGCTTCATTGACGCGATGATCGCCATCGGCGAGGAAATCCGCCGCGTGGAACAGGGCGAATGGCCGCAGGACGACAACCCGCTCAAGCACGCACCGCACACCGCGCAGGCGCTGATGGCCGATGAATGGACGCACGCCTATTCGCGCCAGGTGGCCGCCGCCACGCTGAATGCAAAGCAGCACGCCAAATACTGGGCACCCGTGGGCCGGCTGGACAACGTGTACGGCGACCGCAACCTGTTTTGCAGCTGTGTGCCGGTGTCGGACTACGCCTGATTCAACCGGCCGTCAATCCAGCGCCGCCAGCAGCGCGGCGTTGAACGCCCCGGGGCACTCGTACTGCACCCAATGGCCCGCGCCGGGCACCACCGTCATGCCCCGAAAGTCGCGCGCGGTCTGCAGCCGCTCGCGTACCTCGTCCATCTGGCCCTGGTACAGCGCATCGTGTTCACCATAGATCGCCCAGACGGGGCATGGGGCCTGCTGCAGGGCACGCACCAGCGCGTCGGTGCGGGCCAGCGTGCGGCCCTTCATGCGGTCACGCACCACGTTGGCCTTGTGCAGGGCCAGCGCCGCGTCGTCAATGGCCGCCGGGTCGTGCAGCATCAGCGCGGCCAGGTTGGCGCGGTGCACGGCGTCACGCCCAGCCTCATCACTCAGGTGCCGCCAGGGGCTCAGGTCCACCGGGCGTCGCGCAAACAGGCCCAGGCCCGGCGCGCCCGCCACCACCAGCCGCGCCACCCGCGCCGGGAAGCGCTGCGCCCACAGGCCGGCGGTCATGCCGCCAAACGAAAAGCCCGCCACATCCACCGCCGCGTCGCCCACGATCCGCGCCAGCCCCGCCTCCAGCGGCTCGGGCAGTGCGTCCGCGTCAGTGCCGGTGGCAGGCGGTGCTGAATCGCCAAAGCCCGGCAGGTCGGCCGCGATCACGCGCCGCCCTGCGCCCACCAGGGGTTCGATGTTGCGCAGCCAGTGCGTCCAGCTGCCGCTGCCGCCGTGCAGCAGCACCAGTGGCCGCCCGCTGCCCCAGGCATGCCAGACCATTTCGCCGCTGCCGCAAGGCGTGTTGATGCGTTCGGCCTGCGCGCGCAGGCGGGCGATGCCTTCAGGCGTCATCCACCCGCCGCGCCTGCGGCAATCTGGCGGATGGCCTGCTCAAACACCTCCACCGGCTGGCCGCCGGAGACCAGGTGTCTGTCGTTGAAGATGATGGCCGGCACCGAATGGATGCCGGCGCTGGTGTAGTACTGCTCCTGCGCGCGCACGTCGGCGGCAAATTCATCGCCCGCCAAAATCTCGCGGGCGCGCGCTGCATCCAGCCCGGCGCCTTGCGCGGCAGCCACCAGCACCTCAGGTGCCGCCGGGCTTTCGCCGCGGCCGTGGTGGGCGACCAGCAGCGCCTTTTTCAGCGCATGCTGTTTGTCCGCGCCCTCCAGCCCGGCCCAGTGCAGCAGGCGGTGCGCGTCAAAGGTGTTCCAGATGCGGCCACGGCCTTCACGGCGGAAGTCAAAGCCCACCGCGGCGCCGCGTTCGCGGATGGTGTCGCGGATCTGTTCCTGCTGCGCGGGGGTGGATCCGTATTTTTGCGTCAGGTGCTCGGTGACGTCCTGGCCGTCCGGACCCATCTGCGGGTTCAGCTCGAACGGCTGGAAGTGCAGCTCGGCCTGCACCTCGCCCTTCACACGGTCCAGCGCCTGCTCCAGCGCGGCCAGGCCGATCGCGCACCAGGGGCATGACACGTCGGACACAAAATCAATCTTCAGGGGGGTTGCCATGGCATTGCCTTGCAGAAGAACAAGCCCTCAATGCTATTGGCTTTCACGATCTCCTGCAGGGTCAGCCCTGCGGCGGCTCGCGCAGCTGGGCCAGCGCCGCCAGCCGCACCGGCGCGTTGACCGCGCCGTACTGCGTGTAGCCGCCGCGCCGCTCGATGAACTCAAAATAGAACCGGTCTTCAAACGGTGTGGTGTAGCAGTGCAGGAATTCACCCTCACTGGTGCGGTCGTACAGCACATGGTTGCGCCGCAGCGCGTCCAGAAACGCCGGCTCCAGCCCGAAGCGCGCCTCCAGGTCGTCGTAGTAGTTGTCAGGGATTTGCAGCATGGGTGCGCCGCGGCCGCGCAGGGCCTGTGCGGTGGCCAGCACATCCGTCACGCGAAACGCAATGTGGTGCACGCCCGCGCCGCCAAACTGGCTGACCGAGCGGCCCGCCGCCGTGTTCTGCCGCTCCGACACGTTCATGGAGTAGCGCACGGCGCGGTCGGCGGACTCCACCGCGCGGCTTTTCACCACGCCAAAGGGGTCGTTGAGCACCACGCTGTGTTGCGGCTGCAGGCCCAGCACCGCGCGGTAAAACAGCACCCAGGTGTCCAGGTGGCCCACCGGCACCACCTGCGAGATGTGGTCCACCCGCGCCTGCTCACCCAGCGGGCCGGGTGCTGCGGGGTTGACGATGAAATCGGCCTCAAAGCCATGCTCGCCGCCGTGGTGGGTGTCAAAAAAATACACCAGGCTGCCATCGGGCGCGCGCACCGCGGGGATGGTCAGCTCGTTGGCGCCCACGCGGCCGGCCACCCGCTGGCAGCCAAAGGCCTCGGCCCGGGCCAGCGCGGCTGGCGCATCGGTGGTGCCCAGCGCCACGGCGCAGGCCGACGGGCCGTGCAGGCCAAAGTAGGAGCGGGCAAAGGATTCGTCTTCGCGGTTGAGCACCACGCGCACCTCGCCCTGGCCCCACAGGTCCACCGCCTTGGAGCGGTGACTGCCGATGCGCTCAAAGCCGGTGGCCGCCAGAAAGCTGCCCAGGCGCTGCGCCGTCACGGCGTCGGCCGCGAATTCAATGAATGACCAGCCCGTGAGCTGCGGCGCGGGCGGCGGATCCAGCAGTGCCACGCGGTGGCTCTGGCCGTGCGGTACGCCCTGGGCGGGGCCTGGCTTGCGCTGCGGCAGGTGGCGCACCTGCTCTTCCAGCCACTGCAGCGAGCGCATGGCGTCGGCGGCCGTGGGCCTTGCGGGCGATGCGCGGAATTCGTCGTTGAAGATTTCCAGCGACATCGGGCCGGTGTAACCAGCCTCCAGCACGGCACCCACAAACGGCACCACCGGAAATTCACCCTGCCCCGGAAAGCAGCGGTAATGCCGGCTGTGCGACAACGGGTCCAGCTGCAGCCAGGGCGCGTCGGCCAGCTGCACATAAAAAATGCGGTCGCCGGGGATATCGGCAATCGGGGCCCAGTCGTCCTTGAGCACCAGGGTGTGAAAGCTGTCCAGGATCAGGCCCAGGTGCGGATGGTCGGCCAGCTTCACCGCCTCCCAGGCCTGGGCAAAGCGGTGGGTGTGCGTGCCCCAGGCCAGGGCCTCGTAGCCGATGCGCAGGCCGCGCCGGCCCGCCCGCTCGGCCAGCGCGCGCAGCTGCGCGGCAATCAGCTCGCGGTCGGCCGATGTATCGGGCTGCGCGTTGGAGCACACCAGCATCAGCGGCGCACCCAGCTCCTGCATCAGGTCGAACTTGCGCTCGGCCCGGTCCAGGTTGCGCTGCAGCTGCGCCGCGCCCACGCCTTCAAAGTCGCGAAACGGCTGGAACAGGTCGATGCTCAGGCCCAGGTCCTCGGCCATGCGGCGCACGTCGCGCGGCGTACCGGCAAACTGCAGCAGGTCGTTTTCGAAAATTTCCACGCCGTCGAACCGCGCGGCCGAAATGGCGGCCAGCTTTTGCGGCAGCATGCCGCTGACGGACACGGTGGCAATGGATTTTTTCATGGGGTGACCTCAGTCTGTGCGGCCGGCGCGTTGAGCCAGCAGCTGGCGCAGATGTGATTCCATGCGCGCGGCGTCCGGCGTGAGCCCGGTGAACAGCCTGAACGCGCCTATCGCCTGGCCGGCCGCCATGGTGCCGCCGTCCACCGTGGGGCAGCCACGCGCGCGCGCGGCCTTCAGCAGCGCCGTGTCCAGCGGGAAGTAAACAATCTCGGCCACCCACAGGCCCGGGTGCAGCAGCGATTCAGCCAGCGGCAGACCGGGCAGCTTGTCCATGCCCGTGGGCGTGGCGTGGATCAGGCCGGTGGCGGTGACCATGGCCTGCGCCGGGTCGGCTGCGGCGTCCATGCGCGCGCCATACAGCTGCGCGAGGCTGTCGGCCAGCGCCTGCGCGCGCGACAGGTCGCTGTCCACAATCGTCAGCCGGCCCGCGCCCAGCTTGTGCACCGCATGGGCAATCGCCGAGCCCGCGCCGCCCGCGCCCAGCAGCACCACATGGCTCACATCGGCCTGCGGCAAGGCCCGCTGAAAGCCCCACAACCAGCCCGAGCCATCGGTGTTGTGCCCCATCAGCCGGCCGCCGTCGTTGACCACGGTGTTCACCGCGCCCATGGCACGGGCTTCATCCGACAAATCGTCCAGCAGCGGGATCACCGCCTGCTTGCACGGGTAGGTGATGTTGAGCCCGGCAAAGCCCATGGTGCGCGCGGCCTGGATCAGCCCGGGCAGCGCGTCCACCGTGCTGTGCGTGGTGTCCAGGTCGATCAGCTGGTAGTGCAGGCGCAGGCCGTGGTGGCGCGCCTCCTCCTCATGCATGGCCGGCGTGAGCGAGCGCTGGATGCCCGAGCCGATCAGGCCCACCAAAGATCGCGCGGGCGCAGCCCGCAGGGTCGGTGCGTGCGGATCGCTCATGCCGGCGGCGTCCACGGCTTACTTGCGCAGCTTGGCCAGCTCGGCCAGCAGCTCCGAGACCGTGGCCTCGCCGGCCGTGGCGGCGTGCTTGCTGATCACCGGCTTCATCTTGTCGGCGAACTTGAGCACTTCCGCTGCCGGGAATTCGCTCACCTGCATGCCGTTTTTCTTCATGTTGTCCAGCGCCGCCGCCACCTGCGAGCGCGCCTGCTCGCGCTGGTACTTGCCGGCCTCGACGGCGGCGTCCTGCACGATCTGCTTTTCGGCGGCCGACAGCGTGTCCCAGAACTTCTTGCTGATCATCACCGACTGCGGGTTGTACTGGTGGTTGGTGATGGCCGCGAACTTCTGCACTTCGTAGAACTTGTTGGCGTTGATCACCGTGATGGGGTTCTCCTGCCCGTCAATCGCCTTTTGCTCCAGCGCGGCGTACACCTCGGGGAACGGCAGCGGCGTGGGGTTGGCGTCCAGTGCCTTGACCCAGTCCACGTTGATCGGGTTGGGGATCACGCGCAGCTTCAGGCCAGCGATGTCCTCCACCTTCAGCAGGGGGCGCTTGCTGTTGGTGATGTTGCGAAAGCCCAGCTCCCAGTAGGTCAGGCCGACCAGGCCCTTTTCCTCGAGTTTGGCGTGCATCTTCTTGCCGAAGGGGCCGTCCAGCACGGCATCGGCCTCGCGGCTGCTGGCAAACATGAACGGGAAGTCATACACCGAGAAGTCCTTGACCTGGCTGGCCAGGATGCCGGAGTTCATGGTCACCATCTCCAGCGTGCCGCCCTGCAGGGCCGACACATTGGCCTGGTCGCTGCCCAGCACGCCGCCGGGGAACAGGTTGACCTTGATCTTGCCGGCGGACTTGGCCGCCACGATCTCGGCAAACTTTTCCATGCCCATGACCAGCGGGTGGCCCTTGGGGTTCTGCGTGGCGAACTTGATGGTCTTGTCCTGCGCCTGGGCCGCGCCCAGGGCGGCAAGGGCCAGCGCGGCCAGGGTGGTCTTGAGGAAGATGCGTTTCATGGGTTGTCTCCTGGGATGGGATGGTGGTTGTGGAAGAAATGAAAAGGATCAGCCGGCCAGCCAGCGCGCCGGCCAGATCACGATCTGGGGGAACATGACCATCAGGAACATCAGCGCAAACTGCGCGATCATGAAAGGCCACACGCCGCGCGTGACCTCGTCCATGCTGATCCTGCCCACGCCGGCCACGGTGTTCAGCACCGTCCCCACGGGCGGCGTGATGAGGCCGATGGCATTGTTCATGATGAACAGCACGCCGAAGTACACCGGGTCGATGCCGGCCGCCTTGACGATGGGCATGAGCACCGGCGTGAGGATCAGCACAGTGGGCGTCATGTCCATGGCTGTGCCGACCACGATCACCAGCACCATGATCATGAACATCAGGAGGCGCGGGCTGTCCAGGAAGGGCTGCAGCAGCCCGATGATCTGGTCGGGCAGCTGCGCCACGGTGATCAGCCAGGCCGACACCATGGCCGCGGCCACCAGGAACATGATGACCGAGGTGGTCTTGGCCGCCGCTTGGAACAGACCGTACAGCTGGTTCCAGCGCAGCTCGCGGTACACGCCCATCGAGACAGCCAGCGCATAGACGGCGGCCACCACGGCCGCCTCCGTCGGGGTGAACACGCCGAACTTCAGGCCCACGATCACGATCACCGGCAGGCCCAGCGCAAAGCCGGCATCGCGCAAGGCCTGCAGCACCTGCGCGGCGTTCCTGCGCGGCGGCGTGGCCACCTGCTCGCGCCGCGCCAGCCACCACCATGTCACCCACAGCGCCACGCCCAGCAGGATGCCCGGCACGATGCCCGCCAGGAACAGCTTGCTGATCGACACGTTGGCCGCCACGCCAAAAATCACAAAACCGATGCTGGGCGGAATGACGGGCGCGATGATGCTGGCCGACGCCAGCAGACCGGCCGAGCGCGCCTTGTCATGGCCGGCGGCCACCATCATGGGCAGCAGCAGCGCCGACAGCGCGGCCGCATCGGCCACGGCCGAGCCCGACAACGCGGCCATCATCACCGCGGCGGTGATGGCCACATAGCCCAGGCCGCCGCGCACATGCCCCACCAGGGCCATCGCAAAATTGACGATGCGGCGCGACAGTCCGCCGGCGTTCATGATCTCGCCAGCCAGCATGAAGAACGGCACGGCCAGCAGCGGAAAGCTGTTGGCACCCTCGATCACGTTTTGCGCCAGGATCTGCGCGTCAAACATGTTCAGGTGCCACATCAGCGCGGCACCACTGGCCAGCAGCGCAAACGCAATGGGTACGCCCAGCGCCATGGCGCCCAGCAACGCGCCCACGAAAATGACGATGGTCATGCCTCTTCCCCGTGCATGCCGGTCAGCTCGGCCTGCGTCATGCGGCCGCACACCAGGCGCCACAGGCTGGCGGCCAGCATCAGCATGGCCGACAGGGCAAACACCACACCACTGGCGTACAGGATGCCCATGGACACCTGCATCACCGCGCTGGTGGCGTCGGCGTTGATGCGCGTCTGTTGCCAGGCGCCGCGCAGCAGCAGCCAGCACAGGTACAGCATGAGCAGGTAGGTCGCGCCCAGGCACAGCTTCTTGCCGGCCAGCGGCAGGCGCGAGACCAGCGTGTCGTTGCCCAGGTGGGCGCGCTCGTGCACCGCCACCACCGCGCCCATGAACGTCATCCACACAAACAGCCAGCGCGACAGTTCCTCGGACAGCGTGAAGCCGGAATTGAAGCCATAGCGCATGACCACATTGCCAAACACCAGCGCCACCATGACCGCCAGGCAGGCCACCATGGCAAAGCCCAGCAGCCGGCAATAGCGGTCCAGGAGGGTTGTGAGCATGCGTTGTCTCCGTTGTTCCGGCCGGCACATGCGATGCCGGTCACGGAAATGTACGAACTGGTTAGTTTTTACGAATCCGTGAAAACCCTTAGAGGCGCTGGGCGCCCTGCTGCCGGTTACTTGCGCACGGAGCGCACGACCATCTCGATGATGCTGTCGCGCCGCGCCACGATGGCGGCGGGCGATTCGAGGTCGCGCTTGAAGATCAGGGCAAAGGTGTGGCGGTTGGCCACGTTGAAGAAGCTCAGGGCGCTGATGGACATGTGCAGGTCCACCGGATCAACCCCGCTGCGGAACACGCCGGCCTTGACGCCGCGCTCATACACCTCGCGCACGGCGTTGATGGCCGGCACGTTGAGCTGCTGGATGGTCTTGCTCTGCGCCAGGAATTCACCGCGGTGGATGTTCTCGTTCATCACCAGACGGATGAAGTCCGGGTTGGCCAGCTGGTAATCGACGGTAAAGCCCACCAGCTTGCGCAACGCGTCCTCGGGCGCCAGGTCTTCCAGGTGCAGGCCGACCTCGATCTCGCGGATGCGGCGGTAGGCCTCCTCCAGCACGGCGATGTACAGCGCCTCCTTGCTGCCGAAGTAGTAGTAGATCATGCGCTTGCTGGTGCGCATGGCCTCGGCGATCACGTCAATGCGCGCGCCGGCCAGGCCTTTCTCGGAGAACTCGTGCGTGGCCACTTCAATGATGTCGGCCATGGTGCGCGCGGGATCGTTGGTGCGGGGCTCGGTCTTCGCGGCCGTGCGCGGTGCGCGCGCTGAATGTACTGGCTGGTTCATAGCCCGCCAGTGTAGGAGATGTGACGCGCGGCTACATGCCCGCCATCGCGGCCAGACCGGCAATCGCCAGCGGGTAGCCCTGCACGCCAAAGCCCGCCATCACGGCCTTGGCCGCCGGCGAGATGTAGCTGTGGTGGCGAAACGCCTCGCGCGCATGCACGTTGCTGATGTGCAATTCGATCAGTGTCACGCCCGCGCCCTTGATGGCGTCGTGCAGCGCCACGCTGGTGTGGGTGTAGGCGCCGGCGTTCAGCACCACGCCGGCTACCGTGCCCGCGGCCTGGTTGCGCCCGGCTTCCTGCAGCCAGTCCACCAGCACGCCTTCGTGGTTGGTCTGGCGGAAGTCCAGCTTGAAGCCGTGCACCGCGCAGGCATCGGCGCAGAGCTTTTCCACGTCGGCCAGGGTCTGGGCACCATAGACGGCGGGTTCGCGCGTGCCCAGCAGGTTGAGGTTGGGACCATTCAGGATGACAGCGGTTTTCATGTGGTTCTAAGAAAGTCGTGAACAAGGTTGGCAAAAGCCGCGGGTTGCTCCACGGCACTCATGCGGCCCGTGGGCAGGGTGCGCAGTTCGGCACCCGAAATGCTGCGGCACAACACCTCGGCGGTGCTGGCCGAAATGGCATCGTCCTGCGTGCCCGAGATGACCAGCGTGGGACAGGCAATCAGTGTGTTGGTGCTGCCGAAATCCACCTCCATCATGGCTTCGCAGCTGGCGGCATAGACCTTTGGGTCCATCGCGGCCAGCTGCGCGCGCAGCGCGGCCACCTTGCCCGCGCCCTGCGGGTCGGCCATGAAGGCCGGGCTGAACCAGCGGTGCATGGCCTCATCAGCCACGGCGTCCATGCCCTGGGCCAGCGCCAGGCGAACGCGCTGCGTCAGCCGCGCGCGGATGCTGTCGTCAAAGTAGGTTGCCGAGTTGGCCATGACGATGCTGCGCACCAGGTGCGGGTAGCGCACGGCCAGTTGCTGGCCCGTCATGCCGCCCATGACCAGGCCAATGAAGGTCACCGGGCTGTTGCTGTGCGCCTCGATCAGGCTGGCCGCGTCGTCGGCGAACACCTCCATGGTGTACGGGCCGCCGACGCCAGCGGAGCCGCCATGGCCGCGATGGTCGTAGCGCAGCACGGTATAGCGGCGCGCCAGCAGGTCGGCCACGCCGTCCCACATGCTCAGGTCACAGCCGAGCGCATGGCTCAGGACCACCAGCGGGCCCTGGCCCTGCTTGACGAAGTTCAGTTGCGGCATGAATCCTTTTTCCTACCTGTGTCGCCTCTGCGCGCATTGTGCCGCTACTTTTGCGCGGCGCCCGGCAGAATACATGCGCCCCCATGAAAACACGCCACTTTGCCCAGCTGGTCGCCATGTCGGCCCTGTGGGGCGCGTCGTTCCCGCTCATCCGCGTGGCCAGCCCCGCGCTCGGGCCGTTTGGCCTGGCCGGCATCCGCTGCATCCTGGCCGCGCTGGTGCTTGCTGTCTTGATGCGCATGCTGCGCCACCACTGGCCGGCGCGCGCGGCCTGGCCAGCGCTGACGGCCACGGCAGCGCTGACCGTTGTGGCGCCGTTTGTACTGTTCAACTGGGCCGGGCTGGTGCTGCCCGCGGGGTATTCGGCCGTGCTCAATGCGACGGCGCCGCTGTTCGGCATCCTGGGCGCCGCCGCCATGGGCGAAGAGCGGCTGACCGCGCGCCGGCTGGCCGGCTGCGCCCTCGGCTTTGCCGGCGTGGCGCTGCTGGTGCAACTGGGCCCCGTGGCGGTCACGGCCACAGTGGTAATGGCAGCGCTGGCCTGCACGGCGGCCGCGGCCGCGTACGGCTTCGGCGCCATTCTGATGAAGCGTGCCACGCTGGCTCACCAGCCGCTGCCGGCGTCGGCCGCCGTGCATGTGGCTGCGGCCCTGGTGCTGTTGCTGCCCATGGGTGCATCCGCGCCGGCCATGAGCTTCACGCCAGGCGTGTTGCTGGCCGTTGGCACCTTGGGCTGTGTCACTTCGGGCTTCATGTACTGGATCAGCATGCGGCTCATGCGCGAGATACCCGCCAGCGCCGCCACGTCGTCGGCTTTCATGATCCCGCTGTTTGGTGTGACCTGGGGCGGGCTGTTCCTGGGCGAGCCGGTGACCCTGGGCATGCTGCCGGGCTGCGTGCTGGTGCTCGCCGCCACCGCGCTGATCACCGGCTTCAACCCCTTTCGCGGGGCACCGCCCGAGCCCTGAGACCGCGCCGGGCGCGGCGCCGGCGCAACACCTGCGCTTTCATTTTGATAGCGCTTCACATAGAATCCGCGCGGGCCCACGGCCAAAAACACCTGAATGCGAACGTCCGTCCCCTCGTACTACGACATCCTGCAGGTTGCGCGCAACGCACCCGCGGGTGACATCCGTGTGGCCTACCGGCGCATGGCCCAGCGTTACCACCCCGACAAATCCCCCGACAACCGCTTTGCGCCGCGCGTCATGGCCAACCTCAACAAGGCCTACGAGGTGCTGTCGGACCCGGCGCAACGCGAGCAGCACGACCAGTGGCTCGCCCGCAAGGAAGCGCCCGCCGACCCGGACCTGCGCCCCGCCGGCCGCCTGAGCCGCCCCGCCCCGCTGCCCGAGCTGCCCGAGCGCACTTCACGCTGGCCCTGGGTGCTGCTGTTCGGCACGATCTGCTGCGCCGTGGCCGCAGTGGGCACTGTTCTGTACAAGACCGAGCTGAGCAACAAGCCCCTGCGCATGGCAGCTACCCCCGCCACACCGTTGCGTTAAACGCGCTCCAGCTGGTGCGTGCGCCACGCGCACAGCGTGGCCAGCATGGCCAGCACCATGGCCACGCCGTACATCAGCTCAAACCCCAACCACGACACCAGGGCGCCGCCGGCCAGCACGCCGGCCACGCCGCCGCAGCCATAGCCGATGACGGTGAACAGCGCCTGCCCGCGCCCGCGCAGGCGGCCGGGGAAGTGGTGGCTGACCATGGCGATACAGGCCGTGTGGTGGCTGGCAAAAGTGAGCGCATGCAGGGCCTGCGCAATGAACAGGGCCAGCAGCCAGTCGCCCAGG
The DNA here is from genome assembly GCA_050247515.1 of Ramlibacter sp. Classification (GTDB taxonomy): domain Bacteria; phylum Pseudomonadota; class Gammaproteobacteria; order Burkholderiales; family Burkholderiaceae_C; genus RAM1. The sequence continues at coordinate 15,325 of JBFWUB010000003.1, read as the reverse complement.
CCGGCGGTCAGCGCCATGCGTGCCACGGTGGCCGCGCCGCACACCACCAGCCAGTGCGTCATGCGCAAGGCGCCAATCAGCCGCCCCTGCGCAAAAAACCACGCAATCTCCACCAGCACCGACACCGCCCACAGCGTGCCGATCATGGCCTTGCTGTAGCCCAGCGAATCCAGGTACAGCGACAGAAATCCGTAGATCGAAAAATGCGCCATCACGTGGAACAGCAATGACGCAAAGAACCAGCGCACCACCGGCTGGCGAAGCACCGGCCCGATGGGCTCCTTCACCACGTGGGCATGGGTGGGCTTTTCGCGCACGTCGGGCAGCCACCAGGTGCACAGCAGCACACCGCCCAGCGTGACGGCCGTCCACGCGGGGAAGTCCTTCATGCCATGGCCTTCAAACCAGGCACCGGCGGCAAACACGGTGAGCATGAAGCCCGCCGAGCCCCACAGGCGGATGCGCCCGTAGCGCCCCCAGTCGCCCGCCACCAGATGCGCCATGGCGGCTTCGGTCAGCGACATCATGGAACTGGTGTGGGTGAACAGCACCAGCAGCACGACGCCGATCCACCACGCGCCCAGGTTGAACCACAGCCCCACCGACGCCAGCAGCGCCACCGCCGCGCTGATGCGCAAGAGGCGCACGCGCTCACCGGTGTGGTCGCTTAAAGCGCCCCAGGCATACGGCGCGAACACGCGCGTGAAACTCTGCACCGAGGTCAGCAGGCTGATCACGACGATGGGCAGGCCCAGGTCCTTCAGCCACAGCGGCAGGTACGGATTGAAGAACCCGATGTGGGCGAAGTAAGTGGCCGACAGCGCGGCAAACGGCACCAGCTGGCGGCGCTGGGCTGCGGCTTCAGTCACTTACAGGGTCACGGGTGCGCTTTAGAGGAACGACGCCTGCGGCACCGGCACGGGCGGGTTCACATCGCCGTTTTGCGCGCGGTGGCGCAAGGCGTGCTCCATCAGCACCAGCGCCAGCATGGCCTCGGCGATCGGCGTGGCGCGGATGCCCACGCAGGGGTCGTGGCGGCCCTTGGTGATGACCTCGGTCGATTCACCGTTGACGTTGATGGTCTCGCGCGGGCTGATGATGGAGCTGGTGGGCTTGATGGCAATGGCCACGTCAATGTCCTGCCCCGTGCTGATGCCGCCCAGCACACCGCCGGCGTTGTTGGTGCGAAAGCCCTGGGGCGACAGTGAATCGCCATGGGTGGTGCCGCGCTGGGTGATGCTGCCAAAGCCCGCGCCGATCTCCACGCCCTTGACGGCGTTGATGCCCATCATGGCGTAAGCAATGTCGGCGTCCAGCTTGTCAAACAGCGGCTCGCCCAGGCCCACGGGCACATTGCTGGCCGTGACGCGCACGCGCGCGCCGCACGAATCGCCCGCCTTGCGCAGGCTGTCCATGTAGGCCTCCAGGTGGGTCACGTCGGCCATGGGGGCGAAGAACGGGTTATTGGGCACATGGTCCCAGCTCTCGAACGGAATGCTGACCTCGCCGATCTGCGCCATGCAGCCGCGAAAGGTGGTGCCGTATTTTTCCTTCAGCCATTTCTTGGCCACTGCGCCGGCGGCCACCATGGGCGCCGTCAGGCGGGCGGACGACCGGCCGCCGCCGCGCGGATCACGCAGGCCGTATTTCTGCAGGTAGGTGTAGTCGGCATGGCCAGGGCGGAAAGTCTGGGCGATGTCGGAATAGTCCTTGCTGCGCTGGTCGGTGTTGCGGATCAGCAGGCAGATCGGTGTGCCCGTCGTCTTGCCTTCATACACGCCGCTGAGGATCTCGACCGTGTCGGGTTCGTTGCGCTGGGTCACATGGCGGCTGGTGCCGGGGCGGCGGCGGTCCAGGTCGCCCTGGATGTCGGCCTCACTGAGCGCCATGCCCGGCGGGCAACCGTCGATCACGCAGCCAATGGCCGGGCCGTGGGATTCACCGAAATTGGTGACTGCGAATAGGGTGCCGAAGGTGTTGCCGCTCATGGGGCGCGATTATCCCAGACCGGTGCATGGCGCCCTGTTCACCCGGGAACGCTTCATGCTTGGGTGCTGCACCGCAGCATTCACCCCAACCGCAAGGAGAAGCCCCATGCTGGACCGCACCCAAACCAAGTTCTCCCACGTCAAGCCCGGCGACACCGAATTCGTCTCGGGCGGCCTGCGTGATTTCTTCCTCTACCGCGACCTGGGGGTGGCCGAGGCCACCAACGGCAAGGTCATTGCCCACCTGGTCAAGGCCAACATGGCACCGGAAACGGGCACGGGCTGGCACCGACATGAGGCGGACTTCCAGATCGTGATCATGACCAAGGGCTGGGCCAAGTTCATGTACGAAGACAAGGTGACGCTGGTGGAAGCCGGCGACGTGGTCCACCAGCGCCCCGGCATCCGCCATTACCTGTTCGACTATTCGCCCGACATGGAATACCTGGAGATCGTGAGCCCGGCGGATTTCAAGACCGTTGACGTGGAGCCTGTATGCGAGATACCTCCACCAACTCCCTGGAAGTGAAGCCAGTCCAGTGACACCGCGGAACCGGCTCCGCCGGGCCGCCGGTGTCGCCCCCCAGTGGGGGGAGGCGGCCGCAGGCCGCATCGGGGGGCGTCCTAGAACTCGGCGTCGAGTTCGTCGATCTCGTCGGGTTCCTTCTTCGCTGCTGCCACCCATTCCTTCATGGCGGGCAACTCCATGATGCGCTTGCAGTAGGCCGCGCTCACCTTGTCCAGCGGCACGTCGTAGGTCAGAAAGCGCGTGACCACCGGGGCGTACATGGCGTCCGCCAGCGTGGGCACCTTGCCGAACAGGAACGGCCCGCCATAGGTGGCCAGGCATTCCTTCCAGATGGCCAGCACGCGGTCGATGTCGGCCTGCGCGCGCGACCAGACCTTGAAGCCGGGGAAATGGGCCTTGATGTTCATCGGCAACGCGCCGCGCATCGCCGAGAAGCCCGAATGCATTTCGCCGCAGATCGCGCGGCAGTGCGCGCGCGCCCTGGCATCCGCCGGCAGCAAACCGGCCTTGGGCTTGATTTCGTTGAGGTATTCGCCAATGGCCAGGGTGTCCCAGACCTTGACGCCGCCGTGCTGCAGCGAAGGCACCAGCATGGACGGCGCCAGCAGCAGCATCTCGGCCTTCATGGCCGGATCGTCGGGCGGAATCACCTTTTCGGTGAAATCCAGCCCGGCCAGCTTCGCCATGAGCCAGCCGCGCAGCGCCCAGGCGCCGTAATTCTTGCTGCTGATGGTGAGGACGGGCTTGGCCATGCTGATCTCCGGTGTGCCCCGGGATTGAGCAAGTTGCGGGCCAGATCGGTGCATGGCGCGGTCCGCCCCCCTTGGCCCACAACTTGCCTGCAAACCCGGTACCGGGCCAAAAGCCCCTGCCGTCAGGAAGAACATGCTCTACCAGGCCTACCAAACCCAGTCCGACCTGATGTCCCCGCTGCGCCTGCTGGCCCAGCACAGCGGCGCCGCGCTGTGGCTGCGCCAGACCGAAGGCTCGGTGCTGCGCAAGATGGCCGCGGCCAGCGAGGTGTTTTCGCGCATGCGGCTCACCCACACCCGCCCGCCCTACAGCATTGACGCCGTGACCGTCGGCGAAGAATCCTTCGCCGTGACCGAACAGAAGGTCCTGGCCCTGCCGTTTGGCACGCTGCTGCGCTTTCACAAGACGGGCGTCACCGGCCAGCCGCCGGTGCTGCTGGTGGCGCCGCTGTCGGGCCACTTTGCCACGCTGCTGCGCGAGACGGTGCGCACCCTGCTGCAGGACCATGACGTGTACATCACCGACTGGCACAACGCCCGCGACGTGAGCCTGCGCCACGGCGCGTTCGGGCTGGACGACTACATCGACTACATGATGCAGTTCATGGCCGCCATCGGCCCCGGCGTGAACGTAGTGGCCGTGTGCCAGCCCTGCGTGGCGGCGCTGGCCGCCACCGCCCTGATGGCCGAGGACGACCACCCCGCCACCCCGCGCAGCCTGACGCTGATGGCGGGCCCGGTGGACTGCCGCGTGAACCCCACGGGCGTGAACGCACTGGCCGTGAGCAAGCCGATCGACTGGTTCGAGAAAAACCTGATCAGCCACGTGCCGCTGCCGCATGCCGGCTTCATGCGCCGCGTGTACCCGGGCTTCGTGCAGCTCAGCGCCTTTCTGTCCATGAACCTGGAGCGGCACAAGCAGCAGTTTCGCAACCTGTACCAGCACCTGGTGCAGGGCGAGGAAGAGCAGGCCAACGTGATCCGCGTGTTCTATGACGAATACCTGGCCGTGAACGACCTTCCGGCGGAGTTTTACCTGGAGACGGTGGAAAAGGTCTTCCAGACCTACGACCTGGCCCGCGGCGAGCTGATGTACCGCGGCCGCCGCGTCAACTGCGCCGCCATCCGCCGCACCGCCCTGCTGACGGTGGAGGGTGAGCGCGACGACATCTGCAGCGTGGGCCAGACCGTGGCCGCGCAAGACCTGTGCACCAGCGTGCGCCCCTACATGAAGACCCACCACATCCAGGTGGGTGTGGGCCACTACGGCGTGTTCAGCGGCCGCAAATGGAACCAGCAGATCTACCCGCGGGTGCGGGAGGTGATCCACGCCAGCATGGGGTGAAGGCGCGTCAGGGCAGCACGGATTGCACAGCCGGCTGCCACTGCAGGCGCGCGGCGCGGTTGGCAAACTTGCGGTCAAAGGTCGCCAGCGTGCAATCGTTTGGCATGGCTGCCCAGAGCATGGCGTCAAACCAGTCCATGCCGCTTTCAGCAGCCTGCACAGCCTTCAGCACCCGAACGGCGTTTTCAACCTCGACCGTGGGCAGAGCAACAAGCTTGCGGGCACCCGCCGCCACATCCTGGATGGTGGCGTCGTACACCGACATCAATACGTACCCCATCTCGGCCAGGGCAATGACGCTCAGATGGCAGTCGTTGTTGCGTACCAGATCGGCGGCGGCAGGGCTGAGCGTGGGGTGATCCCCCACCACCAGCCGCACCAGGATGTTGGTGTCCAGTGAATAGCGCATGGGGAGGCTATGGCTTGGTCTGGGCCGCGGTTTTGGCTGCCCAGCGTTTGCGCATGAAATCCCGTTTCGCCGCTTCAACCTGATCGTCGGTCACTGGCTTGGCCAGGTGCGCAAGGCAGCCAAAGGCGCTGGCTACGTCCCCGTCCTTGGGGACCACCAGATACGGCTTGACCTTGTCAGACACAAAGCGGCCAATGTTGCCCCGCCCGGCAACCCGGTGCAGGCCGTCATAGATGTCGTCGTCAATCAGAAGGGTGAGCTTACGCATGGCTGCATTATACGTACGCCATACGTACGGCGCATCGCCTCCCTCAAAGCTTGGGCGCTTCTTCTTCCTCGGAAGGCCAGTCGCGGATATACGCCTTGAGCATCTTGTTCTCGAAGTTCTGGCTGTCCACCACGGCCTTGGCCACGTCGTACAGGCTGATCACGCCCATGAGCATGCGCTTGTCCATCACGGGCATGTAGCGGGCGTGGCGCTCCAGCATCATGCGGCGGACTTCGTCCAGCTCGGTCTCAGCCGTGCAGGTCAGGGGGGCGTCGTCCATGGCCTTGCGCACCAGGGTGCCGCCGACGATGCCGCCGTTCTTGACGATGGACTGGATCACCTCGCGGAAGGTGAGCATGCCCACCAGGTCGCCGTGCTCCATGACCACCAGCGAGCCGATGTCCTTTTCGGCCATGAGTTCGACCGCGCGGGCCAGCGGCTCGTCGGGCGTGGAGGTGTACAGGGTGTTGCCCTTGACGCGCAGGATGTCGCTGACTTTCATGGTGGTGTTCTCCTCTTGCAGCCGTAGTGACTGACCGTCGGAACAATATAGCCCACAATGCCAGCCTCTTCCACAACAGAGTTACCCGGAGACAACCCCCATGCCCGGCTATTCCGACCCTGGTTTTGACACCCTGGCGCTGCACGCCGGGGCGGCGCCCGACCCCACCACCGGCGCGCGCGCGGTGCCCATCCACCTGACCACGTCGTTTGTTTTTGAGTCCAGCGACCATGCCGCCGCCCTGTTCAACCTGGAGCGCGCCGGCCATGTGTACAGCCGCATCAGCAACCCCACCAACGCCGTGCTGGAGCAGCGCGTGGCCGCGCTGGAAGGCGGCATAGGCGCCATTGCCACCGCCAGCGGGCAGGCTGCGCTGCATCTGGCCGTGGCCACGCTGATGGGCGCAGGCAGCCACATTGTGGCCAGCACCGCGCTGTATGGCGGCAGCCAGAACCTGCTGCACTACACGATGCGGCGCTTCGGCATAGACACCACCTTTGTGAAGCCCGGCGACATCGACGGCTGGCGCGCCGCCATCCGCCCCAACACGAAGCTGCTGTTTGGCGAGACCGTGGGCAACCCGGGGCTGGACGTACTGGACATCCCCACCGTAAGCGCCATCGCCCACGAGGCCGGCGTGCCGTTACTGGTGGATTCCACGCTGACGTCTCCTTACCTCATGAAGCCGCTGGCGCTGGGCGCCGACCTGGTCTACCACTCGGCCACCAAGTTCCTGAGCGGGCACGGTACGGTGATTGGCGGCATCGTGGTGGACGGCGGCAGCTTTGACTGGGACGGCCCGGCCGCCGCAGGGCGCTTTGCCGAGCTGACCCAGCCGTACGACGGCTTTCACAACATGGTGTTTACCGAGGAGTCCACCATCGGTGCCTTCCTGCTGCGCGCACGGCGCGAGGGCCTGCGCGACTTTGGCGCCTGCATGAGCCCGCACACGGCCTGGCTGATTTTGCAGGGTGTGGAAACGCTGTCGCTGCGCATGGAGCGGCACATGGCCAACACGCAAAAAGTAGTCGAGTTTCTGGCGGCGCAGCCCTTTGTGGCGCGCGTGGGCCACCCCCTGCTGGAAAGCCACCCGAGCCATGCCCTTGCGCAAAAGCTGCTGCCCAAAGGGGCCGGCAGTGTCTTCAGCTTTGACATCAAGGGCAACCGCGAGCAGGGCAAGAAGTTCATTGAAACGCTGAAGGTCTTCAGCCACCTGGCCAATGTGGGCGATTGCCGCTCGCTGGTGATCCACCCGGCCAGCACCACGCATTTCCGCATGAGCGACGAGGCGCTGGTGAATGCCGGCATCACGCAGGGCACGATCCGCCTGTCCATCGGGCTGGAGGACGCCGACGACCTGATCGACGACCTGAAGCGCGCGCTGAAGGCGGCCGGGAAAGCGGGGGCCTGACCATGTACATCACCGTCAATGGTGCACAGACCTACTGCTACACCGCCGGCAAGGCGCTGGACGCCGCCAAACCCACCGTGGTGTTCATCCACGGCGTGATCAACGACCACAGCGTGTGGATCCTGCAAAGCCGCTACCTGGCCAACCACGGCTGGAACGTGCTGGCGGTGGACCTGCCGGGCCACTGCCGCAGCGCGGGCGAGGCGCCCGCCACGGTGGAAGAAGGCGCGGCCTTTGTGGCCGCGCTGCTGGACGCCGCGGGCGTGCAGCGCGCGGCGCTGGTGGGCCACAGCTGGGGATCGCTGATCGCGCTGGAAGCCGCCGCGCAGCTGAGAGACCGGGTGAGCCACCTGGTGCTGGTGGGCACAGCCGCGCCCATGAAGGTGTCGCAGCTGCTGCTGGACGCCGCGCTGAACGAGCCCGAGAAGGCCCTGACCATGGTCAATGTGTTCAGCCGCAGCACGCTGGCCGCGCCGCCGTCCGCCCTGGGCCCGGGCACCTGGATCTATGGCGCCAGCCTGGCGCTGGGCCGGCGCGTGATCCGCAGCAACTCAAAAGTCAATGTGTTCCACCGCGGCTTCAAGGCCTGCGACAGCTACGCCAACGCCGAAAACGCCATCGCGCAGGTGACCTGCCCCATCCTGTTTGTGCTGGGCGCGCTGGACCAGATGACGCTGCCCAAAGCCGCGCAGCCGCTGGTGGACAAGGCCCGTGCGTCCGGCAAGACATTCAAGGTGGCCAGCCTGCCCGTGGGTCACCACCAGATGACCGAAACGCCCGACGAGACCCTGGCCGCGATCAAGGCGTTTCTGGCGTAGGGCGGCCGGGCAGCAGCACGCCCTGCCCCACCCACTGTGCATAGGCCGGGCTGGCCAGCGCCACCGGCACGGCATACACCGCGGGCAGATCGTACGGGTGCCGGTCCAGGATGAAGCGCTCCAGCTCGGCGTACATGGGCAATGTGGTCTTGAACATCAGCCGCACCTCCGGCCCGGATTGCAGCTGCCCTTCCCACGTGTAGACGCTGTGGATGGGCTCCACCTGTACGCAGGCGGCCAGGCGCGCGCTGATGGCGGCGCGGGCCAGGGCCTGGGCGGAGGCGTCGTCGGCAACTGTTGTGAAAACGGCAATGAGTTCAGCGGATTGCATGGCGCCACTGTAGCGCTGTGAGCCTCTGCGTCGGCAGCCGTTGGTGTTAACCCCCGCCCCGTTTAGAGTCGCCAGCCGCGCCTGCGCCGCGCGCTGCGGCCTATCATGGCGCGCATGAACCTCAACACCACCGACGCGGTGCGCCTGCGCCCGCTGTTTGACGCCCAGTACGCCGCCAGCCGCGCGCAGATCGACGTGCCCCTGGCCCTGCGCCGCGACCGACTGCAACGCATCCGCACCCTGCTGGACGACCACGGCGAGGCGCTGGCCCGCGCCGTGCAGCAGGACTTTGGCGTGCGCTCGCCCCAGCTGACCGAGGTGGCCGACATCTTTGTGCTGCGCGCCCTGCTGTCGCACACGCTGCGCCATCTGGCGCGCTGGATGAAGCCGCAGCGCGTAAGCACGCCCATTTACCTGATGCCCGCGCGCGCCTGGGTGCAACGCCAGCCACTGGGCGTGGTGGGCGTGATCGCGCCGTGGAACTACCCGGTGCAGCTGGCGCTGGGCCCGCTGATCACCGCGCTGGCGGCCGGCAACCGCGTGATGCTCAAGCCCAGCGAACTGACGCCGGCCACGTCCGCCCTGCTGGCGGATCTGCTGGGCCGCGCCTTCACGCCCGACGAGGTGTGCGTGGTGCAGGGCGACGGCGAGCTGGCCGCGGCCTTTGCCGCCCTGCCGTTTGACCACCTGTTCTTTACCGGCTCCACCGCCGTGGGCCGCAAGGTGGCCCAGGCCGCCGCCGCCCACCTGACGCCCACCACGCTGGAGCTGGGCGGCAAATCGCCCTGCATCATCGACGCATCGTGCGACCTGGACGACGCCGCCGTGAAAATCGCCCACGGCAAGCTGCTGAACGCCGGGCAGACCTGCATCGCGCCGGATTACATCCTGCTGCCGCGCGGCCAGGAAGCCGCGTTTGGCGACGCGTTTGCCAGGGCCGTGGCCCGCCTGTTCCCCACCATCAGCGGCAACGCTGACTACGCCGCCATCATCAGCGAGCGCCACCACGAACGGCTGCAGGCCCTGCTGGCCGAGGCCCAGGCCGGCGGCGCACGGCTGCAGCCCGTGGGCCCCGATGCGGGCAGCGCCGCCCAGCGCCAGATGCCGCCCGTGCTGGTGTTTGACGCACCGGCCGCAGGCCGGCTGATGCAGGAAGAAATCTTTGGCCCCATCCTGCCGGTGCTGACCTATGACACGCCGGACCAGGCCATCGCCCACATCAACGCCCACCCGCGCCCGCTGGCGCTGTACTGGTTTGGCACCGACACCGCCGCGCGCGACCGCGTGCTGGCGCGCACCGTGAGCGGCGGCGTGACGGTGAACGACACACTGATGCACATTGCCCACGAGAACCTGCCCTTTGGCGGCGTGGGCGACAGCGGCTGGGGCAGCTACCACGGCGAAGCGGGCTTTTTGCGGCTGACGCAGCAAAAGGCCGTGCTCAACCAGTCGCGCTGGGCGCGGGGCGATCTGTTTTACCCGCCGTATGGCAAGCGGTTTGCGCAGGTGATGGGGCTGGTCAGGCGGATTTTGTAGCGGGCCGGTGCAACGCGCAGAGCTTGTTGCCATCCGGGTCGCGCACATAGGCCAGGTGCAGCATGCCCGCCGGCCCCGGGCGCGGGCCGGGCGGCTCTTCGATCGACGTGCCGCCGTGGGCCACGGCCACGTCGTGAAACTCGCGCACCTGCTCCGGCGAGCCGCACTTGAAGCCGATGGTGCTGCCATTGCCGGCGCTGGCCGGCTGGCCATCAATGGGCTCGCTGATGCAGAACGAGCTGCCGTCGTGCCGATAGAACAGCCGGCGCTGCCCCGTCTTGTTGGTGTTCTCAAACGCGTCCCCCGCGCCGAGGACCTTGAGAACCGCGTCGTAAAAGCGCCTGGAGCGCGCGATGTCGTTTGTACCGACCATGACATGACTGAACAAGGGGTGTCTCCTGTGTTGAAGGTGCGGGGCACCGGGAAAGGGTGATTGTGACGCGCTGCGTCTGGGCTGCCGTGCCATGCGCAGCCAGGAACGCGCCTGCCGCACCGGCAACGGTTGACCCCAGGGCGGGCTTGCCCATCAGGCTTTGGGCTGAAAGGCGATCAAGCTCATACCCACCAGGCTCACTGCCACACCAGCCACATCCCACGCGCTGGGGCGCACGCCATCAACGGCCCACAGCCAGGCCAGGGCAGCAGCGATGTAGACGCCGCCGTAGGCCGCATAGACCCGTCCAGTAGCAGCCTCGTGCAGAGTCAGTAGCCAGGCGAACGCGGCAAGGCTGATTGCAGCGGGGGCAAGCAACCAGACAGGCCCGCCCTGCTTGAGCCACAGGTAGGGCAAGTAGCAGCCGATGATTTCGGCCAGGGCGGTAGCGAGGAACAGCAGCAGGGTTTTCATCACTCTGTACGACTGTACGCGTTTCCCAAAAGCCAAAACTGTCGGTCAGATTCCTGCTGTTGCGGGGGAGTCCACATGCGGGGTTAGGCGGCGCTGCTTCCATGCGCGACCTTGATTCCGTACATTGCCCGGATTTCGCATAGCGGCACGTGCAGATAATCATGGTAGTCGGCCCACGGCCACCGCCGCGGTTGACGAATGCAGCGCCAGAGCGTGCGAACAATCAGGTACGGCGCAGCCACAAGAGCCAGAACGGTGCTTCCCGGCGGCAGCTTGCGGTAGATGTCCAGCGTCTCGTGATGCGTGTAGCCACGAAGAACCTGAGCACCACCTGTTGTTCCGAACAAGCTGGCAAGCTTGACGATGGCCTCGTCTGACATGGAAGTGCCGCAGCCGTAGACGACGTGGACCACGTCATGCGAGTTGAAGAACTGCTGGGCCTCTGGGGAAAGAAGGTCCTTGTTCCGCTTGAGGTGCGGGTTGGCCAGGAAGTACTCGGCCAGGCCCTCCTCGAGGGTTTGCGCGCTGTCCCTTGACTCGAACTGGTGTTGCCTGCGTCGCATGTTGGGAGAGGGTGGTGTTTTGCGCCGCCTAACGAGTTGACCGGCACGTAGTGGCATTGCGCCGCAAGGTGCATGCTCTCTCGCGGCGCCTTGTGGCGCAATGCCGCTGCGTGTCCGAGTCGAATGATGGGATGGACTCCCCCGTTTGTTTGCGCGAAATTCGCGCTCTGGTCTTCATTGGCGTGGGGATCAGGTCTTCATCAAACGAAAGGAGTCCGACATGAATGCTACAACCGTTGCCGTTGATTTGGCAAAGTCCGTGTTCAAGCTGGCCGTGGCCGATGCGTCCTGGCGAGTCATCGAAACCCATCGCCTCACCCGCACCCAGTTTGAACGCTGGTTCATCAACCGCGATGTGTCCCTGGTCATCATGGAAGCCTGCGGCTCGGCCCATCACTGGGCGCGCTGGCTCAACGGCCTGGGCATTGAAGTGCGCCTGCTGCCCGCCCAGTACGTGCGCGCCTACGTCAAGCGCAACAAGACCGATGCCGCTGCCGCCCTGCTGGAAGCCTGCCGGGCCTCTGACATGCGCCCGGTGCGCGTCAAGTCTGTTGAACAGCAAGCCCTGCAGGGCATGCACCGCATCCGCAGCCTGTGGATGGGCACCCGCACCAGCCGCATCAATGCCCTGCGCGGCTTCTGCCGCGAGTTTGGCATTACCATTCCCATCGGGGCGCGCACCGGGCTCGAAACCATCAGCCGGGTGCTGGCCGACCCGGCCACCGCCGTGCCCGACCTGATCCGGGGTACCGCCAAGCTGCTGGTGGAGGAAATCCGCCTGCTGGAAGCGCGCATTGCCCAACTGGAGCGCGAACTGGCATCTGTGGCCCGGTTGAACCCGGCGTGCACCACATTGCTTTCGATCCCGGGCATCGGGTTGCTCACCGCCACGGCCATGGTGGCCGCCACCTCGGGGGATGTGGGCCACTTCAAGGACGCCAGGCACTTTGCCAGCTGGTTCGGGCTGACGCCCAGGGAGTACAGCTCGGGCAACAGCCGCTACCTGGGGCACATCTCCAAGAAGGGGGACCGTTACCTGCGCATGCTGCTCACCCATGGGGCCCGCAGTGTGCTGCGCGCGGCCGTGGCTGCGCAAGGCAAGGGACAAGAGGTTCAGGGCGTTCGCCACTGGGCTTTGCAGGTCCAGGCCAGGAGCAACCACAACAAGGCCACCTGTGCGCTGGCCAACAAGCTGGCGCGCATTTGCTATGCCACGCTGCGCGACAAGACGCGGTTTGGTGAGCCCACCGTGCGGCTGGGCAAGAAGATCAGCAGGGAGAGCTTTGCGATGCCGGCTTGACTGCCACGTGCCCCCATCAGCCGCCCACAACATGAAGCTTTGAACACCCATCCACGCTTGCGACGAGATTGATCGACCATCATGGCTACCAGGGTCCTTCCCGCACCGACAGACGCCGATAACTCTTCCGGCAGCTTGCCTGCCGTTCGTAGCGACTGGCGCTTCGGTGACGCAGATTCCATGTCGGCACGGGACACAGACGATCCCACAACAGATGCCGGATATACGACTGCAGGTGTTTCCCCAACAGCCAATCTATCGATCAGCCTCTTGCCGTTGAGGGGGAGATGGCATGGTCCGCCCACCTACAGCGCTGCTGTTGAGGTGAGGCTGCCATCCAGTCACGGGTGGGGCCTCGCAGGAACGGCATCAGAGTGCCAAAGTGAAGGCTCATGAACCACCTAACCTGGAGGCCCAGCCGTGCAATCTACTGCAAATCTGCCCGTCATTGGTCTGGATCTGGCCAAGTCCGTGTTCCAGTTGCACATCGTTGATGTGCAGACCGGCGAAATCCAGCGCCGCCAGATCAAGCGGGCAAAACTTATCGAATTCTTCGCCAAGCGCCAGCGCAGCCTGGTAGCGATGGAGGCTTGCGGCACATCCCACTACTGGGCTCGAATGATTCGAGACCTCGGACACGAGGTCAAGATGCTGCCGGCCCAGCACGTCAAGGCCTTCTTGCTTCGCGACAAGACCGATGCCATGGATGCGCAAGCGATCTGGGTCGCCGCTCACCAGCCGCACATCAAGTCCGTTTCCGTAAAGACAGAACGTCAGCAAACTTGTATGTCGCTGCACTGCATGCGTCGCCAGTTGATGAAAATTCGCACCATGCAAACCAATGCCCTGCGTGGCATCCTGTCTGAGTTCGGCATTGCTCTGCCGGTAGGGCACAACAAACTGCTCAAGACGATCCAAGGCGAGTTGGCCAAGGCGCAGCAGGCAGAGCAGTTGACAGCTGATCTGGTGGTCAGCGTGCAAGAGCAACTCAAACGGATTGACGCCCTGGAAGTTGACATCGACCGCCTTGGTCAGCGGCTGCGCGCCATGATCAGAGAAGACCGGCAGATGCAGGCGATTCAGCAAATCCCTGGCGTTGGTGAGCTGACGGCTTCCGCGTTGGTGGCAGCCGTCGGAGACTTCACGACGTTTCAGTCCGGGCGACATTTTGCGTCGTGGGTCGGGCTGGTGCCGCGGCAGGTGGGCACCGGTGGAAAGACTCAGCAGCTGGGCATCTCCAAACAAGGTGACACCTACTTGCGTACCTTGCTGATTGCGGGAGCCAGAGCCGTAATCGCCAGGGCAGAGAAGTCGAGTTGGATCGCGCGGCTACTTGAGAGGCGCCACTACAACGTGGTGGTCGTGGCGTTGGCCAACAAGATAGCCCGAACAGCTTGGGCGGTCCTGGCCAAAGGCGCAGCCTTTGACAAGGTCAAGTGGAATCCAATGGAGCAAGTGTGTGCGAGCTGATCACTATAGATTTTTGAACGATATCGCGACTACAACTAGGTAAAACTGTTTTGAAGGAGAGCCTGCAAGAAGCAAAGTGATGGAACGAAGGTCAAACCGGACTGGGGAAACTCCGATATATGGACCGTACTTTCAGTACACGGGGGAGATAGGAGCCTCAGTCGCGAATAGCCATCATGGGCAGCAGTACCCAACTGCACAAACAGCCCGAATGTAAGACAGCAATCCTTTCAACCATCGCAACGCGGAAACTTGCTCTCCTTGGGCGGACCATGTAAGTCCATATAGGAAGGGTTAGGCCTTCCCACTTGAAGCTGTATAGCCTGTGCTTTCATTTCCGATTCGGGCGACGACTACGAATCGACAAATATGCGACCCACACCACGGTGACTACTAGGCCAGGAATGATGAGATTCATGCTCCACGAAGCAACCGGCCCAAGTACAAACTGAACGCCCGGGTACTCATGCATGCAGACGACTGGCGGAACGCTTGGGACTGAGCATCCAACGCTCCGACCGACGACTTGCGCAACTTGCCAGACGGCGAATGGCATGACAAATGGCAGAGCGGCGATGGTGTACTTGAGTAGCACGTACTTCACCAGGAAGGCCTAACGCGAAGGCCAGCGGCCGCCGCAGGCGTTCCGATGGGCCGGCCTGTTAAATCTGAGTTTGAACTGCATAGACAACAAATTCCTCGCCTGACAAATCAATCGATTTTCGCCACAGGTGTTTTCTATTCGGAACTTCCCTAAGGAGTTAGGCGCCGCGTTCGAGAAGCTCGACATCTTTGAGGTCCTTCTCGCGCGCAGCTTTTTGCTTCTGGCGAATGAGCAGATCGCGAGAGGCTACTCGAACTTGGCTTGGACCAAGCCGGGCCTCGGATGCCATATTCCATTCAGTTTCGAATTCGACTTCGCGCCCGGTTGTCACAAGGTCAGCGTAATAGCCCATCTTGAGAGCAAGTTGCTGAGGTCTCTCGCTGGGGCTAGAGACCAGTTCTTTGGAAAACTCGGGTGTAAGGCTCAGGTCGCTAAATGCCTGAAAGAGGCGGGTTGCATTCTCTGGCGTTTGCTCAACCATGAGATCTAAGGAAGGTCTGAACAAGTCCACCGAATTGGGCGGCGGTGAACCGCCCCGGAATTTGAGGAGGCTCTTTTCTCTGAGAGGATTGAGCCATGAAGAAGTCACCCAAGTTTCCCCCTGAAGTCCGCGAACGCGCTGTCCGCATGGTGCGCGAGCACCGAGGCGAGT
>JBFWUB010000002.1:0-367994 GCA_050247515.1 Ramlibacter sp. | reverse complement strand
CAACGAAAGGAGAAACGATAACGTCGACGTTAGACTTATCCACAACCGAGTAGCCCGGCTACTCCACCAAGGGTGGGGTCAAAATTAGATGAAAAACCGGGGTCAGGATTCAGTGGAAATCAACAAGCGACAAAGCCAAGGCAGCCAAAGACGCAATTGACAAACTGTGACCACCAGCGAAAACACCATGGCAACCACCACCCCATCCGCCAATCTGCCGGTTGCCCAGCCCGGCGACACCCTGACAGGCGACGACCTTGTTGCGCAGATCAGATGGCTGCAGGACCAGGCCAATGCATTGAACCAGGACAAGAAGCCGGGCATGCCGGACGACCAACTCAGGGACATTGCGACGCAGCAGGAGGCGCTACGCGACCAGGCGGATGCCCTGATGGCTGTGCGCATTGGCTGGGTGGCCGGGCAGGCCAAGCTGGAAGCACAGCACATCCAGGACGCCTTGGACTACGCCCAGAAAGTCATCCACAAGGTCGCCGCGCTCAAAAAGAAACTCAAGATTCTTGCGGCGGTGGTGAGCTTCTTTGGTGTCGCCCTGACCGGCAATCCCTTAAAGACCATCAAGGCCGGTGCCCAGTTGAAGAAGGACATCGACGCCGCGGGCAAAGACAAGACCTAGGGCGGCACGGCCATTCAGCGCTTTCGCAGCTTGCGCACCAGCGGCTGCGCCAGGCGCGCGCCCTCCTGCGTCCAGAAGGCCGGGTCGGCGTTTTCAATGCGGCGCACCGCATTGGCCATGTGGCGGCTGGCGGCCGCGCGGGCTTTGACGGGGTCGCCGGCGGCGATGGCGTCGGCAATCGCGGCATGCTCTGCGCGCACCTGGGTGGTGAAGTCGGCGCGGCGCGCCTCGTTGGCGCGCGTGACGCTGATGGCGCCGCGCATGAACTGCGCCAGGTAGTCCAGCGTGTCCATCAAAAAAGGGTTGTGCGCGGCCTGCGCGATGCTGCGGTGAAAGCGCAGGTCTTCTTCCACGCCGTCGCCGCCAGCCGCCACGGCCTTGTCCAGCGCCTGCACGGCCTGCTGGATGCGTTTGGTGTCCGCTGGCGTGCGCCGCTGCGCGGCCAGCATGGCGGCCTCGGCCTCCAGGGCACGGCGCACCTCCACCATCTGCGCCACGGCGCTTTGCGAGTCGGCGCTTTTCGCGTCGAAGTTCAGCGGCTCAAACGGCGGGCTGGCCGCCACATACACGCCGCTGCCCTGGCGCGAATCCACCAGCCCCAGCGATTTGAGCCGCGACACCGCCTCGCGCACCACGGTGCGGCTGACGGCAAACTGCTCCACCAGCCGCGCCTCGGGCGGCAGCTTGGCGCCGGGCGCAAGGCGCCCCGCCTTGATCTCAGCGGCGAGCTGTTGCGCGACCTGGTCCGACAGGCGGGCGCCTGTTGTAACTGGCGTGAACTTGGTTGTCATACAAGATACCGTGTGGCAGCGCCGAGGATAGCGCAGCCCGCGATCACCGGGATCACCCCCACCTTGAAGCGCAACAGGGCCACAGCCGCCAGCGCCATCAGCGCCAGCGCCACGGCGTCCACCCGCGCGGTGCCGCCGGGCCAACCCACATGCGCGATGAAGAACACCGCCAGGCTGGCAATCACACCCACCACGGCGGCCGTGATGGCGGCCAGCGGCGCGGTAAAGCCCAGCTTGCCGTGGGTGGATTCCACCAGCGGCCCGCCGGCCAGGATGAACAGGAACGACGGCAAAAAGGTGAACCAGGTCACCACCGTGGCGGCCAGCGCCGCGCCCAGGAACAGCGCGTCCGGCCCCAGCACCTGCTTGGCCCAGCCGCCCACAAAGCCCACGAACGCCACCACCATGATCAGCGGGCCGGGCGTGGTTTCGCCCAGGGCCAGGCCATCAATCATCTGCGGCCCGGTCAGCCACTGGAACTGCTCCACCGCGCCCTGGTACACATAGGGCAGCACGGCGTAGGCGCCGCCAAACGTCAACAGCGCCGCCTTGGTAAAGAACCAGCCCATCTGCGCCAGCGTGCTGTGCCAGCCCCAGGCCGCCACCAGCACGCCCATGGGCGCGAGCCACAGCAGCGCGCCCACCATCGCCACCAGGGCCAGCCGCTTTCTTGAAAAGCGTGCGTGGGCCGGGGTGGGTATGTGGTCGTCAATCAGGGCCGGGCCGTAGCTGGCAGCGGCGCCGGCATGCCCGCCGCCGCCTGCAAACTGCCCCGGCGCCCAGCGCGCGCCCAGCCAGCCCGTCAGGGCGGCGCCCAGCACCACCCAGGGGAACGCAATCTTCAGCACGGCAATCGCCACGAAGCTGGCCAGCGCCACGGCCCACAACAGCGGTGTGCGCCGCGGGCTTTTGAGCGTCTTGCTGCCGATGCGCCACACCGCGTGCAGCACGATGGCCGCGACCGCGGGCTTGATGCCGTAGAACAGGCCCGCGATCAGCGGCACGTCGCCAAACGCCAGGTACACCCAGCTCAGGCCGATCAGGATGAACAGCGACGGCAGCACAAACAGCGCCCCCGCCACCACGCCGCCCCAGGTGCGGTGCATCAGCCAGCCGATGTAGGTGGCCAGCTGCTGTGCCTCGGGCCCGGGCAGCAGCATGCAGTAGTTCAGCGCATGGAGGAAGCGCGTCTCGCTGATCCAGCGGCGCTGTTCCACCAGTTCGCGGTGCATGATCGCGATCTGCCCCGCCGGGCCGCCAAAGCTGATGAAGCCCAGCTTGAGCCAGAAGCGCAGGGCGTCGCCAAATGGCACGGTGGCCGCCGTCTGCGGCGCGGTCATGGTGTGCCCGCCGTGTTGGCCTGGGTGGGCAGCGCTGCGGCGCGCCAGCGGGCGATGTCTGCCGGGTCGTCCACCCCGTCCTCGCCGCCTTGCAAGCCGCCCGCCAGCTTCACGGCGGGCCAGCCCGCGCGGCGCAGCGTGGCAGCGGCACCGGTGCTGACCTCGTGGCCGTACACGCAGTACACCACCACTTCGCAGGCGGCATGGGTTGCGGCAAAAGCGGCCACGTCGTCCGGGGCGCAGCGCACGGCGCCGGCCAGCATGCGCTGGCTTTGGGCAAAGCGCGCCGGCGGCCGCACGTCCAGCAGCAGCGGGGCGTCGGTCCGGGCCATGCGGGCGGCGAGGTCCTGGGGGGTGATGTGGGGAACGGATGCGTTGGCGGTGTCCACGGGAAACTCCATAGGGTGAGCTGCCAGCACTTGGACGGGACACCGTCTATCCGCGAAGGATTCGGGAGGCTGATTTCCCGATGGGCGCGATGTTAACTCAGCCGCGTTCGAAGCAGAACACGGCCGTGCCCGCGCGCAGGTTGGGCAGCCAGCGCACCTCGCGGCCGTCCTGCAGGCCAAACGCGTCCTTGATGTCCAGCGCGTTCTTGCCGGCCAGCACTTCAAAGTCCTTGAAGGTGCCCACGCGGATGTTGGGCGTGTCGTACCACTGGTAGGGCAGGCGTCTGGTCACCGGCATGCGCCCGCGCAGCACGCTCAGGCGGTTGGGCCAGTGCGCGAAGTTGGGGAAGGCCACGACGCCAGTCTTGCCCACGCGCGCGGTTTCGCGCAGCATGGTCTCGGCATTGCGCAGGCTTTGCAGCGTGTCGATCTGCAGCACCACGTCAAACGAGTTGTCGTCAAACATGGCCAGGCCCTCTTCGAGGTTGAGCTGGATCACGTTGACGCCGCGCTGCACGCAGGCCAGCACGTTGGCGTCGGCGATCTCGATGCCGTAGCCGGTGCAGCCGCGCTCGCGCTGCAGCAGGTCCAGCAGCGCGCCGTCGCCGCAGCCCAGGTCGAGCACGCGCGAGCCTTCAGGCACCAGGCGTGCGATGGACTTCATCGTCTGCACGTCACTCATGAGATGTCGCCCCCACGCTTGTCACTTCGTGTACTACGCTGCCCCCCGAGGGGGCCCTCGCGCCTCGGGGCGGCCCGTCGTCGCTCGCCACCTTCTCGAAATAAGACCGCACGACATTCAGGTAGCGCGCATCTTCCAGCAGGAAGGCATCGTGACCGTGCGGCGCGTCAATCTCGGCATAGGCCACATCGCGCCGGTTGTCCAGCAGGGCCTTGACGATTTCGCGGCTGCGCCGGGGGCTGAAGCGCCAGTCGGTGGTGAAGCTCACGAGCAGAAACCGGGCGCTCGCGCGTGCCAGCGCCCTGGTCAGGTTGCCGTTGAACGCGCGGGCCGGGTCGAAGTAATCCAGCGCGCGGGTGATCAGCAGGTAGGTGTTGGCGTCAAAGTACTCGCTGAACTTGTCGCCCTGGTAGCGCAGGTAGCTCTCGATCTGGAACTCGATGTCCTGCGTGCTGTATTTCAGGTCGATGCCGTCCCTGAGCTGCCGGCCAAATTTCTCGTTCATCACGTCGTCGCTCAGGTACGTGATGTGTCCGATCATCCGCGCGATGCGCAGGCCGCGCTTGGGCACCACGCCATGTTCGTAGAAATGCCCGCCATGAAAGTCCGGGTCGGTCACGATGGCGCGGCGCGCCACCTCGTTGAAGGCGATGTTCTCCGCGTTCAGGTTGGGGGCGCTGGCGATCACCACCGCATGGCGCACCCGCTTCGGGTGCTGCAGCGCCCAGCCCAGCGCCTGCATGCCGCCCAGGCTACCGCCCATCACGGCGGCCAGGGTGTCAATGCCCAGCCGGTCCAGCAGCCGCGCCTGCGCATTCACCCAGTCTTCCACCGTCACCACGGGAAAGTCCGCGCCATAGACGCGGCCGGTGTCGGGGTTGGTGTGCATGGGCCCCGTGGAGCCAAAGCATGAGCCCAGGTTGTTGATGCCGATGACGAAGAACCTGTCGGTGTCCACCGGCTTGCCCGGGCCGATCATGTTGTCCCACCAGCCTTCGCTTTTGTCCTGGCCCGCATAGGTGCCGGCCACGTGGTGCGAGGCGTTGAGCGCATGGCACACCAGCACGGCGTTGGACTTGTCGGCATTGAGCGTGCCGTAGGTTTCGTAGGCCAGCGTGTAGCCGCGAACCGACGCGCCGCTTTGCAGCGCCAGCGGCTCGCTGAAATCCATGAACTGCGGTGTAACGACCATAAAAGCAAAAAACCCGGCGTCGCTAAAGAGGCGAGGCCGGGTCCGTTGGGGCGGGGCTTTCGGGTCTTTAGCTGAATTTATTGAGCGCCCGCAAGCTGAAGCAAATCGGCGCTGTCGGCGGAGTATATCAACCCCAGCCCAGCAGGGCGATCACGCCCAGCACGGCAAAGATCACCGCAGAAATCACATGGACCGCCCGGATCGGCACGCGCCGCGTGATGCGCTCGCCAAACCACACGACCGGCGCATTGGCCAGCATCATGCCCAGCGTGGTGCCCAGCACCACCGCGCCCCAGGCGTTGTACTGCGCGGCCAGCATCACCGTGGCGATCTGCGTCTTGTCGCCCATCTCAGCCAGGAAGAAGGCGATGAGCGTGGTGCCGAACACGCCAAAGCGCGGACTCGCATCGCCGTCGCCTTCGTCCAGCTTGTCGGGGATCAGCATCCACGCCGCCATGGCAATGAACGAGCCGCCCAGCACCCAGCGCAGCACATCAGGCCCCAGCACCGTGGTCACCCAGGCGCCAGCCGCACCGGCCAGTCCATGGTTGGCCAGCGTGGCCACCAGGATGCCCAGCACGATGGGCCAGGGTTTGCGAAAACGCGCCGCCAGCACCAGCGACAGCAGCTGGGTTTTGTCGCCCATCTCGGCGAGCGCGACGATGCCCGTCGAGACCAGAAAAGCTTCCATCAGGCTGCGGATCCTACGCCGCCTGCCTGTCAGGCGCCTGTCCCCGCGCCGATGCGCACACTTCTGGCGCGCTTTTTGCTTGTTTTTGGTGCGCTTTTGCGGAATAGGCCGCAAACGCACCAACAACAAGCATTTCATCCAAAGAGGAGCTTATGGAAGCACTAAAACAGGGCTCGGACGCGCTGTTCATCCTGCTGGGCGGCATCATGGTGCTGGCCATGCATGCCGGCTTTGCCTTTCTTGAACTGGGCACCGTGCGCAAGAAGAACCAGGTCAATGCCCTGGTCAAGATCCTGGTGGACTTCTCGGTGTCCACCGTCGTGTACTTCATGGTCGGCTACAGCGTGGCCTACGGCACCAGCTTTTTTGTGGGCGCCGAGCAGCTCGCGCAAAAGAACGGCTACGACCTGGTGAAGTTCTTTTTCCTGCTGACTTTTGCGGCGGCGATTCCCGCCATCATCTCCGGCGGCATTGCCGAGCGGGCGCGCTTCTGGCCGCAGCTGATCGCCACCGCGGTGATCGTGGGCTTCGTGTACCCGTTCTTTGAGGGCATTGTCTGGAACCAGGGCTTTGGCGTGCAGGCCTGGATCAAGTCGGTGGCCGGCGAGGAGTTCCACGACTTCGCCGGCTCCATCGTCGTGCATGCAGTGGGCGGCTGGCTGGCGCTGCCGGCGGTCATTTTGCTGGGCGCGCGGGCCAACCGCTACCGCAAGGACGGCGCCATCTCGGCCCACCCGCCGTCCAACATTCCGTTCCTGGCCCTGGGCGCGTGGATCCTCACGGTGGGCTGGTTCGGCTTCAACGTGATGAGCGCGCAGACCATCGACAAGATCTCGGGCCTGGTCGCCGTCAATTCGCTCATGGCCATGGTGGGCGGCACGCTGGCCGCGCTGGCCCTGGGCAAGAACGACCCGGGCTTTGTGCACAACGGCCCGCTGGCCGGCCTGGTGGCGGTGTGCGCGGGCTCGGACCTGATGCACCCGCTGGGCGCCCTGGTCACCGGCGCCATTGCCGGCGGCATCTTTGTGGTGATGTTCACCCTGACGCAAAACCGCTGGAAGATCGACGACGTGCTGGGCGTGTGGCCGCTGCACGGCCTGTGCGGCGCCTGGGGGGGCCTGGCCTGCGGCATCTTTGGCAGCAAGACGCTGGGCGGGCTGGGTGGCGTGAGCTTCGGCGCGCAGGCCATTGGCACCGTGATGGGCGTGGCCTGGGCGCTGGTGGGCGGCTTCGTCGTTTACGGGCTGATCAAGTCCGTGACGGCCTTGCGCCTGACGGCGGAAGAGGAATACGACGGCGCCGACCTGTCCATCCACAAGATCGGTGCCACACCCGACCGCGAAGTCAACTGGTAAACCGGGCGAGACGGGCCGACAGCACGCGGTCCAGCGACCAGGTGCCCGGCCCGTACACCGCCAGCCCCGCCAGCAGCGCGCCCCACAGGATGTGCTGCTGCAGGGCCGCCGGCGGAATGTCGGCCAGCGCGATCACGGCGACCGCGTTCACCACGAACAAGCCCAACGCGGCAAAGCGCCCCCCCAGGCCCAGCACCAGCAGCACGGGCAACACCAGCTCGCCGGCCGTGCCCATGAAGGCGGCCACCGGAGGCGACAGCAACGGCACCTTGTATTCGTCGGTGAACAAGGCCACGGTCGTGCCCCAGTCGCGCAGCTTGGTCAGCCCCGACAGGAAGAAAACCTGCGCCACGTAGAGGCGCGCTGCCAGCGCGGCCAGGGGCTGCAGTGCGTTGAGCACGCCGGTGAAGCCGGCCGACAGGTCCAGCAGGCGGCGCAGGGGGGTGGGCAGGGAGGTCATGGTGTGCTCCTGGGCTCAGGTGTGTTGTTGGGGGTTGTTGTGAGGCGCGGCGCCCACCAGCAGGGCGCTTTGCACGGCGGGCGCAAGCCACGCGTTGAAGTCCAGGGCGCTGGCCTGCGCCAGCGCATCCAGCAGGCACGCGCCGCCCTGCAGTGCCGCCACGAATGCCGCTTCGCCCGGCGCGGCCTGACGCACGCGCGGGCGCAGGCCGTCGCGCCACAGCAGCGCGGTTTCGCCCGCGCGCTCGCGCAGCAGGCGCGCGGCTTCGGCCAGCGGCGGCTCGCCGCTGAGGTGGGTGTTGATGATGCTGACCACCGGCCACGGGCTGGTGATGCACAGCGTGCCCGGCGACAGCACCAGCGTCAGCGCGGCAGGGTCCTGCGTGGTGAGCAGGGTGAAAGACGTCAGGTCAGGCGCCGCGTCCGGTGCAAAGGCCAGCCGGTGCATTGCCCATTCCACATGCGCCACATCCGCCAGATACGGCTCGTCAGCCAGCTGCGGCGCCTCGCGTACAAACTCCGCCAGCCCAGGGCCCCACTGCGCGATGTCGCCCTGCGCCGGGGGCTCGGCCAGCCAGAAGGCGCGCGCCAGCGCGCCGAAATTTTCGTCGCCCAGCAGCTGTGCCAGCACCGGAAATGCCGCGGCGAGTGCCCGTGGCGCGAGCGCGCGGCCATGGGCCCGGTAGGCCATGACGGCCCGACCCAGGTGCGCCTGGGCGCCGGCACGCACGGGTATGGCGACCCCGCTCAGGGCTTCCAGAGCCGCGTCGTGAGCAGGCGCCCACAGCGCGGCCAGCAGCGCCTCCTGTTCGCACGCCAGCGACATGCTCATGCAACGGCCCGCGCGGTGGCGGCCTCCTGCAGCAGCACCGACAGCGCCGGCACGTCGGTGTCCCACTCGACCAGCACCGGCACGTCGCCAAAGCGCCGCTGCGCATGAGCCAGGATCTGCCAGACAGCGTCGCATACGCGGCTGCCGTGGTCGTCGATCACGATTTCGCCGTGTTCATCATCCAGCCGGCGGTGGCCGGCCACGTGGATTTCACCGACGGTGCCGGGCGCAATCGCATCCAGCCAGTCGCTGCAGGCCTGCACCGGATCGGCCGGGTCGCCGGCAATGCGCGCGTTCAGCGCATTCACATAAATATTGTTCACGTCCACCAGCAGCTGGCAGCCTGTGCGCTGCGCCAGCGCGGTCAAAAATTCGGGTTCGGCCCGGTCGCTGGAGGCAAAGCCCAGGTAAGCGGACAGGTTCTCCACCAGCAGGGGGCGGTGCAGGCGCTCCTGCACGCGCTGCACGTTGGCGCACAGCACGGCCAATGCTTCGTCATTGAAGGGAATGGGGAGCAGGTCGGCCGCATGAATGGTGTTGCCACCCAGGCTTGCGCGCGCAAAGCAGGCATGGTCGCTCACGCGCACAGGCTCGATACGCTGGACCAGCTGCGCCAGCTGGTCCAGGTGGGCCGCGTCAACACCGGCGGCGGAGCCCAGCGCGAGCCCCACGCCGTGCAGGCTCACCGGGTAATGCCCGCGCGCCTGCTGCAGCACGGCCAGTGCCGCCCCGCCTTCGCCGAAAAAGTTTTCGGAATGGACTTCCAGGAAGTCCAGGGCCGGCAGGCTTTGCATCAGCTCGCGGTAGTGCGGGTGGCGCCAGCCTATGCCGACCTGCGTCATGGCGCCGTTCAGGCCTTCTTGGCGGCAGCCTTGGCTTCGTCGGCGCTCATGCCCTTCATGGACTTGCAGCTGCCCTTGGCCACGTACTTCCATTCGCCCTTGTCGTTGTCCACCTTCGCCTGGCCTGCGCAGGAATGCGTACCCGCCAGGTTGGCGCAGTCGTTCTGGCCGGCCTTGGCGATGCCGTAGCACTTTTCCTTTTCCTGGGCGGCCACGGGCGCGGCCACCAGCAGGGTGGACAGCAGGGAAGCGGCAGCGGCGGCGATGAGGGTTTGCTGGTTCATGGGAAATCTCCTTGGGTTGGTGAAAGAAATGGGTTGAATGTTGAGGTCGCAGGGTCCGTCGGGATACCAGTCAATTTGCTTACATACGTTGCCCGCAAAAGACCGGATGCAAGGCATCAAAGCAACTCGGCAATCCGGTCCCAGGCCTCGGGCGGGATGCGGCCGCTGTAGCGCTCCACCACCTTGCCGGTCTTGTCGATCAGCCAGGCCGCGGGAAGCTGCGCGGGACGGCCCAGGTTGTCGCGGTGGCCGGGCTCGCCCGCCCAGAGCTGCACAAAACGCTGGCGCAACGGCACCGTGCGCGAAATGATCTGCTCATAGGCATATACATCCTGGACGCTGCGGTCAGTGCTGATGAGCACCAGCTCAAACGGCTTGCCGGCCCAGCCCTCGTAGTTCTGGCGCAGCTCGGGCATCTTGTCGCGGCACACGGCACAGCCGGTGGACCACAGCATGAGCAGCACCACCTTGCCGCGCTGCGATGCCAGCGAAAACGGGTTGCCGTCGATGGTTTTGCCCTGCACCTGCACCTGCGGCGCGCCCGCCTGCGCCAGCGCGGGCGCGGCCATGCAGGACAGGACGGCGGCGGCTAGCAGGGCAATGGCAGGTTTCATGGCGATGGAGTCGCGCGTGGCGCATTCTTTCTTACAGCGCGGCGGCCATGTTGCGGCGGAAATTAGGTGTTTGGGGCAATGTGACCCATAATGCCCGGGTGCCCGGCCTTCGGGCCGGCACAGGTTAGCGGTGAATGGTCAGTTTCGCGTCTTTGAATTCTCTGGTTTGTTGATTGCGTTTTGCGGACTCCATCGCGTTGTGCGTTTTTTCTCAGGAGTCCGTTATGGGCAACAAACTTTACGTGGGCAACCTGCCCTACTCTTACCGTGACAGCGACATGGAACAGGCTTTCAGCCAGTTCGGCTCTGTCTCCAGCGCCAAAGTCATGATGGAGCGCGACACCGGCCGCTCCAAGGGCTTCGGCTTTGTCGAAATGGGCAGCGACGCTGAAGCGCAAGCCGCCATCCAGGGCATGAACGGCCAGCAGGTCGGCGGTCGTGGCCTGGTGGTCAACGAAGCCCGCCCGATGGAGCCGCGTGCTCCGCGCAGCGGCGGCTACGGCGGCGGCGGTGGTGGCGGCTACGGTGGTGGTGGTGGCGGCGGCTACGGCGGCGGTGGCCGTGATCGCTACTGATCACGGATCCCCACAATGCATCAAACCGGTGCATTTCACAAAGGGCCCTGCGGGGCCCTTTTTGTTGCCGAATGCGGGTTTTTTCGGGGCTGGGCGTGGCTTTGCAGCTTGCATGCTGTGGCGATATCTGGTTAATAATGCATTCGCGCCTGTCCGTCAGGACGGTCGTTAGTTTGCGGTGAACAGGTCACTTTCGCGTCTCTCAGGGTTTGTTGAATGCGTTTTCGGGACTCCATCGCTTCTGGTCAATCCGTGTTTTTTGAGGAGTCCCTTGATGGGCAATAAACTGTATGTGGGCAACCTGCCCTACTCGGTGCGTGACAGCGATCTCGAACAGGCTTTCGGCCAGTTCGGTGCGGTGACCAGCGCCAAGGTCATGATGGAACGCGACACCGGCCGCTCCAAAGGCTTCGGCTTTGTGGAAATGGGCAGTGATGCCGAGGCGCAAGCCGCCATCAATGGCATGAATGGCCAGTCCCTGGGTGGTCGCAGCGTGGTGGTCAATGAAGCCCGCCCGATGGAAGCCCGTCCGCCCCGCAGCGGCGGCGGTGGTGGTGGCTACGGTGGTGGCGGCGGCTACGGCGGCGGCGGCGGTGGCCGCCGTGAAGGCGGTGGCGGCTACGGCGGTGGTGGCCGCAGCGGCGGCGGTGGTGGCGACGGCGGTTTCCGCAGCCCCTATGGCTCCGGCCCGCGGGGCGGTGGTGGCGGCGGCGGTTACGGCGGCGGTGGCGGTCGTGGCGGCAACGGCGGCTACTGATCCAGCCTCCGGTTTCTGATCCAAAAGGCTCCTGCGGGAGCCTTTTTGCTGGGCAACTGGCGCTTATTCGCCTGCAGCGGTCCCGGCACGTTCGCGCCGGCGCGCGCTGCGGTCCACCAGCGCCGCCAGTTCGTGCGCGTCCATCGCCCATTTGGCATGCGCGTTGGCATGGGCGCGCACATCACGTGCCAGGGCCATGAACTGCAGCGGGGTGGCGGGGTACAGCAGGGCCAGGGGGGGCGCGGGGTACAGGCGCCCGGCGCCACGCAGGTTTTTCATCAGCAGCTGCACCCGGGCATGGCGACGGTCGTGCTGCAGCTGTTCCCACAGGCCGTCCAGCTCGGCCACGGGCCCTTCCAGGAACTGCAGGTACAGGCCGCAGCCGGCCAGCAACGTGCCGCTGATGCCGTGGCAGGCATTGCGCCGCGCGGCCTGCTCGGCCAGGTCCGTGAGCGCGGCAGCGTCCATGGGGCGTGCCTTGCGGCTGCAGTAAAGCAGCTGCATGACGTGTTCGCCGGTGTGGGGCGCGGGTGGGGAACGGCGGGGCATGGCCCTGCCATTGTCGGAACGCCGCTGCCACGCCGCCAGCAGCCGAGGGACAGGCGCATGGCCCCTGTGCGTTCGAATTTGCAGCGCCGTTGCACGGCGCCCATGCCTGTGCGACTTATTGCCCGGCCTGGCGGTGCTTGCGCGGGCGTCCGGCCAGCGCCCGGTCAAAAACCGCATTGGGCAACAGCCGCAGCAAGCCGGCGACAACACCCATCTGCCAGGGAATGACGCGGTAGCTGGCACCGGCCTTCATGGCCTCGAAGGCCTTGTCGGCAAAGTCCCCGGGCTGCATCAGGAACGGCATGCTGTAGCGGTTTTGCCGGGTCAGGGGGGTGTCGATGTACCCCGGGCAGATCGTGACCACCCGCACTCCGCCCGCGCGCAGCTCGCCGCGCAGGCTTTCGCAGTAACTGATGACTGCCGCCTTGCTGGCGCAGTACGCGCCATGGCCCGGCAGGCCGCGGATGCCCGCCACGCTGGCAATGCCGGTCAGCGTGCCGCTGCCGCGCGCCAGCATGGGCGCGATGAACGGGTGAAATGTGGCGGCCAGACCAATGTTGTTGGTGGCAAAGGTGCGCGTCATCACGTCTATGTCTTCGCGCATGGCGGTGTCCATGCCGATGCTGATGCCCGCGTTGGCGATCACCGCGTCGGGCACACCCTGCGCGG
Source organism: Ramlibacter sp. (assembly GCA_050247515.1). Taxonomy (GTDB): domain Bacteria; phylum Pseudomonadota; class Gammaproteobacteria; order Burkholderiales; family Burkholderiaceae_C; genus RAM1. The sequence goes on along the minus strand of JBFWUB010000002.1, from coordinate 355,339 downwards.
CGATGCAGGCCTGGCCAGCGGCCACGATGCTGTCAGGCTGCGCCACGTCAGCGCCATAGACCGCGTACCGAGTGACGTCCAGGGCTTTTTCAAGCGCCCAGCGTTCAATTTCAGCGGTGCGCCGGGCCACCAGCGCCAGCCGCCAGCCCGCCTGGTAAAAGCGCCAGGCCAAGGCCTGGCCGATGCCGCTGGACGCGCCGGTGATGAAGACAAGTGGTGCCATGTCGGGGCCTTTGCGCTCGGGTGGGTCAGGGCGCGGCGCGTGGCGTGAGCACGCCGCGCACGCGCCCGCGCAGGTCCATCACGCGGTCCGCGTTGTCATAGTCCATGCTGTCGGCGGTGAACTGGTCGCCCCCCCGGGTCAGCGTCACCGGCTTGTGCGACTTGATGCGCTCGGTCTCGATGAAGGCATGCAGGAATTCGCCGCGAAACTGCAGCGACGGCACCGGGTTGCCCGCCGCGTCGGTGCCCGCGTCGCGCGTGACGACGGCATTGCCGAACAGCTGCACCTCGGTGCCGTCGCCATTGCTCAGCGCCCGGTTGGCCGTGGCCACGGTCAGGAGACCCTTCTCGTTGATCGAGCGGATGCGCGGCTGGTCGATCTCCAGCGTGTCGCTGTCGGGGAAATGGCGCGCCTCGGTGCCCATGACCTCGCTTTTCAGGCGGCCGCTGCCGTCAAATGTCTTGACCGAAAAGCCGCGCATGAAATAGTCGGGTTCGCTGGACACCGGCTTGTCCCCGTCCACAGGCGCGGTCAGTGGCGTGTTGCGCACCAGCCAGTAGGTGCCCAGGGCCAGCAGGCCCATGAGGATGATGGGCAGGTAGATCGACAGCTGGTCCCACAGGCGCAGGCCCAGGCGCATGGCCCTGGCGGTGGCTGTCATGGCCCGCAGGCCTCGCGCAGCAGCGCGGCGTAGTGGCCGCCGGCCACCAGCAGCAGGTCGCAGAATTCTCGCGCGGCGCCATGGCCGCCTGCTGCCTGCGTCACCCAGGCCGCGCGCGCGCGCACTTCGATGTGGGCGTTGGCGGGCGCCACGGCGAAGGCGCAGCGCGTGAGCACCGACAGGTCAGGCCAGTCGTCGCCAATGGCCGCGGCCTGGTGCCAGTCCAGGCCCAGGGTCCGAAGCGTCTGTTCGGCCGCGGGGCGCTTGTCTTCGGTGCCAAAGTGGGCGTGCGTGACGCCCAGCGCCGACAGCCGCCCGCGCAGGGCTTTCGAATCACGACCGGTGATCACCGCCGGCGTGATGCCGGCCTTTTGCAGCAGCTTGATGCCCAGCCCGTCCAGGATGTTGAAGCGCTTGAGCGATTCGCCCTGGTCGGACATGAACAGCCCGCCATCCGTCAACACGCCGTCGATGTCAAAGAACGCCACGCGCATGCCCTGCGCCTTGAGCAGCAGTTCGGGCGGGAAGTTGAGCGCAGGCGCCATGTTCAGATGACTTTCGCGCGAAGGAGGTCGTTGGTGTTGACCGCGCCGCAAAGGCGGCCGGCCTCGTCCACCACCAGCACCAGCGTGATGCGGTACTGCTCCATGAGCTGCACCGCCTCCACCGCCAGCACGTCCGCGCGGATGGTGCGCGGGCTGGCGTTCATGATGTCGCGCGCCAGCGAGGCGCGCAGGTCCACGCCGCGCGCCACATGGCGGCGCAGGTCGCCGGCCGTGAACAACCCCAGCACCCGGCCTTCGGCGTCCACCACGGCCGACGCGCCCACGCCCTTGTCGCCCATCTCCCGCATCAGCTCATCAAAGGGGGCGTCCGGTCCGACCTGCGGCACGGCGTCGCCGGTGCGCATGACGTCTCGCAGCAGGGTCAGCAGCTTGCGCCCGAGCGCCCCACCGGGGTGGGAGCGGGCAAAGTCCTCGGCCTTGAATCCGCGCGCATCCAGCAGCGCCACCGCCAGCGCGTCGCCCAGCGCCAGCTGCGCCGTGGTGCTGGCCGTGGGCGCCAGGTTCAGCGGACAGGCTTCCTTTTCAACGCCGCTGTCCAGCACGATGTCGGCGTGCCTGGCCAGCGACGAGCGCACGTTGCCCGTCATGGCCACCAGCGGCACGCCCTGGCGCTTGAGCACGGGCAGGATGGCGGTGATTTCCTCGCTTTCGCCTCCGTTGGAGATCGCCAGCACCACGTCCACCGGCTTGATCATGCCCAGGTCGCCGTGGCTGGCTTCGGCCGGGTGCACGAACATGGCGGGCGTGCCGGTGGAGGCCAGCGTGGCGGCGATCTTGCGCCCGATGTGGCCGCTCTTGCCCATGCCCATCACGACCACGCGGCCGCGCACGTCCAGCATGAGCTGCACCGCCTTCACGAAGGCGTCACCCGTGCGCGCCTTCAGGCCCAGCACGGCAGCGGCTTCGATGTCGAATGTCTCCTGGGCCAGGCGCAGGGCCTGGGCGGCGTCGAATGTCATTGCGGGATTCTATCGACGCGGCAGGCGCTGGGGCACGGCTCCGGTACATGCCTTGCTAGCATCGGGGGATGACCTCGCTGGAACTGACGCTGCTTTACCTGCTGGCCGCCGTGCTGGGGGTGGTGGCGTGCCGGTCGCTCAAGCTGCCGCCCATGCTGGGCTACCTGGTGGTGGGTGTGCTGATCGGGCCCAACGCGCTGGCACTGGCGGACAACTCCGAGGGCATCAAGCACCTGGGCGAGTTCGGCGTGGTGTTCCTGATGTTCGTGATCGGGCTGGAGTTCAACCTGCCCAAGCTGCGGGCCATGCGCGGCCATGTGTTTGGCCTGGGGCTGTTCCAGGTCGGCCTGACCATCGTGCTGGCCACGGGCGGCTCGCTGTTCCTGGCGGCGCTGGCGCCCACGCTGTGGAAGATGGGCTGGCAGACGGCGCTGGCGCTGTCGGGGGCGCTGGCCATGAGCAGCACGGCCATTGTCGTCAAGCTCATGTCCGAGCGGCTGGAGATGGAGTCCGAGCACGGCAAGCGCGTGATGGGCGTGCTGCTGTTCCAGGATCTGGCCGTGGTGCCGCTGCTGGTGCTGATCCCGGCGCTGGGCAGCCCGCCCGAAACCCTGTTTACCGCGCTGGCACTGGCGGGCCTGAAAGCCACCGTGCTGATCACCGTGCTGCTGGTGGGCGGCCAGCGTGTGATGCGCTGGTGGCTCACCCTTGTGGCGCGGCGCAAGAGCGAGGAACTTTTCGTGCTGAACCTGCTGCTGATCACGCTGGGCCTGGCCTGGCTGACCGAGCTGGCGGGCCTGAGCCTGGCGCTGGGCGCATTCATCGCGGGCATGCTCATTTCAGAGACCGAATACAAGCATCAGGTGGAGACCGATATCCGCCCGTTCCACGACGTGCTGCTGGGGCTGTTTTTCATCACCATCGGCATGATCCTGGACTGGCGCCTCGTGCTGGAGCGCTGGCCGCTGGTGCTGCTGCTGGTCACGCTGCCGGTGCTGTTCAAGCTGGTCATGATCACGGCACTGGCCAGGGCGTTTGGCGCCTCCATGGGCACATCGCTGCGCACCGGGCTGTACCTGGCGCAGGCCGGTGAATTCGGCTTTGTGCTGCTGACGCTCAGCGCCCAGAACGACCTGGTGCCGCCCGCGCTGCTCAACCCCATCCTGGCGAGCATGGTGCTTTCCATGCTGGCCACGCCTTTCATCATCATGTACAGCAACCGCATCGTCATGAAGCTGGTGGCCAGCGAATGGCTGCAGCAGTCGCTGCAGATGACCACCATCGCGCGCAAGTCCATCAACACCAGCAAGCACGTGATCATCTGCGGCTACGGCCGCAGCGGCCAGAACATGGCCCGCATGCTGGAGCGCGAAGGCATCCCCTACATGGCGCTGGACCTGGACCCGGACCGTGTGCGCCAGGCCGCCGCCGCGGGTGATTCGGTGGTGTTTGGCGACGCCGCTCGGCTGCAGGCGCTGATGGCCGCGGGCCTGGCGCGCGCCAGCGCCGTGGTGGTGACCTACATCGACACCGCGGGCGCGCTGAAGGTGCTGGCCAGCACGCGCGCACATGCGCCGCAGGTGCCGGTGATCGTGCGCACCCAGGACGACCTGGACCTGGAAAAGCTGCGCGCCGCCGGCGCCACCGAGGTCGTGCCCGAGGCGATTGAAGGCTCGCTCATGCTGGCCAGCCACGCGCTGGCCCTGGTGGGCGTGCCCATGCGCCGCGTGATCCGCGTGGTGCAGGACCAGCGCGACGCGCGCTACAACCTGCTGCGCGGCTATTTCCATGGCGCGGACGACGACACCGTGAACGAGCGCGAGCATGAGCGCCTGGGCACCGTCACGCTGCCGCTGGGCGCGCGCTCCATCGGCCAGCCGCTGGGCCACCTGGCGCTGCATGCCATGGGCGTGCGGGTGGTCACCCTGCGCCGCGCCGACGGCCGCGTCGCGCCGCTGGAGGACGACCCGCCACTGCAGGAAGGCGACGCCCTGGTGCTGTCCGGCAAACCCGAGGTGCTGGCCATGGCCGAGCAGAAGCTGCTGCGCGGCTGAACCGCCAGGCCCCGCGCCGGCACAAAACCCCAGGGTGCCATCGGACAATTGAGACTCATCAGTTTGTATGCTTACCGTTGAGTCATCATTCGGCTTGTTGCGTTTTTATTTACCTTTTCAGGAGGCAAGCATGGATCGTCGTGGTTTTCTCGGTGCAGGCATGGCAGGCGCAGCGGCGCTGACCTTCTCGTCCGTGTGGTCCCAAAGCACGCCCAATTTCGGCGCGCCGGTGGCGCCTGCGGTCGGCTTCAAGCGCATGAAACTGGGCGCCATGGAGGTCATCGCCCTGAATGACGGCGCGCTGCGCCGCCCGCTGGGCGAGGAGTTCGTGACCAATGCGCCGCTGGAGCAGGTCAAGGCGCTGCTGGCGTCACAGGGCTTGCCCACCGACTACGTGGACATTCCGTTCACGCCATTCGTCATCGTGGCCGGCGGCCGGCGCATCCTGATGGACACGGGCTTTGCCGACAACGGCCCGCCCAGCGCCGGCAAGCTGGTGGCCAACATGGCCGCGGCCGGCCTGAAGCCGGACGACATCGACACCATCATCGTGAGCCACTACCACGGTGACCATATCAACGGCATCCGCAACAAGGCCGGCCAGCTGGTGTTCCCCAAGGCCAAAATCATGGTGCCCGCGCCGGAGCATGCGTTCTGGATGGACGACGCCCGCATGGAAGCCGCCCCGCCGGCCATGAAGGGCGCGTTCCAGAACGTGCGCCGTGTGCTGGGCGGCCTGCCGGCCGAGCAGCTGGTGCGCTTTGAGCCCGGCGCCGAGGTCGCCCCCGGCATCACGTCAGTGGCCGCTTTTGGCCACACCCCGGGCCACACGCTGTTCACCGTCAAATCCGAAGGGCAGTCCTTTGCCTATGTGGCCGACCTGACCAACGTGCCCAGCCTGTTTGCGCGCAGCCCCGACTGGTCGGTGACGTTTGACATGGACAAGGAAATGGCGCGCGCCACCCGGCGCAAGATCTTTGACATGATCGTCAAGGAAAAAATGATGGCCGGCGGCTTCCACTTCCCGTTCCCTGCCTTTGGCAGCATTGAATCGGCCGGCAATGGCTACGCGTTCAAGCCACTGGCCTGACGCCGCTGGCGTCTCGCGCCGGGCCGTGCTGGGCGCGGGCGCCACGGCCGTGCTGCTGCCGGGTGCCGTGCGGGCCCAGGCCGCGGACCCGATGGCAGCGGCCATCCGCGCGGGGGGCTGCGCGGTGCTGATCCGCCATGCCCAGACCGTGGCCGGCGTGGGCGACCCGCCCGGCTTTCGCGTGGACATGTGCAGCACGCAGCGCAACCTGAGCGAAGACGGGCGGGCCCAGGCCAGGCGTATCGGGCAATGGTTTCAGGCTCAGGGGCTCAAGCCGCGCGCCGTGCAGTCCAGCGCCTGGTGCCGCTGCAAGGACACCGCCGACCTCGCATTTGGCAGGCACATCGTGTGGCAGGCGCTGAACTCATTTTTTGACAGCCGTGACTCGCAGGCCGCACAGACCGCCCAGCTGCGCGCGGCGCTGGCGCGCATCCCGGCGGGGCAGTTCGAGGTGTGGGTCACGCACCAGGTCAACATGACGGCGCTGACCGGTGAAGGCATGGTGATGGGCGAGGGGCTGGTGGTGAATGCGCAGGGCAAAATGGTGGCCCGCAGCACCTTCGGCTGAACGCCATGCCCCACACCGGTACCGACGACACCTTTCACTTCGGCCCCTACCTTCGCAGGCACATCCGCACCGTGCCCGACTGGCCGGCGCCGGGCGTGCAGTTTCGCGACATCACGCCGCTGTTGCAGGACCCGAAAGTCTTTCGCGTGCTGATCGACGCGTTCGTGCACCGCTACATGGACCGCCGCCCCGACGTGGTGGCGGGGCTGGACGCGCGCGGCTTCATCCTGGGTTCGGTGGTGGCGTATGAACTGGGCGTGGGGTTCGTGCCGATCCGCAAGAAGGGCAAGCTGCCCTTCACCACCGTGGCGGAAACTTACGAGCTGGAATACGGCAGCGCCACCGTGGAGCTGCACACCGACGCCGTGAAGCCCGGCGACGTGGTGCTGCTGATAGACGACCTGATCGCCACCGGCGGCACCATGATGGCGGGCAAGAAGCTGCTGGAAAAGCTGGGCGCCACCGTGATGGAAGGCGCCGCGATCGTGGATCTGCCCGAGCTGGGCGGCTCAAAGCGCCTGACTGAAGGCGGGCTGCCGCTTTTTACACTGGTCGACTTCGCCGGACACTGATCACCTCAGGTGAACTGCCCCACCAGGATCGCCTCGCGCATGCGGATGGCCAGCACGGCCGCCAGGCCCTTGACGAGGTCCACCGCCAGGCGCGGCTGCTTGTGCGACAGGGTCTCGAACTTCTCCCAGCTGAGTGACCAGGCCACGCCCGGCGCGGCCGACACCACAGTGGCGCTGCGCGGCTGGCCCGAGAAGAAGGTGCCTTCGCCCACCACCGTGCCTGGCGCCAGGCGCGCGAGGATGGTGCTGTGGATGGTGACGTGCAGCTCGCCCTCGGCCAGGATGAACAGCTCGCGGTCGGACTCGCCCTCGCGGATCAGCGCGTCGCCGGCTTTCAGGAAGCGGATGGACAGGTAGGGCGCGAGCTTCTTCCACTCGTCCAGGGTCAGCTTGCAGGGCAGCGCGTCATGCGCGTCCAGCGCAGTGACCGCGTCCATCAGTTGCTGGACGTTCAATTGAGAGCGCCGTACTGCGTGCCGCTGAGCGCCGGGGTGTCGTCGGGCATTTCGGTGTCTTCGTAGCCAGTGAGCAGGGTGTAGCTCTGCGGGCCGTGGCGAGAGGATCCGTCGGTGAAAGCCCGCGCCGTCGCACCCCCGGCAGAGGCAGCCACCGCGGCCGGCCCGGCGGCACCGGGCCGCGTCTTGACGCCGGCGGCCAGTGCCTGCTTGAAGGCGGCAACCTCATCGGCCTCAATCGGTTCGTAGCGGCCGCCCCCGGTTGCCGCGGGCCGGGCCACCGGCAACGGCATGGGCTGGGAAACCAGCGGCGCGGGCTGCGAGACCGGCGCAGCAGCCAGGGGCTCCAGCGGCATCGGCCCGGACGGGCGCACGCCTGCGGGCCGCGTTTGCGGCAAGCCCACCGCCACATGCTCGTTCAGCCGCCAATAGACCGCCGTCACCACGATGTCGTAGCGCGACTTGGCGCTTTGGGCAATCAACGCCTCGATCTCGGCCAGGCGGCTGGTTTCGTCGCCGTGTTCGCGCGCCAGGTCCATCATCACCAGGAACTGACGGCCCCGCGCGTCCAGCGACAGCACCTTGAACTTGTAGCTGGACGACAGCATTCCGGCGCGCACCATGGCTTCGCGTACCACGGTGTACAGCAGTTCTCTGCGGGCCATGCGCTCGGACTTGCGGTTGCCGGGCTGTGCGTTGTCTGCGGGATGCTTGCCGCTGGCGGCGCTGTTGCGGGTGGAGGACACCGGGCGGGTGGGCTCCACGCGCGACAGGCCCGAGCTTTCGGGCTGGGTCGCGGGGCTTTTGGCCACTTTCTTTTGCGGCGGGAACAACCAGGTAAGCAGTGACATGGCGGGCCTTTGTCCGGGAGGATGGTGCGACAGCACCGGAAATCCGGTGCTGTCACGTATACGAAAGTGTAGGGGCGCCAACGCCGGGTTTTGCTGCCGCCGGGCGGCAAAAAAGCGCCGCTCACCGCGCCAACGGCGCCTGCCGTGAAATAGTTGTCAAACCGCTCAGGTCACGGCCACCCGCTTGGGTTTGTTGACCAGCCGGCGGCCCAGCAGCGAGCCCAGCGCCATGGCCAGCTCCAGGGCGATGTTGGGGTGGCGGTTGGACAGCTCGGCAAAGCGGATGGGCGTGAGGCACCAGACCTTGCTGGGCGCCGCAGCCTGCACCGTCGCGTTGCGCGGGTTGTGGGTGAAGAAAGCCCCCTCACCCACGGCCGAGCCCGGCGCCACGATGGCCAGGCGCACGCGGCCCTTGTCGTCTTCGTAGTGGACGCTGAGCGAACCGGATTCAAGCAGGTACAGGGTGCGGTCGGCCGCGCCCTGATCAATCAGCACCTGCCCCTGCGCCAGCGCAAAGGGTTGCATGTAGCTGCCCAGCATTTCCCACTGGGCCGTGGTCAGCGTGCAGCTCAGACGGTCGTTGGTCTGGTTCTGCGCCATGGCCTGGGCCAGGCCGTGAACGTCGAACTTGAGGGGGGTGCGGAGTGGGGCGTTCATGGTGAGGCGAAGGTAGCCCGGCGCCTTGCGCGCGGCAAGGCCCGTTAACGCTCACTTACATCTGATACCGCCCGGCAGGGCCCTACTTGCCGATGCAGAACTTCGAAAAGATCACGCCCAGCAGGTCGTCGGGCGTGAATTCGCCGGTGATCTCGTTCAGCGCGTTCTGCGCCAGGCGCAGCTCTTCGGCCAGCAGGTCCAGCGACTGGGCACGCGCGGCCAGGTGGGCATCCGCCTGGCGCAGGTGGGCGTCCACGCGGCGCAGCGCGTCCAGGTGGCGCTCGCGCGCAATGAACACCCCCTCGGGCGCGGCCTGCCAGCCGGCCACGTCCAGCAGCTTGCGGCGCAGCGCGTCCAGGCCGCCGCCGGTTTTGGCGGACAGGGCCAGCGCGCCCGCGGGCAGCGGCGCATCGGGCGCGGCGTCATGCTTGTTCCACAGGTCGATCACCGGCACCGCCGCGGGCAGCCTGGTGCGCAGCAATGCGGCGATCTGCGCGTCGGCGGCCTGGTAGCCGGCCTGCGCGGCGCGCGTGAGGTCATGCAGGAACAGCACGGCGTCGGCGTTTTCAATCTGGCCCCAGGCGCGCTCAATGCCGATCTTTTCCACTACATCGTCGCTGTCGCGCAGGCCCGCGGTGTCGATCACATGCAGCGGCACGCCTTCGATCTGGATCGAATGGGCCACCACATCGCGCGTGGTGCCGGCCACCGGCGTGACGATGGCCAGCTCCGCACCCGCCAGTGCATTGAGCAACGAGCTTTTGCCCGCGTTGGGCTGGCCGGCAATCACGACCTTGATGCCTTCGCGCAGCAGCACGCCCTGGCGCGCGCGCTGCATCACGCGCGCCAGCGATTCGCCCAGCCGTGTGAGCTGGCCCTGGGCATCGGCCTTTTGCAGGAAGTCGATTTCTTCTTCGGGGAAATCGAGCGTGGCCTCCACCAGCATGCGCAGGTGCACCAGCGCGTCGCGCAGCGCATGCACTTCGCCTGAAAACTCACCCGACAGCGAGCGGCTGGCGCTGCGCGCGGCGGCTTCGGTGCTGGCGTCAATCAGGTCGGCAATCGCCTCGGCCTGGGCCAGGTCGATCTTGTCGTTCAGGAAGGCACGCTCGGTGAACTCACCCGCGCGGGCCACGCGCACGCCCATGGCGGCGCCCGCTTCCAGGCAGCGCGCCAGCAGCAGCTGCAGCACCACGGGCCCGCCGTGGGCCTGCAGCTCAAGCACGTCTTCACCGGTGTAGGAATGCGGCGCGGGGAAATGGATGGCCAGCCCCTGGTCGATGGGGCTGCCGTCGGCGGCGCGAAAGGGAAGGTAGGTCGCCTCGCGCGCCTTCAGCGCGCGCCCGCAGACGGCCTGGATGACGGCGGAGATATCCGCGCCCGAGACCCGCACGATCCCCACCGCGCCGCGCCCCGGCGCGGTGGCGATGGCGGCGATGGGTTCGCGGTTCACTTGCAGGTCAGCTGAATTTCGGGAGATTGAACTGCGGGGGGACACCCATGCGCGTATTGATGACCCACTGCTGGGCGATCGACAGCACGTTGTTGGTGATCCAGTACAGCACCAGGCCCGCGGGGAAGAAGAAGAACATCACGCTGAAGGCCAGCGGCATGAACCACATCAGCTTGGCCTGCAGCGGGTCCGGCGGGGCCGGGTTCAGCGCGGTCTGCAGCAGCGTGGTCAGCGTCATGACCAGCGGCAGGATGAAATACGGGTCCGGCGCCGACAGGTCGTGGATCCACAGCGTCCAGGGGGCGTTGCGCATTTCCACGCTGGACAGCAGCACCCAGTACAGCGCAATGAACACCGGGATCTGGATCAGGATGGGGAAGCAGCCACCCATGGGGTTGACCTTTTCCTCGCGGTAGATGCGCATCATCTCCTGCTGCATCTGCTGCGGGTTGTCCTTGTAGCGCTCGCGCATGGCCATGACCTTGGGGTTGATGGCCTTCATCTTGGCCATGCTGGCGTAGGCCTTGGCGTTGAGCCAGTAAAACGCGATCTTCAGCAGCACCACCAGGCCCACGATGGCCCAGCCCCAGTTGCCCAGTACGCCGTGGATCTTTTCCAGCAGCCAGTACAGCGGCTTGGCCAGGATGGTCAGCCAGCCGTAGTCCTTGACCAGGTCCAGCCCGGGCGCCAGCTTCTCCAGCATCTTTTCTTCCTGCGGGCCGGCGAAGAAGCGGGCCTCGACAGATTTGGTGGCGCCGGGCGCGATGTCAGCCAGCGGCGTGATCATGCCAGCCGAGTACAGATTGGTGTCCACCTTGCGCATGAACAGGTTGCGCTGCACGCCATCGGCCAGCAGCCAGGCGCTGGCAAAGTAATGCTGCACCATGGCCACGTAGCCGTTGGGCGAGCTGGCTTCAAACTCGGCCTTGTTCTTCTCGATGTCGCTGAACTCGACCTTCTGGAACTTCTTGGCTTCGGTATAGACCGCCGGGCCGGTGAAGGTGAAGTAGAACGACGATTCACCCTCGGGCTTGTTGCCGTCGCGCACCAGCTGCAGGTACAGCTGCGGGGCTACCGGGGCGCTGCCGGTGTTGACCACGTCATGGCGCACCGCGATGTCGTAGGCGCCGCGCTTGAGCGTCCAGGTCTTGACGAGCCTGACGCCGCCGGTGTCGGGCGATTCAAAGCGGATCACCAGCTCGTTGGCACCGTCCTTCAGGCTGCGCTCGCCGCTGAAGGTCATGGCCGTCTTGTGAGTGGGGAACGTGCCGCCGATCAGGCCCGTCTGGGCCACGTAAACGCGCGCGGGGCTTTCTTCGAGCAGAACGAAGTTCTTTTCCTTGCCCTGCAGGTCGGCGTGCTTGAGGAATTCGCTGCGGATCAGCGAGCCGCCTTCAGTGTCAAAAGTCAGGCGCAGCACATCGGTGGTAACGGTGATGCGTTCACGCGCGGCGGGTGCTGCCGGGCTCGCGCTGGTGGGCGGCACGCCCGGGGCGGCGGTGCCGGGCACGGCGGCAGCGCCGGTGGTGGCAGCCGGCGCAGGAACGGCAGAGGGCACGGCCGACGGGACGCTGGCTGCAGCGGCACCCGGCGCGGGCGCCGGCGTGGCCGCGGGTGCGGTGGCGGCGGTTTCTGGCGCGGGCGGGAAGAACGTGGGCTGGTTGCCGTTATGCAGCTGCCACTTGTCCCACAGCATCACCATGGCAAAACCAAAAATCACCCACAGGATGGTGCGGCGAATGTCATTCATGAAGACTTCTTTTGTGAAAAAGGTGAAAGCAGGTGGGTGAACAGGCGGGGTTTTTCAACCGGCACGGGATCGTGCCCGCCGTTGCACCAGGGGTTGCAGCGCGCGATGCGCGCCGCCGTCAGATAAGTGCCCGCCGCGGCGCCATGGGTCTGCAGCGCCTCGATTGAATAGGCCGAGCAGGTCGGCTCAAACCGGCACGACGCGCCCAGCCAGGGGCTGAGCAGCAGCCGGTAGCCCTTGACCATGGCAATGAGCAGGCCACGCATCACGGGGTGGCCCTGGCAAACAGCTGCTGCAGCTCGGCGCGCACGGCCTGCTTGAGCAGCGCGGACGTGGCGCTGATGAACTGCGCGCGGTCAAACCCGGCGCGCAGCCGCACCACATGGGCGGCGGCAGGCAGGCGGGGTTCGAAGTCGTAGCTCACGTTGTAGATCTGGCGTTTGATGGCGTTGCGCGTTACCGCGCGTTTGGCCCAGCGCTTGGGCACCAGGGCGCCCAGCCAGACATCGCGCACAGCAAACAGGGCCTGCGGTCGCTCGGACTCAGGCCCTGTGGGGATTGCGGCTGCCGGTGCCGCGGTGTCCAGGCTCAGGCGGTGCAGCACAAAATGCGCGCTGCGCGAAACCGTGGTGCCTGTTGCCATGACCGCCTGGAACTGCGCCCGCGTTTTCAGCCGCTGCACGGTGATGCGGGGCAAACAGGCGGGCGAGGCGGGCGGCCAGGCAGGCGATCTGCCGTCAGACAGCCAGGCGCTTGCGGCCCTTGGCGCGGCGTGCGTTGATGACGGCACGGCCGCCGCGGGTCTTCATGCGGACCAGGAAGCCGTGGGTACGGGCGCGGCGCGTCTTGGAGGGTTGGTAGGTTCTTTTCATGGTGCTTGTCCGGTAACGGTGCTGGAAGGCGAGTATCGGGCTGACACTCAGGGAAACCCATGATTATCGTGGATTTCCTGAATTGCGGCAAGGCTTTACGCGGTTTTTGCATGGTGGTGCTGGAAGTCCAGCCTCTTGGCGCAGGTTTGGGCGCGGGTTTGTGGATAACGCCTTGATAAATTACAATCCGCCGGCTTTTCCAATGAAAAATATCCACAGAGGCAACAGCCAATAATGAGCGAGGGACATCCATCCGGCCTGGCGTCCGGGGCAGGCGACAGCCTGTGGCAGGCCTGCGTAGACCAGCTGGCCCAGGAACTGCCCGAACAGCAGTTCAACACCTGGATCAAGCCCTTGGTGGCCCAGGTGGCCGACGACTTCTCCAAGGTCACGATCTTTGTGGCCAACCGCTTCAAGCTCGACTGGGTGCGCGCCCAGTACACCGGCCGCATCGCCAGCCTGCTGGAAAAGCTCTACGGCCAGCCCGTTCAACTTGAGTTAGCACTTGCTCCACGCGAACCTGTTGTGCGTACTTATGCGACACCTGTTGCGCAGGAGCCGGGCATGCAGCCCGAGCCCGGGGAGCTGGCCGAGGATGCGTCCCCCGCCGTCTTCAAGAACCGGCTGAACACCGCGCTGACCTTTGACAACCTGGTCGAGGGCACGGCCAACCGCATGGCCCGCGCCGCGGCCATGCATGTGTCGGGCACGCCGGGGCAACTGTACAACCCGCTGTTCATCTACGGCGGGGTGGGCCTGGGCAAGACGCACCTGGTGCATGCGGTGGGCAACAAGCTGCTGGCCGACCGGCCTGGCGCCAAAGTTCTCTACATCCACGCCGAACAATTTGTTTCCGATGTGGTTAAGGCCTACCAGCGCAAGACTTTTGACGAGTTCAAGGAGCGCTATCACAGCCTGGACCTTTTGCTGATCGACGACGTGCAGTTCTTTGCCAACAAGGACCGCACCCAGGAAGAGTTCTTCAACGCGTTCGAGGCGCTGCTGGCCAAAAAGAGCCACATCGTCATGACCAGCGACACCTACCCCAAGGGCCTGACCGACATCCATGAACGCCTGGTGTCGCGCTTTGATTCCGGCCTGACGGTGGCCATCGAGCCGCCCGAGCTGGAAATGCGCGTGGCCATCCTGATCAACAAGGCGCGCGCCGAAGGCACCGAGATGCCCGAAGAGGTGGCCTTCTTCGTGGCCAAGAACGTGCGATCCAACGTGCGCGAACTGGAAGGCGCCCTGCGCAAGATCCTGGCCTACAGCCGCTTCAACCAGAAGGAAATCTCCATCCTGCTGGCGCGCGAGGCACTGCGCGATCTGCTGCAGATCCAGAACCGCCAGATCAGCGTGGAGAACATCCAGAAGACCGTGGCCGACTATTACAAGATCAAGGTCGCCGACATGTACAGCAAGAAGCGCCCGGCCAGCATTGCCCGCCCGCGCCAGATTGCCATGTACCTGGCCAAGGAGCTCACGCAAAAGAGCCTGCCCGAGATCGGCGAGCTGTTTGGCGGGCGCGACCACACCACGGTGCTGCATGCGGTGCGCAAGATTTCAGGCGAACGCCAGCAGCTCACCGAGCTGAACCAGCAGCTGCACGTGCTTGAGCAGACCCTGAAAGGCTAGCCATGACGCAAAGGACAACCATGGGGATAGTTCTGGCACAAGTGTCTGCTTGTCCACAGACGCGGCCCCGGCCCCGAAGTTGTTCATGGGCGGCGGACAGCGGCAAAAGGGCTCCACGCACACGGTTCTACGTTGGGCAAGTCGTTGATAAAAAAGGCGAAAATGGGGATGTCCACAGAAACGCGCGGCCCTTACTAGCTACTACTAATTTGAATTAAAGAATTAAAGAGGAGTTCACAGATGATCGTCCTGAAGGCAACTCAAGACAAAGTGCTGGCCGTGCTGCAATCGGTGGCCGGCATCGTGGAGCGGCGCCACACCCTGCCCATCCTGGCCAATGTGCTGATCCGCAAGACGGGCAACGCGGTGCAGCTGACCACCAGCGACCTGGAAATCCAGATCCGCACCACGGTGGAGATGGACGGCGACAGCGGCAACTTCACCACCACGGTGGGCGCGCGCAAGCTGATCGACATCCTGCGCACCATGCCGGCCGACCAGACGGTGAGCCTGGAATCGCAGCAGGCCAAGCTGATCCTCAAGGGCGGCAAGAGCCGCTTCACGCTGCAGTCCATGCCGGCGGAGGACTTCCCCCTGGTGCAGGAGGCTGCGAGCTTCGGCCCGGTGTTCAGCGTGCCGCAGAAGGTGCTGAAGGACCTGCTGAACCAGGTGAGCTTTGCGATGGCGGTGCATGACATCCGCTACTACCTCAACGGCATCCTGTTCGTGGCCGAGGGCAAGCAGCTGAGCCTGGTGGCCACCGACGGCCACCGCCTGGCTTTTGCCGGTGCCACGCTGGACGTGGAGGTGCCGCGGCAAGAGGTGATCCTGCCGCGCAAGACGGTGCTGGAAATGCAGCGCCTGCTGTCTGATGCCGAAGGCGCGATTGAAATGCAGTTCGCCAGCAACCAGGCGAAGTTCAGCTTTGGCGGCATGGAATTCGTCACCAAGCTGGTGGAGGGCAAGTTCCCCGACTACAACCGCGTGATTCCCAAGAACCACAAGAACGCCGTGACGCTGGGCCGCGTGCCGCTTTTGGCCAGCCTGCAGCGCACCGCCATCCTGACGAGTGAAAAGTTCAAGGGCGTGCGCCTGAACATCGAGCCGGGCACGCTGCGCGTGGCCAGCAACAACGCCGAGCAGGAAGAAGCCGTGGACGAGCTGGACATCGACTACGGCGGCGACAGCATCGAGATCGGCTTCAACGTGACCTACCTGATCGACGCGCTGGCCAACATGGACCAGGAAATGGTGAAGATCGAACTGGCAGACGCCAACAGCTCGGCGCTGCTGACCATCCCCGAGAACGCGACCTTCAAGTACGTGGTGATGCCGATGCGCATTTGAGCGGCCTGGTAACGCCCCGACACACAACCACAACCCGCGACTTTCGCGGGTTTGGTCATTCAAGAGATTGATGAAAACGAAGTTTCACCGCAGGTAAAAGCCGATATGTCTGAAGAAAACAATGTGAACACCGGTGCCGCCGGCAGTGACAGCTCCAACTTCCAGCCGAAGATTGACACCAACCAGGCCGGCGCCAGCGAAGGCTATGGCGAGGGTGCGATCCAGATCCTGGAAGGCCTGGAGGCCGTGCGCAAGCGCCCGGGCATGTACATCGGCGACACCTCGGACGGCACCGGCCTGCACCACCTGGTGTTTGAGGTGGTGGACAACTCCATTGACGAGGCGCTGGCGGGCCATTGCGACGACATCGTGGTGACCATCCACACCGACAACTCCATCAGCGTGGTGGACAACGGCCGCGGCATCCCCACCGGCGTGAAGATGGACGACAAGCACGAGCCCAAGCGCAGCGCGGCCGAGATCGCGCTGACCGAGCTGCATGCCGGCGGCAAATTCAACCAGAACAGCTACAAGGTGTCTGGCGGCCTGCATGGCGTGGGCGTGAGCTGCGTGAACGCCCTGAGCAAATGGCTGCGCCTGACGGTGCGGCGCGAAGGCAAGATCCACAGCATTGAATTTGCACGCGGCTTTGTGCAGAACCGGCTGGTGGAGCAGGTGAACGGCGTGGACGTGTCACCCATGAAGGTGACGGGCGAAACCGAAAAGCGCGGCACCGAAGTGCACTTTCTGCCCGACACCGACATCTTCAAGGAGAACAACGATTTCCACTACGAAATCCTCTCCAAGCGGCTGCGTGAGCTGAGCTTTCTGAACAATGGCGTGCGCATCCGCCTGATTGACGAACGCAGCGGCAAGGAAGACGACTTTGCCGGCGCCGGTGGCGTGCAGGGCTTTGTGAACTTCATCAACAAGGGCAAGCAGGTGCTGCACCCCAATGTGTTCCATGCCATGGGCGACCGCCAGAGCGACGGGATCGGAGGTCCCTCCGGTGAACGCACCAACATCGGCGTGGAAGTGGCCATGCAATGGAACAGCGGCTACAACGAGCAGGTGCTGTGCTTTACCAACAACATCCCCCAGCGTGACGGCGGCACCCACCTGACGGGCCTGCGCGCGGCCATGACGCGGGTGATCAGCAAATACATCGAGCAGAACGAGCTGGCCAAGAAAGCCAAGGTGGAAGTGACCGGCGACGACATGCGCGAAGGCCTGTGCTGCGTGCTGAGCGTGAAAGTGCCCGAGCCCAAGTTCAGCAGCCAGACCAAGGACAAGCTGGTGTCCAGCGAAGTGCGCGGCCCGGTGGAAGACATCGTGGGCAAGCTGCTGGCCGAATACCTGGACGAGCGGCCCAACGACGCCAAGATCATCTGCGGCAAGATCGTGGAAGCCGCGCGCGCGCGTGAAGCCGCCCGCAAGGCACGCGAGATGACGCGCCGCAAGGGCGTGCTGGACGGCATGGGCCTGCCCGGCAAGCTGGCCGACTGCCAGGAAAAAGACCCGGCCGAATGCGAGATCTACATCGTGGAGGGTGACTCCGCCGGCGGCAGCGCCAAACAGGGCCGCGACCGGAAGTTCCAGGCCATCCTGCCGCTGCGCGGCAAGATCCTGAACGTGGAAAAGGCCCGCTATGAAAAGCTTTTGACCAGCAATGAAATCCTGACGCTGATCACCGCCCTGGGTACCGGCATCGGCAAGGCCACGGGCGTGGGCGGCACGGCGGGCGTGGACGACTTCAACGTGGCCAAGCTGCGCTACCACCGCATCATCATCATGACCGACGCCGACGTGGACGGCGCGCACATCCGCACGCTGCTGCTGACCTTCTTTTACCGGCAGATGCCCGAGCTGGTGGAGCGCGGGCACATCTACATTGCGCAGCCGCCGCTGTACAAGGTAAAGGCCGGCAAGGAAGAGCTTTACCTGCAGGGCCAGACCGACCTGGACGGCTTTTTGCTGCGCGTGGCTTTGAAAGACGCAGCCGTGCACACCGGAAAGACAGGAACTGCGCCCGAGGCGCAGGGGACCACCCTCAACGGCGACACGCTGGCCGAGCTGGCCCGCAAGCACCAGGTGGCCGAGGCCGTGATTGCGCGCCTGGGCAACTTCATGGACGCAGAAGCGCTGCGCGCCATTGCCGACGGCGTGGCGCTGAACCTGGACAGCGTGGCCGAGGCCGAAGCCTCCGCCGTGGCGCTGCAGGCCAAGCTGCGCGAGCTGAACACCACCGGCGCGCCGGCGGATGTGGCCGGTGAATTTGACGTGCGAACCGACAAACCCATTTTGCGCATCAGCCGCCGCCACCACGGCAACGTGAAGAGCAGCGTGATCACGCAGGACTTTGTGCACGGCGCTGACTACGCCGCGCTGGCCGAGGCGGCCAACACCTTCCGCGGCCTGCTGGGCGAAGGCGCGAAAGTGACGCGCGGCGAAGGCGAAAAGCAGAAGGAAGAAAAAGTGAGCGACTTCCGCCAGGCCATGCGCTGGCTGATAGGCCAGGCCGAAAACGCCACCGCGCGCCAGCGCTACAAGGGCCTGGGCGAAATGAACCCCGAGCAGCTGTGGGAAACGACGATGGACCCGCAGGTGCGCCGCCTGCTGAAGGTGCAGATTGAAGACGCCATTGAAGCCGACAAGGTGTTCACCATGCTGATGGGCGACGAGGTGGAGCCGCGCAGGGACTTTATTGAGACGAATGCGCTGCGGGCGGCGAATATTGACGTTTGAGGATGCGGAAGCTAGAGCACTCCCGATGGCTTGGGATTCGACGCACTAGCTTGCACGTAGCTGCTATTCGATTTAGGCGATGAATCCAAATCGGCGCGCGTGAACTTCGAGAAATCTCGGATCGGGTCCATAGCGATCAGGGAGAAGAATTTTCTTGTTATCGAAGCGCAACAACGCTTGTTTAACAAACGGGCTGGTTGGTAGCTTCGTCAATTTCTCAGATATGCGGACCCGAAGGTCTGGCATGACTGTTAACAATCCCACCTCAAAAGCCTTGTCATGAAGTGAAGAAAGGCACAGGCCATTTTGCGGATTCATGCGGTTCTTTGTGTCGTCGCTCCATCGCAGGATATGGCTGGCATTTAGTAGCTGGTCGTTCGCGAGTCCGCTGATGCAACATCGGGAGTTGTAATTCGCAAGGATAGATTTGCGAAACTTCCATTGGTTGACTCGAACCTGGACAGTTGCAGTGCGAGTCCGGCCTTCTGGGATCAGAAGAACGTCCTCTGGTAGTTCCTCAACTTGAGGGGTGCCATTTTGCTCAGCGTATTGGTTGTAGACGCCTTCGGCAGCAGCGAACATGACATCCCAGTTGGCCTGAAATTCGGCCCACACAGTTCTATCGAGCGCAGTGGCGCGATCAAGGCCTTTACGTCCGCGTGCCGCCACGACGGGGTCCAGACTGGCTAGATTCGTTAGCTTCATCGCTACGGAACTAGGTGATCGACCGAGCCAGCTAGCTAGCTCGATAATTTTGGGATTCCCACGGTGTAGTTTGCCGAATGGCAACTGTGTGTAGAGGTACAACGTAGCCAACAAATGCTGGCGAGTCCAATCAACATTCGGTGCGCGCTGTGTGGACATTTATTTCCCCAGTCTGGAAGACAGCAACATGGCGATGTTAACTACCGCGCACGGCTGTGTTGCGTGGCGGTGCATTTTTCAGAGGAGATGCGGGCGATGCGCAATCTTGCTGTTAACTCTCTGAGTCTCGCGGAATTTGTCGGCGGGGCGCGCGCAGTCTTCTGCGGCGACGTAGTACGCCGTCCAGTCGCCAAAGTATTTCCCGTCGAAGACCAGCAAATCACCATCGACGGTTAGCTCGAATTGGTTTTGCTCCACACCGAAGTACGGAATGGCGTCAGTAGCTGCTTCAAACTCGATTTTTATGTCGAATGCATAGGTGGTGTGGCACCACCGCAGCGGACCGATGGTGGGACCATTAAATCCCCATCCATCCATTTCCTGTCGTGGATGATGTCGGCCATGAAAAAGGCCAAGGTACAGGCCTGGCTTTTGTGGTTTTCTGCCGTACTGTGGAAACGTTGCCGAGTTTGTGCCGCTGATGTCTGAACTCATTTTTCCTCCTGTGAGTCCGCAGCGTATGCATGTATTGAGGCATAGTGACCCAGGGCATTGCCTGGGGTGACAAGTCAGAGGCCGAGGGGCACCATGGAGCGGGCCGCGCTGACCTCACCCCTTCACCGCCCCCACCAACGCCGAAGCCGCCTCCACCTCCGCCGCCAGCGCCACATTCAGTATGCGCAGCAGGCTGGCCAGGCGGCGGCGGTCCAGGGGGTCCGCTGGCGCGGCGCCTCGCGCGTCCAGCAGCTGTTGCACCAGCTCATAGGCGTGCTGCACTTCGCGGATGTTGGCGATCTGGTCGGGCAGGTCCAGCGTCAGCACGCTGAGCAGGATGGCCTGGCTGGGCTGGTGGTGGGCGGTGGCGTGGCCGGCGGCCGGGGCCATGGCGTCAGGCGGGTGCGACATGTGGGTTCCTCCCTGGTTTCGTTGGCTGTTGCCGCCGCGCAGGTGATGGCGGCGACCCGAACGGGTTGGCGAACCGGCACTCCCTGCGGAAACCGGCAGGCCCTTGCGGGCCTCCCATCCGGGCCGCCAAAAAGGGGCACGAATGCGAAGGCCGCTGAGAACTGCGGTTACCAGCGGCCTTGGAGCCGCAGGAAGTGATCAGGTCGCCAAACCCGGCCCACCTTTTTCGTGGGCAGCGCGACTGTACCCCCGGCGGGAGCCCGGCACAATCCCCCCATGCACATCGAAGCCCTGCGCCTGTCCCCCGGTGACGATCTGCGTCTGGCGCTTCAGGCGGCCTGGGCGCAGCTGGCCGCCGCGCACGGCGTGCAGGCGGGCTGTGTGGTGTCTGCGGTGGGCAGCCTGCACGATGCTGTGCTGCGCTTTGCCGCCGAGCCGGGCGGCACGCGCATCAGCGGGCCGCTGGAGCTGCTGTCGCTGTCGGGCACGTTCAGCGCCGATGGGCCGCACCTGCACGCCAGCGTGTCGCGCGCAGACGGCTCGGTGTGTGGCGGCCACCTGCTGCCCGGCTGCACCGTGCGCACCACGGCCGAGGTGGTGCTGGCCCTGCTGCCGCTCTGGCAGTTCAGCCGCCAGCTGGATGCGGCCACGGGGTTTGCGGAGCTGGTGGCGCGGCGCCTGCCTGGGGTGGACATGCCATGACCGGCCCCATTGCCGTCATCGACTTCGAAACCACCGGCCTGTCGCCCGCCCAGGGCGACCGCGCTACCGAGGTTGCCGTGGTGTTGGTGCAGGGCGGGCGGGTGGTGGACCGGTTTCAGAGCCTGATGAATGCGGGGGTGCGCATTTCGTCGTTCATTGAATCGTTCACCGGCATCAGCAACGCCATGGTGGCCGCCGCGCCGCCGGCCGCGCAGGTGATGGCCGAGGCCGCGCGCTTTGTGGGCAGCGCGCCGCTGGTGGCGCACAACGCGGGGTTTGACCGCCGCTTCTGGCAGGCCGAGCTGGCCCGCCTGGGGCCCGATGCGCCGGCCGCGCACAACCCCTTTGCCTGCACCATGCTGCTGTCGCGCCGCCTGTACCCGCAGGCGCCGGGGCACAAGCTGGGCACGCTGGCGGCGTTTCATGCGCTGCCCGCGGCCGGCCGCGCCCACCGGGCCCTGGCCGATGCCGAGGTGGCCGCCGCGCTGCTGGGGCGCATCCAGGCTGACCTGTGCAGCCGCTTTGGCCTGGCCGCGGCCAGCCACAGCCTGCTGATGGCCGTGCAGGCCAGCCAGCGCCATGCGCTGGACGGCGCGGTGCGGCGCCATCTGGGCACCGGCACGGTGGCGGTGTAAGGTTGTCTATTCAAGGAGTATTTCCATGGGCATGCTGGTTCTGGGTCTGGTGATTTTTCTGGGTGTGCATTCGGTGCGCATCGTGGCCGATGGCTGGCGCACGCAGTTCATCGCGCAGCGCGGCGCCGGCGCGTGGAAGGGGCTGTATTCGCTGCTGTCCGTCGCCGGCTTTGTGCTGCTGGTGTGGGGCTATGGCCTGGCGCGCCAGCAGCCGGTGGTGCTGTGGGTGCCGCCGCTGGGCATGCGCCATGCGGCGTCGCTTTTGACGCTGGTTTCTTTTGTGCTGCTGGCCGCCACCTATGTGCCGCGCAACAGCATCAAGGCCAGACTGCACCACCCCATGGTGCTGGCCGTGAAGGTCTGGGCCCTGGGCCACCTGCTGGCCAATGGCAACCTGGCCGATGTGGTGCTGTTTGGCAGCTTTTTGCTCTGGGCCGTGTTCAGCTTCAAGGCCGCCCGCGGGCGCGACCGCGCCGCCGGCACCACCTACCCGGCCGGCACCCTGGCCGGCACCGGCATTGCCGTGGTGGTGGGCGTGGCAGCCTGGCTGGGCTTTGCGCTGTGGGCGCACGGGGTGTTGATCGGGGTGCGGCCGTTTGGGTGAGCGTGCCGGGCGGCCTGGGGCGTCGGCGCGCTGCCGGCGCCCTTGATTAGGCGATTTCCTTAAGTTGTTTCGAAACGTCTCAAGTTGGGGGCCAGCCCGCCGATGGCCCGGATGCGCCTGCCAGTGTGCTGTGCGCACCCACTCACAACAGACAGAACAGGAAATTCGTCATGCGATTCATCAGCCGGATGAAGGTATTGCACCGCTTTGCGGTGATCGGGGCCATTGCGCTGACCGCCACAGCGGTGCCCGTGGCCATGAGCGTGGTGCGTGTGTACGGCACCATGCAGGTGGCCCAGCGCGAGGCCGATGGCATTGCGCCGGTGCGCGCCACCCTGCTTGCCATGCAGCGGGTGCAGCAGCACCGCGGCCTGTCGGCGGCGGTGCTGGGCGGCAATGCCGCGGCCCAGGCTGACCGCGACGCCGCCCGGCAGGAGGCCACCCGCGCGCTGGAGGCGCTGGTGGCCTTGGCCCCGCGCGTGCGCGACGCCACCACGCTGGCGCTGCTGCGCAAGGTGGCGGCCGACTGGCCGGCCGTGTACCAGCGCACGGGTGCGCCCGGCGCCACGGCGGCGGACAGCTTTGCCGCGCACAGCACGCTGGTTGCCTCGCTGCTGACCCTGACGGATTTGCTGACCGATGATTTCGGCCTGTCGCTGGACCCGGACCTGGACACCTACCAGCTCATCCAGGCCAGCATGGTGTCGATGCCGGTGCTCAGTGAAGAGCTGGCGCGGGTGCGCGGCCTGGGCGCCACGCTGCTGGCCAGCCCCGTGCGCAGGGAGTCTGACCTGCGCGCGGTGGTGGCGTCGCTGGCGCGGGCCGACGACGCCCTGCAGGCCATGCACCGCACCTATGGCAAGGCCGCCGCGGCCAATGCCGTGCTGAAGCAGCAGCTGGACAGCGTGGAGGCCGAGGCCGTGGCCCAGGCCCGGCGCGCGGCCGCCCTGGCGCGCGACAGGCTGCTGGAGCCCGCGCAGGCGAGCCTGTCGCCCACGGAGTTTTACGCGCAGCTTTCACTGGCCGTGGACGCGCAGCTGACGCTGGCCAATGCCGCCATGGACACGCTGGACAGCCTGCTGACCAGCCGCGCCGCCGACCAGCGCCGCAGCCTGGCCGGCCTGCTGGCCCTGGTGGTGGTGTTGCTGGGGCTGGGCGCCTGGGTGTCGCTGGTGGCGGCGCGCTCCATCCTGCGCCAGATCGGCGGCGAGCCGTTTGAGCTGGTGACGGTGGCGCGGGCGATTTCGCAGGGCGACCTGACGGCCCATGTGCCGGTGCGCAGCGGCGACACCCGCAGCATCGTGGCGGCCATGGCCGGCATGAAGACGAACCTGGCCGGCGTGGTGCGGCGCGTGCGCGGCAATGCCGACAGCGTGGTCACGGCCAGCACCCAGATCGCCCATGGCAACCAGGACCTGAGCCAGCGCACCGAAGAGCAGGCCAATGCGCTGCAGCAGACCGCCGCGTCCATGGAGGAGCTGGGCAGCACCGTCAGGCTCACGTCCGACAACGCGCAGCGCGCCAATGCGCTGGCCCAGGAGGCCACGCGCATTGCCGGCCAGGGCGGCCAGGTGGTGGCCCAGGTGGTGCAGCGCATGGGCGGCATCAACGACAGCGCGAAGCAGATCGCCGACATCATCGGCGTGATCGACGGCATTGCCTTCCAGACCAACATCCTGGCGCTGAACGCGGCGGTGGAGGCCGCCCGCGCCGGCGAACAGGGCCGCGGCTTTGCCGTGGTGGCCGCCGAAGTGCGCACACTGGCCGGGCGCAGCGCCGAGGCGGCCAGGGAGATCCGCGGGCTGATCACCAACAGCGTCGAGCAGGTCGGCCAGGGCAGCACGCTGGTGGCGCAGGCCGGCGAAACCATGCACGAGATCGAGGCGTCCATCCAGCGCGTGAGCGCGCTGGTGGCCGAAATCAGCAACGCGTCGGTGGAGCAGGCCTCGGGCGTGGCCCAGGTGGGCCAGGCCGTGACGCAGATGGACCAGGTCACGCAGCAGAACGCCGCGCTGGTGGAAGAAAGCGCCGCCGCCGCCGAAAGCCTGCGCCAGCAGGCCCATGAGCTGATGGAGGCGGTGGCGGCATTCCGCCTGCCGGCGGAGGCCCCGGGCATGGCCCCGGCGCAGCCCGTACCGCAGGCCCGCCCGGCCCCTGTGACCAACGTCATGCCGATCAAGCGCGCAGCTGCGGCACGCGCGGCGGCGCCCGACCCGGCCAACGCGTGGCCGGTGGCCGGCGACAAGACAGGAACGGACGACTGGCGGGCTTTCTGAGCCGGTAGCGCCGACCCGTCTCTATATAGTCTGGGGGTTCCAGGCGCCCTTCCATGAAACTCCTGCTCAAATCCATCGCGCTGCTGGCCGGCGCCGCCCTGTTCTTCATTGTGCTGGGCCTGTACCTCACCTGGGCGCCCGACCGCCCGGTGGACGAGCTGAAAGCCCGCTGGGCGCAGCCGCCGTCGCAGTTCATCACCGTGCAGGGCATGCAGGTGCATGTGCGCGACGAGGGCCCGCGCGACGACGCGCTGCCCATCGTGCTGCTGCACGGCACGTCGGCCAGCCTGCACACCTGGCAGGGCTGGGCTGCGGCGCTCAAGGGCCAGCGCCGCGTGATCCGCTTTGACATGCCCGGCTTTGGCCTGACGGGCCCGCACCCGCAGGACGATTACTCGATGGCGGCCTATGTGCGCTTTGTGGCGGCCGTGCTGGACCAGCTGGGCGTGCAGCGCTTTGTGCTGGCCGGCAATTCACTGGGCGGGCAGATCGCGTGGGAGTTTGCCCATGCCCACCCGCAGCGGGTCAGCCACCTGGTGCTGGTGGACGCAGCCGGGTACGCCATGGCGCCCAGGGAGGTCCCGCTGGGCTTTCGCATCGCGCGCATGCCGACGCTGCGCCCGCTCATGCGCAACACCCTGCCGCGCGGCATGATCGAGCAAAGCGTGCGCAGTGTGTACGGCGACCCGTCGCGCGTGACGCCTGACCTGGTGGACCAGTATTACGACATGACGCAGCGCGCCGGCAACCGCCGCGCCCTGGGCTTGCGGGTGGAGGAAATCGTGCGTGAACAGGCCCAGGCCGGTGCGTCAGCCGCGCGCATCGCGTCGCTGAAGGTGCCCACGCTGATCCTGTGGGGCGGGCGCGACCAGCTCATCCCGCCCGACAGCGCGCAGCGCTTTGCGCGCGACATTGCCGGCAGCAGGCTGGTGATGTTTGACGACCTGGGCCACGTGCCTCACGAGGAAGCACCCGCGCGCACGGTGGCGCCGGTGGTGGAGTTCCTGGCGCGCTGAGCGGGGCTGCGCCTCAGCGCGCCTCGGGCAGCTCGATCTTCACTTCCAGCACTTCCAGGTTGTCCTGGCGGTCCATCTGGACCTTGATGTCGCCGGGGTTGATCTTGATGTACTTGCTGATCACGGCCACCAGGTCGCGTTGCAGCGCGGGCAGGTAGTCGGGCTCGGCGGCGTTGCGGCCGCTGCGCTCGTGCGCCAGGATGATCTGCAGCCGCTCCTTGGCGACGCTGGCGGTCTTTTTCTTTTCGCCCAGCAGGAAGGACAGGAACGAGGCCATGGCTTATTTCCCCCCGAACAGGCGCTTGAGGAAGCCGCTCTTCTGCGCGTCAATGAAGCGCAGCGGCTTGTCTTCACCCAGGAAGCGGTCGATCACGTCCTTGTAGGCCTCGCTCACGTCGGTGCCTTTCAGGTGGATGGCGGGCGAGCCCTGGTTGGACGCGGTCAGCACGCTGTCGCTCTCAGGGATCACGCCGATGAGCTTGATGCGCAGGATGTCCTGGATGTCTTCCAGCGACAGCATCTGGCCCTGGTCCACACGGTTGGGGTTGTAGCGGGTGATCAGCAGGTGTTCCCTGACGGGCTCCTTGCCGTCGATCGCGCGCTTTGTCTTGCTGGCCAGCATGCCCAGGATGCGGTCGCTGTCGCGCACGCTGGACACCTCGGGGTTGGTCACCACCAGGGCTTCGTCGGCAAAGTGCATGGCCATGAGCGCGCCGGTCTCGATGCCCGCGGGCGAATCGCACACGATGTATTCAAAGCCCATGGCGGCCAGGTCGTTCAGCACCTTTTCCACGCCGTCCTTGGTGAGGGCGTCCTTGTCGCGGGTCTGTGACGCGGCCAGCACAAACAGGTTGTCGCACTGCTTGTCCTTGATCAGGGCCTGGTTAAGGTTGGCTTCGCCCTGGATCACGTTGATCAGGTCGTACACCACGCGGCGTTCGCAGCCCATGATCAGGTCCAGGTTGCGCAGGCCCACGTCGAAGTCGATCACGGCCGTCTTGTGGCCGCGCAGGGCCAGGCCGGTTGCGAAGCTGGCGCTGGTGGTGGTTTTGCCCACCCCGCCCTTGCCGGAGGTCACGACGATGATTTTTGCCATGGGTGAAATGTCCTTTGGGAGAGATTCAGTTCTTGATCGGGGTCATGACGAGCTTGCCCTGCGCGCCGCCGTCCAGGTGCACCTGGGTGGGCTGGCCCCACACGCCGTCGGGCAGGGGCACGTCGCTGGTGCGGTACACCCCGGCGATGGAGATCAGCTCGGCCTGCAGGCTCAGCGAGAAGATGCGCGCCTGTGCGTCACCGCGCGCACCGGCAATGGCCTTGCCGCGCAGCGGCGCGTACACATGGATGTGGCCGTCGGCAATGACTTCGGCACCGGGGTTGACCATGCTCAGCACGACCAGGTCGCGCCCGCGGGCATAGACCTGCTGGCCCGAGCGCAGGGGCTTGTCGATGACCAGGGCGGACGGCGGGTGCACGGGGGCCGCCTGCGGGGCTTCGACAGGCTCCGCCCGAGCGGGAGAGGGGTCGGGCCTGGCGGGCGCGCGTGGGGCCACTGCATCGGGCGCGGCCACCAGGCCGGCGGCCTGAGCGGCCTCCATCTGCGCCGCGCTGCCGCCGCGCGCCGCAATCGGCAGCACGCGGTACTGGCGCAGCAGGGGCAGCAGCGCGGCATAGTCCAGCGCCGTATCGGCATGCGCGGCCTGCAGCGGGCTCAGGTCCACCACCAGCGGCTCGTTGTCAAAGAAGTCGGGTATGTCGCCGTAGCGGGCTGCCAGCTCCTGCGCCAGCAGGCCCAGGTCGGGGGATTTGAGCAGCAGCGATACCAGGGGAAGGGTGGCGCTTTTGATCTCGAACGCGGCAGGTGCGCGTCCTGCGAGGGCAACGGTCATTGAAGGGTACAGCGGTGTATCAGGGAGGCGCGGGGGTACGGCAAAAGGCCGCGAATCTTAACAGCCGGGCGTGTCAGCGCTGTATGCGGTTGAAACAGCCAGAATGAGGCGGGCGTGAGCCCGGCGCACCCCGGCCTTGAACCTGCATGCAGCGCCACCCATCTGCATGTCTGCACCCACACATCGTCCCACCGCCTGACCACCATGCCCCTTTACCTGTTGTCCGCGCTGCTGCACCTGTATGTGGGCTGGCGCATCGTGCCCGCGCTGGGCGCCTGGCCGGTGGCGCAGGCGCTGCTGGCCCTGGTGCTGGTGGCCTCCACCGTGCTGCTGCCGCTGGGGCTGATGGCGCGGCGGTACACCTGCGGCCCGTGGGCTGACCGGATGGCCTGGGCCGGGCTTGTGGGCATGGGGCTGTTTTCGTCGCTGTTTGTGCTGACGGTGCTGCGCGACGTGGCGCTGCTGCTGGCCGTGATCGTATTCGCCTGGCGGCCCGCCGCCCTGCCGGTGGTGCCGCTCACCACCTGGACGGCCGTGGCCGTGCCGCTGCTGGCCGCCCTGGCCACGGTGCTGGGCTTCTGGAATGCGCGGCGTACCGCCGCCGTGGTGCGGGTGGACGTGCCCATTGCCCGGCTGCCCGCGGCGCTGCACGGCTTTACCGTGGCGCAGATCACCGACGTGCATGTGGGCCCGACCATCCGGCACGGCTACCTGCAGGCCATCGTGGCGCGGGTCAATGCGCTGGGCGCCGACATGGTGGCCATCACCGGCGACCTGGTGGACGGCAAGGTGAGCGAGCTGGCCGCGCATGTGGCGCCGCTGGCGCAGCTGCGCTCGCGCCACGGCAGCTTTTTTGTGACGGGCAACCACGAGTACTACTCGGGCGCGCAGGCCTGGATCGCCGAGCTGCGCCGCCTGGGCGTGCGCGTGCTGATGAACGAGCATGTGGTGCTGGACCATGGCAGCGACGCGGGCCGCGCGCCGCTGCTGGTGGCCGGTGTGGCCGACTACAGCGCCCACCAGTTTGACCCGGCGCACAAAAGCGACCCGCATGCGGCGCTGCGCGGCGCACCGGCCGGCGCGCGCGTGCGCCTGCTGCTGGCGCACCAGCCGCGCAGCGCCGCAGCGGCGGCCGACGCAGGCTTTGACCTGCAGCTGTCGGGCCACACCCACGGCGGGCAGTTCTGGCCGTGGAACCATTTCGTGCGGCTGCAGCAGCCCTTTACCGCCGGGCTGCACAAGCTGAAAGACCTGTGGGTCTATACCAGCCGAGGCACGGGCTACTGGGGCCCGCCCAAGCGCTTTGGCGCGCCGTCAGAGATCACGCTGGTGCGGCTGGTGCCGGCCTGAGCCGCGCGGCGGCACGGTGGCCTCCAGCCCCGCATAGGCCAGCCCTGCCAGCAGCAGCGGCGCCCAGTAGTACAGCGCGCGGTAGGTGAGCATGGCCGCCAGCATGTCGGCCTCGGGCACCCGAGGGCTCAGCAGCGCGACAAACACCGCCTCCTGCACGCCCAGCCCCGCGGGCACGCGCGTGACGATGCCCACCACCACGCCCACCAGGAACACCCCCGCCA
Organism: Ramlibacter sp.; assembly: GCA_050247515.1. Classification (GTDB taxonomy): domain Bacteria; phylum Pseudomonadota; class Gammaproteobacteria; order Burkholderiales; family Burkholderiaceae_C; genus RAM1. Next base: position 326,415 of record JBFWUB010000002.1, on the reverse strand, counting down.
CCACCGGGAAGGCCACGCGCCCCTGCAGCAGCACCCAGATCACGCCGGCGATCAGCAGCCAGTTGGCCGCGCCCACGGCCAGCTGCAGCAGTGCCAGGCGCGGCGTGGGCAGCCACACCTCGTGCTGGCGCTGGCGCCCGATGCGCCAGATGCGCCCCGGGCGCACCGTCGCGCAGGCCACCAGCCAGGCCAGCGCCAGCGCCAGCAGCACGCCGCCCGTGGCGCGCAGCGCCGCCGCGCTCACGTGCCAGTCCACGGGCAGCGGCAAGGACAGCGTGACGAAGGCTGCCCCTGCCAGCGCCAGGTAGCCGAACCAGTTGGTCCACATGCTCAGCCCCATCACGCGCAGGATCACCGGCGTGCGCAGCCCCAGCCGTGCGTACAGCCGCAGCCGCATGGCCGCGCTGCCCACGATGGCGCCGAAGTTCAGGTTGAACGCGTAGCTGATGAAGGTGACCAGCATCGTGGCCTGGGGGGCCAGGTGGTGACCGGTGTAGTGGCGCCCCAGCAGGTCAAACGTGCTGTACAGCAGGTGGCCGGCCAGCGCCACCGCGCCCGCGGCCAGCAGCACCCGCACCGGCGTGGCCGCCATGGCGGCAAACACGGCGGGCCAGTCCACCCGCATGGCCTGCCACAGCAGCAGCCCCAGCACGAATGCGCCAAACAGCACCAGGGCCCCGCGGGTGAGCCAGGGCCACCAGGCGCGATCGCGCAGGCGGGTCGGCACGCGCGGCGCAGGGCGCAGCGGGGGGTGAATGTCTGGCACATGCCGGGGCTTCATGGCCGTCGCTGCGTTCATGCGCGGCGCGCGCGCGTCTCCATCACGGCGTACATCACCGCGGCTGCCAGCAGCGGGCCCAGGTAGTACACCGCCCGGTAGGCAAGCAATGCGCCCAGCAGTTCGGGTTCACCGAGCTGTTTGCCCAGCAGCATCACGAAGACGGCCTCCAGCACGCCCAGGCCGGCGGGGATGTAGGTCACCACGCCCGCGATGGCGGCCAGCAGGTACACGGCCAGCACGGTGGTGTAGGCCACCTGGCCTTGCAGCAGCACCCAGATGATGCCGGCGATCAGCATCCAGTTGGCGCATGACATGGCCAGCTGCAGCAGCGTCATGCGCGGCCCCGGCAATGGAAGGCGTTTGCCCAGCACGGTGAACTCCCGCCGCGGCGACAGCGTGACCAGCGCCCCCCAGGCCATGGCCGCGGCCAGCAGCACCAAGCCGGTGATGCGCAAGGCCCCGTTGCCGATCTGCCATTGCGCCGGCAGCGGCAGTGGAAACAGCGCGAACACGGCGCCGGCCAGCACCAGGAAGCCCAGCCAGTTGGTCAGCAGGCTCATGCTCAGCACGCGGGTGATGGCGCCGCCGCGCAGGCCCAGGCGCGAGTACAGGCGAAAGCGCAGCCCCACGCCGCCGACGATGGAGCCCAGGTTCAGGTTGAACGCATAACTGGTGAAGGTCACGCCCATCACCATGGGCGCGGACAGCTTGTGCCCGGTGTAATGACGCCCCAGCAGGTCAAACGTGCTGTACAGCAGGTGGCTGCAGGCGGCCAGGGCGGCGGCCAGCGCCAGCACGGGCGCGGGCAGCGCGCGCACGGCGTCGTCCACGCGCGACCATTCGATGTCGCGCGCGTACTGGTAGAGCATCCAGCCGATGAAGCCCACAAACAGCGCCGCCAGGCCGCGCATGGCCCAGGGCCACCAGGGGCGCTCACGCAGGCGCTGCGGCAGGGCCTGCGGCACGGCGGCGCTCATCGCGCGTCCTTGCCGCCGGGGGTGGCGCACGCGGGCGTCAGGGCATCGTCGCCCATGGCCGGCGACAGGCGTGCCGCGTGGCGCGGCAGCAGCCGCGCCCAGGACGGGTACATGCGCAGCACATGGAACACAAAATAGCTGCGCACCAGCCGCCAGGTGCTGGATTCGGCCAGGTCTTCCACACGCACCTGCTTGCAGCTGTGGCGCATCAGGTGGTCCAGCCGCTGTGACAGCAGGTGGTTGAAGGCGCGGTCGCGGATGATGACGTTGGCCTCCAGGTTCAGCGCCAGGCTCAGCGGGTCCAGGTTGCTGGAGCCCACGGTGGACCAGTCGCCGTCCACCACGGCCACCTTGCCGTGCAGCGGGCGGTCGCAGTATTCATAAATGCGCACGCCGGCCTTGGTGAGGTGGTGGTACAGCAGGCTGGCGGCCGTCTTGACGATGGGCATGTCGGGCTCGCCCTGCAGGATCAGGCGCACGTCCACCCCGCGGCGCGCCGCGCGGCGCAGTTCGCGGATGAAGCGCCAGCCCGGGAAGAAGTACGCGTTGGCGATCACCACGCGCCGGCGCGCGCCGCGCACGGCCTGCAGGTAGTGGTGCTCGATGTCGCTGGGGTGGTTGTGGTTGTCGCGCGTGACGAACAGCGCCTGCGCATCGCCCGAGGCCGGCAACGCGTCAGGGCGGCGGCGCAGCGGCGCATGGTCGCGAAACCACTGGCGCAGGCCGAAGGGACCGCGCCGTCCGCCATGGCCCGCCGCCAGTGCCGCGTGGCAGAAGCGGTGGATGTGCGCCACCACCGGGCCGCGTACCGCCACCGACCAGTCCTGCTTGGCTTCGGGGCCGAAGTCCGCCAGGTGGTCGGCCGAGTAGTTGATGCCGCCCACAAAGGCCAGCTTCGCGTCCACCACCACGATCTTGCGGTGCATGCGGCGCAGCACGTTGGGCCGCCAGCCGAAGATGCGCGGCGCGGGCTCGAACACATGGATTTGCACGCCGGCGGCGCACAGGCTGCCGATGAAGTCCTGCGACAGGTCGGGCGAGCCGTAGCCGTCGATCGTCACATGCACGCGCACGCCGCGCCGGGCCGCGCCCAGCAACGCCGCGTGCAGCGCCAGGCCCACCTTGTCCTCAAACAGGATGAAGGTCTCCAGCAGCACCTCGGTTTGCGCCTGTGCGATCGCATCGAACACGGCGGGAAAGAAGGCCTCGCCGTTTTCCAGCAGCTCGAAATGGTTGCCGTCCGTCCAGCGGCGCCGGTCAGTGGCGGGCGTGCTCAAAGGGCTCATAAGTGGATCTCCGCGGCCAGGGGGGCGTGGTCCGACAGGTGCGACCAGGGCTTGCGCGGCAGCACCACGGGCAGGTGGGCGGTGGCGTTGCGCACATAGATGCGGTCCAGCGGCAGCAGGGGCCAGCGCGCGGGGAAGGTGCGCGCGGCTTCGCCATAGGCCTGCACGAACACTTCGCGCAGGCCCGCGCCCTGCTCCAGGATGTCATGCGCGCGGCGGCGCCAGTCGTTGAAGTCGCCCGCCACCACCAACGGCGCGTCGGCGGGCACCTCGTTGCGCACCACCTCGCAGATCAGCTCCAGCTGCCGGGCACGGTGCGCTTCGGCCAGCCCCAGGTGCACGCAGATCACATGCACGTCCAGACTGCGCGCGGGAATGTGCAGCACGCAGTGCAGCAGGCCGCGCTTTTCCGGGCCCACGACGGAGGCGTCATGGTTGCGGTGATGGAGGATGGGGTACTTGGACATCACCGCGTTGCCGTGGTCGCCATGGGGGTAGGCCACGTTCTTGCCATAGGCGTACTGCGGCCAGATGCTGTCAGCCAGGAATTCGTAGTGCGGCCCGGGCGGGAAATGGTTGAAGCGGCGCTGGTGCCGCTGGTGGCTGCCCAGCACCTCCTGCAGGAACACCACGTCCGCGCCCACCTTGCGCACGGCGTCGCGCAGCTCGGGCAGGATGAAGCGGCGGTTCAGCGCGGTGAAGCCCTTGTGGATGTTCACGGTCATCACGGTCAGGGGCGGGTGGATGGCATCTTCGGTCATGTCGGTCATGAAAGGTTTGTACCGGTGGCCCGCCGCCGCGCCTGTAGGACGGCTTTGCACCGCGGGGCAGGCGGATGTCCAGACGTCGGGCCACCGGGTCGCGTCCTACAGCCTGCGGCGCGCCTGTCCGTCACATCGGCCAGGGCTGCAAGCGTAATCTGCATGTGCGGCCTGAATCCGGGCCCACGAACCAACCAAAGGAAACTGAAATGACCAAGACCATGACTTCCGTACTGCTGGCCGGCCTGCTGGCCACCGCCGGTTTTGCCAATGCCCAGAACACTGGCGCTGCTGCCACCAACACCATGCCGGCCAAGGCCGGTGAAGCCAGCACGCTGACCCAGGGCGTGCCCAATGCCCCCAAGGCCGTGGGTGAAAACACCCGCGCCGACGTGAAGGCCGAAGCGCGCGCCGCCAACAAGGCCGGCACCACGTCCAAGGGCACGATCGGCACGACCGACAAGACCGGCCAGCAAGCCGGCCTGGAAGCCAAGCCCACCGACGGCAAGACCCGCGCCGAGCTGAAGGCCGAGCGCCAGATGCAGAAGGCCCAGAAGAAGGCGGACAAGAACCTGGCCGCGATGAGCACCTCGGGCATGTCCACCGGCGTGCCGGCGGGCAACCCGTCGCCGAAGGCCGGCGCCGGCACCCCGAAGTAATCACTTCAGCGTTCCAGCCACCACTGGATCACGAATTTCGCGGCGAAGCCGACCATCCCGAAGGCCAGGCCCAGGAACAGCACAAACGTGCCGAACCGCCCGGCCTTCGATTCCCAGGCCAGCTGGGCAATGATGAACAGCATGTAGAGCATGAATGCCGCAATGCCGAACGTCAGGCCGAACTGGGCGATCTGGGCTTCGGTGAAGCCAAACAGGGTAGCGGGCGCTGTCATGGCGCCTGTTCCCCGTGGGGCTCGCGCGCGGGCCATCCGGATGCATCCACGGTGTCGCGATAGGCATGCCAGCTGGCATGGCCCAGCAGGGGCACCACCAGCACCAGGCCCAGCAGGGCCGAGCCCAGCCCCAGCAGTGTGAAGCCCATGACCAGGGCAGCCCACAGCGCCAGCGGCGCCGGGTTGGCCAGCACCGCGCGCCAGCTGGTCAGCACAGCCTGAAGCACGCCGATGCGGCGGTCCAGCAGCAGCGGCAACGTGATGACGCTGGAGGCAAATACCGGCGCGGCCAGCACGCCGCCCAGCGCCAGCCAGGCCTCAAACAGCAGGCTGGCGCGCGCCAGCATGACGTGGCGCACGAAATCCATGGGCTGCAGCACCGGCTGCGGCGCCAGCCAGGTGATGAGCGAGGCTGAGGTGAGCACCCAGCCGGTGCCTGCCGCGGCCAGCAGCAGGCCAAAGCGCACCAGTCTCCAGTCGTGGCGCGAGCCATGCGCGGGCCGACCGCGCCAGCTCAGCCAGGTGTGCAGCACCAGCCGCAAGCCCGCGGGCTCGCCGCGCTCCAGCGCGCGGCTCACCGCATACAGCCCCACCGCCAGCACCGGCGCCACCAGCAGGAACCCCGACAGTGCCCCCGCCAGCAGCCAGAAGCGGTCGTGCGCGGCGGCCAGCAGTGCTGCGCCAAACAGCGCCAGCGCGGCGCCGTGGGCCAGGCCCACCGCCGGTGCGCGCTCGATGTCGCGCCAGGCCAGTGCCAGCCATTGCAGCGGCTGCAGCAGGTGCAGCGTGCGGATTTCGGGTAGCGGGTGGCGCGCTGGGATCGTCATGGATCACCCCAGTCTAGGGACTGTCAGCAGATTGCGCTTGACGCGGATCAAGCGCGCTGGACACGCGCCCGGCGGGCGCACAATTTGCCTGTCCATGACCGCGCCCACCGTGATCCCCCGAGCCCATGCGCGACGCCTGCGCGAGCTGTACCGTTCGGCCGGCTGGCCCTGTCTGGACGCCATCGAGGTCGATTTGCTGGCCGCGGGTCTGTTGCAGCGCGTGGCCGCGCCGGATGCCAGCGGCGTGGTGCGCGAGGCGCTGCGCCTGAGTGACGCCGGCATCGCCGCGCTGGCCCTGGCCCAGGAGCGCAACCGCGCGGCGTTTGACCAGCACGAGGCGCTGGTGGCGCTGGTGGTGCGCCAGATGCAGCGCGGCGGGCGCACGGCCTTCACCGGCCTGAGCCTGCGCGCGGCGGTGCAGGAGCCGGGTGAATCGGGCGAGCCCCTGCGCCGCTGGGTGGTGGCGCGCCCCGATGTGTTTTCCATCCGCAACACCACGGTGGCGGGCTACCTGGTGCCCACGGTGCATGAGGTGAAGGTGCGCCGCGCCGACCTGCTGGGCGAGCTGCGCGACACGCCGCGCACGCGCGCCAAGCGCGGCGCCTACCTGGCCATGAGCAGTGAGTGCTGGTATGTATTGGGGCGCGACGCCAGGGGCCGCGAGATTGGTGACGCCAGCGAGATTCCGCCGGCGTTTGGGGTCATGCAGATGGCACAAGGCCCCGGTGCTGCCACCGGGGCCTTGCGTTTGCAGGTGCAGCGCCCCGCGCCGCGCCGGCCCATGCCGTTTGACGCGGGCCTGCCCTTTGCCGCCTGGCTGGCCCTGGCGCGCGCCGTGCCCCAGCCACCGGCTGAGGACGACGCGCAACAGCGGCTTTAGCTTTTCTGGTGCATGCCGTGGCCGCCATGGCCACCGCCATGCCCGCCGTGGCGGCCGCCGCCGGCAAAGCGCACGGTCTCGGCGTCAAACACCTTCTTCTGCTCGGCGTTCAGCGCGGCGTAGAAGGTGTTGGTGGCGTCGGCGCGCTTGTCCATCAGCGACTGGCGCTGGGCCCGCTGGGCGCGCATTTTCTCGATGCGCTCGGGCGTGGTCAGCCTGGCGATCTCTTCGCGGCTCAAGCGCTCGGGGCGGGTGGCCGGCGGTTGCAGCGCGGCCGTCCAGGCCGTCCACGCGCTTTCCTGCGCGGGCGTGATGGCCAGCTTCTGCTTGAGCTCGGCCTGGCGCTTGGCCATGAATTCCTTCATCCTGGCCGGGTCGTGCTTGCCCATGCGGTGTTGCATGCCGGGCTTGCCGTCGGCGGCGGGGGCCGGCGGCGTCTGCGCCATGGCGGCAGCGGCAACGGTGGCGACAAGGCCGGCGAGCAGCAGGCGTTTGGGAGCGAATGTCATGGAGACTTCCTTTCAAAGAAGCCTGAGCCGGACATCGGCATCAGGTTGAAGGCAAGTCTGAACGCCGCCTGTATAGCGGCGATATGCGCAGGCTGCTGGTGTGTAAAGTTGCTTGAAGCTTCGTTTCGGGCGGGGCAGTTGGACAGCCTTTCCTCCGGCGACGCGCCTGACGCGACGGGGCGGCGCTTTCGCCACCAGAGCCCGGCCCCCTTCGGGGGCCAGGCCGCAGCGTGATGCCTCGGAACGTGCATAGCGTAGGCCTGGCAGTGGGCTCGCTCCACTGTACAGCTGCGCGCACGGACGTTGCGCGAGCCCGCCGCTGCAGTACTCAACCCGGCGACGCACGCCCCGCTCTTCGTCATTTCCCGTGCGCCGGGTCTCCGTGCTTCGCGCCCGGACTCTTGATCGGTGGCGAAAGCGCCGCCCCATCGCATCAGGCTTTGGGCGGGCGGTGCGGTTCGCACGGGCGAGTCGATGTGGTCACAGTTTGTGACCACATGCCCCCCTACGCCAACCGCCCGTTCTGGAAGTCATCCACCGCCTGGATCAGCTCGTCGCGGGTGTTCATGACGAACGGGCCGTACTGCGCGATAGGTTCGCGCAGGGGCTGCCCCGCGATCAGCAGGGCGCGGGCGGGGCCGGTGGCGCTCAAGGTGACGCCGTCGCCTTCGTTGGCGAGGATGGCCATGCGGTTGCGCTGCACCTCGGTGCCGGCCACGTCCACGTGGCCGCGGTACACATAGGTGAAGGCGTTGTGCCCCGCGGGCAGCGGCTGGCTGAAGCTGCCGCCGCCCTCGGGGAAGATGATGTCCAGGTACAGCGGCTTCGTGGCGTCGCGCTGCACGGCGCCGGCCGTGCCGTGGCTTTCGCCCGCGATCACGCGCACGGTCACGCCGCCCGCGGTGGTGTATTGCGGCACTTCGGGGCTCTGGATGTCGCGGTACCAGGGCGCGCACATCTTGTCCTTGCCCGGCAGGTTCAGCCACAGCTGGAAGCCTTCCATCACGCCGTCGTTCTGCTCGGGCATTTCGCTGTGGATCACGCCGCGCCCGGCGGTCATCCACTGCACGCCGCCGTCGGTGATCAGGCCCTCGTGGCCGGCGCTGTCCTTGTGGCGCATGTTGCCGGTGAGCATGTAGCTCACGGTCTCAAAGCCGCGGTGCGGATGGCTGGGAAAGCCGGCGCCGTAGTCGTTGGGGTCGTCGCTGGCGAAGTTGTCCAGCATCAGGAACGGGTCCAGCCGCTGCTGCAGGTCGTGCGTGAGCACGCGCGTGAGCTTGACGCCCGCGCCGTCGCGGGTGGGCTGGCCGGTGATGAGCCGCTCGGCGCGGCGGGGCTGGGTGACAGGCTGTGGGGTGGGCGTGGTCATGGCGCGGCGTGTCCTTCGGATTCTTTATCTGAGGCTGACCGCGTCATTCTCAAGCATCACGGCACCGGGGCGGCCCAGTCTGGTGGCGAGGCCAGCGCCGCGAGCAGCTCGCTGCGCTGGGCGCGGCGCGTGCCCCGCACGTTCTGCGCGACCTGGCGTGCCCGAGCCAGGTTGATCTGGCCGGAGTTGGCCCAGCGTTGCGCTTCGGCCCCGGGGTTGTGCAGCATGGAGGCCAGCCACACCGCCTGGGCCGGCGCCAGGTCGCGCGCGGCCCGTGCGAAGTAGTGGCGGGCTGCCGCCTCGGCACCGCACAGGCCCGCGCCCCAGGGCGCGTTGTCCAGGTACAGCCGCAGGATGCGCGCCTTGCCCAGCGTCTGCTCCATCTCGGTTGCGTACAGCAGCTCGCGCAGTTTGCGGCTGAGGCTGCGCGCGTCGCCCGTGACCAGCAGCTTGGCCACCTGCTGGCTCAGCGTGCTGCCGCCCCGGACCACGCTGTCACGCCGCTGGTTGAGGGCATGGGCCTGGCGCAGTTCCGTCAGGTCGTAGCCCGGGTGCTGGAAGAAGCGCTGGTCTTCGGCGGCGATCACTGCCCTGGCCAGCCAGGCGTCGTGCCCCAGCCGGGCCGAGGGGCCGCAGCGGGTGCGTGCCGTGGCCAGGGCCTGCGTGCCAAGGCCCCGCACGCTGAACTGCGACACCACGGGCCTGAGCGTGACTTGCAGGGCGGGCAGGCGGATGTGGGCGGACCCGCTGAGCTGCCCGCGGATGTCGGCTCGCACAAGCTCGGGAATCTGCGCGCCCCAGACGGCGTACCAGTGGGCGATCGGGGCTTCGGTGACATCAATCCGCAGCGCAAGGCTGGTCTGGGTCAGCTGGCCCTGCCAGGTGGCGTTCAGGCTGTGTTGGCCCTGGACGACCTGCAGTGCGCCGCCAAGCTGGCCGAGTGCGTGTTGCACGGTGGCGCTGAATTCGTCCACACGGATGCGTTCGGCGCCAGCGCCCGGCAGCGCGAGCGTGCAGGGCGCACAGTGCAGCAGCACCCGCTGATCGTGCGGCTGCCAGTGGTAGCTCACGCGGCCCCAGGGTGTCCTCAGGTGCCGGCCGTCGAGGACGGGCGCCAGCCAGGAGGCCGTGCCCAGCCGCACGAGTGACGGCACGCCCGCCTGCATGCGCAGCGGCCCCAGGCTGACCGGCACGGACCACTCGCCCGGGGCGGGTGCGACCAGCGCGCGCACCATGAACAGCAGCACGATGGCCCCGCTGGCACCCAGCACCGTCACCAGCGCAACCGCCACGCCCAGCCGCCTGACCCAGCGCAGGCCCCTGAGCAGGGCGTTCATGACTTCTTCGTGCCGCATCACAGGGCCCGTGCGACGGTAATGGCCTGCCACGGCCCCTGCGATTGCGCCGACAGCGCCGCCCAGTACCACGCCGAGGTGTCGGTGTAGGCCTGGCCGCGGGCGTCTTCAATGCGTTCGCAGACCCGCTGCGACTGCGCGCCCCGGCGCGCGGTGAAGCAGCGCCACAACCGGCCCTGCGCGTCAGTTTCGAGCTGCTGCGCCCGCACGGTGTAGCCCAGGCTGCGGTAGCAGTCGGCGGCCGGATGCAGGCGCCGCGTGGGCTGCTGTACCTGGCGCATGACGACAATCCGGTGGCCGTCGGTCAGCCGCGCGATCACGCCGGGGAACTGGCGGCTGAAGCGCTGCTCGACCTCGCTCAGGGCAAGGGGGCGCAGGGGCTGGCCGTCCCGGTGGGTGGGCCACTCCACGCCCGCGCTGGCCGGCGCGGTGTGCGCTGCGCGCTGCGACACGGCGTTGCCCGCCAGCAGCGCGCAGGCCAGCATCAGCGCGCCAAACAGGCTTTTGTGCAGCACGCGGTTGACGAAGGTGTTGCCAAACAGGTTTTTCACGGTGTGCTCCTGGGTCCGGGGCGCGACGCCAGCCAGGCGATGGCCGCGCAGGTGCATGCAAGAAAGGCCAGCCCCAGCAGTTCGTGCAGCAGCGGGCCGGGTGCGCTCGCGCTGACCTCCAGCGCCACCAGCAAGGTGTTGCGCAGCACATTGCCGCCCAGCACCAGCAGACCCACCCAGGGCAGCCGGCGCAGGATCACGCGGTCAGGCTGGGCGGCCCACAGCGCGGCGGCGCAGGCCGTGAAGTAGCCCAGCCAGGCCATCTGCACACCCGAGCACGGCGCGTCCACCAGCACGCGCTGGCCGTTGACCAGCAGGCCCGCGCCTTCGCGCGAGGCAGCAGCGCCCAGCGACAGCAGCCAGCGGCTGGCCTCGGCCGTGATCAGGCGCAGCGGGTAGCCCAGGTAGAACTGCATGGACGACAGCAGCGGCAGGGACAGCACGGCCAGCCCCAGCACCGGCAGGCGGGCCACGCGACAGGGCAAAAAGGCCAGCAGTGTGCAGGCCAGCGCCAGCACCGCGAGCAGCCCTGCGGCAAGTGGTGGCAGCAGGCCCAGGCACAGCGTGGCGGCCACGGTGGCGAGCGCGCCGGCGCTCAGCCAGCCCAGCCGGGGTGCGGCGCGCAGTTCGTGGCGGGTGTGCCAGGCCAGGCCCGCGAGCGCGGCCAGTGCCAGCAGGCCGAGCGGGTCGTCGCTGCCGTCCACCATGCGCCGGGCGGTCCACAGCCAAGTGGGCCACAGCGCCATCATCTGCGCGGCCAGCCACCACCAGGCTGGCGCGACATCGATGCGGATGCCCCAGCGCACGAAGCGGGGGTTGTGGATGAGTTGTCGGGTGTTCATGGCAAGCGCCCGGGCCGTGCGTCAGGCGGTGAAGTACTGGCGGCGGCTGCGGCGCGCGCGCCGCTGCAGCATGATCAGCAGCGACGCCACCAGGCCCATGGCGGCCCAGGTGGCCGGCTCCGGGGTACTGGGCACCTGCGCGCCGTACACGGCTGCGATGGCCTGGTCGCTGACGCCCTCGGGCATGGGCGAGGGTTGGTCCACGGTGGTGGCGGCCTGACCGGCTGGCTGGCGCACCACGTGGTCCACGGCGATGAAGCTGGTGTATTGGGTCAGCAGGCTGTACTGCAGGCCCAGCGCCGTGATGCGGGCCGAGAACTGGTCGTTGCCCTCCAGGCTTTCCTGGTCGCTGAGGCTGGCAATGCGCTGACGCGCCCAGAGCTGGCGCAGCGCAGAGGTGTCCTGCGAGACCTGCGGGCCGATGGCCAGCGCCTGGCGGTAAGGGCCGGCGGCGCTCTGGCCCTGGACGATGAGCTGGCCGCCGGGCTTGGCCTGGTGCCGTCCGTTACCCGGCGCGCGCCACTTGCCGAAAATGATGACGGGCCGTTCACCCAGCACGTCGGGCAGTTGTGCGGGCTGCACGTCGTACACGTCTAGGCCTTCAAACCGCGCCTTGACGCTGGTCAGCACCGGCGACTCGATCATCTGGCGAAAGCGCGCGGCCTGGGCCGGCGCCTGGCGCGGGTCGGTGATGATGAACGGCTCACCCATGCCGGCGCGGGCCAGTCCTTCCATGAGGTGGCGGTTGACCGACGAGCCGATGCCAAATGCGAACAGGTTGGCCTGCGACAGGTTGCGCCGCACCAGGTCAAACGCCTCGCGCTCCACGCTGACATAGCCGTCGGTCACCACCACCACGGTGCGCGACACGTCGGCCGGTTTGGGTTCGGCATAGATGCGCCTGAGCGCGGGGATCAGCTCGGTGCCGCCGCCGCCCTGGTACTGGTTGATGGTGGCCAGCGCGCGGTCGATGTTGGCGCGCGTGGCGGGCACCGACTGCGGCGACAGCATGCGGCTGCTGCCCGCGAACAGCAGCACGTTGAAGCTGTCGCTGGGTCGCAGGCCTCCGATCAGCGCTTGCAGCATCGTCTTTGCGGTATTGAGCGGGAAGCCGTGCATGGAGCCGGAGATGTCCACCACGAACTGATAGTCGCGCGGCGAGATGGCGGCCGCGGCCACGGCCCTGGGCGGCTGCACCATGGCCAGGAAGAAGTTTTCGTCCTTGCCGCGGTACAGCATCACGCCCGACTCGACGCGCTCGCCCGCCAGCCGGTAGTCGAGGATGAAGTCCCGGTTGTTGGTGCCGTGGCCCGGTTCCAGCAGGACCTGGGCCTGTTGCTCGCCCTGCGCGTGCACCCTGATGGGGTGGCTGGGCGAGAGGACTTCGCGCAGCGCCATCGGCGCGTGGAGCGTGACGTTCAGATTCAGGCTGGTGGCGGAGGGTTCGTCGGCGCGCAAGAACGGCTGGCTGGCGGCAAGCGGCAGGGCCTGCGCATGGGTGTAGCGCGGGCCGACCACGGCAGGGAACACGAACTGGTAGTTGCCCGACTGCGGCACCAGCAGTTCCGTGTAGCGCAGCTCCACGCGCACGTCGTCGCCGGGCTGGATATTGGCCACGTTCATCTGGAAGATGTTGGGCTGGTGCTGCTCCAGCAGCGCGGCGGTCCGGCCGGCCTGCTGCGCGGCCTGGTACTGGATGCGCGCCAGCTGCTTTTCGCGGATCTGCGCGGTGATCAGCCGCTCGCCCAGGCGCACGTTCATGCCGTGGACGGCCGCCTGGGTGGAGCCGGGGAAGATGTACCTGGCCTCGATGGGACGATTGCCTTCGTTGCGGTAGTGCTGCACCACGGTCACGTCGGCGATCACGCCGGAGATCTTCACGTCCACGTCGGTGGATTTCAGCGGCATGCGGTCCAGGCCCGGCTCGGTGCTTTTGACGAAGAAGTACGGGCTTGCGGCCCGGGCCGGGGCGGGGGCGCTTTCCTGCGCGTGCAGCGGCATGACGCTCAGGACGAAAAACCCGGCCGTGGCCGCCGTGGTGGTGGCCAGCCATAGCCATCGGGACGCGACGGGCTGAGCTGCTGATGGCGCCATGGTGAATCTCCTCGCTTTGGGACCGTGCGACCTTGCACGGGCTCCAATGTGGCGGGCGAGTGAGAGGGGCGTTTGAAGCCCGTGGGAGCTGTGTGAAGTCTGTGTGAAACCCTGCCGGGTGCGGCGCTCAGGTCGGGTCCTTGCGCAGGTGCAGGCCATCGGCCAGCGGCAGCACCAGCGTGGCCACGGCGCCGCCATCGGGCGCGTTGCCCAGCGCCACGCGGGCGTCGTGCAGCCCGGCGATTTCGCGCACAAAGGCCAGGCCCAGGCCGGTGCTCTTCTTGCGGCTGCCGGGCCGCGCCAGCGAGTAGAACTTCTCGAACACCTTTTCGGTGGCGTAGTCGGGAATGCCCGGGCCGTGGTCGCGCACGGTGACCCGTGCTGTGCCGCGCTGGCGCTGCAGCGCAAGTTCGATGGTGCTGCCCGCCGGGGAGAAGTCGATGGCGTTGTCCACCAGGTTGCTCAGCGCACGGTGCAGCAAGAAGGCATCGCCCTGGACCACGGCATCGCCCGTGCCCAGCACCGTCACGTTTACCTGGCGCGCGCCGGCGGCGGCGCTGGCGCTGTCGGCCACATCCACCAGCAGGGCGCGCAGGGCAATGGGCTCAATGGTGTCCAGCGCGCGGCGGCTTTCCAGCGCGGTGAGCTCCATCATGCGGTCCACCAGCTCCTGGATGCGCCGGGTTTCGCGCACGATGTTGCCCAGGAACTGCTGGCGCTGTGCGTCGGGCATGGGCTCTTGCAGCAGCTCGGCCGCGCCGCGGATCGCCGACAACGGGCTCTTGACCTCGTGGGTGAGTGTCTGCACGTAGTCGCTCACGTAGTTGCGCCCGGCCAGGGCGTCGCGCACTTCGGTGAAGGCGCCGCGCAGCTGGCTGGCGGCCCGGCGCAACATGCGCGTGGGGCTGAAGCTGGTCTGGCTGCGCAGCCAGCGCGTGTAGTCGGCCACCAGGCCGAACGGGCGCACCAGCCACAGCGACATGATGAGCGCCAGCAACAGCACCGCCAGCGCCGAGTACAGGCCGACCTTGATCGTGTTTTCACGCGCGGCCTCGACGAACTGCCCGAAGCTTTGCACCGGCTTGCCCACCGACACGACACCGATGATGCCCTGGCTGGTGGTGATGGGCGCGCCCACGTACATGACGGAGGTAAGCGGGTCGTCCTGGACGTCGCGCGAGGTGCGCGCGCCATAGCGCCCGCGCAGCGTCTCGGACACGTCGCGCCAGCCGGAGAAGTCGGCGTCTTCGTTGCGGCCCAGGGAGTCGAACATGACGTAGCCGCGCGCGTCGGTGACGTACACGCGCAGTTCCACCCGGGTCTTGTGCAGGCTGAAGATCTGGGCCGAGAACGGCCGTGCGTAGAGGGTGCGAAACAGCTGCTGCAGGCGCGGCGTGTCCACGGTGTCGTCCACCAGGTCCTGCTCGATCAGGCTGGCCAGCAGGTGCGATGTCTCTACCAGCGATTCTTCGGCCGACTCACGGTAGCGCGGGTCGATGTCGGCCACCACGCGGTACATCATGAAGGCAATGCCCGCCATGTAGATCAGCAGCACGCCGATGAATATGCGGTTGCGCCGGACCATGGTTCGGGCTCAGGGCAGCGTGGGCAGGTCTTCGTGCAGGGCGTAGCCGGTGCCGCGCAGCGTGCGTATGGGCTCCACGTGCGGGGCAATGGCCTTGAGCTTGGCGCGCAGCGTCTTGATGTGCGCGTCCACCGTGCGGTCAAAGCTGTCGCTGCGCTTGTCCCATACCAGCGTCAGCAGCTCGTCGCGTGTGAACACCCGGCCCGGCCGCTGGACAAACAGGCGCAGCAAGCCGTATTCGTAGCGCGACAGGTCCAGCAGCCGCCCGTAGTAGCGAATTTGCATGCGCTCGACGTCGTGCTGCAGGGGCGCGGCAGCGGGTTGGCCGGCGGCGGGGACGGCCGTGGCGGCCGGGCTTTGGCCTGCGCCCGCGCGGCGCAGGATGGTGCGTACACGCGCCACCAGTTCGCGCGGCGAGAACGGCTTGGCGATGTAGTCGTCCGCGCCCAGCTCCAGTCCCACGACGCGGTCGATTTCATCGGTCCGCGCGGTCAGGAACAGCATGGGCACCTGGTGGCCGCAGGGCAGGGCCTGCAACCGGCGGAACAACTCAAAGCCATTGAGGTCGGGCAGCCCTACATCCAGGATGACCAGGGCGGGCGCCGCGGCGGTGAACTGACGGATGGCTTCCCCGGCGGTGGCGCACCACACGGGCATAAAGCCGTCGGTCTCCAGCACGTACTGGATGGTGTCGGCGATGCCCGACTCGTCTTCGACCACCAGGATGCGGGGCTTGGAAACCATGGGCGCGATGTTAAACGCACCCGCCAGGCTGGCCGCGCCATGCCCGGGGCATTCCGGTGCGGGCGCGTCAGTTGGGGCGGGTCTTGCAAGTGCTGATGCCCAGCAGTGCGTAGGGCGGACACCAGCCGATCAGGCCGGTGGCCAGCGGCACGGCACCCAGCCAGCCCCACCAGCCCACGGTGCCCGTGGCCGCCAGCGCGATCAGCACCAGGCCGCCGGCCACGCGGATGCCGCGCTCGATATTGCCGATGTTGGTTTTCATGAGTGTTCCTTGCTGTGATTGATGGGCGTATTGGGCGCGTTGCGCTCGCGCAAGTCGGTGACTTAAGTCACCTAGCCACCGGCACGCTCGCGCAATGCCGCACTGTTGAGGATGCGGATGCGTTCGCGCGACAGCGCCACCCAGCCTTCACGCTCAAAGCGGCGCAGCATGCGCGTGACCATTTCGCGCACCGTGCCCAGCTCGTCGGCCAGTGCCTGGTGCGTGAGGGCCAGCTCGGGCCCGTGGCCCAGCAAGGCGCCGGCCAGGCGTTCGTCCAGCCGGTGAAAGGCCACGGCGTCCACCAGCGCCGTCAGGTCGGCCATGCGCGCGGCGAACAGGCTGAGCACCAGCGCGCGAAAGGCCGGATCGTCCAGCCATTGGGTGAAGGTGTCGGGCGCAATCAGCATCAGCGTGGTGGGCCGGGTGGCCACCCCGTGGGCCGACAGTGGCGCGGCGCTGAACAGGCAGGCACTGGAGACCAGGCACAGCTCGCCCGGCGTCACGCGGTACAGCTCCAGCGAGCGGCCGTCGCTGGACGAACGCGAAACACGCACCTCGCCGTCCAGCACCAGCGGGAAGCCCTGGCAGGGCGTGTGTTCGCTGAACAGCACGGCGCCCGCGCCCACCTGCATTGCAACGGGCGCGGTCTGGCCGAGGCGGCGCAGCAGGTCGGCGACGACGGGGTAGGCGTCCAGCAGGGCGTGCGCGGTCATGCGGTCAGCGAAGGGTCGGCGGCCAGGTCGTCCAGGATGGGGCAGTCGGGCCGGTCGTCGCCATGGCAGCAATGGATCAGCTGCTGCAGCGTGCGCTGCATGGCCTGCATGGCGTCAATGCGCTGGGCCAGGTCGCCGGCGTGCTTTTGCGCGATACGCCTGACGCTGGCACTGGTGCGCCGGCGGTTGTGCCACAGGCTGACCAGCTCGGCGATTTCGTCCATGGAAAAGCCCAGCTCGCGCCCGCGCTTGATGAACTGCAGCGTGTGCACCTCCGCCTGGCTGTACTGCCGGTAGCCGCTGCCGGTGCGGCCCACGCGCGGCAGCAGGCCCAGCGATTCATAGTGGCGCACCATCTTGGCCGACACGCCGGACAGGCGCGCGGCTTCTCCGATGTTCACCGGATAAGCGGCGCTCATGCCGCGACGGCGTAGCCTTCTTCGGCAATGGCCCTGGCAATCGCCTCGTGCGGCTGGTCGGACTGGACATCGACCTTGCCGGTGGCGCGGTCAATTTTGACTTCGGCCTGCGGGTCCACGGTCTTGACGGCCTGGGTCACGGCGCGCTCGCAGTGGCCACAGGTCATGCCCTGTACGTTGAAGGTCTGGTTCATGGTGGCGTCCTTCCGGTGTGCAAAGATGTGATCGTCAACCTTGCCATGATGGTAAGGTCAAGCGGCCTGGCGCCAAAGCCCTGTCCGGCTTGCGGTTGATCTGCATCAAGCCTTGACCTTGCCATGATGGCAAGGTTCACAGTCCCACCCATGAATACTCCCACCCCACCGGCCTTCGCCACCCTGGACCTTGGCGTCGGCGGCATGACCTGCGCGTCGTGCGTGTCACGCGTTGAGCGTGCGCTCAGGAAGGTGCCCGGCGTGCAGGACGCCACGGTCAACCTGGCCACCGAGTCGGCCCGCATCACCTATGCCGCTTCCGCGCAGGCCGAGGCGCTGCTGCGCCGCGCCGTGCGCGACGCCGGCTACGAGCCGCGCAGCGCCGAAGCCGCCCTGGAAGAAGACCTGTCGCCCTGGGCGGGCATTTTGCCGGTGGCGATCGGCCTGGTGCTGTCGGCGCCGCTGGTGCTGCCCATGCTGGGCGACCTGTGGGGCCGGCACTGGATGCTGCCGGCCTGGGCACAGTTTGCGCTGGCCACGCCGGTGCAGTTCATTCTGGGGGCGCGTTTTTACAAGGCCGGATGGCATGCGCTGAAGGCGCTGACCGGCAACATGGACCTGCTGGTGGCCATTGGCACCAGCGCAGGCTGGGGCCTGTCGATGTGGCTGTGGCTGGGCCCGCAGGGGCAGGCCCATGCGGCGCACGGCATGGTGCCGCACCTGTACTTTGAGGCGTCCGCCGTGGTGGTGACGCTGGTGCTGCTGGGCAAATGGCTGGAGGCGCGCGCCAGGCGCCAGACCACCGCCGCCATCCGCGCACTGCATTCGCTGCGGCCCGACATTGCGCATGTGCTGCAGCGTGCCGGAGGCGAGATCGATGTGCCTGTTGCGGAAGTGCTGGTCGATGACCAGCTGGTCGTGCGCCCGGGCGAGCGCATCCCCGCCGACGGCGAACTGGTGCAGGGCGACACGCAGGTGGACGAGTCCATGCTGACCGGCGAGCCGCTACCGGTGGCCAAGGCCGTGGGCGCGCGTGTGACGGGGGGCAGCATCAACGGCGACGGCCGCATCGTGCTGCGCGTGACGGCCACGGGGCATGAGAGCGTGCTGTCGCGCATCATCCGCCTGGTGGAAGACGCGCAGGCGGCCAAGGCACCGATCCAGCGGCTGGTGGACCAGGTGTCGGCCGTGTTTGTGCCGGTGGTGCTGGTGGTTGCCCTGATCACGCTGGCCGGCTGGCTCTGGACGGGCGCCGGTATGGAGGCCGCGCTGATCCATGCCGTGGCCGTGCTGGTCATTGCCTGCCCCTGCGCGCTGGGCCTGGCCACGCCGGCTGCCATCATGGCCGGCACCGGTGTGGCGGCCAGGCACGGCATCCTGATCAAGGACGCGCAGGCGCTGGAGCTGGCGCACCGGGTGGACACGGTGGCGTTTGACAAGACGGGCACGCTCACGGTGGGCCGGCCCCGCCTGGTGGCATTCGTGGTTGCGCCGGACACCGACGAGACCACCGCACTGACCGCCGCCGCCAGCCTGCAAAGCGGCAGCGAGCATCCGCTGGCCCGCGCCGTGGTGGCGGCTGCCCAGCAGCGCGGCCTGGCCGTGCCCGAGCCCGACAGCGTGCGTGCCCTGCCGGGGCGCGGCAGCGAGGGCGAGGTGGGCGTGGCCAGCTGGCTGATCGGCAGCCTGCGCTGTATGGACGAGCTGCAGGTGGGGCTGGGCGCGCTGCGCGACGAGGCCGACCGCCTGCAGGCCGGCGGCGCGACGATGTCGGCGCTGGTGGAGCGCACCACGGCCGGGCTGACCCTGCGCGCCTTGATGGCGTTTGCCGACGAACCCAAGCCCGGCGCGCGCGAGGCGCTGGACGCGCTGCGTGCACGCGGCATGCGCATCGTGATGATCTCGGGCGACAACCGGGGCGCGGCGCTGGCGATGGGCGAACGTCTGGGCTTGGGCGCTCACGAGGTCGTGGCCGATGTATTGCCCGGGGACAAAGTTGCCAAGGTGGCTGCGCTCAAGGAAGGCGGGCACACGGTGGTGATGGTGGGCGACGGCGTGAACGACGCGCCGGCCCTGGCCGCCGCCGACGTGGGCATGGCCATGGGCACCGGCACCGACGTGGCCATGCATGCGGCCGGCGTGACGCTGATGCGCGGCGACGTGGGGCTGGTGGCCGGCGCGCTGGACATCTCGCACCGCACCGTGATGAAGATCCGCCAGAACCTGTTCTGGGCTTTTGCCTACAACGTGGCCGGCGTCCCGCTGGCCGCCCTGGGATACCTCAGCCCCGTGGTGGCCGGCGCCGCCATGGCGCTGAGCAGCGTGAGCGTGATGACCAATGCCCTGCTGCTCAGGCGCTGGCGCCCGGCTTCAGCGGCTGGACAAGGCCAGGTGCGCGATGTAACCGGAACGTGACTCGCCCGCCGCTTGCGCGGCGGCGTCCAGCTTGTGCAGCACACGCCGGGGCAGGGTGATGTTGACCCGCTCGGTCACGTCTTCAAGCTGGGTCAAATCCACCTCCACCAGCGCCCAGATGCGGCTTTTGTGTTCGCGACGGTTGCGGTGTTTCTCGATGGGCTGGGCAGCGGGTATGGGCTGACCGTCGTCGATCAGGCCTTCGATGTGAAAAAGAATGGCCTCACGCGTCTGGTCCAGTGCTTCTTCCAGCGTGTCGCCCGCCGAAAAGCAGCCGGGCAGGTCGGGCACGGTGACGCCCCAGGCGTGTTGGGCATCTCCGGCATCAATCGCAACGGGATAACGCATGGCGTGATTCCTTTCAGTGGGACAGGCCGGCCTGCTTCAGGATGGCTTTCACGGTCCCCAAGGGCAAATCCTTCTTGGGGTGCGGCACGGTCACTCGTCCTGGTTTCGCGGGGTGTTTGAACTGGTGATGGCTGCCTTTGACAGCCACCTCGTGCCAGCCGGCGCGCTTCAGCGCTTTGATGAGTTCCCCGCTCTTCATGGTGTGATTGTACACACCATACACACTGAAGGCGGCGAGCCGAAACGTCTGGGGATTTGACGTATGTCAATCCCGCCATGTGTCTTGCGTGGGAAGCTTGCCCCATGACCCACGACAGCATCCGCATCATTCTTGACGAGCACCGCGCCGTGTCGGCCGTGCTGCGCTCGCTCATGGCGATGCTGGAGCGCGGGCCCGGCGACGAGCCCGAGCGCTTTTTTGATGTGGTGCGTGCGATGCTGTTCTACATCGACGAGTTCCCTGAGCGGCTGCACCACCCCAAGGAGTCCAACCTGCTGTTTCCCAAGGTGGCGCGGCGCGTGCCGGCGCTGATGCCGGTGATCGAGCGGCTGGAGCGTGAGCACATGGGCGGCGAGCATGCGGTGCGTGACCTGCAGCACCTGCTGCTGGCCTGGGAGCTGCTGGGCGAGCCGCGTCGTGTGGCGTTTGCCGAGGCCGCCGGGCGCTACGTGGGCTTTTACCTGGAGCACATGCAGCTGGAGGAGCAGCAGGTGCTGCCCGCGGCCGAGCGCGCGCTGGATCCACAGGACTGGGCGGAGCTGGACGCGGCCTTTGTCACCCACCGCGA
The DNA here is from genome assembly GCA_050247515.1 of Ramlibacter sp. Lineage (GTDB taxonomy): Bacteria > Pseudomonadota > Gammaproteobacteria > Burkholderiales > Burkholderiaceae_C > RAM1. Next base: position 305,823 of record JBFWUB010000002.1, on the reverse strand, counting down.
CCCGCTGGCCAGCGACGGTGTGCGCGACCCGGCCTGGGACCGCCTGTTCACCCGCATCGTGCTCAAGGCGCCCGCGCCGATCGGCGTGGGCTGAAGCGCCCCCGGCCTTTCAGGCCAGCGCCGGGTAGTCGGTGTAGCCCTTTTCGCCGCCGCCGTAGAAGGTGGTTTTGTCGGGCGTGTTCAACGGCGCGTTGTCGTGCAGGCGGCGCACCAGGTCGGGGTTGGCGATGTACAGCTTGCCAAAGGCCACCAGGTCGGCGCCCGTGGCCACGGCCTGCCCGGCCATCGCCTTGTCGTAGCCGTTGTTGACCATCCACGCGGCCTGGCCGCCGGCGGTGCGGTACGCGGTCCTGAGCGCGCCGTAGTCAAACGGGCGGTCGGCGATCTCGCGCGGGCCGCCGGTGGCGCCTTCGATGATGTGCAGGTAGGCCAGCTTCAGCGGCGCGAGCTGCCTGACCACGTACTCGAACAGTGCCTGTGCGTCCTCTGTCACCACGTCGTTGGCAGGCGTGACCGGCGACAGGCGCAGGCCTGTGCGATCACCACCGATCTCTTCGGTCACCGCGCGCATCACTTCCAGCAGCAGGCGGGCGCGGTTTTCGATGCTGCCGCCGTAGTCGTCCGTGCGCTTGTTGGCGCCGGTCTTCAGGAACTGGTCCAGCAGGTAGCCGTTGGCGCCGTGCACTTCCACGCCGTCAAATCCGGCGGTGCTGACCGCGTGGCGCGCCGCATGGCGGAAGTCCTGCACGATGCCGGGCAGCTCGGCGGCGTCCAGCGCGCGCGGCACGGACGTTTCCACAAAGCTGCCCACGCCGTCCTTGATCAGGTAGGTCTTGGTTCTGGCGGCGATGGCCGAGGGCGCCACGGGCGCCGCGCCAGCGGGCTGCAGGTCCACATGCGACACGCGGCCCACATGCCACAGCTGCGTGACGATGCGCCCGCCCGCGGCATGCACCGCATCGGTCACCTTTTTCCAGCCGTCCAGCTGCTCGGTGCCGTACAGGCCGGGCACGTCGGCATAGCCCTGGCCCTGGTGGCTGATGGCCGTGGCCTCGGTGATCAGCAGGCCGGCACTGGCGCGCTGGCGGTAGTACTCGGCCATCAGCGGCGTGGGGATGGCGCCGGGCGCGCGGTTACGGGTGAGCGGCGCCATCACGATGCGGTTGGGCAGGCGTAAAGCGCCCACTTGAACGGGGTCAAACAGGGAAGCCATGAGGGGATACTCCGGGGATTGGATACTGCTGCGCAGGTTAGCCGCGAATCAATGGCCTTGTGGCCAGCACGCGCACGCTTTTTAAGGTAGGTCAATGCCGCGTTCATTGCTGGGTCTTGCCGTTGCGCTGTCGCTGGGCGCGGCCGTTTCGCTGGGTGTCACCCGTTTTGCCTACGGCCTGCTGCTGCCGCCCATGCGCGCGGACCTGCAGTGGTCCTACACCCTGGCAGGCGCCATGAACACGGCCAACGCCCTGGGCTACCTGCTGGGCGCGCTGGTCACGCCGCGGCTGATGGCGCGGCTGGGGCCGTCGCGGCTGCTGCTGGGCGGCGCGCTGCTGGCCAGCGTGTTCATGGGGCTGAGCGGGTTTTTCACCGACGCCACCGCGCTGCTGGTGCAGCGGCTGCTGGCGGGCATCGCCAGCGCCTTTGTGTTCATTGCCGGCGGCCTGCTGGCCGCGCGGCTGGGCGCGCTGCAGCCGCAGCGCATGGGCCTGCTGCTGGGCCTGTACTACGGCGGGACGGGGCTGGGCATTGTGCTGTCGGCGCTGCTGGTGCCGGCCATGCTGCAGGCGGCGGCCCACGTGGCGCACGGCTGGGCCTGGGCCTGGTGGGCGCTGGCGGTGGCCTGCTTTGCGGCCACGGCGGTGCTGGTGTGGCCGGCGCATGTGCTGCAGGCCCTGGCCGCGCCTGCCGCTGCGGCGGCCGGCGCGGGCGCCGCAGCGCGCTTTACCTGGCGTGCCTTTGCGCCGGGGCTGGCCGGTTACACGATGTTTGGCGTGGGCTACATCGGCTACATGACATTCGTGATTGCGCTGCTGCGCGAGCAGGGCGTGGGGCCGGATGCCGTCACGCTGTTCTACGCGCTGCTGGGCGTGGCGGTGGTGGCGTCGTCGCGCATCTGGGCGGGGCTGCTGGACCGCGCCAAAGGCGGCGGCGCGCTGGCCACGCTGAATGGGCTGCTGGGCTGCGCCACGGTGCTGCCCGCGCTCACGGCGGCGTGGCCGCTGGTGCTGCTGTCGGGCGTGGTGTTTGGCGCGGTGTTTCTGTCGGTGGTGGCGTCCACCACGGCGCTGGTGCGCCACAACCTGCCGCCCGCGCAGTGGGCGGCGGGTATCAGCGCCTTCACCATCGTGTTTGCGGCCGGGCAGATCGTGGGGCCCACGGTGGTGGGCTGGATTGCCGATGGGCCCGGCGGCCTGGCACGCGGGCTTGTTTTTTCGGCGCTGGCGCTGTGGGTGGGGGCGCTGGTGGCCTGGCGGCAAAGGCCGCTGGGCTGAGCGCCCTGGGGGCTTACTTCATCAAACCTTCGGCGCGCATGGCTTCCTGTACGGCGGGGCGGGCGCCCACGCGCTCGCGGTAGGTCAGCAGGTTGGGGTAGCCCGACAGGTCCACGCCGGTCATCTTTGCCCAGTTGGTGGTGGTGAACAGGTAGCCGTCGGCCACGCTGAAGTGGTCGCCCATCAGGTACTGTTTGCCGGCCAGCTCGCCGTCCACCCATTTCAGGCGGCCGGCCAGCTTGTCGCGCGCGGCGGCCTTGACCTCGTCGGTGGACGCGGGGTTGAACAGCGGGCCAAAGCCGCGGTGGATTTCCATGCCGATGAAGGTCAGCCATTCCTGCAGGCGGTAGCGCGCCAGCGTGCCGTTGGCCGGGGCCAGGTTTTTCAGCGGGGCCAGGTCGGCGATGTACTGCACGATGGCCGGGCCTTCGCGCAGGCGGGTGCCGTCGTCCAGCTCCAGCAGGGGCACATAGCCCAGCGGGTTGATGGTGTAGTAGTCGGTGCCGTCGTCCAGCTGGTGGGTTTTGGTGGGGGCCTTGACGGGTTCGAACGCAATGCCCGCCTCGCGCAGGGCGATGTGGGGCGACAGGGAGCAGGCGCCGGGGGAGTAATAAAGCTTCATGTTGATTTCCATGGTTTTGTGAAGGGTGTGCGGCGAACGCAGCCTTGCATGCTAGCGGTTGCCGGCGATTCGTGCAGGGTGCCGTTCGTCATGGCCTTGTCCTACAGCACGGCGCGCCGGTGGCTGATCACCCCCGCTGCGGGGGCTGCCTAGCATCGGTGCATCCATCCTCCACAGGAGATCCATCATGCTGAAATACGCACTCATTTTTGCGGTGATCTCGCTGATCGCCGGTGCCCTGGGCTTTGGCGGCCTGGCCGCCGGGGCCGCGGGCATTGCCAAAATCCTGTTCGGCCTGTTCCTGATCATCGCCGTGGTGTTTGTGCTGCTGGCCGCCCTGGGCGTGGGCGCCGTGAAGAAGGCCATCGACTGATGACCGCTTTGAAGACACACCGCTCCACCGTGGAGACCGCGCTGGAGTACCAGGTGCTGGCGCCCGCGCATTTCTGCTTCAACATCGAGGCTGCCCTGCGCCCGGGCCAGACGCTGCTGGGCGAGCGCCTGGCGGTGTCCTCGGACGTGTCGGTGCGCAGCTTCACCGATCCGTCCAGCGGCAACCGCTTCATCCGTTTTGACGCGCCCGTGGGCCCGCTGATGGTGAATTACCAGGCCGACGTGGTGCTGGATATCGAGCCCGTGCCCGACGACTTGGCCGAGGTGCCGGTGGGCCAGTTGCCCGACGAGGTGCTGCATTACCTCATGCCCACGCGCTACTGTGAATCCGACGTGCTGGCCCGCGCCGCGCAGCAGATGTTTGGCCACCTGCCGCCGGGCATTGGCCGGGTGCGCGCCATCACGCAATGGATCCACGACGCCATCACCTACCTGCCGGGCAGCACGGTGTCCACCACGACCGCGCAGGACGTCTTTGTGCTGCGCGCCGGTGTGTGCCGCGACTTTGCCCACCTGGGCATTACCTTGTGCCGCGCGCTGAACATCCCGGCGCGGCTGGTGGTGGGCTATGTGTGGTTTGACGAGCCGCCGCAGGACTTTCACGCGATCTTCGAGGCCTGGCTGGGCGGGCGCTGGGTGCTGTTTGACCCCACCGGCATGGCCGCGCCCGAAAAGCTGGTACGCACCGGCACCGGGCGTGACGCCAAGGACGTGGCCTTCAGCACGATCTTTGGCGCGGTGCAGATGACGCGCAAGGAGGTGCGCGTGGACGAAGGCGACCGTGATGTGCAGCTGCGCATCGAGGCCGAGCTGGTGGCCGAGGACGCGTGATCCGCCGGGCGCCGTCGTGGCAGGGCGCTGTCAGCGCGCGCCCCGCAGCACCAGCATGCCGAACAGCGTGGCCGTGATGTACATGCTGACCGAATAGATCGCTGCCGGCAGTGCCAGCTGGAAGTTGGCCAGCACGCTCAGGGCGATGTAGATGGCCAGCGTGGAGTTGTGGATGCCGATCTCGAAGCTGATGGCGGTGGACAGCGGCTTGTCCATGCCGGCGGCGCGGCTGAGGTAGTAGCCCGCCAGCAGGCTCAGCAGATTGAACGCCACCACCGCCGGGCCCACGCTGGCAAACGAGGTGACCAGCGCATTCCATTCCTTGGCAATGGCGATCAGCGCGAAGGCTGCCAGCACCAGCGCGCTGAATATCTTGAACGGCTTTTCCATGCGCTGCGCGAAGCCGGGGCGGCGCGCGGCCACCACCATGCCGATCACCACCGGGATCAGCACCACGGCGATCACCTCGGCCACCTTGCCCAGCTGCAGGGGCACGACCTGGCCGGTTCTGGCGAAGGTGTTGATCGCCCAGTTGGCGATCAGCGGCATCGTCACGATGGACAGGATGGTGTTGATGGCCGTGAGCGAGATGTTCATGGCCACGTTGCCGCCAAACAGGTGGCTGAACAGGTTGGCCGACACGCCGCCGGGCGACGCGGCCAGCAGCATCAGCCCCACGGCAAACACCGGCGGCAGGCCAAACGCCACGATGAGCGCCCAGCACGCCAGCGGCAGCGCCACCACCTGCAGCGCCAGCGCCACGACCACCGCCTTGGGGTAGTTCAGCAGGCGCCGGAAATCCGCCACGCTGAGCGACAGGCCCAGGCCGAACATGACCAGCGCCAGCGAGATGAGCAGCAGGGTGGGCAGCAGCTGGATGAAGTTCATGTCTTGTAGGAAGGATCGGTCTTGTCCAGCTTGCGCAGCAGCGCAGGCCACGCAATGTTCGCGCCCTGCCCCGCGGTAACGGTCTTCATCACCTCGGCCAGCCCCTGCAGCACGCGCGGATCGATCAGCGTGAGTTCACCGCCACCCTGTGCATCGATCTGGATGCGGCAGGTGTTCTCGAAGGTGTACATCGACAGGAACGCGTCGGCAATCGTGCGGCCCACGGTCAGCAGCCCGTGGTTGCGCAGCATGAGGAAGTTCTTGTTGCCGATGTCGGCCTGCAGGCGCGGGCGCTCGTCGTCGCGCAGGGCCACGCCTTCGTAGTCGTGGTAGGCCAGGGACGCCAGCACAAAGGTGCTTTGCTGGCTGATGGGCAGCACGCCCGCCTTTTGTGCGCTGACGGCCACGCCCGCGCGGCTGTGGGTGTGCAGCACGCAGCCGGCATCTTCACGCACCTGGTGGATGCAGCTGTGGATGGTGAAGCCGGCCGGGTTCACGGGAAAGGGCGAGTCGATCAGCTTGTTGCAGGCCTGGTCCACCTTGACCAGGCTGGACGCGGTGATCTCGTCAAACATCAGGCCATAGGGGTTGATCAGGAAGTGGTGCTCCGGCCCCGGGATGCGCGCGCTGATGTGGGTGAAGACCAGGTCGCTCCAGCCGTACAGCGCCACCAGCCGGTAGGCGGCCGCCAGGTCCACGCGCAGCGCCCATTCTTCGGCGCTGACGACTTCTTTGAGGGATGGGATGTGCATGGTGCTTGTCTCCTTTTCGGACGCCATCACACCCGTTTTTCAGTGTGAGGGCTGTCCCGCCTGTGACGTACTGCGGAACTCGCTGGGGCTGGTGCCGGTGTGCTCGCGGAACACGCGGCTGAAGTGCGACAGGTTGCCAAAGCCCCAGGTCATGGCAATGTCGGTGATGGGCCGGCCGTGGGGGCCGGCGGCCTGCAGGTCGCGCACGCAGGCCTGCAGCCTCATGCGCTGGATGTACGCGGCGATGGATTCACCCTCGCCCGCAAAGGCGTTGTACAGGTGGCGGCGGCTGCAGTTGAGCGCGCGGGCAATGCCGTCCACGCTCAGCGCCGGGTCGCCCAGGTGCTGCGCCACATAGGCGCGGATGCGGTCGCGCAGGGCTTCGCGCTGCGTGGTGGCCGTTTCCTGCCCCGACAGCTCCAGCAGCGACAGGTGCACCAGCTGCTTGATGAGCTGGCCCGCGCCCTGGGCCGCGGCCTCGCTCATGTGGGGCAGCTCCTGCCAGGTGTTGCGCATGGCCTCCAGGGCCACACGGGATATGCCGCTGGCGCCCAGGTGGCGCGCCATGGTGCCGCCCAGGCGCAGGCTGCGCTCGACCAGCTCGTCCTTGGGCACCATCACGATCAGGTGGTCCACCGCCTCCGGGTTGGCGATCTCGTAGGGCTGGGTGGTGTCGTAGATGACCCAGGCGCCGGATCGCGCGCTGGCCTCGCGCCCCTGCTGCTGCACGGTGGCGCCGCCCTGCCAGGGGGCGACGATCTTCAGGTACGCCGTGTCGCTGGTGCGGGCCATGCCGGGCGTGCGCAGCACGCGGTGGCGGTTGGCCTCCAGCCGGGTCAGGATCACGTCGCCCGCGCGCGACGCGGCCATGTGACCGTCAAACTGCGCGTCGCCGTAGAAGTCGGACTCCAGCCCGCCAAAGTGCTGCCACACCCATTCACGCCACTGCGGCGCGCGGTCGCGCGGGGCGACGGCGTCGGTGTTCAGGGTGATGGGTTCGGCGGCCATGGGCTTGGGGTCTGGGGTGCGGCCCATTATGGGCGCGGGGGCGCCGCCCGCGCATCGGGGTTCAGGGTAAACCCGGTGCCGTGTGCACAGCCGCGCAACCGCTTTGTGCGCGGCCAGCAAAGCGGCAGGAAGTTCGCGTTTTTAAGCTTCGGTCTGTGCGCATTCCTGCGCGCTCCAAGGAGACAACCATGGCCCAGCCGACCCCTTTCAAGCCTGTTCAGAAATCCCGCCGCCAGATCATCCAGGGCGCCGCCGCGGCGGTCGGCGCCATGTCTTTTGCCCCCGGCCTCATGGCGCAGGCAGCGCCGGTGCGCGTGGGCTATGCCATTGCCCGCACCGGCCCCTGGACGGGCGGCGCGCAGGTGAGCCAGGAGCCCAACTACCTGCTGTGGGCCGAGCAGCAGAACGCCGCGGGCGGCCTGGACGTGAAGGGCGTCCGCCGCAGGATCGAGCTCATCAGCAGCGACGACCGCAGCGATACCGAGACCGTGGTGCGCACCTATGAAAAGCTCATGGGCAGCGACAAGGTGGACCTGGTGCTGCCGCCCTGGGGCAGCAATGCCAACTTTGCCGTGGCCCCGCTGGCCAACCGCTTTGGCTACCCGTTCCTGGCGCCCACGGCATTGAGCAAGCGCCTGATCGAGATGAAGCTGCCGTATTTCTTCCTGCTGTTGCAGCAGCCCGCGCCCATGACCAACGCGCTGGTGGACATGCTCAAGGCCAACGGCTGCAAGACGCTGGCCTGCATCTATGTGGACGACCTGTTTGGCCTGGAGAACTTTGCCGCGCTGAAGGTGGCGCTGCAGGGCAGCGGCATCCAGATGGTGGAAGACAAGAGCTACCCCGGCGGCGTGAAAGACCTGTCGCCGGTGCTGCGCTCCATCAAGGACAAGAACCCCGATGCTTTCGTGGGCTTTACCTACCCGCCCGACACCATTCTGGCCAGCAAGCAGGCCAAGGAGGTGGGCCTGAACCCGAAGTTCTTCTATGCGTCGGTGGGCACGGCCTTCCAGCTGTACAAGAATGTGATGACGCCCGCCGGTGCAGAAGGCGTGCTGGGCATGGGCAGCTGGAACAGCAAGACCAGCCCCGGCGCCAAGGCGTACTTTGACGCGCACACCAAGAAGTTTGGCGGCAAGGAACCCGACCGCTGGGCCAGTGGCGCCTGCTGGGCGGGGCTGGAGATTTTGACCAACGCGGTCAAGGCGCAGGGCCTGGACAGGAAGGCCATCCGTGACTACGTGGCGGGCACCACGCACAAGACCATCATGGGCGACATCAAGTTCCAGGGCAGCGAGAACATCGGCACGCCCGGCACCGTGAGCCAGTGGCAGAACGGCGAGTTTGAAGTAGTGTGGCCGCCCAAGCAGGCCACCGCAAAACTCAACCCCGCCAAAGCGGCCTGGAAATAAGGAAAGGAAAGCTGTTGTCATTGCGGGCTTGACCCGCAATCCATCTGCGCCTGCCCACCTGCGGGCGCGCCAGCATGGATGTCGGGTCAAGCCCGGCATGACGGGCTACGCATATGTCATTCGGTGCCTGGACTGAACTGATCGCCTCCGGCCTCATCACCGGGGGCATTTACGCGCTGGTGGCGCTGGGCCTGAACCTGCAGTACGGGCTCATGCGCATCCTGAACATCGCGCACGGCGAGTTTTTGATGCTGGGCGCGTACCTCACCTGGATGGTGCAGACGCAGTTTGGCGTGAACCCGCTTTTGATGGTGCCGGTGTCGTTTGCCATGCTGATGGTGCTGGGCTGGGTGATCCACTGGCTGTGCTTTCGCCGGCTCACCGCCACGTCGCCCAACCTGGACATCTTTGAAGCGCGCGGTCTGATGGTGGCCTTTGGCCTGATGTTCCTGGTGCAGAACCTGGTGAGCTATGTGTGGGGCGGCGACCTGCGCGGCTACGACTACCTGACCGACCCGGTGAAGTTCGGCGGCGCGCAGTTTGCCGGCAACAAGCTGCTGGTGTTTGGGCTGGCGCTGGTGTTTGCCGGTGCGTTGATTGCTTTGCTGCGCATGACGCTGCTGGGCAAGGGCGTGCGCGCGCTGATGCAGTCGCCCGTAGGCGCGCAGCTGGTGGGCATTGATACCAAGCGGCTGCACCCGCTGATGTTCGGCATCGGGCTGGGCTTGTCAGGCGTGGCCGGGTGCCTGCTGTCCATGGCGTACACCATCAGCCCTTCGATGGGCGAGCCCTACACCGTGACGGCACTGATCGTGATCACGCTGGGTGGGTTTGGCAGCATGGGTGGGGCGCTGGCCGGGGGTTTGCTGCTGGGGGTTGTGGAGGCGGTGGGCATGCATTTCACCAATCCTTCTCTCAAGGCTTTGTTGTCTTACGTTGTGTTCATTGGTGTGCTGCTCCTGCGGCCCGAGGGCTTGTTTGCCCGGAAGACGAGGAAGGCATGAGCCCGTTTCTTTTGTTCACCGCGCGGCAAATCTGCGGCTGCGGGCACGCCGCCTGGGGCTTCACTGGCGCGGTCGCCTGCGGCGACTTCCCTGCGCTGCTCACGGTTCGGTCGCACCGCACAACTCGCTACGCGCTGACGCGCTGCGCTCGGACAGGTGCGGTGAGTCAGAGCACGAAGCGCGCTGCGCGCGCCGACACTCACCGCTGCGCTGCTCGGCGCGCCAGAGGCGCCCCAGGCGGCGTGCCCGCAGCCGCAGATTTGCAGTTGCACTGTTGGCGCGCCACCGGTGGCGTGTCTGGGGCCGCACACCGCCCGCTGACAAGCCCGCGAGTGCAACAAAAGCAGAACAACAAAAAATGACAGACAACCAGATCCTCACCAGAGACCTGCTGGTCCTCTTCGGCCTGACAGGCTGGGCGCTGTCGCTGCCCTATTACGGCAGCGAGTTCATGGTGTCCATGGCGCTCACCTGCCTGATGTATGTGGCGCTGTCGTCCAGCTGGGGGCTGTTTTGCGGCAGCACGCGCTACCTGTCGCTGGCGACCTCTGCGTTCTTTGGCATTGGCGCGTACACCAGCGCGTTGTCACTGGAAAAGTTCGGCTGGGTGCAGTCCATTGCCTTGGGCGCGGGGCTGGCCACGGTGGTGGCCGTGGTGATGGGTGCGGCGGTGCTGCACCTGCGCGGCACCTACTTTGCGGTGCTCACGTTTGGCATGACCGAGCTGATCCGCCACGCCATCACCTACTTTGAAAAGCAGGTCACCGGCACCGTGGGCCGTGTGCTGACGGTGGTGCCCGAGCGCGACACGATCTACCTCACGGTGCTGGTGCTGGCCGCGGCCACCGTCGCGCTGTCGATAGGCATACGGCGCACGCGATTCGGCATGGCGCTCATGGGTATTGGCGCGGACGAGCAGCGCGCGCAGACACTGGGTGTGAACACGCGCCTGGTCAAGATCGCCGGGTTTGCGATGACGGCGGCGGTGGCGGGCGCGGTGGGCGCGGCCATGTCGGTGCGCTGGACGTACATTGACCCGCACACGGTGTTCAACCCGTTCATTGGTTTCCAGACGGTGTTGATCGCGCTGATCGGAGGTGCCATCACGCTGTGGGGCCCGCTGATTGCGGCGGTGGTGTTCAGCCTGCTGGCCGAGACGCTGCGGCTGAAGGCGCCGCAGGTGTACATGATGTCGCTGGGGCTGCTGCTGATTTTGAGCGTGCTGTATTTGCCGGGCGGCCTCGCGTCCCTGCGGGCCGAGACATTCAAGGGCTGGTGGCGTGACACGCGCGACTGGGCCAAGGACCTCAAACGCGAACTGAGTGGCGAAAAGAAGCGCGAAGAGGCGCGCATGAAGAAGCGCGCCAAGGAGCAGTACCTTGTCTGATACCAAGCAAGTGCTGCTGGACGCGCAGGACATCACGGTGCGCTTCGGCGGCCTGGTGGCGGTGGACGCGGTGAGTGCCACCTTCACCGCCGGCGAGCTGGTGGGCATCATTGGCCCCAATGGCGCGGGCAAGACGACGTTCTTCAACGCCATCTCGGGCGTGCAGGTGCCTACGGCCGGCAAGCTGGTGCTGGAAGGCCGCAGCCTGGCGGGCCAGCGGCCACACCGCTTTGCCGCGCTGGGCCTGGCGCGCACCTTCCAGACGCCGCGCACCTTTGCCGACATGCCGGTGCAGGCCAACATTGAATTCGGCCTGAAGTTTGCCGGGCGGCGCCCGCGCAAGTACTGGCTGTGGGGCGACGAGCAGGGCGTGCCCTGGGCGCTGCGTGATGCGGCGGGCATCCTCACGCTGATCGGCCTGACGGAGCAGGCCGCCTGGCCCGCGTCGGCGCTGACGCCTTCGCAGCAGCGGTTGCTGGAGATCGGCATGGCGCTGGCCACGCGCCCGCGCATGCTGCTGCTGGACGAAGTGGCCGCGGGCCTGACCGAATCCGAGATCGAGGAGATGGCGCGGCTGATCCGCCGCCTGCGCGACGAGCTGGATTTGACGGTGGTGTGGATCGAGCACGCCGTGACCACGCTGCTGCGCCATGTGGAGCGCGTGATCGTGCTGCACCAGGGCCGCAAGATTGCCGACGGGCCGCCCGCCGAGGTGGTGCGCAACGCCGAAGTGGTGGAGGCCTATCTGGGTGACGAGATGACAGAGACCGAAGAGGTGTCCGCATGATGTGGCATCGCCCCGGATTTGTGCTGGGTGGCGCGCGCGAAGCGCAGCTCAAGGTCCGCAACCTGAGCGCGGGCTACGGCCCCATGCTGGTGTTGCGCGGCATCACGCTGGAGGTCAAGCCCGGCCTGACCGTGATCCTGGGCCCCAACGGCGCGGGCAAGACCACGCTGCTGCGCGCGCTGAATGGCCTGATCCCGCGCCTGGGCGAAGTGCTGCTCGATGGCGATGACCTGCCCGAGAAAACGCACGAGATCGTGAAAGCCGGCGTGGCCCTGGTGGCCGAGGGCCGCCAGCTGTTCCCGCAGATGACGGTGACCGAGAACCTGGAGCTGGGCGCCTGGCTCGTGCCCAAGGCCGATCGGCCGCGCCGCATCGAGCAGGCTTTCAATGACTTTCCCAAACTGCGCGAACGCGCGCATCAGCTGGCCGGCACCATGAGCGGCGGCGAGCAGCAGATGGTGGCCGTGGCGCGCGCCATGATGTGCGCGCCGCGCCTGCTGATGCTGGACGAGCCGTCGCTGGGCCTGGCACCCAAAATGGTCGATGAACTGCTGTCCATCGCACGGCGCATTGCCGACGCAGGCACCACCGTGCTGATGGTGGAGCAGAACGTCAAGAAGGCCCTGGCCGTGGCCGACCGCGGCTATGTGCTGGAGCGCGGCGCGCTGGTGGCCAGCGGGCCCGCGAAGCTGCTGGCACGGTCTACCGTCGTGCGTGAAGCCTACCTGGGCGCGGCCAGCGCCGACACCACCACGGCCGCCCGGGCCGTCCAACAAACTGTCAAGGAGTCTGCCCATGTCTGACCTGTCCATGCTCATCAACGGCCTGAAAGTCACGGCCGACAAGAACGCCACCTTCGAGCGGCGCAACCCGCTGGACGGCACGGTGGCCACGCGCGCGCCCGCGGCATCGCCGGCCGACGCGGTGATGGCGGTGGAAGCCGCCGCCGAAGCCTTTCGCACCTGGAGCGAAACCGGCCCCAACGAGCGCCGTGCGCTGCTGCTGAAGGCCGCCGACAAGCTGGAGGCCAAGCTGCCGCAGTTCATTGACGCCGTGGCCGCCGAGACCGGCGCCACCGGCATGTGGGCCGGTTTCAATGTGATGCTGGCCGCCGGCATGATCCGCGAGGCCGCGTCCATGACCACGCAGGTGGCGGGTGAGGTGATCCCGTCCGACGTGCCGGGGTCTTTGGCCATGGGCATCCGCCAGCCCGCGGGCGTGGTGCTGGGCATTGCACCGTGGAATGCGCCCATCATCCTGGGCGTGCGCGCCATTGCCACGCCGCTGGCCTGCGGCAACACGGTCATTCTGAAAGGCAGCGAGAACTGCCCGCGCACCCACCAGCTGATCGTGGAATCCTTCCAGGAGGCCGGTCTGCCCGCGGGCGTGGTCAACTACATCACCAACGCACCGGCCGACGCGGGCGCGGTGGTGGAGGCCATGGTGGCCCACCCGGCCGTGCGCCGCGTGAACTTCACCGGCTCCACCAAAGTGGGCCGCATCATCGCCATGACCTGCGCCAAGTACCTCAAGCCCGTGGTGCTGGAGCTGGGCGGCAAGGCACCGCTGGTGGTGCTGGACGATGCCGACATTGATGACGCAGTCAATGGCGCGGCGTTTGGCTGCTTTGCCAACAGCGGGCAGATCTGCATGAGCACCGAGCGCATCATCGTGGACCAGAAGATCGCCGACGAATTCGTGAAGCGCTTTGCCGACAAGGCACGCAACCTGCCTGTGGGCGACCCACGCAAGCCCGACCCTGTGGTGCTGGGCAGCGTGATCGGGATGAACACGGTGGAGCACTGCAACGCGCTGATCGACGACGCGCTGGCCAAAGGCGCCAGGCTGCTGTGCGGCGGCAAGAGCGACACCACGCTGATGCCCGCCACGCTGCTGGACCATGTGACGCCGGCCATGCGCATCTACCACGAGGAAACCTTTGGCCCGGTGAAGGCCATCGTGCGCGTGCGCAACACCGAGGAAGCGATTGCCTGCGCGAACGACAACGAGTACGGCCTGTCAGCCGCCGTGTTCGGCAAGGACATTGCGCGCGCCTTCAACGTGGCGCGCAAGATCGACAGCGGCATCTGCCATGTGAACGCACCCACGGTGCACGACGAAGCGCAGATGCCCTTCGGCGGTGTCAAGGGTTCAGGCATAGGCCGCTTTGGCGGCAAGGCCGGCATTGCCGAATTCACCGAGCTGCGCTGGGTGACGGTGCAGACGACGCCGCGGCACTATCCGTTCTAGGCACCCTGTCATGCCGGGCTTGACCCGGCATCCATCATGGTGCGGTGAGCAATTCCAGGCGGGCCAGGTAGCGCATGGCGTGTGGCGGGTCTGCGCCGCACATTTCTGCCGATGGCATCAGCTGTGAGCACACGGCCGGCCGCCCGTCTTGCCCAAAAATGAGGCAGCGGTTGTCATCGTCCAGCTGCACGCAGCGTACCCCCGCCGGCTTGCCCTGCGGCATGCCGGGAATGGGGGAGCTGATGGACGGTGCGATGCAGCAGGCGCCGCAGCCGGGACGGCAATCCATGGCGCCCAGGTTCAGGCGGTGCTCAGACGTCCGGCGGCCCAGATCACCTGGTCGATCACAGCCTGCACGCTCTTTTGGGCACGCTCGTCTTTCAGGTGGCCCTGGTCGTCAAAGGCCTCGCCAGCGCGGCCCAACGCAAAGTTCTTCGGTGCCAGCCAGCATTCCAGGTTGATCAGCAGCGGCGCCAGGTGGCTTTGCGAGCGCAGGCCGCCCAGGGCGCCGGGCGACGCGCTGAGCACGCCCACCACCTTGCCGCGTGTGGACTTGAAACCGTCTGTCCAGTCCGGGTTGCCCTTGACGGGGCTGGACACCCAGTCGAGTGTGTTCTTGAGCAGGGCGGGGTAGCTGGCGTTGTATTCGGGCGTGCAGATGATCCAGGCCGGGTGGTCGTGCATCAGCTGCTTCAGGCGGATCACATCGGCCGGTGTGCCCTGTGCCTCCAGGTCGGCGTTGTACATGGGCACGTCGAAATCGGCGAGTTCGATGTGGGTGACATCCGCGCCGCTGGCGGTGGCCATGGTGGCGGTCACGCGGGCCAGCCTGCGGTTGAAGGAGTTCTGGCGGGTGCTGCCCGCAAAGACGAGGAGTTTCATGACCCTGATTGCAACACAGGGCTGCGCAGGATTCCTGCGGTGTTTTTCGGTGGCCGGTTAAAATGTACAAAACTCCTGATTTGTACAGAATGCATGTCCTGCCTTTGAGTGAATTTCGCGCCAACGCGTCCGCCATGCTGGACCTGGTGGCGCAGGGTGAGACCGTGCGCATCATGCGCCACGGAAAACCCGTGGCCGACCTGGTGCCGGTGCGCGATGAGCAACCCCTGCGCCAGCCCAGCTGGAAGCAGCCCTTTGAGCCGGTGCAGCTGCCGCCGCATGCGTCGCTGTCGCAGGCGGTGCTGGATGAGCGTGACGAGGCCACATGGTGACCGCACGCGCCGACGCCCGGCCTGTGCGCTACCCCACCGGTGGCATGGCCACACGTATGACCGCGCGCGACGGCGGCTTGCGAATGATGTTCGACGCTTCGGCTCTGACCAAGCGTTATGCGGCCGAACCTGGGCGTGAGCGCATACTTGCATTGTTTGGCGCGGCTGACGAACTCATGGTGGCGGCCCATTGCCAGACGGAGGTGGCGTCGGCCCTGCTGCGCCGGCGCCGCGAAGGTGTATTGCCGCAGGAAGAGTTTGACCGCGTCTGGGGTGCGGCCCAGCGCGACGTGGCTGACATGACGCGCGTGCCGCTGGACGAGCATGTGGAGCGGTTTGCGTTTGCGGCCATGGAGCATGGCCCGCTGCGCGGCATGGATGCGCTGCACATCGGCAGCGCGCTGGTGGCGCGCGTGGATCTGTTTGTGACGGCGGACCGCCGTCAGGCCCAGGTGGCCCGCGGGCTGGGCCTGCCGACCGAGCTGGTTAATGGCGACCCGATGCCGGGCGCAACGGTGGTGACGATATGAACTATCCCGAAGAATTTGACGTGATCGTGGTCGGCGGCGGCCACGCCGGGACCGAGGCGGCGCTGGCCGCTGCGCGCATGGGCGCGAAAACCTTGCTGCTCACGCACAACATCGAGACGCTGGGCCAGATGAGCTGCAACCCCAGCATCGGCGGCATCGGCAAGGGCCACCTCGTCAAGGAGGTGGACGCGCTGGGCGGTGCCATGGGCATTGCCACGGACGAGGGCGGCATCCAGTTCCGCATCCTCAACAGCTCCAAGGGGCCGGCCGTGCGTGCGACCCGGGCGCAGGCCGACCGCATCCTGTACAAGGCCGCGATCCGTCGGCGGATCGAGAACCAGCCGAACCTCACGCTGTTCCAGCAGGCGGTGGACGACCTGATGGTGGAGGGTGACCGGGTCGTGGGCGCGGTGACGCAGGTGGGCATACGCTTCCGCTCGCGCACGGTGGTGCTGACGGCCGGGACCTTCCTGGACGGCAAGATCCATGTGGGCTTGAACAATTACGCCGCAGGCCGGGCGGGGGACCCGCCGGCTTTGTCGCTGAGCGCGCGGCTGAAAGAGCTGAAGCTGCCACAAGGCCGGCTGAAGACCGGTACGCCGCCCCGGCTGGACGGGCGAACCATCGACTTTTCAAAGTGCACCGAACAACCGGGCGACGGCATGCCCGGCGGCTTGCCGGGCAGCGTGCCGGTGTTCAGCTTCATGGGCAGTACCGCCATGCACCCGCAGCAAATGCCGTGCTGGATCACCCACACCAACGAGCGCACGCACGAGATCATCCGCTCCGGCTTTGACCGTAGCCCCATGTTCACCGGCAAGATCGAAGGCGTGGGCCCGCGCTATTGCCCCAGCGTGGAAGACAAGATCAACCGTTTTGCCGACAAGGACAGCCACCAGATCTTTCTGGAGCCCGAAGGCCTGACGACCAACGAGTACTACCCCAACGGCATCAGCACCAGCCTGCCGTTTGACGTCCAGTACCAGCTGGTGCGCTCGATGAAGGGGCTGGAGAACGCCCACATCCTGCGGCCGGGCTACGCGATCGAGTACGACTACTTTGATCCGCGCTCGCTCAAAACCAGCTTTGAGACCAAGCAGATCAACGGCCTGTTCTTCGCCGGGCAGATCAATGGCACCACGGGGTATGAAGAGGCGGCAGCCCAGGGCCTGTTCGCCGGCATCAACGCCGCACTGCAGTGCCGGGGTGAAGACGCCTGGTTGCCGCGCCGGGACGAAGCCTACCTGGGTGTGCTGGTGGACGACCTGATCACCAAGGGCGTGACCGAACCGTACCGCATGTTCACCAGCCGGGCCGAGTTCCGCCTGCAGCTGCGCGAGGACAACGCCGACATGCGCCTGACCGAAGCCGGGCGCAAGCTGGGCCTGGTGGACGACGCGCGGTGGGACGCCTTCAGCCGCAAGCGCGACGCTGTTTCACGTGAAACAGCGCGGCTGGCGGCTACCTGGGTCAATCCGCGCAACCTGCCGGCGGCGGAATCCGAGCGGGTGCTGGGCAAAGCCATCGAGCATGAATACAACCTGGCCGACCTGCTGCGCCGGCCCGACGTGACCTATGCCGGGCTGATGAGCCTGGACGGCGGCCGGTACGCCACACAAGATGTTTCACGTGAAACACTGGGCGACTTGGCCGAACCGGTGATCGAGCAGATCGAGATTGCAGCCAAGTATTCCGGCTACATCGACCGGCAAAAGGGTGAGGTCGAGCGTGCCGCCTACTACGAGAACCTCAAGCTCCCGGCCGACCTGGACTACACACAGGTGGGGGCACTGAGCTTTGAAGTCCGGCAAAAGCTCAACAAGCACCGGCCTGAAACCCTGGGCCTCGCGTCCCGCATCTCGGGCGTGACGCCCGCCGCCATCTCATTGCTGCTGGTCCACCTGAAAAAGAGCAAGTTCAAAGGTTTTGACACCCAGCCGGCCAACGACGCAGACAAGGCCGTAGCGTGACGGCGCTGGAAGCCGGGCTGCGCGAAGGCCTGCGCGATTTGGGGCTGAACCTGACCGACGAGCAGGTGGCCCAGCTGCTGGACTACCTGGGCCTGATCGCCAAATGGACCAAGGTCTACAACCTGACTGCCGTGCGCGACCCGCAGGAGATGCTGACCCACCACCTGCTGGACAGCCTGGCCGCCATCCGTCCGCTGCGCCGGCACACGGAAAGCCGGGCCATCCGCTTACTGGATGTTGGCTCCGGCGCCGGCCTGCCCGGCGTGGTGATTGCCATCTGCTGCCCGGAGATCGCGGTGAGCTGCGTGGACACAGTCGCCAAAAAGGCGGCTTTCATCCAGCAGGTGGCTGCCACCCTGAAGCTGCCCAACCTTCGGGGCGTGCATGCACGGGTCGAGAGCCTGACCGGCCCCTTCGATGTGATCAGTTCCCGGGCCTTTGCCTCCCTGGCGGACTTTGTGAACTGGTCCGGCGGTGCGCTGGGGCAGGGCGGCGCCTGGCTGGCCATGAAGGGCAAGCACCCGGCGGACGAGATCGCCGCGCTGCCCCCGCAGGTACAGATGTTTCACGTGGAACAGCTCACCGTGCCGGGTCTGGACGCCGAGCGCTGCATCGTGTGGCTGCGCCGCACCGCAGACAGCGCGCCGCCGTCGGTGGCGTAACGTAAACTCGGTCCCTCGCGCCTTGCGCGTTCACCGGGGGATTCCATGTTTGGCATTGCAGACTACGGCGCATTCGTCGCCGCAATCATCATTTTTCTGGCGATTCCGGGCCCCGGCAACCTCGCACTCATCACCTCCACCAGCAAGGGCGGCATTGCCGGCGGCCTGGCCGCCACTTTCGGCGTGATCGCGGGTGACCAGGTCTTGATGTGGATGGCGGTGGGTGGCGTGGCCGCGCTGCTGGTGGCGTATCCCGCGGCATTCAGCGCAGTGCAGTGGCTGGGCGCGGCTTACCTGGCCTGGTTGGGTTTTCGCATGCTGACGGCCAAACCCGGCGCCGCCCCGGTGCTGAACATCCAGCCGCGCCACTATTTCAGGCAGGCGCTGCTGATCACCTTGCTCAACCCCAAGGCCATTGTTTTCTACATGGCGTTCTTCCCGCTGTTTGTGGACCCAGCCCGCCACCAGGGCCTGCTGACCTTTGGCGTGATGGCGCTCACCATCGCGGTGCTGACCTTTGCCTACGGCCTGGGTGCCACGCTGCTCACGCACTTTCTGGCCGAGCGCATGCGTGCCAACCCTCTTGTCGGGCGCATCCTTGAAAAAGTGGCCGGCGTGTTCCTGATCGGCTTTGGCGTCAAGCTGGCCATTTCCAGATAAATCCACATGGCCAAAATCTTTTGCGTTGCCAACCAGAAGGGCGGCGTCGGCAAGACGACCACCACCGTCAACCTCGCCGCCGGCCTGGCCAAAATCGGCCAGCGCGTGCTGATGATCGACCTGGACCCGCAGGGAAATGCCACCATGGGTTCAGGCGTGGACAAGCGCAAGCTCGAACTCACGGTGTACGACGTGCTGCTGGAATCCGCCTCCATCAAGGAGGCCGCCGCGTTTTCGGACAAATGCGGTTACCACGTGCTGGGCGCCAACCGCGAGCTGGCCGGCGCCGAGGTGGAACTCGTCGATGTGGAGCGGCGCGAAAAGCGCCTGAAGCTCGCGCTGGCCGATGTGGACGCCGATTACGATTTCATCCTCATCGACTGCCCGCCGTCCTTGAGCATGCTCACGCTCAACGGCCTGTGTTGCGCGCATGGCGTGATCGTGCCCATGCAGTGCGAATACTTTGCACTCGAGGGGCTGACCGACCTGGTCAACACCATCAAGCAGGTGCATGCCAACCTCAACCCCGACCTGCAGATCATCGGCCTGCTGCGCGTGATGTTCGACCCGCGCATCACCTTGCAGCAGCAGGTCAGCGAGCAGCTCAAGGCCCACTTTGGCGACAAGGTGTTCAACACCGTGATCCCGCGCAACGTGCGCCTGGCCGAGGCACCCAGCTACGGGTTGCCCGGCGTGGTGTTCGACCCGGCCGCGCGCGGCAGCCAGGCGTTTGTGGATTTCGCGGCCGAGATGGTCGCGCGCATCCGCAAGATGTAATGCACCTGATAAGCACCGCGCTATCAAAACAATAGCAATGAAGCCTTCCAACGTCCTGATCCTGCCGGGTTGGCAAAACAGCGGGCCGCAACACTGGCAAAGCCTGTGGGAAGCCAGGCACGGCTATGTGCGTGTTGAGCAGCACGACTGGGATCATCCGTTGCGGGGTGACTGGGTTACGCGGCTGGAGGAGGTGGTGCTCTCGCATGACGAGCCCGTGGTGCTTGTGGCCCACAGCCTGGGCTGCATGCTCACCGCCGCCTGGGCGGCAGTCAGCCGGAACACCCACCGCGTCAAGGGCGCGCTGCTGGTGGCACCGGGGGACCCGGAACGCGAGGAACTGCGCGCCGCGCTGCACAGCTGGGTGCCGGTGGAGCTGGGCCGCCTGCCGTTTACCAGCGTGCTGCTGGGCAGCCGCACCGACCCGTACTGCGCGATCGAGCGGTCGCGCCTGTTTGCCCATTGCTGGGGCTCGCAGTTCATGGACTATGGCGACTGCGGCCACATCAACGCCGACTCCGGCCTGGGCAGCTGGCCCGAGGGACACGTGCTTTTGCAGGATCTGATGAGATGAACCACCCCCGAAGCGGCCTTCGGCCGCCTCCCCCTCAAGGGGGCGACACCAGCAGCCCGGCAAAGCCGGTTCTGCGGTGTCCCCCGAAAAGCATCCGGAGTATTTGAATGGTCACCAAGAAACCCAAGGGCCTCGGCCGCGGACTCGAAGCCCTGCTGGGCCCCAAGGTCGATGAATCGGCCGCGGACAACCAGCCGTCCAACCCCGGCCTGCCCGCGTCACTGCGGCTGACCGACATGGTGCCCGGCATGTACCAGCCGCGCACCCGCATGGACGAAGGCGCGCTGTACGAGCTGGCCGAGAGCATCAAGGCCCAGGGCATCATGCAGCCGATACTCGTTCGCAAGCTGCCCCACGGTGATGCGTCGGGCGCCAACGCCGGCAAGTACGAAATCATCGCGGGCGAGCGGCGCTTTCGCGCCGCCAGACTGGCCGGGCTGGACAGCGTGCCGGTGCTGGTGCGCGACGTGCCCAACGAAGCCGCCGCCGCCATGGCGCTCATTGAAAACATCCAGCGCGAGGACCTGAACCCGCTGGAAGAGGCCCAGGGCCTGCAGCGCCTGATCAAGGAATTCGGCCTCACGCACGAGCTGGCTGCGCAGGCCGTGGGCCGCTCGCGCAGCGCCGCCAGCAACCTGCTGCGCCTGCTGAACCTGGCCGACCCGGTGCAGACCATGCTGATGGCCGGCGACCTCGACATGGGCCACGCGCGCGCGCTGCTGGCGCTGGACCGCGCCGCCCAGATCACAGCGGCCAACCAGATCGCCGCCAGAAAAATGTCGGTGCGCGAGGCCGAAAGCCTGGTCAAGAAGCTGGGTGCCGAATTCAACCTGGTCTCGCCCAAGCCCAAAAAGGAAAAGTCACGCGACCTGAAGCGGGTGGAAGAAGAGCTTGCCGACCTGCTGACGGCCGAGGTGGAAATCCGCGTGAAAAAGCGCGTCAAGCGTCATGGCCGGGTCGAGGAAATGGGCGAGCTGGCGATCCATTTCGGATCGCTCGATGAACTCAATGGCCTGATCGAAAAACTGCGCGGCTGAGCTCAGTCGTTGGCCTTGAACCCCGTCGCCCGCACCACCTGTGCCCAGCGCGCGGTCTCGGCGGCAATGGCCTTCTCAAACGCTTCGCCGTGCTCTGACGCCACATCAAAGCCATTGGCCTCCAGGTGCTTGCGGTAGTCGGGATCGGCCTGCACCTTGAGCGTGGCCGCGCGGATGGCGTCCACTGCCGCCTTGGGCGTGGCCGCCGGCGCGAACAGGCCGAACCAGATCGACGTGTTCATGTCCGGGTGGCCCAGCTCGGCCAAGGTAGGCACCTGCGGCGCGAAGCGCGAGCGCTGGGCGCTGGTCACGGCGATGGCATTGAGCTTGCCGGCCTGCACCTGCGGCAGGGCCGTCTGCAGCTGCGTGAAGCCCAACGGCACCTGGCCCGCCACCAGGTCCACCACCTGCGGCGCCGAGCCCTTGTACGGCACGTGCACCATGTCCAGCTTGAGCTTCTCGTTGAGCTGGAACCCCAGGAACTGCGACGGCGTGCCGGGGCTGAACGACGCATAAGACACCTTGCCCGGGTTGGCCGCGATCCACTTGGTGAGGTCGGCAAACGTCCTGGGCGCCACGGCGGCGTTCGTCACCAGCATCAGCGGTGCTTCCACGCCCTTGGCAATGGGCACAAAGTCCGACTGCTTCCAGCGCAGGCCGGCGTAGGCCGAGGGGTTGATGGTGACCATGGCGTGGGTGCCGATCCACAGCGTTGTGCCGTCGGCGGGCGCTTTCAGCACGTACTCGGCGCTGATGTTGCCGTTGGCGCCGGCCTTGTTGTCCACCACAAACGTGCCGCCGGTCACCTTGCCCAGGTGCTGGGCCAGCGCCCGCGCATAGACGTCAATGGCGCCGCCGGCCGGCGTGCCGACCACCAGCGTGACCGGCTTGGCGGGCCAGGCTTGCGCCAGGGCGGGCACAG
Source organism: Ramlibacter sp. (assembly GCA_050247515.1). Taxonomy (GTDB): domain Bacteria; phylum Pseudomonadota; class Gammaproteobacteria; order Burkholderiales; family Burkholderiaceae_C; genus RAM1. Next base: position 283,651 of record JBFWUB010000002.1, on the reverse strand, counting down.
CCCCCAGCAGGCCGGCAGCAGCCAGGGCGACGGCGCCCCATGTCCGGACGGGGTTGGGCTTCGGGAAGATGTGCATGGTTCGTGTCTCCAGAGTGCGGGGCAAACCCCAATCTAGCGAGCGCATCAACAGTTCACAAAATGAACTACCCTTGGGGTTTACCCGCCATCACCATGGCCCCTCGTCCTCTGTCCAGTGACCCGCTGCTGTTCCGGCTGAACAAGCTGGCCTCGATCACGGGGCAGCCGCTTGTGCGCATCTGCGAAGGTCGCTACGGCATCACGCGGCGCGAGTGGCGGATGATCATGACGCTGGGGCGCGACGGCCCGCTGCTGTCGGGCGAGTTGGCCCAGCGCGCGCGCATCGAGCCGGCGCGCACCTCACGCGCGGTTACGCTGCTGGTGGAAAAGGGCCTGGCCCTTCGCACACCGCGCGCCAATGACAGGCGCTATGTGGTGATCGGGCTGACCGCCGAGGGCCGGCATATATTCCAGACACTGTTTCCCGTCGTGCAGCAGCTCAACACCAGCCTGCTGAGCGCGCTCTCCGCGCAGGAGCAGGCGCAGTTTGACGTGCTGCTGTCGCGGCTGGAAGAGCACGCAGGCAGCTGGATGGCGGATGCCGAACTGCCCAAGGCGGACCGGCGGCGGCACGGTACCGCGTCAGGGAGGGCGTCATGAGCGGCAAACCTGCGCAGGCAGCCGTGGCCGCGCTGCTGTGGGGCGCGGTCAGCGCGGCGGCAAGCCAGCCCGCGACTCAGGAAGCACGCACCAACGCCTTCAACGACCCCTTCATCCAGGTCACCGCCGCCATCGCCGGCTGCCCGGTGCCCGCGGGGCCGCTCTACACCGCGCAGGAGGCGCGCGACGCGGCGCATGTGCGCTCGCACCACGGCACCAGCTGCTACCGCTCCGGGCGCTGCAGGCTGGCCAATTCGTACCTGTATGACGCCGAGCTGATCCCGCGCGTGGCGCAGTACATCCGGCTGGACGGCCGCTTCAACGACACCAGCCTGTGGGTGGTGGGCGAGCGGCGGCTGGTGTGGCTGGTGGGATGCGTCAATTCGCGCGAACAGGCCGACGCGCTGCTGAAGGCCGTGCCGCTGGTGGACGATGTCATGGGCACCATTGACTACCTGTCGGTGCCGGGCGAGTCCCCCCGGTACGAAGTGAAGAAGTAGCCCGCTCTTACAGCGAAAAAATCTTCCCCGGGTTCATGATGTTCTTCGGGTCCAGCGCGCGCTTGATGGTGCGCATCATGTCCACCGCGCCGGCGCCGGCCTCGGTCACCAGGAAGTCCATCTTGTGCAGACCCACGCCGTGTTCGCCGGTGCAGGTGCCCTCCAGGCTCAGCGCGCGGGTGACCAGCTTGTGGTTCAGTTCCTCGGCGATCTCGCGCTCCTTCGGGATGGTCGGGTCCAGCAGATAGCCGAAGTGGAAGTTGCCGTCGCCCACGTGGCCGACCAGGAAGTACGGGATGCCCGACGCATCGGCCTCGGCCACGGAATCGAGCAGGCAGTCGGCCAGGCGGCTGATGGGTACGCAGGTGTCGGTGCTGATGGCGCGGCAGCCGGGGCGGCTCTGGATGGCGGCAAAGTAGGCGTTGTGCCGCGCCGTCCACAGGCGCGTGCGCTCCTCGGGCGTCACCGCCCATTCAAAGGCATTGCCGCCGAACTCGCTGGCGATGTCCTGCACGGTTTCGGCCTGCTCCTTCACGCCCGCGGGCGAGCCGTGGAACTCCATGAGCAGCATGGGCTCCTCGCGCAGGCCCAGCTTGCTGTGGGCGTTGACCATGCGCACGGTGTTGTGGTCAATCAGCTCCACGCGCGCAATCGGCACGCCCAGCTGGATCACCTGGATCACGGTGCGCACGGCCGCCTCAATGCTCGGGAACGAGCAGATCGCGGCGCTGATGGCTTCGGGCAGCGGGTAAATGCGCAGGGTGATTTCCGTGATCACGCCCAGCGTGCCTTCGCTGCCCACCATCAGGCGCGTGAGGTCGTAGCCGGCCGATGATTTCTTGGCGCGCGTGCCGGTGCGGATGACGTCACCGCTGGCCGTCACCACCTCCAGGCCCAGCACGTTCTCGCGCATGGTGCCGTAGCGCACGGCATTCGTGCCGCTGGCGCGCGTGGCGCTCATGCCGCCGATGGTCGCGTCCGCGCCGGGGTCAATCGGGAAGAACAGGCCGGTGGACTTGATCTCTTCATTCAGGGCCTTGCGCGTCACGCCGGCCTGCACCGTCACCGTCAGGTCTTCGGCGTTGATGCTCAGCACCTTGTTCATGCGGCTCACGTCAATGCTGATGCCGCCCTGCACGGCCAGCAGGTGGCCCTCCAGCGACGAGCCCACGCCAAACGGAATGACCGGCACGCTGTGCTCGCTGGCCAGCTTCACCGCGTCGGCCACGTCGGCGGTGCTTTCGGCAAAGACCACGGCAGCCGGCGGCGGGGCTTCAAACGACGACTCGTCACGCCCATGCTGCTCGCGAACGGCCATGGCGGTGGAGCAGTTGGTGCCAAAGCGCGCCTTCAGCGCATCGATCAGCGCATCGGGCACGTTGCGCTGGTGGATTTCAGGAATCAGGTGGGCGGCTTGGGTGGGGGCGTTCATGGGTGTCTCCGGGGGCAGCCTGCCAGTTTAAGCGTGTTGGGGGCCACGCACCAGCGCACCCGGCATGGCCCCGGTGGGTGTGCCGTTTTCCATGATGGCCTCGCCTGCCACCAGCGTGGCGATGTAGCCCTGGGCTGATTGCGTCAGGCGCCGGCCGCCCGCGGGCAGGTCAAACACAAAGTGCGGCAAATCCAGCTGCAGGCGGTCAAAGTCGATGATGTTCACATCGGCCTTCATGCCTGGCGCCAGCAGGCCGCGGTCGTGCAGGCCATAGACCTGCGCGGTGTCGCGCGTCTGTTTCTTCACCAGCATTTCCAGCGGCAGCTTCGGCCCGCGCGCGCGGTCGCGGGCCCAGTGCGTGAGCATGAAAGTGGGCATGGACACGTCGCACACATAGCCCACGTGCGCGCCACCGTCGGCCAGGCTCATCATGGTGCGCGGGTGCTGCAGCTGGGTGTGCAGCTGCGACAGGTCGCCGTAGCTGTAGTTGAAGACGGGGAAGTACAGCAGGCCCTTGCCGTCGTTCCTGCCGTGGTTGGCCAGCATGGCGTCGTAGGCTACGGCCAGCGGGTTGTCGCCGGTGGCCTTGGCGCGCGCCACCACGCTGTCGGACAGCAGCGGCTCGTAGTCCACGCTGCCGTTGGCCGTGGCGTCCAGCACAAACAGGCGCGGCAGCCCGCGCAGGAAGAACGCGGCCTCCTGGTTGACCTGCGCGGCCATCTCCACCACCTTCATGTCGGTCAGCGCGGCGCGCACCTGCGGGTCGCGCAGGCGGGCCAGCTTCTGGTCCCACGGCAGCGGGGCGATCTGCTGCCACAGCGGGTGCAGCACAAACGGGTGCAGCGAGCCTTCAAAGCCCATCACCATGCTGGTGGCGCGCCCGCTGACGCTGCCGTATAGCGGCACCCCATCGGCATGCGTGGTGTCCAGGTGGGCCAGCAGGCGGCGCCAGGTGTCGGGCGTCTGGTCGGTCTGTACCAGCGCAAATGCCACAGGCAGGTGGTTGTCTTTGGCGATCTGCGTGAGCCACCACAGCTCGCCTTCCATGCTCACATGGTTGGCCGTCATCTGGAACACGCCATGGCCCGCGGCCTTCATGGCGCGTGCAATCCCCATGATCTCCTCGGGCGACGAGAACGTGCCCGGCGGGTACTTGTGCTGCTGGTATTTGTGGATCAGCGTGCGGCTGGTGGAAAAGCCCAGGGCACCGGCTTTCAGCCCCTCGCCCACGATGGCGCACATGGCGCGGATGTCGTCGGCCGTCGCCTCGTCGTGCGTGACGCCGCGCTCGCCCATCACATAGGTGCGCACCGCGCTGTGCGGCACCTGCGCGCCCACGTCCAGCGCGCGGGGCTTGGCCGCCAGTGCGTCCAGATACTGGGGAAAGGTCTCCCATTCCCACCGGATGCCTTCGCTCAGCACCGTGCCGGGGATGTCTTCCACACCCTCCATCACGCTGATCAGCCATTCGCGCCGCTCGGGCTTCACGGGCGCAAAGCCCACGCCGCAGTTACCCATGACGGCTGTTGTCACGCCGTGGTGGGTAGACGGGGAAAGGTAAGGGTCCCAGGTAACCTGGCCGTCATAGTGCGTATGCACATCGACCCAGCCGGGGGTGACGATGGCGCCGCTGGCGTCCATGTCGCGCCGGGCGGCGCCGAGCTTGCCGCCCACTGCGGCGATGCGGCCGTCCTTGATGCCTACATCGCCGGTGAACGGCGCGCTGCCGCTGCCGTCCACTACCGTGGCGCCGCGGATCACTGTATCGAACATTGCTTTTGTCTCCTGCAATGACGATAGCACCCGGCGGCGCGGGCGGACAAGGCAGGCGAAAGGTTTATGAGGCCTGCTTCATCGCGGCTTCAAATTCGGGCGCAGACAGCGTGCCGTCGCGGTTGGTGTCGGCCTGGTCAAAGTGTTTGGCCACGCCGCGCGCGGGCGCGGCTTCGTCGCGGCTGATCAGGCCGTCACCGTTGGCGTCCAGGCGCTTGAAAGCCTCGGCGATCTGGGCGGTCGTCCAGTTGTTCCTGTTGGGCGGAATGGGCTGCTGGGCCGGGGTCTGCGCATGCAGCGCCATCACCGTGCCCAGGCTCAGCGTGGCAAACAGTGCTGCGCTGCGCGCTTCAAAGTTGGGGATCAGGCGTCGTTTCTTCACAGTCATCGGATGCGTCCTTTCGTTCAATGAAGCTTCATTGCACCGCAGCATGGGCAGCAGGGCCAGCGCTTTTGCCCGCTGTTGCCGCCGATACATCCCGCTACCGTGCGCGGGCCTTGAAATGCGCGGATGCAGCACAATGCCCGCCATGGGCAACAGACTCACACAAATCGCCACCCGCACCGGCGACAACGGCACCACCGGCCTGGGCGACAACACCCGCGTGTCCAAGGACAGCCTGCGCGTGCACGCCATGGGCGACGTGGATGAACTCAATTCACACATCGGCCTGCTGCTGTGTGAAGACATGCCCGGCGGTGTGCGCGACCTGCTGGTGCAAGTGCAGCACCAGCTGTTCAACCTGGGCGGCGAGCTGTCCATCCCCGGCTTCGAGCTGCTCAAGGCCGACGCCGTACTGGCGCTGGACGAAGCGCTGGCCACGTACAACGAACAGTTGCCGCGCCTGCAGGAATTCATCCTGCCCGCGGGCAACCGCGCCGCGTCACAGGCCCATGTGTGCCGCACCGTGGCCCGCCGCGCCGAGCGCGCCGTGGTGGCGCTGGGCGCGGTAGAGGCGCTGAAGGACACGCTGCGGCAGTACCTCAACCGCCTGAGCGATCTGATGTTCGTGCTCGCGCGCGTGCTCAACCGCATGAACGGCGGGGATGACGTGTACTGGAAAAGCGCCAGGATGGCGAACGCAGATCCCCAGTGATCTCAGGCTGACTTGCCTTCCACCTGAGCCCGCAGCCGCTCTTCCTGCGCCTTCAGCTCGGGCGTCAGCGCATCGCCGAAATCCTCGGCGCTGAAAATCTGGCGGATCTCGATTTCCGAGTCGCTGCGCATCGGGTTGGGGCAGCGCTTGACCCAGTCAATGGCCTCCTGCAGCGAGGCGCACTTCCAGATCCAGAAGCCGGCGACCAGCTCCTTGGTCTCGGCAAACGGGCCGTCCACCACGCGGCGGTCCTTGCCCGAGAACTGCACGCGCGCGCCCTTGCTGCTGGGGTGCAGGCCTTCGCCGGCCTCCATCACGCCGGCCTTGACCAGCTCTTCGTTGAACTGGCCCATGGCAGCGAACTCCTGCTCGGTGGGCATGATGCCGGCTTCGCTGTCGGGGGTGGCTTTGACAAGAATCATGAATCGCATGGGGGGGCTCCTGGGGCAAAAGTTCAAATCAGGGGTGTTTCAGTTCCACGACGAACAGCTTGCCCGGAAATCGACAGGCGGTGTCAAACCAGTTTGCGGATCGGCTTGTTGCGCCACACGCCAAAGTAGTACGCCGCCTGCAGCGCCGCGCCGCAGCCATACGTCACCAGGTAGGTGAACCACAAGCCCGGCAGCCCCACGGCCCGGTCAATGGCCCAGCCCACCGGGAACTGCAGGCACGCCAGGCAGCCCAGCGAAATCAGCATGGGCGTGCGGATGGTGCCCGCCGCGCGCATGACGCCGCTGAACACACTGCCCACGCCCAGCAGCAGCGCACCCCAGACGCTGATGTGCAGCAGCTGCGCGCCCAGCGCCACCACGGCCTGGTCGCTGGTGAAGATGCGCATGGCCAGCGGCGCGAGCGCCGCCACCACCACCGCCAGCCCGCCGGTCAGCAGCAGGTTCAGCTTGAGCCCCACGCGCGTGACCTCGTGCGCCTGTCCGGCGCGCCCGGCGCCGATCGCCTGGGCGGCAAAGACCGATGATGCGATAGCGATCGACATGGCGGGAAACTGGACATACGAAGTCACGTGCTGCGCCGCGCCCCAGGCCGCCACGGACGACGCGCCATGCGGGTTGACCAGCGACATCAGCCCCACGTCGGCCAGCGAGCCGGTGATGAAGAACAGCCCCGTGGGCACGCCCAGCTTCGCCACCGGGCGCAGCAGGTCGCCGCGCCAGCGCAGCCGAGCGCGCAGCGCCTGCGGCGCCAGCAGGTGCTGCCGCCTGGACAGCCGCCAGCCCAGCCAGAGCAGCGCCACCGCGGTGGCCACCAGCGTGCCCCAGGCCGCGCTGGCCGTGCCCTGCGGCGGCAGGCCCAGCCGGCCCGAAATGATCAGCGGCGTCAGCACGGCCGACACGGCACAGGTCACGATCAGCACGCCCAGCGGCGTCACCGTGTCACCCATGCCGCGCAGCAGCGCGGCCGCCAGCATGGACACAAACAGCACCGGCATGGCCAGCAGCATCACATGCGCGTAGGCAATGGCCTCGGGCAGCACCTCGGCCGGCGTGCCCAGCCCGCGCAGGATCGGGCCCGCGACCCACCAGCCAGCCCCGGCAATGACCGCACCCAACGCCGCCCCGCCCAGCAGCACGGTGCCCGCGATGTCGCGCACCTTGTCCGTCTGCTGCGCGCCCCAGGCCTGCCCCACCAGAATGGACGCACCCGTGCCCAGCCCGATCACGAACGCGAACAGGGTCATGAACACCGGAAAGAAAGCAATGGCCGCGGCCAGCGCCTGCGGCCCCAGCATCTGGCCCAGGAATACGCTGTTGAACGTGCCCGACAGCGCCTGCAGCACGTTGGTGAGCACCAGCGGGCCCAGGAACAGGATGAAGCGGCGGGGCAGGGGGGTGGCGGCGGGTGACATGGTTGCCATGGTAGTGGCAGCTGCACCGCGCCCTGCACCAAACCCGCCCGCTGGGTATCATGTCCGGCTGCCCCCAGACTACCCAAGCGAGACACACCATGACCTACCCCAACACCCAGCTCTTCATCAACGGCCAGTGGCAAGACGCTGCCGACGGCAAGTCGCTGGCGGTCTTCAACCCCGCCACCGGCCAGGAAATCGGCCGCGTGGCCCATGCCAGCAAGCCTGATCTGGACAAAGCCCTGGAAGCTGCGCAAAAAGGTTTCGAGACCTGGCGCGACATGACCGCCGCCGAGCGCAGCAAGATCATGCGCAAGGCCGCCGGCCTGATGCGCGAGCGCGCGGGCGACATCGGCCGCCTGCTGACGCAGGAGCAGGGCAAGCCCCTGGCCGAAGCCAAGGGCGAGGCCATGGCCGCGGCCGACATCATTGAATGGTTTGCCGAAGAAGGCTTTCGCGTCTATGGCCGCATCGTGCCCTCGCGCGGCAACCTGGCCGTGCGCCAGATGGTGCTGAAAGACCCGGTCGGCCCTGTCGCAGCGTTCACGCCGTGGAACTTCCCCATCAACCAGGTCGTGCGCAAGGTCGGCGCGGCGCTGGCTGCAGGTTGTTCCATGCTGGTGAAGGCCCCAGAGGAAACCCCGGCCGGCCCGGCCGAGCTGATCCGCGCGTTCCAGGACGCGGGCATTCCCAACGGCGTGCTGGGCCTGGTGTACGGCAACCCGGCCGAGATCAGCAGCTACCTGATCGCCCACCCCATCATCCGCAAGATCACCTTCACCGGCTCCACGCCGGTGGGCAAGCAGCTGGCCGCGCTGGCCGGCCAGCACATGAAGCGCGTGACCATGGAGCTGGGCGGCCACGCCCCGGTGATCGTGTGTGAAGACGCCGACATTGCGCTGGCGGTCAAATCCGCCGGCGCGGCCAAGTTCCGCAACGCGGGGCAGGTGTGTATCTCGCCCACGCGCTTTCTGGTGCACGAAAGCATCCGCGCCGAATTTGCCCAGACGCTGGCCAAGTATGCGCAGGGCCTGAAGGTGGGCGACGGCCTGGCCGAAGGCACGCAGATGGGCCCGCTGGCCAACCCGCGCCGCCTGACCGCCATGGCCGAATTCCAGGCCGACGCCGTGCAAAAGGGCGCCAAGGTGCTGGCCGGTGGCGAACGCATTGGCGACGCCGGCAACTTCTGGCAGGCCACCGTGCTGGACGAAGTGCCGCTGAACGCCAAGGTGTTCAACGACGAGCCCTTCGGCCCGGTGGCCGCCATCCGCGGCTTCAACACGCTGGACGAAGCCATTGCCGAAGCCAACCGCCTGTCGTTCGGCCTGGCCGGCTATGCGTTCACCAGGTCACTGAAGAACGCTGACCTGCTGGCCCGCCGCGTGGAAGTGGGCATGCTGTGGATGAACATGCCCGCCATGCCCAGCGCCGAAATGCCGTTTGGCGGCATCAAGGACTCGGGTTATGGATCTGAGGGCGGCCCGGAGGCCGTGGAAGCCTATCTGAACGTGCGCAGCGTGGCCATCGCGAACGTGTAAGTTCATCGCGGTGCCAGCACCGCCATCGTGATGCGCGACACGCAGGTAAGCGCACCCGCGTCGTTGCGCAGATCAATCTGCCACACCTGCGTGGTGCGTCCGATGTGCACCGGCCGCGTGGTGCCGGTGACCCAGCCGCTGGTGGCGCCCTTGAGGTGGTTGGCGTTGATGTCCAGCCCCACGGCGCGGTAGCCCTCGGGACATGAATAGGCCGCGCCGCACGAGCCCAGCGTCTCGGCCAGCACCACGCTCACGCCGCCGTGCAGCAGGCCGTAGGGCTGTTTGGTGCGCGCATCCACCGGCACACGCGCGGTGATGAAGTCGTCCCCCACCTCCAGGAACTCCATGCCCAGGTGCGCCACTGCCGTGTCCTTGTGGATGGCGGTGAGCTCGGCGACAGAAATGGGTTTTGTCCAGACGGCCATGGCGTGTGCTTCCTGAAAATGCTTGAAGTCTCAACTATATCGGCCTGCGCACCTACACGCCGTGCTGCGCCACATGCGTTACCGTGCAGGTCATGAAGCGCGCACATCAGCTGGCCCTGGCGGGCGGCATCACCGTGGCCGCCCTGCTGGGCGCCGCGTGGCTGGCCGTGCACACGCTGCTGCCCAACGGCGACGCGCTGGCGCGCCGCATCGAGGCCGAGGCGCAAACCCGCCTGGGCGTGAAAGTCACGGTGGGCTCGGCCCAATGGCAGGTGTTGCCGCAACCCATGATCGAAGTGCGCGATGTGCGCACCCAGCAGGCCCAGCCCATCGAGATCGGCCGCGCCGCATTGCACCCCCGGCTGTGGCTGCTGCTGACGCAGCGCGTATTCGTGGCCCAGCGTGTGGAGCTGGAGCGCGCCGTGGCCGGGCGCGAGGCCATGGCGGCCTTTCGCGGCAAGGCAGGCCCGGCCCAAGCGCCGGGGGCGGACTTCACCCTGGGCGCCGTGCCGCTGGAGCGCTTTGTGTTCCGCGACCTGACGTGGATCTCTTACAGCGGCGTTCCCGTGGCCTATGACGGTGAAATCGACTTTGACCCGCAATGGCGCCCGCGCCAGGCCAGCCTGCGCCGCCCCGGCGCGCCGGCGCCCGCCACGCTGGAGCTCAAGCGCGACGGCCAGGCCGACCGCTGGCAGGCCCGCATTGTGGTGGCCGGCGGCACGGCGCATGGCCAGGTGGCGCTGGTCGAATCGCCCCAGGGCGAATACACGCTGACCGGCGAGCTGGCGCCACAGAACATCGAGATTGCAGCGGCCATGGCCACCTTCAACCGCCGCGCGCCGCTGTCGGGGCGGGCATCCGGGCGCACCGTGCTCAGCGCGCGCGGCGACTCCGTGGGCGAGCTGGCGCGCAGCCTGCGCACCGAAAGCGAGCTGAGCGTGGCGCAGGGCGTGGTGCTGCGCCTGGACCTGGACAAAGCCATCCGCACCCGCGGCAAGGAACGCGACGGCCAGACCCCGCTGGACAGCCTGACCGGCCGCCTGCAAACGCAGAACACCGAGAACGGCACCCGCTTCACCTACACCCACCTGAAAGCCAAAGCCGGCAACTACACCGCCAGCGGCGAAGCCGTGATCTGGCAAAAGCAGGTGGACGCGAACGGCACGCTGGACATCGTGGACGGCCTGGTGGGCGTGCCCTTCACCATCAAGGGGCCGGTGCAGAAGCCGGACGTAAAAGTGCCGCCGGGCTTTTTTGCCGGCGCGGCGATTGGCACGGCGGTGCTGCCGGGGGTGGGGACGGTGATTGGGGCGCGGATTGGCGGGGCGCTGGGGCGGGTGTTTGGGGGCGACAAGCCAAGGAAGGATTGAAGCGCCGGTTTGCAGTAAAACTACAATGTAGTTAAACTCGTTGCCATGAGCACACTTCGCTTCGAGTGGGACGAGCGCAAGGCGGCAGCCAATGCGAAGAAGCACGGTGTCAGTTTTGAGGAAGCCAAATCGGTTTTCGTCGATGAAAGGGCCAAGCTGATCGACGACCCGGATCACTCAGCAGACGAAGATCGCTTTGTTCTGCTGGGGCTGAGCAGCTCGCTGCGGCTGCTTGTCGTTTGTCATTGCTACCGGGACGAAGGCAATGTCATCCGTTTCATTTCCGCCCGCAAGGCAACCGCCCGGGAATCCAGGTCTTATCCGTAGAGGTGTCACATGCGAAAAGAATACGACTTCTCCGCTGCAAGGAAGAACCCCTATGCCGCACAGCTCAAGAAACAAATCACCATCCGGCTTGATGAAGATTCCATTACGTACTTCAAGGCCATCTCTGAGGACGTGGGTATTCCGTATCAGAGCCTCATCAATTTGTACCTTCGCGACTGTGCGGCGTCACACCGCAAGTTGAATCTCAACTGGAAGTGAGCCAGCCCCCTCACTTCCCCCGATTCAACAATGCATAAAGCAGAATCGCCCCAAACGTCGCCCGCCACTTCGAAACGCAAAGCTGAGTACTTCGCACGTGTTGCCCGTGACGTAAGCAAGTACGGCTGCCACATCGTTAGCGTGTTTGATCCAGAGGGCGAGGAGCCCGACTTTTCGTATTCCGTTGGTGTTCAGCAAACCAGTAGGGCTCCTGAGGTGATCGTGCTCGGCCTGAGGGCGGAACTCGCCGCCTTTGTCATCAACGAGTACAACAGGCGCGTACGTGCTGGAAAGCGGTTCCGTCGAGGTAAGCGCTACGCGGGCTTTCTGGATGGATTTCCCGTTTACTTTGAACCTGTGCGTGCATCGCGGCTCAAGGAATACACCCTCGGTTGCGACCGGTTTTACGGCGATGAAACCTACGCAGTGATGCAGATCATCTACCCCACGACGAAGGGTGTGTGGCCTTGGAACAAAACAGCGCCGGAGTCTTTCAAGTGTCACCAGCCGATGCTCGGAAGAGCTTGGCCCAATAGACCGTAAGTGCACGCGCATCTATTTGATTAAGCGGGCACCAAGCCGTTGCGCGTCATGTTCTGGCGTATGGGAAAAGACAACCGCGAAGAAATTGGTGCGCCGCCCCTGGCGCCTTGTCGGGACGGACTGTTCTATCTCTGGCGAAGCTGTTGGGACTTGCGCACAAAGCAAGGGAGCCGGGTACGTGTATACGGTCATGCCACCGAGGGGGTGTTCCTCGTCATTGACGCCGCACCGCGCTAGTTTCACGCGGTCCGGTGACGCGTACAGCAGTGCTCAAGCCGCCTTCAGTTGCGCATCTATGGCAATCCGCGTCGCCACTGGCGTCACCATCTTCATCTGGCCATGGCCCGGGTTTGCTACCAGTTCGACCCTTACTAAACCGAGTTTCTGAAGCGTGGCAACGTCTCGGGACACAGCGCTCGGTTCGCGGTGTGACGCCGATGCAAGTTCGTTGATCGAGCGGCGCCGCTTGATGGCCAGGCGCAGCAGTTCGAATCGCTTGGGCGTCAGCTGCGTGACGAACTCCTCGAATTCAACGCTGGTGAAGATGCGCGCATGTGGCAACGCGTCGGCCTTGGCGTCCAGGGCACGGGCAACCTCGCGGCTGCGCTGCGCGTGCTCGCGCAAAACCTTGCTGTTGGCGAAATCTGCTTTGCTGATCTTGGTAGCCATTTAAGTCTTGCCCTCATTCACGAATGCCAAGGCGATCTGTTGCCACTCGGCCTAAAAACGCTCATAGAGCGCTTCGTACCCAGGAAATGGCTCTGCGGTCACGTCACCCTTGAAATGCCTGTGCGAGAAACCGTGGGCGTTGTCATACCCCAGGACGCGGCCGTTGTCACCGCTGAAGATCAGCGGATTGATGTACGCCAGTGCGTATTGGATGACCTTGCCTGACGGTATTTCGCGCACCACACGTTCTTTCAAAACACCCCCACCCAGCCTGCGCGGAATCTGCACATCGGCGGGCGCATAGATCTCCTGCGATGTCTTCATCGACCCTCCCTTCAGGGATGATCTATTAAATCAACCCTGAAGTCAATTCACCCAGTGCCTGCTACCCACGCTCAGGTCACTTCCCCCGATTCAACAACGCATAAAGCAGAATCGCCCCAAACGTCGCCGTCCCGATCCCCCCCAGCGCAAACCCGCCAAACTTCAGCGTGAAGTCCCCCGTGCCCAGCACCAGCGTGATGGCCGCCACCAGCAGGTTCTTGTTGTCTGAAAAGTCCACCTTGTTGTCCACCCAGATCTTGGCGCCGGCCACGGCGATCAGGCCGAACACCACGATGCTCACGCCGCCCATCACCGGCAGGGGGATGGCCTGGATCACCGCGCCGAACTTGGGGCTGAAGCCCAGCACGACGGCAATGGCCGCCGCCACCAGAAAGATCGCCGTCGAATAGATCTTGGTCGCGGCCATCACGCCGATGTTTTCTGCATAGGTCGTCACGCCCGTGCCGCCCGCCCCGCCGCTGACCACCGTGGCCACGCCGTCGCCGATGAAGGCGCGGCCCATGTACACGTCCAGGTTCTTGCCCGTCATGGCCGTCACGGCCTTGATGTGGCCCAGGTTCTCGGCCACCAGGATGATGGCCACCGGCGCGATCAGCAGCATGGCCGGTGCGCTGAACACCGGCGCGGCAAAGGCCGGCGCGCCAAACCAGGCCGCGTTGACGATGCCCGACAGGTCCATCGGTTTGCCCAGGCCCAGGCCGTTGGTCAGGATGGCGTAGATGACGGATGCCACGATCAGCCCCACCAGAATCAGCAGGCGCTGCACCATGCCGCGGGTGAACACGGCCACCAGCGCCACCGCCACAAAGGTCACGGCCTGCATCCAGCTGTCGAAATTGCTCGCGGCCATGTTCTTCACCGGGATGCCCGCCAGGTTCAGGCCGATCACGGCCACCACGGCGCCGGTCACCACCGGCGGCATGAAGCGCTCGATCCAGCCCGTGCCCACCGCCTGCACGATGGCGCCGATGATGATGTACAGCACGCCGCAGGCGATGATGCCGCCCAGGGCCACGCCGATGTTGGCGTTGGGCCCCTTGCCCGCATAGGCCGTGGCCGCGATCACCACGCCAATGAACGCAAAGCTCGATCCCAGGTAGCTGGGCACCTTGCCGCCGGTGATGATGAAGAAGATCAGCGTGCCAATGCCGCTCATCAAAATGGCGATGTTGGGGTCAAAGCCCATGAGGATGGGCGCCAGCACCGTGGCGCCAAACATCGCGATCACGTGCTGCACGCCCATCACCGCCGTCTGCGGCCAGGGCAGCCGCTCGTCGGGCGCGATCACGCCCCCCTGATTCAGCACCGACGCCGGCTTCTCGGTCCAGTCAAACAGGCCCATGCTCCGCTCCTCTTGAATGTTGAAGTGCGGCGATGGTAGTGCACCGTTGTGGTGCGCGCAATGCTGCGCCGCAGCGTCAGGGTTGCATCAGCCAGGCGCGCACCAGCACCGCCTGCCGTTGCGGGCGCAGCGCCTGCAGCGTGCCCACAAACAGCCGCCGGTTCAGCCAGGCATGCGGCCCCTGCGGCGCGCTGAAGCGGATGTGCGAGAGCGCATAGCGCTCGGGCTGCACCGTCTCGTCAATCACCACGCCGTTGCGCACGGTGATCACGGCGCCGTCGTGCGTCTGGATTTCGTATTCGGCGGTCAGCTCCTTCACACCGTCGTGCCGCAGCAGCTGCCGGTCGGCGCCGCCCGCCCGCACCGTGCCGGTCAGCGCCTCAAAACCTGGCGCGCCCCAGAAGCGCCCGCCGGTGATCGGCACGATGAACCGCTCGCCCAGCCCCGACAGGCCCAGCGCCTCGCGCGGGGCCACGTCCACGGCAGCGCTCAGCACCAGCTGCGCCTGCGGCTGTGGCTCGGGCAGGGGCTGGGCCAGCTGGCGCAACAGCTGCAGGTCGGCGTCGGGGGTCATCGGGGGGTTCCTTTCTCTTTATAGGGGGGGTGTCTGCGCTGCATGGTCCCGCAAGAAGGCGGCCAGCCGCGCCGTGGCGGGGCTCATGTCCTGCACCGGCAGCAGCATGCCGATGGGCGGCAGCGGCATGGGGTCGGGCTGGTTGACCAGCGCCAGCTCGCCCGACTCCACCAGGTGGCGCACCACGCCAAACGGCACCAGCGTCAGCAGCGGGCGGTGGCGCAGCAGCGCCCAGGTGGTGGACGGCACGCGCGTGATGATCTGGCACAGCGGCGGCGGCGCGGGGAATTGGGCCGCGCGGGCGTCAAATTCCGCGCGGGCGATTGAGCCTGTGGGCGCGGGCAGCCAGGCCTGGGTGGCCAGCTGGTCCCAGCCCACGCGGCGCTTGCGCGCCAGCGGATGGTCGGGCGCGCACACCACCACAAAGCGGTCGGGAACCAGCGGCTGGAACTGCCAGCCCTCGGGCACCACGTCCACGCGCCGCGCGCACACCAGGTCGGCCTGGCCGCGTGCGATGGCCAGCAGGCCGTCGTCGATCTCGTCTTCTTTCAGGTGGACCTGCACCGACGGGTCGTGGTCATTGAATGCAGGCAGCGCGCGCACCAGCAGGCCGTTGACCGAGGCCGTGGTCGCCACCACGCGCACCACGCCTTCGCCCAGTCCGCAGCGCTGGGCCACGGCCTCGGCCGCGGCGCCCATGCCCAGCAGCAGCTGGCGTGCCAGCGGCAGCAGGTCGGCGCAGGCGGCCGTGGGCCGCACCCCGCGCGCATGGCGGTGAAACAGCGGCGTGCCCACCAGCGACTCCAGGTCGGCCAGGATCTGCGTGACGCCGGGCTGCGTCATGCCCACCTTCTCGGCAGTGCGGCGCACGCTGCCCAGCTCGGCCAGCTGCGCCAGCACCTGCACATGGCGAAAGCGCCCGCGCGCCAGCAGGCGATTGAACAGCACAGATGCGGGTTGGTGCACTGATAAGCAATCGTTATCGCAAGTGGGTCAATTCTATTTCCCGTTTACACCTGCACCGCCCACAATCCGGCGCATACCCACAAGTGCAGGAGACAAACCCATGGCCCATCTCATACCCAGGCGCACCGCGCTGGCCGCACTGGCCGGTGCGTTCCCGCTGACCAGCGTGCCCGCGCTGGCCAACACCTGGCCGCAGCGCCCCGTGCGGCTCATGGTGGGCGCGCCGCCCGGCGGCCCGTCAGATTTTCTGGCGCGGCTGTACGCCGATGCCGTGGGCACGCAGCTGGGCGGCGGCTTTGTGGTGGACAACAAGCCCGGCGCCAGCGGCACGCTGGCGGCCGACACAGCGGCCAAGGCCACCCCCGACGGCCACACGCTGCTGGTCACCGGCCCCGCGTCCATCACGTCGGCGCCGTACCTGTTCAAGGTCAACTACGACCCCACGGCAGACTTCGTGCCGGTGAGCATGCTGGGCGCCGGCGCCTTTGCCATGGTGGCCCACCCCTCGGTGCCGTCGCGCAACGTGGCCGAGCTGATAGCACTGGCCAAGGCCAAGCCTGGTGGGCTGGCCTACGGCTCGGGCGGCAGCGGCGCATCGGGCCACCTGTGCACCGAATCGTTCTGCCAGGCCACCGGCACCCGGATGGTCCATGTGCCCTACAAGGGCGACAGCCCGGCCATGAACGACCTGCTGGCCGGCCAGACGCAGCTGATGTTCACCGCGCCCAATGTGGCCATGCCGCACGTCAAATCGGGCAAGCTGCGGCTGCTGGGCGTGACCACCCGCGAGCGCGTGGCCAGCCTGCCCGACGTGCCCGCCGTGGCCGAGACGGTGAAGGACTTTGAATACCTGGGCTGGATCATCGTGTTCGCCCCGGCCGCCACGCCGCGCGCGGTGACCGACCAGCTGGTCGCCGCCTGGGGCAAAAGCCGCAGCCTGCCCAACGTGCGTGGCCGGCTGGAAGAGCTGGCCATGGTGGCGCCCGAGCGGCTGGTGTCGGGCGAGCCGCTGGCGCAGTTCGTCAAGGCCGAGGCCGCGCGCCTGGCCCGGCTCATCAAGGACGCCAACATCAAGGTGGACTGAGCGCACCCATGCACGCCGCCACCCTGCCCATCCCTTTTGCGCAGCGCAGCCCGCGCCGCCTGGCGCTGCCCAACGGGGTTGAGCTGCACTGCGTGGAGCAGGGCGAGGGGGTTCCGCTGGTGTTCATTCACGGCGCCATGGGCGACTGGCGCTCCTGGGAGCCGCAGTGGGACGCCTTCATACCCCATTACCGCTGCATTTCCTACAGTCGGCGCTACAGCCATCCCAACCGCAACGCCATGGCGTCGCCCGACCATTCGGCGCTGCATGAGGCACAGGACCTGGCGTTGATGCTGGACGCGCTGGGCATTGCGCGGGCCCACCTGGTGGGCAGCTCGTATGGCGGGTTCACGGCGCTGGCGCTGGCGGTGGCCCAGCCGCAGCGCGTGCACGCCCTGGTGGCCGTGGAGCCGCCGATGATGAAGTACGCCCAGGCCAGCGAAGCCGGGCGCGAAGCCGAAGCGGAATTCCGCGCGCGCGTGATCGAGCCGGCCAATGCCGCCTTTCGCGCCGGTGACGACGTGCGCGCAGCCGGCCTCATGACAGGCGGCATCAACGGCGCCGCGGCCGCCGCCGCCTCGCCCGAATGGGCGGCGCGCCGCCTGCAGAACGTGCGCGCCATGAAAATGCTGGCCCTGTCCAGCGACGAATTTCCGCTGCTGGCGCCAAACGCGCTGGCGGCCCTGCCCATGCCGGTGCTGCTGCTGTCGGGGCAGGACACACCGGCCGTGCACCGGGAGATCTTCAACAACGTGTGTGCTGCCATGCCGCGTGCGCAGCACGAGCGCGTGGCCGGCGCCGGGCATGGCGTCAGCCGCGACCAGCCCGCCTGGTTCAACCAGCGGGTGCTGTCGTTCCTGAGCGCGGCGCGCTGACGCCGCGCAGCAGCGCATACAGCGCGTCATGCGGCGCCGCGCGGCCCACCGGCTGGCGCGCGCCAAACAGCGTGCGGTCGTCCTGTGCCAGCTCGGGCCGCTCGCGCTCGTCGATCCAGTCGTACACCACGGTGCGCGCGGCCACGCGCCATTCGGCCGTGCCCTGCTCACCCGTGCGCCGCTCGAAGCGGTCCAGGTAGCGCCCGCACAGCAGCGTGGCCTGTGTGGGTGTGGCCGCCGGCGCCTGCAGCGCAAAGAACGCGCTTTCCACCTCCGCCACATCACCTTGCACCGCGATCAGCACGTTGGTGACCTGGTGCACGCGCCGCCCGCCCTGGCGCAGCTTGGCCAGCGCCTGGTCGATGAAGCCACTGGCGCTGCCGTTCCAGGCGCCGTGGCAGTCGGTGGCGTCGGGCCAGTAGGCACTGCGCAGCGCGGCCTCGTCCGCACGGTCGATGCCCCGGCAGTAGCGGTACAGGCAGTCGCGGATGGCCTCGCGGTCCAGCAGGGCCTGCAGGTCCGTTGCGCTCATGAAGCAGCCTTGCGAAACAGCTGCACGATGTTGCCTTCCGGGTCGCGCAGCGACAGCACGGCGCCGTGGCCGCCCATGTCGCGCAGGCCCAGCACCTGGCCGCCCGCGGCCGTGATGCGTTCGGCCGCGCCTTCAAAGCTGCTCACCTCCAGCACCATCACCAGGCCCTGCGTCGCGGGCGCGGCCTCTTCGGCGCAGGCCAGCGCCACGTTGGAGCTGCCCACGCCGTACTGCAGCCAGCGGTCGCCGTCGCGGAATTTCAGCGCCAGGCCCAGGGCCGTTTCATAAAACGCATGCAGCGTGCCGGGCTCGCGGGCCACCACGTACACGTTCTGCACACGCGTGGGGGCGAAGGGCGCGGGTGTGTGGGGCGTGCTCACAGCGATGTCTCCGACATGCCGCCGTCCAGGCGCAGCACCTCGGCGCTGACAAAGCGCGCATCGTCACCCGCCAGAAAGCAGATGGCGTCAGCAATGTCCTGCACCGTGCCCAGGCGGCCCAGCGGCGTGCGCGCGATGCGCCGCGCATCCAGCTCGGCGTTGCGCACCTTGGCCGTGCCCTCGGTGGGCACCGCGCCCGGCGCCACCGCGTTTACACGGATGCCGCGCGCGCCCAGCTCGGCCGCCGCCGCGCGGGTGATGCCCATCACGCCGGCCTTGATGCCGCTGTACACCATGGAGCGCAGCGGCGACTTGTAGCCCGCAATCGACGCCACGTTGATGATCGCGCCGCCGCGCGCCGGGTCCATCACCCCGGCCGCGGCCTGGATGCCCCAGATCACCGATTTGAAGCCGATGTCCACCATGCGGTCCATGGCCTCGGGCGTGATCTCGGCCGCCGCCTGGTAACGCACCCAGGCCGCGTTGTTGACCAGGATGTCCAGCCGGCCGGCCTCGTCCACCAGGCGGCGCACGGCCGTGTGCATGCCGTCGCGGGTGGACACATCCTGCGCCAGGCCAATGGCCTGGCCGCCGGCCGCTCGCACGGCCGCCACGGCCTCGTCCACAAATTCGGGCTTCAGGTCGTTGATGCCCACGGTGGCGCCGCGCTGCGCCAGGGCCAGCGCGGTGGCCCGGCCGATGCCGTGGCCTGCGCCGCTGATGAAGGCCACGCGGCCTTGCAGGGTTGAACTCATTGCGTACCTTTCGTGTGCGGCACCAGCAGCGCGTCCAGCGCATGGGCACCTTGCCCTTCGTCCAGCACGACGAGCGGGTTGATGTCGATCTGCGCCACCGTGCCCGCATGGGCCACGGCAAAGCGCGACAGCGCGGCCACCGCGCGCGCGGCGCTGGCCACGTCAGCGCGCGGCCGGCCCCGCGCGCCGTCCAGCAGCGCAAAGGCTTTCAGCGAGCGCAGCATGGCCGTGGCCTGCGCCTCGGTCACCGGCGCGGTTTGCAGCGCCACGTCCTTGAACACCTCGGCGTAAATGCCGCCCAGGCCCACCATCACCATGGGGCCAAACACCGCATCGGTCGTGGTGCCCAGGATCAGCTCGGTGCCGCCTTGCGCCATCTGCGCCACCAGCACGCCGGTGATGCGCGCCGTGGGCGCGCGCTGGGCCACGCGCGCCAGCATGGCGTCGTAGTCCTGGCGCAGCTGCGCCACATCGCGCACGCCCACCACCACGCCGCCCACTTCGGTCTTGTGCGCAATGTCGGGCGACACGATCTTCAGCACCAGCGGAAAGCCGATGGCCTGCGCAGCGGCCAGCGCCTCAGGCCAGCTAGTGGCCGTGGCCTCGCGCAGCACGGGCAGGCCGGCGTCAGCCAGCACGGCCTTGGCCGTGGCCTCATTGGCAAAGGCTTCGGCGGGCAGGGGCTGAACCGGTGCGGTGGGTGCAGCCGCCGCAGCGGCCGCTGCGCTGGCCTGCAACGCACCCGCCTTCACCAGCGCCGCCAGCGTGGCGCAGGCCGCGTCGATGCCCTCCACCGTGGGGTAGCCCATGGCATTGAGCTGCTGCGCCACCTCGCGCGGCGCGCGGCAGCACAGCAGGATCAGCCGCGCCGGGTGGGCCGCGCGCACCTGCTGCAGCGCGGCCAGAAACACATCGCGCAGGCGCGGCATGTGGAATGCATTGGCCGACTGCAGGATCAGCGCGTCGCAGCCGGCGTCCTGCACCACGGCGCCCAGCACCTGGGCCAGCACCTCGGGCCGGCTGGAGACTTGCGCCGTCATGTCCACCGGGTTGGCGGGTGAGGCCAGCGGCACCGCCGCCAGCACTTGCTGCTGGGTGCGTTGCGCCAGCGCCGGCAGCGCCAGGCCCTGGGCGCTGGCCGCGTCGGCCAGCAGCACGCCAAAGCCGCCTGATGCGGTGAGCACCGCCACCCGGTTGCCGCGCGGCAGGCGGTCAGCGCCCACCACGGCCAGCGCATGGCCCACCTCGATCAGCTGTTCGATGCTGCCCACGCGGATCGCACCCGCATTGCGCAGCACCACGTCAAACACGGCGTCAGAGCCGGCCAGCGCGCCGGTGTGCGACGCCGCCGCCGCGCTGCCCGCGTCCGACACGCCCACCTTCAGCACCACCACCGGCTTGCCCGCGGCGCGCGCCAGGCCCAGGGCCTGCACCAGGCGCGAGCCGCTGCGGCAGGTTTCCATGCAGCACAGAATCACCCGCGTGGCCGGGTCAACGGCCAGCGAGGCAATGGCGTCGGCAATGTCCACGTCGCATTCATTGCCCGTGGTCAGCAACCGGCTGATGCCCGCGCCGCGCTCGCTGGCCATGCGCATCGTGTAGCTGCCCAGGTTGCCGCTTTGCGACACGATGCCCACCGGCCCTGCGTCGGGCAGGCCTGACTCCAGCGCCACCGAAAACGTGGCAATGGCCTTGTGGGCCACGCCCACCGAGCCCAGGCAGTTGGGCCCCACCACGCGCATGCCGCCGGCGCGCGCGAGGGCGCCAATCTCCTGCTGCAGCACCGCGCCGGCTTCACCCAGCTCGGAAAAGCCCGCGCTCAGCACCACCGCCGCGCGTACGTCGCGCGCCGCGCAGTCGCGCACGGCCTCGGGCACGGCCTGCGGCGGCACGGCGATCACGGCCAGTGCGGGCGCTTCGGGCAGGTCCGCCACGCTGGCATACGCCGCCAGCCCCTGCACCGTGCCGCCCTTGCGGTTGACGGGGTAGATGCCGCCGGCAAAGCCGTACTTCAGCAGGAACTGCAGCGGCCGCCCGCCGATCTTGGTCACGTCGTCGGATGCGCCGATCACTGCGATGGCGTTGGGCGCAAACAGCGCGTCCAGGCCCGCGCCCACCTCGGGTTGTGCCGGGGTCATCTATTTGCCCTTGTAGACAGGAGGGCGTTTCTCGAGGAAGGCCATGCGGGCTTCCCTGGCGTCTTCGGTGCGTGACAGCGCCATGGTGAAGTTCTGCTCAAAGCGGTAGCCGTCGCGCTGGGGCATCAGGTCCATCATGTTGGCGGCCTGCTTGGCGTAGGCCACGGCCAGCGGGCTCTTGGACGCGATCTCCTGCGCCAGCGCCATGGCTGCGGGCATCAGCTCGGCGGCAGGCAGCACTTCGTCGATCACGCCGCGGCGGTACATCTCGGCCGCGGTCACCTTCATGCCGGTAAAGAACATGCGCCGGCTGAACGATCGGCCCACCAGCGTGCGCAGCATCGAGATGCCGCCGGCCAGGCCGACGTTGATCTCGGGCATCGCGAAGGTGGCGTCTTCGCTGGCCAGAAAGATGTCGCAGGCCGACATCAGCCCCATGCCCGCGCCCAGCGCGGGGCCGTTCACCGCGGCGATCACGGGCTTGGCGCATTCGCGGATGGCGTTGCCGGTCTCGCGCGTCCAGCGGTTGTGCGCCAGGAAGTCGCCGGCCTTGTCCGGGTCGGGCCGGTCTTTCAGGTCGGCGCCCGAGCAGAAGTACTTGCCCGTGCCGGTCAGCACGGCCACGCGGATGTCGTCGCGCTCGGACACTTCGTCAAACGCGTCGATCAGCTGGCGGCGCGTTTCGCGCGCCAGCGCATTGACCGGCGGTTTGTCCAGCCGCACCACGGCAATGTAGTCGGCAACTTCCAGATGGACGCTCATCGTGCGCTCCTCGTTTGTGGGGATGCACCGGCCTGTGCGGGGGTCTGGGCCGGGGTGGGGGTTTGCTGCAGCTGCCGCGCATGCAGCAGGCGGTCGCCGTAGCGGAATTCGGACGCAATCAGCCGCTGGGCCAGCCGGGTGGCCAGCACCTCTTCGCTCATGCCCATGCCGCCGTGCATCTGGATGGCACCCTCGGCACAGGCACGCGCGGTCTCGGCCATGGACAGCTTGGCCAGGCGCAGCGTGCGGCCCAGCACATCGGGGGGCGTGGCGGCGTCGGTGGCCAGCGCCATGGCGTGCATCAGCAGGCCGCGCGCGCCCAGAAAGCGCACATACAGGTCGGCCGTGCGATGGCGCAGCGCCTGAAAGCTGGCCAGCGCCACGCCAAACTGGCGGCGCTCCTGCAGGTGGGTCACGGTCCGCTGCAGCATGGCGCCCAGGGCGGCCACGGTGTCCACCGCCGTCAGCAGCAGCGCGGCGTTGTCGGCCTGCGCCAGCGCGGCCCGCGCGGCGGCGCCGCGCGCGATGCAGGCCGCCGCCGGCACGGCCAGGCCGTCCAGCTGCAGGTCCAGGCCCTGGCGGCCTTCCATGGTGCGGTACGTGGCCGTGGGCGCGGGGATGCGCTCGCGCTCCAGCACAAACAGGGCGATGTCGTCCTCACCTGTGCCCAGCCGCGCGGCCAGCACGGCGTGGGTGGCAGCAGGCGCCAGCTCGGCGCCCAGCAGCTGGCCGTGCAGCGCGTAGCCAATGTCCAGCGGCCTCGCGGTGAGCGCCACGTCGGTGAGCGGTGCAGACAGCGCGGCCAGCGGCGCGACCACCGCGCTGCCTTCGGCCACGGCCTGCAGCCAGCGTGCGGCCACATCAGGGGCGGCGCACTGCAGCAGGACGGGCGCGACGGCGCAGGTTTCAATCACCGGCAGCTGCACACCGTGGGTGGCCAGGCCCTCGATCACGGCGGCCAGGTCGGCAAAGCTGCCGCCCACGCCGCCGGCGTCTTCGGGCACCAGCGTGCAGGCCCAGCCCATGTCGCGCACGGTGTCGCTGGCGCGCAGGTCGGTGGTGGCGTTGTCCTGCGCAAAGCGCGCGGCGGCGTCCAGCAGCATGCCGGGGAACAGCGGGGGGAAGGAGGGGTGTGCGGATGTGCTCATGCGGTGCCCAGCAGTTCGGTGGCAACGACGTTGCGCTGCACTTCAGACGTGCCGCCCGCGATCGTGCGCGCGCGGGTGAACATGTAGTTCTGGATCCAGATGCCGGGGCCGGTGCTGTCGCCGCCGTCGTCATCCATGTTCGTGTCGGCCAGGAAGCGGTGCGCCGCCGTGGGGCCCACGGCGTCCAGCGCGATCGAGGTCAGGCGCTGGGCCACGTCGCTGCACAGCAGCTTGATGACCGAGGGCTGAACGCCCAGCGGGCGCTGGTGCAACAGCGCATCGGTGGCGCCGGCCAGCAGCTCGCGCGCGCCTTTCACGTCGGCCTCGGCCAGCAGCAGGCGGTAGCGCAGGCTGGAAAAGTCGCGCTGCCCCGCGCCAGCGCGGGCGGCTTCGTCCACGATGCGCGTGACCTGGCGGCGCACCAGCTCCAGCCGCGCCACGTTGGCCGGCGGCAGGCGTTCGCGCTCCAGCAAAAACTTCGCGCAGGTCCAGCCCCGGCCGGGCTCGCCGATCAGGTTGTCGGCGCGCACGCGCACCTCGTCAAAAAACACTTCGTTCAGGTGGTGCCAGCCGTCAATGCTGCGGATCGGCCGCACCGTGATGCCCGGCGTGTCCAGTGGCACCAGCAGCAGCGAGATGCCGTCCTGGCGCCGCGCCTCCTTGCTGGTGCGCACCAGCATGTAGATCATGCTGGCCTCGTGCGCGTGCGAGGTCCAGGTCTTCTGGCCGTTGATCACCCAGGCGTCGCCGTCCAGCCGCGCGCTGGTGGACAGCGACGCCAGGTCCGAGCCCGAGCCGGGTTCTGAATAGCCCTGGCACCACCAGTCGCTGCCGTCCAGGATGCGCGGCAGAAAGCGGGCCTTCTGGTCGGGTGTGCCAAAGCGGATGATCACCGGCCCGATGTGGCCCAGGCCATGGTGGTACAGCGGCGGGCAGTCGTTCTCGGCCATGACCTCTTCAAAGATCAGGCGCTGCTTCACGTCCCAGCCGGTGCCGCCGTGCTCGCGCGGCCAGCTCGGCGCGCCCCAGCCTTTGGCATGCAGGATCTGCTGCCAGCGCTGGTATTCGCGTTTGGTGACCTTCTGGCCCGCGGCCACCACGGCGCGGATTTCGGGCGGGCAGGCGCTTTGGGCAAAGTCCTGCAGTTCGCGGCGGAAAGCGGCGTAGTCGCCGCCCTCGCCCTGTGCGGTGTCCTGCATGTTGTCTCCAGCAAAAAATTGCGGTTGTTGTTCTAGGGCGCTGTCAAGGTTGGGGTGCTGCCCTTGCGCAGCGTGGTGATCAGTTCGTCCAGCGCAGCGGCCGCGCCGTCGGCGTCGCGCTGGCGCAGGCTGTGCACGATGCGCCGGCGCAGCGGGAACAGGTCGGGGCGCGGGCGCACCGGCAGCACATGCGTCATGCGTTCGCGCAGGATGGCCGACAGCGTCTGCGCCATCAGCATCAGTGCCTCGTTGTGGCCGGCCGTGGCGATCGCGCCAAAAAACCGGCTGGCTGAATCAATGCGGTGCGCAAGCGGCGCGTCGTCGGGGTGCTGCTCGATGGCGGTCACGGCGGCCTCCAGCGCGTCCAGCTCGGCGCTGCTGGCGCGGCTGCAGGCCAGGCGCAGCAGCGTGCCGTACAGCGTGCGGTAGGCCTCGTCGATGTCGGCCTCGCCCAGGCGGCCCTGGAGTACCAGCGTGCGCAGGGATTCGGCCAGCATCATGTAGGCGCCCTTGTAGAACACCAGCGCCTCGTTCGCCGGCCCGCCGCCCATGTGGCGCACCTCGCCAATGAAGATCCAGTGGTCGCCGGCCTCGTGGCAGGCATGGGTGCTGCATTCAAAGCTGGCCAGGCAGTCGTTGATGACCGGCAGGCCCATGGCGCCTTCGCGCCAGGCCACGCCGTCAAACTTGTCTTCAATCTTGCTGGACGCAAACCGGCCCGACAGCGCGTCCTGGTTTTGCGACAGGATGTTGATCGCAAAGCCATCGGCCTGGGTGAAGGTGGGCAGCAGCTTGCTGGCCTTGCGCAGGCTGAACAGCACCAGCGGCGGTTCCAGCGACACCGAGCTGAATGAATTGCAGGTCAGCCCCGCGGGTTGCCCGTCGGGTGTGCGGGTGGTGATGACGGCCACGCCGGTGGGAAAGCAGCCCAGCAGCTGGCGCAGCTGCGCGGGCTCGATCACCGGGGCGGCTTCAGCGGGTGGGGCCAGGACGGCGGCGCTCATGGTGGCGCTCATGTCAGCGCTCAGGCCGCGGCCAGCTCGGCCACGGGCTCGGCCACGTGGGGCGGGTCGTTGGCGATCTCGCGCTGCACGGCGGGCATGATGACCTTGCCCCACAGCTCCAGGTGGCGCAGCATGGTGGGCTGGTCAAAGTCGCCCATCTGCGTCTGGAAGCAGTAATGCACCGGCTTGAGCGTGCGGATCTCATTGACCACGCGCTCGATCACGAGGTCCACCGGGCCCACCGGCAGCATGGCGCGCATTTCTTCCAGCGTGGGCTCGCCCTCGGCAATGCCTTCCTCGACCTCGTAGTCGTCGGCGATCTGCGCGGTGCGCCGCTTCAGGCTGAGCGCCACGCGGCGCTGGTAGCGCGCCACCTCCAGGTAATGGTCCACCTCGGCCGGGTTGTTGCTGGCAAAGCAGGCGCGCAGCAGGCCCACGGGCACCTGGGCCGGGTCACGCCCCTCGGCCAGCGCCACCTTGTCGATCAGCGCGCGCGTTGAGCGCAGCTTTTCGGTGCCGCCGTCGCCGCCCGAGACAAACACATGGTGTCCGCCGCGCACCGCGCGCGCGATGAAGGCCGGGTCCACGCTGGTGACCCACATCGGGGGCATGGGTTTTTGCACCGCGCGCTGGCTGATGGCGCTCATGGGCTGCTTGTAGAACTGGCCGTCGTAACTGAACTTGGGCTGCTTCAGGCCCAGCTCCAGCATGTCCATGATTTCAAAGGTGCGCTGCTTGGCCGTGTCCAGCGACACGCCGAAACGCTCGAATTCAAACTGCTGGTAGCCCGAGCCGATGCCCAGGTTCAGCCGGCCGTCGCTCAGCTGGTCCACCATGGCCACGTCGGCGATCAGGCGCGCCGGCGTGTAAAGCGGCGCCACCACGATGCCGCTGCCCAGGCGGATGCGCCGCGTCACGGCGGCCACGTGGGCGATCATGGTCAGCGGTGACGAGCACATGCCGTAGTTGCTGAAGTGGTGCTCGGCGAACCAGGCGCCGCCAAAGCCGGCTTCGTCGGCCACGCGGGTCTGCTCCACGGCGTCGCGCAGGACCTGGTGCGAGGTCTTGTGCTTGTTGCGCTGCTGCATCAGCATGAAAATTCCGAAATCCATCGTGTGTCTCCTGTGGGCTTGAGGGCGTGCGATGATGGTAGGAGCGGGTGGCACGCCGTGACCGCCAACCTGCGCACAGCTTCTTTGCGTCTTCTGAAATGAAAGCACTGGATTCACTGCGGATCTTCGTGATCACCCAGCGAAAGGGCAGCCTGTCGGCGGCCGGGCGCAGCCTGAGCCTGTCGCCGGCCACCATTTCGCGGCGCATCAGCGCGCTGGAAGAAGAGCTGGGCGTGCAGCTGGTGGACCGCACCAGCCGCAACCTGAAGGTGACCGAGGCCGGGCGCGCCTTCCTGGCGCGCGCCGAGGTGGTGCTGGAGGCCATGGCCGAGGCCGAGCAGGCCGCGCGCGACGCCCGCCAGCGCCCCGAGGGGCGGCTGCGCATCCATTCGCGCACACAGCTTGGCATCCGCGTGATCGCGCCGCTGCTGCCGCGCTTTGCCCAGCTGTACCCCGACATCCATGTGGAATACGAGCTGTCCGAGCACCCGGTGAACATCATCGAGCAGGACTTTGACATCGACATCCGCACCGGTGAAAGCACCGATTCGGGCTTTGTCATCAAGCGCCTGCTCAGCAGCGACGAAGTGCTGGTGGCCAGCCCCGCGTTTGCCAAAACCCATTCACGCATCCAGCACCCGTCGGACCTGGCGCGCATGCCCTGCCTGATCTACCGGCGCGAGCACGAGGCCACCAGCTGGAAATACATCGACGAGCAGGGCCTGCAGCAGGAGCTGCCGATCCAGGGCGTGCTCGCATCCAACAACGGCGAGGTGCTGCGCCTGGCCGCCATGGGCGGCATGGGTATCGCGCTGCTGTCCGAGCCGGCCGTGCGTGCCAGCATCCAGGACGGCTCGCTGGTGCGCCTGCTGCCCGGCTACCGGTTTGCGGTGCGGCAGTTTTCCAACGGCGTGTTTGCGGTGTTCCGCCAAAGCCGCACGCTGCCGCTGAAGGTGCGTGCCTTTGTGGACTTCATGGCCGATGCGCTGCGCGAGGACGAAGCACCACCACCTCCGCCACCACCGCCTTCAGCCTGAGCGCGCCGCGCCAAAGTGCTGCACCAGCGCACCGGCAACCCCCAGCCCCTGCACCTCGAACAGCCCGCCGTCCTGCGCCAGCGTGCCCGCCAGGTGGGTGCTGCGCGAGATGGATGTGACATACAGCGTGGCCAGGTCCGGCCCGCCAAAGCACAGGCTGGTGGGGTAGGTGGCGGGCATGGCCACCAGGCGGTCCAGCCGGCCGTCGGGTGCATAGCGCGCCAGCTGGCCGATGCGCGTGAGCACCGTCCACACAAAGCCCTGCGCGTCCACCGTGGCGCCGTCGGGGCCCGAGCCCAGGGTGTCGGTCTGCACGAACGGGCGGCGCCCGCCCAGCGGCCCGGTGGGTGAATAGTCGTACGCCCAGATCGTGCGCACCGAGCTGTCGGCCACATACAGGGTGTGGCCGTCGGCGCTGAAGCACGGGCCGTTGGCCAGGCCGAAGCCGGGCGCGATCTGCGCCACGCTGCCGTCCGGGCTCAGCCGGTACAGCCCGCCCAGCACCGCGTCGCCCGGCGCGCGGTTGATGTGCATGGTGCCGGCGATGAAGTGGCCCCAGGGGTCGCACTTGCCGTCGTTCAGCCGCACGTCGGGGTGGTCCACGTCCAGCGTGGCCAGGGTGCGCAGCGCGCGCGTCGCGAAGTCATAGCGGGCAAAGCTGTTGCGCAGCGCCGCCACCACGCCGCCGTCGCACAGGGCGATGGAGCCCACGGGTGCGGGCAGCGTGTGCCGCTCGGTCTGGCCAGTGGCCGGCCACAGCCGGTGCAGCGTGCCGGCCAGTGAATCGATCCAGCACAGGGCCTGCGCCCGCGCGTCCCAGCAGGGGCTTTCGCCCAGCAGGTCCACGCTGTCGCCCAGCCTGCGAATCGTTACGTCGGTCATGGGCGCGAGTGTGGCCAACATCCGCGCGCGCGCGCCGGCAGCGGCCGCAAAGGTACTTTGCAGTTTCTGCGCATGCGCGAACGCGCGGGGCTCCTAGAGTCTGGCGCATGAATGAAACCGATGCGCTCCCGCCGCCGCTTGAGGGCTTTCGCGTGGTCGAGCTGGGCAACTACATCGCCGGCCCGGGCACCGCCATGGCGCTGGGTGACCTGGGCGCCGAAGTGATCAAGATCGAATCGCTGGAAGGCGACGCCGCGCGCCACACTGGCCCGTTCGGCCTGGCCATGCTGCACGCCTACAACCGCGACAAGAAATCCGTGGCGCTGGACCTGCGCACGCCCCAGGGGCTGGACGCCGCGCGCCGCCTGATCGCGCGCGCCGACGTGCTGGTGCAGAACCTGCGCCCCGGTGCGCTGGACGCGCTGGGCCTGGGCGCCGATGCGCTGCGCGCGGCCCAGCCGGCGCTGGTGCATGTGTCGATTGCCGGCTTTCCGGCCGGCTCGCCCTCGCGCGACCGCCCGGGCTACGACATCGCGGCCCAGGCCGAAAGCGGGCTCATGTCGGTGACGGGCGACCCGCAGGGCCTGCCGCAGAAGGTGGGCGCCACCATCATCGACGCGGCCACGGTGCAGGTGGCCGCCCAGGCCGTGCTGGCCGCGCTGCTGCGCCGCACGCGCACCGGCGTGGGCGAGACCATCCGCATCTCGCTGCTGGAGGTGGCGCTGAGCCTGCAGGCGCCCAACTGGAGCGATTACCTGGTGCGCGGCGTGGAACCCACGCGCAGCGGCGACGGCCAGCCCATGGCCGCGCCGGCGGCCGACATCTTTCACACGCGCGACGGCATGGTGGTGGTGTCGGCCTATGTGCAGGCGCACTGGGTGCGGCTGTGCGAAACCATTGGCGCGCCGCAGCTGGCCACCGACCCGCGCTTTGCCACCAACGCGCTGCGCGTGGCCAACCGCCCGGCCATGAAGGCCGCCGTGGGCGAACACCTGGCGCGCCTGGGCACCGCTGAATGCGTGGCCCTGCTCACGCGCCACAACATCGTGGTGGGCGTGGTGCGCGGCTACGCCGACGCGCTGCACAGCGACGACTTTCGCGCCAGCACCATGGTGATCGACGCATTGCCCTGCGGCGGGCAGCCGGGCTACCGCAGCTTTGGTCTGCCCTACGAGCTGTGCGGCACGCCCCGGCGGCCCAGTGTGGCCGCGCCGGCCCACGGTGCGCACACCGCGCAGGTGCTGCGCGAGGCGGGGTTTTCCGCGCAGGAAGTGCAGGCATTGATGCCGCGCGAGCGTGCATGACCTGGAAAGCAGCTTTTCATACCCTGGCGGTCTGCCCGCCGCACCCCGCCCTAAACTGACTTCGCGCCGAATCGTGCGCACCGGGCCGGGTCCATCCGGCGCACGCAGAACACAGGAGACAACCCATGAGCTTTCGCAACTACATCGCCACCCTGGTGCTGGGCCTGTGTGCCGCTGGCGCCGCCCAGGCCCAGCAGGTCACCCGCATCGTCGTGCCGTTCCCGGCCGGCGGCGGCACCGACCAGTATGTACGCCTGCTGGCCGCCGACCTGACCAAGCGCGGCATGCAGGTCATTGTGGAGAACAAGCCCGGCGCCAGCGGCATCGTGGCGGCCGACCACGTGGCGCGCGCGCGCGCCGACGGCACCACGGTGCTGATGTCGTCATTGGGCATCCTGGCCAACAACACCGTCATCTACGACAAGCTGCCCTACGACCCGTTCAAGGACTTCGCGCCCGTCACGCAGATCGCCTACCAGCCGGCCATCGTGGTGGGCCGCGTGGACCTGCCGTACAAGAACATCAAGGAAATGGTGGCCTATGCCAAGGCCAACCCCGGCAAGATCAACCGCGGCTCGCCGGGCGCGTCCATCCTGACCAACCTGGCGCCCATGGCGTTTGAAAAGCAGGCCGGCATCAGCACCACGCACATTCCGTTCAGCGGTGATTCGCCGGGTCTGCAGGCGCTGCTGGGCGGGCAGATCGACATCCACGGCACGTCCATCACCGGCCCGCTGCAGCATGTGAAGGCCGGCAAGATGCGCGTGCTGGGCGTGATGGACAGCCAGCGCCTGCCGCAGGTGCCTGATGCGCCGACCTTCAAGGAGCAGGGCTTCGACATCGAGGCGCTGCTGTGGTATTCGCTCTCGGTGCCCGCGGCCACGCCCAAGGATGCGATTGACCGCCTGAACCGCGCCGTGAACCAGGTGATTGCCGACCCCGACTTCGTGGCCCGCGCCCGCGGCATCGGCATGGAGCCGCGCGGCGGCACGCCCGAGGAGCTGGCCAGATTCATCCGCACTGAATTCGACCGCTGGGTGCCGCTGCTGCAAAGCCTGAACCTGCCCAAGCAGGCGCACTGAGCTGACGCGTCAAGACCGCGGGCCGCGCATGTTTGACAACACGGTGGCCCTGGTCAGCGGCGCCGGCCAGGGCATAGGCCTGGCCATCGCGCGGGCTCTGCTGCAGGCGGGCTGCCGCGTGGCGCTGACCGACACCCAACTGGACCATGCCGCGCGCGCCGCCGGCGACATTGACACAACCGGTGAGCGCTGCCGCCCCTATGCGCTGGACGTGCGCGACGCGGCGCAATGCGCGGCCGTGGTGGCCGACCTGGCGCAGGCCTGGGGCCCGGTGGGTGTGCTGGTGAACAACGCCGGCATCGGCGGCAACGCCACGCTGGATGCGGGCGACCTGGCCGGCGACCTGGACCGCGTGATGGCGGTGAACGTCAAGGGCATCGTCCACCTCACGCAGGCCTGCGCCGCAGACCTGAAGCGCACACGCGGCGCGGTGGTAAACGTGGCGTCCATCACCACGCTGGTGGCCACGCGGGCCAACATCGCCTACGGCGCGTCCAAGGGCGCGGTGGGTCAGCTGACGAAATTCCTGGCGCGCGACCTGGGCCCGCACGGCGTGCGGGTCAATGCCGTGGCGCCGGGCCTGGTCATGACGCCGCTGACCGAAAGAATTGCCCAGGATGCCGAACGGCTGCAGACGATGGTGGGGCGCACGCTGCTGGGCCGCGTGGGCGCGCCCGGCGACATTGCCGGGCCGGTGGTGTTCCTGGCGTCGCCCATGGCGGCCTACGTCACCGGCGTGATCCTGCCGGTGGACGCGGGCTACACGGCCAACTGAACCGGGGCGCGCCCGGCACCTCATTCAGGGCCGCGCAAAGATCGCCACGCGCCCGATCACGCCGGCGTCCTTCAGGATCTTGCGGTGGCCCAGCCCCTCGGTGGCCACCAGCTGCGCGCCGCGCACCGCATGCGCATAGGCCTGGCCGTCGGCAAAGCGGTTGATGCTGTCGCCGCGGTCGTGCACCACCAGCGTGGGCACGCGCACGCGCGGGCCCACGGCGGCGGGTTCAAACTGCGGCATCAAAATGCCCTCGCGCGCCTCGATCAGCTTTTGCATGGCCGCGCGCGTGCCCTCGTGCAGGCCGAACACATGGGCAAACAGGCGCGTGTATTCATGTGGCGACGCGGGCGGCGCCAGCAGCACCAGGCGGTCCATCGGCGTGCCGCGGCTGGCGGCATAGGCCGCCGCGTTGGCCGCCAGCGAATGCGCCACCACCGCGCCGATGTGGTGGCCCTCCTGCATCAGGCGCGCCACCACGTACTCGATCACGCGGGCAAACTGCGGCAGGTTGCTGGTGGCACCGCGGCTGCGCCCGTGCGCGGGCATCTCCACCAGCACCACGCGCATGCCCTGGTCGGCCAGCGCGTCGGCCAGCGGCAGCATCTGGCGCGCATGGCCGCCCCAGCCGTGCAGCAGCAGCGCCACCGGGCCGTGCGGCGCCACGCGGCGCTGGTACAGCGTGATGCTGGCGTCCTCAAACGGCCAGGCGTCCACGCGCCAGCCGCCGTCCCACACGGCGCGCCGGCTGAGCCATTTGGGCGGCAGCGGCGTGCCAAACAGGCGCAGCGCGGCGCGCACGCCCAGGGCGGGCCACAGCCGTTGCGAAGTGCCCAGCGCCAGGCGGAACAGGCGGACGCCGGGGCTGGTTTGGTAATAGGCCGACGTGGCCTCCAGTGCGGTGCGCGTGGTCATGGCGGGGCCTTTCAGAAATAGATCCAGTCTTCATTGCTGCGCGGCAGGCTGCGCAGCGATGCCAGCGCGGCCTGTGCGATGCGCCAGCCGCCCCAGGCGGCGGCAATGCCAAGAATGATCAGCATGGTGAAATCCTTTCTTCGCACAACCGTGCGAAATGCGGGAATGACAGAAGCAAGTGCCACATGGCCGTCAGATCCTTTTTGGGGTCAGGGTTGGTAGCTCTTGACCAGGCGGTCCCACGACGCCTGGGTGCGGTCCGCCGCGCGCGGGTCGCGCAGGAAGCGGATGTCGTGCAGCATGCCCATGAACAGGGCGCTGAGCTCGCCGACCAGCTGGTCGGGGTCGGTATCAGGGGCCAGGTGCCCGGCCTCCAGGGCCTGCAGCACCGTGCGGCGAAGCGCCGCGCGCCAGCGGGTGACTTCGCTGAGCAGCAACTCGCGCAGCTCGCCGGCGCGGTCGTCCAGCTCAAAGGCACCGGCGGTGTACAGGCAGCCGGTGTGGGCTTCTACATCACGGTAACGGGCGATCCAGCGCCGCACGATCTCATTCAGGCGGGGCAGGCCCTTCGGAAGCTGCATGGACGGCACAAACACATCGGCAATGAAGCGGTGGCCAAATTCCTCGATCACGGCCTTCTGCAAGGCCTCGCGCGAGCCCACGCGCGAAAACACGCCGCTCTTGGACAGGCCGATGCGGTCCGCCACCCCCTGCAGCGAAAGGGCCTCCAACCCCTCGGCCGCAGCCAGGTCCAGCGCGGCGCCGACGATGGCGGCGCGCGTGAGCTCTGACTTCTGGGTTTTGGCGTCCATGGGGCGGATATTAGCACGTGTGTGCGAAATCGCAAACGCACCAGTAACTTGGCACCGGGGCGGCTACGTTTGTCCGGCTTCTTGCAGCAGCAAGCCCTCGTCCAGCAGTCGCTGCACGATGCCGGCTTGCAGCGCGTCGCGACGGCGCTTGGCCTCTGGCCGGGTCGGCACCTTGCTGGCCATCCAGCGCTTGAACTCTACAAAAGCAACGGGTGAAACCGTGCGCATGCGTGCCATGCGCCCGGTGGCGGACACCACCACATGCTCAAACCGGGGCGCGTTGGTCAACACAGAAGCCCGCACAGCCTGCACCGGCCACAGGTCGCCCTCATCGTCCGAGAATCGGAACGGGTGCGGATCGTCGCCCTCTGGTTGGCGGCGCAGGAAGTCGACCTCAAAGCCTTTGGCATTGATGGCGGTTTCGTTCTGCCCTTCCTTGCGCTCAAAGCTGGGATCAGCCCGCTGCAGCACCTGCAGCATGGAAACGTCCAGTCGGCCCAGCTCGGTGATGAAGCGAACGCGCTTGCGCGCATCCCAGAGCAAGTCCACATCCTGTGTGGCCAGCGCGGCCTGCATGATGCGCACGCTGGCCGCCGTCTCATACGCGTACAGCGCATGGGTGCCTACCACCGTGAAGTGCTCGCCCAGGCCCGCGTCCTCGATGGCCTGCAACACCGCCAGTACAGGCGATGGAGCCCGCCCCACTTTCAGCGCCTTGTTCAGCCGCTCGGCATCCCGCAGCGCCTCGCGCAGCGACTTGAGGCGCGCCTGCGTGGTCAGCTTCTGGCGGCTGAATTCGTCAAACAGTTTTTCGGTGTCCGCGTTGCGCGGGCCAATGCGGCTTTGGCGGTTGTCTGGCCGCGTGCGCACCAGGTATTCATAGTCACCCTGCTTCTTCCAGTACATGCCGCCGCTGTAACGCTGGGCTTCTGCCAGCACGCGCCTGTGTTCGCCAAACACTGTGATCGAGTCGATCAGTTGGCGCGCGGCGTTGTCGGGCATGGGCAGATAGTCCATTGGCCGTAATCTACGCGATTTTCAAAAAAATACGGCCAACTTCAAGTCAAGCCGCGCCGCTTCTCGCGCAGCATGAACAAATACAAACTCTCCACCTTGTCCCGCGCCCACGGCGTCTTGCGCAAGAACTTGAGGCTGGAGGAGATGCTCGGGTCGCTGGTGAAGCAGCGCACCGGGATGCGCTCGCCCAGCCCGGCCCAGCCGTAGTGCGCCACCAGCGCGGTGACGATGGCCTCCAGCGTCATGCCGTGCAGCGGGTTGCGGGGTTGGGCGGGCGGGGGTGGTGCGGCTTGCTCTGTCATGCGGCCTTCTTCCGGCTTTTAGCGGGCGCCGCGAGCTTCACCTGCGCCACCGCCCCCCGCATGCCTTGCGTAATGAAGGCCACCAGCTGCGGCATCACTGCCGGGTCGCTGGGCTGGTTCTTGCCGTCTGACAGGCGCTGCACGCGGGTGTCGCTGATGTGGTGCAGCAGCGCGCCCAGCGCAAACTGGTAGCACCACACCACCTGGGCGCGGCTCACGCCGGGTGTTTCCGCCGCCACCGTGGTGTGAAAGGCATCGATGAAAGCCTTGGCCATCGGGTCGAAGAACTCGCGGATGATCGCGTCTTCTTCCTCGCTTTGCAGTGACAGGCCGCGCGTCATGAGCAGGGCGTAGTACTCTCCCTCCACGCTGGCGCGCAGGCGGATCACCGGGCCGATGAACGCCTCCACGAGGCGCTGCAACCGGTCGCCGCTGCCATCGGCCATGGCCAGCTGCAGCGCCGCCAGCCGCTCGGAGATCATCGAACTCCAGTGCTCGAAGATCGCGTGGTACAGCTGCTGCTTGGCGCCAAAGTAATAGCCCACCAGCGCCAGCGGCACGCCCGCCTCGTCGGCAATCTGGCGGATGGACACGGCGTGGTAGCCGTGCCGGGCAAACAGCTTTTCAGCCGCAAGCAATATGTTGTGCCGACGGTCGGGTCGGGCTGCGGCGGCCGGGCGGGCGGCGGTCATGCGGGGCGTCTCCAGCGGTGCAACATGAAAGTTGCACGACTGTACAACACCCGCAGGTGTGGTGAATGCCCCGCTCAGAAGCGGTGGCGCACGCCCAGCGCAAACGAGTTGCCCGAGGCCTGGTTGGTGAACTTGTCCTTCATGTACACCGCATAGACGTCGGTGCGCTTGGACAGCGGGTAGTCATAGCCCGCGCTGGTGGTGGTGCGCCGTGTGGCGGTGCCGGTGTCGGGGCTCTGGCGCGTGTGGGCCGTCTGCAGCATCACGCTGCCCGGGCCCACGGGAATGGCGGCGCCCACATGCCAGGTGCGTACCTTGTCGTCCACCACGGTGGCAAAGTCGCGCTTCGTGTGGAGGTAGCCCGCGCTGACACGCGCAAACGGGAACGCATAGGCGCCCGACAGGTGCCAGGTGCTTTGTTTGGCGAGCACGGCTGCTGCGGGGCCCGATGCCGGCACCGATGCGCTGCCCATGTATTCAGCCGCCAGCCCCAGGTTCAGCGGCCCCTTGGCATAGAACGCGCTGGCGCCACGGCGGCTGCCCACGCCCGTGGTTTCGCTGGGTGCCCATTGCGCGTTGAAGGTCACGCCGCCCAGGTTGGGTGACGTGTAGCCCACGGCGTTGTTCCAGGCTGTGTCCGTCGTGCCCAGCACGCCGGTCAATGTGCGGCTGGTGGGGGGCGCGCTGGCGCTCAAAAACTGCGTGCCCTGGCCCACGGCCGAAATCCAGGTCTGCACCATGGCCGGGCCGAAGGTGGCCGAGTCAGCATACGAATTGGTGCGGATGAAGTTGATGAAATTGCCCGTGGTCTGGCGGCCCAGGCGCAGCGTGCCCATGCCGCCGCTCAGGCCCACATAGGCGCTGCGGCCGAAGAAGGCATCGCCGGCAAAGCGGCCCGCCTCGCCCGTGTCCGCGCGCAGGAACATGCCCAGCACAAACTCCGCCTTCAGGCCGCCGCCCAGGTCTTCGGTGCCGCTGAAGTTCAGCTGCGAGGTGGTCAGGCCGCCGCTGTCCACGCGCGTGGTGCGCGCGCCGCCGGCCAGCTCGCGGCTGCCGGCCCAGGCGTCGATGGTGCCGCTGAGCGTGACGTTGGACTGTGCCACGGCAGGGCCCGCGGCCAGCGCGGTGGTGAATGCAAACAGCAGGCTGGTGGGTTTCATGAAGGTCTCCTCAAGGTGGGGGCGAGTGAAGCCGCAGGGCGCCAGCCGGGCGCCCTGTCAGCGGGTGATTCAGCGAAGGGGGGAGGGGCTAGGCCCGCGTCATGAGCCGCTCGTCAAAAATGGCCACCGCGCGCGTCCAGCCGGCCGATGCGCCGCGGATCTTGTGCGGAAAGCAGCTGATGTAAAAGCCGTGCGCGGGCAGCGCTTCCAGGTTGTGCAGCTTTTCCAGGTGGCAGTAGCCAATGTGGCGCCCGGCCTTGTGGCCCTCCCAGATCAGGCTGGCGTCGTGCGTCTGCGCATACTTCTTCGCGGTGTGGCTGAACGGCGCGTCCCAGCTCCAGGCGTCGGTGCCGGTCAGGCGCACGCCGCGCTCCAGCAGGTACATGGTGGCCCCGTAGCCCATGCCCACGCCGGCGCCCAGGTAGTCGCCATGGCCATAGCGCGCGCCGGCCCGGGTGTTGACCACCACGATCTCCAGCGGTTGCAGGGTGTGGCCGATGCGCGCCAGCTCCGTAGCCACATCCCCTGCCTGCACCACGTAACCGTCGGGCAGGTGGCGAAAGTCCAGCTTCACGCCGGGCTGGAAGCACCAGTCCAGGTCCACCTCGTCAATCGTGATGGCGCGTTCACCATGGTTCATGGTGGGGTGGAAGTGGTAAGGCGCGTCCAGGTGCGTGCCGTTGTGCGTGTTCAGCTGCACGTCCTCCACGGCCCACACAGCGGCATCGGGCAGATCAGCCTGCTGCAGCCCGGGAAAAAAGGGCGCCATCTGATGGAACGAGCTGTCATGCCGGTGGTAGGCGATCTTTGGCTGCAAACCGGGCGGGTCTGAAGGGACGTCGTTTTCCAGGTAGATCGACAGGTCAACAATGCGGCGGCTCATGGGGTTGATCACGATTCCGCCGTAAAGCCCACTTGCTTGATCAGGCGGCGCCATTCGTCGGCGTCCGCCTTCAGCAGCTCGGCCAGCCCGGCGGAGCTGGACGGCTGCACCTCCAGCCCGAAGCCCTTGCCAA
Organism: Ramlibacter sp.; assembly: GCA_050247515.1. Classification (GTDB taxonomy): domain Bacteria; phylum Pseudomonadota; class Gammaproteobacteria; order Burkholderiales; family Burkholderiaceae_C; genus RAM1. Next base: position 246,006 of record JBFWUB010000002.1, on the reverse strand, counting down.
ACTCCACCATGTCGGGTTGCGCCAGCGCGCGCTGCAGGTATTCAGATGCGCGGCGCACCAGGGCCGACGGCGTCTTGCCCGGCACAAAAAAGCCATACCACTCACGCACCGTCAGCGGATAGCCCAGCTCGCGCAGCGTGGGCGCGTCCGGCAGGAACGGCGAACGTCCCTTGCCCGAGATGGCCAGCACGCGCAGCTTGCCGGTTTTGACGTGCGGGATGTAGTCGCCAATAGGCCCGCAGAAGGAGGAGATCTGCCCGCCCAGCAGATCCTGCACGCCGGGCACCGAACCGCGGTACGGGATGTGGCGCAAGTCCACGCCCGTGAACTTGCCCAGCAGGATGCCGATCATGTGCGGCATGCTGCCCGCGCCGGGGCTGCCGAAGTTGGCCTTGGCCGGGTTGGCTTTGGACCAGGCCAGAAAGTCTTTCAGCGTCTTCACCTCGGCCGGCACGCCGGGGCCCACGGCCAGGCCGTGGTTGATGAACGCACCCAGCGACACGGGCGTGACGTCGTCCAGCCTGTACTGCAGCTTGGGGTAGGTGTAGGGATAGATAGACAGCATGGACGACGGCGTGAGCAGCAGCGCGCTGCCGTCGGGGTTGGCGTCCTTGAGCGTGATCACGCCGATCTGCCCGGCGGCACCGGGCTTGTTTTCCACCACCATGTTGGTGGCGTACTGGCCGCGCAGCTTGTCGGCGGTGCGGCGCGCCAGCACGTCAATGGTGCCCCCGGGCGGAAAGCCCGAGATGATGCGGGCCAGATCCAGCGGCGCCTGGGCGTGGGCCAGGTATGTGAACGGCGCAAGGGGTGCCAGGGTGGCAAGTTGGGTGAAGGTGCGACGGTTGATCATGGTGCGGTTCTCCTCCTGGCAGACCTCTGCCGGATTGCAAAAATTGTACGACCGTATAAAATACTGAACACTCGTACAAACCCGCATACATCCGGAGACGTCCACCATGCTCAACGAAACGCACGATCCGGCCCTGACCAGCTGGGTGGAAACGGCCCATGGGCCGCAGACGGATTTCCCGCTGCAGAACCTGCCGCATGGCGTGTTCCGCCGCCGGGGCAGCCACGAGCCCTTTCGCGGCGGCGTGGCCATTGGCGACCAGATCCTGGATATGAATGCGGCCTGTGCCATCGGCGCGTTCACCGGCACGGCCAGCGATGCGGCAGAGATGGCCGCTGCCTCCAGCCTCAACGGCCTGATGGCGATGGGGCCGCCCGCCTGGTCGGCGCTGCGGCGCAAGCTGTCGCGGCTGCTGCGCAGCGGCGCCACCGAGGCCGAAGCCCTGCGCGGCTGCCTGGTGCCGCAGGCCGATGCAGAGTACGCCGTGCCCGCGCGCATTGGCGGCTACACCGACTTCTTCACGTCCTGGCACCACATGGTCAACGCCGGGCGGGTCTTCCAGCCCGACGCGCCGCCGCTGCCCAACTTTCGCTGGCTGCCCATCGGCTACCACGGGCGTGCGTCGTCTATCGAGGTCAGCGGCGCCAGCTTCCACCGGCCCTGGGGGCAGACGCGTGCACCGGGCGCTGCGCAACCCGTGTTCGGCCCCACCCAGCGGCTGGATTACGAGATGGAGCTGGCCTGCTGGGTCGGCCCCGGCAACCGGCGCGGCGAGCCGATTGCAATCGATGACGCCGAAAGCCACATCTTTGGCCTGAGCCTGCTCAACGATTGGTCCGCCCGCGATGTGCAGGGCTGGGAGTCCATGCCGCTGGGCCCGTTTCTGGCCAAGAATTTCCTCACCACCGTGTCGCCCTGGATCGTGACCTGGGAGGCGCTGGCGCCGTTTCGTTGCGCCCTGCCGCGCAGCGCGGATGACCCGCCCACGCTGCCCCACTTGCAGCTGGCGCAGGCGCTGCCCGGCCTGGACCTGCAACTGGAGGTATGGCTGCAAACCGCACGCGCCCCGCAAGCCCCCGTGCGCCTGTCACGCAGCAGTTTCAGCCATTGCTACTGGTCAATTTCGCAGATGATCGCGCACCACACCGAAGGCGGCTGCAACCTGCAGCCGGGCGACCTGCTGGGCACCGGCACGCAGTCTGGCCCGGCGCAGGGCGAGCAGGGTTGCCTGCTGGAGCTGAGCCATGGCGGACAGCGGCCGGTGCAGTTGCCCCATGGTGAATCGCGCACCTGGCTGGAAGACGGCGACACCGTCACGCTGCGCGCCTGGGGCGAGAGGGCGGGCGCGGCGCGCATTGGCTTTGGCGATTGCGCCGGCACGGTGTTGCCCGCCCGGGCCGCTTAGCCCCCAGCAGGCAACGTCGCCACACGCAGCGTCACAAACTCTTCCGCTGCCGTCGGGTGGATACCCAGCGTCGCGTCAAAGTGCGCCTTGGTCGCGCCTGCGGTCATGGCCACGGCAAAGCCCTGCACGATTTCGGCGGCGTCTTCACCCACCATGTGCAGGCCCACCACGCGGTCGTCCGGCACGTGCACCAGTAGCTTGACGAAGGTGCGTTCGCCGCGGCCCGACAGGCTGTGGCGCAGCGCCTTGAAGTCGCTGCTGTACACCGCGATGTTGTCCGCCCCAAAGCGCGCGCGTGCTTCTTGCTCCGCGTAGCCGCAGCTTGCCAGCTGCGGATGCGTGAAAACGGCCGTGGGGATGTATTCGTAGCCCACCCGGCGCGCTGCGCCGCCGTACAGCTCGTTCACCACCACCATGGCCTCTGCCGTGGCCACGGGTGTCAGCTGCTTGCGGCTGGACACATCGCCCACGGCGTACAGCCACGGCACCGTGCTGCGGTAGTGGTCATCCACCACAATGGCGCCGCCCGCGTCCAGCATGACATTCGCGCCCTCCAGACCCAGGCCGGCGGTGCGCGGGATGCGGCCGATGGCGTACAGCACGGTGTCGGCCGTAAGCGCCTGGCCATCATTCAGGTGCACCAGCCGCTGGTCGTCGCCGGGACTGTGCGCCAGTGATTCAACCCCGGTGCGCAGCCGTATGTCCACACCCGACGCGGTCATCTCCCGCGCCACAAACTGTGCAGTGGCCTCGTCAAAGTCAGCCAGCAGCCGCGCGCCCCGGTGCACCAGCGTTACCTGGCTGCCCAGCCCCGCGAAGATGGACGCGAATTCGCAGGCGATGTAGCCGCCGCCCACCACCACCAGCCGACCGGGCAGGCGCGCCAGATCAAACATGCCGTCGGAAACCACGGCGTGGTGATGCCCAGGCACGTCGGGCCGCCGGGGCTGCCCACCGGTGGCGACCAGCACATGCGCAGCGGTGTAACGCTGCTGCCCCACCACCACCGCCTGCGCGCCGTCCAGGCGCGCATAACCTGGCACCCGTGTCACACCGGCGCGTTCCAGCAGCCCGCGGTAAACGCCGTTGAGCCGCGCCAGCTCCCCGGCGACCCCGGCTTTCAGCCGGGCCCAGTCGAGCCGGGGCGCCTGCGCCGCAAGCTGCCAGCCAAAGCCCGCCGCTTCCTCGAATGCCGTTGCGTAACCCGCTGCAAAGCTGTACAGCTTTTTTGGGATACAACCGACGTTGACGCAGGTGCCGCCCAGGGCTGCGCCCTCGGCCAGTGCCACGCGCGCGCCCAGGCCCGCGGCCATGCGCGCGGCGCGCACGCCGCCGCTGCCGCCACCGATCACGAACAGATCAAAGTCGAATCCAGACCCCGCCATGCGCGCGCTCAGTGCAGGGCGCCGGGCCATTCGATGACCGCGGTGCGGATGGCGGGCGCCGCCTCGCAGCGCCGCACATAGCCAGCCACGTGCGGCCGCAAGCCGTCTTCCCACAGCGTGTGCGCGCCCAGGTTCTTCATGCGCAGCAACTCGATGGCCCAGAACAGGTCGGCCATCGACACGGCATCGCCGAAGATCCACGGCGAGCCGCCGGCCACCAGCGTCTGCTCAAGCTGTGCGCAGGCCGCTTCAGCCTGCGCATAGGCCGCCTGCATGGCCTCGGGCGTGAAGAGCTTTTCGGCGGCGCTCAGCTCCTTGGCCCGCTTGGCGCCATAGCCCCGCTGCAGGTCGGCGTCGCTGGCGAACTCAGCCAGGTAGCGGTCGCAGCGCGCGACCTTGCCCATGGCGAACTGCACACCCGTGCCCGCGCGCGGTGACGCACCGTGGCGCTGCGGGTCCGGCGCGCGGCCCACCAGCATCTGGTAGTTGGGCAGGCTGTCCACCAGGTCCAGTTCAGCGTCTACCGCGCGGGCCGTCGCGTCCGGGCGCAGCTTCAATGCGCCGCCTGCGATGTCGTCCAGATAGATGCAGATGCGCTTGGAATCAATGACGACCTGGCCGGTGGCCCAGTCCACCAGGGTGGGCACCACGGCCGGGTCGCAGCCGCCGGTGGTCACGGCCGTGCTCCCGGTGTGCACGTCCGCCAGCGGCAGGCCCGCCTGGTCGCACGCATGCATGCGCAGGCGTACGTAGCCTGGCAGGTAGGTCTCACCCGCCACGATGCTCATGGTGTTGGATGTGTAGGCCAGCCCGTGGTGCGCCAGCACCGCGCGGACTTTTTGTGAACAGATGGAGTTGGGCGCATGGAACAACTCAAACCGGGGCGCCTGGGCGGCCCCCTGGCCGCCAATGCGCTCGGTCGGGCTGGCCAGGGGTGCCCGCGCCGCGGCAACGGCTGCCTGGAGATCGATGGTCATTCTCACTCCAGCTCAATGCGGGTGGCCTTGGCCATCTGTTTCCAGCGCACCAGGTCGCCGGCAATCGTGGCGCCGAACGCTTCGGGCGTGGAGGTCTGCACGGTGATGCCCTGCTTTTCCAGTTCGGCACGGACCTCAGGCAGGTTGACCACGGCGGCAAAGTCGCGGTTCAGCCGCTGCACCAGTTCGGGCGGTGTTTTGGCCGGCGCGGCCACGCCAAACCAGGTGTCCACGTCTTCCATGGCCGTCACCCCCTGTTCGCGGAATGTCGGCACTTCAGGCAGCAGCGAACTGCGCGCCGTGCCCGTCACGCCCACGGCGCGCAGACGGCCGCTGCGAATGAACGGCAGCGCCGAGGTGACCGACGAAAAGATCATCTCCACCTGCCCGCCCATCACGTCCGTCATCGCGCCCGCGATGCCCTTGTACGGAATGTGCACGATGTGCAGCCCCTGGCGCAGTTTGAGCAGTTCGATGCCGAAGTGGTGCGGCGAACCGTTGCCGGGCGACGCGAAGTTGGTGCGGCCGGGGTTCTTTTTTGCGTGGGCAATCAGGCCGGCGATGTCCTTGGCCGGGAAGCCGGGTGTGACCGCCACGACAAACTTCGCATCGCCGAGCCGCGTCACCGGCGAAAAATCCCGGGCCATGTCGTACGTCACGTACTTGGCCACGGCAGCCGTGATGACGGTGGAGTTCGCCAGCACCAGCAGGGTGTGCCCGTCGGCTGGTGCCTTGGCCACGAAGGTGCTGCCGATCTGGGTGGACGCGCCCGGCTTGTTGTCCACGATGACCGGCTTGCCCCAGCGCTCGGACAGCCGCGCCGAGATCAGCCGCGAAATGATGTCGGCGCCGCTGCCGGGGGTGGTGGGCACAACCAGCACGACCGGCTTGGACGGGAAAGCCGCGGGCGTCTGCGCGCCGGCCGTACCGGCACAGGCCGCGAACAGAACCAGGCCAAGCGCCTTCAGGTGGAGGGTGAATTTCATGGTGTTGCTTTCATCAAAAGTGGCCGCCCGGGCAGAAACTTGCAAATCCTTCCGGGCGGCCTGGGAAACGGTGCGGGACATCCATCCCGGGAAATCAATCGACGCTGACCTTCACGCGCTTGAGCACTTCGGCGTAGCGCGCGCGGTCGCTGCGCATCAGCTCGCCCAGCTGTTGCGGCGTCAGGGCCTGCGGCGTGAAGCTGAAGGTGGCCAGCTTCTCGGCCACATCGGGCTGCGCCAGTGCGTCGATCACGGCCTTGTTGATGTCCAGGACCACATCGCGCGGCGTGCCGGCGGGCGCGAAGAATCCGTTCCAGGCAAAGGCGTCCAGGTTCGGCGGGCCGCCGGCTTCGGCCAGCGTGGGCACGTCGGGCGCGGCGCTCGAGCGGGCGCGGTCGGCCACGGCCAGCAGGCGCACGCGGCCCGCCTTGAGCAGGGGCAGCACCGTGGCAATGCTGCCAAAGGCCCAGTCCACCTCGCCCGTGGACACCGACACATACAGCTGCGACGTTTCCTTGAACGCCACGTGCGCCATCGTCGCGCCGATCGCGGACTCCAGCTGGGCCGACGCCAGGTGGATCGGGCCGCCCACCGCGTTGGAGCCGTAGGTCAGCTGCTGTGCATTGCGGCTCGCGTCGATCAGGTCCCTGACCGACCTGAGCTTGCTGCCCGTGCCCACGACGAGGAAGAACGCCGTGCGGAACATCAGCGCCACGGGCACCAGCTCACGCTCGGGGTCATAGCGCAGGTTCTTGAAGATCAGCGGGTTGATCGACAGGTTGCCCACGTCGGCCAGCACCAGCTCGTTGCCCGTGGGTGGCAGGTTCTTCATGGCGTTGATGGCCACCACGCCGGCGCCGCCGGGTTTGGCGTCCACCACCACAGGCTGCTTCCAGCGCGCGGTGAGTTTCTCGGCCACCAGGCGTGCCACCGTGTCGGGGCCACTGCCCACAGGCAGGGTGCTGGTGATGCGGGTGGGCGCGGTGGTCACGGTCTGGGCGTGTGCGCCGGCCGCCAGCGCGCTGGCCAGCGGGACGGCCAGCCCCTGAATGAAGTTGCGTCTTTTCATATGTCTCCTGGATGTTTTCAGATGGGGTAGTGCGGCGCGCCGTGCGTCACTGTGGTCAGGCGCACTTCGGTGAAGTCTTCAATCGCGTAGTAGCCCGAGCGGCCCCAGCCGCTGTCCTTGACGCCGCCGTTGGGCAGCGCGGGTTCGCCGGCCATGGTGGCCCCGTTCACATGCACCATGCCACAGTCAAACTGCTGGGCCAGGCGCAGGCCGCGCCCGGCGTCCTGCGTGAGGATGCCCGCGCTCAGGCCGTACGGCGTGGCCATCGCCTGCTGCAGGGCCTCCTGTTCGCCGTCCACAGCCTGCACCACCAGCACCGGCCCAAAGGTTTCCTCGCAGGACACCGCGGCGCTGGCGGGTACGTCGGCCAGGATGGTGGGCTGGAAGACCCGCCCTTTCGCGCTGCCACCGCTCACCACGCGGGCGCCGTGGTCCAGCACGTCCTTCACGCGCTCCTGCACGGCGCGCAGGGCGCGGTCGTTGATCAGCGGGCCAATCACTGTGCCCGGTGTGCAAGGGTCGCCGCACGCCAGCGCCTCGGTGCGCGCGGCCAGGCGCTTGAGGAATTCGTCGTGGATGGCCCGCTCAATGAAGATCTTGCGGGTGTTCATGCAGATCTGGCCCTGGTGGAAGAACGCGCCAAACACAGCAGTGTCCACCGCGCGGTCCAGCTGCGCGTCGTCCAGGATGATCAGCGGGTTGTAGCCGCCCAGCTCCAGCACGATGCGCTTGAGCGCGCGCCCCGCGCGCTCGGCCAGCATGCGGCCGGTGGCCGACGAGCCGGTGAAGTTGATGCTGCGCACATGTGGGCTCGCAAAAAAGGCATCGGCAATCGGCCCGGCCTCGCCCGGCCCATGCGTCACCACATTGAGCGTGCCGGGCGGGAAGCCGGCTTCGTTCAGGATGTCGGCCAGCGCCAGGCCGGCCGACAACGGTGCTTCTTCCGACGGCTTGAGCACCACGGTGTTGCCAAAGGCCATGGGCAGGATCACGGTACGCCAGGCCAGGCTGAACGCGCCGTTCCAGGGCGAGAAGCCCGCCACCACGCCCAGCGGTTTGCGCACCGCCATGGCAAAACGCCCGGGCATGTCGCTGCGCAGCACATCGCCCTGCGACCGGTAGCCCCAGCTGGCGGCCTGGCGCAGCAAGTCCACCGCCCAGCGGATCTGGAAGCCCGCAAAGCCGGCGGCGGTGCCGGTTTCGCGCGCCAGCAGTTGCACGATCTGCGGGGCGCGTTTTTCCACCACGTTGGCCGCGGCCAGAAACAGGCGCTGCCGCTCGCCGGGGCCCATGGCCGCCCAGGCCGGAAAGGCCGCATGGGCCGCGTCAATGGCGGCCTGCGCCTCGCGCGCGCCGCCGGCCGCCACGCAGGCAACCACTTCATCGTTGAACGGGTTGCGGTCGGCGAAGGTGGCGTCACCCAGCGCGGACCATTGGCCGTTGATGTAGTGCGTGGTGTGCCAGTCGTTGGCCAGCTTGGGGTTTGCGTCGGTCATGAGGTGCGTGAGGGGGGATGTGAACTCCGGCGGATGGTAGGCAGCCGGCCGTTGGCGGAGAAGATGCGAAATCGCGGGGCTTGATAACTGAACTGCATAGCGTCAGCCCATCTTGACGCGGTGTCACGGTGACGTCTGCACAATCTGACGCAAGGTAAGTCTCAATGGCACCGCGGCGTTGTCCGCGAAAGAATCGGCGCCCATCTGAATGGAGTGTCCCGATGTCGCGCCGAAGTTTTCTTGCCGCTGGTGGTGCCATGCTGACCGTAGCCCTGGGTGTGGGCCGTGCCCAGGCCAGTCAGCCCATCGTGGTGGGCCGCACCCTGCCCCTGAGCGGGCAGCTGCGCGCCATTGGCGAGCTGAAGAAGGACGGCGGCGATGCGTTCATGCACGGCCTGAACGCCGCGGGCGGTGTGCGTGGCCGGCCAGTGGAGCTTGTCACGCTCGATGACGAATACCTGCCCGACCGCACGGTGGCCAACCTGCGCCGGCTGGCTACGCAGCACAACGCCGTCGCCTTCCTAGGTCTGCTGCGCCTGCCCGCGGTGGACGGCACCCTGCCGCTGCTGGAGGAGCTCAAGATCCCCGCCGTGGGCGTCTCGTCTGCGACGCACCTGCTGCGCGCCCGCTTCAACCGTTACGGGTTTCCGGTGCGTGCGTCCGTCATGGACGAAGGCCGCAAGATCGCCAGCCACATCCGTTCCACCGGGCTGGCGCGCGTGGCGGTGATCTTTCAGGACGTGCCGCTGGGCCACACCACGCGGATGTCCGTGGAGGCCGGGCTGAAAGAGGTGGGCCTGGGCGTGACGCCCTTCGCGCTGAACGCCACGGCCTCGGATGTGACCACCGTGGCGCGCGCCGCCATCGCGGCGCAGCCGCAGGCGATTTTTCTGGGCGTGCTGACGCCAGCGGCCGCGGCACTGATCACCGAGCTGCGGCGCGCCGCGTATGCCGGTGCGCTCTACACGTTTTCTTCCACCGACGCGGTCACCCTGCACCGCCTGGTGGGCAACCAGGCCACGGGCATCGCCATTTCGCAGATCGTGCCCATCCCCGACAGCGCCCGCCTGAAGGTGGTGTCGGACTATGTGCGCGCCGTCGCGGCGCTGGGCCGGGGCGCGCCGACCATGCTGGGCCTGGAGGGCTACCTGGAGGCCAAGGTACTGGCCGAAGGGCTGAAAAGGGCGGGCGCCGCGGTCTCGCCCGAAAGCCTGGTCAAGGCGCTGGAGACGCTGGGCGAGCTCGACCTGGGCGGCTTCTTTGTGCGCTACACGCCGCAGGCCCGCACGGGCAGTCTTTTCGTCGAGGTTGACATGATCGGAAACAACGGCCGGCTGATCCGCTAGGCGCCGGCATTTTCACAATGAAAGGCAGACATACGATGACATTTGCTCAAACCACCCCCATGCTGTTCGGCGGCCTGTCGGGCCGCAGCTACCGGCCCGGCACCCTGAAGCCCGACACGCCGCTGGTGGTGGCCATCCACGGCGGCACCTACACATCCGCGTACTTCGACGGCGCCGGTGCATCGCTGTTTGAACAGGCGGCCGCGCTGGGCATCCCGGTGATCGCGCCGGACCGCCCCGGCTACATCGGCAGCGCACCGCTGGCCAAGGCGGACATGACCGTCAGGGGCCAGGCGCGCCATATCGCGCAGGCGCTGGCCGATGCCTGGGCCCGGCATGGCCAGGGCACGGCAGGCATCGTGCTGCTGGGCCACTCCATTGGCGGCGCCATCGCCGCGACCATCGCGGCCGATCTGGCCGGCGATGCGGGCAAAGCCTTCCCCCTGCTGGGGCTGGCGGTGTCGGGCATGTGCATGCGCACGCCGCCCGAGCACAAGCCCATGTGGGAATCATTGCCCGACACACCCACGGTGGAGATGCCGCCGGGTGTGAAGGACATGGTCATGTTCGGCCCACCGGGCAGCTATGTGCCGGCCATGGTGCAGGTGGCCGCCACTGCCGATGCACCAGCGCCCAAGGCCGAGCTGGTGGACATCGTCAGCACCTGGGAAGCGAACGCGCCGGACACGCTGGGCCGCATCACGGTGCCCGTGCACTACCGCCAGGCCGAGGCCGACCAGCTGTGGATCATGAGCCAGCAGGAAGTCGACAACTTTGCCGCTGCGCTCAAGCGCGCTGCGCGCGTGGACGCCGCCATGGTCAAGGCAACCGGCCACTGCATGGAATACCACCGCGTCGGGCGGGCGCTGCAGACGCAGCAGCTCGGCTTTGCGCTGCAGTGCGCCGCCTAGCGGCCCTGAGGCGCCGCAGGCAGCGCGCCGCGTGAGGCGGCGTGCCCTCCTGGAAACAGCGTGCTGTTTGCCGCATGCGGGTGTAAGCTTGCCCACCTTCGAGCGCACGAAAGCACGAGATGGAACTTGCCCGCAAAGACCCGGACACCCGGGACCACCGGTCCATCATGGCCGAGAAAAAGCGCAGCGAGATGCGCGCGCGCATCCTGCGCGCCGCGCTGGAGGTGTGCGCGGCCGATCTGCGCGAGCTGCCCACCATCGAGGCCGTGGCCGACAAGGCCGGTATCTCGCGCGGCACCTTCTACAACTACTTTGAATCCGTGGAAGCCGCGCTGGCGGCGCTGGGGCAGGACATCACACGCCTGGCGCTGCTGGAGGGCGAGCGCTTTCGCTGCGTCTTCAAGGAGAAATGGAAAAGCACCTCGGTGGTCCTGCGGGTGGTTCTGACACGCGCGTTGCTGGACCGCCCCTGGGCCAGCTTTGTGCTGCGCACCCGGGCCTGGCGCGACGACCCGCTGCTGGGCGCCATCGTGCTGCAGGACCTGGCCGAGGGCCGGCAAACCGGGGAGTACGCCATCCAGAACGACCAGGTGGCGCTGGACTTCCTGCGCGGCCTGCTGGAGTCCTGCGTGACGGCGCTGCACCAGGGCGTGGACGACCCCGACGCCTACATCACCGCCGCCATCCACATGTGGCTGCAGGCGCTGGGCTGTTCAGCCGCCCTGTGCACTGAAGGCGCGCGCATGTCCAAGCAGTTCCTGAGCGACTACCTGGCGTCCGAGCACAAGCCGTTCTTCGGGCCCGATGGTGCCGTGGCCTGAGCCGCCATGAACGCCGCCAGCGCCTGGTTGAATTCGTCCGACACCTGCTGGGGAAAGTGATGCGGTGACGCAATCACCCGGCGGCTGCCACCCCCCTGCGCGGCCACCTCGTCCGATATCGCCTCGAACGCCGGGCTCCAGCCACCGGACACCACCAGCAACGGGATGCCGGCTTCGCGCACCTGGGCCAGCTGGCGCCGCAGATCGCCCTTGCCTGGCAGCTTCAACCGGAAGATCGCCTGACCCATTCGCTTGAGCTGATCGGGTGGCGCAGCGTCGCCGCTGAGTTCTGGCGGTATGTTGACCAGCCGCACGAAGCGGCGGATGCGTTCCCGGGCCGAGAACGAGAAGAACAGGATGCGCACGATGCTGAACACAAAGCGGCGCACCGGCGGCTGGTGCACGGCCAGCGCCGCCATGGCGGGCTCGATCAGCGTCAGCGAGCGGACCTGGCCGGGGCATTGGGCTGCCGCATGCAGCGCCACGCAGGCGCCAAAAGAGTGGCCCACCAGGTGGATACCGTCGCCCTGCGTGTCGCTGTTACGCATGAACTGGCTCACCAGCAGGTCGCCGTCTTTCTGCGCGTCGTCGGGCCGACCCGGATCGGCGCTGCGGCCATGGCCTGGCCGGTCCGGCACCAGCACCTGCCAGCCACGCTGGCCCAGTGGCTGCTGGGCACGGAAGTGCGCGTCGCCGCCCACGTCGCTGCCCTGGGCGCTGCCGTGCACCATCACCACGCGCGGCCCGTCCGTGCCCCAGCGGGTGGCGAACATGGGTTGATCAGGCTTGTTCATTCGGCTTCTTTCCTGGTTGGGCGGCTGCCATGAAGGCGTCGTATTCGCGCTGGGCAAACGCGCGCAAGCTGGTCGGTTCGCGCCCCAGCAGCCAGGTCAGTACGTTGGCATTGCCCAGAAAATCGTGGCTGCTGTAACGTGCGCTGATGGCCCGCAGCACGCGCGCCTCGTGCGCGAAGCCGGCGGGGTCGCGCTCGCCGATCCAGGCCTTCAGGTAGGTGTCGGCATCAATCTGGCGGGCGGGGATGTCCCGGCCCATCACCGCCGACAGGATGGCGCTGATGTCGTGTGCCGTATAGCGGCCCGGCGCTGCCAACTCGTAGGTGGCGGCGTCGTGCCTTTGCGGGTTCGCCAGCACCATGGCCGCTACCTGCGCCACGTCGTCCAGGTCCACCATGGACTGCAGGCGCTCCAGTGACCATGAGAGTTCGAACACGCCGCGCTCGAACACCGGCCTGAGCTTGAGCGGCAGCATGTAGTTGGCCGGCTGCAGAATGGTGAACGCCAGCCCCGACGACAGCAGGTGTTCTTCGATGTCGCGCTTGATTTCGTGCTGCACCAGGTCGGTGGTGATCGCGTGCAGTACCGAGCTGAACACCACATGGCGCACGCCCGCGGCCTTCGCGCAGTCCACCATCCGCAAGCCGATCTCGCGTTCACGCGGGTGGATGGTGGGGCCCACATGGTAGACCCGTTCAATACCCTGCATGGCACTGGCCATCACCGCGGGGTCGCTGATGTCGCCCACCACCACCTCATGCACGCCCACGGCCCGCAGCCGCACGGCGGACGCATCGGATTGGACGCAGGCCCGAAGCGGCAAGCCGGCGGCCAGCAGCCTGGGGACGAGGTGCTTGCCCTGGTTGCCGTTGGCGGCCGTGACCAGGATCATGGGCGTGGCCGCCCGTGCGGCTTGGGGGATGCAGCGTGGGTCATGTTGGCTGGCAGCGTACCGGCCGGCGGCGCCGGCGCACAGATGGCGAACCTGCCCGCGCGATGCGGTGGCGGTATCAGCCGGCCAGCGTGTCGCGGTGCAGCGCCGCGCGGCGCATCATGTCGCAGAAATATTCCGCGGCTGGCGTCAGCGGCAGGCCGGTGCGCTGCACGATGCAGATGGGTGGTGCCATGAGCTGCTCCTGCACGGGGATGCGCTGCAGGAATTCGCGGAACGGCGGCACCTGCACCCACTGGATGGGCAGCATCATCAGCAGGTCGGAGCTGGCCACGGAAAAGAAGAACGTGAGCGCCGAATGCCCCTGCACCACCAGTTTGGGCGGCGCCAGGCCATGCTGCTCGAACACCGGTGATATTTCATCGGCTGCCTTGTGCGTGACCGAGCTGGTCACCCATTCGGCCCCGGCCAGCTCGGCCAGCGTGCGGGCCCCGGCCAGCGGGTGCCCCTTGCGGCCCACCACGATGCGGGTGTTGTCAAACAGCTTTTCCGCCGTCAACTCGCTGGACACATCGGCGTGGATGGGGCCGATGTAGAAGTCCATGGTGCCGGCCTTCAGTTCCATCTCGGCGCGGGGCAGCACCGCGTCGATGATCTCCAGCGTGACGTCGGGAAACTTCTGGCGAAACGGGCGCAGCGCGTTGGGCAGCAGCGCCATGTGGGCCACGCTGGACAGGCACATGCGGATGTGCCCGTGGGTGGCGCCCTGCAGCTGGTCCAGCTCTTCCTTGGCCCGGCGGAACTCCGTGCGCACGGCCCGGGCGCGGCGCTCGAACACTTCGCCCATGGGCGTGAGCACCACGCCCTTGGCGCGGCGCTCGAACAGCACCACGCCCAGCTCCTTTTCCAGCTCCTGGATGCTGCGCGTCATGGCGGGCTGGGCCAGGCCCAGCTGTCGCGCGGCGGCCCGCAGGCTGCCGCGTTCCGCCACGGCCAGGAAATCGCGAAGGGAGTTGATCTTCATGGGGACGGCGGACGCGAGGCGTGTGATGCGGTGCTGTGCGGGGGCGCACCAAATTGTCTGCCACGGCGCATCGCCCGGCCCCCCGGACTATCCCGCACGCAACCGCAATGGCCGCATCAGCATTCGTGCTTCATGCCCAGCAGTTTGAAGGCGTTGCCAAAGTACAGCTTGCGCGCGTCCTCCTTGTCCAGGTTCAGGTCTTCGATGGAGCGGATGCCCTCGCGGATGAACATGGGCCCGCCCTCGGGGTCGAAAGGGCAATCACTGGCGAACACCACATGGTCGGGGCCAAAAAAGTCCAACCCGCAACGCAGCGCCGAGCTGGAGCCGCCCAGCACCGTGTCGCCATAGAACATCTTGAAGTACGCCATGGGCGGCTTGGACAGGCTCTTGAGCACATGGTCTTCCGATCCGTCGGCGCTGCGGCTGCCCAGCTGGGCCCACAGTGTTTCGGCGCGGCCCGAGAAATACGGCAGCATGCCGCCGCAATGGTGCGTGATCATGCGCAGCTCGGGCAGCCGCTCCAGCAGGCCCGAGAACACCATGCGGGCCATGGCCACGCTGGTCTCCACCGGCCAGCCCAGCACCTGCCAGATCTCGTACTTCGATTTGTCCTCGGTGGGGTAATCAGGCCGCGACGCGGGGCGCGTGGGGTGCATCCACACGGGCATCTGGTGCTTTTTTGTCACGCGCTCAAAGATCTGGAAGATGTCGGGCTCGTCCAGTGCGCGGCCGTTCACGTTGGTCAGCACCTGGATGCCGCGGGCGCCGAGCTTCTCGATGGCGTAGTCCATTTCCTCCAGCGCGGCGGCGGGGTTGTTCATGGGCAGCGACGCCACGAACGCCGGGAACTTGTGCGGCCACTGCCGGCAGATTTCGGCCATGCCCTCATTGGCGACCCGTGCAAAGCCAGGGGACACATCCGGGCCGCCCAGCATCTCGGGCGACGGCACGGCGCAGGTGATCACCTGCTGCACCTCGGGCCAGGCGTCCAGCATGTCCACCCGCGCGGGCATGTCCCAGAGCATGCGCAGCGAGTTCATGCGCCGCACCATGCCCGGCTCCTTGCAATGGGTGTTGACCAGCGCCAGGTAGGCCGGTGGCATCACGTGGTTGTAGATGTCGATTTTGGGTGAGTTCAATGGAGCCTCTGGCGGTTGCGCGTTGATCGGGTGCGGCTGACTTTAGACCTTGCGCGCAGCCCTGCACAGATGCCGAAAGCAGTGAAGCGCATCTGAATCTGTATCGCCCGGGACCCACTGCCACGTTTTGCACTCGCTCTGAACACGAGCGATACCGCGACCCTATCGCGCGGCCTATTTCGCCATCTTCTCGCAACAAGGGCCCGTTTTTATCGTCGCCCCAGCGTTCCGTGGACTTGCGGAAAGCGTTCAACCAACCGAGGAGACTTCGTGAAAAACACCGTCCTGGCCGCTGCTGCGCTGGCCACCGTATTGCCCCTGGGCGCCCATGCCCAATCCAGCGTCACGCTGTATGGCCGACTGAACATCGGCGTGGAAAACTACCAGTTCGACAGCACCCCCACGCGGGCCGGTTCGCGCCTGACGGTCATGAACAGCGACGCGTCGTTGTGGGGTGTGCGCGGTAGCGAAGACCTGGGCGGTGGCCTGCGCGCGCTGTTCAAGATGGAAGCCGGCTTTCAGGCCGACTCGGGTGCGGTCACCTCGGCCACGCAGTTCTTCAGCCGCGAATCGTTCGTGGGCCTGAGCAGCGCCAGCGCCGGCACCTTGCTGCTGGGCAGCCAGTGGGCACCGGGGTTGTGGCAGTCGCTGCGTGCGGACCCGTTCACCCGCTTTGGCCCGGGTGGACAGCCCTACATCACCCAGGGCGTGCGCGGCTACACGCTGCGCTATGACAACGCCATCCAGTACATCACGCCCAACTTTTCTGGGCTTTCGGGCCGCGTCATCTACGCCTTTGGCGAAGGCCAGCCTACCGGCAAGGGCGTGGCAGCCAGCGTGGACTACTCCAAGGGTCCGTTGTACCTGGGCGCCTTCCACGAGCAGGGCCGTACTGCGGCGGCTTCTGTTGGCCTGACCGGCGCGGCGGTGACGAGCAAGACCACCTCGGTGGCGGCCACCTATGACTTTGGCGCGGTGAAGCTGCACGGGCAGTACCAGCGCAACCGCGTGGAGCGCGTGGCCAGCAACGTCAGCGCCTACCTGGTGGGCGTGACGGTGCCGGCAGGCCCGGGCAAGATCAAGGCGTCCTACATCCACCGCGACGCCGTGAATGCCGACGCGAAGGTGTTTGGCGTGGGCTACGAGTACCCGCTGTCCAAGCGCACCCAGCTGCTGGCGACCGTAGCCAAGCTGAAGAACCAGGGCACGGCCGCCTTCCGGGTCGGCCCGGCGCTGGCGGAGCAAGGCGCGCTCGGCGCCGCAGGTCCCGGACCAGGCCAGGGTGCGACGGCGATCAACTTCGCCATCATGCATTCGTTCTGAAGCGCCGCACAGGCGCATGAACAAAAGGGGCCGTGCGGCCCCTTTTGCGTTGTGCCGGCAGGTTCGTCGAGGCTATTGCGGCTGCTCGTGGTTGACGATGAAATCCGCCGGCACCGCCGGCCCCCAGACGTACAGGGAATCTTCCGGCGGGTGGTCGGCCGCGGGCCAGTCCAGGTCGTGCGGCACAAAGTCAATGTCGAATGAATACTCGCAAAAGCTGCCCCAGGGGTCGCGCACGTAATGGAAGTAGTTGGAGCCCAGCACGTGGCGCCCCAGCCCCCAGCCCTGTTCGTAGCCGGCCTGGCGCATCTGCTCGGCGCCGCCGCCCACGTCGTCGATGCTGCCCACGTCCCAGCTGGTGTGGTGCAGACCGGGCGCGTGTGATTTGGCGAAGGCGACCAGGTGGTGGTCGCTGCCGTGCACGCCGTGCAGGAAGGCAATGATGCCCGCCGACTCGTCGGACAGGCGCAGGCCCAGCACCTCGGTGCAAAAGCGCAGCATGCGGGCCACGTCGGGCGTGAAGAACAGCGCATGCGACAGCACACGCGGGTGCACCAGCGGGGCCTGGCTGCGCGAGGGCGCAGCGCCCCGGCCGGGCGCGACCGGTGTGGCCGGCGTGGGCACGCATTTGGCGCTGGGCGACACCTTGGGCGCCACCACCAGCTGCCAGGGCGTGCCGTCGGGGTTGCGCAGCCAGATGCCGTCGTCCGTGGCCAGCGGATGTGGCGCGCACGCCAGGCCCAGCTGGCTGACGCGGTCGCGGAACGTCATCTCGTCTTCCGCATGAATGCCGAAAGACACGTATTCGAGCTTCTTGGCCTGGCCGCTTTCGTGCACGCTGCCCCAGCAGTGCGGGTGGCCAAAGGTGTGCAGGCCGATGTGGCTGCCCGATGCACGCACGTCCAGCCCGAACGCGCTGTAGAACTGGCGCGCTGTCTCCAGCACCGGAACCGAGAACGCGACATGGTGGATCGAATGAACGCCAATGACGCCTGGCCGGCGGGGATGCTGCGTGTGCATGTCAGGCTCCCGCGCGGCCGGTGACGTGCCGCAGAAGGTGGGTGAGGTCGGCCGGCGCTGCGTCACCGCGCCAGGCCACGTGCTGGTCCGGGCGGATCAGCGCACAGCGCGCACGGTAAAGCTCGGCGGCCGCCGTGCCTGGTGCACGCACCACCTTCAGCGGTACATGGTTGGCCTGCGCGGCCTGCGTCCATTCGCGCAGGTCGTGGTCCTGCAGGCTGTCGTCGGTGACCAGCAATGAAAAGCCCTTGCCAAAGTGGTCGTACAGCGAGCTGCCGTCGTGCAGCCAGGCGTGGGGCGCGATGCCGCCGGGACGGGCCGAGGGCACGTAGTTCAGGAAGTCGTTGGGCGCGGGTGCGCCCGCCTCATGCGCGATCACGGGTGAATCGTCGTACCGGTAGCCCTTGACCACGCCCAGGGTGTTGAACTCGCGGATCTTCGCGGCCGCGATCCGCCCGCCCACCTCGGCGCGCAGCCTGGCGCCGTCGGCCGTGTCGTCCTCCAGGCCCGCCTGCGCCAGCTGGTTGCTGAGCGTGGAATGGTTGAGCGTGGCTTCGTCCAGCACGAACTGGTGCACCGGGCGCCTTTCGCTTTCATAGCTGTCCAGCAGCGCGGCGCCGCCCCAGCCCTGCAGCACGGCCGCCAGCTTCCAGCCCAGGTCCACGCCGTCGGCCACGCCCATGTTCATGCCATAGCCGCCGAAAGGCGGGTGCAGGTGGCAGGCGTCGCCGGCCAGGAACACGCGGCGATCGCGGTAGCGGTCCGCCAGCAGCTTGCTGGCCGCCCATTCGTCGCAGCTCAACACCTCGTAGGGCAGGTCGATGCCGGTGGCCTGGCGGATCAGCGCGGGGGCTTGCGCGGGCTCGAACCGCACGCCGTCGGCCACGCCGGTGGGCATGAAGAACCAGCGGTCGCCGCCGTCCATGGGGCCCACCAGGCTGGGCACATCGGCGTTGACCTGCCAGTACATGATGGCCGGCCCGTGGCGGTGGGCCTGCGCCATGCCCGGTGCCTTGAACACCACGTTGTAGTTTCTGGACAGGCCGTACTTGCCGTTCATGCGCGCGCCAATGGCGTCGCGCACGGCGCTGCGGGCGCCGTCGGCCCCGACCACGTAGTCGGCACGCACGGTGCTGGCCGCGCCGTCGCGCACGTCCTTCAGATGGACCTGCACGCCGCCTGCGTCCTGTTCGATGCCCGCCATCTCGCAGTTGAAGCGGATCTGCACGCCCGGCAGCGAGGCCGCGTGTTCACGCATGACTTCCTCCACCGTGTACTGCGGTATCCACTGCGCATGCTCCGAGTACAGCGGGTTCTTTCCGGGGCCGCAGTACATGGCGTTTTCAAACCGCGCCAGCTCATGGCCGGCCAGCCGCGTGACGAACAGCACGTTGGACGGATAGCTCACGCCCAGCGGCGAGGCCGCGCGCAGCTTGTCGGCAATGCCCCAGCGGCGCATGTGCTCGCGCGTGCGCACATTGGTGGTCTTGGCGCGGGGTGCGTAGCCCACGCGCGCATTGCGTTCCACGACCAGACAGGGAATCTGGCGCTGGCCCAGCTCAATGGCCAATGCCAGCCCGGTGGGGCCGGCCCCGATGATGACAACACGCGCGGTGGTGCCGTTGGATGCGATCAATTTGACGCCTCTGCTTTCATTCAAAAATAGGTGCTGCGCTGCTTCAGCGCGCGGCGGCGGCCACCGCCTCGGCCTTCATCCGGGCCAGCGCCTCGGGGGCGTGGTGGCGGCCGTTGAGCACCACGCTGTGGATGCGGCCCAGGTGGGCCACGGCCTCCAGCGGGTTGGCATCCAGCAACACCAGGTTGGCCTTCTTGCCGGGCTCCACCGCGCCTTCGGTGGCGCCGCGCCCCAGGAAGGCGGCGGCGTTCAGCGTGGTCATCTGCAGGATGTCCAGCGGCGCCAGACCGGCGGCGGCCAGCTCGGCAAACTCATGGTGCAGGCTGGCGCCCGCGATCACCCAGATGCCGCCGAAGTCGCTGCCCGTCACCATGGGCACACCCGCGCGCTTGAACATCGGCAGCAGCTTTTTCTGTTGCTCGTAATACGCGCGAAAGGCGTCGGTGGCGTCCCTGGGCACGCGCTCGTATTGCTGGCCCAGGTTCTCCCACTGGGCGCGGGTGGCCTTGTCCACATAGACCAGGTCCGGGTGGTTGCGGTACTGCGTCGCGTCGCTGTACATCATGGTCCGCACGCGGATCAGCGACGGCACCTGCCAGGTCTTGTGCCTGGCAAACGATGCGGCGATTGCCTCGCACTTGCGTGCGTCGTAGGTTTCCAGCACGCGCTTTTAAAACGGCGCGTCGAGGGCGCGAAACAGCATGGGCGTGAGGATCACCGCCGGCGAGAACGGCGGGCGGGCGCCTTCGCCGCGTGCGATGGCCTGGCGGATCGCGTCCGGGTCGGCGGCGCAGTCCAGCATGATGCCCAGGCCCGCGCCCAGGTGTTCGATCGAAGTCCAGCCCGCGGCAGCGGCCTCCTCGGCCGTCACGAACAGCGGCGTGTGGCCTGCCACCGGCAGGGCCAGCTTTCGCGCTTCGGCCAGCATTGCCAGCGTGGCCTCGCGCGAGCCTGCGATGGCCTTGACGAAGCTGGCGCCCATGGCCTTGTGCTGGCCCACCAGCGCGGCGGCGGCCTGGGCGTTGGGCGCGCCGACGAACAGCGGCCCGGCAATGGCCGTGACCTCGGGCGCCACCACGCGGCCCGCGGCGCTTTGCGCATTCAGCGCCTGCGCGGCCTGGATCAGCTCGGGGCTGCCGGCCATCTCGCGCACACCGGTGATACCGTGCGCCACGAACAGTGGCCACAGGTACGGCGCCTGCGCGGCGCGGGGCAGCGCATGCGTGTGCATGTCCATGTAGCCCGGCACCACGAACTTGCCCGGGGCGTCCACCACCACGGCGCTGGCGCCGGCCTGCACCGGCCGCGCGGTGATGTCGCGGATCTGGCCGTTGTCGATGACGACGTTCATGCCGGGCTGCACGCGGCCGGCACGCACATCGACCACATTCACATTTTTCAGCACCAGGCCGCTTTGCACCTGGAGCGGGCCGGGGCCGGGCGCCGCGCACGAGGCCAGGGCCGCGCAGGCCAGGGCCAGGGCCGCGCGCGCGCAGCCGTGAAGCAGTTGGGGGGCATTTGTCATGGGCGTCCTTGAGTGTTGGGGGAACAGGTCTGGCGCAGATCGTAGGAAGCGCCGGCGCAGCCGGATAGATGCCGCCGCTGTGAATCCGATGCGGTTACGGAATCGGTGGGCTGATACGGCGGATGTATCGCCAAGCGAGTTTTTCCATCTGGCAGCGGCCGGGGTGGCCGCCTAGGATCACGCCACTTGACGAGAAAGACCGACCATGAAGCTGCTGCGCCACGGCCCCGCCGGCCACGAGAAACCCGCTGCCCTGGATACTTCAGGCCGCGCCCGGGACCTGTCCCTTCTGATCCCCGACTTCACGCCCGAATGGCTGGCGCCCGACAAGCTGCGGGCGCTGGCCGCGATTGACCTGCAGCGCATGCCGCTGGTGCCGCAGGGCGCGCGCATCGGCGCGCCGGTGGCCGGCACGCGCCAGTTCATCGCCATTGGCCTGAACTACCGCCAGCACGCCGAAGAAGCGGGGCTGGAGCTGCCTAAGGAGCCGGTTGTGTTCACCAAGGCGATCACGTCGATTGCCGGGCCCAACGATGACGTGAAGCTGCCGCCCGATGCGCAAACCGGTGACTGGGAGATTGAGCTGGGCTTCGTGATCGGCACGACGGCCCGGTCGGTGCCGGTGGAGCAGGCCCTGGACCATGTGGCCGGGTACTGCCTGGCCAACGATGTGTCCGAGCGCGACTGGCAGATCAAGCGCGGCGGCCAGTGGGGCAAGGGCAAGAGCTTTGACGGTTTTGGCCCGCTGGGCCCCTGGCTGGTGACCCGCGACGAGGTGCCCGACCCGCAGGCCATTCCGCTGCAGCTCAGCGTCAATGGTGAGGTGCGCCAGCGCAGCAACACGGCCGACATGATTTTCCCGGTGACGCAGATCGTGTCGCACCTGAGCCAGTTCATGACGCTGCTGCCGGGCGACGTGGTCATCACCGGCACGCCGCAGGGCGTGGGGCTGGGCATGAAGCCGTCGCCGGTGTTCCTCAAGCGCGGCGATGTGATGACGCTGGACGCCGGCCCGCTGGGCACGCAGCGCCAGCAGGTTGTTTGAACGGCACAAAAAAAGGAGACAGGCCATGTCCAATGGAATCCGGCCCCGGAATTTTGCCCACGTGGTGTACCGCAGCTACCGGTTTGACGACATGCTGCGCTGGTACGTGACGGTGTTCAACGGCAAGGTCCAGTACCAGAACCCGGTGATCGCGTTCGTCACTTACGACGACGAGCACCACCGCGTGGCCCTGCTCAACCTGGGCATCCTCAAGGGCGAATCGGACGCCCGCGTGCCAGTGGGCCAGCCCGGCGTGGACCATGTGGCCTACGGCTACCGCAGCCTGGCCGAGCTGATGGACAAATACCAGGAGCTGCGCCAGAAGGACATCCTGCCGTACTGGTGTATCCACCACGGCGTGACCATCTCGCTGTACTACGCCGACCCGGACGGCAACCAGATGGAATTCCAGACGGACTGCTTTGACACGGTCGATGGCGCCAATGACTTCATGCATGGCCCGCACTTTGAAACCAACCCCATCGGCGTGGAGTTTGACCCCGAGGTGATGCTGGCCAAGCTGCGCGCGGGCGTGCCTGAGTCCGAGCTGCTGCCGCGACGCGAGCAGCTGCCCGTGTCGGACATCCGCGGTTCCTTGATGGGTTGACCGTCGATGGATCGCCTGGCCGAATGCACCCGCCTGTGCGTGGACTTTGCCCACCACATTGACGCGCGGCGCTACAGCGCCTTGCTGGCGCTGTTCACCGAAGACGGCGTGCTGGACCGCATGGGCACGGTGCTGCGCGGTCAGGCGGAAATCGCGCGCTTCCTGGACGCGCGTGACCCATCGGTGACGACGCGGCACCTGTGCACCAACATCAGCATTGATTTCACCTCGGCCGACACGGCGGTGGGTGCCTGTTACGTGCTGTTCTTCCAGGGCCAGGGTGCGGGGCCGGACGGCATCGCCACGCAAACGGGCCAGCCCGCGGTGGTGCAATACCACGACGACTACCAGAACACGCCCGCAGGCTGGCGCATCAAGGCGCGGCGCATCCGCATGGCCATCCGGCCCAACCCTGCCTGAACATGTTCGCCGAGGTCTTATGCTGTATGCATGAGCACCGCCCCGAACATCCCCCAGATCACCCTGTACCAGCAATGGCTGCGCGAGACACGCGGCCTGTCCTTTGATTCGTATGACGCGCTGTGGCGCTGGTCGGTGGACGACCTGCCGGCCTTCTGGCAAAGCATCTGGGACTACTTTGAGTTGAGCTCGCCCACGCCGCACACGGCCGTGCTGGCTGGTGGCGCCATGCCGGGCGCCCAGTGGTTCCCGGGCGCGCAGTTCAACTATGCGCGCCAGGTGTTCCGCCATGTGGATGCGGCGCAGGCTGCAGGGTTGCCCGCCATCATCAGCCGCAACGAGCAGGGCAACCACCGCGAGCTGACCTGGCCCGCGCTGCGCCGCCAGGTCGCGTCCATGGCGCTGCACCTGCGCGCCCAGGGCCTGCAGCCCGGCGACCGCGTGGCCGCCTACCTGCCCAACATCCCCGAAGCCATGGTCGCCTTCCTGGCGGTGGTGAGCCTGGGCGGCGTGTGGAGCATCTGCGCGCCCGACATGGGCACGGCCGCCGTGCTGGACCGCTTCAAGCAGATTGAGCCCAAGGTGCTGATCGCGTGTGACGGCGTGCGCTACGGCGCGCGCGACTTTGACCGCACGGCGGTGGTGGCCGAACTGCGCGCCGCGTTGCCCAGCGTGCAGCATGTGGTGATCCACCGCAACCTGGGGCTGGACGACGCGGCGCTGGCCCCGCTGCAACCGTATGCGCTGATGACCGATACCACCGCGCGCAGCGACGCGGCCACCGCGGCCTTCGAGCCGTTGTGGCTGCCGTTTGACCACCCGTTGTGGATCGTCTATTCCAGCGGCACCACCGGCCTGCCCAAACCCATCGTGCACGGCCATGGCGGTACGGTCATCGTGGCGCTGGCGCTCAAGACGCTGCACAACGACATCGGCTGCAGCTACGCGCCCAACACCTTCGGCGAGCGCTTTCACTGGTACAGCTCCACCGGCTGGGTGATGTGGAACGCGCAGATGAGCGGCCTGCTCAACGGCACCACCTGCTGCATCTTTGACGGCAACCCGGCGGGCAGCAAGGACAAGCCCGACTGGGCGACGCTGTGGCGCATTGGCGCGGAGCTGGGCGTGACCTTCTTCGGCGCGGGCGCGGCGTTCTTTGCCAACTGCATGAAGGCGGGTGTGGACCTGACGGCGTTGCCGGGGCTGAAAACTGTGCGGGCGCTGGGCACCACAGGCTCGCCGCTGTCGGTGGAGGCGCAGAACTGGGGCACGCAGCAGTTCAATCAGCTCGGCGTGAGCGACATCTGGTGGTGCAACATCAGCGGCGGCACTGACTTTGCCGGCGCCTTCATCGGCGGTAACCGCGAGCTGCCTTTGGTGCCGGGCGAAATGCAATGCCGCCTGCTCGGCTGCGCGGTAGAGGCATGGAACGAGCAGGGCCAGCGGGTCGTCAATGAGGTAGGCGAACTCGTCTGCACAAAGCCCATCCCGTCCATGCCGCTGTACTTCTGGGGCGACGAAGGCAACAAGCGTTACCTGTCCAGCTACTTCGACATGTACCCCGGTGTCTGGCGGCATGGCGACTGGCTCAAGATCGGCGACAACGGCGGCTGCATCATCTATGGCCGCAGCGACGCCACCATCAACCGCCACGGCCTGCGCATGGGCACCAGCGAGCTGTACAGCGCGGTGGAGGCTTTGCCCGAAGTGCTCGACTCCATGGTGGTGGACCTGGAATACCTGGGCCGCGAAAGTTATATGCCGCTGTTTGTGGTGCTGCGCCCCGGCGTTACCTTGGACGACACCCTGCGCGAGCGTCTGAACGGCGCGATCCGCACGGCGTTGAGCCCGCGCTTTGTGCCCAACGACATCTTTCAGGTGGCCGAGATCCCGCGCACGCTCAGCGGCAAGAAGCAGGAGCTGCCCATCAAGAAGCTGCTGCTGGGCCAGCCGATCGACAAGGTCGTGAACAAGGACGCGATGGCCAACCCGGCGTGTCTGGATTGGTATGTGGCGTTTGCGCGCGACCGCGCCGCCTGATCGTGTGCCGCAGGGCTAGGCCGCCTTGCGATTCACCAGCACAATCCCCACCGCCACCCCCACCAGCGCCAGCACCAGTTGCGCCGTCAGCGGCTCGCCCAGCCAAACCACACCCAGCACCAGCGCAAACAGCGGCGTGAGGAAGGTGAACGACGACAGCCGCGTGGCCGGGTAGTGGCGCAGCATCCACATCCAGGCCAGGTAGCTGGCGAAGGCGCCGATGGCCGTCTGCAGCGCCAGCGACGTCCAGGCCCAGGTGGAATAGCTGAACGACCATGTCTCGCCCAGCATCAGTGACAGCAGCGGCGCAATGGCCGCGGTGACCGCCACCTGGTAGAACAGCGTTTTCTCGGCGCTGGCCGTGGCCATCTTGCTGCTGCGGATGACCAGCGTGGTCAGGCCCCACAGCGTGCCGGCTGCCAGCGCCAGCGCGTCACCGCGTAGCTGGGTGGCGGTGCCGGGGCCGGAGAAGCCTTCACTGAACGCCAGCGCCACGCCGCCAAACGCCAGCGTCAGCCCCGCCCACTGCACGGCGCGCAGTTTTTCTGATGGCACAAAGCGCGGCAGCAAAAGCGCCACGATGAACGGCGAGGTGTACAAAAACACCGTGAGGCGCGACGCCGTGGTGTCGCGCAGGCCCAGGTAGATGCAGGCAAATTCGGCGGCAAACAAGCTGCCGGCCAGCAGACCCGCCGCCAGCGTGCCATCGCGCTCAAACAGCTTGATGCCGCGCACCGCGCACCAGACCGCCAGGAGCACGGTGGCACCCACAAAGCGCAGTGAAGCCTGCCACAGCGGCGGTACCTCGCCCACGATGGTTTTGATGAGCAATTGCTGGAAGCCCCAGAACAGGCAGCAGGCCAGCAGCAGTGAAACAGCAAGGGTGTCCAGATGGTTTTTGCGCGCGATCATGGGTTTCGATGGTAGCGTTGCGCTGTCTTAACCGCCCGCACGCAATCCCCATGAAAACCAAAGCAGCAGTCGCCTGGAAATCCGGCGCACCCCTGAGCATCGAAACCGTGGACCTGGACGGACCGAAGCACGGCGAGGTGCTGGTGGAGATCAAGGCCACCGGCATCTGCCACACCGACTACTACACGCTCAGCGGCGCCGACCCCGAGGGCATCTTCCCCGCCATCCTGGGCCATGAGGGCGCGGGCATTGTGGTGGACGTGGGCCCGGGCGTGACCACGCTGAAAAAGGGCGATCACGTCATCCCGCTGTACACGCCCGAATGCCGCCAGTGCAAGTTCTGCCTGAGCCGCAAGACCAACCTGTGCCAGCTGATCCGCGGCACGCAGGGCAAGGGCCTGATGCCCGACGCCACCTCGCGCTTCAGCCTGGATGGCAAGCCGATCTTTCATTACATGGGCACGTCCACCTTCAGCAACTACACCGTGGCGCCAGAGATTTCAATGGCCAAGATCCGCCCCGATGCGCCCTTCGACAAGGTCTGCTACATCGGCTGCGGCGTCACCACCGGCATCGGCGCGGTGATCTTCACGGCCAAGGTCGAGGCCGGCGCCAACGTGGTGGTGTTCGGCCTGGGCGGCATCGGCCTGAACGTGATCCAGGGCGCGAAGATGGTTGGGGCCGACAAGATCATTGGCGTGGACATCAACCCGGCGCGCCAGGCCATGGCGCGCCAGTTCGGCATGACGCACTTCATCAACCCCAGGGAGGTGGACAACGTGGTGGACGCCATCGTGCAGCTGACCGACGGCGGCGCCGACTACAGCTTTGAATGCATTGGCAACACCCAGGTCATGCGCCAGGCACTGGAATGCACGCACAAGGGCTGGGGCCGCAGCATCATCATCGGCGTGGCCGAGGCGGGGGCCGAGATCAGCACGCGGCCGTTCCAGCTGGTCACCGGCCGCAAATGGGAAGGCTCGGCCTTTGGCGGCGCGCGCGGCCGCACCGATGTACCCAAAATCGTGGACTGGTACATGGAGGGCAAGATCAACATCGACAGCCTCATCACCCACACCATGCCGCTGCAAGACATCAACAAGGGATTTGATCTGATGAAGCGCGGCGAGTCGATCCGCGGCGTGGTGCTCTTCTGATGACGATGGAGCTGCTCAGCGAGCACGCCTGCTTTGGCGGCGTGCAGCGCTTCTATAAGCACGCCTCGGCCGAAATCGGCCTGCCCATGAAGTTCTCGGTGTACCTGCCGCCGCAAGCCACTCAGGGCGGTGACACGGGGGCGAAAGTACCCGCGCTGCTGTTCCTGGCGGGCCTGACCTGCACCGAAGAAACCTTCATGATCAAAGCCGGTGCGCAGCGCCTGGCGGCCGAGCTGGGCCTGGCGCTGATCGCGCCCGACACCAGCCCGCGTGGCGCAGGCGTGCCGGGTGAGTCCGACAGCTGGGACTTTGGCGTGGGCGCGGGCTTTTACCTGGACGCCACGCAGGCGCCCTGGGCCCCGCACTGGCGCATGGAAAGCTGGCTCATGAAAGAGCTGCTGCCGCTGGTCGCCACGCAGCTGCCGGTTGACGCGCGGCGCATGGGCGTCTTTGGCCACTCCATGGGTGGGCATGGCGCGCTCACGCTGGCGCAGCGCCACCCCGGTGTGTTCAAGACGCTGTCGGCTTTTGCGCCGATCTGCGCGCCCACGCAGTGCCCCTGGGGGCACAAGGCGTTCACCGGCTACCTGGGGACCGACACGCAGGCCTGGCAGGCGCACGACGCCTCGGCGCTGATGGCCGCGCAAACGCAGGCGCCGTACCCCGGCGGCATCCTGATCGACCAGGGGCTGGCCGACAAATTCCTGCCCGACCAACTTCACCCGCACCTGTTTGAATCCGCCTGCGAGGCGGTGGGCCAGCCGCTGACGCTGCGCCGCCATGCAGGTTACGACCACGGCTATTACTTCATCGCCAGCTTCATCGGCGACCACCTGCGCTTTCATGCGCAAGGGCTGGGCTGAGGTGGACCACAAGTGGCTGGAAGACTTCATCGCGCTGGCGCGCGAGCGCAGCTTCTCGCGCGCGGCGGAGCAGCGGCATGTGACGCAGCCGCAGTTCTCGCGCCGCATCCGCGCGCTGGAGCTGTGGGTGGGGGCCGACCTGATCAACCGCGCCGGCATGCCACTGTCGCTGACCGCGGCGGGCGAGGCCCTGTTGCCCGTGGCCAGCCGCGCCGTGGCCAGCCTGCACGACGCGCGTGAGCGCATCCGCCACGCCCAGGGTGGGCTCAACTGGGTGACGCTGGCCACCGGCCGCACGCTGTCGCGCACGGCGGTGCCCGGCTGGCTGGCGCGGGTGAAGCGCGCCACGGGCGACTTCCGCCTGCGGCTTCTGACCGGCTCCATCGCCGAAGGCGCCACGGTGCTGGAGCAGGGCGGCGCGGACTTTTTGCTGTCGTACACCCACCCCCGGCTGCCGCTGGTGCTGGACGAGCAGCGCTTTGAAGGCATGACGCTGGGCACCGACGCGCTGGTGGCCGTGAGCGCGCCGCGCCCGGACGGCAAGCCGCTGCACGCGCTGCCGGGCACAGCCAAAAAGCCCGTGCCCGTGCTGGGCTACGCACCTGCACTGGCCCTGAGCCAGATATTGCAGGACGGCCTGGGCCGCAACTCGCGCGAGCTGCACCTGCACACCGTGACCGAATCTGACTTTGCCGAGTCGCTGCACGAGCAGGCATTGCAGGGCGTGGGCCTGGCCTGGCTGCCGCGCGGGCTGGTGGGCAACGACCTGCAGGGCGGCCGGCTGGTGGAGGCTGACCGCAAGGGTGCGGTCATCCGGTTCGAGATCCGCCTGTACCGCCCGCGCAGCGCGCGCAACGACCTGGTGCAGCGCATCTGGGCGGCCAGCCAGGCGGCGTGAGGGTTCGCATGGGCGTATGCGTGTTGCGCATGCGCTGGCGCACACCGGTTTCTAGACTGGCTCCATCACCACAAGAGGAGTCGTCATGAAGAAACTGTTGAAGCGCCGCGCCGTGGCCTGCCTGGGCGCAGTCACCCTGGCGGGCCTGCTGCCCCTGTCGTCCGCGCTGGCCCAGGCCTGGCCCACGGGCAAGGCCATCACGCTGGTGGTGGGCTACCCACCCGGCGGCAGCACAGACATGGTGGCCCGCACCGTGGGCGACGCGCTGTCCAAACGGCTGGGCACGCCCGTGATCGTCGAGAACATCGGCGGCGCGGGTGGCACCATCGGCGCACAGAAGGTGGTCAACGCCGCGCCGGACGGCTACACGCTGATGCTGGCTGCCAACAACGAAATTTCCATCGCGCCGGTGTTCAACACCGCCATCAAGTACAAGAGCGACACCGACTTCACCCCCATCGGCATGGTGGGCTACACGCCGATGGTGTTCGTGGCGGGCCCCAAGGCGGGCGTCAAGACCATTGACGAAGCGCTCAGCAAGTCAAAGCGCGAGCCCAACAAGCTCAGCTTTGCCTCGTCGGGCGTGGGCACGGCGCTGCATGTGTCGGGCGAGCTCATCAACCTCATGGCAGGCACCACCTTTCGCCACATCCCGTATCGCGGCGCGGCCCAGATGACGCAGGACGTGCTGGGCGGCAATGTGGAGTTCAGCGTGTTTGTGCTGACGTCGGCGCTGCCGCACATCGAGTCCGGCAAGATGACCGCCCTGGGCGTGACCACGGCCACCCGTTCGCGCGCCGCGCCGCAGATTCCACCCCTGGGTGAGCACCCGCGCCTGAAGGGCTATGACATGAACGTCTGGTTCGGCCTGTTTGGCCCGGCGAAGCTGCCCGCGCCCATCACGGCGCGGCTGAACCGCGAACTCAACGAGCTGTTGCGCGACCAGGACGTGTGGCAGAAGCTGCAAAAGGCCGGCATTTCCAATGACGGCGGCAGCCCCAAGGGGCTGAGCGATGCGATGAAAACGGAGTCCGCGCGCGTGCGCAGCGTCGTGACCAGGGCCGTCGCCGGCGGCGCCGGCTCGTGAGCGCCGGGCCGCACCCGATCTGCATCACGCCGCCGGACATCTCGGGCTGGGCGGCGTCGCCCACGGGCATCGGTTATGTGCACGAGCTCGTATCAGGCCTGCCCGGCCCCGAGGTGCTGCTGACCGCGCTGGTGCACGGCAACGAATACTCGGGCGCGCTGGCGCTGGATGCATTCCTGCGCAGTGGGTTGGCGCCACGCTGCGGGCGCGTCACCGCGGCGTTCTGCAACGTGGCGGCGTTTGCGCGGTTTGACCCGCGCACGCCCGATGCGTCGCGCTTTGTGGACGAGGACTTCAACCGCGTGTGGTCCGGCGCCGCGCTGGACGGCCCCGGCGCCAGCGCCGAGCTGCAGCGCGCGCGCGCGATCCGGCCGCTGGTGGACCGCGCCACGCATCTGCTGGACCTGCATTCCATGCACGAACCCTGCGCACCGCTGCTGGTCACGGGCACGCTGCCGCGCAACATCGCCTTTGCCCAGGCGCTGGGCACGGGCGGGCAGGCCATCGTGGACGCAGGCCATGCCGACGGCGTGCGCATGCGCGACTACGGCGCGTTTGGCGACGCGGCGGGCGACCGCATCGCGCTGCTGCTGGAGGCCGGCCAGCACTGGGACCGCGCGTCGGTCTCGGCGGCGCGCAATGTGCTCATGCGCTTTCTGGTGGGCTGCGGTGTGCTGGCGCGCAGCGACGTGCCCTTTGGCTGGCTGCTGCCCGACGCGCCCGCGCCCGCGCCGGTGCACGTCACGCACCGGGTGGTGGCGCGCAGCATGCAGTTTGAATTTGTGCAGGACTATCGCGGCGGCGAGACCATCCGCCGTGCCGGCACCCCCATCGCGCATGACGCCGGCGAGCCGGTGTGCACGCCGTATGACGACTGCGTGCTGGTCATGCCGTCGGTGCGCCAGCTGCGCCCGGGTGTTACCACCGTGCGGCTGGGCAGGTGCGATCATGCCGGCGTGGGGCTGCACAGCCACTGTACAAACTTCTGCAGCGGCGGCATCGACGCCTTCCAGTCCGGAAACCGCAGGTAGTACGCCTTGTCAGACGTCCACTTAACAGGGGACAGCTGGACGATCTGGCCCGACTGGGCGGCGGCCTGCGCCATGTAGTCGGGCAGCAGCGCAATGCCCAGCCCGGCGATGGCGCCGTTCAGGGCCATGGACAGCAGGTCGTACTGGGGGCCGTCGCGCAGGCGGGCCGGCGGCACCGCCTGCTCCATGCCCGCGGCAGAAAGCCATTGGGCCCATGCCTGCGGCACGGTCGTGTGCCGAAGCAGCGCGTGCTCGTTCAGCAGCGGGCCCAGCCGCGCGCGCGGTACGGGCCCGGCCAGGCGCTTGCCGCTGCGCGCCTTGAGCAGCGCCGGTGCGCACCACGGTGACAGCGCCAGCGGCCAAACATGGTGCGCATGGATGCCGGGCGCCGGTCCTTCGCAAAACTCAATGGCTGCGTCGTGCGGCACATTGGCAAAGTCCACCGGTCCGATGTGGGTGGACAGGTTGAGCGTGACTTCGGGGTGGCGCGCCACGAAATCGCCCAGTCGGGGCATGAGCCAGTAGGTGGCAAAGCTGGAGGCCACGCACAGGTTCAGCGTGCCGCCCAGCCCCTTGTGCGTGCGCAGGTTCTGCGCGGCGCGCTCGATCTGGCGCAGCGCCGCCGATATCTCGTTCCAGAACGTCTGGCCCGGCGCCGTCAGCACCAGGCCCGCGCGCCGGCGCACAAAAAGCTGCACGCCCAGCAGCTCTTCCAGCCCCAGGATCTGGTGGCTCACCGCACCCTGGGTCAGGTGTACCTCATCAGCCGCCCTGGTGAAGCTGCGGTGCCGTGCGCTGGCGTCAAAGCAGCGCAGCGCCATCAGGCTCGGGATGGACGTCATTGCATTAGCTCCATTCATGCAAGCATGAGAACGATTCGTTTGCCCGCCGGGGGAGTCTTGCATAAATTCTGCCCATCCTCAACCCGATGGAGACGCACAACATGAACACAATCGATGCAAGCCGCTCACCCAACCGCCGCGCCGTCCTGCGCGGCAGTGCTGCCGCCGCGGCCCTTTTGGCGCTGCCGGGCCTGTCGCGGGCGCAGGTCTACCCCAGCAAGCCTGTGCGGCTGGTGGTGCCCTCGGCCGCCGGTGGCGCACCCGACGTGATCTGCCGCATGCTGGCCAACGAACTCGCCACCACCATGGGCCAGCCGTTTGTCATCGACAACAAGCCCGGCGCGGGTGGTGCCATCGGCATGAACGACCTGGTGCGTGCCGCGCCAGACGGCTACACGCTGGGCTATGCCAATGTGGTCACGCTGGCCATCAACAAGTCGCTTTACTCCAAACTGTCCTACGACCCTGATTCCCTCACCGGCGTCGCCCTGCTGGGCACCGTGCAAAACGCACTCGTGGTGCGCAACGACCTGCCGGTCAGGAGCGTCAAGGAGCTGGTGGAGTACGCCAGGGCGCGCCCCGGCAAGCTCACCATGGGCTCGGCCGGCAACGGCACCACGGGGCACCTGGGGGGTGAGCTGTTCAAGTCGCTCACCGGCACCTTCATCACCCACGTGCCCTACCGCGGCAGCCCCATGGCCATCCAGGACCTGATCGGCGGGCAGATCGACCTGATGTTTGACAACCTGTCGTCCATCCTGCCGCACATGAAGGCCGGCCGCGTCAAGGCCCTGGGGGTGAGCGGTGCGCGGCGCTCGCCGCTGTTCCCGCAACTGCCCACCATCCAGGAAGCGGGCGTCAAGGGCTATGAGACCACCGCCTGGGGCGGCATCGTCGGGCCGGCCGGCATGGCGGGCGACATCGTCACGCGGCTGAACAGCGAGATCAACAAGGTGCTGGGCACGCCGGCCATCCGCGACCGCTACAACCAGATTGCGTTTGAGACCATGGCCTCGGTGCCCAACCTGATCATGACCATGGCGAAGATCGAGGCACCGCGCTGGGCCGATGTGGTCAAGCGCTCCGGCGCACGGATTGACTGAGCGATGCCCCGTGATGCAACGCCGCTGGTGCTGCGCGGCGGCAAGGTCATCGACGGCTCGGGCAACCCCGCGTTCCAGGCGGACGTGGCCGTGGCCGACGGCGTCATCCAGGCCATCCTGGCGCCTGGCGCCAGCGCCCGGGGCGACACGGTGGACGCCACCGGCATGGTCGTCTGCCCCGGCTTCATCGACACCCATGCACATGACGACCTGCAGGTGCTGCAGGGCTTGAAGCAGCAGCCCAAGCTGTCCCAGGGCGTCACCACGGTGGTCACGGGCAACTGCGGCATCAGCCTGGCGCCGCTGGTCCACCCGGGCGCGCCGGCGCCGCTGGACCTGCTGGGCGCGCACAGCTACCGCTACGCCACCTTCCGTGATTACCTGCAGCAGCTGGACGCCGCGCGCCCCGCGGTGAATGTGGTGCCGTTGGTGGGCCACATCACGGTGCGCGTGGCGCGGGTGGCCGACCTGCAGCGCGAGGCCAGCGCGGGCGAGATCCGCGCCATGCGCGCGGACATCAGCGCCGCGCTGGATGCCGGCGCCTTTGGACTGTCTACCGGCGTTTACTACCCGCCCGCCCAGGCGGCCACCGCGCATGAGCTGGAGGAAGTCTGCCGTGCGCTCAAAGGGCGCAACGCGGTGCTGGCCATGCACATCCGCGACGAAGGCGACCACGTGGACGCGGCCCTGAAGGAAGCGCTGGATGTCTCGCACGACTGCGGCGCGCGCCTGGTGCTGTCGCACCACAAGGTGGTGGGCCCGCGCAACCACGGGCGCACCAAGGGTACGCTGGCGCTGGTGGAGGCGGCCGCGCAGCACCGCGACGTGTGCGTGGACTGCTACCCATACGAGGCCTCGTCCACGATGCTGGACGTGGACAAGGCAGTACGCATCCAGCAGGTGCTGATCAGCTGGTCGCAGCCCTTTCCCCATTTCGCGGGCCGGGCGCTGGCCGACATCGCGCACGAATGGGGTACCAGCCTGGCGCAGGCGGCGCAGCGCCTGATGCCTGGCGGCGCCATTTACTTCGGCATGGCGCCAGACGATGTGGACAGGGTGGTGTCGCACCCGCTGGCCATGTTCGGCTCCGACGGGCTGCCGCACGACAGCGCGCCGCACCCGCGGCTGTGGGGCACATTCCCCCGGGTGCTGGGGCACTACAGCCGCGAGCGCGGCCTGCTGCCGCTGCCGCTGGCCGTGCACAAGATGACGGGCCTGCCCGCGCGCCGCTTTGGCCTGCGCGGGCGTGGCCTGATCAGTGAAGGTTATTGCGCGGACCTGGTCGTGTTTGACCCGGCCACCGTTCGTGACAACGCCACCTACCAGAACCCGACCGCGCCGCCCAGCGGCATCCACGCCGTCATCGTCAACGGCCGCCTGGCCCAGCTGCGTGGCCGGGCGGTGGACTTGCATGCCGGCCAACGACTCATTCCTGCGCCATGAAGGTCTGCGTGGTGGGTGCGGGTGTGGTGGGCTGCGCCACGGCGTTCGAGCTGGCGCTGGCGGGGCATCAGGTGACGTTGATGGACGCCGCCGCCGGGCCGGGCACCGGCACCAGCTTTGCCAACGGCGCGCAGCTGAGCTATTCCTATGTGGAGCCGCTGGCCAACCCCGCCACCCTGCGCGCGCTGCCCAAGCTGCTCACGGACCCGGCCTCGCCCGTGCGCTTTCGCCTGCGGGCGGACCCGCACCAGTGGGCCTGGGGTGCGCGCTTCCTGATGGCGTGCACGCGCCGCGCCGCCCAGGCCGGCACCGGCGAGCTGCTGGCGCTGGGCGCGCTGAGCCGCCAGACGCTGGACGGCTGGGTGCGCGACCATGGGCTGGCGTTTTCGCTGCGCCGCAACGGCAAGCTCGTGCTGTGCGCTGATGCGGCCATGCTGCGCCAGCAGGCAAGGCAAGTGCAGCTGCAGGCCCGTGCCGGCGCGGTGCAGCAGGTGCTGGGCCGCAGTGAATGCCTGGCCCACGAGCCGGCGCTTGCGGACCACCCCGGCTTTGTGGGCGGCGTCTGGACGCCGGACGAATGCGCGGGCGACCCGTACCAGTACTGCCAGTCGCTGGTGGCCCTGCTGCGCAAGGCCGGCGGGCAATGCCTGTTCAACACCACCGCCCAGGGCTTTGAGCTGCGCGGCGCGCGGGCCGTGGCGGTACGCACGCCGCACGGCGCCGTGCAGGCCGACGCGTTTGTGGTCGCCAACGGCTTGCAGGCACGCGCGCTGGCCGCGGCGCTGGGTGAGCGCCTGGCGCTGTACCCGATCAAGGGGTACAGCATGACCCTGAAGTACCGGCATGGCGCGCAGCCCCCGCGGGTGAACGTGACGGACCTGGCGCACAAGATGGTGCTGGCGCCGATGGACGGCGCGCTGCGCGTTGCCGCCATGGCAGAGATCACCGGCACGGGGCTTGCCATTGCGCCCGACCGGCTGCAACGCATGGCGCAAGCGGTCGAGCAGATCTACCCCGGCCTGTGCAGCCTTGAAGAGACCCGCCCCTGGGCCGGCCTGCGGCCCGCCACGCCGGATTCCGTGCCCGTCATCCGCGCGGCCCGGGGCGCTGCCAATGTGATCCTGAATGTGGGCCACGGCGCGTTGGGCTTCACGCTGGCGGCCGGCAGCGCCCGGCGTGTGCGCGGGCTGCTGGCGGGCGGTGTGCCGGTTCAGGAGGGTTGAGCCAGCTTGCCCAGCAGCTTGCGCAGCGCCGCCTTTTCCGTGGCGCCCAGCGCGCGCAGCACCTGCGCCTCATGGGCCTTGGCCGCTTCCACCAGCGGCTTGACCAGCCGGCGCCCCGCCGCCGTCACCGCCACCAGCGTGCGGCGCTGGTCGGTCGGGCAGGCCTGCAGCGCCACCCAGCCCTGCTCGGCCATGCGCTGCACCAGCTTGGTCACCGTGGGTTGCTTGCTGAGCACCTCGTGCGCCAGCTGGCTCACGGTCAGCGGCTCGC
Organism: Ramlibacter sp.; assembly: GCA_050247515.1. Classification (GTDB taxonomy): domain Bacteria; phylum Pseudomonadota; class Gammaproteobacteria; order Burkholderiales; family Burkholderiaceae_C; genus RAM1. The sequence continues at coordinate 210,459 of JBFWUB010000002.1, read as the reverse complement.
TGTCGTGCAGCGTGGCCAGCACGCGCCACTCAATGCTGCTCAGGCCGGCGGCGCGCACGTGGGCATCGAAATCCTTGTACAGCGCGTGATTGGCCTGCCCGAGCAGGTAGCCCAGGTACCCGTCAACGAAGCGTGTGCTCATGGCTTGAGCGCCGCCGGGCCGCCCCAAGGCGCGAAGGCCCCCCCGGGGGGCAGCGAAGTACACGAAGTGACGAGCGTGGGGGTCACATTCACAAGGGGTGCTCCGTGAAGAAGCGGCCCCCATGAAACAGCAGCGGCGACGCGCCCGCGCGGTGGCTGCAGCGCTCGACCTCGCCGACGAAGATGACGTGGTCGCCTTCCTCGTAGCGGCTGCGGTTGAAGCATTCAAACGTGGCCGCCGCGCCCGCCAGCAGCGGCGCGCCGCCCGCGCCTTCGGTGAAGGCCACGCCGGCCCAGCGGTCCGCGCCCTTGAGCGCAAAGCGTTCGGCCAGGGCTTTCTGGTCGGCCGACAGGATGTTGATGGCGTAGTGCGAGCCGGTGCTGAACGCCGGCATGGAGCCGGCGGCGCGCGCCAGGCTCCACAGCACCAGCGGCGGGTCCAGCGACACCGAGTTGAATGAATTGGCCGTCAGGCCGATCAGGTCGCCCTCACCCGTGCGCGCGGTGACGATGGTCACGCCCGTGGCAAACATGCCCAGCGCGGTGCGGAACTCCAGGCCGGAGAACACGGGGGGCAGGGCTTTGCGGGGCGGGTTCACAGCGGCCAAGTTTACTAGGGCGTCCAGCGATGCAATTTACATGAAATTTCATGTATTATGAACCGCAACCCACACCTTGCCAGAGACCCTTTCATGCTGCAGGAAATTGTCGAACCCGCGTGGATTGATGCGTTTGAGGCCGTGCTGCGCCGCTGCGCGCTGCAGCCCGGCGACACCGTGGCCGTGCTGGGCGAAAGCCAGAGCCGCCCGGTGCTCATGGCGCTGGCCCGGCTGGCGGCCGCGCGCATCGGCGCGCAGGTGTTCACGCTGGTGCTGCCGTCGGTATTCGACAGCGCGCAACCCGTCACGCGCTCCACCGGCGCATCGCTCGCCATCCGCAACCTGGCGCCGGTGGTCTCGGCCCTGGCGGCCAGCACGCTGGTGGTGGACTGCACGGTAGAGGGCCTGATGCATGCGCCCGAATTGCCTGCGATCCTGAAAGGCGGCGCGCGCGTGGTGTACGTCAGCAACGAGCACCCCGAAGCCCTGGCCCGCCTGCTGCCCGACGACGCCACCGAGGCCCGCGTCAAGGACCACGTCAAGCGCCTGCGCGCGGCGAAGGAAATGCGCGCGACCTCCGCCGCCGGTACCGACCTGCGCATTGCGCTGGCGGGCGCGGTGGCGGGCGGCAACTGGGGCTATACCACCCGCCCCGGCACCATGACGCACTGGCCCGGCGGGCTGGCGCTGTGCTTTCCGGCGGCTGGCAGCGTCAACGGCCGGCTGGTGCTGGCCGAGGGCGATGTGAACCTGACCTTCAAGCGCTACATCGAGCGGCCCGTCACGCTCACGATTGAAAACGACTACGTCACCAGAATAGAAGGCGCAGGCGTGGACGCCGAGCTGATGCGCAGCTACATCGCGGCCTGGGGCGACAGGGAAGCCTATGCCGTCAGCCACGTGGGCTGGGGCCTGAACGACGCCGCGCGCTGGGACAGCATGGCGCTGTACGACAAGCGCGACTTCAACGGCACCGAGCTGCGCGCGTTTGCCGGCAACTTCCTGTACAGCACCGGCGCCAACGAGGTGGCGGGGCGCCACACCGCCGGGCACTTCGATCTGCCGATGCGCCACTGTACCGTGCAGCTGGATGGCGCGACCGTGGTGGATACAGGCAAGGTCATTTCATGATCCCCACGTTCACGACGCTGGGCAATGGGCACACCGTATTGATGTTGCACGGCATCGGCGGCGGCCACCTGGCCTTTGCGCCGCAGGTGGAGGCGCTCGCGTCGCAGGGCTACCGCGCCGTGGCCTGGGACATGCCCGGCTACGGCCGCAGCCCGCCGATCGAGCCCTACACCTTCAAAGGGCTGGCGCAAAGCTGCATCACGCTGATCGAAGCGCTGCAGGGCGGCCCGGTCACTCTGCTCGGTCACAGCATGGGCGGCATGGTGGCGCAGGAGGTGGTGGCGCGCCGGCCGGACCTGGTCAGCCGGCTCATCCTGTGCGGCACCTCGCCGTCTTTCGGCAAGCCGGATGGGGACTGGCAGCGCGAATTCATCAGCCAGCGCACCGCGCCGCTGGACGCGGGCCAGACCATGGCCGGGCTGGCCGAGGTGCTGGTGCCACAGATGGTCGGCCCCGGCTCGCTGCCCGAGGGCGTCAAGCTCGCCGCGCATTGCATGGCCGGCGTGAACCCGGCCACCTACCGCCGCGCGCTGGAATGCATCGTCACCTTTGACCGCCGCGCCAACCTGCCGCACATCCATGTGCCCACGCTGCTGGTGGCCGGCGAGCACGACCGCAACGCGCCCAGCGCTGTCATGCGCAAGATGGCCGGCGCCATCGCGGGCAGCACCTTCATCGAGATGAAAGGCATCGGCCACCTGCAGAACCTGGAAGCGCCTGAAGAATTTGACGCGCTGGTGCTGAACTTCCTGGCGCTGCCGCGCGTATTGCACTGAAAGGCCCGCACGTGAGCCGATCGACCCTGTCACTGCTGGCTTGCGCGCTGGGCCTGCTTGCGCTGCCTGCCGCGGGCGAGCCCGATGAAGCGCAGCTGGGCAAAGCACTGGGCTATCCTGTGGGCAGCAACATCGCCAACTGGTATGAGCCGGCATACCGCGTGGGCTCCTGGTCGGCGCTGGACAAGGTGCCGGGTGTGCTGACGCGCGGCGTGCCGCGCGCGGCCATGCCCCAGGCGCTGCCCCACGCGGTGCAGCCGCCTGCCATCAGGTACCGCTACCGCAACCTCGGCTACACCCTGGACGACTACCTGGAGCGCCGGCGCATCACCGGCCTGCTGATCCTGAAGAACGGCGAGATCGTGGCCGAGCGTTACCGCTATGGTCGGCAGGACGATGCGCGCTTCCTGAGCTTTTCCATGGCCAAGAGCGTCACGTCGCTGCTGGTGGGCGTGGCGCTGCAGCGCGGCGCCATCGCCTCGCTGGACGATCCGGCGGAAAAATACGCCAGGGAGCTGGCCGGCAGCCCCTACGGCGCCACCACCATCCGCCAGCTGCTGCGCATGAGCTCGGGCCTGCGCTTTACCGAGCGCTACGACGGGCAGGACGATGTTGCACGCCTGTCGCGCGCCTCCGCCTCGGGTCATCCCAGCCCGGTCAGTGTGCTGCGCAGCATCACCGAGCGGCATAGCCCGGCGGGCGAAAAGTTTGTGTACGCCGGCTCGGAGACCGATGTGCTGGGCCGCGTGCTGGCCGGCGCCACAGGCCGCAGCATGGCTGCGCTGACGGCTGAGTGGCTGTGGCAGCCCATGGGCGCCGAGCACGACGCGTTCTGGCGCATCGGCGCCGACGGGCAGGAGCAGGCCATGGGTGCGTTCAATGCATCTTTGCGCGACTGGGGCCGCCTGGGCCTGCTGCTGGCGAACGACGGGCGCGTGGGCAGCCAGCAAGTGCTGCCGCGCGACTACCTGCTGGACGCCACCGATGCGGCGCGCCAGCCCGCGGCGTTTGCGCCCGGCAAGGCCACGCCGTTTTTTGGCTATGGCTACCAGTTCTGGCTGTTCCCGCTCAAGGAGCGCAGCTTTGCGATGCAGGGCATCCATGGCCAGACCGTGTTCGTGCAGCCGGCCACCGGCATCGTGATGGTGCAGACCGCCGTGTATGCCGTAGCCAGCGGCGCGCAGGACCCGGACCCTTATGTTGAACGCGCAGCCTTCTGGACAGGCGTCCTCGAATCTCTGGGCGGGCGCACCGAACGCTGACGATGGAGACACACGCATGAATACCCGCACCCTGCCAGATACCCTGGGCTTTACGCCCGCCGTGGGCAACATGCCCTTCACGCCGAAGCAGCGCGCACTGCTGTCGCTGGCCAGCGAGCTCGGCCGCACGAAGTTTGCACCGCGCGCCGCGCAGTGGGACGAAACGGCCAGCTTCCCGTTTGCCAACTACGACGACCTGCGCGACGCGGGCCTGCTCAAGCTGTGCGTGCCCGAAGCGCATGGCGGCCTGGGGGCGGACTACGCCACCTACATGATGGTAGCCGCCGAGATCGGCCGCCACTGCGGCGCCACCGCGCTGACCTGGAACATGCACATCTGCTCGACCATGTGGACGGGTGTGCTGGCCGACGGCATTGCCATGACCGACGCGCAACGCGCCGAGCACCTGAAGCGGCGCGAGCTGCACTTCGGGCGCATCGTGAACGACGGCGCGATCTATGCGCAGCCGTTCAGCGAAGGCAGCGCGGCCGCGGCGGGCCGGGCGCCGTTTGGCACCACGGCCAAAAAGGTCGATGGTGGCTGGCTGATCAACGGCCGCAAGATCTTTGCCAGCCTGTCGGGCGCAGCCAACTACTACGGTATCCTGTGCACCGAAGACAAGGGTGACGAACACCCCGACGCGCGCGACACGCTGTACATCAGCGTGCCCGCCACGTCGGCGGGCTTTTCCATCAGCGGCGACTGGAACCCGCTGGGCATGCGCGGCACGGTCAGCCGCAACCTGCACTTCAATGACGTGTTCGTCAGCGACGACGAGCAGCTCATGCCGCGCGGCATCTACTTCAAGGGCGCGCAGACCTGGCCGGCCATGTTCTTCACGCTGGCGCCCACCTACCTGGGCCTGGCCAATGCGGCGTATGACTTCACGGTGCAGTACCTGCGCGGCGAGGTACCCGGCGAGCCGCCTGTCAAGCGTCGCATGTACCCGACCAAGCAGATCGCCGTGGCGCAGATGCGCATCCAGCTCGAAGCCATGCGCAGCCTGTTCACCCGCGCGATTCTTGAAGCGAAGCCCAACCCGTCCAAGGACGAAAAGATGCGCCTGTACGCCGCGCACTACAGCGTGATGGAAGGTGCCAACGACATCGCGCGCCTGGCCATCCGCACCTGCGGCGGCCAGAGCATGATGAAGCACCTGCCGCTGGAGCGCATCTACCGCGACAGCCGCTGCGGCTCGCTGATGCTGCCCTGGACGGCCGAGCTGGTGCTGGACCGCATGGGCCGCGAGACGCTGTACGAGGCGGGTGAGCGGGACGAGGCCTGAGCGTTGCGGACCCGGCGTGGCGCCGGGTCATTCCTCGACAAACGGTGCGTCGCTCAGCCGCGCGCGCTGGCGCTTGAGCACCCATGCCGCCCAGCCCAGCGCCACCAGTACGACCACAGCACCCAGCTTGTGCGTCAGCGCGCCGATCAGCTGCGCCTTGTTGACAAGGCCCATGGAGCCCAACAGGTACATCCAGTCGTGCGGCCCGGTCTCGCCCGTGCCACCGCCCAGCAGCGTCAGGCGCGGCTCCCACGCGTCGTACACATAGGGCGCCACGTCCAGCACCGACACGCCCAGCAGCCACAGGCCCATGGCGGCGCCGAACGGGTCGCGGTTCTTGTACAGCAGGGCGCCTGCCATGATGGCCGGCATGACCAGCTGGCCCAGCGTGCCACCGGCCACCGACATCCATTCACCGAACGGCATGAACACCACATGGCCCGCTTCATGAAAGATCAGCAGCGGCCTGTGCAGGAAAGAATTCATGAGGCTGCCGTCGCGGTAGTCCATGGCGATCAGCCGCCAGCCCCAGACGGTGAATGCGGCCAGCAACCCCGCACGCAGCCACCAGCGCAGCGGGTCCACCTGCGCAGGCACGTGCAGCCACAGCGGCGCCGGGCGGCTGTCCGGTCGCTGTGCCATGGACGCGGGCCGGGGGCTGGCCGCTGGCGCGGACAGCTTGGCCAGGATCACCCCGCAGCCCGGGCACGCTGCCGGCAGGGCCTGATCGGCGGGCAGCGGCGCATGGCCGCACTTGAGGCATTGGCTGAACATGGGCCGCAGTGTAGGCGCGTCAGGGGGTGGTCACGCACAGGCCCAATAATGGAGGCTGATGCGACACCTCCTGCTCATTCCCGCTGCCGCTGTGGCGCTGTTGCTGTCGGCGTGCTCGGACCGCCCGGCGCCTGCCGATGCGGCCGTGGCGACAGCGCCGCCTGCCGTGGTGGCGCCGGCGCCGGTGCTGGCCTCCGACGCCGAATGCCAGGCGCTGGTACGCCGCCTGCCCAACCTGCGCATGCCGCTGTGTACGCAGGCCGCGCTGCAGGACTCCGGCGCGCGCTCGGTCAAGGGCCTGCCGCTGTACACGCGTGATATCCAGCCCGACGCCGCCAGGATTCGCGTGCTGGTGCTGGGCGCCATCCATGGTGACGAGCTGTCGTCGGCCTCGGTTGCGTTCCACTGGATCAGGCTGGCGCAGGACCCGGTCATCACCACGCCCCAGCCCATCCATTGGCGCTTCATACCGGTGCTGAACCCCGACGGCCTGTTCCACCAGCCGCCCCGGCGTATGAACGCCAACGGCGTGGACCTGAACCGCAACTTTCCCACGCCCAACTGGGAACGCGACGCCGCCATCTACTGGAACCAGCGCGTGCGCAAGGACCCGCGCCGCTGGCCCGGCCCCAAGGCCATGTCGGAGCCCGAGACGAAGTTTGTGCACGCCCAGATGGTGGACTTCAAGCCCGACCTGATCGTGAGCATTCACGCGCCCTATGGCGTGCTGGACTTTGACGGCCCGTCGGTGCCCCCCAGCAAGCTGGGCCGCCTGTACCTGGACCAGGTGGGCATCTTCCCCGGCTCGTTGGGCAATTACGGCGGCGTGCACAAGGGCGTGCCCGTGGTGACCGTGGAACTGCCCAACGCCATGCGCACCCCGCTGGACAGCGAGACCCGACAGATGTGGGTGGATCTGCTGCGCTGGATGAGTGAACGGCTGGGGCCCGGCGCGCGTTGAGGAAATCAGCGAGACTCTGGCGCTGGAACCTTCCACATGAAGCGCTTGAGTCACTTTTTCATTCGTTGCACTTCGCGGCAAAGGCGTGCGCGGACACCCGGCAACGCTTCACCAAAGCGGTCGCCTGCGGCGACTGCCCTGTGCTGCTCGGTCAAGCAGCCCACCGCAGAACTCGCTACGCGCTTCGCGCTGCGCTCGGACAGCCGCGGTGAGTCAGAAACGAAGCGCGCTGCGCGCGCGGCTGCATGCCCTGCGCTGCTCAGCGCTTTAGAGGCGCATTGCCGGGTGTCCGCGCACGCCTTTGCAGAGGCAGCTGTGGCACACCACCGGTGGCGTACCTGCACCCGGCTTCGCGGCAGGCGGTGCCCGGCGGGGGCGATCTCTGTGGCGACGAGGAGCGCAGATTCGGGGTTGGCGCGCCAAGCGCGCTTCGTTTCCGGCTCGCTGCGGCTGTTCGAACGGAGTGCGCAGCACGAAGTGAGTTCTGCGGCGCAACCCCGAATCGAGCACCACAGTGCAGTCGAAGCGAAGCGTAGACCGCCACAGTGTGAGCCCCCGCCGGCCACCGCCTGACGCGAAGCCAGCGAACTAAACAAACAAAACGCCTGGAGCAAACAACATGACAACAGAAATAGCCACCCGCTTCGGCAGCGGCCAATCCGTCAAACGCCTGGAAGACGAAAGCCTGCTCAAAGGCACAGGCCAGTACACCGATGACATCGCGCCCGAAGGCCAGCTGCGCCTGTGCTTTGTGCGCTCGCCCTACCCGCATGCCCGCGTCGTATCAGTGGACACCAGCGCAGCCAGGGACATGCCCGGTGTTGTGGGGGTGTACACGGGTGCCGAGCTGGTGGCCGCCGGCGTCAAGCCCATCCCCGGCAGCGCCAACTTCAAGCGCGCGGGCGGTGCCCCTGGTGCCACACCGCCGCGCCGTGTGCTGGCCCATGAGCGCGTGCGGCACGTGGGCGAGGCGGTGGCCATGGTGGTGGCGCAAACCATGCAGCAGGCCCGCGACGCCGCCGAGGCCGTGTATGTGGACTACGAAGAGCTGCCGCATGTGGTCGGGCTGACCGAAGCCACCACGGCCGGCGCGCCCGCCCTGTGCCCCGAGGCGCCTGACAACATCGCCGCCGAAATGCGCCACGGCAACGAGGCCGCTACCGCCGATGCGTTTGCCGCCGCCGCGCACGTGGTCAAGCTCAACATCACCAACCAGCGCGTGGCGGCGCTGACCATCGAGCCGCGTTCGGTGCTGGCCTGGATCGCGGACGACGGGCGCCTGACGCTGCGCATGAGCAGCCAGATGCCCAGCGGCGTGCGCAATTCGCTGTGCAACGACATCCTGGGCCTGTCGCGCGACCAGGTGCGCGTGACGGTGGGCGACGTGGGCGGCGGCTTTGGCATGAAGACCGGCATCTACCCCGAGGACGCGGCCGTGGCCTGGTGCGCCCGCACGCTGCGCCGCCCCGTCAAATGGATCGCCGACCGCAGCGAAGAGTTTCTGACCACCGCCCACGGCCGCGACCTGCAGACGCAGGCCGAGATGGCGCTGACGGCGGATGGCAAGATCCTGGCGCTGCGGCTGCGCTCGCTGGCCAACGTGGGCGCCTATGCCACCGGCACCGGCGTGGCCATCCAGCTGCTGATCGGCCCCTGGGTGCAAACCAGCGTGTATGACATCCCCACGATCGACTTCCACTTCAAGGCGGTGCTGACCAACACCGCGCCCACCAGCGCCTACCGCGGCGCGGGCCGGCCTGAGGCCATCTTCATCATCGAGCGGCTGATGGACGAGGCCGCGCGCCAGACCGGCATGGACCGCATTGCGCTGCGCCGGCGCAACTTCATCCGGCCCGACCAGATGCCCTACAAGAACCCCATGGGCCAGACCTATGACACCGGGCAGTTTGAAAAGGTGATGGACCAGGGCCTGGCGCTGGCCGACTGGAGCGGCTTTGACGCACGCGCCGCGCAGAGCCAGGCGCGCGGCAAGCTGCGGGGACTGGGCATCAGTACCTTTCTGGAATGGACCGGCGGCAACGTGTTTGAAGAGCGCGTGACGGTCGATGTGAAAAGTGACGGCACCATCGAAGTGTTCTCCGCCGTCAACCAGATGGGCCAGGGCATTGCCACCACGCTGGCACAGCTGGTGGTGGATGTGTTTGGCGTTCCCATCGAGCGCGTCAAGGTGATCCTGGGCGACACGGACCGGGGTGACGGCTTTGGCAGCGCGGGCTCACGCTCGCTGTTCACCGGCGGGTCGGCCATGCGCATCGGCTCCGAGCGCACCATCGACCATGCAAAGCAGCTCGCGGCCAGGGAGCTGGAGGCCGCCGCAGAAGACATCGCCTACACCGCCGGCCGCTTCAACGTGAAGGGCACGGACGTCGGCATTGACCTGTTCGCCCTGGCCGCGAAGCAGGACGGCGGGCGCATCCACATGGACAGCACCAGCGCTGTAAGCGGCCCCACCTGGCCCAACGGCTGCCACGTCAGCGAGGTCGAGATCGACCCCGCCACCGGCGAGGTGCAGATCGTGGCCTACAGCAGCGTCAACGACGTGGGCCGCGTGGTCAACCCCATGATCGTGCGCGGCCAGCTCGACGGCGGCGCGGTGCAAGGCATAGGCCAGGCGCTGCAGGAGCACATGGTCTACGACTCTGACACCGGTCAGCCCGTGACCGGCAGCCTGATGGACTATTGCGCACCGCGCGCCGATGTGATGGCCTGCGACTTCGTGACCGAGATGGACGAGTCCACCCCCTGCAAGAACAACCCGCTGGGCGTGAAGGGTGTGGGCGAGCTGGGCACCATCGGCGCCGCGCCCAGCTTGGTGAATGCGGTGGCCGATGCGCTGGCGCGCGCGGGCAAGGCGAGTGTGGCGCCGACGATCCAGATGCCGCTGACGGCGGCGAAGGTGTGGGGGTTGCTGGCGGGTTGACTTTGCTCCAAAATGATATGTACCATGAGACATATCATGTCTGGCCGGAGGTCATCCCATGCAGCAAACCGCCAAGATTTTTGTCACGGGCAGAAGCCAGGCGGTGCGCCTGCCGCGTGAGTTCCGCTTTGATGTGCCCGAAGTGTTCATCCGCCACGACCCGGCCACCGGCGATGTCGTGCTGTCGCGCAAGCCGACGGACTGGCAGGGCCTGCTGGATGCGGTGGCTCTGAACAAGGGCGATGAACTTCTTGAACGCAGCCCAAGCCATGCCCCTCGTGATCCCTTTGAAGGCATGCAGGAATGAGCCAGCGCTACCTGCTGGACACCAACGTTGTCAGCCACATCATGCAAGGCCGGGACACGGCTTTGCTGGCACGGTTGGTCGCCCTCTCGGTGGGGCAAGTGGTGATATCCAGCGTGACGCTCGCAGAACTGGAGTACGGGCTGCATAGAAGGGGCCAGCCCGAGCGCCTGAGAAATGCGCTGGCGCAATTGTTGTTGCGCATGGAAGTTCTGGCCTGGGATGAACAGGCAGCCTTGCGCTATGGCGAACTTGCTGCCCAGCTGGCATTGCGGGGTATCACGCTGGCCTCCATGGACATGATGATCGCCGCGCACGCGGTGGCGGTGGACGCTACGCTGGTCAGCCGGGACAAGGCTTTCGCTCAGGTCCAGCCCAAACTGCGCCTGGAGGTCTGGTAGGTCAGCCCTGCTGTCGAAGCGCCCGCTCAATCCGGTTCCTCGCTACCGTCGTCTTCGGCACCTTGAACGGAAACCAGCTGCGCACGTCCTGCTCCAGGCCGATGCCGTGCATGTAGTTGTAGATGGCCTTTTTCAGCGCGCCGCCCAGTGCGTCGTGGTCCACGCCGGTGGGGTCGTGAAAGCCGATGTCGTTTTTGGCGAAGGCGCCGGGCGGCAGGGGCTGCAGCGTCACGCCATAGTCTTCGGGATTCTTGCCCACGGGTGAATGCACGGTGCAGGCAAAGCGGTGAAAGAAGCCGCTCTGGATGCAGCCGTTTTCAAACAGCTGGCGCACGTATTCCAGCGCGTCCACCGTGTCCTGCACCGTCTGCGTGGGAAAGCCGTACATCAGGTAGGCGTGTACCAGGATGCCGGCGTCGGTGAATCCTTTCGTCACGCGCGCCACCTGGTCCACGGAAACGCCCTTTTTCATCAGGGCCAGCAGCCGGTCGGACGCCACCTCCAGCCCGCCCGAGATGGCAATGCAGCCGCTGTCGGCCAGCAGCTGGCACAGCTCGGGGCTGAATGATTTTTCAAAACGGATGTTGCCCCACCACGAGATGCCGGTGTTGCGCGCAATCAGCTCCTGCGCCAGCGCCTTCAGTGCCTTGGGCGGCGCGGCCTCGTCCACGAAATGAAAGCCGGTCTGCCCGGTTTCGCGCACGATGGCGTCGATGCGGTTGGCCAGCTCCGTGGCCGACGCGCCTTCGTAGCGGCTGATGTAGTCCAGGCTCACGTCACAGAAGCTGCATTTCTTCCAGTAGCAGCCGTGCGCCACGGTCAGCTTGTTCCAGCGTCCGTCGCTCCACAGGCGGTGCATGGGGTTGAGCATGTCCAGCAGCGACAGGTATCTGTCCAGCGGCAGGCCGTCCCAGGTGGGCGTGCCCACCTCGGCAAACGCCACGTCGGGCTCGGCCATGTTGATGTAGCGAACCGCACCCCCATCAACAGGACTTTCACGCACAAAGGTGCGCACCAGCCGCTGGCGCCCGCGTTGGCCCTGCAGGTGCTCCAGCAACGCAAGCAACGGGCGTTCGCCGGCGTCCAGCGTCACATAGTCAAAGTAGTCAAACACGCGCGGCTCGGCCAGCTCGCGCAGCTCGGTGTTCACAAAGCCGCCGCCCAGCACGGTGGTGATCTGCGGGTGCTGTGTCTTGATGGCCTGCGCAATCCGGAACGCCGCATACACCGCGCCGGGGAACGGCACCGACAGCAGCACCACCGTGGGCTCATGGCGGGCGATGGCGTCCAGCGTCAGCGCCCGCAGCGTGTCGTCCACCAGGTTGGGCGTTGCGGCCAGCGCCTGGGCCAGCGGGTCGAACGTGGGCTGGCTGCCCGCCAGCGATTCGGCGTAGCGCACAAATTCAAAGCGCGGGTCCACCGCGTCGCGCAGCACATCGGCCAGGTCGTTCAGGTACAGCGTGGCCAGGTGCCGCGCGCGGTCCTGGATGCCCAGGGCGCCAAAGGCCCAGCCCAGCGGGTCGCCGCCTTCGTCGTCCACGTACACGTCCAGCGACTCAAAGCGCGGGCCTTCGGGCAGGTAGTTGCGCCCCGTGATGCGGTGCGCCAATGTGCTGTCGCGCCCCTGCAGAAAGGTGATGGCGGGTGCGATGGTGGCCAGGTAGCGCTCACGCTGCGCCGCAAATGACCGCATCGCGGGGCTGTGCCTCGCGGCGGGCAGTGCGTCCACGCAGGCGGCCACGGCGCGCAGGCCTTCGGGCGACAGCAGGCGCAGCACCAGGGCCAGCGCCAGGTCTTCCTGCATGGCGGTGACGCCGCGCGACCGCAGAAACCCCGTCAGGTAGGCGGTGGACGGGTAGGGCGTGTTCAGCTGCGTCATCGGCGGGATGACGGACAGCACACGGATCGGCGGGGTGGGGTGGTGGGCGGGCAAGCGCTGATTATCCGTGGCGGGCATTGAAGCGGTATGCTGCAACACGCATTCACTGGAGCTGGCATGGTCACCCGCAAACAAGACAACGGCACCCCATCCCTGGCGGCCTGGCAGCCCCCCACTGATGGCCGTGGCAAACCGTTTTCATTGAAGAACTGCCCGCCTGACGCCAAGCCGTTCTCGCGTGGCAACAAGGCGCAGGACAAGGTGGCGGTGGATGCGCTGGCCCTGGAGCTGGACAGCCTGCAGGACCTGTTCTACGCCGACCGGCGCTTCAAGCTGCTGGTGGTGCTGCAGGGCACCGACACAGCGGGCAAGGACGGCACCATTCGCGGCGTTTTCAGCCGCACCAGCGCGCTGGGTGTGCACACCGTGGGCTGGAAGGCCCCGACCGAGACCGAGCGCGCGCACGACTACCTGTGGCGCATTCACCAGCAGGTGCCGGCCGCAGGCGAGATGATGATATTCAACCGCAGCCATTACGAGGACGTACTGGTGCCGGTGGTCAATGGCTGGATCACGCCGGCGCAGCACAGCCAGCGCCTGGCCCACATCAACGACTTTGAGCGGCTCTTGAGCGAGACCGGCACGGTCATCCTGAAGTTCATGCTGCACATCGGCTTTGACGAGCAGCGCCAGCGCCTGCAGGAGCGGGTGGACGACCCCACCAAACACTGGAAATTCAACCTGGGCGACCTGGAGGCCCGCAAGCAGTGGGGCGACTACCAGGCCGCGTACGAAACCCTGCTGGGCGCCACCAGCACGCCCTGGGCACCCTGGACCGTGGTGCCCGCCGACTCCAAAACCCACCGCAACCTGATGATCGCCACGCTGGTACGCGACAGGCTCAAGTCGTTGGGCCTGCGCTACCCGCCCGAGGACGCGAAGCTACGCGGCATCAAGGTGGTGTAGCCTGCGCTGCGGTACATAGACTTACTTCGGGATCATGCGGGCTGGGCACTCTGCTCCGCGGCTGTCCCCCGGCGGGCTGCGCCCGCCTCCTCCTTTATGCCGCTGCGCAGAGCGCCCAGCCCACCTGATCCTGCCACCACGGTTGTGCGTCACCGGTTGCTTGCCTACACGTAGCGGGTTGGTGGTGATGGTGCCCGGCGCAGCGAAATAAAGGGGGAGAACTGGCGAAGCCAGTTCGGAGGACATTCGCGGAGCCGGGCATCGTCAGCGCCAACCTGCGGGGCAAAACTAAACAGCGGCTCCGTACACCAGCCCCGCCGCCACGCCGCCAAACAGGTCGCCCTCCACCAGCGGCGTACCCACAAACGCAGCCTGCAACGCACGTTGAAAAGGCATGAGTGCCGATGAGCCACCGGTCAGGTAGATGGCGCTCAGCTCCTGCGGCCTCACGCCCGCAGCCTGCACACAGTCCTGCGCGCACAGCACCACGCGCGCCAGCAGCGCCTGCAGATACCGCGCCATGGCCTCTGCGTCAAAGCCCGACTGCAGGCCGCGCTCGATGTAGCTGAGGTCCAGCGTGGCCGCGCCGCCCGTCTGGCTCGTGGATATCTTGGCCTGCTCCACGTCATTGGCCAGGTGGTGGCCCAGGCGCTGGTCCAGCACGGTCATCAGGCGGCGGTGCAGGTTCAGGTCGGTGTAGTTCACGCGCAGGGCCTGGGCCTCGCGCAGCGCGCGCGGCACATAGCGCCAGTGGATCAGGTGCCAGGTGGCCAGGTCAAAGAACACCGCGCTGGGCACCTCGCGCTGGCCGGGGCCGATGTGGCGATAGCCCAGCAGCGGCATCGCGTGCTCCAGGCTGAGCTTCTGGTCAAAGTCGGTGCCGCCTATGTGCACGCCGCGCGTGGCCAGGATGTCCTGCGTGCGGTCCGCGGCATGCGCGGCGCGGCCCGGGCCCAGCCGCACCACGGTGAAGTCGGACGTGCCCCCGCCGATGTCGGCCACCAGCACGATGCTGTCGCGCGTGATGCGCTGCTCGTAGTCAAACGCGGCGGCAATCGGCTCCAGCTGGAAGCCCACGTTGGCCAGGCCCACGGCGTGCGCAGCCTGCAGCAGCATCTGCTGCGCCAGTGCGTCGCGCTGCGGGTCGTCGTCCACAAAATGCACGGGCCGCCCCAGCACCACGCGCCCGGGCTCGGCGCCGGTCTGCCGGCGTGCCCGCGCCACGATTTCCTTCAGAAAGATGCCGATGATGTCCTGAAAGCTCATGGGCTGGCCATTGACTTCGGTTTTCTCCAGCAGCAGCGCGCTGCCCAGCAGGCTTTTGAGCGAGCGCATCAGCCGTCCGTCTGCGCCGGTCAGGTACTGCGCCACCGCGTCGCGGCCAAAGTGAACGCGCCGGTCCTCGGCGTTGAAGAACAGGGCGGTAGGCAAGGCGAAGTTGTCGCCCTCCAGCCGCAGCGGCTGGGCCGGGCCGTCGCCCACGCGCCAGGCGGCGGCCGAGTTGGACGTGCCGAAGTCGATGCCCAGCGTGGTGCTCACGTGCGCACTGCAGGTTGCAACAGGAAACCCGCGGCGGCTGCTACGGCGGCGGCGTCGGCCTGCACCGCGCCGGGTGGCCCGCCCTTGCCCCACAGCGCGCCGCCCCAGCCCATGGCCAGGAACTGCGCGCACAGGCGCACCGAGTCGATCATGGGCCGGGCCTTGGCGCGGTCGCCGCTGGTGGTGACCAGGCGCAGCGTCTTGCGGGCCATCTGCTCCTTGAACGGCAGGCCGGGCACGCGCATCCAGGCGCTCCAGTGGTCGATGTAGGTCTTCAGCGGCGCGGGAATGCTGTACCAGTACACCGGCGACACGAACACGATGTCGGTCGCCGCCATCGTGGCGGCCAGCATCAAGGCCAGGTCGCCGGTGGGCGCGGGGTACTGGCCGGCGGTGTGGCGCAGGTCCACAAACGGCGGCAGGGTCATGCCCGAAAGTGACAGCCAGGTCTGCGTGGTGCCGCCCGGCAGGGCGGCGGCGGCCTGGCGGGCCAGCCATTCGGTGTTGCCCAGGTGGCCTGGCTCGCGCGTGGAGGTGACGAGAAAGAGGAAGTGCGGTGGGGTCGGTGTCGGGGTGGGTGTCGGTGCGCTCATGCCCGGCATGGTAGCCGCAGCGCCGGCCTGGGCTACGGGATGGCCTGCACGATGCGCGCGGCCGACAGCAGCCGCGCGCTCAGGCGCAGCCCCTGGCGCGTGGCGGCTTCCACCGACGCACCCAGGCGTACCCGGCCGTCTTCCAGGAAGAAGCTGATCACGCCGCCGCGCGGCAGCTCACCGTCGGAATCCGTCACCGTCAGCACGGCCTCGGGCACGCGGAGCAGCCATTCGGCCAGGCGGGCGTCGCTGCCCTTCAGGTACAGGATGTGAAAGCCGGTGAACGCATCGCCCGGTGCCAGCCGCACGGCCTGTACCGGGCGTCCGTCACGGTCGCGGTCGCGCGAGGTGTCGGCCAGGTCCTTGAAAACGCCGTCGTCACCCAGCACGCCGATGCGCAAGGGGCTGGTGGCGCTGGCAAAGCTGCCTGCGGGCCACTCCACGAAGCTGGCGAACTTGTGCAGGAACGCGGCCTTGATCAGCGTGTCCGTCGCGCGGTCGCGCGCGGTCTGCGCGGCGGCCATGCCGGCGCAGGCGATCAGCAGCAGCACGGCCACGCGCCGCAGGCGCGTCAGCACGCCGCGCCACCAGCGCGCTTGCAGCGGGGATGCGATCAGGTGTCTCATCAGTGCCGCCACACCGCCTTTACAAATACGCTGCGCGGCGTGCTGACGTTGTTGCCCCACTCCACATGGCGCGCGCGGTTCAGGCCGCGCCCGGTCACCGACACTTCCAGGTTGGGGTGCACGCGCCAGCCCAGGCGGGCGTCCAGCGCCGTGTAGGCGGCCACGGCCGGGTCGGGCAGCGCGCCCACGCGGCGCACCTGCAGGTCCAGCTCCACCGTGCGCCCGATGTCAAACGACGACCCCAGCGCCACGCGGTAGCGCGGGTCGTTGCCCAGCGAATTGATGAGGATGGGCGGCGGCACGCCGGGGCGGGCCCTGAACCGCTGGTCGGCATGGACATAGGCCGCCGTCACGCGCCAGCGGTCCGTCACACGCCACGCCGCCCAGCTGGACAGGCCGCTCAGCCGGCCTTCGACGTTGTTGTTCAGCGAGCCGCCCGCGGGCGACAGGTCCACCGAACGCAGGCGCGAGAAGTCGTGGTGGTACAGCGTCAGCGCATACGACAGCACCGGGCTGGGCTGGGCACGCCATCCCACTTCGTACACCCGGGCGATTTCGGACTGGAAGTTGGGGCTGCCCTGGGGCAGCAGCGGGATGACGTAGTCGCGGTCCACCCGCGCCGGCGCGCGCACGTTGCGCGACACTGCCGCCCACAGCAGGTGGTTGGGCGCCACGTCCCAGGCCAGCCGGGCGCTGGGCAGGTGCTCCAGGCCGGTGTAGTCGTTGTGCTCCAGCTTCAGGCCCAGGGTGAGCTTGACGCGGCTGCCCAGGGTGATCTCGTCCTGCGCGAACACATTGGCCAGGTCCAGCCGGCGCCTGGCCGGCAGCAGCGCCAATACCGCCGGGACATAGTTGGTCACGCGGTCATGCTGGGTGCGCAACCCACCGCCCAGCAGGATGTTGTGCGCGCCCTGGGGCGCCAGTGCGTGCTGGTAGTCGATATCAAACGTGTCCAGCACATCGCGCACGGACGAGGGGCTGTCGCGCGTGGCGCGGTCAAGGTAGGCCTGCAGCTGGCCCTGGCCGCCGGCCACGTTGCCGCTCCAGCGGGCCAGCAGGTTCAGGCCGGCCACGCGGCGCGAAGACACCGCCTCGTCAATGCGGCTTTCATACAGGTCACCCTGCAGCGTCAACCGGCTGGCGCCGTCAGTGCGGTCGGCGCGAAAGCCCGCCTGCGTCATGTCGGCCGCGTCGCGCAGGGGCGCCCCGCTGGCCAGCTGCGACGCATCGCGCCGCGTGTGGCGGGCGTACAGCCGGTAGGCCGTGCCCGCTGCCGTGGTGGCGCCCCAGCGGGCGGCCACCGCGCTTTCGCGGTTGCCCGTGCCGGCGCTCAGCAGCGCGCCCTGGGTGTCTGCGGCGCTGCGCGTGATGATGTTGATCACCCCATTGACCGCATTGGATCCGTGCAGGGTGCCGCCCGAGCCGCTCAGCACCTCGATGCGTTCGACGTCCTCGAGCATCACGTCCTGTGCTTCCCAGAACACGCCCGAGAACAGCGGCGAGTAAACCGTGCGCCCGTCGATCAGCACCAGCATCTTGTTGGCCAGCACCGAGTTCTGGCCGCGGCTGGAAATGGCGTACTGGTTGGCGTCGGCGCGTGCCACATGCAGGTTGGGCGCCAGGCGCAGGGCCTCGGGCAGGCTGGTCGCGCCCGCGCGGCGGATGTCTTCCTGGCTGATGACGTAGACGGCGCCGGCCACATCGGCCAGGCGCTGCGCGCGCTTGGCCACCGACGTGACCTGGATGTTGGACAGCTGTTCGAGCGACAGCTCCACCAGGCTGGCGGCCAGGGTCTGGGCGTGGATGCCATGGCAGGCCCAGGCCAGGGCCACGGCAACCGGCCAGCGCGCATGCAGGGGGAGCAGGGTCATGGCAGGCAGCCCGGAACAAATGGACGCCCATTATTCTTGAAGGCCGCGCCTGCCGATGTAGGACGATGCCTACGCGTGGGCCAGGGTGCCTTTGGTGCCGTCCATGCCGTAAAAGCCGAAAGCCATGGCAGGCTGCTCGCCGCTGATCAGTTCGGCCATGGCCTTGCCTGAGCCCGCGCCGTGGGTCCAGCCCAGCGTGCCGTGGCCGGCGTTGACCCACAGCCGGCCCAAGCGCGTCTTGCCGATGTAGGGAATGTTGGTGGGCGTGGCCGGGCGCAGACCGGTCCAGAAGCGCGGGTTGCCGCCTGCGGCTTCGCTGCGCGTGTCGCACACGCCGGGCAGCACGGCTTCGATGCGCTCGGCCAGCATGCGGCAGCGCGCCTGGGCCAGCGGGGAGTCCAGCGACAGGTCGAAGCCGCCCAGCTCGATGGTGCCGGCCACGCGCAGCTCGTCGCCCAGGCGGCTCATGGCACATTTGACTTCGTCGTCAATCGTGCTCACATAGGGCGCGAGCTCGGGCTTGTTGAGTCTGAACGTGGCGCTGTAGCCCTTGCCGGGGTAGATCGGCAGGTCCACGCCCACGGTGCGCAGCAAGGGGGCGGTGTAGCTGCCGCAGGCCGTCACCACCGCGTCGGCGCGCAGCGCGCGGCGGCTGCCGGTGAGCCTGTCATGCACATGCACAGCCTCCAGCGCGCCGCCGGCCTGCGCCAGCCGCTCGATGTCATGGCTGTACAGGAACTTCACGCCGCGCGCGGCGCACCGCTGCGCCAGCGCCTGGGTGAACTCGCGCGCATCACCGCTTTCGTCGCTGGCGGTGTAGGTGCCGCCCACGATGCGGTGGCTGAACGACCGGAAGGCCGGCTCAATGCGCAGCAGCTCGTCGCGGCTGACCACGCGCCGCTGCACGCCGTACTTCTGCATGAGCAGGGCCGCGTCGCCCGCGGCGTCGAATGACTTCTGGTCGGTGAAATAGTGCGCGATGCCGCGCGTGAGGCGGTTGTACTCAATGCCCGTGGCGCGCACCATGTCCTTCAGGGCGGCGTGGCTGTAGGCGCCCAGCGCCACCAGCTGCTGCACGTTGCGCTCGAAGGCGCGGTCGTTGCACTGGGCCAGGAACCGCAGGCCCCAGCGCCATTGCTGCCAGTCAAGCTGCGGGCGAAACAGCAGCGGCGCGTCGTTGCGGAACATCCATTTCAAAAGCTTCAGCGGCGCGTCGCGGTTGGCCCAGGGTTCGCAATAGCTCACGGAAATCTGCGCGGCGTTGGCAAAGCTGGTCTCCAGCGCGGCGCCCGGCTGGCGCTCCACCACGGTCACCTCGTGGCCGCGCTCCAGCAGGTGCCAGGCGGTGCTTGTGCCGATGATGCCGGCGCCCAGGACAAGAACTTTCATGGGGGCGAGTGTGGCGGAGCTTGCCGCCGAATAAAAGAAAAATTAAACTCTAAGAGAAAACATCAGTACACCTAATAAGTCGCAGCGAATGAGCACGTTTGATCCGGATGCCCTCGAATGCCTGGCCGCGATTGTCGAGGAGGGCGGCTTCGAGCGGGCCGCCCAGCGGCTGTCGATCACCCAGTCGGCGGTGTCGCAGCGCCTGCGCGCGCTGGAGGCGCAGGTGGGCACGGTGCTGATCGTGCGCAGCCGCCCGCTCAAGCCCACCTCGGCCGGGCAGCTGCTGCTCAAGCACACCAAGCAGCTGCGGCTGCTGCGCGCCGACCTGGAGCGCGACCTGAAAGAGCTGGCGCCCAGCTCCACCGGCAGCGGGCGCGAGGAAGAGCGCATTTCCATCGCGGTCAATGCCGACAGCATCGCCACCTGGGCGCTGAGCGCCGTGGGCGACCTGGCGCGCCAGGGCCTGCCGCTGGAGATCATCACCGACGACCAGGACTTCACCCACGAATGGCTGCGCGAAGGCCAGGTGCTGGGCTGCGTCACCACGCTCAAGCAGGCCCTGCGCGGCTGCAAGGTGGTGCCGCTGGGCGCCATGGACTACATCGCCGTGGCCGAGGCCGGCTATGCCCAGGCCCATGTGCCCCAGGGCCTCACGCCGCACAACTTTCGCGGCGTGCCGTTCATTGCCTTCAACCGCAAGGACGACGGCCAGACCGAATTCGTCGGCAAGGCCTTTGGCTTGAAGCGCGTCACGCTCAACCAGCTGTTCGTGCCCAGCTCCGAAGGCCAGGTGCGCGCCGTGCTGGCCGGCTGGGGCGTGAGCATCCTGCCCGAGCTGCTGGTGCGCGGCCTGCTGGAGCAGGGCACGCTGGTGGACATCGCGCCCGGCCACAAGCTGCCGATCCAGCTGTACTGGCACTGCTGGAACCTTGAATCGGACGTGCTGGACGCACTCAGCACAGCCCTCACCGGCGCCGCAAACACTGCCTTGACGAACCCCTGAGCCGGGTATCCAATGAACGATACAAAATGTATCGTTGGCTGGTCACCCGCTTGAACATCGGCCTTCTGGCCGGCGTGCTGCTCTGCCTGGGGAGCGGCGGGGCGGCTGCGCGCACCGTGCTGGACCTGGACGTGCAAAGACAGCCCGTCGCCCTGGCCGACTGGGGCGACGCCTGGACGGACACCAGCGGCCGGGCTGACCTGGAAAGCGTGCTCAAGCTGCCGGCCATCGCGCTGCAGCCCACGCATTCCGGCCTGTACCCGCTGCGCCCCGGGCAGGTGCTGTGGATCCGGTTTACCGTGCCGCCCGCGCCCGACCACGAACGCTGGTACATCAAGCTGCCCAACGCCGGGCTGGACCGGGTGACGCTGTTCACCCGCACCGATCACGGCTGGACGTTCCACGCGGCGGGTGACCACATCCCGGTGGCCCACTGGCCGCTGCCGCACCTGTACCCCATCCTGCCCATTGCCGTGTCGGCGGCCGACATCGGCAGCTATGTGCTGCGCATCGAGGCCAGCAACAGCTTCAGCACGCCGATCCAGTTTGTGAGCGAAAGCGGCCTGTCGGCCGAGCAGCAGCGCATCTCGCTGGCCCACGGCATGTATTTCGGGCTGCTGGGCATGGTGGCGATCTTCGCCCTCGTCAGCGCCGTGGTCATGCGCGACATGGCCTACGCCTGGTTCAGCCTCTATGCGCTGGCGATCAATGCGTCGGTGGCCACCGGCGTAGGCGTGGCGGGCTTGCACCTGTGGCCGCAGGCGCCGCGCTGGGCCGACGCGGCCGAATACGTCATGCCGGCGCTGAGCTTTGCGCCGCTGCTGGTGTTCGTCGCGCTCACGGCGTCGCTGCGGGCGCGCTCGGCGATGGTGCACTGGCTGTTCTGCGCGCTGGCCGGGCTGGCCCTGGCGGCCGCCGCCGCCTGCTACTGGCTGCCCAGCCCCGAGCGGCTGCATCTGCTGCTGGGCGTGGTCATCAGCCTGACGCTGGTGGGGCTGGCGGGCCTGGGCTGGGCCTGGTACCACGGTGACCGGTTCGCGCGCTGGCTGCTGGCGGCCTTCGTGCCGATGCTGGTGGCGCTGCCGTTCCCGGTGGCCCGCTGGCTGGGGCTGGTGCCGCTGGGCTTCTGGACCCAGCACGCCATCCAGCTGGCGCTGGCCGTCACGCTGCCCGCGGTGTTTCTGCTGCTGATCCTGCGCAGCCAGGAGCGGCGCGACTACCGCCGCCGCATCAGCCACCTGGACCAGGTGGACCCGCTGACCGGCCTGGTCAATGACGACGTGTTCGCCCACCGCCTGCGCGGCATGATCGAGCGCTCGCAGCGATTCAACTGCCAGAGCGCGGTGGTGCTGGTGGACTTCACCAACCTGCACAAGCTGCGCGAGGAATTCGGCCGGAAGGCCGTGCTGGAGGTACTGCTGCGCCTGGCCGGGCGGCTGACGTCCCTGGTGCGCGACGTGGACACGGTGGCACGCGTGGGCGAGTCGCGATACGGCATCCTGATCGAGGGCCCGATCCCGCCCGACCGGGGCGCGTCGGTGGGCTCCAAGGTGCTGGCGCGCCTGATCATGCCGTTCTCGCGCATGCCCATGGGGCTGGCGGTGCGCCCCAAGATCGCCGTGGCCCTGGTCCCCGGCCAGGGCGACAACGCGCAGGAGGTGCTGGACCGCCTGGACGCCATGCTCAAGGAAGCGGCGCCGGACTACCGCAAGAATATCTTCGTGGCCGATTCACAGCCCGTGTCCGTTCCCTGATAGCCCTGCATCGGACTTGGCCTTGTGGGCGCGCCGGGGCACTCGGAGTATCCTCGTCGCACACCACCCGTGACGCGGCACGTCACGCACCAAGAGGGGAGACCGGATGCTGAAGTCCCTGGGGTTGCGCACCCAGCTGGCCCTCCTCGTGGCCGCGGCCCTAGTGCCGGTGTTCTTGCTGGTCACCCTGTCGGCGCTGGCGCAGCGCGACGCAGCGCTGGCACAGGCGCGCGCCAGCCTGCTGGCCGAAGTGCGGCTGGCCGCGGCGCGCCAGCAGCGCCTGGTGGACCGCACCCATTCCCTGCTGCAGGCCATGACCAGCGCGCCGGCCGTGAAGGATGCCGGCCTGGGTCTGTGCCCGGCTTTCATGAAAAACATGCTGGCGGGCTACCCCGGCTACGTGCTGCTGGGCCTGGCCACGCCGGATGGCCGGCTGGCCTGCAAGGCGCCGCAAGACGGCCCTGACGTCAACCTGGGCGGCCAGGCCTTCCTGCGCGCGGCCCTGGCCGGCGATGCCTTTGCCATGGGCGACTATCAGGCGGCGCAAGGCGCGCAGCGGCCGATGCTGAGCTTTGGCGCGCCGGTGTACCAGCCCGACGGCACGCTCGCCGGCGTGGCCGTGGCCGCGCTGGATGCCACGGCCCTGGTGCAGGCGCTGGCGCCGGACGTGGCCGATGGCGGGTTGGCCCTGCTGCTGACCGACCGCCGGGGCGTCCTGCTGGCCGCGCAGCCGGGCGGCGGCGCGGCAGCACCGGTGGCCCTGGGTCGTGAAGTGCCGGACGTCGCCATCCGCCAGGCGCTGCAGTCGCGCGACCTGGGGCAGCGCGAGGCGCCCGACGCGCGGGGCATGGACCGTGTCTATGCCTTCAGCGCCGTTGCGCGCGGCAATGACCGGCCCGGCCCCGGTCTGCTGGTGGCGGCCAGCCGGCCGCGCGACCAGATCCTGGCGCCGTCGTGGCAGGACCTGATGAAGCAGCTGGCCGCGCTGGCCGTGGCCGTGCTGCTGGGGGTGGCGGGCGCCTGGTGGATCGGCACACGGATGATCCTGCGTCCGGCCAGCAACATGCTGCGCGTGGTGCATGAGGTGGAATCGGGTGACCTGGCCGCGAGGCTGGATGCCGCGCCTGCCTCCAGGCGCGACGAGCTGTCGCGCCTGGGGCGCTCCATCAACCGCATGGCCGCGGCCATGCAGGCGCGCCAGCAGGCGCTGGACCGCACGCTGGACGAAGCCGGCCGCAACCAGGCCATGCTGGAGCTGATCGTCAACAGCATGCGCGAAGGCGTGATGGCGGTGGACCTGGACGGCAACTTCCTGGTGTTCAATACCGCGGCCGCGCAGTTTCATCGAATCCACCTCGCGCAGGGAAACCTGGCCGCGCTGAACCAGTGGCATGAGCTGTACACGCCTGACGGGCAGACGCCGCTGGCGCTGCCCGAGCGGCCCCTGACGCGCGCCCTGGCCGGCGAGAGCCTGGACGACTTCGAAATGCTGGTGCGCACCGAAGACGTGAGCGACCGCATGCTGAGCTGCAGCGCCCGGCCGCTGCGCGACGCGCAGCAGCAGACCATCGGCGCGCTGCTGGTGTTTACCGACATCACCGCGCGCAACGCCGCCCGGCGCCAGCGCCAGCGCCAGGAACAGGTGCTGGAGTTGATTGCCGCCGGCGCGCCGCTGGCGCAGGTGCTGGAGGCCGTGGTCGGGCTGGTCGAGGTGCAATCCGGCGCGGGGATGGCGTCGGTCATGCTGGTACAGGGCGACAGCCTGCGCCTGGCAGCCGCGCCCAGCCTGCCGCCGTTGCTGCGCCAGCGCCTGGACAGTTTGCCCGTGGGGGAACAGGGAGGCGTCTGCGGGGCGGCCGCGGCCCGGCGCGAAATGGTCGTGGTGGTGGACATCCAGATCGACCCGCTGACGGCCGGCTACCGCGAGCTGGCGCAGGAACATGGCGTTCGCGCCTGCTGGTCCATGCCGGTCCTGTCGGGCGCTGGCGAGGCACTGGCGACTTTTGCCGTTTACCACCGCGACGTGCAGCGCCCCGGGCCGCAGGCGCTGGCCCTGATCGAGACGGCGGCGCGCCTGGTGCGCATTGCCATCGAGCGCGACCGCGCGGCACAGGCGGTGCAGGCCAGCGAGGCGCGCTTTCGCGAGCTGGCCGACACCGTGGACGACGTGTTCTATGTGCGTGAGCTGGCGGGCGACAGACTGCTGTACGTGAGCCCGGCCTACGAGCGCGTGTGGGGCCACAGCGTGGCCAGCGTCATGGAAAAGCCCTGGTCGTTCCTGGCGTCCGTGCACCCCGATGACATCGAACAGGTGCGCCAGGACATTGCCCGCCAGCGCGAAGGCCATGCGACCGCGGCGGAATTCCGCATCACCCGGCCCGACGGTGGGCTCAGCTGGGTGCGCAACGACGCCTTCCCGGTCCTGGGCGTCGGCGGCCGGGTCGAGCGAATCGTGGGCACACTGCGCGACGTGACGCAGCGCAAGCTGGCCGAGCAGCGCCTGGCCTGGACCAACCGGTCGCTCAAGATGCTCAGCCGCTGCAACGGGGCGCTGGTCCGGCTGGATGACGAGCCCCGGCTGCTGGACGAAGTCTGCCGCCTGGCCGTGGAAGTGGGCGGCTACCGCATGGCCTGGGTGGGCTACGCGCAGGACGGCGGCGAATGCCTGATCCGGCCCATGGCTCACGCCGGCCACGAGCAGGGCTACCTCAGCGAGATCAGCCTGAGCTGGCGCGACGACGAGCCGCGCGGGCTCGGGCCGGCCGGGCGCGCCGTGCGCACCGGGCAGGCCACGGTGAGCGAGGACATCACCCACGAGGACAGCGGCTTCCTGTGGCAGGGCGCCGCGCTGTCGCGAGGCTTTCGAAGCCTGATCTGCCTGCCGCTGTGCGACGAGTCGCGCAGCTTCGGGCTGCTGGCGCTGTTCGGCGCGGACACGCGCCCGGTGAAGGAAGACGAGGTGCACCTGCTGCAGGAGCTGGCGGACAACCTGGCCTTTGGCATCGTCACCATCCGCGAGCGCAAGCGCGCGCACGACGAGATCGTGCGCCTGAATGCCCTGCTGGAGCAGCGCGTGCGCCAGCGCACCGGCCAGCTGGAGGCCGCCAACCGCGAGCTGGAGGCGTTCTCGTCGTCGGTGGCCCATGACCTGCGCGCGCCGCTGGCGGCCATAGACGGCTTCAGCGCTGCGCTGGAACGCGACCCGCCACCCGCGCCCGAGCGCGCGGCGCATTACCTGCGCCGCGTGCGCGCGGGCGTGCGCCAGATGGGCGACATGATCGACGCGCTGCTGAGCCTGGCCCAGCTGTCGCGTGCCAGCCTGCGCTGGGAGGCGGTGGACCTGACGGCCCGCGCGCGCCGGGTGCTGGAGGGATTGCGTGAACACGAGCCGCAGCGCGCGGTGGCGGTCAGCGTCGAAGACGGCCTGCGCGTGCAGGGCGACCCGCGGCTTTTGGACCTGGTGCTGGAAAACCTGCTGGGCAATGCCTGGAAATTCACCGCCACCCGCGAGCAGGCCGACATTCAGGTGGGGCGCGCCGCCACCAGCCGGGGCGACGCCGGCCAGGCCTTTTACGTGCGTGACAACGGCGTGGGCTTTGACATGGCGTACGCCGACAAGCTGTTCGGCGCGTTCCAGCGCCTGCACGGCGCGGGCGAATTTCCCGGCATTGGCCTTGGCCTGGCCAATGTGCGGCGCATCGTCGCGCGCCACGGCGGCCAGGTCTGGGCCGAATCCCGGCCCGGCGAGGGCGCCACCTTTTACTTCACCCTGGGCGAGCAGCCGCCGGACGAGGATCGCTGAGGCCTTGCATACCAGCCGTCTGAGGTGCGACTGAAGGGTTGCAAAGCAAACTATCTCTTTGTTTTCAGACGCGCGCGGTTAAACTTCAGGCATGGGCAGCAGCGACAAACCAGTGAAAGTCTCCTTCAAGGAGCAAATGCTCCGTGCGCGCGAAGACGCCATCGTCCACACCGTCAACCGGTTGCTGGCCGAAAAAGGCTTTGACGCGATGACGGTCGATGAAGTGGCTGCGGCCGTGGGCATCGCGAAAGCAAGCCTTTACAAACATTTCCCCAGCAAGGAAGACCTGGCCGCCGCTGCCATGGTGCGCGTGATGCGCCGCGCGCAGGAGTACCTGGCCAATGTGCCGGCGACCTTGAGCCCGCTGGACAAGCTGCGCACCGTGGCGCGCTGGACCATGGAGGTGCAGCTGGCCGGCGAGATGCCGTCGCTGCCCAGCCAGAACTCCACGCTGCGCGCCACGCTCATGGCCAACCGCGACTACCTGGACGGCCTCATGACCATCAGCGACCAGCTGGGCGGCTGGATCGAGGCCGCGCAGAAAGAGGGCACGCTGAACCCGAACCTGCCCGCCATTGCCGTGCTGTACACGCTGTATGCCCGTGCCTGCGACCCGGTGCTGGAGTTCCTGAAAGCCGGTGGCCTGCACACCGACGCGCAGATCGTGGAGATGGTGCTGAGCACCTGCTTTGACGGGTTGAACGCGCGCTAGCTAGCGCCGCAGTCCCTCAGACAAAGGTCACGGGCGCGCCCACGGCGCGCAGCAACCTCAGCCCCTGGTGCAGCACCCACAGATGGTCGTGGGTCTGGCGTGTGGTCGGTACGGCCAGGTCCAGCGCGACCAGGTTGCTGCGGGAGCCCCTGGTGCGCATCTCCAGGTCCAGATGGCTGGCGATCCGATGCTGGCTGCGCAATGCCCCATCCATGCGCACGGACCATGGCAGGGTGCGTCCGAACGTGGCGCCACGGTCGGTGCCTGACATGCTCTCCAGATACGGGATGGCCTGCGTTTCGTTGGCCGCGGCCATGAGTCGGTCCAGAGCCTGTGGAAACGACTCGGTTGCCGTGCGCAGGATGCCCGTTGCCTTCTGTTCGTAGGTTGCCGCATTGCGGTCCAGCGTGCTGTGGCGGATCTGGGGATCGTCCTGGCCGAAGATCACGGTCATGCCGCGCGGAGCGATCTGGCCGATCAGGCCCGCGCACATGTAGCAGGGCTTGAGCGTGGTGTAGATCTTGTAGCCCGGCCCGAGTGCAGTCTGGTTGCGCGCCAACAGGTGCTGACGCAGCGTCACAACTTCGCCGTGCCAGGTCGGGTTGCCGACACCCCGGGCCATGTTCAGGCCCCAGGAGACGATGCGATCCGACGGGTCCACCAGAATGCATGCCACTTTGTTGCCGTCCTGCGCGCTGGTGCGCGTCCACGTGGCATGCAGCAGCGCATAGGTAATCGTCATGAACAGCGATTCCCGCGTGGCGTCGCCTCGGGCTGCCAGGATCGGCCGGGTTACCGCGGGTACGGCACTCAATACCGGGGGAAGAATCGCTGTATAGATGGGCGCGGTCGCCGACGTGGCGAGTGTCTGTTCGGCGTTGGCGTCATACCAGGTCAAGCCGCTGGCGCGGGCCAGCACCGCAGTCAGCCAGCCCGCGCCACCGTTGGCCGGATCGGTGGGTATGGCCGTGTAGCCCGTGGCGCTTGGGGTGGATTTGATCTTGACCTGCGAGATCTCGCCGGTGTTGGGTTGCGCAAACGCGAACCCGGTGCTGCCGACTGGATCTTCGGGCTTGTAACGGCGTATGTTGGTGCCGTTTTGAAGGTAGACCGCGCGGATGCGGCATATGCGCGCCATGCCCAGATCGGCATCAGTCGGGGTGTAGGTGGTATACAAGTCGCCCTTGTCCATGCGCGTTTGCACGTTCTGCAGCAGGGTGAGGCAGGCGGTTCCGGGGCCGGTGGCGCCGGTGGTGGCAACGCCAATGGCCGCTACCTTCCAGCCATCAGCCAGGACCGCAACGGGTACACCGCCGCGCCTTTGACTCAGCGCATGGGCGAGGTTCAGAAAAATCAGATAGCGGTTGCTCATTGAGCGGCCTCCCTTGACTGGCGTTTCCTTGCGCCAGCAAGCTTACCCGAGCGCGGGTCAGATTTGAACGCAGAGTTCGCCGAGAAAGCGCGCCTGTTCGCCCTTGCCCGCATACCCAAGCGGGTTGGCCACCACGCGGCAGCCGTGGTGTACATAGTTGCTGGGGCAGTGCAGGTGGCCGTGCATCCATACCTTCGCCAGCGGCAGCAGGTCGTCCAGCGCGTTGCAAAAGCCTGCCGTGCCCGGCACCAGGCCGTAGCGTGGGTCGGCGCTGTGCAGGCTGGGCGCGAAATGCGTTACCACCACGGTGTCGCCTTCAAACGGCACGGCCAGCGCGTCGCGCAGCCACTGCTGGCACACCAGCGCCTGCTCGCGCACCTGCTCGGCCAGCCAGGGCTGGCCGTGGCGCGTGGTGCCGGTGGTGCGCAAATACCAGTTGGCGGCGCGAAAGGCCTTTTCTCGCGCTTTCAGTTGCTGCGCAGGGCGGGCCTGCGCGGCCAGCGCGTCAAAGTCGCTCCACAGCGTGGTGCCGATGAATCGCTTGCCGCCGATGACCAGCGTTTCGCGTTCCAGCCAGGTCAGCCCCAGGCGCTCACAGGTCTCGCGCAGCCGCGCGTGCGTGGCGTCGAACTCGATCGCGTCGTATTCGTGGTTGCCGGGCACGTACAGCACCGGCACCGGCCAGCCGCGCAGGGGTGAAAAACGCTCCAGGCCGAAATCCGCGCCCGGCAGGCGCGAGCCGTACTGGTAGGAGCCCACGTCGCCGGCCAGCACCAGCAGGTCGGCATCGGGGGCGGGACGCGGGGTGAAGCCGGGTTGGACTTCAAGGTGCAGGTCGGACAGCAGCTGGATTTTCACGCGCCCATTGTGGCTTCTTCTTCCATCGCGCCCAGCAGCATCACGTCGGACAGCAGCGTGTAGGCGGCCGTCCAGGCCTCGCGCACGTCAGGCGTGAACTTGTCGCCCAGGCCCTGGCCCAGCGTCCACAGCAGCGCGCTGCCCACGGTGGCGTAGTGCTGCGCCTGCACGCCGTAGCGCACATGGCGTGCACCCAGCTGGCGCACCACGGGGGCCAGGCGCTCCAGGTCCTTCAGGCCGCTCACGGCCGCGCCGATCATGCTCATGAGCATCTGGCCCTGCTGGCCCATGTCGCCCTTGAACAGCGGGCGCAGCGCCGGGTCCAGCGTGAACAGGCGGTTGTAGAACAGCTCGGCGGCCGTGGCGGCAATCGGCTTGACGTCGGCGAAGCTGGCCTGCACGAGGGTGATTTGCTGGGGGGTCATGGGTTGCTCCTTGAAAGGTGTTGAATTCAGTTGCTGAAAATCGTGGCCAGGCGGTCCAGCACGGCCGCGTCAGCGGCGATCTGGGCGTCACGGTCGGCCGTGGTGTAGGGCGACGCGATCGCCTTGGCGATGTCGATCTGGTCAAAGCTGTGGCGCGCCGCGCTGTGCACCGTCATGGCCACCGCATTGCCGGTGGCGCTGCTGGCGCCCAGCGTGGTGGCCACGCTGACGCGGTTGCCGCATTTGCCGTCGGTGTACAGCGGGTCGGTGGCCGCGTGGTGGATGGTCACGGGCGCATAGGGCAGCCAGGTGGTCTTGTCGGGGGTGGACGCATTGCCGCCAAATTCATTGATCAGGCCGCAGCCGGGATAGAAAGCGAATGCCTCCCTGAACGGCTTGCTGCCGGCCGGGCCTTCGTTCGTCTGGTCCATGGTGGCCATCACGGCGCTGGCCCCATGGCTCCAGCCCAGCAGCGCAACACGGCCCGCGGCGGCGTGGTTATTCGCCAGCAGCCAGGCCCGGCCGGCGGCGGCGTCCCTGGGGCGCACGGTGGCTTCGTTCAGGCCGGCGCTGCCGTTGTTGCATTCGTTGGTCAGCGCGCGCGGTGTGAAGCTGTCCACCAGCAGGCCGGTGTAGCCGGCGCGCGCCAGGTTTTCGCCCCAGCGTTTGTGGATGTGCGACAGCGCCTTGATGGGCGGCTGTGCCTCCTTGGACTCCACGCCGTTGGACCACACGCCCGCGCAGCCGTGCATCATGACCACGGCGGCGTTGCGCGGCGTGGCCGCGCTGTCCTGGAACAGGAAACCGGTCAGCGCCTGACCATCGGCGTTGGTGAAGGCGACCTTGGTCATGGTGACCGTGCTGGCGACGCTGGCGCCTTGCGGCGCCTGTGCCACTTCGGGGGTTTCCAGGTCGGCGCCGCCGCCACCGCAGGCGGTCAGGGCCATGGCGGCCAGGGCGCCCAGCAGCGCGCGGTGCAAGACGGTGATGCGGCGGCGGTTGCGCAGGCTCAGGGGGATGCGGGTGTTCATGGGGTTGCGTTGTGGCAAGTTGGGATGCCTTGCCTGTCTCAACTCCCGTGCCAGGCTGAAAACTCAATGAAATCAACAGCTTGCGTATGAAGTGCAAGCCGGCACTGTCGGTGTTTGCCGACACCCGGGCCGGGCGACCGGGCACAAGGCCTTTGGAATCAACGACTTGCGCTGTCGGCGTTTGCAGACACCCGCGGGCGTGAATACATCACGTCTTGAACGCGGCGGGGTCGATCTGGTGGCGCCCGAGCAGCGCGTAAAAGTCGGTGCGGTTGCGCTGGGCCAGCTTGGCCGCCTGCGTGACGTTGCCGCTGGTGAGCTTGAGCACCTGGGTCAGATAGTCGCGCTCGAACTGGCGGCGTGCCTCGTCAAACGGCACATGCTCGCCCACCTGGGCGGCCAGGGCGCGCTGCACCAGCGCGCTCGGTATCTGTGGGGCCGTGCTGAGCACCACGCACTTTTCCACCACGTTCTGCAGTTGGCGCACATTGCCGGGCCAGGGCGCTGCCGCCAGCAGCTCCAGCGCGCCGGGCCCAAAGCCGCTCACGGCCTTGCCGTAGCGCTGCGCCAGCGTCACCATGAAGTGGTGCGCCAGCACGGGGATGTCTTCGCGCCGCTCGGCCAGCGCGGGCAGGTGCAGGCCCACGACGTTCAGGCGGTAGAACAGGTCTTCACGGAAGCGGCCCGCGGCCACCTCGTCGTCCAGCCGCCGGTGCGACGCGCAGATCACGCGCACGTCGATGCGCTGCGCGCGCGTGCCGCCCACGGCGCGCACCTCGCGCTCCTGCAGCACGCGCAGCAGCTTGACCTGCATGGGCAGCGGCAGATCGGCGATCTCGTCCAGGAATATCGTGCCGCGCTGGGCGCTCAGGAACAGGCCGGGGTTGTCGCGCACCGCGCCGGTGAAGGCGCCCTTGACGTGGCCGAACAGCTCGGACTCCATGAGGTTTTCGGGGATGGCGCCGCAGTTCACCGCCACCAGCGGCGCGCCCCCGCGCGGGCTGGCAGCATGGATGGCGCGCGCCAGCAGCTCCTTGCCGGTGCCGCTGTCGCCATGGATCAGCACCGAGGCGTCGCTTTGCGCCAGCATGCGCGCCTCGGCCAGCACCTGCGCCATGCGCGGGCTGCGCGTGAGGATGGATTCACGCCAGGCCTCGCCGGGCTCGTCGCCCGGCATGTCGGCGCCCAGCGCGCTGGACGCGGCCAGCGCACGGTCCACCTCGGCCATCAGCTCGCGCGCCTCGAACGGCTTGGTGATGTAGCCAAACACGCCGCGCTGCAGCGCCTTGACGGCATCCGGAATGGTGCCGTGCGCGGTGAGCATCAGCACCGGCAGCAGCGGGTGGCGCCGGTGCACCGCCTCAAACAGCTGCAGCCCGTCCATGCCGCCCATGCGCAGGTCGGTGATGAGAAGCGCGGGCAGTTCATGGTCCAGCCTGGCAAGTGCCGCTTCGCCGCTGTTGGCTTCAATGACCTCATGGCCTTCATGCCGCAGCCGAAGCGACAGCAGCCGCAGCAGCGCTGCGTCGTCGTCGACTATGAGGATGCGGGTCATTTGGTTCGCGTGCGTACTACCGCGCGGCAAAGGCGTGCGCGGACACCCGTCAACGCTTCACTAAAGCGGTCGCCTGCGGCGACTGCCTTGCGCTGCTCGGTCAAGCAGCCCACCGCAGAACTCGCTACGCGCTTCGCGCTGCGCTCGGACAGCCGCGGTGAGTCAGAAACGAAGCGCGCTGCGCGCGCGGCTGCATGCCCTGCGCTGCTCAGCGCTTTAGAGGCGCATTGCCGGGTGTCCGCGCACGCCTTTGCAGAGGCAGCTGTGGCACACCACCGGTGGCGTACCTGCACCCGGCTTCGCGGCAGGCGGTGCCCGGCGGGGGCGATCTCTGTGGCGACGAGGAGCGCAGACGCAGGGTCGGCGCGCGAAGCGCGCTTCGTTTCTAGCTCGCCGCGGCTGTTCGAACGGAGTGCGCAGCACGAAGTGAGTTCTGCCGCGCGACCCTTCGGCGAGCACCGCAGTGCAGTCTGCGCAACGCGCAGACCGCCACAGTGTGAGCCCCCGCCGGGTACCGCCTGCCGCGAAGCCGCGAGAGAAGACTCAGACAACCGGCGCATGCAAATACACATGAAACGTCGTCCCTGCCCCAGGCTGGCTGTCCACCTCGATGGTCCCGCAATGCAGGCTCACGCATTCCTTCACGATGTGCAGTCCTATGCCGGTGCCCTGGATGTTGCCTACGTTGGTGCCGCGGTGAAAGCTCTCGAACAGCCGGGGCAGGTCGGCCGCCGGGATGCCGATGCCGCGGTCGCTCACGCGCAGGTGCAGCCGCTCGCCGTCGGCCTCGGCGCGGCAGGTCACCTGCGAATCGGGCGGCGAGTATTTCAGCGCGTTTCCCAGCAGGTTGACCAAAATGTGGCGCAGCAGGTGCGGGTCCACCTGGCGGGCGTCGTCCACGCCGTCGCATTCCATGGCGATGCGCGCGGCCTGCGGATGGGCGCGGTCCATCTCGGTGGCGATCTGCACCATCAGCTCGGGCATGCGCTGGGGCCTGGGGCTGAAGACGAACTTGCCCGACTCCAGCTTGCTGGTCAACAACACCTGGTCCACCATGTCGTTCATGCGGGACACGGCGGTCTTGATCAGCGTGAGCATCTCCTTGCGTTCATCGGCGGGCAGCCGTTCGCCGTAGTCGTCCAGCAGCTCCACCGACGACAGGATGGCCGCCAGCGGCGTGCGGAATTCGTGCGAGGCCACCGCGACAAAGCGCGACTTCAGCTCGGACAGCTCGCGTTCGCGGGCCAGCGCGCTGCGGATGTCCTGCTCCACCTGGCGGCGCATGGTCACGTCGGTCAGGAAGTTCAGCGTGGCCGGCGCACCCAGCCATTCAAACACCACGGCGCTGATCTCCAGCCACACCACGTCGCCGCTTTGGTGGACCACGCGGAACTGGTAGTGGTTTTCCACCTGCTCGCCGCGCAGGCGGCGCAGGTGGTTGTTCAGCACCAGCTCGCGGTCGTCGGGGTGGATGAATTCGATGAACGGGCGCGATCTGGCGGTTTCTTCGTCCAGCCCGGTCAGAGCCAGCGCGCGCGGGTTGGCATACAGGATGCGCCCGGCCGCCGTGACCAGGATGCCCTCGTTGACGTTCTCCACCACGGCGCGGTACTTGGCCTCGGAATCGGCCAGCGCGCGCTCGGCCGCCTTGCGCCGCGAGATGTCGCGAATGAATGAGCTGAAGGTGCACAGCTCGCCGGTGCGCACGGGCCACACCGACAGCTCGGCGTCGAATTCCTCGCCGCTGCGGCGCAGCGCCGTGGTCTCCACCCGCCGGTTGAACATCCTTGACGAGCCGTCAAGCAGGTAGCGCTCGATGCCCGCGTTGTGCATGGGCCGGTGCACCGGCGGGATGATCAGCTCGGTCAGCGTCTGGCCGATGGCCTCCACGCGTGACCAGCCGAACATGCGCTCGGCGGCGTTGTTCCAGTCGATGATCTGGCTTTGCGCGTCAATCGTCACCACCGCGTCGTTGGCCGTGGCAATCAGCGCCTGCAGCCGGGCGGTGGCGTCGCTCAGGCTGCGCTCGGCGTCGGTGCGCCGGCTGATCTCGGCGCGCAGCCGCGCCGTGGTGTCCAGCTGCCAGGTGACGTCGCGCGCGATGTGCGTCACGCGCAGCAGCGTGCCATCCGGCCCGCGCACCGGGAAGGCGCTTTCGCGCAGCCAGGCCGTGCGGCTTTGCACCACGGTGTCGGAGGGCCGCGGCGGCTGGGTGACGCGGAATTCCTCGGTGTAGCCATGCGCCGGCTCGACGGTGAGCCGTGCGCGCGACTGGGCCAGCCGGGCCCGGTCGTCCGGGTGCACATACTCCATCAGGGCGTGAGGGCCGCTGCCGCGCCCGGACGCGGCAAAACCCCAGAACCGCTCGAACGCCGAGTTGGAATAGGTGACCTGCCCGGAGCGGGGGTCCCAGACCCAGAGCATCTCGTCAATGTTCTCTGCGACCTGGAGCAGCCATTCCTCGCCCAGGCGGGGCTGGGTCGCAGCGGGGGGCGGTGCCGGCGCGTTCATGTAACAAGCATACCTGCCACCTTGGCCGCTTTTGCGGCACCTTGCGGCCTGCCCATGAAGCGGGCCGATCCAAACTATGCGTAACGCGCATGGCAAAGGCCAGGGATTGGGGTTGCAACCCTAGGGAAAACCCTTATTCTTGACTCATTCCCACTCAGCGCCGCCCGGCGGCGACCTCTCATCATGTTCACCCTGATTGCCCAACTGACCCAGCTTCGCCAATGGATGGGCCGTGCCGACGCGCCTGCCACGGCCCACCAGCCCGAAGGCGAGGGCGTTGCCCACCAGCTCATGGAGCGTGCCGGATCGCGTGCCGGTCTGAACCCCCGCCAGGCGCGCGAACTGCGCCGCGCCGCCAGCGCCTACCTGAGCGTCGTGCGCTGAGACCCCGGCGCCTCAGAGCTTCACGCCCGCACCCTTGACCGTGGGTGCCAGCTGCGCGACCTGCTCGCGCACGAACCCGGCAAACGCAGCCGGGCTGGCCGCCGAGGCCGTGATCCCCAGGTCCACCATGCGCTTTTTGATGTCCGCCTGCGCGAGGATTTCGTTGCAGGCGGTGTTGATCCGCGCCACCACGTCGGCCGGCATCCTGGCCGGGCCCGACAGGCCGAAGAAGTTGTCCAGCACCAGGCGGCGGTAGCCAAATTCGACCACGCTGGGCACGTCCGGCACCAGAGGTGAGCGGTTGGCCGACGTGACGGCCAGCGGCACGATCTGCCCGCTGCGGAAATACGGCACGAACGCCGTCAGCACGTCAATGCCCAGCGGCACCACGCCCGCGATCAGGTCGGTGGTCATGGGCGCGCCGCCCCGGTACGGCACATGCACCATGTTCACGCCCATGGTTTTTTTCATCAGCTCGCCGTAGATGTGGCCGATGGACGCCGGCCCGCCCGAGCCAAAGTCCAGCCGCCCGGTCTTGCGCGCCTGCGCTTCCACGTCAGTGATGGTCTTGATGGGCGCCGCCGGGTTGGCCATGACCACGCAGGGCGCGGTGCCGATCAGTGCGATGTGGGTAAAGCCGTCCACCGGGTCGTAGGGCTGCTTTTCCAGCGCGAACGGGCCGATGGAAATGGGCGTGGAGTTCGACAGCATCAGCGTGTAGCCGTCGGCCGGGGCCTGCGACACCACCAGCCCGCCCACGCTGCCGCCGGCGCCGGGGCGGTTGTCCACCACCACGGGCTGGCCCAGCTTCTTGGCCAGCTGCTCGGCCATGACGCGCGCCACGATGTCGCTGGCGCCACCGGCGGGGAAGGTCACGACGATGCGCAGGGTCTTGTCGGGCCAGGCGGCAAGGGAGGGCAGGGCAACCGCCGCTGCACTGGCAGCCAGGGTCTTGAGGGCACCGCGGCGGGTCAGGTAATGGGTCATGGGGGTGGTTCCAGGCAGGGGCAAAGGGTGAACCCACTATAGGCAGCGCGGGCTGGCACGCCAATCGCGTCATACTTATCTGCCGCATAACAAAAGCGCCGAAACAGGGGTTTTGGTGCGCGCCCAAGCCCCAGCTTTGTGCATAGCCCGCCATGAGCCGACCCAGCGACCCGTTTGACACCTATCTGCTGCGCGTGTTCAGCACGCTGATGGCCGAGCGCAGTGTGTCGCGCGCGGCGGCGCGGTTGAACCAGTCGCAGCCGGCTGTGAGCGCCGCGCTCAAGAAGTTGCGCGACATCCTGGGCGACCCGCTGCTGATCAAGGACAAGCAGCGCATGGTGCCCACCGAGCGCGCCCTGCAGCTGGAAGCGTCCGTGCGCATCGTGCTGGCCGAGATCGATGGCCTGCTGGCGCCGGCGGCCGCCTTTGACGCGGCCACCACGCGTCAGACCTTTCGCATCGGCACGCCCGACTACCTGGCGCCGCCGCTGATGGCCAACATGGTGAGCTACCTGCGCATGACCGCGCCGCGCGCGCGACTGGTGGTGCATTCACTGGGGCCGGACTATGACTATGAGGCCGCGCTGGCCGCGGGCGAGCTGGACGTGGTGATCGGCAACTGGCCGCAGCCGCCGGAGCACCTGCGCATGGCCATCCTGCTGGAAGACGAGGTGGTGTGCCTGGTGGGCCGCGACCACCCCGCCGCCGGCGGCAGCCTGACCGTGGCCGACTACCTGGGCGGCGCCCATGTGGTGCCGCTGATGTACAGCGTAACCCAGCGCGGCGTGGTGGAGTCGCACCTGGCGGCGCTGCGCATGGCGCGCGAGGCCACGGTGACCGTGCCGTTTTTCAACATGGCGCCCTACCTGCTGCCCGGCACCGACCTGGTGTTTACCACCAGCCGGCACTTTGCCGAGCACTATGCGCGGCTGCTGCCGCTGGCGGTGGTGCGCTCGCCGATCGACTTTCCGGTGATGCGCTTTTACCAGCTGTGGCACAGCCGCACGCACCATTCGCAAGGCCACGCCTGGCTGCGCTCGCTGCTGTCGGCGGTGGCGCGCACGGCCGACGCCACGCAGGGGCTGCGGGCACCTGCGCGGCGCACGGCGCGCACCTGACCTGTCAGTTGCCCGGCCGCGACGCCGAAAATGCCTTGGCTGCCGCCGCTGCCACCGCCAGGCGCAGCCAGGCGTGCTCCTTGCGCTGGCCCTGGCGGATGTGCCACAGCGAATCCACATGCACCGGCGGCACGTCAAACGGCAGCTCGCGCACCATCAGCTCACTGGCCATGCCCGTCACGTTCACAAAATGCCGTGGCAAAACAGTGAGCAGATCGGAGCCCGACACCACCCGCCCGGCGGTGAAAAACTGGTTGACCGTCAGCACAATGCGCCGCGTCTGGCCCAGCGAGGCCAGCGCCTCGTCGATGAAGCCGAAGGGCCGGCCCGAGAAGCTCACCAGCAGGTGGTGTGCGTTGCAAAACCGCTTGAGCGTGAACGGACCGCTACCCAGCGGGTGGCCGCTGCGCATCACGCACACGTACTCGCCGTCGTACAGGCGCTGGTGCTCAAAGCCCGCCTTGCCGCCGGCCTGGGCCTGGGCCGTCAGGTCGGCCAGCACGGCGGGAAAGAACCCCACGGCCAGGTCGATATGCCCCTCATCCAGCAACCGGCGCGGGTCGCGCGTGGTCAGCGGCAGCACCCGCATGGAGACACCCGGCGCGTCGGTTTCAATGATCTCCACCAGCCCCGGCATCAGCTCGGCCGCCGTGGCGTCAGCCATGGCCAGGATGAAGGTGTTGGTGGCCTGCGACGCCACAAAGTCCCCAGGTGCCAGCGAGGCTTCGATCTGGCGCAAGGCGTCGCCAATGGCCGGCCACAGCGCCAGCGCCCGCGGCGTGGGCTCCACGCCGTAGCCGCTGCGGCGCACCAGCTCATCGCCCAATGCATCCCGCAGACGGCGCAAGGCGTTGCTGACCGCCGGCTGGGTCATGGCCAGATTGCTGGCTGCCCGCGTAAGGTTGCGCTCACTCATGACCTGATCGAACACGCGCAGCAGGTTCAGGTCCAGCGTCCGGAAGTTGGGGGTATTCATATGATTGGTGAATGATATACATCACCAATCTAAATTGGATAAATATCAGGGTGAACCCTAGTATTCCTCTGCGCCCGGCAATTCCGCCACAAGCGTTTTTGTTTGAAGAGGGATTCACCATGACCAGCTTTGTCCACACCGAATACCCCAGCCAGCACCCTGGCGTGGTCCGCGCCGAACAGGCCGCGCAAACCATCAAGAGCCTGACCACCGGATTCAACGGTGCCCGTGGTGCTGCCACCCTGCTGCTGTCGGCCGTCGTGGCCGCGCTGCTGGTTGTTGCCAACCAGGTCGTGGAAACCTGGACCGAAGGACACCTGCTCATGGCCTGGATCGTGATGTGGACCATTGCCTTTGCGGCGCTGGCCCTGCTGGCCGCCCCGGCACGCAACGCCGGCAGCGTGCTGCGCACCGCGATGCGCGCCTGGTCCGAGCGTCGCAAGCAGGCGGCCGCTGACGACAAGCTGTGGGAACTGGCCCGCAGCGATGCCCGCGTGATGGCGGACATCAGCCGCGCCATGAGCCGCGACGCAAATCGCGACGTGCGCTACTACTGATCAAGGGGCGCGCAGATGACCACCCTGGCACCGCGCAGCCTGCTGGCCACCCTGGGCCGGCATCT
Source organism: Ramlibacter sp. (assembly GCA_050247515.1). Taxonomy (GTDB): domain Bacteria; phylum Pseudomonadota; class Gammaproteobacteria; order Burkholderiales; family Burkholderiaceae_C; genus RAM1. The sequence continues at coordinate 171,911 of JBFWUB010000002.1, read as the reverse complement.
GGTGGCTGCATTGAATGCATGGTCGTATGCGATCGCGCGCTCCCGCGCCGAGCGCCGCCGTCGTGAGGCGCAGGCCGCGCAGGCCGCCGCCGCCACGCCGGTGACCCCAGTGAATACACCGCGCTGGCCCACCACCTGGGGCGACTGAGCCGTCTGCCAGCGCAGCGCCCATAGAAAAAGCCACCGCATGCGGTGGCTTTTTACATACTTGATCTTGTCCGGCGTTTCGCACGATCCATGGCAGCGCAGTTCACGGTTTTCCCTCACGTACCTTTACAACGGGCAACTGCTTTTCCAGCTCCCGCTCAATTTGCTTGATGCTCTTGGCTGGTGTCGGCAGGTTTTCCGGCATGGTGCTGCCCAACTCCCTGATGGTCTGACGTACCTTGGCGCCGACTTCAAAGTGGGCCTTGTTGGCTTTGGCTTTTCCCTGAATACCGTCCCGGCGCAACTTTTCCTCGGTCTGGGTGGCCCGGAACAGGTTGGCGGCCAATTCAGTGCTGCCCATGTGGTCCAGAATCTTGTCGCTTTTCTTCAGCCCCCTGCGGCTGTGCAGGTCCTTGGCGCCCAGGCCGCCGTACAGGCCTTTGTAGCCGTGGTCCTGAAACACGGCATAGTCCAGCGGCGTTGCCACCCCTGCAGACTTTGCGGCGGCCGACAATGCCTTGTTGTGCTCGGTCAGTTCATTGCGGATGGCCAGGCGGCGCTCGTCCTCCGACAGCTTGGCAAACTGCGCAGCGTCCCCCAGCTCTTGGCGGCGGGTTTGCAGGGCAAAGTAGGTTTGGCCCAGTGCAATGATGGGCTTGGCCGGGTCGGCGTTCTGGACGATCAGGTAGCAGGCGTAGCGCGAGAGCTGGACGTCTTCGACCGGGCGCACCGCGCCCGAACCGATTTCGACCATATTGCTGACATCAGCAAAATGGTCCTGCTCGGGGTGACCAGAGTTTCGGCAAGCCTCACGGGCCTTCTGGATGACTTGCAAAAAGTTGCGGTACTGCACGTAATCCAGCACGCCGGCAAGCTCGCGAGCGAGCCAGAACTCATGGCCGTCGTCGTCCAGGTGACGCATGGCCTCAAAGCCGTTGGCGGTATGAATCTGGCTCACAAACCCCACTCCCTTCAGGTGTTTTCTCAAGCCGCTCGATTCTGCCCATTTTCTGAGCGCGCAAGAAAATCCCGGCCGAAGCCGGGAAGAGTGGCGGTGACCGCTCAGGCCGCCAGGCGCTGCTCGATCTTCGCCTTGGTCTCGTTGAGCTCGCGGGGCAGGTGGTAAGCCAGCTGCTGGAACAGCTCGCTGTGCAGTTCCAGCTCTTTCTGCCAGGCAGCCTTGTCGATGCTGGTCACGGTCTTGAACTGCTCGGCGGTGAAGTTCAGGCCGGTCCAGTTGAGTTCTTCATAGGCCGGGCTGACGCCGAACACATGCTCGTTGCCCTGGGCCTTGCCCTCGATGCGGTCGATCATCCACTTGAGCACGCGCATGTTTTCGCCGTAGCCGGGCCAGACGAACTTGCCGTCCTCGCCCTTGCGAAACCAGTTGGTGGTGTAGATGCGCGGCAGCGTGGCACCAGCGGCCGACAGCTTCTTGCCCAGGTCCAGCCAGTGCTGGAAGTAGTCGCTCATGTTGTAGCCCATGAAGGGCAGCATGGCGAACGGGTCGCGGCGCACCACGCCGGCCTGGCCGGTGGCGGCGGCGGTGGTTTCCGAGCCCATGGTGGCGGCCATGTACACGCCTTCGGTCCAGTTGCGGGCTTCGGTCACCAGCGGCACGGTGGTGGAGCGGCGGCCGCCGAAGATGAAGGCATCGATCTTCACGCCCTTGGGGTCGTCCCAGGCGCTGTCCAGCGCCGGGTTGTTGACGGCCGACACGGTGAAGCGGGCGTTGGGGTGGGCTGCCTTGGCGCCGGTCTCCCGGGCGATTTGCGGTGTCCATTCCTTGCCTTGCCAGTCAATGGCGTGGGCGGGTGCATCGCCCATGCCTTCCCACCAGACGTCGCCGTCATCGGTGAGCGCCACGTTGGTGAAGATCACGTTCTTGTCCAGGCTGGCCATGCAGTTGGGGTTGGTCAGCGTGTTGGTGCCCGGCGCCACGCCAAAGTAGCCGGCTTCGGGGTTGATGGCGCGCAGCGTGCCGTCGGCCTGCGGCTTGATCCAGGCGATGTCGTCGCCGATGGTGGTGACCTTCCAGCCTTCAAAGCCCGCGGGCGGGATCAGCATGGCGAAGTTGGTCTTGCCGCAGGCGCTGGGGAAGGCGGCGGCCACGTGGTATTTCTTGCCTTCGGGGCTGGTCACGCCCAGGATCAGCATGTGCTCGGCCAGCCAGCCTTCGTCGCGCCCCATGGTGGAGGCAATGCGCAGCGCAAAGCACTTCTTGCCCAGCAGGGCGTTGCCGCCATAGCCCGAGCCATACGACCAGATCTCGCGCGTTTCGGGGTAATGCACGATGTACTTGGTCTTGTTGCAGGGCCACTTCACGTCGGCCTGGCCTTTTTCCAGCGGGGCACCCACGGTGTGCACGCAGGGCACAAATTCGCCATCCACGCCCAGCACGTCGTACACGGCCTTGCCCATGCGGGTCATGATCTTCATGTTGACGGCCACATAGGGGCTGTCGGACAGCTCGATGCCAATGTGGGCGATGGGGCTGCCCAGCGGGCCCATGCTGAATGGCACCACGTACATGGTGCGCCCGCGCATGCAGCCGTCAAACAGGGGCTGCAGCGTGGCGCGCATCTCGGCCGGGGCCATCCAGTTGTTGGTCGGGCCGGCGTCTTCCTTCTTTTCAGAGCAGATATAGGTGCGGTCTTCCACGCGGGCCACGTCGGTGGGGTCGGAGCAGGCCAGGAAGGAGTTGGGGCGCTTGATCGGGTCCAGCTTTTTGAAGGTGCCGGCGTCCACCAGCTGCTGGCACAGGCGGGCGTATTCCTCTTCGCTGCCGTCGCACCAGTAGATGCTGTCGGGCTTGCACAGCGCGGCCATGTCGGCCACCCAGGCAATGAGGTTGGCGTTCTTCACGAACGCGGGGGCGTTGAGGTTCAGACCCTGCATCACGGGAGAGTTCATCCAGATAGCTCCTAAGTTTGAAAAACGTCTTTCCAAAAAGGGGCTCTGGGGCGTGTTCGCTGAGAGCAGCCTTTTGAAAAAACGGCTTTGGCGTCTCAGTCGGCGGGCGGCGCTGCGGGGTGGGCAGCTGGGGTGCGTGAAGGGTAGTTCACAGTCCGCATGGTCGGCTGGGATGTCAATTTTATGAAACCCGTCTGCCTTTCGCCTGCCGACCATGACTATAGTTATGCAAACCGCGCATAGGGTTATGCATGACCGTGGGCGCGGCAACGGTGTTGGAACCCCAAAGCAAAAGCGCCTGCGTGGTGACCACGCAGGCGCTTTGGGGGAGGTGACGAGGGGCTCAGGCCATGTAGATGGCAATGAACGCCAGCAGGAACATCAGCACGCCGCCCACCACAGGCAGCACGATGGGCATGGAATGAACAATGCCTTCAACCGCGTCGGCGGGTTGCTGTGCAGGCTGGGCGTTGTGGCTGGAGTGGCTGGACATGGCTGAAACCTCAATGAATTCAGAAACTTGGCACGATTTTAACCCCGGCGCCAGACCTGGCGCTCAAAGCAGGGCATAAGTGGTGGTGGCGCGGCAGGCGCTTTTGCCGTCCGTGGCGCCACGGATGTCGATTTCGCCGAACGCCAGCGACTTGCCGGCGCGGATTACCCGGGCCTGCACCAGCGCGTCCTGGCCCGACAGCGGCTTGAGGAAGCTGGTGTTCAGCTGCACCGTGGTGCAGGGGCGGAATTCACCAAAGTGGCGGATCAGCGCCAGCACCATGGCGGTGTCGGCGGCGGCCATCATGGCCTGGCCGCACAGCATGCCGCCCACGCGCGAAAGCTGGTCGCTTTGCGGCAGGCGCAGCGTCACGCTGTCGGCGTCGGTGCTGTCCACCCGCAGGCCCAGCGCCTGGACCCAGGGTGCGAAGTATTCCGCCAGCGCGGGTTGGAGCGATTCGGGCGTCACGTTATTTCTGTTCCTCGGCTTCAAAGCCGGCATTGTGCAGCGCCTGCAGCACGGCGGCGATGTGTTCGCGCCCGCGGGTCTGGACGACCAGCTCGATTTCCACGTTCTGGGCCGACAAGGTGGTGAACGCGCGCTGATGGTGGACTTCGTCGATGTTGGCGCCCGCTTCGCTCACGATGGCCGTGATGCGGGCCAGCGACCCCGGCACGTCGCGCGCACTGACGCGCACGCGCGCCAGCCGTCCGGCACGCACCATGCCGCGCTCGATGATGGCCGACAGCAGCAGCGGGTCGATGTTGCCGCCGCACAGCACCAGGCCCACTTTCTTGCCCCGAAAGCGCTCCGCGTGCTTGAGCAGCGCCGCCAGGCCGGCGGCGCCCGCGCCTTCGACCAGGGTTTTTTCAATCTCCAGCAGCATCACGATGGCGTGCTCGATGTCGCCCTCGTCCACCAGCACCAGGTCGTTGACCTTGGCCGCAATGATCTCCTGCGCAATGCGCCCGGGCGTACCCACCGCAATGCCTTCGGCAATCGTGCTGTGCCCCTGCGGGTGCTGCGTGTGCTTGATGGCGTTGTACATGCCCGGAAAGCGCACCGTCTGCACGCCCACGATGTCAATGTCCGGCTTGAGCGCGCGCGCCACCGTGGCAATGCCCGCGATCAGCCCGCCGCCGCCCACGGCAATCACCAGCGCGTCCAGGTCGGGTTCGGCCTCCAGCATCTCCAAGCCCACCGTGCCCTGGCCGGCGACGATGGCCTCGTCGTCATACGGGTGCACAAACACCAGTTGCTGCCGTTGCGCCAGCGCCAGCGCATGGGTGCGCGCCTCATCCAGTGTGTCGCCATGCAGCACCACCTCGGCGCCAAAGCCGCGCGTGCGCTCCACCTTCACACCCGGCGTGAAGCGCGGCATGACGATCACCGCCCGCAGGCCCAGGCGCTGCGCGTGGTAGGCCACGCCCTGGGCGTGGTTGCCCGCGCTCATGGCGATCACCCCGCGTGCGCGCTCTTCGGCGGTGAGCTGCACAAGCTTGTTGCAGGCGCCGCGCTCCTTGAACGAGGCGGTGAACTGCAGGTTCTCGAACTTCAGGAAGATCTGCGCGCCCGCGATGTCGGACAGCGTGCGCGACGCCACGAAGGGCGTGGCAAACACCTGGCCGCGCAGGCGCTGCGCGGCTTGGCGCACGTCGGTGATGTCAATCATGGGGCGGATTGTGCGGGGAAATACCCGTAGAAAGTGGTGGATTTCCAACCATCAGTGTCTTCCATGTTGGTTCAGACTGCGTTATTGTGGAATTGCACATGCGTTGCGGCTGGAGGCTTTTCGATGGTCAAGCGTTCGGTGGATTTGCAGGTACTTGCCTCACCGGGTCTGAAAGACGCCCCGGTGCTGGACTTGATGTGCTCGCATTTCGTGCTGACGCTCGCAGCCAAGCAGGGCGGCAAGTTCAATGTGCGCCGCGACCTCAATGGCCTGCTGTCGCTGGCCGGCCGCCATCTGGTGTGGCCCGCCCCCGCGCTGCAGCGCCTGCGGGAATTCCTCGCGCGCCGCTGCAAGGACAACGAGTTCTGGCGCGGCCACGAAGCCCTGTCCACCCGCGACTTCCTGGAGCGCCACGGTGTCTGGCGCGGCCCCTATGAGGAAGGCACGCTGTTCTTCTATCTGGACGAATACGCCAAGGACGCGCCCAAGGATCTGTTGGCCGTGCTGACCGTCACCGGCGACTGGCTGACCCAGGCGCTCAAGAAGCAGAGCACGCTGGTGGAGAAAAACATCAACGCGCTGTCGGGCCTGCTGCAGCTGAACAAGGCCGAGCGCGCGCTGCTGCTGTACGGCACGCTGGCGCGCTACCAGCGGGACCTGCGCAGCATCCTGGTGGAGTTCAAGGTCAACAACGCACCCGAGGCTTATGCCGCGATTGCCGACATCGCCGGGGTGAACGCCACCGAGGTCGGCGAGGCCCTGCGCGCCGGCTCGCGGCTGGAGCGCATCGGCCTGGTGGAAAACCTGATCTCCGAGCACAACATCACCGATCTGGCCGACCTGATGAAGGTCAGCGAAAAGCTGCCCCCGGTGCTCATGCGCGAATACCGCGACCAGAACGAGCTGATGGCGGTGTTCACCCGTCCGTCGGCCAAGAGCGAGCTGGGCATGGCCGATTTCAGCTTTGTCGAGGAAGATGCCCGCGTGCTGCGCGCCCTGCTGCGCAACGCCGTGGACCGCAAGGAGCCTGGCGTGAACGTGCTGCTGTACGGCCCGCCCGGCACCGGCAAGACGGAGCTGGCCAAGGTGGTGGCTCAGGCCGCCGGGCTGGAGCTGTTTGAGGTGGAATACGCCGACCGAGACGGCAACTCGCTCAGCGGGCGCGACCGTTACCGCTCGCTGCAGATCGCGCAGGTGTTCCTGAAAGGCAGCGCCCAGGCCGCGCTGCTGTTTGACGAAGTGGAAGACGTCTTCCCGCCGATTTCCAGCGAAGCCGCGCAGCTGCTTGCGCGCGCCGAGCAGGTGGCGGCGCCCGCCAGCGGCTCGGTCAGCGGCAAGGCCTGGGTCAACCAGATCCTCGAGTCCAACGCTGTCCCCACCCTCTGGGTCACCAACCGTATCGAGCAGATCGACCCGGCATTCCGCCGCCGGTTTGCCTACCACCTGGAGCTCAAATCGCCGCCGCCCGGCGCCCGCGAAGGCCTGGTGCGCAAGACCCTGGAAGGCGTGGCAGTGACTGATGAATTTGTGGCCAAGCTGACCGCGCGCAAGGGCCTGACACCTGCGCAGATCCGCACAGCGGTGCGTTTTGCCGGGCTGGCGCAGGCGGGCGAAGCCACCACGGAAGCATTGATCGAGCGGCAGCTGCGCAACGCCGACCTGGCGCTGGGCAACAAGACCCAGGGCGCCGGCGAGCGCCGCAGCGTCACCACCTATGACCTGAGCATGCTCAATGTGGAGTCGCGCTTTGAGATTCCGCGCATCGTCGCTGCGCTGCAGGCGCGCGGCCACGGCACGCTGTGCTTTTACGGCGCGCCCGGCACCGGCAAGACCGCGCTGGCCGAGCATGTGGCCAAGGCCTTGGATCGCCCGCTGATCATCAAGCAGGCCAGCGACCTGATGAGCAAGTTTGTGGGCGAGACCGAGCAGAACATGGCCGCCATGTTCCGCGAAGCCGAGGCTGAAAAAGCCGTGCTGCTGCTGGACGAGGCCGACAGCTTCCTGCAGGACCGCCGTGGCGCCCAGCGCACCTACGAGGTGACCGAAGTCAATGAAATGCTGCAGGGCATGGAGCGATTCAGCGGCATCTTCATCTGCACCACCAACCTGCTGGACCGGCTGGACCAGGCCGCGCTGCGCCGCTTCACCTTCAAGATCAGGTTCATGCCGCTGACCGCGGCGCAACGCGAGGCCATGTTCGTGACCGAGGCGCTGGCCGGCGATGCGGCGCTGATGACCGGCGAGCTGCGCACGCGGCTGGCCAGGCTGGAGCAGCTGTGCCCCGGCGACTTTGCCGCCGTGAAGCGGCAGGTGGACATCCTGGCCGCCGAGTTCAGCGCGGCGGAATTCCTGGACCAGCTGGAGGCCGAACACCGCATCAAGCCGGAAGTGCGCGAGGCCCGCAGCATGGGCTTCATGCAGTAGCCGCGCCGGCGCCTGCTTCAGGCCGTCGCGGCCACCACCCGCAGCACTTCCTCGCCGTACGCCTCCAGCTTCTTGGCGCCTATGCCGCTCACGCCCTGCAGGTCCTGCAGCGACTGCGGCTCCAGCGCCGCAATCGCGGCCAGCGTGGCGTCGTGAAAGATCACGTACGCGGGCAGGTTGTGCTCGCGTGCCACCTCGGCGCGCCAGGCCTTGAGCGCGGCAAACCGCGCCTGGCCTTCGTCGGTGAGCGCCGCGGCCACGGCGGCCGGCGCGCGTGCGGGCTTGTCGCGCCGCGTCTTGCTGCCTTTGGGGGCCGACACCGATTCGCGCAGCATCACCGGCGTCTCGCCCTTGAGCACCGCGCGTGAGCCCTCGGTGAGCTTGAGCGTGTTGAACGCCTGCGCGTCCACCGCCAGCGCGCCGGTCGCGATCAGCTGGCGCAGCACGCCGCGCAGCTGGGCCTCGCTGAACGCCGCGCCCAGGCCAAAGGTGCTGATGCGCTCATGGCCGAACTGCGTGACCTTGTCGGAGACTTTGCCCCGCAGGATGTCCATGATGTGGCCGGCGCCAAAGCTGATGCCGCTTTGCTGCTGCACGCGGTAGATGGTGGACAGCAGCTTGCGCGCCGCATCGGTGCCGTCCCACACCTGGGGCGGATTCAAACAGTTGTCGCAATTTCCGCAGGGTGTGCTGTCTTCGCCAAAGTATTTCAGCAGGCGCACACGGCGGCAGTCCACGGCCTCCGCCAGCGACAGCAGGGCGTCCAGCTTGCCCACCATCACCTGCTTGAAGTCCTCGCCCGCCGGGCTCTCGTCGATCATGCGGCGCTGGTTCACCACGTCCTGCAGGCCGTAGGCCATCCACGCATCGGCGGGTTGCCCGTCGCGCCCGGCGCGGCCGGTTTCCTGGTAGTAGCCTTCAATGTTCTTGGGCATGTCCAGGTGGGCGACGAAGCGCACGTCGGGCTTGTCGATGCCCATGCCAAAGGCAATGGTGGCCGTCATCACAATGCCGTCCTCGCGCAAAAAGCGGTCCTGGTGGGCCTGGCGCACGGCGGCGTCCAGCCCCGCGTGGTAGGGCAAGGCGGTGATGCCTGCGTCCGTCAGCGTCTGGGCCATTTCCTCCACCCGCTTGCGTGACTGGCAGTACACGATGCCGGCGTCGCCCTCGTGCTCGCGCTCGATGAATCGCAGCAGCTGCAGCGTCGGGTCTTTCTTTTCGACAATCGCGTAGCGGATGTTCGGGCGGTCAAAGCTGCTGACGAACTGGCGCGCGTCTTCCAGCTGCAGCCGCTCCACGATGTCGGCGCGGGTGATGGCGTCGGCCGTGGCCGTCAGCGCCATGCGCGGCACGCCGGCGTAGCGTTCATGCAGCACGGTCAGGGCGCGGTACTCGGGGCGGAAGTCATGGCCCCACTGGCTCACGCAATGCGCTTCGTCGATCGCAAACAGGCTGAGCTTGCCGCGCTCATGCAATGAATCGAGCAGCGCCAGAAAGCGCGGCGTGGTCACGCGCTCGGGCGCGGCATACAGCAGGGTGATCTCGCCGCGCAGCAGGCGCTTTTCCACCGCGTTGGCTTCTTCGCCCGTCAACGTGGAGTTGAGGAAGGCGGCCTGCACGCCGGCCTCGTGCAGCGCGCCCACCTGGTCATGCATCAGCGCGATCAAGGGCGACACCACGATGCTGATGCCGTGGCCTGCCTGCTGGCGCGCAATGGCCGGTATCTGGTAGCACAGGCTCTTGCCGCCGCCCGTGGGCATGAGCACCAGCGCGTCGCCACCGGCGACCACGTGGTCAATGATGCCGGCCTGGGGCCCGCGAAACGCCTCGTAGCCGAAGACTTCCTGCAGGATCGAAAGAGCGGCCGTCAACCTACATCTGCTCCCAGGGCAGGCCGTCAAAGCGCCAGCCGTTCAGCGTGGACCGCTTGAACTGCTCGTCCAGGTCGCCTTCAAAGCCGTGCACCACATGCGCCACGTCGGCAAAGCCGGCGGCCTCCAGTGCCTCGCCGGCGGCCAGGGTGCGCTTGCCGCTGCGGCAGATCAGCAGGATGGGGCGCTCCTTGCTGCCGGCTTCGCGCTCGACGGCGGCGGCGAACGCGGCCGGATTGGGTGTGAGGTCGGGGTATTCGTACCAGGGGATGTTTTCCACGCCGGGCGGGCGGCCGACGTACAGGGATTCGATCTCCATGCGCACGTCCACGAACAGCGTGTCGGGCTGTTGCTGGATCCGGGCCCAGGCCTCCTTGGGGAGCAGGTGTTTCATGGCCCCTATTGTCAAGGGAAAAGGCGGGGTCCCTAAAATGGCGGGACCATGAAGCCCACCTCCTACACCCGCGGCCAGGCCCTGCCCGGCATCCTGGCGCAACGCATTGCCATCCTGGACGGCGCGATGGGCACCATGATCCAGCGCTTCAAGCTGAGCGAGGAACAATACCGGGGCGAACGGTTCAAGGACTTTGCCCACGATGTGAAAGGCAACAACGAGCTGCTCAGCCTGACCCGCCCCGACGTGATCGCCGACATCCATGAAGGCTATCTGGCCGCCGGCGCCGACATCATCGAGACCAACACCTTCGGCGCCACCACCATTGCCCAGGCCGACTACGGCATGGAGCACCTGGCAAGCGAGATGAATCTGGCATCCGCAAAAATCGCGCGCGCCGCCTGCGACAAGTTCAGCACGCCCGACAAGCCCCGTTTTGTGGCCGGCGCCCTGGGCCCCACCCCCAGGACGGCCAGCATCAGCCCCGACGTGAACGACCCCGGCGCGCGCAATGTGGACTTTGAAACCCTGCGCGCGGCCTACTACGAACAGACCGAGGCGCTGGTCGAAGGCGGCGCCGACCTCCTGCTGGTGGAGACGATTTTTGACACGCTGAACGCCAAGGCCGCGCTGTTCGCGGTGGACGAGTATTTTGAAAAGTCGGGCCAGCGCCTGCCGCTGATCATCAGCGGCACGGTGACGGACGCGTCCGGGCGCATCCTGAGCGGCCAGACCGTCACCGCCTTCTGGTACAGCGTGCGCCATGCGCAGCCGCTGGCCATCGGCCTGAACTGCGCGCTGGGCGCGGCGCTGATGCGCCCCTACATCCAGGAGCTCAACCGCGTGGCGGGCGATACCTTCATCAGCTGCTACCCCAACGCCGGCCTGCCCAACCCCATGGCCGAAACCGGCTTTGACGAAACGCCCGAAGTCACCAGCCGGCTGCTGCGCGAATTTGCCGTCGAGGGCCTGGTCAACATCGTGGGTGGCTGTTGCGGCACCACGCCCGAGCACATCGGCGCGATCCGCGAGGCGGTTGCGCCCCACGCGGCGCGTTCCGTGCAGCGCGGGTTTTTCTACAGGGAAGCGGCCTGAGCGGCACCCCGGCCTCAAGTTCTCCGCGCGGCGCCGAAATAACGTCCAGAAGACTGGCCATCCTGGCGGTCAAACCACTGGGTGGGCGTATGCATTACTGGTTTCAGCGTTGGACAATCGTCGCCAAATTGCGTTTCATGGCGGCAGCCGGCATGGGCTGCCTGATGGCGCTGGCGTTGTGGCAGGGGTATGTGACTTACCAGCGCGGCTATGAGGCGCGCCAGACCGCCACGCGCAATACCGTCGAGGTAGCCTGGGGCATCCTGGCCTGGGCGCAGGGCATGGAGGCCTCCGGGCAGCTGACCCGCGAAGCCGCGCAGAGCCTGGCGCGCGGCAGCATTGCCCGGCTGCGTTACAGCGAACGCGAATATTTCTGGATCAACGACATGCACCCGCGTGTGGTGATGCACCCGATCCGCCCTGAACTCAACGGGACCGATGTCAGTGGCCTCAAGGACCCCAACGGCATGGCATTGTTCGTGGCGTTCGCCGACAAGGTTCGCAAGGACGGGCATGGTTTTGTGCCGTACCTGTGGCCCAAGCCGGGACAGGACAAGCCGGTGGAAAAGCTGTCCTACGTCAAGGGCTTCCAGCCTTGGGGCTGGGTTGTCGGCTCGGGAATTTACATCGACGACCTGCACGACGAACTGATCGCGTTTGTGCGCAAGCTGGGCGCGCTGGTCGGTGTTGCCCTGTTCCTGACGGTGGTGTTGACCATGAGCATCACCCGGTCCATCGTCCGCGGCCTGAACAAGGCCATCAGGGTGGCGCGTGCCATTGCCCAGGGCGACATCAGCCAGGAGATCCGCGTGCGCAACGGCCATGACGAGGTGGGCCAGCTGATGACGGCCATGCGAGACATGTCGCACAACCTGCGCCACATGGTGGGGCTGGTCCACGATTCAGCCCGGAGCATGGAAACCGCCGCGTCCGAGATCGCGGCCGGCAACAACGACCTGTCGGGGCGCACGGAGCAGACGGCATCCAGCCTGCAGGAAACCGCCGCGGCCATGGCCCAGATCAACGAGACGGTGGCGCAAAGCGCCGGCGCGGCCAGGCGCGCGGGCGAGATCACCCAGTCAGCGGCGCGCACCGCGCAGGATGGCAGCCGTGTTGTTGGCGATGTGGTCACGACCATGAGCGACATCACCCGGGCTTCGGATCGCATCTCGGACATCACGTCGGTGATCGACGGCATTGCCTTCCAGACCAATATTCTTGCGCTCAACGCGGCGGTCGAGGCGGCCCGTGCCGGTGAGCACGGACGCGGCTTTGCCGTGGTGGCGTCCGAGGTACGCACGCTTGCCGGCCGCGCGGCGCAGGCAGCCCAGGAAATCAAGGGCTTGATCGGCGAATCGACCACCCGGGTCCATGCCGGCGGCGAACTGGTGGCCAGCGCCGGGCAGACCATGAAGGACATCGTGGACGCCGTGGAGCAGGTGAAGCAACTGGTCAATTCCATGCACCAGTCCAGCCAGGAACAGGCCGTGGGCGTGGGCCAGGTGGCCACGGCCGTGGCGGGGCTGGACCAGATGACGCAGCAAAACTCGGCGCTGGTGGAGGAATCGGCCGCTGCCGCGTCCAGCCTCAGCGAGCAGGCCCGGCGCATGCTGGCGGCGGTTCAGGTGTTTCGCCTTCAGCCCGCCACGGCCTGACGCCGCGCATTGCGCATCATGTCGATGAAGCGCTGGGCGCCCAGCCCCAGCGGCCGCTCCTTGGACCAGACCACGTCCACCCACAGCGCGAGCGCATTGGTCAGGTTTTCAAATGGCAGCTCCCGCAGCGTGCCGGCCGCCAGCGGCCCGCGCACAAAGCTGCGCGGCAGCCAGCCCCAGCCCAGCCCGGCCTCGATCAGCCCCAGCGCGGCCACCGGCGTGTCGGTGCGCCACACATGCCGCGCAAACACCAGGCGTGGGTCGGTGATGGCGCGGTCGCGGCTGGCCACCACTACCTGGCGCGTGTCGATCAGGTGCGCCTCGCGCAGCAGGCCGCCGTCACCGGCCGCCCGCAGCACGGGGTGGTCCGGCGCCATCACGGCCACCAGCGTTTCGCTGCCCACTTCCTGAAAGCCCTCGCGCCCGTCCAGGCTGGGCCGCTCGAACACCAGCGCCAGTTGTACCCGCCCCTCGTGCAGCAGGCGCAGGGCGTCGGCCTGGGGCGCGGCCAGCACCTCGACTTCCAGCAGCGGGTAGTCCAGGGCCAGTGCGGCCAGCGGCCCCGTCCAGGGCGCGGACAGCAGCTCGGGCGCGATGGCCAGGGCCAGGCGGCTTTCCAGCCCCTGGGTCAGGCCCTGCGCGTGGGCCTGCAGCTGGCGCAGCTGGGCGGCCAGCTGGCGGGCCTGGGGCTCCAGGGCGCGCGCGGCCGGCGTGGGCTGTGGCTCGCGCCCGGCGCGGTCAAACAGCGGCAGACCCAGCTCGGCTTCCAGGTGGCCAATGGCCATGCTCACAGCCGACGGCACCCGCTTGAGCCGCCGCGCGGCGGCTGAGAACGACCCGGCGTCCAGCACCGCCAGAAAGAGATGAACGTTGTCGCTGGTGAAGGCCATGGGGTGTCTACCTATCAGAAAATCTGAAATTACCTGACTTTTTATATCAGATCATCAGACATAAAGTCACGCCCATGCAAGGAATCAAGCGACGTGTGGTGTATGTGGTGCTGTACGAGGCGATCGCCATCGCGGCGGCCACGGTGGGGCTGATGGCCATGAGCGGCCAGGGGGTGGTCCATTCGGGCGTGCTGTCGGTCATGGCCTCGGCCATTGCCGTGGTGTGGAACCTCGCGTTCAACGCCACGTTTGAATACTGGGAGTCCCGTCAGCGAAAAAAGGGCCGCGGCGTGGCACGGCGCGTGGCGCATGCGGTCGGCTTTGAGGGCGGCCTGGCCGCGATCCTGGTGCCCGTGTTTGCCTGGTGGCTGGATGTGACGCTGTGGCAGGCGCTGTGGATGGATATGGGCCTGCTGCTGTTCTTCCTGGTCTACACCTTCGTCTTCAACTGGACGTTCGACCGGGCGTTCGGGCTGCCGCTGTCGGCCCAGCCTGTTACAGAGGCATCAGGTTGTTGATTTCCTCTTGCATCGCCTGGGTCAGCTGGGCATAGAGCTTGAGCTTGTCGGCGCTTTCGCGCATGCGCTCGGCGATGCGCAGCGAAATCGCCATCATCAGCTTGGCGGCCGTGCGCGGGTCGTCATTGAGCAGCTGGTTCAGCGCGTCGCGCGTCAGGATCGCGCAGCGCACCGTGCTGACGGCGGTGCAGGAGGCCGAGCGGGGCTCGCCGTCCAGCAGGCCCATCTCGCCGATCAGGCTGCCCGGGCCCAGCACCGTCACGGTGATGGGCTCGGTGCGGCTGACCACGATGGACTCCACCATGACCTCGCCGTCCAGCACCAGCAGCATGAAGTCGGTGTCCTCGGTGTCGCCTTCCTTGATGAAGGTGACGCCTTCGGCGATCTTGTGCGGCTTCATGTAGGTCACCACGATGCGCGCGTCTTCGTTGGTCAGCTGCATCAGCGCGCTGGGCGCCGTGAGCATTTCGGCGGCCAGCTCGGCGCTGGTGGAGCCTTCAATGGTTCTGAGGCGTTCTTCAGGCAGGCGGGATTCATGGAAATCCGGCTTCTTGCCAAACAGGCGGTTCAACATGGTGGGGTGGTTCGTGGTGTGCGGTGGGTCAAGCGGCTTATTGTCTGCCTTAAAATCGCGGGACTCAAGGAGCGCTGCAGCCGGCAACCCCGGTCAGGCTTGAGTGGTTTCAACGGCGCTCACCTCTTGTTACGTCAGGTGAGCCATGTCAGATTCACAACTCCCCCCTTCCATGAAGCTCTCCGGCCTGGAGCCGGTGCGCGTTGATCCCGGCAGCCTGTTCGTCAATATCGGCGAGCGCACCAACGTCACCGGCTCCAAGGCCTTCGCCCGCATGATCCTGAACGGTGAATTCGAGCAGGCGCTGGCCGTGGCCCGCCAGCAGGTGGAAAACGGCGCCCAGGTGATCGACATCAACATGGACGAGGCCATGCTGGACAGCAAGGCCGCCATGGTGCGCTTTCTGAACCTGATCGCCAGCGAGCCCGACATCGCCCGCGTGCCCGTGATGGTGGACAGCTCCAAATGGGAAGTGATCGAGGCCGGCCTGCGCTGCATCCAGGGCAAGGGCATCGTCAATTCCATCAGCATGAAAGAGGGCGTGGATGAATTCAAGCGCCAGGCCACGCTGGTGCGCCGCTATGGCGCGGCCGCCGTGGTGATGGCCTTTGACGAAAAAGGCCAGGCCGACACCTATGAACGCAAGATAGAGATCTGCGAAAGGGCCTACCGCATCCTGGTGGACGAGGTGGGCTTCCCGCCCGAGGACATCATCTTCGACCCCAACATCTTCGCCATCGCCACCGGCATCGAGGAGCACAACAACTACGCGGTGGATTTCATCGAGGCCACGCGCTGGATCAAGCAGAACCTGCCCGGCGCCAAGGTGTCGGGCGGCGTGAGCAACGTGAGCTTCAGCTTCCGCGGCAACGACCCGGTGCGCGAGGCCATCCACACCGTGTTCCTGTACCACGCGATCCAGGCGGGCATGGACATGGGCATCGTCAACGCCGGCATGGTGGGCGTGTATGACGACGTGGAGCCGGTGCTGCGCGAGCGGGTGGAAGACGTGGTGCTGAACCGCCGGCCTGACGCGGGCGAGCGCCTGGTGGAAATCGCCGAGAGCGCCAAAAGCGGCGCCAAGGACGACACCAGGCGCAATGAATGGCGCTCGGGCTCCGTCGAGCAGCGCCTGAGCCATGCGCTGGTGCATGGCATCACCGACTTCATCACCGAAGACACCGAAGAAGCCTACCAGGCCATCCTGGCCAGGGGCGGGCGGCCGCTGCATGTGATTGAAGGCCCGCTGATGGACGGCATGAACATCGTGGGCGACCTGTTCGGCCAGGGCAAGATGTTCCTGCCGCAGGTGGTGAAAAGCGCGCGCGTGATGAAGCAGGCCGTGGCCCACCTGATTCCCTACATCGAGGAAGAAAAAAAGCAGCAGGCCGCCGCCGGCGAGGATGTGAAAGCCAAGGGCAAGATCATCATTGCCACCGTCAAGGGCGACGTGCACGACATTGGCAAGAACATCGTCACCGTGGTCCTGCAGTGCAACAACTTTGAAGTGGTGAACATGGGCGTGATGGTGCCCTGCCACGAGATCCTGGCGCGCGCCAAGGTCGAGGGCGCCGACATCGTGGGCCTGTCGGGCCTGATCACGCCCAGCCTGGAAGAAATGCAGTACGTGGCCAGCGAGATGCAGAAGGACGACCATTTCCGCATCCGCAAGATCCCGCTGCTGATCGGTGGCGCCACCACCAGCCGCGTGCACACGGCGGTCAAGATCGCGCCGCATTACGAGGGCCCTGTCGTCTATGTGCCCGACGCCTCGCGCAGCGTCAGCGTGGCCCAGGGCCTGCTGAGCGACCAGGCGGCGAAGTACATCGCCGAAGTCAATGCCGATTACGACAAGGTGCGCCTGCAGCACGCCAGCAAGAAGCAGGTGCCGCTGTGGCCCTTGCCCAAGGCGCGCGCCAACAAGACGCCGCTGGACTGGGCCGGCTACCAGCCGCCGCAGCCCAAGTTCATTGGCCGGCGTGTGTTCAGGAACGCTGACCTGGCGGAGCTGGCCCGTTACATCGACTGGGGCCCGTTCTTCCAGACCTGGGACCTGGCGGGGCCGTTCCCCGCGATCCTGAAGGACGAGATCGTGGGTGCAGAAGCGCAACGGGTGCTGAGCGATGGCAAGCGCATGCTGCAGCGCCTGATCGAGGGCCGCTGGCTGACCGCCAATGCGGTCATGGGCTTCTGGCCGGCCAACACGGTGCGCGACGACGACATCGAGCTGTACACGGACGAGACGCGCAATCAGGTGGCCATGACCTGGTACGGCCTGCGCCAGCAGGCCGAGAAGCAGGCGGTCGATGGCGTGATGCGGCCCAGCCGCTGCCTGGCGGATTTCATCGCCCCGCGCGGCGTGGCGCCTGATTACATCGGCATGTTTGCCGTGACGGCGGGTATCGGCGCCGAAAAGAAGGACAAGTACTTCATGGACGACCATGACGACTACTCGTCCATCATGCTCAAGGCGCTGGCCGACCGGCTGGCCGAGGCGTTCGCGGAATCACTGCACCACCGGGTGCGTACCGACCTGTGGGGCTACGCGGCCAACGAGGCGCTGAGCAACGAAGACATGATTGCCGAGAAGTACCGCGGCATCCGCCCCGCGCCCGGCTACCCGGCCTGCCCCGACCACAGCGTCAAGCGCGACATGTTCAGCCTGCTGCAGTGCGACGAGGTGGGCATGGGCCTGACTGAAAGCCTGGCCATGACGCCGGCGGCCAGCGTCAGCGGCTTTTACCTGAGCCACCCGCAAAGTGCGTACTTCAATGTGGGCCGCATCGGCGACGACCAGCTCCATGACCTGGCCGCGCGCCGCGGCGCCACGGCGGCCGAGCTGCAGCGGCTGCTGGCGCCCAACCTGTAGCCGCCCTCCTACGCGCAGGCGCAGGCCTGGCTGATGCACCGCGCCGCACGGGGGCGGTACGCTGGGCGCCATGCCTGCTTTCCTGGACCGCCTGAAACCCTTACGGCCGCTGGTGCGCGCCGTGCAGCTGTGGGACGACGCCGACGGCATGCGCATGGCCGCGGCCATGTCGTTCTACGGCATCCTGAGCCTGGCGCCGTTGCTGGTCCTGCTGGTGGCGCTGCTGGGCTGGTGGGTGGACCGCGAGCTGCTGGAGCGCGGCCTGGTCACGCAGATCGGCACCATCGTGGGCGAGCAGGGCGCAGCTGTCATCCGCCAGGCGCTGGACAGCGCGCGTGAACCGGCCCAGGGCCTGGTGGCGTCGCTGGTGGGCTTTGTGATCCTGCTGTTTGGCGCCACCGGTGTGTTTGGCGAGCTGCAGGCGGCGATCGAGCGCCTGTGGCGCCACGGCCGCGAGCAGACCGTGCCCGTGCGCTGGTGGTACAGCGCGTCGCTGCGCCTGCGCGGCGTGGCCTATGTGCTGGCGTTCGGCTTCCTGCTGCTGGTGTCGCTGGCGATCTCCACCCTTTTGAACCTGGTGGCGGGCTGGGCCGGCAACCTGCTGGCGCTGGAGCAGGTGCTGCTGCTGCTCAATGAAGTGCTGGCCTTTGCCATCTGCGCCGCGCTGTTCGTGGCCTTGATGCGCATGAGCGCGGGCCCCAAACCGCGCCTGCGCTTCCTGGTGATGGGCGCGTGCATCGGCGCCACGCTGTTTACCGTGGGCCGCCATGTGCTGGCGGCCTACCTGTCCACGGCCGCCGTGGTGTCGGCCTATGGCGCCGCCGGCTCGCTGGTGGTGCTGCTGATGTGGATCTACTTTTCGTCCGGCGTGCTGCTGCTGGCCGCCGGCTGTGCACGCGCCCTGGAAGAGGAACGCTGCGCCAGCAGCAAGGCCGCCACCGCCACCACGCTGGCGCCCAGCAGCCACCACAACCCCACGGTGTAGCCGGCCGAGGGGCTCCACAGCAAACCCAGCGCCAGCGGCGCCGCCGCGCGTGCCGCCGCCTGCGGCAGGCCCAGGGCGCCGTTGAGCGACGCCACATGGTCGCGGCTCACATACAGCGCAATCGCCGTGCCCTTGACGATGGTCAGCATGCCGTTGCCCAGGCCGTACAGCACCACAAACGCCAGCGCCGCCACGCCATGGCCGCCGCCGGCCAGCAGCGCCGCGAGCCCCAGCGGGATCAGGCAGGGAATGAGCCGGTTGGCCAGGTGCACGTCGTAGCGGGACTCAAACACATACAGCAAAAGCCGCCCCAGCACCTGGATGATGCCGATGCTGGCCGGTATGGCCACCACCCACAGCTCGGACAGGCCGTTTTCGCGCAGCAGGCTCACCATATGGGCCGGCAGCGCGGCGGTGATGGCCATCATGATGATGACGAACACCCCCAGCAGCAAGAAGGGCGTGCTGCGCAGGTGGTGGGCCAGGCCGGCCGGTGCCGCGCCGCTGGCGTGCGCGGCGGCCGGCAGCGCACGCGCAGGCGCACCGCGCAGCCAGCGCGCATGCACCGGCACACACACCAGCAGGTGAATGGCCGCCAGCGCCCACAGCGCCTGGCGCCATCCCAGGGCGTGGATCAGCCAGGCCGACAGCGGAATGAACACCGTGCTGGCCAACCCGCCCAGGAAGGTCAGCGTGATGATGGCGCGGCGAAAGTCATGCGGGTAGCGCCGCGTGACCACCGCAAACACCGGGCTGTACAGCGTGGCCGACAGCGCCGCGCCCAGCACCAGCCACACGGCGTAAAACTGCGCGATGCTGGTGACGAAGCTGTGCGCGAACAGGCACAGTGCCACCACCAGCGAGCCGCCCGTCATGACGGCACGCTCATGCCCGCGGTCAATCCAGCGGCCCACCGGGTAGGCCAGCAGCCCTTCAGCCAACAGCGCCAGGCTGAACGCCAGTGACGACTGCGCTCGCGAGAGGCCCAGCTCGCGCTCCACCGGCTCCATGAGCAATGCGAAGGTGTAGAACACACTGCCCCAGGTGATCAGCTGGGTGACGGACAGCCAGGCGACCCGTGTGCGTTCGTAAAGCTGATCCTGTGCTGGCGGCGGGGCGGGCATCCGGCGGATTATCCCGGCGCGGCGCCCGCGCCTGTCAGTTGGCACACAGCCGCGCGGAAACTAACATCGCGCACCACAGAAGACACCACGCATCCATGAACACACACATCCAGAACACCATCAACGAAGCCGCCGAAGGCTCCCGCAACGGGCGTCTGCATTTCGGCCAGGTCGTGGCCCTGCTGGCGCAAGCCGGAGTGGAGTCATACCACGCGGACTACCGTGCAGGGCGCACCACCTACTACCTGCCGGACGGCAGCACGCAGGAGGTCCCGCTGGGGCCACTGCTGGCGGACATACCGCCGGCCTTTGACGCCGCCGCGATCCAGGCGGCCATTCGCGGCGCGCAGCAAGGCCGGGTGATGTACCCGGAATTCAAGAAGCTGTCCCAGGCGGGTGGCTGCGTGGGCTACACCGTGTGGATCACGGGCCGCCATGTCACCTACTTCGGCCGCAAGGGCGAGACCCATGTGGAGAGGTTTCCGGATTGAGGGTCTGGGGCTAACGACCCGCCGCGGCCCCAGCCAGCGCCCGCCGGTACTGCACCGCCTCCGCCACGTGTGTCATCTGTGTATCGGCTGAACCCGCCAGATCCGCAATCGTGCGCGCCACCTTCAGCGCGCGGTGCGTCGCCCGCGCGCTCCAGCCCAGCCGTGCTGCGGCCGTGTTCAGGAACTTGCGCGCGTCTTCATGCAGCGCCGCGTGGGTGTCGATGGCCGTGCCCTGCAAAGCCTGGTTGGGCTGGCCCTGGCGTGCCAGGGCGCGTTCGCGCGCGGCCGTGCAGCGCGCGCGGATCGCTTCGGTGGATTCACCGGGCGGTGTGCCCAGCAGGGCGTCGGGCGCCAGCGCCGTCACTTCTATATGCAGGTCAATGCGGTCCAGCAGCGGGCCGGACAACTTGCCCTGGTAGCGCGCCACCTGGTCGGGCGTGCAGCGGCAGGCCTTGAGCGTGGAGCCCAGCCAGCCGCAGGGGCAGGGGTTCATGGCGCCCACCAGCTGGAAGCGTGCGGGGAACTCGGACCGCCGCGCGGCGCGAGAGATGGTGATGTGGCCTGTTTCCAGCGGCTCGCGCAGCGCTTCGAGCGCGGCGCGCGGAAATTCAGGCAGCTCATCCAGAAACAGCACGCCGTGGTGCGCCAGCGATATTTCGCCCGGGCGCGGTGGCGATCCACCGCCCACCAGTGCGACCGAACTGGCCGAATGGTGCGGCGCCTGCGTGGGCCGCAGGCCCCAGCGCGCCAGCGTGAAGCTGCCCGCCAGCGAGGCCACGGCCGCGCTTTGCAGCGCTTCGTCCACGCTCATGGGCGGCAGCAGCCCGGCAAAGCGCTGCGCCAGCATGGACTTGCCCGCGCCCGGCGGCCCCACCATCAGCAGGCTGTGGCCACCGGCGGCGGCAATTTCCAGCGCGCGCTTCGGGCCCGCCTGGCCCTTCACGTCGGCCAGGTCGGCATAGGCGCCGGCGGCCACCGGCGGGCAGCCCGTCACACGGGCCCAGCCGTCTGACGGCGCACCGTCGGGCGGCTCGGGCAAAAACTGCTGCACCACGTCCAGCAGGTGGCGCGCGCCATAGACCTGGGCGCCGGGCACCAGCGCGGCTTCCTCGGCGCTGGCCGCGGGCAGCACCAGCCGGGTAACGGCGTTGCCCTGGGTGTGCAGCGCCAGGCTCATCGCCAGCGCGCCGCGCACCGGGCGCAACTCGCCCGACAGCGACAGCTCGCCGGCAAATTCGTGCCCGGCCAGCTTGCCCGCGTCGATCTGGCCGCTGGCCGCCAGGATGCCCAGCGCGATCGGCAGGTCAAACCGGCCCGAATCCTTGGGCAGGTCGGCCGGCGCCAGGTTGACGGTGATGCGTTTGTTGGATGGGAACTCCAGCCCCGCGTTCTGCAGGGCCGAGCGCACGCGCTCGCGCGCTTCTTTCACCTCCACATCGGCCAGCCCCACCAGCGTGAAGCTGGGCAGGCCGTTGGCCAGATGCACCTCCACGGTGACGGCAGCCGCTTGCAGCCCCAGCAGGGCGCGGCTTTGCACCAAAGACAAGCTCATGAAAAACATCCTCCCCAAACAGGTGCGCGCCGGCATCTGGTGCCGCCAGAAAACCAAGATTGCACCATACAAGTGCATAAGCCGCTGTTGGGCACCCTTTCTGCGACTAATAGGGTTACCCCGTACGCCTCCGTGCACCAGATGCAGCGGATGTGAAGTTTGGCACGCTCCCTGCTAAGTAATGCCGTCCCTCATCCTTTTTTTAAACGGAGAACTCCATGAAACTGAAGACCACGCTGCTTGTTTCCGCTCTGGCCCTGTCGGGCGCTGCCTTTGCCCAGACCAAGGCGCCCGAGCCGGACTTCACCGTGACCGGCAACGTCTCGCTGAACAGCGACTACCGCTTCCGTGGCTTCACCCAGACCGACTACGGCCCGGCCCTGCAGGGCGGCTTTGACTTCGCGCACAAGTCCGGCTTTTACCTGGGCAACTGGAACTCCAACGTCCTGAGCCCGCTGTACACCGGCGCCAGCCTGGAAATGGATTTCTACGGCGGCTACAAGGGCAGCTTCGGCGACGTGGGCTATGACATCGGCGCCATCTACTACTACTACCCCAAGAGCGGCAAGAACGCTCCCAACAGCAAGATCGACAACACCGAGGTGTACTTCGGCCTGAGCTACGGCCCGGTGTCCGGCAAGCTGTACTACGCCACGTCCGACTACTTCGACCTGATGAAGTTCACGCCCGGCGCTCCCTCCACCAAGGGCACGACCTATCTGGACCTCGCCGCCAGCTTTGACATGGGCAGCGGCTTCATCCTGGGCGGCCACATCGGCGTGCTGAACCTGAAGAACGCCGGCCGTTACTCCGGCCTGGGCCTGGCCACGCTGCCCAGCACGGTCACCGACTACAAGATTTCGCTGACCAAGGACGTGGGCGGCTACGGCGTCACCCTGGCCTACATCGAGGCTTCCAAGCGCGGCTACTTCACCACCGGCCAGGTTGGCGTTCCCGCCGAAGGCGCCGGCAAGGGCAAGCTGGTCCTTTCCGTCGCCAAGACGTTCTGAGCATTTCCCGAAAGCTGAGGAGAAGACATGAAACTCGTAACGGCCATCATCAAACCGTTCAAGCTTGACGAGGTGCGCGAAGCCCTCTCGGGCATCGGCGTGCAGGGCATCACCGTGACCGAAGTCAAGGGCTTCGGTCGCCAGAAGGGCCACACCGAGCTGTATCGCGGTGCGGAATACGTCGTGGATTTCCTGCCCAAGGTCAAGATCGAGGCGGCGGTGGCCGACGAGTTGGTCGACCGCGTGATCGAAGCCGTGGAGGGCGCTGCCCGTACCGGCAAGATCGGCGACGGCAAGATTTTTGTTTACAACCTGGAGCAAGTAGTTCGCATCCGCACCGGCGAGACCGGCAAGGAAGCGCTGTAAGCCTCCAACCCAAGAAAGAGACACCCATGAAAAAACTACTTGCCTCCCTGGCCCTCGGCCTGGGTTTGCTGATTGGCGGCACGGCCGTCATCGCCCAAACGCCGGCACCGGCGGCTTCGGCCCCGGCAGCCGAGGCGACGGCTGCTCCGGCCGCCGCCGCGCCCGCGGCACCCGCCGCACCGGCGGCTGCGGCACCGGCTGAAGCGGCCCCTGCGGCCGCCCCCGCAGCCCCCACGCCCAACAAGGGCGACACCGCCTGGATGACGGTCGCCACGGCGCTCGTGATCTTCATGACGCTGCCTGGCCTGGCCCTGTTCTACGGCGGTCTGGTGCGCAGCAAGAACATGCTGTCCGTGCTCATGCAGGTCTTCTGCGTGACCGCGCTGATCTACGTCCTGTGGGTGGTGTATGGCTATTCGCTGGCCTTCGGCGGCGACGGCGCGTTCATCGGCACGCTGGACAAGGTCTTCCTCAAGGGCGTGACGCCGGATTCCGTGGCGGCCACGTTCAGCAAGGGCGTCGTGATCCCCGAACTGTCGTTCATTGCCTTCCAGGCCACGTTCGCGGCCATCACCTGCGCGCTGATCGTCGGCGCCTTTGCCGAGCGCATCAAGTTCTCCGCGGTGCTGCTGTTCTCGGTGATCTGGTTCACGTTCTGCTACCTGCCCATGGCGCACATGGTGTGGTACTGGGCCGGCCCGGACGCGATCACCGACGCCGCTTCGCTGGAAAAGGTTGTCGCCGCTGCCGGTTTCCTGTGGGCCAAGGGCGCGCTGGACTTCGCGGGCGGCACCGTGGTGCACATCAACGCCGGTGTGGCCGGCCTGGTGGGCGCCTATGTGATCGGCAAGCGCGTGGGCTACGGCAAGGAATCGCTCACGCCGCACAGCCTGACCCTGACCATGGTCGGTGCCTCCATGCTGTGGTTTGGCTGGTTCGGCTTCAACGCCGGCTCCAACCTGGAAGCCAACGGCCTGACGGCGCTGGCGTTCATCAACACCATGATTGCCACGGCCGCCGCCACGCTGTCCTGGATCGCCGGTGAAGCACTGTCCAAGGGCAAGGCCTCGATGCTGGGCGCTGCGTCCGGCGCGGTGGCCGGCCTGGTGGCCATCACCCCGGCCTGCGGCTTTGTCGGCCCGATGGGCGCCATCGTGATCGGCCTGATCTCCGGCCTGGTCTGCCTGTGGGGCGTCAATGGCCTCAAGCGCATGCTGGGTGCCGACGACTCGCTGGACGTGTTCGGCGTGCACGGCGTGGGCGGCATTGTCGGCGCGCTGCTGACGGGCGTGTTCGCGGCCCCGTCACTGGGCGGCACCGGCGTGTACGACTACGTGGCCAACAAGGTCGGCGAGGGCTACTCGATCGGCGGCCAGGTGTGGATCCAGGCGCAGGGCGTCATCCTCACCATCGTGCTGTCGGCGGTGGTTTCGTTCATCGCCTTCAAGATCGTTGACCTGGTGATCGGCCTGCGCGTGACCGAAGAGGAAGAGCGCGAAGGCCTGGACATCAGCAGCCACGGCGAAACCGCCTACAACCGCTGATCACATCGCTGATTCGCACAAACTGATTTTTCGTTAGCAAGAGTCTCCTTTGGATGTTGGGCCCGCAGCAATGCGGGCCCTTTTTTTTGTCCGCGGTACGTTCCCCGACCCATGCACAATGGGCGAATGACCGCATCCATTGACCTGGCCTGCGAAGGCCTGCGCTGCCAGATTGCCCCGGCGCTGGGCGGCTGCATTGCCGGCCTGTGGCTGGGCAATGTGCCCGTGCTGCGCTCCACCCCGGCCACGCAGTTGGTCACCGCCCGGCAGGCCGGCAGCTACCCGCTGGTGCCGTTTTCCAACCGCATCGGCCACGCCACGCTGCAGTGGCAGGGCACCAGCCACCCGCTGGTGCGCAACAACGGCGACGAACCGCACGCCATCCATGGCGTGGGCTGGCAGCGGCCCTGGACGCTGCTGGACGCCGACGACCGCCTGGCGCTGCTGTCGTATGAACACCGCGCCGACGCTGCCTGGCCGTTTGCCTTTGATGCCTCGCAGACCTTTCGCATCGCACCGGGCTCGCTGGAGCTGACGCTGAGCGTGACCAACCAGGCAGACCGCCCCGCGCCGCTGGGCATCGGCTGGCACCCGTATTTTGTGAAGCGCCCGGACAGCCGGGTGAGCTTTCAGGCCACGGGCCGCTGGGAGATGGGCGCAGACAAGCTGCCCACCCACCGCAGCCCATCCGCCGGGCTGGACGCCGACTGCGCCACGCTGGACGTGGACCACTGCTTTGACGGCTGGCATGGCAGCGTGCTGCTGCACGATGCGCTGCTTCGGGTGCGCATCAGCTCGGCGCTCACGCGGCTGGTGGTGTTCACGAACGCCACGCGCGATTTCGTGGCCATCGAACCGGTGAGCCATGTGAACAACGCCCTCAACCTGGCGGGCCACCCCGGCACCCGGCCGCAGGACCTGGGCATCCAGGTGCTGGCACCCGGCGAAACCTTGAGTGCCAGCATGACCCTGGACGTGGAGGCCGTGAAGTGACGCATGACGCAACGCCGTGGCAGGCCGTGACGCAGCAACCCGACCAGCTGGGCGAATCGCCTTTCTGGCACCCGCACGAGCAACTGCTGTACTGGGTGGACATACCCGCGCGGCAGGTGCGCCGCGCCAACGTGTTCATGGGCACGGTGGACAGCTGGGCCGTGCCGCAGGACGTGGGCTGCATCGCCCCTGCAGCCAGCGGCGGGCTGGTGCTGGCGCTGCGCGACGGCATCTACCGCGCGCGCGAATGGGGCGGCGCGCTGCAACCCGTTGCGCGCTTCAACCACGACGTGACCACCACCCGTTTCAACGACGGCAAGGCCGACCCGCTGGGCCGCTTCTGGGCCGGCACGATGTACGAGCCACGGGATGCGCGCCGGGCCGAGCTGTACAGCGTGGACTGCCGCCCGGGCAACGGCAACGGTGGCAAGCCCGCCATCCAGCTCAAGGCGCAAAACGGCGTCATCGCCAACGGCCTGGCCTGGTCGCCCGACGCCACCACGGTGTACTGGAGCGACACCACGAACCACCTCATCCAGGCCTGGCACTGGGACGCCACCAGCAACGCCATGCGCCATCACCGCGTGTTTCGCCAGTTCCCGCCGAAGCCGCCCGGCTGGCAGCCGGGCATGCCCGGCTACGGCGGCCGCCCCGACGGCGCGGCGGTGGACGTTGAGGGCAACTACTGGGTGGCCATGTTTGAAGGCGCGCGCGTGCTCAAGCTGTCAGGCGCGGGCGATATCCTGGCCGAATACCCCGTGCCCGCGCGCTGCCCCACCATGCCCTGCTTTGGCGGGGACGACCTGCGCACGCTGTACCTCACCACCGCCCGCCATGGCCGCCCGGCCGACGAGCTGGCCCGCTACCCGCAATCGGGCTGCGTGTTCAGCCTGCGGGTGGAGGTGCCGGGCCTGAGCGTCAACTTTTTCAGCGACTGATTTCAAAAAGATCAAGCCGCGGGCATGGCGCCACCGGTGGGCCGGGGCGTAACATTGCCCGATGGATCAAGCCCCGGACCAAGCCCTTCGCCAGATCACCGACCGCATCCGCGCGGCTTATGCCGACGGCACGGCGCTGCGTATCCGCGGCGGCGGCACCAAGGACTTTTACGGCGAGGCCCCGCGCGGTGAGGTGCTGGACACCACGCCGCTTTCGGGCGTCACCAGCTATGAACCCAGCGAGCTGGTCGTCACCGTGCGCGCCGGCACGCCGCTGGCCGACCTGGAAGCCGCGCTGGCCGAACAGGGCCAGTGCCTGCCGTTTGAGCCGCCGCACTTTGGTGAAGGCTGCACGGTGGGGGGTATGGTGTCTGCGGGCCTGAGCGGTCCCGCGCGCGCCACTGCGGGCTCGGTGCGCGACTACGTGCTGGGCCTGACCTTGCTCAACGGCCGGGCCGAGCATCTGACGTTTGGCGGCACCGTCATGAAAAACGTGGCCGGTTATGACGTGTCGCGCCTGATGGCCGGCGCCATGGGCACGCTGGGCCTGATCACGCAGGTGAGCCTCAAGGTGTTGCCCGTGACCCCGGCCGAGGCCACGCTGCGCTTTGCGCTGGACGAAGCCACGGCCATCCGCCGGCTCAATGAATGGGCCGGCGAGCCGTTGCCGCTGAACGCGAGCTCCTGGGTCACGGACGCCGGCCAGCCGGTGCTGTACCTGCGCCTGCGCGGCGCCGTGGCGGCGGTGGACGCGGCGGTCCGCCGCCTGCTGGCCCAGGTGCCGGGCGAGCGTGTGGATTCGCCTGAGACCAGCGCCGACTGGACGGCGGCGCGCGACCTGCGCCTGCCCTGGTTTGCCGACGGCTTTGCGCGCGGGCAGGACCTGTGGCGCCTGTCGGTGCCGCCCACTGCCGCGCCGCTGGCGGTGGGCGACACGATGATCGACTGGCTGGGCGACCAGCGCTGGGTGTGGGCGGATTCGGGGGATGTGGCGTCGGCGCAGCGGCTGCGCGCGGCGGTGGCGCAAGTGGGCGGGCATGCGACGCTGTTTCGTGCCGCCTCTGACGTTGTTGCAGTGCCGCGTTTTGACGCACTCAAGGCGCCGCTGGATCGCATCCATGCCCAGCTCAAACGGGAGTTTGATCCGGCTGGGGTCTTTAATCCTGGGCGGTTGGGGTTTTGATGGGCAGCCCTTGCTCACTCGCAGGGTTCGCGGCGGGCGGTGGGCGGCGGGGCTCATACTGCGGTGGTTTTCGCTTCGCGAAAACTCCGCTGCGATGCTCGGGGGTCGGTCGCGCTGCGGAACTCGCTGCATTGCGCTTCGCTCCATTCCGCTCAGACAGCCGCAGCGAGTCAGAGCACGAAGCGCGCTGGCGCGCGCCGACACTCCCCCCTGCGCTTCTCGCCACCGCAGAAATCGCCCCGCCGCCCGCCGCCCGCCGTGAACCCCGGACCCGGGAACGCCACCGCGCCCAGGCGTGGCTTTGCCGCGCGGTGCAACGTGTGCGGCGCACCTGAGGAAAGTGCCACCCATGCGACGCCTGCGCCACCTCACCGGCCGCCACCGCACGCAGTCCATCAACCGGCTGCTGGGGCTGCTGCTGGCGTTCAACGCGGGCGCCATCAATGCCGGGGGTTTTCTGGTGGTGGGGCTGTACACCTCGCACATGACGGGCTTTGTCTCGGTCATTGCAGACAACCTGGTGCTGGGCCAGATGGCGCTGGTGCTGGGGGCGGTGGGGGCGCTGCTGTTCTTTATGGCAGGCGCCGCCACCACGGCAGTGCTGGTCAACTGGGCGCAGCGCCATCACCTGCGCAGCGGCTACGCATTGCCGCTGCTGCTCGAATCGGCCCTGTTGCTGGTGTTTGGCCTGGTGGGCGCCGTGCTGCACCGCCAGACGCCGTTCGCCGTGCCGCTGGCGGTGCTGTTGCTGGCCTTCACCATGGGCCTGCAGAACGCGCTGGTGACCAAGGTGTCGTCGGCGCAGATCCGCACCACCCACATGACGGGCGTGATCACCGACCTGGGCATCGAGCTGGGCAAGCTGTTTTACTGGAACGGCACCGGGCTGCCGCCTGAGAGCCATGTGCGCGCCAACCGGGCGCGGCTCAAGCTGTTCGCGGCGCTGCTGGGCATGTTCACCGCCGGTGGCGTCATTGGCGCGGCGGGCTTCAAGTACATCGGCTTTGGCTGGGTGGTGCCGTTTGCGGTGGTCCTGCTGGCCCTGTCACTGCCGCCGCTGCTGGCCGACCTGCGACATTTTGGCCGCCGTGAACCCTACCGCGCGGCGACACCGCCGCGCCTGCCCTGAGCCCCCACCATGCAAACCAACCTGGCCCCCGAATACCGCGACACGCCCGAAGGCAATGAAGCCGAGGCCATCCTGCGCAAATGCGTGCATTGCGGCTTTTGCACCGCCACCTGTCCCACCTACCAGTTGCTGGGTGACGAGCTGGACGGCCCGCGCGGGCGCATCTACCTGATGAAGCAGGTGCTGGAAGGCGAAACACCCACGCGCAAGACGCAGCTGCACCTGGACCGTTGCCTGACCTGCCGCAACTGCGAAAGCACCTGCCCCAGCGGCGTGCAGTACGGCCACCTGGTGGACATCGGCCGCAAGATCGTGGACGACAAGGTGCCGCGCCCGCTGGGCGAAAAAGCCCTGCGCTGGGCGCTGAAAGAGGGCCTGCCCTCGCCGCTGTTCGGCCCCGCCATGGCGACGGGGCAGATGGTTCGTAGCCTGCTGCCCGCCAGCCTGAAGGCCAAGGTGCCGCCGAAGCAAAGCGCCGGTGCCTGGCCCACGCGCACACATGCGCGCAAGGTGCTGATGCTGGCCGGCTGCGTGCAGCCGGCCATGATGCCCAACATCAACAGCGCCACCGCGCGCGTGCTGGACGCCGCCGGCATCCAGACCGTGGTGGAAGGCAACGCGGGCTGCTGCGGTGCTGTCAGATTCCACCTGAACGACCAGGCGGGCGGCATGGCGCAGATGCGCGCCAACATTGATGCGTGGTGGCCGCATGTGGAGGCCGGGGTGGAGGCTATCGTCATGAACGCATCGGGCTGCGGTGTGACCGTCAAGGACTATGGCCACATCCTGCGCGATGACCCGGCCTACGCGGCCAAAGCCGCGCGCATCAGCGAGCTCACATGCGATCTGAGCGAGCTGTTGCCTGATCTGGTGGATGCGCTGCGCCCGCGCGTGGCGGCGCGAGGGCACAGCGTGGGGCAGGTGGCGTTTCACCCGCCGTGCACGCTGCAGCACGGCCAGAAGCTGCGCGGCGGCGTGGAAAAGCACCTGGGCGCCTTGGGCTTCCAGGTGAACGTGAGCGCCAATGAATCGCACCTGTGCTGCGGCTCGGCCGGTACCTACAGCGTGCTGAACCCCGACATCGCGTACAGTCTGCGCGACCGCAAGCTGGGCCATTTGAAAGAGTTGCAACCCGAGGTGATCGTCAGCGCCAACATCGGCTGCATTACCCACCTGCAAAGCGGCACGGCCACGCCGGTGCGCCACTGGGTGGAGCTGCTGGACGAGGCGCTCGGACCCTCCTGACACGATGCTGTCAGCAGCGGCGGCGCAAGATAGCCGCCTTTTGCCAGGCAGTTGAGGGACTGCCGCCGCCGGGCTGGGGGGCCCGCACCATGACCATCACGCTGAAGGTAATTGGCACGCTGCGCGCTGCGCGGTATCGTGGCTGACCATGCGCCGCGCCGACCGTCTTTTCCACATCATCCAGCTCATCCGGGGCCGCAGGCTGACCACGGCCGCCTTTCTGGCCCAGCGGCTGGAAGTGTCCGAGCGCACGATCTACCGCGACGTGGCCGACCTGCTGCACCAGGGCGTGCCCATTGAGGGCGAGGCCGGCGTGGGCTACCGCCTGGGCGCGGGCTTCGATTTGCCGCCCATGATGTTCACCCACGACGAGGCCAAGGCGCTGGTCGCCTCGGCCCGCATGGCCCAGGCCTGGCTGGACCCGGGCCTGGCGCAAAGCGCGCAGGACGCCCTGGGCAAGATCCTGTCGGTGCTGCCGGCCGATGCGCGCACCGCGGCCGAATCGCTGGCCGTGTTTGCCCCCGGCGGCGGGCTGGACGCCCCGGCCCAGCGCACGCTGCAGACCCTGCGCGAGGCAGTGCAGGCGCGCGACAAGATCTTCATCCAGTACCTGGACCTGAGCGACAAGCCCAGCGAACGCACGCTGCGCCCGCTGGGCTGCTTTTACTGGGGCAAGGTCTGGACGCTGGCCGCCTGGTGCGAAACGCGCGAGGACTTCCGCAGCTTCCGCGTGGACCGCGTGACCTACGTGCGCCGGCTGGACGAACGCTTTCGCGACGAGCCCGGCCGCACGCTGGCCGACCTGGCGCGGGTGGAGGATGCGCGGGCGCGCGAGATGGGCTGGATGTCCTGAGCGATCAGCTGCCCAGCAGCTTCATGCCCGACACCGCCGACGACTTCATCAGCTTTTCGACGACCTGCTTGGGCGCCTCAACGGTGGCAACGCCTATGTTGGCCGCCGCACTGAGAATTTTGGCAGAGTAGGCATTGGCTGCCGTCGGCGCCACGGCGTCGATGACAACCATCAAATCGTCACGGAACGCCTTTTCCCGCTTGCTGCCGGGCTTGTTGCTGACGGCATACTGCGAAAACTTTCCGGTTTTGCTGTCGATCTTGACCAGCACCACGAACTGATCGCCCGCCGTACCGTGCTTGAGCGCCTGACGCAAGGCAGGGTCAACCTTTGTACGGGGCTTTGCCGTAGCAGGGGTTGTTTTGAGGTGCAGGGCGTTGGCCGGCTTGGTAGCCATGGGTCAAATCATAGGCCAGACAGCGCCCGCTGTGCATGAACAATGCCTGCACCTCCGCGCTTTGCATCCCAGCCAGCCGGTCTGTGGGCTGTTTGTAACAGCAGATCCTTCAGTTGCGCTGGCGACAGCTCGGGCGCGCGTTGCTTGAGCAGGGCGCAAATGCCGGCCACATGAGGCGCGGCCATGGACGTGCCGTCGCAAACCGCCATCGTGTCGGCGCCGCCGGCCGACAGGATCTTTTCCCCGGGCGCGCAGATGTCGGGGCGGTCCTTGTTGCGCACGCGGGCGCTGCCGCTGAATCCACAGACGGCGTTGCGCGCCGTCACGGCGCCGACGCTGATGACATTGGCATAGTTGCCGGGGCTGGCGGACGTCCTGGGGCCCTGGTTGCCCACCGCGGCCACCACCACGATGTTCTGGTCGATCAGCTCCTCGATGATGCCCAGGTAGCTGTCGTTGTACCTGGAGTCGCCAAAGCTGAGGTTGATCACGTCGGGCCGCTCGCCCACGATCCAGTTGAGCGCATTGACGACCAGCTGATCCCGTTGCCGTGATGTGGGCGCCGGGTTGGACGGGAAGATGTGCACGCTGACGAGGGATGCTGCCGGCGCCAGCCCCACGCGCATGCCGCCATCCAGCTCCTGCGCCACCAGCGTGCCAGCGGTGTGGCTTCCATGAAATTCCGCGTGCGAGTCCTTGGCACGCGCGCGAGCCACCCGGTTTCCCGCGGCATCGAATTGCGCGTAGCGAAGCCGCCGGCCCGCGGCCAATTGCGCAAAAGCCGGATGACTTTTGTTGATGCCGGTGTCGAAATGCCCGATGCGCACCCCTGCACCATCCAGGCCGGCGTCCCACAACGCGGGTGCGCGTACCTGCACCAGGGCGTCCGTGGGCCCGCTCCTGAGCATCGCGGGGGGTGCAACGCCGTAGCCCATGGGTGCAATCAGGGGCATGAACCTGGGCATCGCGATGATCTTGCGCACCCCTTTGGCCGCTGCGATTTTTGCAAGGTCGGCCGCTTTGACGGATGCCATCAACGCACCCAGGTTGCCCAGCAGCACACCGTCTTCGTGGTTCGGGTCCGGGGGCGGCAGGGCAGCTGTCAACGCAAGCGCTGTCATGCCTCTGGCCGCCCTGACGGGAGGATGCATGGGGTCATACAGCCAACGCTTGACGCGCTGGTGCACCTCCTGGGTTCGGGTTGCCTTTTCCGAGATGTTGCTCGCCAGCGCCAGGGGCGCGGCACCGGGCGCGGGGATGCTGTCCACCAGGACGAGGACTTCCAGGGTCTCCCCGTTTTGCGCGGCCGCCGCGACCGGCCGGTCGATCAGGGCGGCCATCAGTTGAGCTCCGTCAGCAGGTCGGAGGTCCTGCGCAGCCTGCGGTAGATGTCCACGTTGTCAAAGGCCAGCGGGGACAGGCGGTTGGCTCTGGCGCCCGCCCACACATCGACCCTGGCCGAAGCCAGTGGCCCGAAGCTGATGCCGGTCTTGGTCTGCAGTTCAGCGACCGTGGTCTGGTAGCCCTGGATGGCAGTGGGTGTGTCCTCCATCTTCACGGCCAGCGGCTGGACAGCAACATCAAGCAGCTTGGCGACCGCCTCGTCCTGCTTCACAAAGAAGGCCAGCGAGCGCAGCGCCAGCGCCGAGCCCTTGCCCTGCGTCCATGCCACGACCTTCCAGTAGGCCAGCGGAATTTTCACGCCCCTGAATCCAGGATCCCGGGCCGTGAACAGGCAACCTGAAAACACCGTGATCTTTTCGTTGTTGACGTTCGCGGTGTCCAGCACATGCTTTTCGACCTTACCCCACCATTGCTTGTTCAGCGTCGGCACTTGCGGTGAGCAGTTGCTCAGGTGGAACGAGTCAGCCTCGGCGCGTGCCGCTTCCTTGTCCGTCTTGCCCCATGCCGGGTCCAGCCGGCGGACGAGGTGACCACGTTCAAAGCCTGATTTTTCGTAGAAAGTGGCCGGCACCTGGTAGGGCACCAGCTCGCCTTCGCCGCGCCTGTCTGGCCACCACGCGTCTGCCTTGCGCGCGGACAGGCGGCGCTCCCTGGCACCGTCGATATTCACTGCGGTCCAGAAGGCAAGCTTGCGGCCTGGATGAAGCAACACCGAGAAATGCTCGTAAGGAATTTCGCCGAGCGTTGCCTTGGCCTTCAGCTTTGCACCCAGCTTGGGGGCCGGGACGCGTATTGCCAGGAAATCGGGGTTGTAGCCCTTGCGGTTGCCATAGTCCGGGTCGAGCTTTTCCCAGGACAGCGGGGTGATCGTTGTCATCGTGCTTTTCCTCCGAAAAGCAGTATGCAGCAAGCACCGCCGCCCGGCAATTACCTGTCCTGGCGCCCCAGCGCCTCCCGGTACCGCCGGCTCACCGGCACCACCGAGCCGTCGCGCATCGTCACCTTCGCATCGCCGCTGTCCAGCGGCTCGATCTCGGCCACCTGGTTCAGGTTGACGGCGTGGCTGCGGTGCACGCGCACGAAGCGCGCCGGGTCCAGCTGGTCCAGAAATTCGCTCAGGGTGGCGCGCAGCAGGTAGTCGTGGCCATTGACGCGCAGGCCCACATAGTTGCCCTGGGCCTGCACATGCGTGATGTCGGCCGCCGCAATCAGGAATTCACGGCGCAGCTTGCGCACCAGAAAGCGCTCGGGCCGCGCGGTGGGGGCGGGCACAGGCGTGGCGGCAGAGCCGGCCGGTGGTTCGGGCGCGTCCAGCACGCGCGCCTCGCCTTGCAGGCGCAACATGAGCAGCCGGTAACCCAGCACGGCGGCCAGGATCAAGGCGTAAGTGCGCACATCTTTCAGGTATTCATAGGCCAGCATCCCGGCCCATGAAGCCACCTGGTACGGCTCGCCCAGCGCCGCATAGGCCGCCTTGCGCAGCGCCACCATGCCCGCCACATGCAGCGCGCAGAACACCACGGTACCGGCCAGGTGCCACGCCAGGTGGGCGCGCAACACGCCCCAGCGCAGCGGAAACCGTCGCTCCCAGGCCACCACCGCCGGCACCAGCAGGCCCAGCACGATGGCGCTGGACACTTCCCACACCAGCGGCTGCCACGGCGCCAGCTGCGGGCGGTCCATGCGTTGCACCAGGGTGTTGAAGCCGGCCTGCAGCGCCAGCACCGCCACCCAGAACGCCACCTCGGCGCGCTGTCGCACCGGCTGCCAGCGCGCAAACCAGTCTGTTGCATCTGCCATGGCGGCGAGTGTAGGCGCGGGGCGCCCGGATTTCGTCACCACGGGCCCGCTGCTCGTCACAAAGGGGTGGCAATTCGTCCCAATCCCATGGTGCGGCGCGGCGGCGCGCCGCACCATGCGTCCATGAACCGCCGCCACGACATCGACGCCCTGCGCGCCCTGGCCTTTGCCGGGGTCATCCTGTACCACGTGGCCATGTACTACGTGGCCGGCTGGCACTGGCACATCAAGAGCCCGCACGCAGCCGAATGGCTGCAGTGGCCCATGCGCGCCCTCAACCTGTGGCGCATGGACCTGGTGTTCCTGATCTCGGGCGTGGCCTTCGGCTTCCTGCGCCGGGGCCAGACGGCGGCCGGCCTGATCGGCCAGCGCAGCCTGCGCCTGCTGCTGCCGCTGGCGTTCGGCATGGCGGTGGTGGTGCCTTACCAGCCGTATGCGCAGGCGGTGGCCAACGGCAGCATCGCGCCGGGGCTGGCTGACTTCCTGCTGCGCTACTACTCGGGTGGGGCCATCGGTGGTGCATGGCCGCGCAACGCCTTTGACGGCTGGGACTTCGGCGTCACCTGGAACCACCTGTGGTATCTGCCCTACCTGTGGGCCTACACCACGGTGCTGGCGCTGCTGCTGCCCCTGATGGAGTCAACCGCCGGCCAGCGGGTGCGAAATGCCTTCACCGGCCTGCGCGGCGCCGCATTGCTGGTGGTGCCGGTGCTGCCGCTGGCGTTGTATTCCGTCACGCTGTGGCCGCGCTTTCCGGTCACGCACGACCTGATCCACGACGGCTGGCTGCATGCCGTGTACTTCACGCTGTTCGTCTATGGCTGGTGGATGGGCGTGGTGCCGGGCTGGTGGGCCGAGCTGCGCCGGCTGCGCTGGGTGGCGCCGGGGCTGGCGGCGCTGCTGTTTGCGCTGTTTGTGGGCCTGCGCTCCAGCGTGGCTGGCCTGCCCGCGCGGCTGGCGGCCGACGCCTGCCTGTGGGTCAGCCTGGTGGCCGTGCTGGGCTGGGGCCACCACAAGCTCAACCGCCCCTGGCCCTGGCTGCGCTGGGCCAACGAATCGGTCTACCCCTGGTATGTGTTGCACCGGACGTTGATCATCCTGCTGGCCGTGGCGCTGGCGCCCTGGGCGCTGGGGCCGGTGGCAGAGCCCGTGGTGCTGGTGGCGGGCACGGTGCTGGGGTGCTGGCTGCTGACGGATGGTCTGGTCAGGCGCTTCAACCCGCTGCGCGTGCTGTTCGGCCTCAAGCCGCGAGCGCGGCCTCAATGTCCTTTGCCAGATCGGCCGGCGGCGTCTGGGGCGCATAGCGCCCGATGACCTGGCCGTCCTTGCCGATCAGGAACTTGGTGAAGTTCCATTTGACGGCGGTGCTGCCCAAAAGGCCGGGCGCGGCCTGCGTGAGCCACTGGAACAGCGGGTCGGCGCCCGTGCCGTTGACTTCCACCTTGGCCATCATGGGAAAGCTCACGCCGTAGTTGAGCTGGCAGAAGCTGGCAATCTCTTCGTTGCTGCCCGGGTCCTGGGCGCCAAACTGGTTGCAGGGAAATCCCAACACCACCAGGCCCTGTTTCACATAGTCCTGGTGCAGCTTTTCCAGGCCGGCGAATTGCGGTGTAAAACCGCAGGCGCTGGCGGTATTGACCACCAGCAGCACCTTGCCGCGGAATTTGCCCAGCTTCACGCGTTTGCCGTCCGTCTGCACCGCTTCAAAATCCCAGGCCGTGGTCATGACAAATCCCCACAAGTTTCTGATCTGCCGGACGTTAACATGGTGAACACCCAGACCATGACACCCCATGCCATCGCCCTGGTGGGCTTTACCTCCTTTGAATACTCGGCGTTTGAGTCGTTCTTCCGCCTGGCGCGGCGCCAGCCGGGCTGGCGCATCGTCGACGACCTCCATGCCGCCGCGCTGATCCTGGCCAATGCCGATGACCTGGACGTGATGCGCGACCTGGTGGCCATGGCGCCGCGTCAGCCTGTGCTGCTGATTGGCGCCTCCAGCCGTGGCACGCCCTGGCCCGTGCAGAAGCGCCCCATCAAGCTCATGAGCGTGCTGACAGCCATGGAGCAGGCTCTGTCGCCGGCCCCTGTGGCGCCAGCTCCCATGGCGCCGTCGCTGCGCCGCGCGCCCGCGGACGAGGTGCCCACGCAGCCCCTGGCCAGCGACGACGGCATCCTGGTGGTGGACGACAGCGAGACCGCGCTGCACTTCATGCAAAACCGCCTGCGGCGCTTTGGCTTCACCGCCGAGCTGGTGCACAGCGGTGAAGAGGCGCTGGAACGCATCGCCAAAAAACCCTACCGGTTCGTGTTTCTGGACGTGATGATGGAAGGCATGGACGGCTACCAGGCCTGCCGCAGCATCAAGCAGCGCTACTACCCCGACGGCAAGCCGCCGGTGGTGGTCATGCTGACCAGCCGCACCGGCACCATCGACAAGGCCAAAGGCAAGCTGGCCGGCTGCGATGCCTACCTGTCCAAGCCGCTGACCGAGCGCGACCTGGCGCTGGTGCTCACGAAATTTGACGTGGAAATCCAGCGCAGCTTCCAGCCGACGCGGCTGGAGCGGGGCTGACTCAATGCGCGGCCTGGCCGCCGGGCCAGGCCGACCACGCCGCCGCCAGCAGGATCAGCGAGCCGCCCAGCAGCGTCTGGCCCGTCAGCTGCGCCGCGCCCAGCGCGACCGACGACACGCTGGCGAACACCACCTCGCTGAGCATGACCAGCGCCGTGGTGTGGGCCGCCAGCCGCGCCGCGCCGTACTGCAGCGCCAGGTTGCCGATCAAAAAGCACACACCCAGCACCAGGCCCAGCGCCAGCCAGCCGACGCCGGGGGCCGGCGGCGCGCTGACCAGGCCTTGCGCCATGCCCACGCTGGCCGCCGCCACGGCCATCAGCGTGCCGCCGCCAAACATGGCGAGCACGCGCGATTCACCGGGCACGCGGTTGAGCTTGAGCAGCAGGATGTTGGTCAGCGCAAAGCAAAAGCCGCCGGCCAGGGCCAGCCAGTCGGGCAGTCCCTCGGGCACGGGCCAGGCGGTGCCATCGGTCTTGAGCACGATCACCACGCCGGCCAGCGCCAGCACCAGCCGCAGCAGCGATGCGGCCGTGGGCTTTTCACCCAGCAGCGGCCAGGCCAGCAGCACCGACCACGCAGGCATCAGGTAAAACAGCAGCACCACGCGCACCACGTCGCCCACCGTCACGGCCCAGTTGAAGCCCACGTTGGTCAGGCCCGACGAGGTCATCAACAGCCACAGCAGCGGCTGCGACATGAAGCCGCGCCATGCGAGTGGGCGCACCGCCAGCAGGCAGGCCAGCGAAGAAGCGTAGATGAGGGCGGTGGCCCACAGCGGGTGCAGGCCATGAGCCTCAAGCTGGCGAAACGGCCACCAGGAAACGCCCCACACAAAGGCGTTGAACATCAGAGCAAGGGTGGGCAACAAGGGATTCATGAGAGAGGTGTCTTCGCCAGTGCCACCGCGGAACCGGCTTTGCCGGGCCGCTGGTGGCGCCCCCTGGGGGGAGGCGGCCGCAGGCCGCTTCGGGGGGGAAGCCTTACTTACCCATGCATGTTGTCGTGGCGTGCTACTTCGAGCAGGTGCTCAACTTCTGCCTTGTACTTGATGCAGTTGCTGGCGTGCCAGCGCTTGATCAGCCACATCACGCCGGCCACCACGATGCCAAACGCCGTGATCGCCCCAAAGGCCGACAGGCCCATGCCGGTGGACAGGGTGTAGAACGCGCCCAGCGCCAGGATGCAGGCCTGCTCATTGAAGTTCTGCACGGCAATGGAGCGGCCCGCGCCCATGAGGTTGTGCCCGCGGTGCTGCAGCAGCGCGTTCATGGGCACCACCAGAAAGCCGCCCAGCCCGCCCAGCAGGATCAGGAACGGCGCGGCCACCCAGACGTTGTCAATGAAGTTCAGCAGAATCACCAGCAGCCCCATGCCGATGCCCAGCGGGATCACGCTGGTGGCCATGTCCAGGCGCATGCGCATTGACGCGATGACGGCGCCCACCGCCGTGCCAATGGCCACCACGCCCACCAGGGTGGAGGCCTGGGTGACGCTATAGCCCAGGGCGGCGGCGGCCCAGGCCAGCACGATGTAGCGCAGGTTGCCGCTGACGCCCCAGAACAATGTGGTGGTGGCCAGCGAAATCTGCCCCAGCTTGTCGCGCCACAGGCGGCTGTTGCAGGTCCAGAAATCCGGCAGCAGCACCAGCAGGTTTCCGGGCATGGGCCGCATCTCCACGCCGGTCAGCGGGATGCGGGTGTTGAACCAGGCGGCCACCATGTAGATGAAGATCAGCACGAAGATGGCCGCCTCGGGTGCGGTGTCGATGCCGGTGTTGATGATGGGGAAGTCCACGCTGAGCAGCCGCGCGGACACCGCCGCGCCCACCAGCTGGCCGCCCAGCAGCACGCCCAGGATGATGGAGGCGATGGTCAGGCCCTCGATCCAGCCGTTGGCCTTGACCAGCTGCGAGGGCGGCAGCAGCTCGGTGAGGATGCCGTACTTGGCGGGTGAATAAGCCGCCGCGCCCAGGCCCACGATCGCATAGGCGATCAGCGGGTGCGAGCCGAACAGCATCAACAGGCAGCCCACCACCTTGATGGCATTGCTGACGAACATGACCTTGCCCTTGGGCAAGGCATCGGCAAAAGCGCCCACGAAGGGCGCCAGGATCACGTAAAAGAGGGCAAACATCGGCACCAGCGCGGCTTGCTGCCACTCGGGTGCGCCACCGGCGCGCAGCAGCGCCACGGCACCGACGAAAAGCGCGTTGTCGGCCAGCGACGAAAAGAACTGGGCCGACATGATCGTGTAAAAACCGCGCTTCATCAGGGAAGGTGCTTCGCATTCGTGCGGCTTATGCCGCGTTACTTATAAGACTGTCTCCAAGCGACTGGTCGTTATATCACGCCCTGTAGTGACAAAATTCCGGGCTATGAACCCCCACGCTCGACACTTCGTGTACTCGCTGCCCCCCGAGGGGGCCTCAGTCTCCTTGAGGCGGCTCGGCGGAGACTGACCATGCCCCGCCCCATACAAGCCACCATCCACACCGAAGCCCTGCGCAACAACCTTGCGCGCGTGCGCGCCGCCGTGCCCGACGCGCGCGTATGGGGCGTGGTCAAGGCCAATGCCTACGGTCACGGCATCGAGCGGGTGTTTGAAGGCCTGCGCGGCGCCGACGGCTTTGCGCTGCTGGACCTGGACGAGGCGCAGCGCGTGCGCGAGCTGGGCTGGCGCGGGCCCATCCTGCTGCTGGAGGGCGTGTTCGAGCCGCGCGACCTGGAGCTGTGCTCGCGCCTGAACCTGTGGCACACGGTGCACTGCGACGAGCAGATTGACATGCTGGCCACCCACAAGACGCACCAGCCGCACCGCGTGTTCCTCAAAATGAACTCGGGCATGAACCGCCTGGGCTTTGCGCCGCAGCGCTTTCGCACGGCCTGGACGCGGCTGAACGCGCTGCCCCAGGTGGACGAGATCTCGCTCATGACGCACTTCAGCGACGCCGACGGCCCGCGCGGCATTGCGCACCAGGTGGCGGCCTTCGCCGAAGCCACGCGCGACCTGCCCGGTGAACGCAGCCTGGGCAACAGCGCCGCCACGCTGCGTCATGCGCAGGCGGCGGATGTGCGCGCCGACTGGGTTCGCCCCGGCATCGCCATCTACGGCAGCGCGCCGGATTTCCCCGAACGCACCGCGCAGCAATGGGGCCTGCAGGGCGCCATGACGCTGGCCAGCCGGCTGATCGGCACGCAGGACCTGCAACCGGGCGACACCGTGGGCTATGGCTCCAGCTTCATGGCGGATGTGCCCATGCGCATCGGCATCGTGGCCTGCGGCTATGCCGACGGCTACCCGCGCCACTGCACCACCGGCACGCCGGTGCTGGTCAATGGCGTGCGCACCCGCATGGTGGGCCGCGTGAGCATGGACATGCTGACGGTGGACTTGGGCGGCGTGCCCGACGCGGGCTTTGGCAGCGAAGTCACGCTGTGGGGCAGCGCATCCGGCGGCGCCGTGCTGTCCATCGACGAGATTGCCCAGGCCGCAGGCACCGTGGGCTACGAACTGATGTGCGCGCTGGCGCCGCGCGTGCCGGTGGTGGTGGCATAAGCGCCGTTGCGCGTGTGTCATGCCCGTGTCGCAGGGCACCATCACACTTGCGCCGTTTTCCGGCGGAAGTTG
Organism: Ramlibacter sp.; assembly: GCA_050247515.1. Lineage (GTDB taxonomy): Bacteria > Pseudomonadota > Gammaproteobacteria > Burkholderiales > Burkholderiaceae_C > RAM1. The sequence continues at coordinate 131,177 of JBFWUB010000002.1, read as the reverse complement.
CATGTCAAAACCATCAGAATCACGGTGTCCGGGCCTGAGCACCCTGACGCGCAGGCCGTTCCTGGCCGCATTGGCCGGCGCCCTGACGGGCTGCGCCGCAGGGCGTCCGCCTGTGCCGGGCACCGGCCTGCGCGCCCCCACGACCGTGCAAGCCGGCGCGTTGTCATTGCGGCCTTCGCCCGGCAGCTTGCTGCCCCCCGGATGGGAGCCTTATGTGCTGCGGCGCGACCTGCCGCCGACCCGTTACGCGGCGGTGGAGCGTGACGGGCGCGATGCGATACACGCAAGCGGGCAGGGCGTCAGCGCCGGCCTGCGCCATGCCCTGCACGCCGACCCTGCTGTGCAGCGTGTGCTGCGCTGGCAGTGGCGGGTGGATGACATCCATCCTGGCATGAGTGTTGCCGAAAGCGATACCGATGACAGTCCGGCGCGGGTGGTCGTGGCTTTTGATGGCGATCTGGCGCAGCTGACTGCGGCTGAGCGGGCTTTTTACGACCTGGTAGAGCTGGTGACGGGCCAGCAGCTGCCGTATGCCACCTTGATGTATGTGTGGGACTCCCAGCTGCCGCCAGGGCATACCGTTGCCTATGCCAGGTCGCGCCGCATCCAGTACATCGTGGTGCAGAGCGGTCCCGCGCGCGCCGGGCAGTGGCTCTCGTACGAGCGCAACGTGGACGACGATTTCCGCCGGGTGTTTGGCCACGCGCCGCCCGGTGGCATTACCAGCCTGGGTTTGCTGACCGACAGCGACGACCTGAAAGTGGATGTCAATGCCTGGTACGCGGATATCGGCCTGTACGCGACCTGAATTCTGAAGGCGCAGGTTTGCAATAATGCTTTTGCATTATTCAACCAGGGAGTTGCGCCATGAACCCATCTCATCTTCGCCCGGATACCGCGCCCTCGCCCGACTACGCCACCCTGTACCGCGAGCTGCGCGAGCCGGCGTGGGTGATTGATCCCCAGACCTCGCGCTTTCTGGACGCCAATGGCGAAGCCGTCGGCCAGCTGGGCTTCAGCATGGACGAAATCCGGTCGCTGGCGGTGACCGACATCAACCAGGCCGTGCCCGACGATGCGGTCTGGCGCAGCCTCACCGGGGACATGAAGGCCGGGGAGTCGGTGGTCTACACAGCGCAGCTGCGCTGCAGGCGGGGAGACCTCGTGGACGTGGAAATCACGCTCTCCTGCCAGACGATCAATGGGCAGAAGGTGTTTGTGGCGGTCACGCGCTCACAGGCCGGAAATCACGGCTGACAGCATGGACGCAAGATCCGGCGGCGTGGTGTGCGTGGTGACGGCCACGCGCGGCGCGGCGCCTGCCAGAGGCGCCCGCACGGGGGCGCTGGCGGCTGCGCGCTCCGGCGGCTGGTTGGGCGCCGCCGGTTCACCCAGGGCAGCGTCCATGCTGGCGGCGCGCCGCACGGCTCCCGGCGTCAAACCCGTGGCGCGGCGAAAGGCCTTGCGAAAAGACGCTTCAGACTCATAGCCGTACAGCGCGGCTGCATCGCCCACGTCCATCCTGTCCAGCACCATGCGGTGCAGCGCGGCATTCATGCGCCAGCGCGTCAGGAATTCGGCGCACGACAGGCCGGTGAGTCCCGCGAAATGCCGGGTGAAGGCCGCGCGCGACAGGCTGCACTGTGCGGCGCCGTCGTCAATGGCGGGCAGCGGCCCGGTCTGCCCCAGCGTCTGGCGCAGCCAGGCGCCCAGCCGCGCATGCGCCAGCGCGCCTGCCAGCAGGGATTGCGCGGGCCTTGCCTCGGCCACGCGCAGGCCGTGTTCCAGCAGGGCGCGCGCGCACGCGTCCATCAACGGCCCCTGGGCTGCCGCAGCTTGCGCGGGCCGCGCGCCTGCGCGCAGGGCCCGCAATGCTTCGGGTTGGCTGGCCGGGGCGATCGTCGTCACCAGGGGCTCGTCGCTGATGAGCAGGCTCGCGCACCAGGCGCTGGTGGGCCAGACGGCCGTCAAGGCCCAGGCCATGCCGTCAGCAGCAGGCGCCAGGCGATGGGCCATGCCGCGCGACAGCAGGACAAGCGACGAGGGCGGGGCGAGGATGTCGCGCCTGCATTCGCGGTCGGGGCCCCATTGCACGCTGCACAGGGCCTGGTCAACCCAGTAAAGCCGCAGGCCGGGCGATTCGCCGTGCGGGGTGGCCACGCCACCTGCCGGCACGCACAGTACCTGCGCGCCTTCGCAGCGCCAGGCGCCCGCCAGCGCCGTCAGCACCACACTGCTGTTGTGCAACTCCTCGCCTTGCATCGCTTTCCTTCTCAGCCGCGCCAGCCGTTGGGCAGCGCCGCTCCATGTGACAGTGCGCGCCAGTGTACCGTCAGGCTGCATGGTGATTTCCTTGGCTGCGGCGGGCATGCGCCAAGGCCCGGGGCTGGCGGGGCGCCAGGCTGTCAAAGCGAACCAGGAACCGCGTGGCGGTGTTCTGGCACTGCGCACGGGCGATGCCGTTGAACAGTGACTCCCGCAGCTCCAGGATGCGCCGCACTGATGACGCCAGGCGCACGCGGCGGCGCAGCCGGTCTGCTTCGGCGCCCGGGCAGTCTGCCAGCGACGCCAGCACATAGGTCCGCAGTGTTTCCAGCCGCCGGCTGTGGTTGCCCGTCAGGCCTGCAAGCCAACCGCTTTTTGCGGTCTGCCAGGCCGAGTCCAGGAAGCCCGTCAGCACGGGAAAGGTGCGTGAAAACGCCGGTGCCCGGGTCGGCATTTGCAGTGTGTCCATGATCGCCCTCCTTATGGGGATCGATCATTCCGCCGGGGGTGGTTGCACGCCATGCGGCAGTGGCTGCGTTCGCATGCCCGATCGGCGCGCGTGGGGTGCGGGTATGTCCGATCAGCTACCGCGCTGTGCCCGCGCGGCGCAGGAGCCGCGCTTCAGCGCTTGCGCAAACCCAGCGTCATCACCGCGCCCACCACGATCAGCGCGCCCACGATCTGGATGGGCGCGATGGCCTGGCCCAGCACCGCCCAGGCCAGCACCAGCGCAAACACCGGCTCCACATTCATGATGGCGCTGTTGCCCACCACGCCCAGGCGCGGCAGCACGGTGAACATGATGGTGAAGGCCGTGCCATACAGGAAGGTCAGCGCGGCCAGCCCGCCCCAGCCGGCCGGTGCCGTGGGCAAATGAAAGCCGCCCTGTGCGCCCACCATGGCCAGCGCCACCAGCCCGGCCATGGCCATGGTGGTGGCGGTGCGCACGCGGCCATCCAGGTCGCCGGCCTCGTGCTGCGTCAGTACCAGCGCCAGACCGAAGGTGCCCGCGGCGGCGAGGGCAAACGCCACGCCCGCGCCGATGCGCCCCCACTGGCCCGCCGCGCCCAGGCCGGACGCCGCGCCCAATACGTCCAGCGCCAGCGCCAGGCCCAGCAAAATGACCGGCATGGCGATCAGCAGCGCCCGCTCGGGCCGCTGGCGGTACACCACCCAGGCCCACAGCGCCGTCCAGATCGGGTAGGTGTTGAAGGCCAGCAGCGCCAGCGCCACCGGCAGGCGCGCCACCGCCGAATAAAGGCACAGGCTTTGCACGCCGATCAGCAGGCCAATGAGCGGCAGCATGCGCTTGTGGCGCGCGGTAAACACCACACGCACGCCCTGTGCCGCCAGGATGGCCACGATCACCAGCGCGGTGACTGTGCTGCGGAAGACAACGGCGGTGGCCACATCGGCCCCGTGGTTGAAGGCTATGCGCGCGGCCACATGGTTGGCGCCCATCATCAGCGCGATGAGCAGCAGCGTGGCAAAGGCGGTGGCGCTGAGGGCGCGGGTGGTAGTCATCAGGGCAGGCTGGACAGATGCGCCTGGGCGGCCTTGGCGAGCTTGTCGTCAAACGTGGCGAGCGGGCATTCCAGCTCGGCCGCGAGCCAGAGGTAGGCGGCGTCATGGGCCGAGAGGTTGTAGCGCAATGCGAGCGCTGCTACCGCCTGGACATCCATGCGGTGCAGGGTGACATCCATTGCGGCAGCTTGCTGCAAGCCCGCCGCTGCATGGCCTTCGCCGCGGCGCTGCTTCTTGACGGCGATGCTGGCGATTTCGGCCTGCAGCACGTTGGGGGCGTGCAGGGCGCGGCCTTCCAGGCGTTCGAGTGCCTGGGCGCGCCATTCCTCATTGAAAACAATGCCGGCGAGCGTGCTGCAGTCCACCACCAGGGGCGGCAACGGCAGATAGCGTGCCGGTGGCTCTGCCACGTACAGGGTGGGGTGGTCCGTGCTCATCGGCTGTCGCGGTCTTCGCGGATCAGGTCAATGCTGGAGACCTGGTTCTTGATCGGCTCTGGAAAGCGCATCTTCAGCTCGGCCGCGATCTGGTCCACGGTCTTCCAGCCCTGGCGGACGATGGGAAAGCCTTGCCTGTCATAACCCACGATGCGCGGCGCGCCAGGGTGGGTAGCCAGCGGCGCGCCAGTGTCCAGCGCGGCCTGCTCGATGATGGCCATGAGCTCGCCCTGCAGCGAGCGGTGGTTGCGGCTGGCGCGCTGGCGCAAGGCCTCGGCCAGTGCCTCGGGAACGTCTTTGATGGATAGATTGGGCATGATTCGCCTCCGATTTGGAGCCATTTTGGAGGCGAAACAAAGAGTCGTCAATACAAATTGCGTACTTTGGCATGCAGACGACTCAAACCCAGCAGCGCATCGGTGAACGGCGTGGGCACCCCCGTCAGCGCCCCGAGCTCCTTGACCACGGTCACCAGTGCGTCCAGCTCAACGGCCCGGCCGGCTTCCACGTCCTGCAGCATCGATGTCTTGAACGCGCCGAGCTTGAGCGTCATCTGGTGCCGGTCCTCCGGTTGCTGGTCAATCGGAATGCCGATGCGCGCGCCGATCTCCCTGGCTTCCAGCATCACGGCCGAAATAAAGCCGCGTACCAGGTCGTCGCCCATGATCAGGTCGGTGGTCGCGCCGGTCATGGCGCTCACGGGGTTGACCGTCATGTTGCCCCACAGCTTGTACCAGGCGTCTTTCTGGATCTGCCCGGACAGCACGGCCTCAAAGCCGGCCTTGCCCAGCAAGGCAGTGAGCTGCACCACCCGCGCGGTCTTCTCGCCGGACGGCTCGCCGATGATGAGCTTGTTGCCAAAGTGGTGCTTCACATGGCCCGGCCCGTTCAGCGAGCAGCTGGCATGCACCACGCAGCCGATGATGTGGTGGCCGGGGATGGCCTGCGCAATGGCGCCGCCCGGGTCCACGGCCGCCAGCCGCGTGCCGGCCAGCGCGCCGCCGAAGCCTTCAAAGAACCACCAGGGCACGCCGTTCATGGCGGTCAGCACCATGGTGTGCGGCGCGAGCAGCGGGGCGATGGCTTTGGCCACGCCGGCCATGGCCGGCGCCTTGACGGCCACGACCACCAGGTCCTGCACGCCCAGGTCGGCGGGGTCGGCGCTGGCATGCACCGGCACGCCGGCCGTGCTGCCGCCGCTGTCCAGCCGCAGGCCGTGGGCCTGCACGGCCTGGAGCGTGTCGCCGCGCGCGACCACGCTCACGTCGCAACCCGCCTGCGCCAGGCGCACGCCGATCCAGCCGCCGATGGCGCCGGCGCCGTAGATGGTTACTTTCATGGGGTGTGTCAGTTCTTGTAGCTGTCGTCAATGCGGTCCACGCGCCGCACCAGCGCGTCAAACACGTCCTGGCCCGCGCCGAATTTCGCGTCGAACTGGAACGAGTCGTGCGTGGTCTTGCGGGCCACGGCTTCAGGTACCGGGATGGCCGGGCCCAGCGCGGCCTGTGTCACCTGCACATCGCAGGCGCGCTGCAGCGTCCACAGCCGCACCAGCGTCAGCGGCAGCGTGGGGCCGGCGGCCAGCAGCCCGTGGTTGCGCAGGATCAGCAAGGGCTTGTCGCCCATGCTGGCCAAAAGCCGCGGCGCTTCCTCGGCATGCACGGTGATGCCTTCAAAGTCGTGGTACGCCACCATGCCGTGCAACTGCGCCGAATAGAAGTTGTTCTGCGCCAGGCCACCCTGGGTGCAGGCCACGGCCAGCCCGTTGGTGGTGTGGGTGTGCATGACGCAATGCGCGCCTTGCACGTTGTCATGGATGGCGGCATGGATGGTGAAGCCCGCCGGGTTCACCGGCCAGGGGTTGTCGTCGAGCTTGTTGCCCTGGATGTCGATCTTCAGCAGGTTGCTGGCTGTCACTTCGCTGTAGTGCAGGCCGAACGGGTTGATGAGGAACTGCTTTTGCCCGCCCGTCACGCTGTCGGGCAGCCGCACCGTGATGTGGTTGTAGATCATCTCGGTCCAGCCCAGCATGTCAAAGATGCGGTAGCACGCGGCCAGCTGCACGCGGGCTTTCCATTCATCGGGATGCATGGCGGGTTTGAGTACGGCGTTCATCATCAACTCCAGTCAGGGAAGGTCAGGCCTCTGCTGTGAACCCGACCTGTTTGACAATCGGCGCCCACTTGGCGGTGTCACGCTTGATCAGCTCCGTCAGCTCGGCGGGGGTGGACGACATCGCCTCCAGGCCGAAGCCGTTCAGGCCGTCGATCACGTCCTTTTGCGCGAGCGCGTTCTTCATCGACGCATTCAGGCGGGCCACCAGTTCGGGTGCGGCCTTGGCCGGCAGGAAGAACGCAAACCATTCGCTGTGCGTGGCGTTCTTGATGCCCTGCTCCTCATAGGTGGGCACGTCCGGTGCAAAGCGGTTGCGCTTGGCGCCCGACACACCCAGGATGCGAACCTTGCCCGTGGGCAGGTGCTGCGTCAGGTCGCCAATCGGGCCCGACACGGCCGACACGTTGCCGCCCAGCAGGTCCAGCATGGCGGGCTGCGTGCCGCGGTAGGCGGCGTGCTTCAGGTCCACGCCGGCGTTCTTGCCCAGCAGCGCGCCGATGAAGTGCGGCGTGGAGCCTGCCGCCGGCGAGCCGAAGTTGGCGCCCAGCGGGTTGGCCTTGGCCCAGGCCAAGAACTCGGGCACGGTCTTCACGCCCAGCGGCACGGCGGGGCCCACGGCCAGGCCGAAGTCAAACACGCAGCCCAGCGTCACCGGCGTCAGGTCCACCAACGGCTCGTATGCCAGCTTCTTGTAGATGTGCGGGTAGATCGTGAGGATGGAGGTGGGTGTCTGCAGGATGTTGGCGCCGTCCGGTGCGGCGGCCTTGACGGTCTGCACGGCGATCTGGCCGCCCGCGCCGGTCTTGTTCTCGACCACGGCGGTCCTGGCAAAGTCGCCTTGCAGCTTCTGCGCGACGCGCCGGCAGATGGTGTCGGAGGTGCCGCCGGCTGCGAAGCCCGTGATGATCCTGGTGTTCTCAAGCTGGGCCTGGGCAAAGGCCGACTGGCCCAGGCTTGCCAGGAATGCCGATGCGCCAGCGGACTGCAGGACTTGGCGACGCGAGAAGGTCATGGTGTTTGTCTCCGTGAAGGAATGAAAAAAGGGAACGGCAAGTCTAGGCTTTCATGACGCATCACGCATCCAGACAACCCCACCCGAATGCGTCACCGCGCCCTGGTGGCTGGGGCGCACGGTGGCCGCGTACTTTTCCAGTAGCCCACCGCGTGGTGCTGCGGACTTTGGCATGCCAGCCAGGCGCGCGCGCATGTCCTCGGGCGTCAGGTCCACCGTGATGCTGCGCGCGTCAGGGCGCGCGTCAATGCGCACGATATCGCCGTCGCGCAGCGCCGCGATCGGCCCGCCGTCGGCGGCTTCGGGCCCGGCATAACCGATGCACAGGCCGCGCGTGGCGCCGGAGAAGCGCCCGTCGGTCAGCAGCGCCACCTTGTCGCCCATGCCCTGGCCGCACAGCAGCGCAGTGATGCCCAGCATCTCGCGCATGCCGGGGCTGCCGCGCGGGCCTTCGTTGCGGATCACGATCACGTCGCCTGCGGCGTAGCGCATCTGCTGCACGGCGGCCTGGGCTTCTTCCTCGTTCTCGAACACGCGTGCCGGGCCGCTGTGCACCAGCGTCTTCAGGCCCGCGGTTTTCAGCAGCGCGCCGTCGGGACACAGGTTGCCCTTGAGCACGGCCAGGCCGCCGTCGCGGCTGAGCGCGTCTTCCAGCGTGCGCACCACGCGGCCGTCCGGCGCCTGCGCTGATTCGATTTCCTGCGCCAGCGTGCGGCCGGTGAAGGTGAGCGCATCACCATGCAGAAAGCCGCCGCGCAGCAGCTCGCGCAGGATCACCTGCGCGCCACCGATGTAGTGCACGTCGCGCGCCAGGTATTTGCCGCCGGGGCGCAGGTCGCCGATGAGCGGCGTGCGCGCAAACACCTCGGCCACGTCGTCCAGGTGGAAGGCAATGCCGGCCTCGTGCGCAATCGCGGGGATGTGCAGCGCCGCGTTGGTGGAGCCGCCGGTGGCCGAGACGATGGCGCAGGCGTTCTCCAGCGCCTTGCGCGTGACGATGTCGCGCGGCAGGGGCGCCTCACCCATCACGGCCGTCATCAGCGTGCGCGCCGTGCGGCGCATCAGCGGTGCGCGTTCGCTGAACACTGCCGGAACCATGCTGGAGCCGATCGGCGCCAGGCCAATGGCCTCGGACACCATGCCCATGGTGTTGGCGGTGAACTGCCCTGCGCAGGCGCCGGCCGTGGGCAGGCAGGCCTGGCTCATGGCTTTCAGCTCGTCCTGCGTGGCGTCGCCGGCCAGCACCTTGCCGATGGTCTCGTAGGTGTCCACCACATTCAGGTCGCGCCCGTCCACACCCGGCATCTGCCCGGGCAGGGCCGAGCCGCCATGCACGAACACGCTGGGCACATTGCAGCGCACCATGCCCATCATCAGGCCCGGCAGGTTCTTGTCGCACGCGCCGATGGCAAAGATGCCGTCCCACTGGTGGCCGCGGGTGGAGGCCTCCACGCTGTCGGCGATCAGCTCGCGCGAGATCAATGAAAACCGCATGCCCGAATGCGCCATGGTCAGCCCGTCGCTGACCGATACCACCGGGCATTCATGCGGCATGCCGCCGGCCGCATAGATGCCCGTCTTGGCATGCTGGGCCTGGTCACGCAGGTTCATGTTGCACGGGCTCATCTCGCCACCGGTGTGAAACACACCGACGTGCGGGCGGGTGATGTCGTCTTCGTCCTGCCCCAGCGCATGCAGGAAGCTGCGCGTGGTGGCGCGGATCGTGCCTTCGTAAATCGTGGCGGAGCGGAACTTGCGAGGCGTGTCGGTCATGGCGGGGTCAGTAGGTCTTGCTGGCGGGCAGGTCTTGCGTGCCGGCCTTGAACTTTGCTGCCAGCGCGGTGGTGGCGCGCACCAGCAGGTTGGTGTCCAGCCCCACGGCCACGAACAGCGCGCCCATCTCCAGGTACTTGCGCGCCTGCGCCTCGTCGGGCGACAGGATGCCCGGCGCCTTGCCGGCCTTCAGGATGCGCTGGATGGCGTCTTCAATCGCGGCCTGCACGTCCGGGTGGGCCGGGTTGCCCACGTGGCCCATGGAAGCCGAGAGGTCGGCCGGGCCGATGAACACGCCGTCCACACCGTCGGTGGCGGCAATCGCATCCAGGTTGCTGAGGGACTCGGCTGTTTCCGCCTGCACCAGCAGGCAGACCTGGGCGTTGGCTTCCCTGGCATAGGCCGGGTAGCGGCCCCAGCGTGATGCGCGGGCGCCGGCCATGCCGCGGATGCCGCCACCGCCATCGTCTTGCGGGTAGCGCGCGCAGCGCACAATCTCGGCGGCCTGTGCAGCCGTGTCCACCATCGGCACCAGCAGTGTCTGGATGCCCAGGTCCAGGTACTGCTTGATCAGCGCCTGCCCCACATGGCCGTGCCCCATGGGGATGCGCGCAATGGCGTGCGACGCCGGGTAGGCCGCAATCGTCTGCGCCTGCTGCACGATGGAGCGCAGGTCGTTGGGCGCATGCTCGCCGTCGATCAGCAGCCAGTCAAAGCCGGCGCCTGCGCAGATCTCGGTGGCGTAGTGGTCGGCCAGGCCCATCCACAGGCCGATCTGGGCGCGCCTGTCGGCCAGCGCCTGCTTGAAAGTGTTGGTAGGTGTCTGCATGCGTGACTCAAAAAAACTCAAACAAATCTGAATTCAAAACGCCCGAGCGCGCCGTAGTCGGCGTCGAAAACGTCACCGGCCCTGGCTGCGACGGGCCGGGTGAACGAGCCGGCCAGCACCACCTCGCCGGCCTCCAGGCATTCGCCCCAGGGCGCGAGCTTGTGCACCAGCCAGGCCACGCCCACAGCCGGGTGGCCCTGCACGCCCGCGGCCAGGCCGGTCTCTTCCACCGCGCCGTTTTGCCGCAGGATGGCGCCGCACCACGGCAGGTCCACCGAGCGCGGCGCGACCTTGTGGCCGCCCAGCACGATGCCGGCGTTGGCCGCGTTGTCGGAAATGGTGTCGAACACCTTGCGCATGACCTTGGTGTGGCGGTCAAACTGCTCGATGCGCGCGTCAATGATCTCGATGGCGGGCGTGACGTAGTCGGTCGCGTCCAGCACGTCGTCCACGGTGACTTTGCTGCCTTCGAGCTTCTTCTTCAGCACAAAGGCCAGCTCCACCTCCACGCGCGGCGCGATGAAGCGCTGCGTGGGGATGTCACCGGGCTCAAAGAACATGTCGTCCAGCAGCGTGCCGTAGTCGGGCTCGTCAATCTGGCTGCTGATCTGCATGGCGCGCGACGTGAGCCCGATCTTGTGGCCGCGCACCGTGCGCCCCGCCGCGATCTTCATGGCCACCCAGGCGCGTGAGACGGCGTAACCGTCTTCAATCGTCATGCCCGGAAAGCGCTTGGAAAAGTGCTCGACCTGCACGCGCGATTTTTCGCTGGCGTCCAGTTCGGCGGCGAGCTGCTGGATGGTGGAGGCGTCGAGGGTCATTTGAATAACGGATGGATGTTGCTGTGCTTGCCGTCGAAGACTTGACCAGGGCTTTCGTCCACGTTGACGGTCACGCCGATGAGACGTTCTGACATCAGCGGGTCAAAGTGCGCTTTGGCCGTGGCCAGTACCGCATCGCCCGCGCGCTTGTGCGTGGCAGCGCTGCGTCCCGCGCCCATGCGCAGGTTGAGATAGACAAAAGCGTAATCGCGCTGGCCGTCCGCCACCGCATAGTGCGCCGCCGGGTAAGCCAGCACCCGCGTGCCGCCGGTCGGGAACACCTGCTTGCCGTCTTCATCCTTCACCGCAAGCATGGTGTCGGCCAGCGCCCGGCACAGCGCCGTCATGTCGGTGGCGGCGTCCAGGTTGGGCGTGTACAGAATGACGAGGTGCGGCATTTTTAATCGGGGTCAGATTCCAATTTCTACAGACGCTGGTTCACGTTGGTGTAGCCCTGTGCCGACGAGGCCTGGGCCGCAGGGATGGAAGCACCGGTCTGCGGCGTCACCGGAAAGATCGCATTGATCTGCCCGGTGCCTGACGCACCGAAGTACGGCGTGACGACCTCGGCGCGGCCGTCGTAGTCCGTCCAGCCCAGTGCCCCCAGCAGCATCGCCGTGTCGTGCATGAAGCCTTCACCATGGCCCTTGGACGCGTACTCTGGCAGCATGGTGCAGAAGTCCTGCCACTGCGCGGTTTCCCACATGTGCACCACGTTGCGGTCCAGCTGTTCCAGGAAGGGGCTCCAGATCTTGAAGCCGTATTCAGGCGCCAGGCCGTTCTGTGCAAAGCGGTGGCTTAACGAGCCACTGGCAAAGATGGCCACGGTGCCGTGGTACTCGTCTTCAATCGCGCGGCGGATGGCCCAGCCCAGGCGCGCGCTGTCGTTCAGGTAGTGCGCCTGGCACAGCGCCGACACCGACACCACCTTGTAATGCTGGTCGGTGTTCATGTAGCGCATGGGCACCAGCGTGCCGTATTCGGGGTTGAGCGTGGTGGCGTCGTGCGCCAGCGTTTCCACGCCCCACTCATTGCACACTTTGGCCAGCAACTGGCCCAGCGCCGGGTTGCCGGGGAACTCAAAGCCCATGTTGCTGATGAAGTGTGGCAGCTCGTTGCTGGTGTACAGGCCCTTGAAGTGCGGCGCGCAGTTGATGTGGTAGTTGGCGTTGACCAGCCAGTGCGTGTCAAACACCACGATGGTGTCCACGCCGGCGGCGCGGCAGCGCCGGTCAATTTCCAGGTGCCCGTCAATCGCGTCCTGCCGTGAACCCTTGCGCGCGCCTTCCAGCTCGCTGAGGTACATCGACGGGACGTGGGTGATCTTGGCGGCCAGTGCTAGTTTGCCCATTTGTCTGTCCTTGTTTCTTTCGCTTTGGCTTTTGCTTCGCGGGTTGGCGACGACGGGTGCCCGCCTCCGCGACTGTCCCCCGGTCCGGGCTGCGCCCGGCCCTCCTCCTTTATGTCGCTGCGGCAGGCACCCATCGCCGCCAACCCGCTACGGGCGTGTGGCGCGTGCGCCGACTGACCACGACACGCTGGCTCGGGTGGGTGGGGTACTCTGCGCAGCGAAATAAAGGAGGAGGGGGCGCAGCCCCCGGGGGACATTCGCGGAGCAGAGTACCCCGCACGCCCGAGCCCGAGGTAATGCAGGCGAGAAAACATCACCTCACACACCCCAATGCGGAATATGGTGAGACCCAAGAGACACAGCAACGTTCTTCGGCTCACAGAAAACTTCGTAACTCCATGTACCGCCTTCACGACCCGTGCCAGAAGCCTTGGTCCCGCCAAACGGTTGACGCAGGTCCCGCACGTTCTGGCTGTTCACGAAGCACATGCCGGCCTCAACCGCAGCAGCTACCCGGTGGGCACGCCCGATGTTCTCGGTCCACACATAGCTGCTCAGGCCGTACTGGATGTCATTGGCCTTGGCAATCGCATCGGCCTCGTCCTTGAACGGGATCAGGCAGGCCACGGGGCCAAAGATTTCTTCCTGCGCGATGCGCATGCGGTTGTCCACGTCGGCAAAGACGGTGGGCAGCACATAGTTGCCCTTCTTCACGCGTTCCGGCAGGTCGGGCGTGCCCAGGCCGCCGCACAGCATCGTCGCGCCTTCCTTGGGGCCCAGCTCGATGTAGCTGCGCACCTTGGCCAGATGGCCCTGGGAAATCATCGGACCGATGATGGTCTTCTCGTCCAGCGGATCACCCACCACGACCTTCTTCGCGCGCCCGGCGAACTTTGCGGCAAAGTCGGCATAGATCGACTGCTGCACCAGGATGCGGCTGCCCGCCGTGCAGCGTTCGCCGTTGTTGCTGAAGATCATGAACACCGCAGCATCCAGTGCGCGGTCCAGGTCGGCGTCTTCAAAAATAACGAACGGGCTCTTGCCGCCCAGCTCCATGCTGAACTTCTTCAGGCCTGCCTGCTGCACGATGCGGTTGCCCGTGGCGGTGGAGCCGGTGAACGACACCGCGCGAACGTCGGCATGCTTGATCAGCGGCTCGCCGGCGTCCTTGCCGTAGCCGTGCACGACGTTCAGCACGCCGGCGGGGATGCCGGCTTCCAGGGCGAGTTCGCCCAGGCGCGCGGCCGTCAGGGGCGACAGCTCGCTCATCTTGAGCACGGCCGTGTTGCCGAACGCCAGGCAGGGCGCGACCTTCCAGGTGGAGGTCATGAACGGCACGTTCCAGGGGCTGATCAGCGCGCACACGCCCACGGGGTGGAACAGCGTGTAGTTCAGGTGCGTCTCGGTCGGGTAGGTGTGGCCGTCCACCCGCGTGCACATCTCGGCAAAGTAGGTGAAGTTGTCTGCCGAGCGCGGCACCAGCTGCTTGCCGGTCTGGCTGATGACCTGGCCGGTGTCGTTGGTCTCGGTCTGCGCGATCTCGGGCACGTGCTTCGTGATCAGCTCGCCGAGCTTGCGCATGAGCCTGGCGCGCTGGGGCGCTGGCGTGCCGGCCCATTTCGGGAAAGCGGCCTTGGCGGCGGCCACGGCGGCATTCACTTCGGCCTCGCCGCCCGCGGCGACTTCGGCCAGCACTTCCTGCGTGGCGGGGTTGACGGTCTCGAAGTACTCGCGGCCGGTGACGGTCTTGCCGTCGATCAGGTGGTTGATCTGCATGGTGCTGCTACTGGATGGTGTTGATGAGGTCGCCGACGTGTTCGATCGTGGTCACCACCACGTCGCCTGCCTTGCAGTCCACCACGCCGTCGGGCGTGCCGGTCAGGATCAGGTCGCCCGGCGAAAGCGTCATGAAGGCGCTGAAGTACTCGATGAGGAAGGGCACGTTGAAAATCATGTCGCGCGTGTTGCCGCTTTGCGTGAGCTTTCCGTTCACCGTGGTCTGCAGCGCGAGCGCCTGCGGGTCGGCGATGTCTTTCGCGTCCACGAACCAGGGGCCCAGCGGCGTGCAGGTGTCGCGGTTCTTCACGCGCAGGTTGGGGCGGTACCAGTTTTCCAGGTAGTCGCGGATCGCATAGTCGTTGGCCACGGTGTAGCCGCCCACGAAGTCATACGCGTCGTCGCGCCTGACCTTGCGCGCCGTCCGGCCGATCACCACGGCCAGCTCGCACTCGTAATGCATGTATTGCACGCCGACCGGCCGGCGCGTGAACTGGCGGTGCCCGGTCAGCGTGGCTTCGCCCTTGATGAACACCAGCGGTTCTTCCGGTGCCTTGAACTCCAGCTCTTTCGCATGGTCGGCGTAGTTCAGGCCCAGAGCCAGGATGGTGCGCGGGCGGGGTGTGGGCTGCAGCGGGGGCAGCCAGGTCACGGCGTCGGGCGACAGCAATTGGCCGCCAACCAGCAGTTTCCCGTCTCGCTCAACTGCGTCATGTGTTACGCCCTGGTGAATGATGCGTGCATGCTTCATACAGCCTCCACCTCAAGCGTGTTGGTCAGCGTGCCGAAGCCCGCTGCACTGATGTCGATGCGGTCGCCCGCGGCAGCCAGCGGCCGGTTGGGCCCGCAGCCCAGCATCAGCACGTCACCGGGTTGCAGCGTCATGAATTCATTCACGTCCGCCAGCAGCTGCGCTGCAGGGCGGATCAGGTCAGCGAAATCAAAGGTCTGCTTCAGCACGCCGTTGATGCGCACTTCCAGCTTGAACTGTGCCGGGTCACCGGCTTCAGCGGGGGGAACCAGCGCCGCGCCAATGCCCAGAAACCCGTCCAGGCACTTGAAGCGCACCGGCGGGCGGAAAAAGCTCGCGTGCGGCACCGACAGGTCGTTCAGCAGCACATAGCCGGCTACGGTGCCCTGGCCGATGCCCATCACCATCGCGATGGTCGCGCCCACTTCCACCTGCGGCACATGCGCGGGCACGGGAATGGCCGCGCCATGCACGCTCCAGGTATTGGCCGGCTTGACGTACAGCACCGGCCCCTGGGGCGGCGCCTTGTAGGGCGGCTGGTCCATCTGGGCGCGCAGGGCGTCCCATTCACCTTGTGAATTGAGCAGCGTGCCGTACACGGTGCCTTGCGGGAGAAAGCTCACTCGGGTTGCTCCAGTTCAATCAGTTCGTCCAGCAGGGCGTACAGCTGCGCCAGCTTTTGCTTGCCCAAGGACTTTTCCATCGCGGCGTAATGCGCCTCGATGGTGTGCGACAGCGTCTCCACCAGCTTCATGCCCTTGGCCGTGGCCTGCACCACGGTGCGGCGCTGGTCCGCAGGGTCGCGCTCGCGGCGGATCAGGCCGTCGCGCTCCATGCGCGTGAGCACGCCGGTCAGGCTGGGGCCCAGGATGTAGGCCTCGCGCGCCACGCGCCCCGTCTCCACCGTGCCGTGCTCGCCCAGCACCCGCAGCACGCGCCATTGCTGGTCGCTCAAGCCATGCTCGCGCAGGCTGGGCCGCGTGTGGGCCATGACGGATTCACGCGCCTGCAGCAGCAGGCGGGGGAGGTTGCGGTGGACGAAAGCAGTGCTCATGTTTGAATTAGTTAATATATTAAATGATTGAGCTGGAATCAACAAACAGGCTTCAGTAAAAACCCTTGGTCCCGCTATAGTCCGAGCCTGAATTCAAGGGAGGCCGATGGTGGTGTGAGTGCGCCCGGGCTCTCACAGGGACGGAAAAGAGCAATGGACACCTCGTATTTATTCGTCGACGAAGCGGGCGATACCACCTTGTTTGCCCGGCATGGCAAGCCGCTCGCAGAGGCGGCCTCAGTTTCCCGATACTTCATGGTTGGGCGACTTGAGGTGGCGCATGTCGGCGCGCTGGAGGCCGCGCTTGAAACGCTGCGCGCAGAACTCCTTGCCGATCCTTTGCTGAACACCATACCGTCCATGCAGGTTGCAGCGGGAAAGACAGCGTTGTTCTTCCACGCCAAGGACGATGCGCCGGAAGTGCGGCACGCGATGTTCAGATTGCTGCTGCGGCACGAGCTGAAGTTCTCTGCTGTGGTACGGGACAAGCACGTCCTGCTGCACGATGTACTGCGTCGCAATGCGTCAGACCCCGGCTATCGCTACAAAGCGGATGGCCATGAGCTGTATGACGACTTGAGTGCGCGCCTCTTTGGCCAGTGCCAGCTGAGCGGCAGGCGGGAGGTGACTTTTGCTGTGCGAGGCAGCAAACCGCGTACGGCTGCACTCAAGGCGGTATTGGACGCAATTGATGGAGGCTCTCATGCGGCCAGCGCTGCGGTGGTGCCGGTCCGCACCATGGTGCATAGCGGGTTTCCGAGCCAGAGCGCAAGTTTGCAGGCTTGCGACTACCTGTTGTGGGCACTGCAGCGCTTTTATGAGCGGGGCGAAGACCGGTACGTGAAGGCTATGTGGCCCTGCTTCACGCGCGTGCTCGACCTGGATGCGCCTGCAGCAGAGGGCGGGCGAATGAAGATTGTGGAGTTCAATGAAAAACACCCGCTGACTCTGGCGAATCGGACGGGTGTTGGGAAGAAGGGCCGGGAGATATAGGATGAACCGAATCACCACACGACTTGAAGTCGGCTTTTGTCTCCCGGCGAGCCCGGATTTTAAACCAGAATGGCCGTTACGGGCCTTCGTGCCCGGTCTGTAAAACTGCAACCCCCCTCGATGGCCAAAGAAAAAACAAGCTTCGTCTGCACCGATTGCGGCGGCGCCAGCCCGCGCTGGATGGGCCAGTGCCCCCACTGCCAGGCCTGGAACACGCTGGTGGAAACCGTGGCCGACAACGCCACGCCGGCCAAAAACCGTTTTGCCTCGCTGGCCAAGACGGCGGCCGTGGCGACCCTGGCCGACATCGAGGCCAGCGACGTGGCGCGCACGCCCACCGGCATTGGCGAGCTGGACCGCGTACTGGGCGGCGGCATGGTGGAAGGCGGCGTGGTGCTGATTGGCGGCGACCCGGGCATCGGCAAATCCACGCTGCTGCTGCAGGCGCTGGACGCGCTGCAACGCGCGGGCGTTCCCACGCTCTACATCACGGGCGAGGAAAGTGGTGCACAGGTCGCGCTGCGTTCGCGCCGCCTGGGGCTGGACAACAGCCAGGTGAAGGTGCTGGCCGAAATCCAGCTGGAGAAGATGCTGGCCACGCTGGCCGCCACCCAGCCCGCCGTGGCGGTAATTGATTCCATCCAGACCGTGTACTCAGAGCAGCTCACCAGCGCGCCGGGCTCGGTGGCGCAGGTGCGCGAATGCGCTGCCCACCTGACCCGTGCCGCCAAGTACAGCGGCACCTGCATCGTGCTGGTGGGCCATGTGACCAAGGAGGGCGCTTTGGCCGGGCCGCGCGTGCTGGAGCACATGGTGGACACGGTGCTGTACTTTGAAGGCGACACGCACAGCAGCTTTCGCCTGGTGCGCGCCATCAAGAACCGCTTTGGCGCGGTCAATGAGATCGGCGTTTTTGCCATGACTGAAAAGGGCCTGAAGGGCGTGTCCAACCCCAGCGCCATCTTTTTGAGCCAGCATGCCGAGCCCGTGCCGGGCAGCTGCGTGATGGTCACGCTGGAGGGCACCCGCCCACTGCTCGTGGAAATCCAGGCCCTGGTGGATTCGGGCGGCCCCAGCCCCCGGCGCCTCAGCGTGGGCCTGGACCGCGACCGCCTGGCCATGCTGCTGGCCGTGCTGCACCGGCACGCGGGCGTGGCCTGCATGGACCAGGACGTGTTCGTGAACGCCGTGGGCGGTGTGCGCATCAGCGAGCCGGCGGCGGATCTGGCCGTGATGCTGGCCATCACCTCGTCCCTGCGCGGCAAGCCGTTGCCCAAGGGCTTCATCGCGTTTGGCGAGGTGGGCCTGGCCGGCGAGGTACGCCCCGCGCCGCGTGGCCAGGAACGGCTGAAAGAAGCCGCCAAGCTGGGCTTCAGCGTGGCCATCGTGCCCAAGGCCAACGCGCCCAAAAAAGGCAGCAAGGACATCGAGGGCCTGACCATCCACGCCGTGGACCGGGTGGAAGAGGCCATGCAGATCGTGCGCGGCCTGGGGTAGGGCGGTGGCGGCCATAGGACAATCGGGGCCATGAATTTCCAGAAAATCCTTGTGCCGGTGGCTGGCGTGGCGGTGGTGGCGCTGGCCTACCGCGGCTTTGGCTGGGCCGGCGTGGCCGTGGCCACGGGCGGCATCATGATGTGGGTGCTGCTGAACTTCACCCGCATGGTCACGGTGCTCAAGCGCGCGGCCGACCGGCCTATCGGCCATGTGCCCAGTGCCGTGATGCTCAACGCCAAACTCAAGCCCGGCATGACGCTGCTGCATGTGGTGGCCATGACCCGCTCGCTGGGGGAGCTACATTCCCGCAAGGACGAGCAGCCCGAGACGTACCGGTGGACGGACGCGGGCGGATCGCGCGTGACGGTGGAGTTCCTGAACGGCAAGGTGGTGAAGTGGGAGATGTTCCGCCCCGCGCAGACCGACGAAACCCCTGCGGCCCCTGTTCCCCCCGCGCCGTAAAATCACCGGCTTTGCATCCCTGACGAACACCAAAGGACACCCCCCATGAGCGCACTCCCCTCCATGGCCGACCGCGACGGCAAGATCTGGATGGACGGCCAGATGGTTGACTGGCGCGACGCCAAGATCCACGTGCTGACCCACACCCTGCACTACGGCTGCGGCGCTTTCGAGGGCGTGCGCGCGTACAAGACGGTCGACGGCACCGCCATCTTCCGTCTGCAGGAGCACACCGACCGCCTGTTCAACAGCGCCAAGATCCTGCGCATGACCATCCCCTTCACCAAGGACCAGGTCAATGAAGCGCAACGCGCCGTGGTACGTGAAAACAAGCTCGAATCCGGCTACCTGCGCCCGCTGACCTGGATCGGCTCGCAGAAGCTGGGCGTGTCCCCCAAGGGCAATCAGATCCACCTGATGGTCGCGGCCTGGGCCTGGGGCGCCTACCTGGGTGAAGAAGGCATGAAGCGCGGCATCCGCGTCAAGACCTCCAGCTACACCCGCCACCACGTCAACATCACCATGACGCAGGCCAAGGCGGTGAGCAACTACACCAACTCCATCCTGGCCAACATGGAAGCGCTGGACGACGGCTACGATGAAGCCCTGCTGCTGGACAGCAGCGGTTTCGTGAGTGAAGGCGCCGGCGAAAACATCTTCGTCATCAAGAACGGCGTGATCTACACGCCCGACCTGTCGGCCGGCGCGCTGAACGGGATCACGCGCAACACCGTGTTCCACATCGCCAAGGACCTGGGCCTGGAGATCGTGCAAAAGCGCATCACGCGCGACGAGGTGTACATCGCCGACGAGGCCTTCTTCACCGGCACGGCCGCCGAAGTGACGCCCATCCGCGAGCTGGACCGCATCGAGCTGGGCGCCGGCTCGCGCGGCCCCATCACCGAGAAAATCCAGACGGCGTTCTTTGACATCGTGAACGGCCGCAACCCGAAATACAGCCACTGGCTGACGAAGGTCTGAACATGAGCAATGCCGCGATTGAACTGCTGGCCAAGGACCTGAACCACCAGGGCGGCATCTTCTGCCCCAGCCCCAAGGCCGACATGAAGATCTGGAACACCCATCCCAAGGTGTACCTGGACGTGGCCCGCACCGGCGAAGCCAAGTGCCCGTACTGCGGCACGGTCTACAAGCTGAAAGCCGGCGAGCACGTGGGCTCCGGCCACTAAGCGTGTCTGCGCCCGATCCAGTGGCCGCCGCGGAACCGGCTTCGCCGGGCCGCCAGCGGCGCCCCCCTGGGGGGGAGGCGGCCGAAGGCCGCCACGGGGGGGCTTCGTTGATCATCGCGCCCCAGTGGATCGGGGACGCGGTGATGACTGAGCCGTTGCTGCGCCGGCTGGCCGCGCGTGGCGAGCGGCTTACCGTGGGAGCTTTGCCCTGGGTGGCGCCGGTGTACCGCGCCATGCCGCAGGTGGCCGAGGTCATTGATTTCCCGTTCCAGCACGGCGGCCTGCAGCTCAAGGCGCGGCGGGCCATCGCCCGGCAGATCCAGGGCCGTTTCAACACGGCCTATGTGCTGCCCAATTCATTGAAAAGCGCGCTGCTGCCGCTGCTGGCGGGCATACCCAAACGCGTGGGCTACCTGGGTGAGGCGCGCGTGGGCCTGCTGACCCACCGGCTGAAGAACCCCAAAAACAAGCCGCCGATGGTGGCGTTCTATTCCGCGCTCAGTGGTGAATCAGGGCTGGAGGCGGACCGCCCCGTGCTCAAGCTGCCGCAAGCCGAGGTGGATACCGCGTTGAATGCACTGGGTCTGCAGCCCGGCCGCTACGCGGTGTTTGCGCCGGGTGCCGAATTCGGCCCGGCCAAGCGCTGGCCCGCTGCGCACTTTGCCGCCGTGGCGCGCGCCCTGGACGTGCCGGTGCTGCTGCTGGGCTCGGGCAAGGAAGCGGCGCTGTGTGATGAGATCGCCTCAGCTGCCCCCGGGCGCTGCACCAATCTGGCGGGCAAGACGACGTTGCTGCAGGCGCTGGCTGCCATCAGCGCCGCGAAGCATGTGGTCAGCAACGATTCCGGCCTGATGCATGTGGCCGCCGCGTTCGGCGTGCCGCAGGTCGCGGTGTTCGGCTCATCCAGCCCGCTGCACACCCCGCCGCTGAATGACAGGGCCACTGTGCTGTGGCTCAAGAACGACCCCGCCTGTCAGCCCCCGCTGGACTGTGCCCCGTGTTTTGAGCGTGAATGCCCGCTGGGCCACACGCGCTGCCTGAATGACATTGACGCCGGCCGCGTGCTCGCCCATCTCCAGCCCTGAAGGAGCCGCCATGACCGACCGCCTGCCCCTGCCCGACGCCGCTGCCATGACGCCGCAGCAAAAGGCTGCCGCCGATGCACTGATCGCCGGCCCGCGCAAGGGTGTTTACGGCCCGTTCCTGCCGCTGCTGCGCAGCCCGGCATTGCTGGAGCGTGTGGCCAGCGTGGGCGAATACCTGCGCTTTGACAGCGTGCTGGACGCGCGCGTGCGCGAGCTGGTGACCTGCGCATCGGCTCGCCACGTGAGCAACCAGTTTGAATGGCACATGCATGCGCCGCTGGCCGTCAAGGCGGGCGTGAACCCGGGCGCCATCGAGGCACTGCGTATCGGGGCCCGAGCGCAGGGCCTGGCGCATGACGAGCAGGTGGCGCTGGACCTGGCGCAGGAATTGATGCACACGCACGGCGTGAGCGATCCGACCTGGCAGGCGGCCGTGGCGGCCTTTGGCGAGCAGGGTGTGGTGGAGCTCACCACGCTGGTCGGCTATTTTGTGATGGTGTCCTGGCTGATGAATGCAGCCCACACGCCTGCGGGTGCCCAGGGCGCTGCGCTGGAGCCGTTTCCGCAGTAACCCAGGCGCACCAAAAAAACAGCCACCTTGCGGTGGCTGTGAAAGTCCTTGGAAGGACGTCGTTGGGAGACTGTGAAATCGGGTTGGGGGATGCCCTTGGTTCGTCTGTGACAGCAGATGGATGGACTTTAGACGCCTGCGGCCATTTGCGCATCCTCCAATTAGGGGAGGAACCTGTTTTTGTCCGCGCCTGCGCACCAAGCAGCGTGAAATTCTGCCCGCGAACAGCGCTGTAAAAACTTTATTACCGGCGTTTACATCTGGTTGCACGGAAGTGCGACGGTGAATTGGGCGCCGCCGCCCTGTGCGTCTTCGCAGCGCACGCTGCCCCCATGGCGCTGGGCAATCGACTTCACCAGCGCCAGGCCCAGGCCCACGCCGCCCTCGCGTTCGCTCGCGCCGGGCAGCCGGTAAAAGGGCTCGAAGATGCGCTCGCGTTCCGCGGGCGGGACGCCCGGGCCACGGTCGCTCACGCGCAGCACGGCCTGCGTGCCTTCGCGGCGCACGCTCACGCGTACCTCGCCGTCGCCATGGCGGCGCGCGTTCTCCAGCAGGTTGCGGATCAGCCGGCGCAGCAGGCGCGGCACGCCGGTGATCACCACCTCGGCATCGGCGGCGGCCACGTCCAGCTCGGCGCCATGGCGCGCGCACTCCTCGGCCACCAGGCCGGTCAGGTCCACCGCCTCGATGGTGCCCATGTCGGTTTCGCGCGCGTCCAGCCGGCTGGCCAGCAGGATCTCGTCAATCAGCTGGTCCAGCTCGGCGATGTTGCGCGAGATCTCGTCACGAAACGCCGGGCTGGGCTGGGTGCCCATGCCCATCAGCTCCAGCCCCATGCGGATGCGCGCCAGCGGCGATCGCAGCTCGTGCGACGCATTGGCCAGCAGCGATTTGTGCGTCTGCACCAGCGTCTGCACGCGTTCAGCAGCCTGGTTGAAGCGGCGCGCCAGCGCGGCCACCTCATCGGTGCCGCCCGCGTCCATGCGCGCGCCCAGATCACCCTCGCCCCAGCGTTCCACGCCACGGCGCAGGTGCTCCAGCCGCTTGGTCAGGCGTCGCACGATGGGGTACGTGCCGATGGCCACCGCCACGCCCACGATGCCCATGAGCCACAGCACGCCCGCCGGCCCGCTGAACCAGGGGCGCGGCGGCGGCGCCTCGCCGGGGCGGCGCGGGCGAGGCGGGATGTGCACGAACATCTGGCGGCCGTCGGCCATCTGCACCTGGAATTCGATGCCCCGCCCGGGAATGCGCACGGGTGGCGCATTGGCCTGCCCGACCACTTCGCCGGCCTCGTCGCGCAGGAAAATCTGGCGCGCTGTGGGCGGGTCGGCGTTGATGCTCCACAGCCAGCCAAACACCAGCGTCAGCACCGCCACGGCCAGCACCACCGCCATCCAGATGCGCAGGTAAAGAGGAACGCCCAGCGGCCTCCAACGAAACGCCGGCATCAGCGTGCCTTTCCCAGGGCCACCGCGGAACCGGCTCTGCCGGGCCGCTGGTGGCGCCCCCTTGAGGGGGAGGCGCCGAAGGCGCTTCGGGGGGGAGTCATATCTAGTCTTGTTGCTTGGCGAAAACGTAGCCGACGCCGCGGACCGTCACGATGCGTTTCGGGTTCTTGGGGTCGGCTTCGATGGCCGCGCGGATGCGGCCCATGTGCACGTCGATCGAGCGGTCGAATGCTTCCAGCTCGCGCCCGCGCACCGCCTCCATGATCTGGTCGCGCGTGAGCACGCGGCCCGCGCGCTCGGCCAGCGTGATCAGCAGGTCGAACTGGTACGAAGTGAGCTCGGCGCTGTGGCCCCCCACCGTCACGGTACGCGCGTCGCGGTCAATCTCCAGTGAGCCAAAGCGCATGATGGCCGGCTGTTGCACCGCGCCCTCGCCGCGGCGGCGCAGCACCGCGCGGATGCGCGCCAGCAGCTCGCGCGGCTCGAACGGCTTGGGCAGGTAGTCGTCGGCGCCCAGCTCCAGGCCCACGATACGGTCCATCGGGTCGCCCTTGGCGGTCAGCATGAGCACCGGCACGCGGGCCATGTCGCCCGGCATGCCGCGCACGCGGCGGCACACTTCCAGCCCGTCCATGTCGGGCAGCATCAGATCCAGGATCACCAGGTCCGGCGTCTTGCCCGGCGCGGCTTCCTGCAGCTGCGCCAGGCCCGTGCGCGCATCGGGCGCATGCGAGAAGCCAAAGCCCGACTGCGCGAGGTACTCGCCCACCATCTGGGCCAGCCGTGCGTCGTCCTCGATCATCAGAATGTGTTGCATGGGGCGATGGTAATGAAGCGCGGCGCGCAATGGGTGACGGGAAGACAGATATTGGCCGTGGCCGGCCACACAGGGTTGAACCGACGGTAAAGTTAGGTAAATGGCCGTGTTGTCCCAAGGACCCTTCCCGCTTTCCACGCCGCTGGCGGATCTGCCCGCATGGCAGGCGCGCGCGCGGCCGGGCGCCACAGCGCTGCGCTTTGATGGCGTGGCCGCGGGCTACGCGGCCTTGCACCAGCGCAGCCTGCAATGGGCCGCCTGGCTGCGCGCGCAAGGCGTGCGCCGGGGTGATCGCATTGCCTGGCTGGGGCTGAACCACCCGGACCAGCTCGCGCTGCTGTTTGCCGTGGCGCGCGTGGGGGCCTTGCTGGTGCCGCTGAATTTCCGCCTGGCCCCACCCGAATGGGACGCCGTGCTGGCCGACTGCACGCCGCGCTGCGTGATCCATGACGCCGCCTGGGCCGATGCGGCGCGGGCGCTGGCGCACCGCTGCGGGCTGGCCGCGCATGGCCTGGATGCGCCCGACGGGATGGCGGCCCGCGCCCTGGCGGTGCCGGCGCGCTGCGCCAGCCTGCCGGTGCTGCTGGTCTATACGTCTGGAACCACCGGCACGCCGCGTGGCGCGGTGCACACGCAGGGCAACCTGCTGGCCAACATGGCCATCGCGGCCCAGGTGCAGGGCATCACGCCAGCGGACACCGTGGCCACCGCATTGCCGCTGTTCCATGTGGGCGGGCTGTGCATCCAGACCCTGCCAGCGCTGTACGCGGGCGCCTGCGTGATCCTGCATGCGCGGTTTGAGGCATCGGCCCTGCTGCATTGCATCGCCCATGACAAACCCACGCTCACGCTGGTGGTGCCTGCAGTGATGAAGGCGCTGACCGAACATCCCGCCTGGGCGGACACCGATCTGTCCTGCCTGCGCGCGGCCTGGGCCGGTTCCAGCACGCTGCCCCAGGGGCTGGTGGACGCTTTCCATGCCCGCGGCGTACCGGTGTGCAATGTGTACGGCGCGACCGAAACCGGACCGTTCTCCATTGCGCTGGACGAACGCCATGCCCAGACGCACGCGGGCACCTGCGGCTGGCCCGCACCGGGCGTGCAGGCGCGGCTGGCCGATGCCCGGGGCGGCGTGGGCGAGGTGCTGCTGCGCGGGCCGAACATCGTGCGCCATTACTGGCCGCGCGTGCCCGCTGTGGATGGCGAGGGCTGGTTTCACAGCGGCGACCTGGCCCAGTTGGCTTCCGACGGCAGCTGGCGCATCGTGGGCCGGGCCAAGGACATGATCATCTCGGGCGGCGAAAACATCTATCCCGCCGAGATTGAAAACGCGCTGGCGGCCCACCCCGACGTGGCCGAATGCGCCGTGGTGGGCATGGCCGACGCGCGCTGGGGCGAGGCCGTGGTGGCCGCCGTGGTGCCGCGCGACGGCCGCGCGCTGGACGCCGAAGCGCTGCAGGGCTGGCTGGGCCAGCGCGTGGCGCGCTACAAGCTGCCGCGCCGCTATGTGGCGGTGGCCGCGCTGCCGCGCACGGCGCTGGGCAAGGTGCAGAAATCCCTGTTGCAGCCGATGTTGCAGCGCCAGGGCGCATCATGAGCGGCATGTCCACGCCTGAACGCCTGCTGCAGTACCTGCGAATCCTCTGGCACCGCCTGGGTCTGGGCGCCGCGCTGCTGGTGCTGGCCACGGCGCCGGTGCGTGTGGCCGCCGCGTCCACGCCTTCCAGCGTCGCGTTCCATTACGGCACCGACATTCCCTGGGAATCACTGGGTGCGTTTGACGTGGCCGTGGTGGAGCCCGGCAACGTCACGCCTGCGGGCTGGTCGCACCGGCTCAACCCCGGCACCACCGTGGCGGCCTACATCTCGGTGGGCGAGGTGCACCCCACGCGCCCCTATTTCGCCCAGGTGCGCCCCGAATGGCGGCTGGGCGAAAACACCGCCTGGGGCTCCGTCGTGGTGGACCAGGCCGCGCCGGGCTGGAACGCCTTCTACCTGGCCCAGGTCATCAAGCCGCTGTGGGAGCGGGGCTTTCGCGCGTTCTTCCTGGACACGCTCGACTCATTCAACCTCACCGCCAGAACGCCCGAAGCCCGGCAGCGCCAGATCGCCGGCCTGGTGTCGCTGCTGCGCGAGATCAAGCGCGCCTACCCCGACGCCAGACTCATCTTCAACCGCGGCTTTGAAGTGCTGCCGCAGGTGCACACGCTGGCGTGGGCCGTTGCGGCCGAATCCCTGTTCCAGGGCTGGGACGCAGGTAAACAGGAGTACCGCGCCGTGCCCCCCGCCGACCGCGACTGGCTGCTGGCCCAGCTGCGCCGCTGCGCGGACGACTACAAGCTGCCGGTGATCTCCATTGACTACGTGCCCCCGTCAAACCGCGCGCTGGCACGCGAGACCGCGCAGCGCATCCAGGCGCTGGGCTTCATTCCCTGGGTGACCAACCCCGCGCTGGACATGATGGGCGTGGGCGCGGTGGAGCTGCTGCCCCGCCAGGTGCTGGCCATCCACGACGAGCCGGGGCACCTGGCGCAGCTGGCCTCGCACGAGATCCACCGCGTGGGCACCATGCCGCTGAACTACCTGGGGCTGGACGCGCGCTATGTGTATGTGAACGCACCCGAGCTGGCCCAGCTGTCGCAGCAGGTGCTGGCGGGCCGCTACGCCGGTGTGGTGACCTGGTTCAACCGCGGCAGCTTCCAGGAAACACCGGCGCTCATGAAGCTGCTGGACAACGCCCGCCGCGAGGGCGTGCCGGTGGTGATGGTGGGCGAGATGCCCGGCGACGCGGCCATGGATGCGTTTGGCAAGGACGTCGGCGCCACGGTGCGCCTGACCACGCCGCTGACGCTCGAAAAGCGTTCACCGCACGTGGGCTTTGAAATCGAACCCCGGCCCAATGTAAGCAGCTTCACGCCGTCGGCCTTGCGCCCTGGCATGGGCGACGTGTGGCTGCGCGTGCGCAGTCAAGCCCATGGCAACGCCGACGTCATTGCCATCACGCCCTGGGGCGGCTTTGCCGCCGAACGGTACTGGAAGATGGACCTGCCCCAGGACAACGGCGAACGCTGGGCGGTGAACCCGATCGAATTCTTCCGCGCGGCGCTCAAGATCCGGCCCGACATCCCCGTGCCGGACGTCACCACCGAAACCGGCCGTCGCCTGTTCACCATCCATGTGGACGGCGACGGCTTTCCCAGCCGCGCCGAAGTGCCCGGCACGCCGCTGGCGTCCGAGGTGATGCTCAGGGAATTCCTGGAGCGCTACAAGTGGCCCAGCACCGTGTCCATCATTGAAGGCGAGGTCGGCGCGCGCGGCCTGTACGCGGCGCTGTCGCCGCAGATGGAAGGCGTGGCGCGCCGGATCTTTGCGCTGGACCATGTGGAGATGGCCAGCCACACCTTCAGCCACCCGTTTTTCTGGGCGGATGCGGAGCTGGGCCGCGTGCGTGAAGGCCGTGCGATGGGCCTGACCATCCCGGGCTACCGATATGACGCGCAACGTGAAATCACCGGCGCGCGCGACTACATCGACGGTCTGGCGCCGCGCGGGAAAAAAACGCGCGTGGTGCTGTGGAGCGGCGATACCCAGCCGCTGGAAACCCCGGTGCGCCTGGCCTACCAGGCCGGCCTGCTCAACATGAACAGCGGCAACACCTGGATCAGCAAGGCCGAACCCTCGCTCACGCTGGTGGGGCCCATCGGCATGATGAAGGGTGAATGGTTCCAGACCTATGCGCCCATGCAGAACGAAAACGTCTACACCAACAACTGGACCGGCCCGTTCTACGGCTTTGAGCGCGTGATCGAAACCTTCGAGATGACCGGGCGGCCCCTGCGCCTGAAGCCGGTCAATATCTATTACCACACCTACATCGCCAGCAAGCGCGCCAGCATCGCGTCGCTGCACAAGGTGCACGGCTGGGCACAGGAGCAGATCCGCCTGCAGCAGCTGCACCCGCTGTACACCAGCGAATACATCGAACGCACGCTGGACTGGCGCCGCGCCACCGTGGCGCGCACGGCCAGCGGCGCGCTGGAACTGCGCGGCGGGCGCCACCTGCGTGAATGGCGCGTGGACGCACCGGCGGCACTGCCCCCGGCCAGCGCCGCCACCCGCATTGCCGGCCATGTGCGCCATGAGGGCGCGGCCTATGTGCACACGGCGGGGCCGGTGGCGCAGTACGCCCTGGGCGCGCCAGGTGCGCTGGGCACGCCGGGCACGCCGGCTGGGGCGGCCCGCTTCCACCTGGAATCCGCCAACGCGCGCCTGACCGGCTGGGACAGCGCGGGCGGCGTGCAGCAGCTGCGCTTTGAGGGCCACTTGCCGCTGCACGCGACCTTCATGGCACCGGGCTGTGAACTGCAGGGGGCGCCGGGCCAGAAGGCAACTCGCCGGGGTGACCGGCTGGATGTGGAGGCGGCAAGCCTTGGACCGACCCTCGTCGTACTCCGTTGCGCCGGGTGACGCCAGCCGCAGCCGCATCCTGTCATGGGGTGCGCTGGCTGGCATGGTGGCCCTGGCCGTGGGCGGCCTGGTGCTAGTGTTCCCCAAAAGCGACCTGCTGACGCTGCTGCGCAGCGACCTGGATGCCAAGGGGCGCGACCGCGGCAACCGCGACCTGAGCATTGCCTACCTGCGCAACATCATCCGCACCGAGCCCGACGACATGGGCCTGCGCCTGCTGCTTGCTGAAAAGCTGCTGGCCGGCGGCGACCTGACCGGCGCGCGGCTGGTGCTGGATGAAGCGCAGCCCCTGGCACGCAGCAGTGCGCAGGCGCAGGCCGACTGGGACGCCTGGGACCTCAACTGGTGGCAGGCCCGATTGCGGGACGCTCAGGCCCGCGGGCGCGACAGCGAAACCGTGCAGGCCGCGGGCGAACTCGTCCAGCGCCTGCAACAGCGCGTGGCCAGCGTCACCACGCCCGGGCAGGTGTTTGCCGCCATCCAGTCCGCCCAGGCGCTGCAGGCGGCACTGGGCACCGGCGAGGGCGCGGCCGTCGCGCTGGCGCAGGCGCGCGCCATTCCCGGCCAGCTTTTGCAGCGCCTGCTCACCATGCCCGGCGCCGGCATGGCCGACCTGTCGCGCGGCGCCGGCCTGGCACTGGCCGAAGGGCAGTTCCAGACATCCGCCGACCTGTACTTTGCCGCGCGGCGCAAGACAGCCCAGCGCGATGCGCGCGACACGTTGTTGCGCCAGGGCGTGCGGGCCTTGCTGGCCGCCGGCCAGCCGCTGGCCGCGTGGCAGGCCGCGGTGCGCGAAACACAGCCGCTGCCCACGGGCGACGAACTGCACTGGTGGCTGGCCGAGCTGGCCCTGGCCGCCGCCCAGCCGCGTGAGGCGGCGGCGCACCTGCGCCATGTGGTGCCGGTGAAAGACGGCGCGGCGGCGCTGGCCAGGGCCTTGCCCATCGAGCGCCTGCAACTGGCCTGGGACACCTTTGGCGCCGCCGCCGACCTGAGCGCGGCGCTGGTGGTGGCTGACGCCGCGCTCATCCTGCAGCCGCAGGACCTGGCGTGGCTGGAACGCAAGGCGCAGGTATCCGAATGGGCCGGCCTGGCGCCGCAGGCGCTGGCCGCGTGGCTGGCGCTGCTCAAGCGCGAGGCCAGCGACAAGGCGCTGGCCAATGTGTTCCGCCTGAGCCCCATGCTGTATGACGACGACGCGCTGCTGGTCGCCTGGCTGGCGCTGTCATCGCAGCGGCCCCTGAGCCTGGACGAGACGCGCAAGGTGGTGGCGGTGTACGAGCGCCTGGGTTCGGTGGACGGCGCGCTGGGCTTTGTGCGCCAGCTGCCCGCCGCCCAGCCCCAGGCCGACGCGGCCCTGCGCGAGCGCTGGCTGGGCCTGGAGGCCGAGCTGCTGGAGCGTGCCGGGCGGCCCACCGAGGCGCTGGCCGTGCTGGAGCGCATGCGCGGCGCCGGGCTGCCGCGCGACGACGCCATGCGCCTGGCGCAGATCTACCTGCGCCTGGGCAACATGCCGCTGGCGCTGCGCGCGCTGCAGGCGGCCCGCCTGCCGGCCGCAGGCGAGTTTGACGGCGCGTACTGGGACCTTCGCGCCGACCTGGCGTACGAGACCGGTGAACGCGCGGTGGCGCTGGACGCGCTGGACCGCCTGATCGCGCAGGGCCAGCCGCAGGCCTACCAGGCCGAGCGCGCGATCCGCATCCGCCTGGATGCCGACCGCGACGACGAAGCCCTGGCGCTGGCCGCGCGGCTGTACCCGCGCTTTGCGCAGGACAACATCGTCTATGCCTGGCTGGACGGCATTGCCGAACAGAAAAGCCCGGTGGGCCTGCG
Source organism: Ramlibacter sp. (assembly GCA_050247515.1). GTDB lineage: Bacteria > Pseudomonadota > Gammaproteobacteria > Burkholderiales > Burkholderiaceae_C > RAM1. The sequence goes on along the minus strand of JBFWUB010000002.1, from coordinate 101,103 downwards.
CGCGCTGCTGGCGGCGCTCACGCCCGCGCACCGCGCGCGGCTGGAACAGTCGGCGCAGTTCCTGGAGCGGCGCGCGGGCCTGTACACGCGCCTGGGCGACATGGCGCTGGCACGCGCCGACTACACGCGGGCCCTGGCCCTGCAGCCGGACAACGCACCGCTGCGCGTGGCGTACTGGTGGCTGCTGGTGGATCAGCAGGACGTACCCATGCTGCGCGCCGAGCTGGGCGCGCGCGGTGCGGCCGCACGCGCCAACCCGGCCTATGCCGAGGTGCTGGCCGCCGGCTGGCAGTTGCTGGACGAGCCGCGCATGGCGCTGGCGCTGATGCAGCCGCTGGCGCGCGAACGCGGGCGCGACTTTCTGTGGCTCATGAACTATGCCGACGTGCTGGAGCGCACAGGGCGCGAGGCACCGGCGCTGCGCGTGCGCCGCCACGCCTGGCTGCTGGCGCAGCGCGCGGCAGCCGCGCCCAAAGACCGCGAAGCCGGCCGCCAGGCGCTGCTGGCGCAGATGCGCCTGGCGGCCGGGTTTGCCGGCGGCGAGCAAAAGGCGCTGCTGTGGCGCCAGCTCGGCCAGCTGCTGGCCGCCAGCAGCAACCCGGCGGCGCCCGATGCATCGCTCAAGCGCCAGACGCAGGAGCTGGTGGGCGCCTGGCTGCTGGGCGAGGGCCGCTTTGACACTGCCCGGCGCTGGCTGTGGGAGCAGCAGGCACGGCGCATGGCCGTGCCGGCCTACCAGCAGATGGCGGTGGCCGTAGGCCAGGAAGACCCGCAGGAACTGGCCCGGCTGCTGGACGCGGCCGAGCCGCCACGGTCGCAGCAGGGGGCTGGCCGTATCGATCCGCAGGATCGGCTCACGGCACTGCGCCTGTTGCAGCGGCGCGAAGAAGCCGCCAGCCAGGGCGTGCTGCAGGCCCAGCGCCGCGCCGAAGGCCCCAACGACGAAGCGCAGGAGTTGCTGCAGCAGGACCTGCTGGCCACGGCCAGTCGCGCCAGCGTGCAGCAGCGCAGCCGCCGCGCCGGCGTGATCACCCGCACCGAAACCCGTGTGGATGCGTCAGTGGTGCTTGTGCCCCAGCTGCGCCTGACGGTGGAGCTGGGCCTGGGCCGCGACCGCAGCCGCGACACGCTGCAGATCGCCGCCACGCCGGCCCACGACCGCGAGCTGCGCGTGGGCGTGGACACCCGCACGCCCTGGGGTGACCTCAAGGCGCAGTGGCTGGTGCGCGACGCGCTGGCCGCCATCAACGGCGTGTACCTGCAGTTCACGCGGCGCCTGTCCAGCCGGTCCGTACTGCAGCTGGAGGCCGCGCACAACGAACGCTCGGACGAAAGCAGCGCCATGGCGGTGGCCGGCGCACGCGATCGCGTGGCCGCCAGCCTGAACCTGCGCCATGGCGACCGGCTGGAAGGCCAGGCGAGCCTGGCGGCCAGCCGCTTTCGCACCCAAAGCGGCGCGGCGCTGGGCCGTTCGGTGGACGCCGCGCTCACGGGCAACTGGTACTGGCGGCGCGACTACCCGGACGTGCGCCTGCAGGTGCAGCTGCGTCGCAGCGTGGTGCGCGCCGACGGCCAGCCCGACGCGCCCACGGCGCTGCTGGTACCAGGCGGTGCCCCTGCGGGCGTGGGCCTGTTCCTCGGCCCGTCCTCCACCGCGCTGTCGGCCAGCCTGGGCGTGGGCCTGGCGCAAAGCGACCCTGCCGTTTACAGCCGCGCCTGGCGCCCCTGGGGCGAGGTGGGCTTTGAAACCCGGCGCACCGCCGCTGGGCAGCAGACGCAGGGATTGCTACGATTGGGCGCCAAGGGCTCGGTGGCCGGGCGCGACCAGATGAGCATCCACCTGGATGTGCGGCCCGGCACCGGCGGCCTGTCGGGCGGCGACGGCGTGCGGGAATTGCGTTTGCAGTACGAAACCTTTTTTGACCGGTGACACCCATGAAAAAACTTTCGCTGACCTCGTTGCTGCTCGGTGCCGCGCTACTGGCGGGCTGCGCCTTCAGCCCGCTGGGGCCCACGGGCAGCAGCACCCGATCCACCATGGCGCAAGCCATTGCCGCGCAGGACAAGGTGGCGCTGCTGCCCATTGCCAATTTCACCGACGTGCCGCAAGCCGGCCTGCGGGTCGAGGCCATGCTGGAGCCCGCGCTGCGCCAGGCCGGCCTGGGCCAGCTGGTGGTGTACCCCGCCTCGCTGAACCCGGAAACCCTGTTCGAGCCCGCCGAGCGCAAGGCCCAGGCCGAGGCCGAGAAATGGGCCCGCGCCCAGGGCATGCGCTATGTGGTGACCGGCGCGGTGAATGAATGGCGCTACAAGGTGGGCGTGGACGGCGAGCCCGCCGTGGGCCTGATGCTGCAGGTCAAGGACCTCAGCCGCGACCAGGTGGTGTATTCGGCCGCGGGCGGGCGCACGGGCGGCAGCCGCGAAGCGCTGGCCGCCGTGGGCCAGCGCCTGGCCGCCGAACTCGTCTCTGGAATCCGCGTTGACCCGGCCGGCCGACCTGCCACCGCGCAATAACCCGGACACCGCGTCCGGCGCGCCCGAGCCGCCGGACCACGAGGTGCCCGCCGACAGCGCGCCCATGGGCCTGCGCGCGGCGCGCCTGCGCCGCGGCGACGGTGGCGCCAACGTGGGCGGCGTGGGTTTTGACCCGGCCAAGGACACGATCTATTCAGATTTCAGCGCATCCGTGCAGGACATGCTGGACGCGCTGCAAAACCCGGTGGATGGCGGCGAGCGCACGCGCGCGCAACGCTGGCTGCGCCCGCTGCTGGTGGCCTGGGTGGTCACGCACCGCGGCGCGGGCCTGGTGCGGCTCATGCTGCGCCGCTTCATCCGCCACCATCCGGGGCTGGCCGGCCGCATGCTGGAGACATTGCTGTGGCCCGCGCTGTTCGTGTACCTGGCCTTCATCAGCAACCCGGCCAACCCGTTCTTCATCAACGAAGGCTTTCCCTGGCCCTGGCTGGGCCCCTGGCTGATCGCGCTGCGCTACGGCGTGGGCTACGGCGCGGCGGCTTCATTCGGCCTGCTGGCGGCCTGGGCCTGGCTGGCGCCGGGCACGGAGTTCCCGCGGCTGTATTTCCTGGGCGGCGCGATTGCCATGCTGATCGCGGGCGAATTCGGCAGCTACTGGCGCCTGCGCGTGCTGCGGCTGCAGGAAAGCCTGCGCTTCCTGAACGACAAGGCCGAGCGGCTGACGCGCCGGCTGTACTTGGTGAAGCTGTCGCACGACGAGCTGGAATATGAAATGGTGGACCGCCCCGGCACGCTGCGCGAGGCGCTGATCGACCTGCGCTCCATGATGGACCGCTACACCCGCAGCAACCCGCACGACGTGAGCGGCCTGCCCGGCGCGCAGATGATGCTGGACTTCGTGGTGACGCAGTGCCGCGTGGAAACGGCGGCGCTGTACGAGGTGCGCATGGAGCCGGTGCTGACGCTGGAGCGCGTGGCCGCGGTGGGCCGCATCGTGGACCCGCCGCCGGACGACCCCATGGTGCTGCGCGCGCTGGAAACCGGCCACCAGGTCCACCTGCAGGACGCGCTGCTGGAAAAGGCGCGGCGCTCGTCGCTGATTGCCGCCACGCCGCTGATCAGCACCGAACGCCAGCCGTTTGGCCTGATGGTGATCGGCAACATGCCGTTCACCGCGCTCACGGCCGACAACCTGCAGACGGTGGCCGTGCTGCTGGAAAGCTATGCCGACTACCTGCGTCTGTCGGTCAGCGCGGGCGAGCTGCTCAAGGTCTGGCCCGATGCGCCGCGCGGCCTGGCCGGAGAGTTCGGCTGGCTCACGCGGCTGCGCACCGACTACGGGCTGGAAAGCCGCTGCGTGGTGTGGCGCGCCGAACATGCGCGCGACGTGGAAATCCTCGATGGCCTGATGGAGCTGCATTCACGCGGCGAGACGGCCTGGCGCTGGCCGCTGGAAGGCACCGGCCAGCGCGGCGCGCCCTGCGTGATCGCGCTGGTGCCGTTCTCGGACCCGGCGGGCGTGCGCATCTACAAGCGGCGGCTGTTTGACGGCATCGCGCAGCGCTTTGGCGACTTGAGCCCGCAGGAGCTGAGCGCGTTTGACTTCCCGCTGGGGCGCGAGCAGGGCTTTGCGCGGCTGCGCTGGCTGGTGGAGAGCAAGGAATGACCGGCTGGCTCAAGGTTGCGCTGGCGCTGGTGGCCGAACTGGCGTCCTTGCTGCTGCTGGGCGACACCTGGCAGGTGGCCGGCTACACGGTGGACAACCTGACGGCCTACTTTGCCATGCACGGGCTGGCCGCGGCCGTGTCGGCCTGGCTGGCCTGGGGGCTCTTGCCCGCGCAGTACCGCGTGCCGGCGCGCCCGGCCTATGCGCTGTTGTACTGCCTGGCGTTTTTTGTGCCGGTGCTGGGCGTGCTGTGCACCGTGCTGGCGGTGCAGGTGGCGCAGCGCTACCCCAAGATACTGCGTACCGAGCGCTTCGTGGCCGTGCACATGCCCGAGTTTTCAGAAGTGCAGCGCGAGGCCACCGAGCGCAGCGACCTGCGCGCGGGCGACGCGCGGCGCATCCTGAAAGACCCGTCGCTGCCGCTGGAAACCCGCCTGCGCGTGCTGGTGGCGCTGCAGTCCATGCGGCCCAAGGCGGCTGTGCCCCTGCTGCAAAGCCTGCTGGCCGACCCGTCGGAAGACATCCGCCTGCTGGCCTACAGCATGGTGGACGCCTGGGAAAAGGACCTCACGCGCCAGATCCAGCAGGCGCGCGCCCGCCTGGCCGAGGCACGCGAAGGTGATGACCGTGCGCCGCTGGTCAACGCATTGCGCCGCCTGGCCGAGCTGCACTGGCTGCAGGCCGACACGGGCCTGGCGCGCGGCGACCTGCGCCGCTTTGCGCTGGAGCAGGCGCAAAAGCTGTGTGAGGACGTGCTGGTGCTGGATGCTTATGTGCCCAGCGTGTGGCAGCTGTATGCGCGCGTGCTGATCGAGCTGGACCAACTGGCCGCCGCCGCGCGCGCGCTGGACCTGGCGCGCAAGGTGCGCATGCCGCTGCAGGAAATCTGGCCGCTGATGGCGCAGATCGCCTGGCTGCGCCGCGACCTGGACGGCGTGCGCAAGTACATGAGCCGCATGCCCGATTCGGCCCAGCTGCCGCACCAGCTGCGCGGCATGGCGGCGTTCTGGCGGCAAAAGCAGGTGAGCGGCGTTGATCTCCATGTCTGAACGTGAGCCCCCACGCTCCCTCACTGCGTGTGGGTCGCTGCCCCCCGAGGGGGCCCGGGCCGGCTTGGGACGGCCCGGCGCTCGGCCCGATTCGCCTGTCCTGCCCATCGCCGACGTCGGCCTGCTGCTGGAAGGCACCTATCCCTATGTGTCCGGCGGCGTGTCCAGCTGGGTGCACCAGATCATCAACGGCTTTCCGGACCTGACCTTTGCCATCTGCTTTCTGGGCTCGCGCCGGCAGGACTATGGCGAAAAGAAGTTCCAGCTGCCCGCCAACGTGGTGCACATCGAGGAACACTACCTGTACGAAACAGGTGGCACGCCACCGGTGACGCCGCAGCGGGGTGACGCGGCCATGTTCGCGCTGAACCGCGAGCTGCACGACTACTTCCGCGACCCGCGGAACCTGGCGCAGCGCGGCGGCGAGGTGCTGGGCACCATCACCGGCGAACTCGAAGGCCGCATGGACCGTTCGCAGTTTCTGTACACCGAGGCCAGCTGGAACTACATCACCCAGCAGTACCGCGAGCGCTGCACCGACCCGAGCTTCGTGGACTACTTCTGGACGGTGCGCACCATGCATTCGCCGATCTGGGTGCTGTCGGCCATTGTGGAAAAGTTTCCGCCGGTGCGCTGCTACCACTCGGTGTCCACCGGCTACGCGGGCTTTCTGGGCGCGCTGCTCAAGCGCCGCTACAACCGCCACCTGATCCTCAGCGAGCACGGCATCTACACCAAGGAACGGCGCATTGACCTGTATGCCGCGCGCTGGATCGCCGACAACCGCACGCTGCTGCAGCGTGATGCCACCCATGCGGGCTATTTCCGCACGATGTGGATCAGGTTCTTTGAAGCGCTGGGGCGCATGTGTTACGACGCCAGCGACCAGATCATTGCGCTGTACGAAGCCAACCGCCTGCGCCAGGTGCAGGACGGCGCCGACGCGCGGCGCACCAGCAACATCCCCAACGGCATCGACGTGGTGCGCTTTGGCGCGCTGCGTGCGTTGCGGCCCGCCAAGGTGCCGCCCATCATGTGCCTGATTGGCCGTGTGGTGCCGATCAAGGACATCAAGACCTACATCCGCGCCACCCGCACCATCGCCAACCGCATGCCCCAGGTGCAGGCCTGGATCGCCGGCCCCGAGGAAGAAAGCCCCGACTACGCCGCCGAATGCAAGGACCTGGTCGCCAGCCTGGGCCTGCAGGACAACGTGAAATTCCTGGGCTTCCAGAAGCTGACCGACCTGCTGCCGCAGATCGGCCTGGTGGTGCTCAGCTCCATCAGCGAGGCCTTGCCGCTGGTGATCCTGGAAGGCTACGCAGCCGGCGTGCCTACCGTCAGCACCGACGTGGGCTCGTGCCGCCAGCTGGTCTATGGGCTGGACGAGGAAGACCAGGCCCTGGGCGCGTCGGGCGAGGTAGTGGGCATTGCCGATCCGCAGGCGCTGGCCGAGGCCGCCATGCGTCTGCTGGGCGATGAGGTGGCCTGGCACAAGGCAGCGCAGGCCGGCATCACGCGGGTGGAGCGGTACTACACCCACCCGGTGATGTTCTCGCGCTACCGAGCGGTGTATGACCAGGCGCTGGGCGTCACGCCGCCGCCGGCCATGCCACCCCCGGCCGATGACAGCGGCCTGGACCTGCTGCTGGAGGGCTGATGGCCGGCATCGGTTTTGAGCTGCGCAAGCTGCTGCAACGCGAAAGCTACTTTGCGCTGGTGCGCGCGTATGCCTATGCGGGTCTGATCAGCTCGGGCCCGTGGGTGCTGTCCATCGTGGGGCTGGTGGTGATCGGCGTGCTGTCGGTCAACATCGTGGTGCCCAACCTGCTGGTCACGCAGTTCCAGGTGTCGGTCACGTACCTGATCGCGGGCTCGCTGATATTGACGGGCGTGGTGCAGCTGGCCTTCACCCGCTGGGTGTCGGACCAGCTGTTCGCGCGCAAGGGCGTGGACATCGTGCCCAACTTTGCCGGCGTGCTGCTGGTGACCAACCTGGGCGCCGGCACCCTGGCGGTGATGCTGGCGTTCCTGGAGTTCCGCAACGAAAGCGCTCTGTACCGGGTGCTGATGGTGGCGGGCTTCGTGACCATGTGCGACATCTGGGTGGCCACCATCTTCATGAGCGGGCTGAAGTTCTACAAAACCATCGTGGTGCTGTTCGGCGGGGGGTACGCCATCTCCGTTCTGCTGGCGGTGCTGCTGCGCGAATACGGGCTGGAAGGGTTGCTGGGCGGCTATGTGGTGGGGCAGTTCCTGATGCTGGTGGGCATGTTCTTCATCATCCTGCGCAGCTTCCCGGCCGAGCGGCTGATCGCGTTTGACTGCTTCCAGCCCGGTGCCATGCTGCCCACGCTGATGGCGGTGGGCTTCCTGTACAACTTTGCGATCTGGGCCGACAAGATCGTGTTCTGGGTCGCGCCCGAGACCAGCCAGGCCGTGATCGGCCCGCTGCGCGCCAGCGTGATCTATGACATGCCGGTATTCCTGGCGTACCTGAGCATCATTCCGGGCATGGCGGTATTCCTGGTGCGGTTCGAGACCGACTTTGTGGAGTGGTACGACAAGTTCTACAACGCGGTGCGCGACGGCGGCTCGCTGGAAGAGATCGCCCGCATGCGCGATGAAATGGTGTTTGCCGTGCGCCAGGGCCTGTTTGACATCGTGAAGATCCAGACGCTGGCCGTGCTGGTGATGGTGGTGTTTGCGCCCACGATCTTCGAGAAGCTGGGCATCAGCCCGCTGTACCTGCCGCTGTTTTATGTGGACGCGGTGGCCGCCAGCATGCAGGTGGCGCTGCTGGCCGTGATGAACGTGTTCTTCTACCTGGACCGCCGCCGCGCCGTGCTGGCCACCGTGGCCCTGCTGTCGGTGCTGAATGTGGTGCTGTCCATCGTGTCGCTGAAGCTGGGCGTGGCGTTTTATGGCTACGGCTTCGCGGCGGCGCTGCTGATCACGCTGGTGGTGTCGCTGCGGGTGCTGGAGCGCAAGATTTCACGTCTGGAGTATGAGACGTTCATGCTGCAGTGAGCAAAGTGCCCGGATCGTAAAACGCTGATGGATATTCATGGCTGACTTCCCGGAACTCAAAACCCGCAATCTCTTGCTGCGCGAGATTGCCGACGCTGATGCTGCGGATTTGCTGCGCATCCATGGAGATGCCGAACACATGAAATGGTTTGGCTCGGACCCCCTGAAGGATATCGAGGGCGCAAAACGGCTTGTCCAGATGTTTGCGAAGTGGCGCGAGGAACCGGCGTCCGGCATCCGGTGGGGCATACAGCTGCAAGACGCGCCGGGCCTGATCGGAACCTGCGGGCTGTTCCGCTGGAATCGCAACTGGAGGACGTGTGTGGTGGGCTATGAAATCTCGCCGTTGCACCAGGGGCGCGGCTACATGAAGGAGGCTTTGGCAGCCGCTATTTCCTGGGGGTTCCGGGAGATGCAGTTGAACCGCCTGGAAGCCCAGGTGCATCCTGACAACCGGGCGTCGCTTGCCTTGCTCGCGCGCTTTGGTTTTGTTGAGGAAGGGCGCCTGCGCGAAGTCGGTTATTGGGCTGAGTCGCACCACGACTTGATGTTGTACGCGCTCTTAAGGCGGGAGTGGCGGGGCGACCGCGCGGCCTGACTGCAGCTTCGCCCGTTTGCTTCGGCCTGATTTTGCGTTGGTTGCGTGAGGTGTAGCTCGTGGGCTACAATTTCGTCATGCGCGTTGATCGACTTGTTCATGGCAATCCCGGCTCGCATCGCAACCTGACTCACGGTGTCTCGGAATTGAAGGTGGATGTTGGCCCTGGCTACCGCGTGTACTACACGCAGCGCCGCGGCCAGTTCATCCTGCTGCTCGTCGGTGGGGACAAGTCGACACAAGCCAAAGACATCGCCAGAGCCATTCGCCTCGCGCAGGCATACGAGGAGTAGCCCTATGGTCACCGCCGCCCGCAAGAAGATTTCCAAGCCCAGGACATCGGCCTACGACGTGGCCGAGCATCTGCGGACGCCCGAAGAAATGGCCGCCTATCTGGATGCGTGGCTTGAAGAGGCGCCGGACGATGTCTCCGGCATTGCCAGGGCCCTTGGTGACATTGCGCGTGCCAAGGGCATGAGCCAGGTTGCCAAGGAGGCAGGGTTGAGTCGCGAGAGTTTGTACCGGGCTCTCAGCGAGGGTGGCAATCCCAGCTTTGCCACGGTGCTCAAAGTGGCTCGTGCCCTGGGCGTTCGCCTGCACGCACAACCCGTGTGAATTCCTCAGGGCCTGGATGGGGGCCTGGCGTTTGCGCGCCCCGCCAGCCACACCAGCACCAGCACCGGCACACCCAGCAGGGCCGTGGCGTTGAAGAACGCCACATACCCATGCAAGTCCACATACTTGCCCGAGAACCCCGCCAGCCATTTGGGCAGCAGCAGCATCATGGAGCTGAACAGCGCGTACTGCGTGGCTGAATAGCTCACATTGGTCAGCGACGACAGGTAGGCGATGAAGGCCGCCGAGGCAATGCCCGAGGACAGGTTGTCGGCCGACACGACCCAGATCAGTGCCTGCACATCGTGCCCGCGCCCGGCCAGCCAGGCAAACAGCAGGTTGGTGGCGGCGCTCAGGATGGCGCCCAGCATCAGCACGCGCATCACGCCAAAACGCATGGACAGCGCGCCGCCGATGAAGGCGCCGGCCAGCGTCATGACCACGCCATACACCTTGGTCACGGCCGCGACCTCGTCCTTGGTGTAGCCCATGTCCACATAGAACGGGTTGGCCATGATGCCCATCACCACGTCGCTGATGCGGTACACCGCGATCAGGCCCAGGATCAGCGCGGCCTGCCAGCGGTAGCGTTGGATGAAATCGGCAAACGGCTCAATCAGCGCGCCGTGCAGCCATTCAGCCGCATTGCGCGCGGGCGGCAGCGCGGCGCGCGCGGGCTCGCGCGACAGCAGCACGGTCAGCACGCCCACCCCCATGGACGCCGCCATGACCAGGTAGGCCGCCTGCCAGGCGGCGTGCTGGTAGTTCCCGGCCGTGGCGACCTCGGCCCGCGCCGCAATCCACAGCACGCCGGCCCCGGCCCAGATCATGGCCAGGCGGTAGCCCGTCTGGTAGGTGGCGGCCAGGGCCGCCTGGCGCTGCGTGTCGGCGGATTCGATGCGGAAGGCGTCCAGCGCAATGTCCTGCGTGGCCGAGCCAAATGCCACGGCCAGCGCGCACCACACGATGGGCCCCAGCGCGTCGCGCGGGTCGGCCAGTGCCATGCCGGCCAGGCCCGCGATGATCACCGCCTGCGACAGCAGCAGCCAGCCGCGGCGGCGGCCCAGCGTGGTCGTCAGGCCCGGCAGGGGCAGTCGGTCCACCAGCGGCGCCCAGCACCATTTGAAGCCATAGGCCAGACCCACCCAGCTCAGGTAACCAATGGTGGTACGGTCAATGCCGGCCTCGCGCAGGCGAAAGCTCAGCGTGCCCAGCACCAGCAGCAGCGGCAGCCCGGCCGAAAAGCCCAGCGCCAGCATGCGCAGCGTGGCGGGCTCCAGGTACACACGCAGGGTTTGCGCCCAGCTCGGGCGGACAGGCGGGGCGGCGGCGGGGGCAGGGGAGGCGAAGTCGTCTGACATGAAAAGCGTTACTTCTGTTTATTATTGCCCCATGTGCATGCTCTGCCTCGCCAAAAACTCCGCCTGGTCTGGCCGCCGGGGCTTTCTGCTGGCCGCGGGCGCGGCCGCGGCCACGCCGGTGCTGGCGCAGGTGGAGGTGGGCGATGCCTCGCGCCTGCGCACGCTGGTGCCCGCGGGTGAGCTGGAAACAGCCGCCGGTCAGCAGTACGCCCAGATGATGGCGCAGGCCCGCGCCCAGCGCGCGCTGGCGCCTGACAACCACCCCCAGCTGCAGCAGCTGCGCGCCATCGGCAACCGGCTGATTCCGTTCACCACCAAATGGAACGACCGCGCCAAAGGCTGGAAGTGGGAAATCAACCTGATCGGCAGCAAGCAGATCAACGCCTTTTGCATGCCCGGCGGCAAGATCGCGTTCTATACCGGCATCCTGGACCAGCTCAAGCTCACCGCGGACGAGGCCGCGATGATCATGGGCCACGAGATGGCCCATGCGCTGCGCGAGCACGCGCGCTCGCGCATCGCCAAGACGCAGGGCACGGGCGCGCTGCTGTCCATTGGCGCGCAGCTGCTGGGCCTGGGCCAGCTGGGCGACGTGGCGGCCAGCATCGGCACGCAGCTCATCACCCTCAAGTTCAGCCGCTCGGACGAGACCGAGGCCGACCTGGTGGGCCTGGAGCTGGCCGCGCGCGCCGGCTACAACCCCGACGCATCGGTCAGCCTGTGGCAGAAGATGGGCCAGGCCAGCGGCGGCGCCGGTGGCCCGGGCTTTCTGTCCACGCACCCCAGCGGCCCGGACCGCATCCGCGAGCTGCAGGCCAATGTGCCCAAGGTGCGCGGGCTGTACGAGCAGGCGCGCCGCGGCTGAGGCCGCGGCCGGGCGTTTTGGAGCCTTCGGCGGCTACTGCGGCGTCAGCAGCAGCACCTCGCCATTGCTTTCGCGCTTGAGGTACAGGCTGTCGGCCGTGGCGCGCATGGCCGCGCAGCTGGTACCAAAGGGCCCGCGGAACTCAAAGCACACGCGCCCGTCCTCGGCCCGCCACTTGCCGCTGTCACGCGCGCCGGTGCTCACATCGAGAAAGACAAAGCCATTGCCTTTGAAGTCCACCCGCCAGGTTGGGCCGGCGGCCAGCTTGGCGCCGTAAACCTTGCCCGAGACGCGCTCGGACAAGGCGGCGGCCGGCAAGGCCTGGGCCCCCTCGGGGAATTCCGTGGCGAATTTGGGCTGGGCCAGGGCCAGGCCAGCGCCAAGGGCCAGCGCGGTGGTGGTCAGGGCGCGAAAAAGGGATGCGGGCAAGGCGGTCTCCAGTCGACGGTGGAACAGATGGCGGGCGGCTGCCGGCCACTGCGTCAGTATCGGACTGGCGTACCCCGTCGCCCATCACCTGTTTGTGGGAGTGACGCCCGCCGCGGCCTGGGCTGGCGCCGTCAGGTGCCGCGCACGTAGGGATTGCCGCGCCGCTCGCGCCCGAACGTGCTCTCGGGCCCATGGCCGGGGATGAACACCGTGTCGTCGCCCATGGGCCACAGCCGCTGCGCAATGCTGTCCAGCAGCTGCTGGTGGTTGCCGCCGGGGAAATCCGTGCGGCCGATGCTGCCGGCAAACAGCACGTCGCCCACAAACGCGCGCTGGATCTCGGGCGCATGAAACACCACATGCCCGGGCGTGTGGCCGGGGCAGTGGCGCACGTGCAGCACGTGGCCCGCCAGCTCGACGGTGTCGCCATCATGCAGCCAGCGCGTGGGCGTGAAGGCCTCTGAATGCGCAAAGCCGAACATCGCGCCCTGCTGAGGCAGCCCGTCGATCCAGAACTGGTCGCCGGGGTGCGGGCCGATGATCGGCAGCTGGAGCCGCGTGGCCAGCTCGGCCGTGCCGCCCGCATGGTCGATGTGGGCGTGGGTGAGCCAGATCTGTTCAAGCTTCAGGCCCAGACGCCCGACTTCTTCCAGCAGCACGTCCAGGTCGCCGCCGGGGTCGATCACGGCGGCCTGCTTCGTGGCGTCGTCCCAGACCAGGGAGCAGTTTTGCTGGAAGGCAGTGACGGGGATGGTGAGGTACTGGAGCATGGCCCGCAATTATGCGTAGGGCACGTACTCCAGTCCGTGCGCGCCCAGGCCCACCAGATCGATGCGCGCCAGATTGGCGCCGCCTTGCGCAGCCAGCAGGGTCAGCGAAGACTGGCTTGCCATGCCGGTGTCGAGCAGGCGTGTGTAGTAGTCCAGATCGGTGTTGTCTGGCAATGCGCCCGTGACGTTGGCGTAGAGCAGCGCGACAAACGACTCATGGGTATGGGGCACGCCCAGCGCGGCGTCGACCACGTGGTCGGCCACCTGGCTGGCGCTGCGGCCGCTGTCCAGCAACGAGATGACGCGGCCCAGGTAGCTCGCATTGTGAATGGCGGCCGTGCCCATCACCGCCGACAGGATTTTCGCGGCCAGTCCCGCATTGCCATCCAGGTCCAGTGCCACATGCCGGTCGGTGAACGCGAGCCGCTCCACGCCCTGCAGCAGGTCCGTGCCTTGCGCGCCGCCGAGGTCCGCAACGCGAAAGCCATCGGCGCTACGTTCAACCTGGAAATTGGCCTTTCTGCCCTGGTAGAGCGCGGTGTCCAGGCCGGTGCCGCCGACCAGCAGGTCGTTGCCCCCCAGGCCCGTGAGCCTGTCGTCGCCAGCGCCGCCTTGCAGCAGGTTGGCCAGGCCGTTGCCCGTCAGCACGTCGTCGTACGCCGAACCGGTGGCGTTTTCGATCCAGGTGTCCGCGTCGATGCGCAGCGTTTCCTCATAGGTGCTGTGACTCACGGTGCGCCCCGCGCCTGATCCGCTGTAGGCGAATGCATGTACCGTCAACCCGATCGTGCTGGCCGCGCCGGGCGCCAGGTCGATGCGCACGGCATTGGCAAGGCTGGCGCAGCTCAAGGTGTCGGTGCCGCCGCTGTCCACGACGATGTGAAAGTTGCCCTGCAACGCGGCTGCGTCATGGACCGTATCGGCGGCGTTGTGCGTGGATGCGCCGTACAGGGTGCGCAGCGCCTGGATGTCCAGTGGCATCGGCTGCGTGGGGTAGTGCGACATGGCGCCCGAACGGTTGCCCGCCACCGGCGAATAGCTCATGACCGTATTGGGGATGATGTCGTCCTGTGCGCTCAACGTCGTGCCGCCGTCAAACGGATGCTTCAGGCCCAGCGCATGCAGCGTCTCATGCAGGATCAACCCGGGGCGGTAGTGGTCCCATTCCACGCCGGCCTGCGCCTTGCCGATCCAGATGTCGCCGCCGATCTCGGCCGGCGACGGGTAGAACGCGTAGCCCGCATAGCCCAGGTCGTTGGGCCGCTGCGAATAGCCGTAGCGCAGCACGCCCTGGGTGGCGCCGCTGTCGGCCACTTCCACGAAGGTCACGCCGCACACGGCTTCGATGTTGGCCAGTACCTCGCGGGTGGTGGCGCGGTCAGCCTCGCTCAGCGGGCTGGCGCTGGCCTGCCAGGGCGCGGCGGCCGCGCTGTAGGTGGAGCCGGCGTCAATGAATGAATACGTGATGACGGTGCGCGCGCCGGCGCTGGCGTCGGCCCACTGGCTGCCCGCCAGCAGGGCAGCGGCATCGCCCGCGGTGCCCTGCGCTGCAAGGCTCACGGCCTGGGAAGTGGCGGCGCTGATGGGGCCTGCGGTGTGCTGCACGGCGTTGCCGCCGGCACCACCGCACCCGGCGCATGCGCAGGTGTAGCGAACCGCCGCAACGTCGGTGACGTCCGCAGGTTGGCTGGTGATCGTGGCGGTGAACATGACAGCTCCTGACGGGTTGGTTGAAGATGCCGCGCATGGCAGTGCGGCCCATGAACCAACTTTCGTCGTCAGGAGAGCTGTGGTGATAGGTGTTAAGTCACAGCGGGGTAGGCGCTTTTCTTACTCAAGAGATCCGGGTGTTAACAACGAGTACGGCGGGTAACCAGGCGCCGCAAATGTGTCAATTTGCATCCGTTGCCGGGCGTGCGGGCCACAGCACGGAGGCGATGGCCACCACCATCAGCACCACCGCGGCCCAGTCCTGCCAGTGCAGGATTTCGCCCAGCCACAGCGCGCCGCTGAACACACCCAGCACCGGGATGAACATCACGCTGAGTGTGGATGCCACCGGCGGCAGGCCGCGCGCCAGGTAGAACCAGGCGGCGTGCGCATAGCCAAAAATGAGCACGGCGTTGTAGCCGATAGCCCACCAGGTGGCGCTGCTGGGCACCTTCCACTGCGGCTGCTCGAACATCAGCGACAGCACGCTGATCACCACGGCCGTCATGACCGTCATCCAGAACGAGATCGCCAGCGTGGGCACGTCAATGCGCGTGCGCCGCAACAGCTGCGTGCCCAGCGCCCAGGTGGCCGCGGCCACCAGCGCCAGCGCCACGCCCGCCGGTTTGCCCGCCAGGCCGGTGAACTCATGCCACAGCAGCAAGGCCACGCCCACGGCCGCCGCGCCCACGCCCAGCCATCCGCGCCGCGACAGCACGGCGGAGAACACCAGTGCCCCGATCACCGCCGAAAAGATCGGCATGGTGTAGCCCAGGATGGCCGCGCGCCCGCTGGACAGCGTCTTGACGGCCAGGATGATGCACACGTGCCAGACAAACATGTTGGTCGCCGCCAGCCACAGCAGTGCCAGCCAGTGCTGGCGCGGCACCCTGAAAGGCACCTTCAGCACCACCAGCCCCAGCGCCAGCACGGGGATGCCCAGCCAGATGGACAGCGCGCGAAAGCTCAGCGCGGGGTAGTCGGTGACGCCCAGCTTCATGATGGGCCAGTTCAGGCCCCAGACCAAAGTGAGCAGGACCAGGATGACGAGTTGCTGTCGGCTGAGTTGGGGCATCGGGCGATCCTAGCCGCAACCTTAAAATTGCGCCCATGACCTTCATCGACATGCTGCACGACGCCCAGCAGCACAACGGCTCCATGCTCTGCGTGGGGCTGGACCCGGAGCCCGCGCGCTTTCCGGCCGGGCTCAAGGGTGACGCCAACAAGATATATGACTTCTGCGCCCGCATCGTGGACGCCACGGGCGACCTGGCCATTGCCTTCAAGCCGCAGATCGCCTACTTTGCCGCGCACCGGGCCGAGGGGCAGCTGGAGCGGTTGATGGAGCACATGCGCCGCGTGGCGCCGCGCGTGCCCATCATCCTGGACGCCAAGCGCGGCGACATCGGCGCCACCGCCGAGCAGTACGCCAGGGAGGCGTTTGACCGCTACGGCGCGGACGCCGTCACGCTGTCACCCTTCATGGGGTTCGACTCGGTGCAGCCTTACCTCAAATACGAAGGCAAGGGCGCCTTCCTGCTGTGCCGCACCTCCAACCCCGGCGGCGATGACCTGCAGAACCAGCGCCTGTCGTCCATTGAAGGCGCGCCGCTGCTGTACGAGCACGTGGCCCGCCTGGCGCAAGGGCCGTGGAACCTGAATGGCCAGCTGGGGCTGGTGGTGGGCGCGACCTACCCCGCCGAGATTGAGCGCGTGCGCGCCGTGGCCCCCACCGCGCCGCTGCTCATTCCGGGCGTGGGCGCCCAGGGCGGCGACGCGGTGGCGACCGTCAAGGCCGGCTGGCGGCCCGATGCGCCCATCGTGGTGAGTTCATCGCGCGCCATCCTCTATGCGTCATCGGGCGATGACTTTGCGGCCGCCGCGCGTGTAGTTGCATTGAACACCCGAAATCTGCTTGAAAGGGCAAAAAGTCACTAGTTGCACAAGGGCCATTTCCTCTGTTGCTTTGTGAGTAAAGGCCCGCACGTATACGAATACGCGGGTTTACACTGAGCTCATTCCGTTCTTGCCAGTTGATTATTAGCAACCAATCGCACATGTCGAACCTAGAGTACTCAGGGGCATCATTAAATTTCGACGGGGCTGCCCTTCTGGGGGAGTCCCGCTCGCCGCTGATGATGGCGTTGTGTCAGTCTGTTGTCGTTCGACGCCTTAAAGACATTTCTTTCTTGGGCGCGATTGACTATTCATATCGTCCGGTAAGAAGAACAGACTTCTTGACCACAAGATTTGATCATTCAGTGGGTGTGGCTTTCTTGGCGAGAACCGCCGCTGAAAAAATGAATGTGTCCGAATATGAAACTCAGTTGGCAATGGTTGCCGGCTTGTTGCATGACATTGGGCATGGACCGTTATCTCACTCCCTAGAACCCAGATTTTCAACTTGCTTTGGATTGAATCATCACATTGCGTCTGAAGGGTTGATTAGTGGAGATGACGAGAACGGCAAGACTCTTCGTGAAATCTTGCGGGACTTCAGAGTCCACCCTCGCGATATCGTTGATGTGCTTAATGGCGTGTATGCCAGCCCCATTACTCAACTCTTTTCCTGTGCAATCAACGTTGACACGATAGAAGGAATCCATCGCGCTGCCGCATACCACAGTGGCTTCGAACTAAAGCAGTCGCCGAGCCATGTAGCAGAGGCCTTGGTTTTTTCTTTGATGAATAGGCCTACAAGGCGAGAAATTGAAACGTTGGATACTTTCTGGGCGCTGAAAAATCAAGTTTACTTTTCGTTGATACGAAGTGACATTGGTGTTCTCAGTGATCTTCGGTCTCAATTATATTTTGATGCTCATAGAGACAGATTCCGAGCGAGCGACTTTTTCATGACAGACACACAGCTCGGGGCGCGTTATAAGGGACTTTTTTCGACTCTTCGGAAACTCCGAGGAGCAGTGCCCGAAGGAGAGCAAGACTTTGTCTGGCCGGACGTAGTTGACTATCAGCAGCGATCATTCTTCGTAGATGAGTTTTGTGCCCTTGATGGAAGCGAGGGTTCAGTCAAACGACGCTATCGACAAAGTAAGCAACCGAGGAAATTGCTGCTTGCGGCAATAAGAAAAAAAATGCATCAGGAGGATGGAAATCTTGAACTTTCAGAAAACTTTAGAGAATCGGCACAGCTATAGCGAATCAGTCGTTTCAAAGCTTAGAGAACAAATTGCTTCGATTGCCCCACCTGAACTAGCGGTGGTAGTTACAGGATCATTCGCTCGAAGAGAGGCATCTCTCGAAAGTGATGTCGACTACTTCTTGCTAATTGACGACGAACATTACGGCGCACTTTCACCTGAGAAAATTGCTGCGACTCATGAAGCCGTCGCGGCAGCCATTCTGGATGCGGGATTGAAATGCCCCTCAGTATCCGGGGCGTTTGGCAAAGAGACGCTTTCTTCGGCGTTCTATCGGAACGTTGGTGGAAATGATGATACGAACGAGAAGCTGACGCTTCGACTTTTGGTTCTTTTAGAAGGAGATTGGCTATTCGGGCAGGCAATCTTCAATGAAGCCAGACGCCGTCTAGTCGAAGATATCTATGTTCGGGCCGAGATCTCTGATCACCAGATCGCCCGATTCCTGCTCAATGACCTGATTCGGTACTGGCGAACAATTGGGGTTGATTTCGAATTTAAGACTGTCGAAGCGGGTAAGGGCTGGGGCATCAGGAATATTAAGCTGGTGTACTCGCGAAAGCTGATGTACTTCAGCGGTGTTCTTATGGTTGCTGAGACAGCGCAATCTACACGTGCAACCAAAGTTGCGACTCTCATTGAGCTGGCGAAACTCACACCTCTGCAGAGGATTGATCGTGTTTTTGGTGCCAACTGTACGAGAATGATGTCGTTGTATGCTAATTTTCTCGAGCAGATCGGCGATTCATTGGTACGTGCACGATTTGAAGGCGTAACGTTAGAACGAAACACCCAGAGCGAGGAATTCAAGAGGCTAAAGAATGCTGGACATCACTTTTCGATGCAGCTTGAGCAACTTTTGAAAAGTACCTATCCGCTAGGCCACCCGATACACCACGCGCTCTTGTTTTAATTGGGATATTAAGCTTGAGGCGTTGCCCTTTTGAATCCAGGCATCACGACGGCCAGCGCCGCCACCACCAGCGCCACGCCGGCCCACTGCCAGGGCGTCACCACCTCGCCCAGCACCAGCATGCCGGTGGCCAGGCCCACCACGGGCACGCCCAGGCTGAACGGCGCCACGCGGTTGGCCGGGTGGCGCTTGAGCAGGCCCGTCCACATCGCATAGGCCAGGATGGTGGCGATCCAGCCCAGGTAGGCCACCGACAGCCAGCCGCTGGCGGGCGCGGCCAGCCAGTTCCAGCGCAGCTCGGGCGCGTCAAAGGCCAGCGCAAACACGGTGAACGGAATGACGGGCACCAGGCTGCTCCACACCACAAAGCCCAGGGCGTCGTAGCTGCTGTTGCTCTGCTGTGCGCGGCGCGCCACGATGTTGGAGGCCGCCCACATGGCGGCGGCGCACAGGTTCAGCATCAGGCCCCAGAAGGTGGTGGCTGAACCTGCCCCAGTGCCACCACCCACGGGTGCGATGTAGTTCATGGCAAAGCAGGCCAGGCCCAGCGCCGCCAGCAGCAGGCCCAGCTGCAGTGGCCGGCCGGGCCGCTCGTGCAGCAGCACAAAGCCAAAGATGGCGGTAAAGAACACCTGCGTCTGCATGAGCACCGACGCCAGCGCCGCCGTCATACCGACCTTGAGCGCGCTGAACAGAAAGCCGAATTGCCCCACGCCCTGGCACAGGCCGTACAGCAGCACCCATTTCCAGTGCAGGCGAGGTGCCTTGACCAGCAGCACCAGCGGCAGCACGGCAAACACATAGCGCGCCGCGCCCAGCTGGAAGGGGGTGAAGTCGCGCAGTGCGAACTTCATGGCGACGAAGTTCAGCCCCCAGATCACCACCACGGCCAGCGCGGCGGCGTAGTCGCGGCCCGACAGGTGGGCTCCGCCGGGTGCCGCGGGCGCCACTACTGCGCCGCCCGCGACGCGTCCAGCTGCGCCTTGGCGCGCGTGGCCAGCGCGACCTCGCCGGGGGTCTCAGGCGTCCAGGTGTCCACCGGCATGGGCCGGCCGTGCGAGTCCACCGACACGAAGACGATCAGGCATTCGGTGGTCTTTTCCAGCTGGCCGCCCTTCATGTCGCCGCTGCGCACCTCCACCGCAATGTTCATGCTGGTGTTGCCGGTGTAGGCCAGGCGGGCTTCCACCTCCACCAGGTCGCCGATCATGATGGGCCGGTGAAAGCGGATGCCGCCCACATAGACCGTGATGCAGTAGCGCTTGGCCCAGCTGGTGGCGCAGGCGTAGCCGGCCTCGTCAATCCATTTCATGACGGTGCCGCCATGGACTTTGCCGCCGAAGTTGACGGTGCTGGGTTCGGCCAGGAAACGCAGGGTGATGGAGGACATGGCGGTGATTATCCGGTGGTGCGCGCGGCCAGCTGGACGCACATGGGTTCAATGATGACGTGGCGAATGGCCCGCAACAGGCGCAGCTCTCCCCCCGCGTGGGCTTGCGCCGCGATTGGGTCGGGGCTGGCGGCCAGCGCCTGGGGCATGCCGGCTTCAATCTCCGAGGCCAGCCGCGCGGCAGCGTCCGGCAGGTTGTGCAGCAGGCGGTCCAGTTCGCGCCGGGCGGTGGCGTGCGCCAGGCCCAGCACGCCACCGGCATGCAGGACATGGTCGCGCGTCACCTGCGCAAAGGTATCCGCGCCGTCCAGGCCCATGGCCAGCGGTGTGGCCGGCCAGGTGGCGCGCGGGTCGGCCATGGCCGGCGTTTCGTACACGGCCGTGCACAGCAGGTCGTAGAAGGGTGCGAGGTTGATGCCTTGTGTATCCACGGTGAAGGAAATGTTCTTGAGGTGGTTGTCGCCGTTGCCCACCAGCAGGTTGAACACCACCCACTGGTACAGGCGCAGGCGTGCGGCGGCGCGCGAACGGCAGCGTGCCACCCCGTCAGCCAGCGTCTGCAGCCGCGCCGCGGTGTATTTGAAGCTGCAGGCCTTGTTCAGCAACTGGCAGGTGTCGATGATGTGGCGCCGCTGCGGCTGCGCGCCGCTGGTCGCCATGCGGTCAAAGCGCTCGACCAGGTACACCGGCGCGGGCGCATACAGGCGCTGCACCGCAGGCACGTTCAGGCCCACGGCAGCGGCCAGCCGCATGGTGAAGTACTCGTTCATCACCGACGCGGGGTAGCCCGCGGCCCGGTGCTCGGGCTTGAGGATGTGGGTGGACGGCGTGGCGGGCAGGGGCTCGAACAGCGTGCCGTTTTGCCAGACCGCCAGCAGCTTGTGCTGCGCGCCCGCCAGCGACATTTTCTTGGGCGCGTCATGGGTCAGCGACACATGGGGCAGGTCCAGAATGCGCTGGTTCAGTGCCGCCAGCGGCAGGGGCCGCAGGCCCTGCGGGCGGGGTGCGGCGTCGCCCGGCAGCCGCAACTCCAGCGCGCCGGCTGACTCGGCGCCAAAACGGGCCAGCAGGCTGAATGCGTCGTCGGCATCGATGCCGGCTTCTTTCGCCAGCAGGGTCCGCAGGGCTTCTTCGGGCAACAGGTTGTCAAAGTACCACTGCACAGGCCGCATGGAGGCGCCGTCGCGCAGTGCGCCGGCGCGGCGCTCCAGGGCGGGCGACAGGTCAAAACCCTGCGCCGACGCGGCCCAGCCAGGCGTGTATTCAAATTGCCAGAGGGTGTCGTTTTCAGTGAGCTGGCCCACGGCCTGGCCGTTGATCGAGACCTCCAGCACCCGCGCAGTCATGCCGGGCCCCGGGGGGTCTTGCGGCTGCTCTTGCGCGGGGTGAAGGGTTTGACGCCGGTCTGTTTGAGCGCCAGGAAGTCCGGGACGACGTGATCAGCGACATCGGCCTTGAGCTCAATGCCGAGTTCGGCCAGCAGCTGCATGACGCGGCCCAGCTGCACGGTGGTCTTGCCGCGCTCCACCTCGCGCAGAAAGACCGGGCCCACGCCTGCGGCGCCTGCCACGTCGTCCATGCGCAGCTTGTCGGCCTTGCGCGCGGCCCGGACCAGCAGGCCCAGCTCTTCAGGGGTTTGGACAGGGAGCAGCATGGTAAAAATCGATGTGATTGCATCGATTTTGCGTATCAACCAGCGCTCTGTCAATGAAATCGATGGGATCGCATCGATTTATGGCTCCAGCAGCCGCTTCAGGTACCGGCCCGTGTGGCTGGCCTCGTTGGCCGCAATGTCCTCGGGCGTGCCGGTGCCCACCACGGTGCCGCCGCCCGCGCCGCCTTCGGGCCCCATGTCGATGATCCAGTCGGCCGTCTTGATGACGTCCAGGTTGTGCTCGATCACCACGATGGTGTTGCCCGCGTCGCGCAGCTGGTGCAGCACCTTGAGCAGCAGGTCGATGTCGGCAAAGTGCAGGCCGGTGGTGGGTTCGTCCAGGATGTACAGCGTGCGGCCGGTGTCGCGTTTGCTCAGTTCCAGCGCCAGCTTCACGCGCTGCGCCTCGCCGCCCGACAGCGTGGTGGCCGACTGCCCGAGCTTGATGTAGCTCAGGCCCACGTCCAGCAGCGTCTGCAGCTTGCGTGAAATCGTGGGCACGGCCTTGAGGAACTCGTATGCATCCTCCACCGTCATGTCCAGCAGCTGGGCAATGTTCTTGCCCTTCCACAGCACTTCCAGGGTTTCGCGGTTGTAGCGCATGCCCTTGCACACGTCGCAGGGCACGTACACGTCGGGCAGGAAGTGCATCTCCACCTTGACCACGCCATCGCCCTGGCAGGCCTCGCAGCGCCCGCCGGCCACGTTGAAGCTGAAGCGCCCGGGGCCATAGCCGCGCTCTTTGGCCACCGACGTTTCGGCCATCAGCTCGCGAATGGGGGTGAACAGACCGGTGTAGGTGGCCGGGTTGCTGCGCGGCGTGCGGCCAATGGGCGACTGGTCCACATTGATGACCTTGTCGAAATGCTCCAGTCCGTCAATCGATTCGTGCGGCGCGGGCTCGTCATGCGCGCGATAGATGTGGCGCGCGGCGGCCGCGTACAGCGTGTCGTTGACCAGCGTGGACTTGCCCGAGCCCGATACACCCGTCACGCAGGTCAGAAGCCCCACGGGAAAGTCCACGTTCACGTGCTTCAGGTTGTTGCCGCTGGCGCCGGTGATGCTCAGCACCTGCGGGTTGGCCTGGCCGGCCAGCGTGTGGCGCTTTTCAGGCACGGCAATCTTCAGTGTCTGCGCCAGGTACCGGCCGGTGAGCGACTCCGTGTTGGCCTGCACCTGCTCGAACGTGCCCTGCGCGATCACGCGCCCACCGTGAATGCCCGCGCCCAGACCCATGTCGATCACATGGTCGGCCGCGCGGATCATGTCTTCGTCGTGCTCGACCACCAGCACGCTGTTGCCGATGTCGCGCAGGTGCTTCAGCGTGCCGATCAGGCGGTCGTTGTCGCGCTGGTGCAGCCCGATGCTGGGCTCGTCCAGCACGTACATCACGCCGGTCAGGCCAGAGCCGATCTGGCTGGCCAGGCGGATGCGCTGCGATTCACCGCCGCTCAATGTCTCAGCGCTGCGGTCCAGGCTCAGGTAGTTCAGCCCCACGTCGTTCAAAAACTTCAGGCGCAAGCCGATCTCGCGCACCACCTTGTCGGCGATCTCGGCCTTGGCGCCGTGCATCCTGAGCGTGGTGAAGTAGTCCAGCGCCTCGCGCAGCGTGGCGTGGCTCACTTCAAAAATCGCACGCGCCTGTTTGCCTTCGCCAATCTTCACGTGGCGGGCCTCGCGCTTCAGGCGGGTGCCGCCGCAGTCCTTGCACGGCTGCATGCTGCGGTAGCGGGCCAGTTCCTCGCGCACGGCCACCGAATCGGTCTCGCGGTAGCGCCGCTCCATGTTGGGGATGATGCCTTCGAACGGGTGCTTCTTTGTCAGCTTCTTGCCCGCGAAGTTGCCCGAGTCCATGGTGTAGCTGAAGCGGATGTCTTCGTCGCCCGAGCCATGCAGCACCGCGTTCTGGATGGGCAGCTCCAGGTCTTCAAACGGCGCATCCACATTGAACTTGTAGTGTTTGGCCAGGCTTTCGATCAGCGCAAAGTAGTAGCCGTTGCGCCGGTCCCAGCCCTTGATGGCGCCGCTGGCCAGGCTGAGCGAGGGGAAGGCCACCACGCGCAGCGGGTCAAAAAATTCCATGTGGCCCAGGCCGTCGCACGACGGGCAGGCGCCGGCGGGTGAGTTGAACGAGAACAGGCGCGGCTCCAGCTCGCTGATGGAATAGCTGCAGATGGGGCAGGCGAATTTGGCGTTGAAGAGGTGCTCTTTCTCGCCGTCCATCTCCAGTGCCAGGGCGCGGCCATCGGCCAGCCTCAGCGCCGCTTCAAAGCTCTCGGCCAGCCGCTGGGTCATGTCCGGGCGCACCTTCAGCCGGTCAATCACCACATCGATGTTGTGCTTCTCGGTTTTCTTGAGCTTGGGCAACTCGTCAAACTCATAGGCCTTGCCGTCCACGCGAAAGCGCACATAGCCCTGGGCCTGCATCTGCTCGAACACATCGACAAACTCGCCCTTGCGGTCGCGCGCCACGGGCGCCAGGATCATGAGTTTGGTGTCCTCGGGCAGCGCCAGCACGGCGTCCACCATCTGGCTCACGGTCTGCGCCTGCAGCGCCAGGCCGTGGTCGGGGCAATAGGGCGTGCCGGCGCGGGCAAACAGCAGGCGCAGGTAGTCGTGGATCTCGGTCACCGTGCCCACGGTGGAACGCGGGTTGTGGCTGGTGGCCTTCTGCTCGATGCTGATGGCGGGCGACAGGCCCTCGATCACATCCACATCGGGCTTGTCCATGAGCTGCAGGAACTGCCGCGCATAGGCGCTCAGGCTTTCCACGTAGCGGCGCTGGCCCTCGGCGTACAGCGTGTCAAACGCCAGCGACGACTTGCCCGAGCCGCTCAGGCCGGTGATCACCACCAGCTGGTTGCGCGGGATGTCCAGGTCCACGTTCTTGAGGTTGTGCGTGCGCGCGCCGCGGATGGCGATGCGCTGGGCCGCCAGCGCATTCGCCAGGTACCTGCCGTCGGCGCTGTCTGCAACGTACTTGCCGTCGGTCGGTGAGTTCATGAATGCGTGTGCCCGGAAAAACCTTAAATCATAGTCCTGCACCGCCTTCGGCGCACCTGACAGGTCTGGGCCGGGGCGTGGGTACAAGCCAGGGGTTCCAGAATGGCGCCCATGTGTCATACTGCATTGACATATGGCAGTGTCATTCCCTTTCTCCGCCATCGTGGGCCAGGACGAGATGAAGCTCGCCATCCTGGTCGCGGCGATTGATCCCAGCATCGGCGGCGTGCTGGTGTTTGGCGACCGCGGCACCGGCAAATCGACGGCCGTGCGCGCGCTGGCGGCGTTGTTGCCAAAAATGCGCGCGGTGGTGGGCTGCCGTTACGCCTGCGACCCGGCGGATGCCGGCGTGGGTTGCGCCGACTGCGCCGCGCTGCGCGCCAGGGCGCCTGTCAAGAGCCACCTGATCCCCGTGCCCGTGGTGGACCTGCCGCTGGGCGCCACCGAAGACCGCGTCGTCGGCGCGCTGGACCTGGAGCGCGCGCTGTCCCAGGGCGTCAAGGCCTTTGAGCCCGGCCTGCTGGCGCGCGCCAACCGCGGCTTCCTGTACATCGACGAAGTCAACCTGCTCGAGGACCACCTGGTGGACCTGCTGATCGACGTGGCCGCCTCGGGCGAAAACGTGGTCGAGCGTGAAGGCCTGAGCGTGCGTCACCCCGCGCGCTTTGTGCTGGTGGGCAGCGGCAACCCCGAGGAAGGCGAGCTGCGCCCGCAACTGCTGGACCGCTTTGGCCTGTCGGTGGAAGTGGCCACGCCCACCGATCTGGCCGCGCGGGTGGAGGTGGTGCGCCGGCGCGACGCGTTCGAGCGCGACCCCGCGGGCTTCACCGCGCAATGGACCCGCGAAGACGAACGCACGCGCAAGCGCATCGTCGCGGGCCGCAACCGGCTGGACAGGATTGACATCCCCGACGCCGCGCGCGAGCGGGCCGCCCAGCTGTGCATGGCCCTGGGCACCGACGGCCTGCGCGGCGACCTGACGCTGATCCGCGCCGCGCGCGCGCTGGCGGCGCTGCAGGGCGATGCGGCCGTGAGCGACGCGCACCTGCGCCGCGTGGCCGCCCCGGCGCTGCGCCACCGGCTGCGGCGCAACCCGCTGGACGATGCGGGCTCGACCACGCGCGTGGAGCGCGCCGTGGCGGAATTGATGGGCGCGTGAACGCCCGGGCGAACGCGCAACAGACCTCCCATGAACATCTCGCAGCTGCCCGGCCTTGGCGCAGACGCCGCCGTGGCCGCAGCCTTGTTTGCCGTGGACCCTGCCGGCCTGGGCGGCGTGGCGCTGCGCGCCGCGGCTGGCCCGGTGCGCGACCAGTGGCTTGCGCTGCTGCGCCAGCTGCTGCCGGCGGGCACGCCGCAGCGGCGCATCCCGCTGAACACCACCGACGCCTCGCTGCTGGGCGGGCTGGACCTGGCCGCCACGCTGCAGTGCGGCCGGCCCGTGGCGCAGCCCGGCGTGCTGGCCCAGACCGACGGCGGCATTGCGCTGCTGGCCATGGCCGAGCGCGTGAGCGCGGGCGTGGCCGCGCGGCTGGCGGCCGTGCTGGACACGCAGGAGGTGGTGGCCGAGCGCGACGGCCTGGCCATCCGCCAGCGCGCGCGGCTGGGCGTGGTGGCGCTGGACGAAGGCCTGGATGACGACGGGCAGCTGCCCGCCGCGCTGCTGGACCGCATGGCCTTCCACCTGGACCTGAACACGCCCGCGCCGGCGCAGGACATCCCCGACTGGCAGCCCGATGAAATCCTGCAGGCCCGCGCCCTGCTGGCGCAGGTGCAGGCCAGCGACGCCATCGTGCAGGCGCTGTGCGCGACGGCACAGGCGCTGGGCGTGGCCTCGCTGCGTGCGCCGCTGCTGGCGCTGCGCGTGGCGCGCGTGGCCGCCGCGCTGGCAGGCCAGGACGAGGTGGAACAGGGCCACGCCGAAATGGCGGCCCGCCTGGTGCTGGCGCCGCGCGCCACCCAGCTGCCGGCCCCGCCACAACAGGCCGAAGACCAGCCCGAACAGGACGACACGCCCGAGCCGCCGCCCCCGGCGGACGACAACGCGGGCGACCTGCCTGATGAGACCGACAAGCCCGAAGAGCCCGAAGAGCGCAACGAGCCGACCGGCGGCGAGCTGCAGGAGCTGCTGCTGGCCGCCGCCGCTGCCGCCCTGCCGCCGGGCCTGCTGGCCGCGCTGCAGGCTGGCGAGGCCAGCCGCTCGCGTGCGCAGGCCGCGGGCCGTGGTGGTGCCGCGCAGAAGAGCCGCGCGCGGGGCCGCCCGGTGGGCGCGCGCCGGGGCGAGCCGCGTGGCGGCGCCCGGCTGCACGTGATGGAAACACTGCGTGCCGCAGCGCCCTGGCAGCGCCTGCGCGAGCAGCAGGCCCTGCGCGCCGCCGCACCCGCATCCCCGTGCGCAGGCGCCACGCGGCGCATCCATGTGCGGCGCGAGGACTTTCACATCCGCCGCTACAAGCAGCTCAGCCAGACCACCACGGTGTTTGTGGTGGACGCCTCCGGCTCATCGGCCCTGCACCGGCTGGCCGAGGCCAAGGGCGCGGTGGAGCTGCTGCTGGCGGACTGTTATGTGCGGCGCGACCGCGTGGCGGTGCTGGCGTTTCGCGGCCAGACGGCTGAAACCCTGCTGCCGCCCACCCGCTCGCTGGCGCGCGCCAAGCGCAGCCTGGCCGCGCTGCCCGGCGGCGGCGGCACGCCGCTGGCCGCCGCGATCGACGCCGCGCGCGCGTTGGGCGCGCTGATCCAGCGCACCGGCGAAACGCCGGTGGTCGTGATGCTGACCGACGGGCGCGCCAACATTGCGCGCGACGGCGCGCCGGGCCGCGCCCGCGCGCATGACGACGCGCTGGCGGCGGCCCGGCTGTTCCGCCAGACGGGGCTCACCGCGCTGCTGCTGGACACCTCGCCCCAGCCGCAAGACAGCGCCCAGGCGCTGGCCCAGGCCATGGGCGCGGCCTATGTGGCGCTGCCGCACGCGGGGGCGCACACGCTGTCGCAGGCCGTGCGCCTGGCCATGCCGGTGCCGGGCTGATGGCCGCCGGCATGGGTACGCGCATGGACTGGCAGGCCGACGGGCACGACTGGCCCCACCGCGGCGCCAGCCGTTTTGTGGAAGCCGGCGGGCTGCGCTGGCATGTGCAGCAGTTCACCGCCACCGACCGGCAGGCGCCGGTGGCCTTGCTCATCCATGGCACGGGTGCGTCCACCCATTCGTGGCGCACGCTCGCGCCGCTGCTGCGCGCGCAGTTCCAGGTGCTGACGGTGGACCTGCCGGGCCATGCCTTCACCGGCATGCCGCCGGAGGGGCCCACGTCGCCGCGCCTGTCGCTGCCCGGCATGGCGCGCGCGCTGTCGGCCCTGCTGGCCCTGATCAAGACCCGGCCCGCCCTGGTGGTGGGGCATTCGGCAGGCGCGGCCATTGCGGTGCGCATGTGCCTGGACGGGTTGATCGCGCCGCGCATGGTGGCCAGCCTGAACGGCGCGCTGGTGCCGCTGGGCGGTGTGGCCGGGCGGCTGTTTTCGCCGGCGGCCAGGCTGCTGGCGGCCGTGCCGCTGGTGCCGCGCGTGTTTGCCCGCCGCGCGGGTGATCCGGCCGTGCTGCGCCGCCTGCTGGACGGCACCGGCTCCACGCTGGACGCACAGGGCGTGGCGCTGTACGGGCGGCTGGTGCGCAACCCCGGCCATGCCGCCGGGGCCCTGGGCATGATGGCCCACTGGGACCTGGCCGCGCTCTGGCGCGACCTGCCCGGCCTGCGCGTGCCGCTGGTGCTGGTGGTCGGTGCCAATGACGCGACGGTGCCGCCGGCGCAGGCCGGCCAGGTGCTGGCGGCGGTGAAGGGCGCGACCCTGACCACGCTGCCCGGTCTGGGCCACCTGGCGCATGAGGAACGCGCCGACCTGGTGGCGCAGGTGGTGTGCGCGCACTATGGCGCTCTTTCGGGTACGCCTTCGGGCAGGCCGTCGAATGCGGCCGCGCTGGCTCAGGGCTGAACGTCGCTGATCGTGATGCGCAGGCCCGCGGCACCGGGCTTCATCACCGCGCTTTGGCCCAGCAGGTCGCCGCTTTGCGGCATGGCGTTGCCCGACTTTGAAATCCGCGCGCCGACCACGACTTCCCTGAAATTGGACAGGCGCAGCTCGGGCGTCATGGCCGTGCTGTCGTCCAGCGTGAAGCGCACCGGCAGCTCACCCGCCGTGCGCCGCACGATGGCCAGCGGCATGCGCGGGCCGTTGGCGGCGCGCGCAAAGATGAACAGCGTGTCGCCGGGCGCCACGCGGGCGGCCAGTGCGGGGGCCAGGTGGACTTCACCACGGATGGATGCACCGGAGGCACGGGCTGGCGTGGCTGCCGGGGTGGTGGCCTGCGCCATCACCATGGGCTGCGCTGCTGGCGGCGCACCGCCCGACGCCGCCAGCCCCGCGCGCGCTTCCACCAGCGAGCGGTCCAGCCCGTTGGCAAATTCGCTGCCCGCGGGCGACAGCGCGCGCGCGCGCGACCAGTGGCGCACCGCGCCGGCATAGTCGCCGCGCTCCAGCGCAATGCTGCCGGCCATGGCCAGGGCCTTCAAGTTGTCAGGCTCGATCTTCAGCGCCTGATCGACCAGCCGCGTGGGTTCACCGGCGGCGCTACGGCCTTGCAGCATGGCCAGCACGTCGGCGCGGTCGGCCAGCAGCTGGGCATTGCCCGGCGCCAGCGCAATGGCGCGCACATAGGCGGCGTCGGCCTGGGCAAAGTCCTGCAGCGCGGCGTAGGAACGCGCCAGCATGTCCCAGTCCTGCGCGCCGGGCGGCTGGCCGGGCGGCGGGTCGTTCAGGCGCTGCGCCATGGCGTTCACCATGTCTTGCACCGCCTGCATGGACACGGCGTTGTCCTTGTCGGCCGGCGCCAGCAGGGCGGCCTGCGGGTGGCCCAGCTGCAGGTACAGCACCACGGCCAGCGCGGGCAGGGCCAGGCCCAGCAGCACGGCGGTTTGGGGCGCGCGTGTGGTGGCGTGGCGTGCGGCCCCGCCGTGCGCGCCGTCTTCTTCCAGCACGCGCTGCTGCAGCTCCAGGCGGGCCAGGTCGTATTCGGCGGGGGTGATGGTGCCGCTGGCGCGCTCGGCGTCCAGCTGGGCCTGCTGCTCGCGCAGGATGGCCAGATGGCCGGGCTGCGCCGTGCGCGCCGGCGCCGTGGTGCGCGGGGCCTGCAGCAGCGGTGGCAGCACCATGGCCAGCGCCAGCGCCATCAGCACCGTGGCCAGCAGCCAGAAGGTCATCATGGCGCGCCCACCCGGCCCGACGCCTGGCCGTCCAGCAGGCTTTGGGCGCGCGCGCGCTCGGCCTCGCCCAGCGGCGGCTGCGCCGTGGTGCGCCGGCGCACGATGCTCGCGCCCATCACGCCCAGCCCCACCAGCAGCAGCACAAACGGCCCGCCCCACAGCACCAGCGTGCTGGCCTTCAGCGGCGGCTTGTACAGCACGAAATCACCATAGCGCGCCACCATGTAGTCCAGGATCTGCTGCTGTGACCGGCCGTCGGCCAGCTGGCTGCGGATCTGCTTGCGCAGGTCCACCGCCAGGTCGGCGTTGGACGCGGCAATGGTTTCGTTCTGGCAGACCAGGCAGCGCAGTTCCTCGGCCACGGCCATCACGCGCACTTCCAGCGCGGGGTCGGCCGAAGCGGGTGCGGCCTCTCTGGCGGCGGCGTGCGTGCCCACGGCCAGCAGCAGCATGAAAGCGAGTGGTTTAAGCACCGAGTTGTCCAATCAGCGGCAGGATGGTCTTGCGCAGCGCCTCGGGCGTGACCGGGCCGGTCAGCTTCAGGCGGATCACGCCGTCGCGGTCAATCACAAAGGTCTCGGGCACGCCATAGACGCCAAAGTCAATGCCCACCATGCCGTCGGCGTCCGACAGCGAATGCCGGTACGGGTCGCCAAAGTTGGCCAGCCAGCGCACGGCGTCGCTGTGCTTGTCCTTGTAGTTCAGGCCATAGATCGGCACCGGGCTGGTCCTGGCAAATTCCACCAGCACCGGGTGCTCCAGCCGGCAGGCCACGCACCACGACGCCCACACGTTCAGGATCCACACCTGCCCGCGCAGGTCCTGCGCGGACACCATGCGCTCGGGCGCGCCCACGGTGGGCAGCTTGAAGGCCGGCGCGGACCGGTTGATCAGGGGCGAGGGCACCTCGCGCGGGTTCAGCCCCAGGCCCACACCCAGAAAGCCCAGCAGCGCCACAAACACCACCAGCGGGATCAGGTAGCGCTTCATGGCAGTGCGCCCTTGCCGGCCAACAGGGGATTCGCGGGCTTCATCGGCGGGGCTGCAGAGTTCACCGCCGCCGGTGCCGCCGCGCTGCGCCGCACGCGGTAGCGGCGGTCCAGCACGGCCAGCACGCCGCCCAGCGCCATCAGCACACAGCCGCCCCAGATCCAGTTGACAAAGGGCTTGTGGTGCACGCGCACGCTCCAGGCGGTGTCGCTCACCGGCGTGCCCAGCGCCACATACAGGTCGCGCGTGACGCCGCGGTCTATCGCTACCTCGGTCATCGGCATGCGGCTCACGGTGTAGATGCGCCGCTCGGGCATCAGGGTGGTGACCGCGTGGTCGGCCTCAGCGTCGCGGCTGACGCTGAGCACCGCGCGCGCCGACACATAGTTGGGCCCGCGCACCTCCTGCACCTGCTCCAGGCGCAGGCTGTAGCCCGCCAGGCGCGTGGTGTCGCCCACCTCCATGCGCACATCGGATTCGCTTTGAAAGCTGCCCACCGCCGTCACACCCACGATGAACACCGCCACGCCAAAGTGCGCCAGCAGCATGCCCCAGTAGCTGCCGGGCTGCGCGCGCACGCGCGCTGCCCAGCGGCGCGCCGGGTGCTGGCCTGCCGCCCAGCTGGTGGCCGGGTGCTCACGCAGCCGCGTCACCAGATTCAGAATTGCCGTGGCCGCAATCCACACGGCCAGCAACAGGCCCAGGCCCGTCAGCGGCGACCAGCTGGCCAGCACCAGCGGTGCCAGCACCGCGCTGGCCACACTGACGCCCGCGGCCCAACGCAGCCGGTGGGCCAGGTCGCCCAGGCGGGCCTCGCGCCAGCGCGCCAGCGGGCCCACACCCATGAGGAACAGGGCCGGTGCCACCAGCGGCACAAACACCGCGGCAAAGTAGGGCGCGCCCACCGACAGCTTGCCCATGCCCAGCGCATCAATCAGCAGCGGGTACAGCGTGCCCAGCAGCACGGCGGCCGTGGCCACCAGCAGCAGCACGTTGTTGGCCATGAGCATGGATTCACGCGAGACCAGCGCAAAGCTGCCGCCCATGCCCACGCGCGGCGCGCGCCAGGCAAACAGCGCCAGCGAGCTGCCCACCACCAGCGCCAGAAAGATCAGGATGAACACGCCGCGCGCCGGGTCGGTGGCAAACGCATGGACCGAGCTGAGCACGCCCGAGCGCACGATGAAGGTGCCCAGGAGCGACAGCGAAAACGCAATGATCGCCAAGAGCGCCGTCCACACCTTGAAGCCGCCGCGCTTTTCCGTCACGGCCAGCGAATGCATGAGCGCCGTGCCCACCAGCCAGGGCATGAACGACGCGTTTTCCACCGGGTCCCAGAACCACCAGCCGCCCCAACCCAGCTCGTAATAGGCCCAGAAGCTGCCCAGCGCAATGCCCAGCGTCAAAAAGCACCAGGCCACCGTGGTCCAGGGCCGTGACCAGCGCGCCCAGGCCGCGTCCAGCCGGCCTGACAGCAGCGCAGAAATCGCAAATGCAAACGCCACCACAAAACCCACATAGCCCATGTAGAGCATGGGCGGGTGGATGATCATGCCCGGGTCCTGCAGCAAAGGGTTCAGGTCCTGCCCGTCGGGCGGCGCGGGCAGCATGCGGGCAAACGGGTTGGACGTGGCCAGCGTGAACAGCAAAAAGCCGCAGCTGACCAGCCCCATCACGCCGATCACGCGCGCCGCCGTGGCGTCGTCCAGCTGGCGCGAAAAGAAGCTCACCGCCACCGTCCAGCCCGACAGGATCAGCGACCACAGCAGGATGGAACCCTCATGGTTGCCCCACACGGCGGTGATGCGGTAGATGAGCGGCAGCGCGGTGTTGGAATGGTGGGCCGCCAGCGCCACGGAAAAGTCGCTGACCACGAACGCATGGGTCAGGCAGGCATAGGCCACCACCAGAAACAGGCATTGCGCGCGCGCGGCCGGCCGGGCCACGGCCATCCAGGCCGCGCGGTTGCGCTGCGCGCCCGCCAGCGGCAGCACCGCCTGCGCCAGCGCCATGGCCAGCGCCAGGATCAGGCTGAAATGGCCCAGCTCGTAGATCATGGGGCTGCCTTCATGCCCTGGCCTTGCGCGGCCTTCAGCGCGGCGGCGGCCTCGGGCGGCATGTAGTTCTCGTCGTGCTTGGCCAGCACCTGGTCGGCGCGGAACACACCGTCGCTACCCAGCTTGCCCTGGGCCACCACGCCCTTGCCTTCCTTGAACAGGTCGGGCATCAGGCCGGTGTAGGTCACGGGGATCTTCTGCGCGCGGTCGGTCACCACAAAGCGCAGGGCCAGGCTGTGCGGGTCGCGCTGGATGCTGCCTTCTTCCACCAGGCCGCCCACGCGAAAGCTGCGCTCACGCGGGGCCTCGTTGGCCATGACCTGCGTGGGGCTGAGGAAAAACACCAGGTTGCTCTGAAAGGCATTGAGCACCAGCGCACTGGCGCCGCCCAAAGCGCCCAGGCCGACCAGCACGGCCAGCGCGCGGCGTGTGCGCTGCTTCATGGTGTGCCCCTGTACGCGTCGCTGGCGGATACATCATGGGCCGGCGCGCCATTCACGTCATTGGCCAGCGCGCGGCGACGGGCCTTGAGCATCAGCATCTCGGCCAGCAGCACGGCCGCGCACATGCCGAGGGACCCCCACACATACAGGCCGTAGCCGCCCATGTGCACAAATTCTGCAAAGTTGGACCAGTGGTTCATGCGGCCTCCAGTGCCTGGCGTGCCCAGGCGGTGTGGCGTTCACGCTCGAGCATGACCACGCGCACGCGTGCCAGCGCGATGGCAATGCAATACATCCAGAACGCCAGCGCCATGATGAGCATGCCCAGCAGCATGGGCGTGGCCATGCTGGGCGCCTTGGTCAGGCTCACCGATGCACCCTGGTGCAGCGTGTTCCACCACTTGACGGAGAAATAGATGATGGGCACGTTGACCACGCCCACCAGCGCCAGCAGCCCGGCGGCGCGGTCGGCGCGGCGTGGGTCGTCGATGGACGCGTGCAGCGCCATGAAGCCGATGTACAGGAACAGCAGCACCAGCTCGGACGTGAGCCGTGCGTCCCACACCCACCAGGCGCCCCAGGTGGGCTTGCCCCACAGCGCGCCCGTCCACAGCGCCAGAAAGGTCATGAGCGCGCCGGTGGGCGCCAGCGCGCAGGCCATCATGGACGACAGGCGCGAATTGAACACCAGCCCCACGCCGGCCCAGGCGGCCATGGCCAGGTAGACCACCATGGACATCCAGGCGGCGGGCACATGCACAAAGATGATGCGGTAGGCCTCGCCCTGCTGCGCGTCGGTGGGCGCCAGCCACAGGCCGATGTACAGGCCGGCCACGGTGAGCAGCGCGGCCAGCGCGCCAAACCACGGGACCAGGCGGCCGGCCAGCGGGTAAAAGCGCTGGGGTGCCGCGTAGTGAAACCAGTTGATGCTGTTCATGACTCCACCGATATGCGCAGCGCCAGCGCCGCCGCCAGCGGCGCCGCAAACAGCGACAGCACCAGCAACGCCCCCAGCAATGAAAAATGGCCCGCCACGCCCAGCCCGGCGTTGTGGGCATCGACCGCGCCGGCGCCAAAAATCAGCACCGGAATGCACAGCGGCAGCACCAGCAGCGACAGCAGCACGCCCGCGCCGCGCAGCCCCACCGTGAGCGCCGCGCCCAGTGCGCCCACCAGGCTCAGCACCGGTGTGCCCATCAGCAGCGACAGCACCAGCACGCCGGTGGCGCCGCCGGTCAGGTCAAACTGCACCGCCAGCAGCGGCGACAGCAGCGCCAGCAGCAGGCCCGAGCAGACCCAGTGCGCCGCCGCCTTGCCCAGCACCAGCAGCGCCAGCGGGTGGGCCGACAGCAGCATCAGCTCCAGCGTGCCGTCGTGGTGGTCATCCGCAAACAGCCGCGCCAGCGACAGCATGGACGCCAGCAGCGCCGCCACCCACACCACGCCGGGCGCCATGCTGCGCAGCAGCTGCGGCTCGGGCCCCACGCCCAGCGGGAACAGGCTGACCACCATCACAAAAAACACCAGCACGGCCAGGGTGTCGGTGCGCCGGCGCAGCGCCAGGCGCAGGTCGCGCACAAAGATGCAGCGCAGGCCGTCCAGCAAACCGGGCTGCGGCGCTGCCAGCGCGGGCGGGGCCGCAAGCGCCGTGGTGTTCATAGCGCCAGCACCTGGTGGGGCACATCGTCCAGCGGCACGCCCTGGTGGCTGGTCAGCACCACAATGCCGCCGCGCGCGAGCTGCGCGCGCACCAGCGCAGCCAGCCAGCCGGTGGCGGCAACGTCCAGCGCGTTGAAGGGTTCGTCCAGCACCCACAGCGCGGCGCCTGCGGCCAGGCCCAGGCGTGCCAGCGCGGCGCGCTGGCGCTGGCCTTGCGACAGGCGGCGCACGGGCATGTGTTCGTGGCCGCGCAGGCCGGCGTCGGCCAGCGCGCGCAGCGCATCAGCGCGGCTGGCGGGGCGGGCGGCCAGGGTGGTGGCGGCCTGCAGATTTTCCAGGGCACCCAGGTCGTCCTTGAGCGCGGGCGCATGGCCCAGGTACACCAGGTCGTGGCCCAGGGCCTCGCGCTGGCGCGCGGGCGGCTCGCCACGCCACAGCACCTGGCCGCCGGCCGGGGCCAGCAGGCCGCACACCATGCGCAGCAGGCTGCTCTTGCCCGCGCCGTTGGCGCCGTTCACGCGCAGCAGCTCGCCGCCGCGCAGGCGCTGGTTCACACCGCTGAACAAGGCACGCCCGCCGCGCACGCACGCCAGGTCCACCAGGTCCAGCGCGGCGGTCATGAGACCGCCCCGCCCAGCCTGGCCACCCGGTGCAAAACAGCGGTGATCCGGCGTGTGTCCATTTATCTGTCTAAATATGTTGTCAGATTAAGTTGACACTTATATCATGCGATCCATGTACACACAAACTGGCATGCCCTCGGTTGCAAGGGCTTTTCTGGCGACCCGGCCGCATGCCATCGTGATCGGCAGCGGCTTTGGCGGGCTGGCCGCCGCCGTGCGCCTGGGCGCGCGCGGCTACCGCGTGACGGTGCTGGAAAAGCTCGACGCCCCGGGCGGCCGCGCCTATGTGTACCGCCAGGACGGCTTTACCTTTGACGCCGGCCCCACCGTCATCACCGCGCCGTTCCTGCTGGAGGAGCTTTGGGCCCTGTGCGGCAAGAAGATGGCCGACGACATCGACCTGCGGCCCGTATCACCCTATTACCGCATCCGCTTTGACGACGGCAGCGTGTTTGACTATTGCGGCGACGCCGGCGCCATGCGCGCCGAGGTGGCCCGCTTTGCGCCGGACGACGTGGCGGGCTACGAGCGGTTCCTGAAAGCCAGCGAGGCCATCTACAAGGTGGGCTTTGAGCAGCTGGGCCATGTGCCGTTTGATTCCTGGGCCGACATGGCCCGCGTGCTGCCCGCGCTACTGAAGCTGGAGGGCTACTGCACCGTGTATTCACTGGCCAGCAAGCATGTGCGCAACCCCAAGCTGCGCGTGGTGCTGACGTTCCAGTCGCTGCTGGTGGGGGGCAACCCGTTTTCCACCACCTCGGTCTATTGTTTGATCGCCTTCCTGGAGCGGCGCTGGGGCGTGCACTTTGCCATGGGCGGCACCGGCAGCCTGGTCAGTGGCCTGGTCAAGCTGATAGAAGGCCAGGGCAACCAGGTGTGCTGCGACCAGGCGGTGGACAAGATCACCGTGACGGCCGGGCGCGCCACCGGCGTGCGGCTGGCCAGCGGCGCGCTGATGCCGGCCGACGTGGTGGTGTCCAACGCCGATTCGGCCAGCACCTACCGTTACCTGGTGGCGCCCGAGCACCGGCGCCGCTGGACCGACACGCGCATCGAAAAGGCCCGCTATTCCATGAGCCTGTTCGTCTGGTACTTTGGCACGCGCAGGCAGTACCCGGACGTGGCACACCACACGATTGCCCTGGGCCCGCGCTACAAGGAGCTGCTGGGCGACATCTTTGACCGCAAGCTGCTGGCCGAAGACTTCAGCATGTACCTGCACCGGCCCACCGCGACCGACCCGTCGCTGGCGCCGCCGGGCTGCGATGCGTTTTATGTGCTGTCGCCCGTGCCGCACATGCAAAGCGGCACCGACTGGCAGGCCATGGCCGAACCCTACCGCCAGGCGCTGGAGCGCCGCCTGCAAGACACCCTGCTGCCGGGGCTGAAAGACGAAGTCATCAGCTCGCGCGTGCTCACGCCGCTTGATTTCCAGGACCGGCTGTCGTCATTCCGCGGCGCGGCCTTTGGCCTGGAGCCGGTGCTGACGCAAAGCGCGTGGTTCCGCCCGCACAACCGCAGCGAAGAGCTGGACCGGCTGTACCTGGTGGGCGCAGGCACCCACCCCGGCGCCGGCCTGCCCGGCGTGCTGTCATCAGCCCGTGTGCTGGACACCATCGTTCCCCATGCAGATGCCATCCAGCGCACAACCCCCGGTCTTTGATCTACCGCGCCACGCCCTGGGCGCGGACGCACAGGCCGACCTGGACGCCTGCCGCGCCACGCTGCGCGAGGGCTCCTACACCTTCTTTGCGGCGTCGCTGATCCTGCCGCGCGCGGTGCGCCAGCCGGCGTCTGCGCTCTATGCTTTTTGCCGCATGGCCGACGACGAGGTGGACACCGGCGCCGACCAGCAGGCCGCCGTGGCCCAGCTGCGCCAGCGCCTGCACGCGGTGTACAGCGGCCGCGCGCGCGCCCAGCCCTGCGACCGCGCGCTGGCCGCGGTGGTGCAGCACTTCGCCATACCGCGTGAGCTGCCCGAGGCGCTGCTGGACGGCTTTGCCTGGGACGCCGAAGGCCGCCGCTACGAAACCATCGCCGAGCTGCACGGCTACGCCGCGCGCGTGGCCGGCACCGTGGGCGCGATGAT
Organism: Ramlibacter sp.; assembly: GCA_050247515.1. Lineage (GTDB taxonomy): Bacteria > Pseudomonadota > Gammaproteobacteria > Burkholderiales > Burkholderiaceae_C > RAM1. The sequence continues at coordinate 63,301 of JBFWUB010000002.1, read as the reverse complement.
GGCCCTGCTGATGGGCGTGCGCAGCGCCGAGGGGCTGGCCCGCGCCTGCGACCTGGGCGTGGCGATGCAGCTGTCCAACATCGCGCGCGACGTGGGCGAAGACGCCCGCATGGGCCGCATCTATCTGCCGCTGCAATGGCTGCGCGAGGCCGGCGTGCAGCCCGACGCCTGGCTGGCGCAGCCCCGCTTCAACGTGGCGATCGGCAGCGTGGTGGCCCGCCTGCTGGACGAGGCCGACCGACTGTACGAGCGGGTGGACGACGGCGTGGCCCGCCTGCCGCTGGGCTGCCGCCCGGGCATCAACGCCGCGCGCTACCTGTATGCGGCCATCGGCCACGAGGTGGCGCGCCGCGGCATGAATTCGGTGGACCAGCGCGCCGTGGTGCCGCGCGCGCGCAAGGCCCGGCTGCTGGCCAGGGCGCTGCTCAACGTCGCACCAGGCCGGGCGCACCAGAGCGCCCCCTGCCTGGCGGCCAACCAGTTTCTGGTGAGCGCGGCCCTGCGCGCCGCGCTGCCCGAGGCCAACCCGGCCGTGGCGGCGGCGCAGGCCGCGTGGTGGCGCATTGATGAGCGGCTGGCCGCGCGCTATGTGCGCGTGCTCGAGCTGTTTGAGCGGCTGGAGCGGCGCGACCGCGGCGAAGCCCTGGGCCTGGTGAAGGCCGGGCCCTGATGGATTCATCGCTGTTCGGCCTGGTGGAGCTGGTGCTGGTGTTCGGCATCGTGCTGGGCCTGGCCGTGTGGGAGCTGCGGTCGCTGCGCAAGTCGCAGGCGCGGGACAGGGAAGCAGAGCGGAAAGAGGCAGCGCAGGCTGAGGGGCGCGGCGAATCGGACTGACGGCGGGCCGGTATAGTAGATTGGTTTTCAAAAGCCAATCAGCCAACCCATATGACCGCCAGCTTCACGGCTTACATAGACGAATCTGGCGACGAGGGCTTTGTGTTCCTGCCAGGCGAGCGTGGGAGCAGTCGCTGGTTGGTGGTGTCGGCGGTGGTGTTTCGCAAATCGAAAGACCTGGAAGCCGTGCGTGTGCTGCGTGAGGTGCGCACGCTGCTGGGCAAGGAACCGAAGCGTGCCTTGCACTTTCGAGACATGAAGCATGAGCAACGGGTGCCTTACGTGCGGGCACTGGCCGCCGCACCTATCCGCACCGTGAGCGTGCTGATTCACAAGCCGTCCATCACGGAGCCGGAGAAGTTTCAGAATGAGCCGTTTCGCCTGTATCGCTATGCCACACGCCTGCTGGTGGAACGGGTGTCATGGCTGTGCCGCGATTTCCGCAAACCGGGCGAAGGCGATGGCATCTGCGAGCTGGTGTTTTCCAATCGCAGTGCCATGTCATACGACGATCTGCGCCGCTACCTCACGCTTTTGAAAGACAAGCCGGGTTCAGACGTGCGGATTGACTGGGCCGCCATTGATCCGCAAAAGGTTCGCGCCGTCAACCACGACCAGCTTGCCGGCTTGCAGATGGCCGACGCAGTCGCATCGAGTCTGTTTTATGCGGTGAACTTGTCGCAGTACGGTGAGGCCGAGGACCGCTATTTCAGAATGCTGCGCCCCACTGTGTATCGACATGCAAAGTCGGGCGAACTGGGCTACGGGCTGAAATTCTGGCCAGGTAACCTGGAGGCGTTTGCCGAGGGCATGAACCATTTGTCCTGCTTTTTGCCGCAGTCATAAACAACCAGGCAAAAAAAATGCAGGCCCCAAGTTCGAGTGTCCCACCCATTCGGGCTGCCAGTGTTGCCACCGGCCTCTACAAACCTTGCGCTTGCCTGCAGCCTGCATTTTAGCCAGGCACTGATTGCCGGCAACCCTTTCGCGCGTTGCCCTGGGGGTCATTGCGCGATCACGGCGTTTTCCACCATCAACGCGGGAATTCTCGCGTACATGGTGGAAACCCAATGAAATCAATGGCTTGCAGCTAGGCGCCGCCTGGCTTCGTGCGCTGAACATGGAGCACGACGCCGCTGATCAGGCGCTCCAGGCCGAACGCGAATGTCCGCCGGGGATCGGTGGCGCCGCCATAGGCTTCGCCTGCGGCCGAGCCCACCCGGACCGCAAGCGGAAACTGATCGGCGCTCACCAGACGGCCCAGGTGTTCGGCGTGGGCCTCCCACCAGCCGCGATCGGACAGCCCGGTCTCTTCGGATGCGCTTGCCGCTTCAATCGCACTGCGCGCGCTGCCGCGCACGAAATCGGAAACGCTGGCAATGACAAGGTCCATATCGACATCGGGCAGGCCCGCGGATGCGATCGACTTCAGTTCCCGCTCGTACTTGCGGACGGCATGGGGGCCGAGCGACGGGCGCTGCACGGAGATCTGCAGCATCCACGGGTGGGCCAGGTAGAGCTTCCACGCGTCCGTCGCGACGACGCGCAGCTGTTCCGGCCAGGGGGCGCCCTCGGGCAACGCATCAGGCAGCTGGGCATACGCAGCCTCCAGCACCAGCTCCAGCAGGACGTCCTTGGTGGGCACATAGCGGTAAAGCGCCATGGCCGCCACGCCCAGCCGCGCGCCCAGCTGGCGCATCGACAGCGCCGCCAGGCCCCCTTCGTCGGCCAGCTCGAGCGCCGCCACACCCACGGCCCCGGTTGTCAGGCTGCGCCGGGGACCGCGGCGCGTTTCTGGCGTGTTGCCCCACAGCAGGTCGAGTGTGGCCCGTGGATCCCCATGGCCGGTGTAACTGACGCGTGATTCGGGTTTGCGCTTCATTTGTTGACAGTGTACGCGGTTATTGATTATGCTTACGTCGTAAGCTTTTAAGGACAACGCATTGACGATGACAAGCCAAAGCCGCCGGGTGCCGGGACTATCCTCCATGGGCGGGCTTGCCGCGCAGATCGACAGGCTCGTGGAGCTGGGCATCCCTGCCGCCCTGGGCGAAACGCCTGAAACCTTCCGCCATGCGCTGCGCCAGCTGGAGGTGCACCTGGACGGCGATGCAGGCCCACCCGACATTGACGCCGGCACCGCGGATGCCGTCATCGTGCTCCACACGCCCCGGCTGCCCCGCCGCGACCTGTGGGCCAGAGTGCAACGCGCGGGAAAGCCCGCCATGGAGCGCCTCTTCCCGCGCACGCCCGACGACTTCCGGCCCGCGCAGGGGCTGCAGCTGCCGGCCGGCGAGGCCTACCTGCTGCTGGGGCTGGACCGGGGGAACGCAACCCTCAATGCGGTGCCGACCGATGCAGAAAAATGCCTCGCTGGGCAGGGGCGCACACCGCTCACGGTCGAGGAGGGCACATGCGTGCTGCTGCAGTGGCCGCTGTTCCTGCAGCCCAATCGCTGTTTCATGATGCTGGGCTCGCGCTGCGGGGACAGGCGCGTGCCGGCCTGGTGGCTCAGTGATCGCGCGCCCCGGCTGGGCTGGTGCTGGGAAGGCAACCCGCATACCTGGCTCGGGTTCGCATCCTGCCTTCGACGCAGCCCCGCGATCAGCTTTCCCGGTGTAAATTGAGGCCCCACAGCCCCCCCCCTTGACGGCAGACCATGATCCAGCAACGCGCACCCAGCGCCCCGCTGCGCCCCTTCATCGCGCGGCTGTGGGCCAGCGACGGCCCGCCTGATGCAGCGCTGGCCGGCCCGCTGCGGCGCGAGCATGTGCTTCCGACCGGGCTGATGCACATCGTGATCCGGCTTGACGAGCGGCCCTTGCACTTCGTGCAGCCCCACACCCTGATGCGATCGGCTGCTGCGCTGAGCCTGGTCGGCGGCGCCCGCTCGCACTTTCATGCGCGTGAATCGGTGGGCGCGTCCTGCTCGGTGGGCGCGCTGCTGTGGCCGGGAACCGCGGCCTTGCTGTTCGGCGCGGGCGCCCATGAGCTGGCGCAACGCCACACGGCGCTGGATGACCTGTGGGGCCGCCCCCGCGCCGACGATCTGCGCGCCGAGCTGGGCGAACTGCGCGGGGCCGGGGACCGGATGGCGCTGCTGGAGGCGCGGCTGGGCGAGCGCCTGCCGATCCTGCGCGGCCTGCATCCCCAGGTGGCCGCGCTGATGCGATGCGTCACCGAGGCGCCGACCGTGGGCGCTGCCGTGCGCCGCACCGGGGTGAGCCACCGCCGCTTCATTGCCGACTTTCGCCACGCGGTGGGCCTGGCACCCAAGGAGTACCTGCAGGTCCAGCGGCTGCAACGCGCCCTGAAGGTGATGCGCAGCGATCAGGCCGCCGCGCTGGCCGACGTGGCCGCGCTTGCAGGCTATGCAGACCAATCCCATTTTGGCCGCGAGTTCCTGGCATTTGCGGGCGTCACACCGGCGCGGTACAGGGCCGCCTCGCCTGCCCAAGGCAACCATCTGCCCATCGCTGACTGAAGGCGAACGGCAATTTCGTTCTATCCCGCGCGGCGCCGACCGGCCACACTGACGCGCATCACCACTTGACGGAGCGTTGCCATGAAGATTGCTGAACTTTTCCCTTACCTGTGCGTGTCGGACACCGCCGCCGCGATTGCCTTTTACAGCCGAGCGTTTGGCGCGACAGAGAAATTCCGCCTGACCGAGCCCGGTGGCCGCATCGGCCACGCGGAAATGGACTTTGGCGGCATGACGCTGATGCTGTGCGACGAATTCCCCGAATACGGCATGCGCAGCGCGTCGGCGATTGGCGCCACGCCTGTCTCGCTGCACCTGCATGTGGATGACGCCGACGCGATGATCGACGCCGCGGTGCGCGCGGGCGCGACGCTGGAGCGCGCGCCGGCCGATGCGTTCTACGGCGAGCGGTCGGGCGTGGTGCGCTGCCCTTTCGGCCATCGCTGGTTGATCGGCCATTCGATCGAAGACGTCAGCGTGGCCGAGATGCAGCGGCGCTACGCGGCGCTTTTCCAGAACAGTTGATCCATGCGGGGCGCTGACGCGCCCCCTGACGCCCCCTTTCGCAGAACCGCGAACTCTCTTACATTGGTTACATGCCCGCCCGCGGCCGGCAACCGATCAGGAGAAAACATGGAACAGCAGGAAAGACAGCAGATCCAGGCCGTCGTGCACAAGATGCTGGGCGCCATGGTGCAGCTGAAAGGGTCGGACCTGTTTTTAACGGCGGGCTTTCCGCCGGCCATCAAGCTCAACGGCAAGCTGACCAAGCTGAACGAGACGGTGCTGACGGCCGAGCAGACGGGCAAGATGGCGCGCGCCATTGCGTCTGAAAAGCAGTGGCAGGCCTACATCGACACCAAGGGCCAGAACTTCGCCATCACGCTGGAAGGTATTGGCCGCTTTCGCATCAACATCTTTACCCAGCAGCAGCGCTGCGGCATGGTGATCCGCGTGATCACCACCGAGATCCCCGACTTTGACGCGATGAAGCTGCCGCCGGTGCTGAAAGACATCGTGAAGGAAAAGCGCGGCCTGGTGCTGCTGGTGGGCGGCACCGGCTCGGGCAAATCGACCACGCTGGCGGCCATGCTGGGGGTGCGCAACCGCGAAACGCATGGCCACATCATCACCATCGAGGACCCGGTGGAATACGTGCACCCGCACGGCAACTGCATCGTCACGCACCGCGAGGTGGGCATCGACACCGTGGGCTGGTTTGACGCACTGAAAGACACGCTGCGCCAGGCGCCCGACGTGATCCTGATCGGCGAGATCCGCGACCACGAAACCATGGAATACGCGCTGAACTTTGCCGAGACCGGCCACCTGTGCATGGCCACGCTGCACGCCAACAGCGCCAACCAGGCGATTGACCGCATCGTCAACTTCTTCCCCATTGAAAAGCACGAGCAGGTGCGCAACGACCTGGCGCTGAACATGCGCGCCATCATCTCGCAGCGGCTGGTGCGCAAGGTATCGGGCGGGCGCGCGGCGGCCATCGATATATTGCTGTCCACCTCCACCTCGCGCGACGCCATTGCCAAGGGCGAGGTCGGCCAGCTCAAGGAGATCATGAAAAAGTCCGTCGAGCTGGGCATGAAGACCTTTGACCAGTGCCTGTACGAGCTGTACGACGCGGGGGATATTTCGCTGCAGGAGCTGCAGGTCAATTCAGACGCCAAGAGCGAGCTGATGCTGCGCCTGAAGCTCAACAGCAAACGCTTCATCCGCGAAGAGCTGCCCAAAGGTGACGAAGCGACCGGCGGCCTGTCACTGCAGGTGGACAAGGAGCCCGAAGCGGAAGAAAGCACGGGCCCGCTGGTGGTCAACATCCAGAAGCCGCAGCCACCGAAACCTGCCCCCGCCCCCGCCCCCGCGCCGGCGGCCGCGGCCAAACCCGCGCAGCCGCTGGAGCTGCTGCTGGAAGACATCCCCCCACCGACGCCGCCCAAGGCCTGAAGCCACAGACCACGCAGGGGAAGATGCATGGACGAGTTTGACGCCATCGACGACCACTTTGCCCGCCATGCCCGCCAGCTGGCAGACGACCCGGCCGCGCGGTTTGACGCGCTGCGCAGCTGTTCGTTCTTCCAGCCGGTGCCCGATGAATGGCTGCGGCGCATCTGCGGCATGGCGCAGATCAAAACCTTCCATTCCGACGTGAGCATCACCACGCAGGACGACGGCATGAAGGCCTTCTATGTGATCCTGTATGGCGCGGCCGAGGCCTACCGCAACGGCAAGCTGGTGGGCACGATAGAAACCGGCGACTGTTTTGGCGAAGGCATCTTCTTCACCGACGGCACGCTCACCACGTCGGCCACCGTCATTGCCGACGACAAGATCATCGTGGCCGAATTCAGCCAGCCCGTGATCGAGGCGCTGCAGGCCGACCCCCAGGCCATGGTCAGCCTGGACAAGGCGCTGCTGCTGGCGCTGTTCAAGAAGCTCAAGGGCGCCAACCAGAAGATCGAGCGGCTGATGCTGCGCTGACGGGCCACAGCCTGCGCGCGCAGGCCATCAAAGCACCGATGGTTCGGGATTTTCGAATGATCGCAGCGCATCAATCTGATTTTCAAACAGGCCGCCGGGCCCTAGAGTCCATGGAAACTCATTTCAAAGGCGGTCATGCAAACCATTGGTTCCCCACTCATGTGGTCCCTGTTCGCGGCATTTGTGCTGGTGGCACTGCTGGTGGACTTTTTTGCCATGAGCAAACAGGGCGCCCACCGCGTCAGCACGCGCGAGGCCGCCATCTGGTCGCTCGTCTGGGTGGGCGTGTCATTCGTCTTCATGGGCTGGCTGTGGTGGTACCTGGGCGGCACGGGCACCGACGAGGCCGCGCGCTCGCTGGCCAATGCCAAGTCGCTGGAGTTCCTGACCGGCTACCTGATTGAAAAGGCGCTGGCGGTGGACAACATCTTTGTGTTCCTGATGGTGTTCACCTACTTTGCGGTGCCGGCGGAATTCCAGAAGCGGGTGCTGATGATCGGCATTCTGGGTGCGCTGGTGCTGCGGGCCGTGATGATCCTGGTGGGTGCCTGGCTGATCGCGCAGTTCCACTGGATCCTGTATGTGTTTGGCGCCTTCCTGCTGTTTACCGGCATCAAGATGTGGTGGGCCGCGGGCCAGGAGCCCGACCTGGACAACAACCCCGCGCTCAAATGGATCCGCAGCCGGTTCAAGATTGCGCCGAACTACGACGGTGAGAACTTCTTCACCCGGGTGAACGGCGTCAAGATGGCCACGCCGCTGTTTGTGGTGATCCTGCTCATCGGCATTGTGGACATCGTGTTTGCGGTGGACTCGATCCCGGCCATCTTTGCCATCACCACCGACCCGTTCATCGTGCTCACGTCCAACGTGTTTGCCATCCTGGGCCTGCGCGCCATGTATTTCCTGCTGGCAAACATGCACGAGCGCTTCCATTTGCTGAGCTACGGCCTGGCGATTGTGCTGGTGTTCATCGGCGCCAAGATGCTGCTGATCGACGTGTACAAGATCCCCGTGGTGTTCTCGCTCGGCTTTACCGCGGTGACGCTGGCTGTGACGATGGTGCTGTCGCTCAAGATCCCGCCCAAGGGCACATCCGGCGGTGCCTACCCGTTTGGCTCCAAGCCGCGCAAAGAAGAGGCCTGAGCCGCACACACCAGCCGGGGTGCCCCATGACCTTGCGTCCACACGCTCACCCAACGACCACGCTGCTGGTGCCGTGCGACGGCACGCCCAATGCGCTGCTGGCGGTGCGCCATGCGATCACCCTGCAGTGCCACGGCGAGGTGCTGATGGTGCATCTGCTGAATGTGCAGCCGCCCTTCACGGCCCATGTGGCGCGCCACATCCCCCGCGCGGTGCGGGCGGACTTTCACCGCGAACGGGCCGCCCAGGCGCTGGCGGCGGCCCGGGCGCTGCTGGAGGGCGCCGGCGTGCCCTGCCGCTTGCACACCGAGGTGGGCGACAAGGCGCGCTGCATTGCCCAGGCCGCCGGGCGGCTGCGCTGCGACCGCATTGTCATCGGCACATCACGCAAAAGCCCGCTGGCGCGCGCCATCGGCAATTCACTGGCGGGCCAGCTGCTGGAGAACGCGCCGGTGCCGGTGGAGGTGATCTGCGGATCGCCCGCGGGCGCGCTGGAGCGCGTGGCCATCCCGGCCGGCGTGGGCGCCGGCATGGCCTGGCTGCTGGTGGGCGGCGGGTAAGCACACATACATCAACCAACAAGGCAACCGATGGAAAAGCTGCTCTCCGGGGTGGGCTCGCTGCTGTACGGCATGCGGTTCACCATGCTGTTCTTTTATGTGGGGCTGGTCGGGATCATCTTTGGCATCCTGGGCAAGTTCCTGCTGGAAACGTGGAAGCTGATGAACACGCTGCTGCTGGGCGACCTGGAAAAGATCGACCTGATCATCAAGGTGCTGGAGCTGGTGGACATGACCATGGTGGCGCAGCTGGTGTGGGTGGTGGCGCTGGCGGGCGTGTCGCTGTTTGTCACCACCGGGCACTTTGACAAGAAAGACATGAAAAAGCCCGACTGGCTGGACCACGTCAACACCTACAACCTGAAGCTCAAGCTCGCCTTTGCCATCATCTCCATCTCTGGCGTGCATGCGCTGAAGACCTACCTGAGCGGCGACCTGAGCCTGGAAAACATCCAGGTGGTGACGCTGGTGGCCGTCATCCACTTCACGTTTGTGCTGTCGGCCATCGGCATTTCGTTTGCGGAGCGGTTGACGCGGGAGAAGGGGTGAGGGTGGGTGGGCTACAGGCTGCCGGTGGGGTCGAGGTCGCGTGCCACCGGGTGCCTTTGCCTGCTGGGCACGATAGAAACCGGCGACTCTTTTTGCGAAGGCATTTTCTTCAACGACGGCACCCTGACACATCGGCCACCGTCATCGCCGAGGACAAGATCATTGCCGCTGAATTCAGCCGACCCGTGATCGAAGCCCTGCAAGCCGACCCCCAGGTGATGGTCAGCTTGGACAAGGCGCTGCTGCTGGCGCTGTTCAAGAAGCTGAAGGGGGCGAATCAGAAGATTGAGAGGTTGATGTTGAGGTAGGGGGCGGCAAAGCGCGACGGTATTGCGGTGCGCATGTCGACACTTTTGCAGGAAATTGCAGTGAGACGGAATTCCTCAATCGGTTAAGTCCCAGCCGCACTCGGCGACATTCCTTTTGTCTCAATTGCTTCGTTCGAAAGTGTAGAGCTTAGACTTCCCCAAGAAGGGAACACCGTGTGCTGAACAGAATGCATCCACAGTTCTGCGGAACCAGTCAGGTGCACGCGGGTGGACCAAGACGGATCGCAGGAAATGAGGCTGCGAAGCAAAATCAACATGATGGAATTGGGGACGAGGACTGTTCTTCTCGGCGAACTTCGTCATCGCAGTTACCTTCTCTGCTTCGCTCAGATCTCCTTTAGCGACAAGCTGGTCAAGAAGGCTGGGCATGACGCTCAAGATTTCAGCTGGGACCGGGTTTTGGTTCTCCAGCCACTGGAGTTGCGGGCTCGTGATTAGGCGAACTTCATGTTCGTGCTCAAACGCGCTCCGCTTTGAAGCAAAAACTTCTTTCAGCTCTATCTTCCCTGGCGCGGCGAACACGCGCTTGAGTTCTTCGGTCAGGCTGGGTGCGCCATATTTGACGGCCACTTGTTGGACTTCCAGGGCCTTTAGATCGGTTGACTTGATTTCGATGCGCACGCCGAAGCCGTCCGCTCCGTAAATCCTCCAGAGCGCGTCGCTCTCCCGCAACTTGGTCCAGCATTGAAGAAAAACGGTGTCGCAAAACATTCGGAGCACGTCGGGCGTAGCGTGATCGAAGGCGGCTCGTTGCTTTTGACTTAGCCATGCCTGAATCTCGGTTCTGCCTTGAACGGTCTCGAGTGCACGTAGGGTGTAGCCCTCGTAGGGATCGTCCCAACTACGAAAATGAACGAAGGTGAGCGCCCGCCGCTGTACCAAGTCAACGAACACCGGGAAGCTGACAAAACGGTAAAGCGAACTCATCAGATTAGCCTGTCGAAAACTACAGTGTGGGTGAAGAGGCGCTCACGCTTCTGTCGTGCGGCTGGATTGCAAGGCCAAGCGCCCGATGCATCCAAGCTGCTGCAGCCGCGAACGTTCTATCCCATCTTAGAAGTCTTAGGCATTGTATTTGCGACACGCCGAGATAAGCTGATCCTACTCTCTTGCGCCCCACCTGTATTCACGCTGACCTGCCTACGTGCGAGAGGAACGAGGCAGCTACCTCAGTTCGGTGCCGGCGGACGAGCGAAACTCTTCGATACGGGAGCGGCCTACGCAGCGCTCAGCTATGATCCCTCGCTACATAGCAAGGGCGTTTTCGTTAACTTGCAGATCAAGAAGGGAAGGACGTGGTTTGTGAAGAGGATCATATGGCGACATCGTTGATGTCGGTCAGCCTGTGAAGCGGACACGTCTTCCATGGCGTGATCGGGCGGCTACGGCTGCCCATCGTGTTTCGCCGTTGCTGCGCCTTGTCCACTTTTTAAAGAAGCATTCTGTTGTGCTGACGTTGATTGGCGGCGCCACTTGGGCGCTTGTCACCACTGGGGGCGATGCGTACGGCAAGATTCTGGTGGCGTGGGAATGGTGGAGAGTTGATCAGACATATACGGGTCGCTGGTCGAATGATAAAGAAGGCGATCTTGATCCACCGCTCAATGTTCGATCTGCGTCTGGGCAGCCGACGGAGCTGTCACTATTCGTGCGTGGCAGCGAGGTTCATGGTGAGTTTTACACCTCGGGGTTATGCGACGCTATCCCTTGGCAGGTGGTCAGAATCCACGGTCGCCCACGTTGGTGGGGTTTCGGTGGCATCAGAGCCTATGCATGGGAATTCATCCGGGGTGAGCGAACCGCACTCGTTGAAGTCACCATGTCGTACGACCGATCGAGCAAGACGCTTGAGATTTCGCCTGTTGAGACGAATCGAGTTCTACCGGGTCCCGTGCGCTTGTTCAAAGCCTCAGACCAAGCCGAGTCTCCCGCGGATAAGATCAAGCCGTTTTGCCCAGACTACATCGAACGAATGACTGAGGCTGCCGCAGCAATGACGAGGCGACCCGAGAGCAAGGCGTCTGCTCCTCGGTCCGCCAGTTCTAAACCGACGGCGACAGACAAACGCAGCGATTGAACTGCGATCAGCGAAGTGAGCCCGTCTTTGCGAAACGGAAACTCGTCTAGTGTCCTACGATTCCGTCCGTTCTGAGTAAGCTACTTAGCTGCAATAACGCGGCTGAAGGCCATTTTTAGGTCGCAAGGCGCACAGTATGAGACGTCGAAACTAGACATCGGCTGCGACAGGCCGCTGACGAGCGGATGCGGACGTTTTTGCGCTGACTCGCACGTCCTCGATTAGATGCCGACGGATTGCATGTTAGGTGGACCGGGCCGAAAATGTACTTATGTCAGAACAAGTGTTTTCAGCTATAGAGAGGGAGGCGATCGCACGCGCACATAGCAACCGCTGTGCCTACACGCGAGAGCTTCTCGATTTCAGCAACTTTCATATCGATCATGTTCTGCCTGAGTCTCTCGTCGGCAACCCCCAGGAGAGGATTGCCACGCTGAACAAGCTCGGTCTTTCAGCTGAATTTGATCTGCGCGGGTGGGAAAACCTACTACCTTGCCGACCCGGCGCCAACCTGCAGAAGGCGGCCATGGTCCTTGACCCAGCTCATACCCACTACTTCTTGGGTGTCGCAGCGGCAAAGAAGTCTGACGTCATCGCGAATCTGACCATGCTCGAGCGGAGGAAGAATCGTGGGCGGACGATTTTGCTGCTGCAGCAATGTCTGGAGCGAGAAGAGCTGACGGCGGCTGATGTGGGCGACATCCTTCTCCAGTATGCAGAGGCACCCGAAGGCATATTTGAGGTGCTGGAGGACATGCCGTCTGCGGACGCTGACGAGATTCGGATGGTCGCGCGGTCGGACATCGAGTCCCTGCGTGATAGACCGATTGACGTTGAGGGGTTGATGCTCGCAAATAGTGAGAGTGAGGAGCGTCTCGTTCGAACTTGTCGAGAGTACGACGACGCAACTGCGGCAGGGTTCTACCCACGGACGACTTTGGATATAAAGTTCGCCAGCTTTTTTGAGCATCAGTCTGGACTACTGACGGCGCTACAAACGGCAGCAACACCCACGGAGAGCTTTATTGCCAGGCCACGAAGAAGTATCTGGGACTTGAGCTTGCTTCCATACTCTCTTTTTCCCCAGTTCGGCGAGGTCGACGAAGTGGCGACATTCGAGGGGAGCTACCAGGATAAGGTAGACGAAGGCTCACTAGTGGTCAAACGCGTTTCTCACAATGTATTGAGAGTTGAAGAGCCCGGAGGGATGGGGCAGCAGATCATTGAAGTCGCTAGAGCCGATTTCAATGGTGACGGAATCGAGGATATTTTGCTGTTCGAGTATTGTTTCGCCACAGAAGGAACACTGGGGTATGGCTTCGTGAGGCTTATCACCAGGATGTCATCTACCGGAATGTTCGAGGCCGTGGCGCTACCTGTTAACCGCAATTGAGGCGCAGTTTTGCCAACTGAGCTACGGTCAGTTCCCACACCTACCCCCCCACCTCGGCATCCGAAACGGCAACATCGCCTGCACCACCGGCCGCGTCCACCGCTTCAGCGACAGGCTCTCATGCACCGCCTGCGCATCCTCCCCCAGCAGCCGCGTGCGCAGCACAGACCGTGAATAAAACGGCGCGTCCTCCAGCGTCTGTTCCACCCGCGCACCACCACCATCACCGCCGTCGCTGCGCGTAGCCCGCGGCATGCGCCACCCGGTCGCGGGCAGCGTCACGGCCGGCGGCGGCGCGAACGGCTCCACCCGCCCCCGCGCATCAAACGCCAGCGCCAGCGCCAGAGCGCTGCCGTCGGTGCGTTGCACGTCGTACAGCAACGCGCTGCGCTTGTCCGCCAGCGCGGCGCGCGACCAGTCCCAGCGGGCAAAGTCCTGCTCCAGCGGGCGCTGGCCGCGGTTGCTGTCCAGGTAGCCGGTGCCGCGCCAGTGCAGGCCGGGCTCGGTGAATCGGGCTTCTACCTGCGCGCAGGGCGCGATGGGCCGCCACGCATGCAGGCCCTGCGCGTCCAGCGGGTGGCTCTGGTGCATCAGCGCATCGGGGCGCAGCGTGATGCGCCCGCGCAGGCGCGTGGGCCAGGGCACCGTGGTCTCGTCTATCGTCACCACCAGCGCCTGGCCGTCCCAGGCCATGCTGCTCGCGCCGATCTGCAGCCGCGTGGCGCTGCGCTCCACGGCGCTGCGGCCGCGCTCCGTCATGGCCCAGCGCCCGCGCGGTGTGCTGCCGGGGCGCGCATACAGCGCCACGTTCATCGCGCAGTGGTTCAGCGGGTCGGCCAGGCCGTGGCCGCGCCGCCGCGCCCAGGCGTAATAGGGCGAGAACACGCTGCCGATGAAGGCAATGACGGTCAGGCCATAGTGCCCGTCGTCGCTCAGCGCGTCCAGGTACCACCAGGCGTACCCGCCGCGCGGCACCTGGGTGTTGAAGGCCGGGTTCATGTGGCCTGCGCCAGGCGCTGCGCGCGCGTGGCCACCAGGTCGTGCAGCACGCTGGCCGCCGCATGCCCGCCCGACAGCGCGGCCATGGGCACGCCCGGCCCCGGGTGGGCGCTGCCGCCGGCCAGGTACAGGCCCGGCAGCCGGCTGCGCGCGCCCGGGCGTTTAAACGACGCCATCCACCCATGCGACGCCATGCCGTACAGCGCGCCGCCGGTGGCCGGGTAGCGCTGGGCAAAGTCCTGCGGGCCGGTGCGCACCACCGCGCCCGCGCCGGTCTGGATGCGCAGGCCGCAGGCGGCCAGGCGCTGCAGCGTGGCGTCTTCGTGGCGCGCCAGCGCGGCCCCGTCGGGCGCATCACCGTCGCTGTCGCCATACGCAGGCGCATTGGCCAGGCACATCAGCCGCTCGGCGCCCTGGGGCGGCGCGTCGTCTGCGTCGCCGCGGTCCTGCGCGCACACATACACCGTGGGGTCGGCGGGCAGCTGGCCCCGGCCCAGCTGCGCAAATTCGGCGCCATAGTCGCCCGAGAGAAACACGTTGTGCCGCAGCAGCGGGAAGCCCTGCGTGCGCACCACCCCGTGCCAGGTGCGGGCCGACAGCGAGCGTTGCGCGCGCCCGGGCGGGGCCACGGCGTTCACCGCGCCCGCGCCCAGCAGGCCGCCGGCCAGCGCTGCTGCGTCGCCGTTGAACACCACGGCCGCTGCGTCCAGCTGCTCGCCGCCGGCCAGGCGCACGCCGCAGGCGCGGCCGTCGCGCGTGACGATGCTGTGCACCGCCGCGCCGTACTGAAAGCGCGCCCCGCGCGCCTGGGCCAGCCGCTGCAGCGTGGTGGCCAGGGTGTGCATGCCGCCGTCCAGCAGCCACACGCCGTCCTGCTCCACATGGGCCACCAGCATCAGCGTGGCCGGCGCCAGGTAGGGCGACGAGCCGCAGTAGGTCGCGTAGCGGCCAAACAGCTGGCGCAGCCGCTCGTCCTGAAAATACCCGCCTAGAGCGCCCCACATCGAGCCAAACGGCGAGATGCGCGTCAGGCCCGCCAGCCCCTGGCGGGCCACGCGCCAGCTCAATGACAGCGGGTTGGGCCGCGCCCCGCGCAAAAACGGTTGCTCCAGCGTCTGGTAGATCTGGCGCGCCCGCGCGCAGAACGCGCGGTAGCCCGCGGCCTCGCGCGCGCCGGCAAAGCGGCCAATCGCGTCGGCGGACGCAGCCATGTCGGCAAACAGGTCCAGCCGCTGGTCGGGCCCCCAGGCATGGCGGGCCAGGGTGTTCACCCGGCGCAGCTTCAGCTGGCTGCCCAGCGTTTCGCCCACGCGGGCAAACAGCTCCTCAAACACCCAGCGCATGGTGAACACGGTGGGCCCGGCGTCCAGCAGGGTGTCACCCATCCCCAGCGGCCGCATCTTGCCGCCGGGGCCGTCGGCGGCCTCCAGCACCAGCACCTCCTGGCCCTGGGCGGCCAGCTCCAGCGCCGTGGCCAGGCCGCCCACGCCGGCGCCCACCACGATCACGCGCTGTGTCAACACCGATTGACGGGATGAGTTCATGTGTCTATATTGATTGACAGTAATTGCTGCCAATATAGATTGACAGTCCGGTTTCACCAAGCGGCCTGACAAAAGAAATACCGGCAGCCCACCCTCAACCCCCGGCGCCCGCGCCATCTGGGAGACACGCATGAAGGCCATCACCCGTATCGAGCATTCCCTGGCCGCGGCGGTCGCCGCCAGCGAAGACGCCTCCTGCCCGCCCAAGCTGGCCGGCGCCATCCGCCACGCGGTGTTCCCCGGCGGTGCACGCATCCGCCCCCAGCTGTGCCTGGCCGTGGCCCTGGCCTGCGGCATGGACGACGTGGACCTGGCCGACGCGGCCGCCGTGTCGATTGAATTCCTGCACTGTGCGTCGCTGGTGCATGACGACCTGCCCTGCTTTGACGACGCGCCGGTGCGCCGGGGCCGCGCGTCGGTGCACTGGGCCTACGGCCAGCCGCTGGCCGTGCTGGCCGGTGACGCGCTGATCGTGCTGGCCTTCCAGACGCTGGCGCGCGCCGCGGGCACCTCGCCCACGCGGCTGCCGGGCCTGCTCAACATCATTGCCACCGGCGTGGGCATGCCCTCGGGCATCGTGGCCGGCCAGGGCTGGGAGTCCGAATCGCGCGTGGCGCTGCAGGATTACCAGCGCGCCAAGACCGGCGCGCTGTTTGTGGCGGCCACCATGGCCGGCGCGCAGGCCGCCGGTGCCGACCCCACGCCCTGGCGCGGCCTGGGCGACTGGCTGGGCGAGGCCTACCAGGTGGCCGACGACATCCGCGACGTGGCGGCCGACCCGCAGCTGCTGGGCAAGCCCGTAGGGCAAGACGCCTTGCTGGGCCGCCCCACGGCCGCCGCCGAGCTGGGCCTGTGCGGCGCCATCCACCACTTCAACCAGCTGATCGCCAACGCCAGCGCGTCCATCCCCGAATGCGCGGGGGCCGAATCGCTGCGCGCGCTGGTGCGCCAGGAGTCCGAGCGCCTGGTGCCGCTGGCCATGTCGCAGGCGCTGCTGCGCGATGCCGCTGCGGCCACGGCGGCTACCGCTGCTGCCACTGCTGCCTGAGCCTGACCTGAGCCTGCTGCACTGATGGCGCCTTTCGTGTCTGCCGAGCCTGCTGGGGTAGCCTCTGTCGCGTCCCCCGCCCTGAGCTGGGCCGACCGCTGGCATGCGTTTCGCAACCGGCTGCTGGCAAGCCCCCTGTTCCAGCGCCGCGCTGCGTCGTTCCTGCTCACGCGCCCGGTGGCCCGGCGTCGCGCTGCGGGCCTGTTTGACCTGGTCGCGGGCTTTGTCTATTCGCAGGTGCTGCTGGCCTGTGTGCGGCTCAAGCTGTTTGACATCCTGTTTGAAGGCCCGCAGACGCTGGCCCAGCTGGCGCCGCGCCTGTCGTTGAGCGAAGCCGCCGCACAGCGCCTGCTGCAGGCGGCCGTGGCGTTGCGCCTGGTGCAGCCGCGCAGCCACAGCCGCTACGGCCTGGGCGTGCTGGGGGCCACCATGGTGGGCAACCGCGCGATCGAGGCCTTGATCGAGCACCACAGCGCGCTCTATATGGACCTGGCCGACCCCGTGGCCCTGCTGCGTGGCGAGCCGCGCAGCGCCCGGCTGGCGGGGTACTGGCCCTATGCCGGCACCGCCACGCCGCAGGCCCTGGCCGCTGACAAGGTGGCCGAGTACAGCGCGCTGATGTCGGCGTCGCAGCCGCTGGTGGCGCATGAGATCCTGGACGTGTACCCGCTGCACCAGCACCGCTGCCTGCTGGATGTGGGCGGCGGCGAAGGCACCTTCCTCATGCAGGCCGCCGCGCGTGCGCCGCAGCTGCAGCTCAGGCTGTTTGACCTGCCGGCCGTGGCCACGCGGGCGCAGGCGCGCTTTGCCGCCGCCGGCCTGGCGCAGCGCGCCCATGCCGCGGGCGGCGATTTCTTCAACGACGCATTGCCCACCGGGGCCGATGTGGCCACGCTGGTGCGCGTGGTGCATGACCACGACGACGCGCGCGTGATGACGCTGCTGCGCGCGGTGCATGCCGCGCTGCCGCCCGGCGGCACGCTGTTGCTGGCCGAGCCCATGGCGGGCACGCCGGGCGCGCAGGCCATGGGCGACGCGTATTTCGGCTTCTATCTGCTGGCCATGGGCCGGGGCCAGCCGCGCACGGCGCAGCAGCTCACCGCGCTGTTGCAGCAGGCCGGTTTTGAGGGGGTGCGCCTGCTGCCCACGCGCATGCCGCTGCAAACACAAGTACTGCTGGCCAGGGCCGGCGGGGCCGGGCGCACGCACGCTACAACAGCATCTGTAAATTTAGATTGACATTGATCAGAGTCTATTTAAGATGACACGAATGATGTCCAGCTTTTCTTACATGTGGGTCACTGCCTCTGCGGCGGGGGCGATCTCATGAACACGCTGGCCGTCGTCCTGCAAAAGCCCGAGCACCTGGTGCTCAGCCGGCTGGAGCTCACCGGGCCCACGGCGGACGATGTGGTGGTTGACATTGATTTCAGCGGCATCAGCACCGGCACCGAAAAGCTGCTGTGGTCGGGCCGCATGCCCAGCTTCCCTGGCATGGGCTACCCGCTGGTGCCGGGCTATGAATCGGTAGGCCGCGTGGTCGAGGCCGGCCCCAATTCCGGCCGGGTGGCGGGCGACGCGGTGTTCGTGCCCGGCTCCAACTGTTTTGGTGAAGTGCGCGGCCTGTTTGGCGGCGCGGCACAGCGCGTGGTGGTGCCCGGCGCCCGTGCCCTGCGCATTGACGACAACCTGGCCGAACACGGCGTGCTGCTGGCGCTGGCCGCCACGGCCTTCCACGTAACCAGCGGCGCCGGCGCGCAGCAGCCCGACCTGATCGTGGGCCACGGCGTGCTGGGCCGCATGATCGCGCGCCTGGCCGTGCTGGCCGGTGCTGCACCGGTGGTGTGGGAAACGAATGCCAACCGCCGCGAAGGCGCGCAGGGCTACGAGGTGATGGACCCGGCCACCGACACCCGCCGCAATTACAGGAGCATCTGCGACGTGAGCGGCGACGCCTCGTTGCTCGATACGCTCATCAGCCGCCTGGCACCGGGCGGCGAGGTGGTGCTGGCCGGCTTTTACGACCAGCCGCTGTCGTTCGTGTTTCCGCCCGCGTTCATGCGCGAGGCCCGCATCCGCATCGCTGCCCAGTGGCAGCCCACGGACCTGGTGCAGGTGCGCAACCACATTGAATCGGGCGCGCTGTCCCTGGACGGCCTGATCACCCACCGCGCCGACGCCAGCGACGCCGACGCGGCCTACCGCACAGCCTTTGGCGATCCTGCCTGCCTGAAGATGATTCTCGATTGGAGAACCTGCCAATGAGCACCAGTTCCATCCCCGCCAGCGCCCCTGTCACGTTCATGATGAAAGACAAGCTGCGCGCCGAAGCGGCCATTGAGCCGTCGCCCGTGGCCACCGGCCCGGTCACCAAGGAAACGCAGATCATCGCCATCTACGGCAAGGGCGGCATCGGCAAGAGCTTCACGCTGGCCAACCTGAGCTACATGATGGCCCAGCAGGGCAAGAAGGTGCTGCTGATCGGCTGCGACCCCAAGAGCGACACCACCAGCCTGCTGTTTGGCGGCCGGGCCTGCCCGACCATCATTGAAACGTCTTCAAAGAAAAAGCTGGCCGGCGAGGCGGTCGCCATCGGCGACGTGTGCTTCAAGCGCGACGGCGTGTACGCCATGGAGCTGGGCGGGCCCGAGGTGGGCCGCGGCTGCGGCGGGCGCGGCATCATCCACGGCTTCGAGCTGCTGGAAAAGCTGGGCTTTCACGAATGGGGCTTTGACTACGTGCTGCTCGACTTCCTGGGCGACGTGGTGTGCGGCGGCTTTGGCCTGCCGATTGCCCGCGACATGTGCCAGAAGGTGATCGTGGTGGCCAGCAACGACCTGCAGTCGCTGTACGTGGCCAACAACGTGTGCAGCGCGGTGGAGTACTTCCGCAAGCTCGGCGGCAACGTGGGCGTGGCCGGCATGGTGATCAACCGCGACGACGGCACCGGCGAGGCCGCCGCGTTTGCGCAGAAGGTCGGCATCCCGGTGCTGTCCACCATCCCCGCCAACGACGACATCCGCCGCAAGAGCGCCAGCTACGAAATCATTGGCCGCCCGGGCTCGCCCTGGGGCCCGATGTTTGCCGAGCTGGCCGACAACGTGGGCAGCTCCCAGCCCATGCGCCCCAACCCCATGACGCAGGACCAGCTGCTGGGCTTGTTTGCGTCCGACGTGGTGGGCCGCAACGTGGTGCTGGAGCCGGCCACGCAGTTCGACATGTGCGGCAAGACCGACATCAGGAAGGAAACGCTCGAAGTCGTTTACGACGAAGTCTGAGCGCCCACCCTTCAAGAACAGCCCCATGAACTCGCCCGTCATCCCCATCGTCCCGCTCAAGGTGCCCGCCGCCGTGCAAGGCGACGGCGCGGGCTGCCATTCCGGCAAGGACGCGCTGCTGGACGCCGCCCGCTCGGCCGGCAAGAGCGAAACGCTCGCGCAATACGCGCAGGACTATCCCAAGGGCCCGCACGACCAGCCGCAAAGCATGTGCCCCGCGTTTGGCTCGCTGCGCGTGGGCCTGCGCATGCGCCGCACCGCGACCATCCTGTCGGGCTCGGCCTGCTGTGTGTACGGCCTCACCTTCACCTCGCATTTCTATGGCGCGCGCCGCAGCGTGGGCTATGTGCCATTCAACAGCGAAAGCCTGGTGACCGGCAAGCTGTTTGAAGACATCCGCGAAGCCGTTTACAAGCAGGCCGACCCTGCGCTGTACGACGCCGTGGTCATCATCAACCTGTGCGTGCCCACGGCCAGCGGCGTGCCGCTGCAGATCCTGCCGAAGGAAATCAACGGCGTGCGCATCATCGGCATTGACGTACCCGGCTTTGGCGTGCCCACCCATGCCGAGGCCAAGGACGTGCTGGCCGGTGCCATGCTGCGCTATGCGCGTACCGAGGCTGAAGCCGGCCCGGTGCAGGCGCCCCGTGCAGGCCGCGCCACCCAACCCACCATTGCCCTGCTGGGTGAAATGTTCCCGGCCGACCCGATGGTGATCGGCGCGATGCTGGAGCCCCTGGGCCTGGCCGCCGGCCCGGTGGTGCCCACGCGCGAATGGCGCGAGCTGTATGCCGCGCTGGACTGCACCGTGGCCGCGGCCATCCACCCGTTCTACACCGCGAGCATCCGCGAATTTGAAGCGGCGGGCCGCCCCGTGGTGGGCTCGGCGCCGGTGGGCCATGACGGCACCGAAGCCTGGCTGCAGGCCATCGGCACCGCCGCCAATGTGGGGCAGGACAAGATAGACGCGGCCAAGAACCGCTTCCTGCCCGCCATCAAGGCCGTGCTGGCCAGGACCCCGATCAAGGGCCGCATCACCCTGAGCGGCTACGAAGGTTCCGAGCTGCTGGTGGGCCGCCTGCTGGTGGAAAGCGGCGCCGACCTGCGCTACGTGGGCACGGCCTGCGGGCGCACCGCCTGGAGCGACGCCGACCGCGACTGGCTTGAGTCCCGCGGCGTGCATGTGCAGCACCGTGCCTCGCTCGAGCAGGACCTGGCGGCCCTGCATGAATTCAAGCCCGACCTGGCCATTGGCACCACGCCCGTGGTGCAGGCGGCCAAGCAGGCGTCCACGCCCGCGCTGTACTTCACCAACCTGATTTCCGCGCGCCCGCTGATGGGCCCGGCCGGGGCCGGCTCGCTGGCGCAGGTGATCAACGCGGCCATTGGCAACAAGGGCCGGTTTGACGCGATGAAGGATTTCTTTGGCTCCACCGGCGAAGGCCATGCCTCCGGCGTGTGGGAAAGCACGCCCCAGGAGCGCCCCGAATTCCGCGCCGAGACGCGCCGCCAGCTGGAAAAGCAGAAGAAAAAGCGCAAGGCCGAGGAGATGGGCACATGATGGTCATCGACCACGACCGCGCCGGCGGCTACTGGGGTGCCGTGTATGTGTTCACGGCCATCAAGGGGCTGCAGGTTGTCATTGACGGCCCGGTGGGCTGCGAGAACCTGCCGGTCACGTCGGTGCTGCATTACACCGACGCACTGCCCCCGCATGAGTTGCCGATTGTGGTGACCGGCCTGGCCGAAGAGCAGCTGGGCCGCGAAGGCACCGAAGGCAGCATGCGCCGCGCCCACGCCGTGCTCGACCCGGACCTGCCCTCGGTGGTGGTCACGGGCTCGATCGCCGAGATGATCGGCGGCGGTGTGACGCCCGAGGGCACCAACATCATGCGGTTTTTGCCGCGCACGATTGACGAAGACCAGTGGCAATGCGCCAACCGCGCGATGTTCTGGCTGTGGACCGAATACGGCATGAAAAAAGTGCCGGCGCGCAAGCCGTTTGCCGAGCGCCCCGCGGGCGAGAAGCCGCGCGTGAACATCATTGGCCCGAGCTACGGCACCTTCAACATGCCCAGCGACCTGGCCGAGATCCGCCGCCTGGTGCAGGGCATCGGCGCCGAGGTGAACATGGTGTTCCCTTTGGGCAGCCACCTGGCCGATGTGTCGCGCCTGGTGGAGGCCGACGTGAACATCTGCATGTACCGCGAGTTCGGCCGCATGCTGTGCGAGGCGCTGGACCGCCCCTACCTGCAGGCGCCCATCGGCCTGCACAGCACGACCAAATTCCTGCGCAGCCTGGGCGAGCTGCTGCACCTGGACCCGGAGCCTTTCATCGAGCGCGAAAAGCACACCACCATCAAGCCGGTGTGGGACCTGTGGCGCTCGGTCACGCAGGACTTTTTCGGCACCGCGAGCTTTGCGGTGGTGGCCGGCGAAACCTATAGCCGCGGCCTGCGCCACTTCCTGGAAGACGAAATGGGCCTGCCCTGCAACTTTGCCGTGGCGCGCAAGCCCGGTGAAAAGACCGACAACGAAGCCGTGCGGCAAATGGTCAAGGACAAGCCGCCGCTGGTGCTGTACGGCAGCTACAACGAACGCATGTACCTGGCCGAGGCGGGCGCGGCGTCGCCCATGAAGCCCGGCTTCATCCCGGCGTCGTTCCCGCTGCCCATCATCCGCCGCCACACGGGCACGCCCTTCATGGGCTATGCCGGTGCGACCTATGTGATCCAGGAGTTCTGCAACGCGCTGTTTGACGCGCTGTTCCACATCCTGCCGCTGGCCGGTGACATGGACCGCGTGGACCCGACGCCCGCGCGCATCCCGGCCGGGCAGACCAGCCCCTGGGACGACGATGCCCAGACGCTGCTGCATGAATTTGTGCAGGGCGAGCCGGTGCTGGTCCAGATATCGGCCGCCAAGCGCCTTCGTGACCGCGCCGAGCGCGACGCACGCCGCGCCGGCGAGGAACGCGTGACAGCCGCCCGCGTGGCGCGCGCGCGTGACGCCTTGCGACAGGGGGAGCCCGCATGAGCGGCTCCCGCACAACCCATGCCGCGGCAGCCGCTGCGACTTCCCCGCCGCGAGGGCTTCGCGTGGACGGCCGGAAGGCCACTTTCTAGAGGAACTTGACTATGGGTGCAGAAAGAACAGGCTCGCTGTCCGGCCTGACCGATTCGGAAGCAAAGGAGTTTCACGGCATCTTCATGACCAGCTTCATCGGCTTCACGGCAATCGCCGTGGTGGCCCACATCCTGGTCTGGGCATGGCGCCCGTGGCTCTGATGTCCAGGTAAAGGGGAAAACCATGGCTCGTGCATCAAACGGCTTTGTCCCGCTGGTCCCGCACAACGACTCGAAAAGCTTCTACGGAATCTTCCTCGTGAGTTTTGTGGTGTTCCTGGCGTTCGCCTTGCTGGCCGGCTTGTTCACGGGGCACTGGCGATCCTGGTTACCCGGGGCAGAGAGTGAGAAATCGATGATTGGCGGGGTGAAGGCTGCTGTGTACACCTTCATGTCGCATTTGACTTAAAGGAGATAGATCATGTGGAGAATCTGGTTGCTTTTCGATCCGCGCCGTGCGCTGGTCGCCTTGTTCACCTTCTTGTTTGCGCTGGCGCTGGTGATTCATTTCATCCTGCTGAGCACCGACAAGTTCAACTGGCTCGACGGTGCCCGCAAGGCAGCCGCGGCTCAAAACGCGTCGATGCCGGCGCCCGCACAGAAGTAGCGTCAACCCAACGATTGACGCGCTTCGTCAAACCAGGACGGGCGCGGCCCTTCGGCCGCGCACCGTCCGACTTTGAGCTTATTTGTCGGGCGTGCGCCAAGGCGGCGCCGGACAGGAGACAAACATGGCCATGCTCAGTTTTGAAAAGAAATACCGCGTCCGCGGCGGCACGCTCGTCGGCGGTGACCTGTTCGACTTCTGGGTGGGGCCGTTCTGGGTGGGATTTTTTGGCGTCACCTCCGTGTTTTTTGCGGTGGTCGGCACGCTGCTTATCGTCTGGGGCGCGTCGCAGGGGCCCACGTGGAACCTCTGGCAGATCAACATCGCGCCGCCCGACCTCAAATACGGCCTCGGCCTGGCACCGCTGAAAGAAGGCGGGCTGTGGCAGATCATCACCTTCTGCGCGACCGGGGCCTTCATCTCGTGGGCGCTGCGCGAAGTGGAGATCTGCCGCAAGCTGGGCATGGGCTACCACGTGCCCGTGGCCTTCGGCTTTGCGATCTTTGCGTACATGACGCTGGTGATCTTCCGCCCGCTGCTGCTGGGCGCCTGGGGCCACGGCTTTCCCTACGGGATCATCAGCCACCTGGACTGGGTGTCCAACACCGGCTACCAGTACCTGCACTTTCACTACAACCCCGCGCACATGATCGCGGTGAGTTTCTTCTTTGCCACGACCTTTGCGCTGTCGCTGCACGGCGCGCTGATCCTGTCGGCCACCAACCCCGCCAAGGGCGAGCCGGTGAAGACGCCCGACCACGAAAACACCTTCTTTCGCGACACCATCGGCTACTCCATCGGCACCCTGGGCGTGCACCGCCTGGGCCTGTTCCTGGCGCTGTCGGCGGGCTTCTGGAGCGCCATCTGCATCGTGATCAGCGGCCCCTTCTGGACGCGCGGCTGGCCCGAATGGTGGACCTGGTGGCTCAACCTGCCGGTCTGGCGCTAACGGCACGCGCCCCACGAGGAGAACAACATGTCTGAATACCAGAACCTATTTACCCAGGTGCAGGCCACGGCGCCCGCGTTTGCCGGCGTGCCGGTGGAGCGCGGCCACAAGGAGCGCGAAGGCCCGCCGCTGCACATCCACCTGCTCGGGCGCATCGGTGACGCCCAGGTCGGTCCGATCTACCTGGGCTGGTTTGGCCTGGCGTCGCTGCTGTGCGGCTTCATTGCCTTCGAGATCATCGGCCTGAACATGCTGGCCTCGGTCAACTGGGACCCGATCCAGTTCGTCAAGCAGCTGTTCTGGCTGGCGCTGGAGCCGCCGCCGCCGGGCAACGGCCTGGCGATCCCCCGCCTCAATGAAGGCGGCTGGTGGCTGATGGCGGGCTTCTTCCTCACGGCGTCGCTGCTGCTGTGGTGGGTGCGCATGTACCGCCGGGCCAAGGCGCTGGGCATGGGCACGCACGTGGCCTGGGCCTTTGCCGCGGCGATCTGGCTGTACCTGGTGCTGGGCTTCATCCGCCCGCTGCTGATGGGCAGCTGGGGCGAGGCGGTGCCCTTCGGGATATTCCCGCACCTGGACTGGACGGCGGCCTTCAGCATCCGCTACGGCAACCTGTTCTACAACCCGTTCCACATGCTGTCGATCGCTTTCCTGTATGGCGCGACGCTGCTGTTTGCCATGCACGGCGCCACCATCCTGGCGGTCAGCCGCTTTGGCGGCGAACGCGAGATCGAGCAGATCGTGGACCGCGGCACCGCCAGCGAACGCGCGGCGCTGTTCTGGCGCTGGACCATGGGCTGGAACGCCACGATGGAATCCATTCACCGCTGGGCCTGGTGGTTTGCCGTGCTGTGCCCGCTCACGGGCGGCATCGGCATCCTGCTGACCGGCACCGTGGTGGACAACTGGTACCTGTGGGCCGTCAAGCACGGCGTGGCACCGATTTACCCGGCAGTGTTCACACCGCTTGCCGACCCCGCAACCCTGCTGCAGGGAGTCAAGCCATGAACCGATTTGTCAAAACCCTGTTGCTCGCCGTGACCGGCGCCGCCTTGCTGGCCGGCTGCGAGCGCCCGCCGGTGGACACCGTGCAGCGCGGCTACCGCGGCACCGGCATGGAGCTGGTGTACAACCCGCGCACCGTGGCCGACAACGCCGCCGTGCATGCGGCGCCGGCGGCGCTGGACGCCGCGTCGCCCGAAGGCCCCAAGGCCGGCGCGGTGTACCAGAACGTCAAGGTCCTGGGCAACCAGAGCGTGGGTGAATTTGCCCGCACCATGACGGCCATGACCAACTGGGTGTCACCCAAGGAAGGCTGCACCTACTGCCACAACCCGGCCAACTTTGCCGACGACAGCAAGTACACCAAGGTGGTGTCGCGCCGCATGCTGGAGATGACGCAGCACATCAACGCCGACTGGAAGACCCACGTGGCCGGCACCGGCGTGACCTGCTACACCTGCCACCGCGGCAACCCGGTGCCGCAGAACATCTGGTTCAAGGCGCCCGACGCGAAGCAGGCCAGGCTGCTGGCCGGCAACGACGCGGGCCAGAACAAGGCCGCGGCGTCCGCCGCCTATGCATCGCTGCCCTACGACCCGTTCTCGCCGTACCTGCAGGGCGCGGCCGACATCCGCGTGAACGGCACCACGGCGCTGCCCACCGGCAATGTGCATTCGATCAAGCAGACCGAATTCACCTACAGCCTGATGAACCACATGTCCACCGCGCTGGGCGTGAACTGCACCTACTGCCACAACAGCCGCCAGTTCTCGTCCTGGGAGGAAAGCCCGCCCCAGCGCACCACGGCCTGGCACGGCATCAAGCTCGCGCGCGACCTGAACCTGACCTACATGGAGCCGCTGACCGCCACCTTCCCCAAGGAGCGCCTGGGCCCCGGCGGTGACGTGGCCAAGGTCAATTGCGCCACCTGCCACCAGGGCGCCTACAAGCCCCTGAACGGCGCCAGCATGCTCAAGGACCACCCGGAGCTGGCCAGCGTGGTCAAGGCCGAGATGGCGCAGGCGGTGGTGCCTGCGGCAGCGCCGCCTGCTGCGAAGAAGTAGGCGCATCCGTGCCTGGCACCTGCGACGGCTCCAGCAGCTTGTACTGCAGACGCGACTTCTCGAACGCGTGGCACTGCTGCATCAGCGCAATGACCGCGTCGATGTCCTCATAGTCGAAAGCCGCAGTCCAGGCGTGGATTTGCTGCATGGCCTGCAGGAAGGGCCGGGGGTCGCCTTCACGGGTGAGCACGCGAAGGCAATCCAGATACTCTTCGCGAAACAGCGTGGGGACGATGATGCGGCAGCCTTCGACGACCGAAAGCTCGGCGTTCATCGCCAGACGTGCGAGCCGGCCGTTGCCATCGGCGAACGGGTGTACCTCCGACACCAGAAACATGACCATCAGCGCGCGCGCCGTGCCATCGGGTACGGACGGCAGGAGCCTGGATCCTTCCACGAGCGTGCCGCGGACCAGGCGCGGCGCCACAAACCCGGTGTTGCCGGCGCGGTTGGGCTGGGTCTTGAACTCTCCGGGGTGGACTTCCGGGCGTTCCTTCATCTGGTCGGCGTGGCGTGCGCGAAGCTGCTGGAGCACCGCCACGCCCGGTGTGAGCGTCTGGTTCGCCCAGCCCGGGTCCAGGGCCTGACGGAACACGCCGAGGATGTCGTGTGAATCCTTGGGGCGTTCGGTGATGGGCTTGCCCTCCAGCACAAAGGCTTTCGCGTCCTGTACGTCGAACTCGGTGCCTTCGATGAAGTTGCTGAAGTACGACTCCAGGAAGGCAAAGTGCAGGCGGGCACGGTCGGTGTGCGTCAAACCGGGCGGCTGCTTCAGGGGGGTGGAGCGCAGCGCGGCGGCCAGCTTTTCAAAAAGCACCAGACGATCGGCATCGTAAGGGGTGCTGGCCACCAGCGCCTTGCCCGCCGCGCTGGTCATGGCGACCTTGCGCGTGCCGAGCACCACGCCAATCAGGCCGTCCAGGACCGTGAACTCGCGCTGCAGCGCCAGAGGCTGCGCCAGCACGCGCGCCTGCTCCCGCAGCTCGATGAGGGCTTGTTCGCCCCGGGCATCGCACACGCTGATGAGGCGCTCCTCGACTTTCGCCTGACCGGCCGACTTGTGAACCTTGCCCCGGCTGACGGTGAGGTTCTCCAGCATGACGCGCGCCGTGGAGGGAAAGTACAGGTCGCGCCCCATCATCCGGGCATCGCCCGCGCAGGGGCCCGCGCCTCGCAGCAACTGCACCTGCAGCCCCGGCAACTGCACCTTCCTGTCGTAGCTGTAGTTCAGATAGACGATGCTCTCGGCCGAAGGCATGCCGCCGTCGAACGCTGTGCGGTAGCCCATCACCGCGCCGGGAAACAGGCAAGCCAGGATGCGGATGCGCTCGCGCGCCACCAGTGCGGGCCATGCCTGTTCAGGCAGGCTCGACACGACGCCAGGTGCGAGGCGATGAAGCGATCCGGCCTTGATCCGGCGCTGGGTGGTGCGCACCTGCGCCGGGGTGAGTTCGGAATAGAGCAGGAGCGTGTCGCCCGCTGTCGGTTTTGTCATGGCTGTGCCCGTATAGACCCCGCCATTGTCGCAAATAACAAGATTTAAATGCGATATTTGTCGCTTATTTGTATTTAATATGCGTTTCCGCCGTATAAAACTGTCGCAATCTCTGGACGTAGCGCCAGTACACCCGTTGTTTTGTCGGAAATAATGGGACAGAAGTAAATTTATGTCGCTTTTTTCAGGTTTTTAGCTGCTTGAATCGGAATCTACTTGCGCGACCCCATCCCCCACTTCCACAGCGCCTCGGACGGCAGCGGCAGCACCATGAAGCCGTGCTCGATGATGGCCAGCACCAGCATCGCGCCCACCAGGCTCAGCTGCACGGCCTGGAAGTCGCTGGTGCTGGGGGCCACGGCGGCCAGCCACAGCGGCACGGCCACGGCGGTGGACAGGATGACCGAGAACGGGAACAGCGCGTTCATCGGCGCGCGGCGAAAGTAGGTCTGCATGTAGCGCAGGTGGTCCGGCAGAAAGCTCTCGGCCAGGTTGCGCACGCCCAGAAAGATGTTGAGCTTGGCGCTGGTGCGCATGGCCCACAGCAGGGCGTAGGTCCACAGGCCCGTCTGGTTGGGTGCGTTCCAGCTCACGGCGGCCACGGCCACGGCCAGGCCGATCAGGGCCAGCTCGTGGTGCAGCACGGCCTGCACGGCTTCAGAGGTGCGCTTCCAGCCCGACGCGCCGGGCGTGCAGGCAATGCGGCGCGGGCCGGTGACGTAACCGAGCAGGAACGCAATTTCCTGCCAGGCCCAGACCAGCACCGCGCACAGGAAGGCGCAGTAGGCCGAGCCCACGCGGGTCTGCTGGCTGCTCACCGCCAGGCCCCACAGTGCCAGGCCCAGCATGACCGTGGCCGCGCCGAAGGTCCATTTGAAGGTGCGCCGCGGCAGGCCGTCCAGGTACAGGATGGCGCCCGTGCTGAACCACCACACCCCCAGTGTGAACAGCACCGGCCAGCCGTGCTGGGTCATGCCGCTACCAGGCGGGTGCCATGCGCACCTGCGCGGGCAGGTCGTGGCGGTGCACCGGCATGAAGTACAGGCGCACAAAGGTGGCGGCGCCGGCCACGGCCAGGCCGGCCTGCTGCAGCTTGCCAACCAGGCCGCCGCGCGCCTTGGCCGCGTCCAGGCGCGTCTGGATGTCCAGCAGGCGGGCGAGGCCGGCGCGGAACGCCGGGTGGTCGGTGTCCAGGCTCACCGGGAACACCTGTCTGGAGATTTCGGTGGTGATGCGAAAGACTTCGTAGTCGTATTCGGTGGGGTCCAGGCCCATGGCGGCGTTCAGCTGCGGGCGGGTGTGGTCGCGCACGTACATGGTGGCGTACACGGCCAGCAGGAAAAAGCGGATCCAGTACACATTGCCGCCGCGCAGCAGCTGCGGGTTGGCGCGCATGATCAGCGCAAACGATTCGCCGTGGCGGAATTCGTCGTTGCACCAGCGCTCGAACCAGCGAAAGATCGGGTGAAAGCGCTTGTCGGGGTGGCGCTCCAGCTGGCGGTAGATGGTGATGTAGCGCGCGTAGCCGATCTTCTCGGACAGGTAGGTCGCATAGAAGATGTACTTGGGCTTGAAGTAGGTGTAGGCCTTGGTGCGCTTCAAGTTGCCCAGGTCCACGCCCAGCCCGTAGTCGCGCAGCGACTGGTTGATGAAGCCCGCGTGGCGCGATTCATCGCGCGCCATGAAGCGCATGAGCTGCTTGATGTCGGGGTTGGTGACGCTCTTCTGGATCTCGTTGTACAGCACGCAGCCGGAAAACTCCGACGTCAGCGAGCTGATCAGAAAGTCCAGGAACTCCTGGCGCAGCTCGGGCGACCAGGTGGGCGTGAGCCGGGCCACCTCGTCGGCGAATTCGGGCGTGCGCTGGAAGTGGTCGTGGTTGTTGTCGCCTTCGTACTCGGCCAGCATCGCGTCCCATTCGGCGCGCATGGACGACACGTCCAGGCGGTCCATGGCGGCGAAGTCGGTGGTGTAAAAGCGCGGGCTCAGCAGCGAGCTGGCGCGCGCCTTCTCGGTGGCATCTGCGGGCGATTCGACGATATCGGCGGTGGTCATGGCGGGCTCCGGTGGCAGGGGTCTGTGGCGAGAGGGGCTCAGTTCGTCGCGGGGCGGGCCAGCATGCGGGCAAACACGCCGGCATTCACGGGCCCGAAGGATTCAAGGTCGATGACGCGGCCGGTGGCCGGGTCCTTGAGCGTGAGGCGGCCGTCGGCGCGGCCCATCAGCACAAACGGCTGTTCGGCGCCCAGGCCCATGCGCTTGCGCTCGCGTGCCAGGCCGCGCAGCGTGCCGCGCACAAAGCCGGCCTGCCCGGTCACGGTGTCGATGAGGCTGCCCGATGCCGGGTCCAGCACGGCGATGCTGCCGTCGGGGCGGTCCTCAAACCGCAGCGCGCGCTCCTGCGCCACCGCGGCGTCGGGCGCGCGGATGTCCACGCCCGACAGGCGCACCCAGGTGGTGGCCAGCAGCGCAAACAGCACCAGCGCGCCCATGGCCAGCAGGGCCGGGCGGGGCACGCCCACGTTGTCGTGGCCGTGGTGGTGGCCCTGGGCGTGGCTCATGACGCGGCTCCCGCGGCCACGGGCTGCAGGTGGCGGGCTTGTGCATCGTTGGCGGCCTGCACCGGTACGGCCTGGGCCGCCGCGCCGGTTTCGGCGCGCCAGGCCTCGGTCAGCAGCCGGGCCACTTCAGGTGCGTTGGCAATGCTGCGCAGCATGGGCTCGGGCCGGGCCACGCGCCAGGGGCGCACATGCGGCCACAGGTGGACCCAGGCAATCTTGCTGCCGCCGGCCAGCTGCAGCGGCAGGTCGCCCGTGCCACCGGCTTTGTGCTGGCGCAGGCCGGCACCGGCCAGGCTGCGCAGCGGCAGGTTGAAGGTGAGCGTGAGCACAATGCCCACGCGCATCACCACGCGCCGGTTGGTCAGGGTGTAGGCCGTGCTGCGCGCCGACAGCCATGCGATGGTGGCCAGCATGGTCAGTGCGAACACCACGGCCGGCAGCAGCCACGCCATGGCCACGGCAGCGTCCGCCGCCGAGCCGCCGTCGCCCAGCACATAGGCGCCGCGCAGGCTGACCATCACGGCAAAGTAGATGGCGATGGTGCGCACATGCAGCGCGTCGCGGGCCAGCGCGCGCCATTCGGGCGCGCCCTGCCACAGGATGCGCTCGCCCGCGGGCAGTGCCTCGGGCAGGCCGTGGGCCGCCTCGAACTCGTGTTCGTGCGCCAGCTGGACGGGGCGCGGCTGGCTCACAGCAGCGGCTCCTGGCGGTCGGGCGTGGCGTACAGCGTGCCGGCGCCGTAGTAGGCCATGATCTTTTCTTCCTCGAGCAGCGTCACGCGCTCGGGCAGGCGGGTGCCGGGCACGTCGGCAAACTGGCGGCCCAGGATGGCGCGCACCGTGATGCTGCGCTGGCCGATGCGGGTGAAGTTGATGGGCAGCAGCACGCGGCGCCCGCCGGTGACTTCCAGCTCCAGGTAGCGGAACATGACCTCGGAGCGGTCCACCCACACGTCCACCACGGTGCCGCCGGCTGCGCCGTCGGCGCCCACCACGGTCAGGCCGCGCGGGTCGGTGTCCTGCGGCGCCACGCCAAAGTCCGACGCGACGCGCAGCGGCACGATGCGCAGCTCGCCGGTGTAGGTCACGTCGGGCTTGTCGGCGCGCTCGGCCCAGGCACCGGGGCCCACACCATCGAGCAGCGGGTTGGCGCCCGTGGGTTCCAGCGGCGCGCCGGGGAAGTTGCCCGCTGGCGCGGCCTTGAGCACCTGGCTCGACACCTTGTAGCTGGGTGCGCTCACGGTGGTGCCGTCTTGCAGCAGGAAGGTTTTGGGCTCGGGGATGGGCGGCCAGCCCTGCACCTTGATGCTGCCCGAGCGGTCGGACTGCAGCGGGTAACCCTCGCGCTTGTTTTCCTGCAGGAGGTAATAGATCAGGCCGGCAAAGAAGATCCAGAACGCATACAGCGTGATCTGGGCGACGTCGATGTACCCGGTAATGGCTCCAGTGGTCATGGTGAGCTCCTTCAAAAAATAGAGGCTGGCGCTGGCAGTGGACGGTCAGCCCGGAAGTTCGGCCAGTCCGAACTTGGCAGGCGGGGAAACAGGCAGCCCGCCGCGCCGGCGGATCAGCGGTCCGACGGCCACCAGCGTGGCAAACAACAGGGCAATTTCAAGGTGATAGACAAAGCTGTAGCCGGCCGCGGGTGTGGCCATGCCCGCACCGAAAGCGCCGCTCATGGCCACGCCCGAGAACACATCGCGTAAAGCGCCGCCCAGGGCCAGGCCCACGCCGGCGCAGGTGGCCTGCACGGCGCCCCAGGCGCCCAAGGCCATGCCGTGCAGGCCGCCTGACTCCAGCGCCATCGCGGCGGTCAGCATGCCCACGGAAAACAGCCCGCCACCCAGGCCGATGAGGGCCACGCCGCAGCGAAACAGCAGCGCCGAGCCCAGCGGCTGCGCAAAGATCACGGCCGAGAACGCCACGATGCCCACCATCGCGCCGGTGGCGGCCAGGCGGCTGGGGTGGATGCCGCGGCCCAGCCAGTGGGCGGCCAGCGCAAACGCCACCAGCGCGCCCAGCGCGGTGATGGCGGTGAGCTGCGTGGTGGCGCTCACGCTCAAGGCCAGGATCTCGCCGCCATAGGGCTCCAGGATCACATCCTGCATGCTGAACGCGGCCGAGCCCAGCCCCACCGTGACCAGCAGGCGCATGGCGTGGCGCTGCGCGGCAAAGGCGCGCCAGGTGGCGCGAAACGAGGCGCGCGGGGCCTGCGGCACGGCCACCGGGCGCACGGCGCCGCGCGGCTCCTGCTTCCACAGCGCCCAGGTGTTGAGCACCACCGTCACCACGGCGCAGCCCTGCACCACCTGGATCAGCCGCAGCGCGCTGAAGTCGGCCAGCAGCAGGCCAAACGCCAGCCCGCTGACCACCATGCCCACCAGCAGCATCACATGCATCAGCGCCACCATGGCGGGGCGGGTGTCTTCGGTGGCCATGTCGGTGGCCAGGGCCAGGCCGCTGGTCTGGGTGATCTGCATGCCCGCGCCGGTCAGCAAGAAGGCCAGCGCCGCGCTGACCGGGCCCAGCCAGGCCGGGCCGTTGGTGATGTCGCCCGACAGCAGGATCAGCGCGAACGGCATGATGGACAGCCCGCCAAACTGGATCAGCGTGCCCATCCAGATGTAGGGCACGCGCTTCCAGCCCAGCACCGAGCGGTGCGTGTCCGAGCGAAAGCCCACCAGCGCGCGAAACGGCGCAAACAGCAGCGGCAGCGCCACCATCATGGCCACCAGCCAGGCCGGCACGGCCAGCTCCACGATCATCACGCGGTTGAGCGTGCCCACCAGCAGCGCCGCCGCCATGCCCACGCTCACCTGGAACAGCGACAGGCGCAGCAGCTGCAACAGCGGCAGCCCGGGCGTGGCCGCGTCGGCAAACGGCAGGAACTGCGACCCCAGCCGGGTCCAGCCTTGCGCGAGTTTGTTGTTCAGGCGGCTCATGGTGTGGCTCAGGCTTGCTTGCGCACCAGCTCGAAGGCTTGTGATTTGTAAAAGCCGCTGGACACGCGCAGCGTGCGCCCTGGCGCAAAGGCGCCAAGGCCCGCGTCCTGCGCGATCAGCCGGCGCAGGTGCTGCTCGGCCACGGGCTCAATGAACGGTGCACGGTCGCCGCGCGGCAGCAGGCGGCCCACGCCGATCATGAGCTTGAGCAGCGGTGTGCCCGGTGCAAAGGTAAACAGCACCGAGCCCTGCGTGCGCCGGGCCAGACCGGACAGCACGCGCACCACGTCGCGCGGTGTGTAGTGAATGACCGAGTCCATCCCCACCACATGGTCGAAGCTGCCCAGCGCCGGGTCCAGCATGTCGCCCGACAGGAATTCAATGCGCCCGCCGTTTTGCAGCGGCGGCATGCGTTCACGCGCCAGTGCCACCAGCGTGGGCGACAGGTCAATGGCCACCACGTCGGCGCCGCGGTGGGCGGCTTCCACCGCCAGTGCGCCGGTGCCGCAGCCCGCGTCCAGCAGGCGCATGCCGCGCAGGTCGGCGGGCAGCCAGTCCAGCAGGGTGGCGCGCATGCGGTCGCGACCGGCGCGCACCGTGGCACGGATGCCGCTGACCGGTGCGGTGGACGTGAGGCGCGCCCAGGCGTCGGCGGCGGTGCGGTCGAAATAGGTTTCGATCTGGCCGCGCCGCTGGGTGTAGCGGGCCTGGGCTGCGTCGTGGGGGATGTCGTGCGCGAGGTCGTTCATGGCGGGCCGCTCAGTCAAAACCCAGCAGGTCAAAAATGTCGCGGTCCTTCATGGGCACGGCGCTCAGCGGGTCGGTGCCCAGCCACAGCGCGGCGGCCAGGCGCATGTATTCCTTCTTCACGGCGTCCAGCTCGGGCGAGTCTTCCATCTCGAACAGCACCGACTTCTTCAGCCGGCTGCGCCGGATCACGTCCAGGTCGGGGAAGTGCGCGGCCAGCTTCAGGCCGATCTGGTGGTTGTACTTGTCGATCTGGTCGGTGTCCCTGCTGCGGTTGGCAATCACGCCGCCCAGGCGCACGTTGTAGTTCCTGGCCTTGGCGCCGATGGCCTGCACGATGCGGTTCATCGCAAAGATCGAGTCAAAGTCATTGGCCGTGACGATCAGCGCGCGGTCGGCGTGCTGCAGCGGCGCGGCAAAGCCGCCGCACACCACGTCGCCCAGCACGTCAAAGATCACCACGTCGGTGTCTTCCAGCAGGTGGTGTTCCTTGAGCAGCTTCACCGTCTGGCCCACCACATAGCCGCCGCAGCCCGTGCCCGCGGGCGGGCCGCCGGCCTCCACGCACATCACGCCGTTGTAGCCGGGGAAGACAAAGTCTTCCACCCGCAGCTCCTCGGCGTGGAAGTCCACCGTCTCCAGCACGTCAATGACGGTGGGCAGCATCTTCTTGGTCAGCGTGAAGGTCGAGTCATGCTTGGGGTCGCAGCCGATCTGCAGCACGCGCTTGCCCATGTGCGAAAACGCGGCCGACAGGTTGCTGGAGGTGGTGCTCTTGCCGATGCCGCCCTTGCCGTAGATGGCAAAGACCTTGGCGTTGCCGATCTTCAGGTTCGGGTCCAGCTGCACCTGCACGCTGCCCTCGCCGTCGGCGCGCAGGTTGCGGCGCACGCCGGGCGTCTTGATATCGGGAAAGGGGATGGTTGTGGTGCTCACGCAGTTGCTCCTTCGTACACGCCCTCGAGGCGATCCTCGAGTTCTTCACCGGCACGTTTGAGTGCGTCCAGCATCCGGGCATCCGGCTTCCAGTACTTGCGCTCGGACGCTTCCAGCAGCCGGCTGGCCACCTTGGCGGAGGCCGTCGGGTTCAGCTGGGCCAGCCGCTCGCGCATGGCCGGGTCCAGCAGAAATGTTTCCGTGAGCTGCTGGTACACCCAGGGCTGCACCTGCCCCGTGGTGGCCGACCAGCCCATGGTGTTGGTGACATGCACCTCGATCTGGCGCACGCCTTCGTAGCCGTGCTTCAACATGCCCTCGTACCACTTGGGGTTGAGCATGCGGGTGCGGGTTTCCAGCGCCACCTGCTCGCTCAGCGTGCGCACCGTGCCCTCGCCCTGGGTCTGGTCGCCGATGTACACCGGCGCCATGGCGGCGCTCTTGCCCTTGGCGCGCTGCACGGCGCGGCTGATGCCGCCCAGGGTGTCAAAGTAGGTGTCCACCGTGGTCACGCCCAGCTCCACTGAATCGAGGTTCTGGTAGGCCAGCTGCACGCCGGCCAGCACGCTTTGCAGCAGCGCGGCCTGCTGCACCGGGCGGCCGCTGCGGCCGTAGGCAAAGCCCTTGCGGCGGCTGTAGGTTTCGGCCAGCTCGTCCTCGTCCTCCCAGCGGCTGTTGTCCACCAGGTGGCTGACGTTGGCGCCATAGGCGCCCTCGGCATTGCCGAACACGCGCAGCGACGCGGTTTCCAGGTCGCCGCCATGTTGCGCCTGGTAGGCCAGCGCGTGCTTGCGGATGAAGTTGCGCTCCAGCGGCTCGTCGGCGCTGGCGGCCAGGAAGGCGGCCTCGGCCAGCAGCTTGATCTGCAGCGGCAGCAGGTCGCGGAAGATGCCCGACAGCGTGATCACCACATCCACCCGGGGGCGACCCAGCTGTTCCAGCGTCATCAGCTGCGCACCGGCCAGGCGGCCGTAGCTGTCAAACCGGGGCCGGGCGCCCATCAGGGCCAGGGCCTGGGCAATCGGGGCGCCCTCGCTCTTGAGGTTGTCGGTGCCCCACAGCACCAGCGCGATCGATTCAGGAAACGGGTGGCCGTCCAGCATGTACCGGGTGAGCAGGCGCTCGGCCTGGCGTGCGCCGTCCTGCACGGCAAAGGCGCTGGGGATGCGAAACGGGTCAAACCCGTGCAGGTTGCGCCCCGTGGGCAGGATGGCGGGCGTGCGCAGCACGTCGCCGCCCGGGGCCGGGCGCACAAAGCGGCCGTCCAGCGCGCGGATGATGCCGGCCAGCTCGTGGTCTTGCGCCATGAGCGTGTTCATGCCGGCCAGCGATTGCAGCAGGGTGGCCAGTGCGGCGTCGTCGCCGGCAATCTGCTGCGGGCTTTGGCCGGCCACCAGCGCTTCGATCAGGTGGCGCTCGGGGCGGGTGCCGTGGGATGCTTCGGCGCAGGCCAGCAGCGTGTCCACGCGCTCGGGCTCGCCAGGCACTTCACCCACGATGTGCAGGCCGTGCGGGATCAGCGTGTATTCCAGCGCCAGCACGGCGTCTGCCAGGGCGCTCACGCGTGCGTCCACGTCACCGTCCATGTCGCACTGCCAGGCGGGCTCGGCCGGGGCCAGCTCCACCGCAGCCGCCTGCGCCTGGATCAGCGCCGCCAGGTCGCCGCGCTCATGCGCTGCGTCGGGTTCCAGGCCGCGCCAGCGTTCGATCGAGGCCTTCAGGTCCGCCAGGCCGCGGTACAGGCCGGCCTGCGCCACTGGCGGCGTCATGTAGCTGATCAGCGTGGCGGCGGCGCGGCGCTTGGCGATCGTGCCTTCGGACGGGTTGTTGGACGCATACAGGTAAAAGTTGGGCAGGTCGCCAATCAGGCGGTCGGGCCAGCAGGCGCCCGACAGGCCCGACTGCTTGCCGGGCATGAATTCCAGCGCGCCGTGGGTGCCAAAGTGCAGCACCGCGTGGGCGCCGAAGTCTTCACGCAGCCAGCGGTAAAAGGCCGAGAACGCATGCGTGGGCGCAAAGCCTTTTTCAAACAGCAGGCGCATCGGGTCGCCTTCGTAGCCAAAGGCGGGCTGGATGCCGACAAACACATTGCCAAAGCGCTCGCCCAGCACAAAGATGGATTCGCCGTTGCTCTGCTGGCGCCCCGGTGCCGGGCCCCACTGGGCTTCGATGTCCTTGAGCCAGCGCTCGCGCTTGACGTGGTCGTTGGTGCTGACCCGCGCATGCACGTTGGCGGTGGCGCCAAGGGTGGCGGCGTTGCCGTTGATCACGCGTTCGCGCAGCGCGTCCACCGAGGCGGGCAACTCCACGGTATAGCCCTCGCGCTGCATGGCCTGCAGCGTGTTGTACAGCGATTCAAACACCGACAGGAAGGCAGCTGTGCCGGTGTTGCCGGCGTTGGGCGGGAAGTTGAAGATGACCGCAGCCACCTTGCGCTGCGCGCGTTCGCTGCGGCGCAGGTCTACCAGCTTGCCCACGCGCGCGGCCAGCGCGTCGGCGCGTTCGGAGCACACATGCATGTCGTGCGCGTCGTCGGCCACGGTGAACTTGCACTGGCGCGAGCAGCCCGTGCAGGCCGCGCCGGTGGCGTCGGCACGGCCGCCATAGACCATGGGGCCGGTGGAGCCGTCCAGCTCGGGGATGGCCACCATCATGGTGCTTTCCACCGGCAGCATGCCGCGCTCGGAGCCGCCCCAGGACTCCAGCGTCTGGAACTCCACCGGGCTCACGGCCAGGTAGGGGATGTCCAGCTTGGCCAGCGTGTCCTCGGCGGCCAGGGAGTCGTTGTAGGCGGGGCCGCCCACCAGCGAAAAGCCGGTCAGCGACACCATGGCGTCAATCTGCGCGCGGCCGTCCCTGACAAAGAACGCGTCAATCGCGGGGCGCGCGTCCAGCCCGGTGGCAAACGCGGGGATCACGCGCAGGCCGCGTGCTTCCAGCGCGGTGATCACGCCGTCGTAGTGGCCAGTGTTGCCGGCCAGCAGGTACGAACGCATGACCAGCACGCCCAC
This sequence comes from Ramlibacter sp., assembly GCA_050247515.1. Taxonomy (GTDB): domain Bacteria; phylum Pseudomonadota; class Gammaproteobacteria; order Burkholderiales; family Burkholderiaceae_C; genus RAM1. The sequence continues at coordinate 25,126 of JBFWUB010000002.1, read as the reverse complement.
GGTGCCGCGCTGGCCGGTTTTGGCCACCAGTGGCAGGGCGGCAGGGTCGTCGGACATGCCCTGGCGGGTGGCGGCCACCTGGCGCAGGCGCGGGTGGTAGATGCCGACTTCCGGGTAGTCCACCGGCTCGGTGGTTTTCACCAGGCCGCGCAGGCCGCGGCGCGGGCCGTCGGCATAGCGGTCCACCAGGTAATGGATCATGCTGGCGATGTTCTGCTCGGAGCCCGCGAGCCAGTACTGCAGCGTGAGGAAGTACGCGCGCACGTCCTGCGCCGTGCCGGGGATGAAGCGCAGGATCTTGGGCAGGCGGCGCAGCATCTTCATCTGCTGGGCACCGGCGGTGGCGCGCACGCCCGATTCGGTCGAGCCGGCCTCGGGCTTGCCGCGCAGGCGCTTGATGAATGCCATGGGCCCGGAGGCAGGCGCGTCCATGCTGAACTTGCCCATGCGCGTGAGCTTCATGACTTCGGCCGCCGACATGGCGCAGACCATGGCGTCGCAGTGGTCGCGCCGCGCCGCCAGCGCGGGCAGCACCGGCAGGAAGTGGTCTTCCATGAACAGCATGGTGACGATCACGATGTCGCCCCGTGCGATGTCGTCATGGCAGCGCTGCAGCGCGGCGGCGTCGTTGCCCCATTCGGAGGCGGCATGCACCTGCAGCGACACGCCAGGAAGCAGGCGCGCCAGCGTGGTGTTGGCGCGCCCGGCGGCGCCCGCCAGGTGGCTGTCCATCGTGACCAGCACGACGCGCATGGGTATGGCCTGCGGATCAGCGGCTGAAGTGCGCTTTGGCATCGTAGAGGGTCTCGATGGTGATCACGGGCAGGCCTTTGTCCCGGGCGTAGATTTCGGTGTTGCGGCGGGCCTTGCCGCGCACGAAGAAGGGAATTTTTTTCAGCTCTTTTTCCGCGTCTGCGCCCCAGCTGGTGACCGCGGCGGTGGGCTCTGCCGTCGACGCTGCGGCAGGTGCCGCGATGGGCTGGTCAGCAGGCCTGGGCGTGGCTGCGCCACCCAGGTGCGACGGGGCGGCGTCTTCATGGAATTCGGCGTCGCCGCGGAACATGCCGATCAGGTGTTCTTCCAGGCCCATCATCAGCGGATGGACCCAGCTGTCGAACATCACATTGGCGCCTTCAAAACCCATCTGGGGCGAGTAGCGCGCGGGGAAGTCCTGCACGTGCACGGGGGCCGAGATCACCGCGCAGGGCACGCCCAGGCGCTTGGCGATGTGGCGCTCCATCTGGGTGCCCAGCACCAGCTCGACCTGCAGCTCGGCGATCTTCTGCTCCACGTCCAGGTAGTCGTCGGTGATCAGCGCTTCCACACCGTACAGCCTGGCGGCCTCGCGCACCTCGCGCGCGAATTCGCGGCTGTAGGTGCCCAGGCCCACCACGGTGAAGCCCATTTCGCGGCTGGCGATGCGGGCTGCGGCCACCACATGGGTGGCGTCGCCAAACACGAACACACGCTTGCCCGTGAGGTAGGTGGAGTCCACCGACTTCGCATACCAGGGCGCGCGGGCGTTGGCGTCGGCCAGCACGGCGCCGGGGTCGATGCCGGCGAGCTGCGCCACTTCGGCAATGAAGTCGCGGGTGGCGCCCGAACCCAGCGGCACGGTGCGCGTCATGGGCTGGCCAAAGCTGCGCTGCAGCCACTGCGCCGCCAGCGACGCGATTTCGGGGTACAGCACCACGTTGAAGTCGGCGTCGCGCAGGCGGCCCAGGTCGTCGGGCGTGGCGCCCAGCGGTGCCACCACGTTCACGTCCACGCCCAGCTGGTTCAGCAGGCCGGTGATTTCGCGCAGGTCGTCGCGGTGGCGAAAGCCCAGCGCCGTGGGGCCCAGGATGTTGCAGCGCGGGCGGCGGGCCGGGTCACGGGCCGGGTTGAGGCCGGGCGCACCGGCCAGTGCGCGAACCATCTGGTAGAAGGTTTCGCTGGCGCCCCAGTTTTCCTTGCGCTGGTACGACGGCAGCTCCAGCGCCACCACCGGTACCGGCAAATCGAGCGCGCGGCACAGGCCGCCCGGGTCGTCCTGGATCAGCTCGGCCGTGCAGGATGCGCCGACCATCATGGCCTTGGGGCGGAAGCGCTCGAACGCCTCGCGCGCGGCGGTCTTGAACAGCTCGGCGGTATCGCCGCCCAGGTCGCGCGCCTGGAAGGTGGTGTAGGTCACCGGCGGGCGCCGGGGCAACCGCTCGATCATGGTGAACAGCAAGTCGGCGTAGGTGTCACCCTGGGGCGCGTGCAGCACGTAATGCACGTCCTGCATGGCGGTGGCAATGCGCATGGCGCCTACATGGGGCGGGCCTTCGTAAGTCCAGAGCGTGAGCTGCATGGCGTGTGCCTCAGGCCGCCAGCCGCAGGCGGCGCACCAGCGGGCGGGTGAACAGCTCGGCCAGGTCGCTCGCCTGGTCGTAGCCATGGATGGGGGTGAACACCAGCTCGATGGCCCATTTGGTGGTCAGGCCCTCGGCCTCCAGCGGGTTGGCCAGGCCCAGGCCGCAGACCACGATGTCGGGGCGGGCTTCGCGGCAGCGGTCCAGCTGGTTTTCCACATGCTGGCCTTCAGACAGCACGGTGCCTGCCGGCAGCAGGGCCAGCTCTTCGGCCAGATGCTGGCGGTGCAGGTAGGGTGTGCCCACCTCCACCAGCGCCATGCCCAGCTCGCGCGACAGAAAGCGCGCCAGCGGCACCTCCAGCTGCGAATCCGGGAAGAAAAAGATGCGCTTGCCCGCCAGCTGCAGCCGCTGGCGCGCCAGGGCGGTGCCGGCGCGTTGCCGTGCGGGGGCGGTGGCCTGCTCGAACAGCTGCGCCGCCACGCCGAATTCGCTGGCGGCGGCCTGCAGCCACTGCGTGGTGCCTTCCACGCCCAGCGGGAACGGTGCCGCCAGGCGCTGCGCGCCACGCGCTTCGAGCGCGCGCGCGGTGTCCGCCAGAAAGGGCTGCGCCAGCAGGAAGCGGGTGTTGGGGCCCACCGGCGGCAGCTGCGTGGCCTTGCGCGGCGGAAAGAAATGCACCGGGGCTATGCCCAGCTGGGCAAACAGCCGTGCAAACTGGTCTTCGACCACATCGGCCAGGGCGCCCACCACCATCAGGGCCGGCGGCGTTGCGGCCGGCGCAGCGGGCAGGCTGGGCACCATGGAGGCCAGGCAGGCGTCCTCGCCCTGGGTGAAGGTGGTCTCGATGCCACTGCCCGAGTAATTGAGTACGCGAACGTCGGGCGAAAACTGCGCTGAAAGCCGCGATGCGGCGCGCGACAGGTCCAGCTTGATCACCTCGGACGGGCAGGAGCCCACCAGGAACAGCAGCTTGATCTCGGGGCGGCGCTCGAGCAGCCGGGTGACCACGCGGTCCAGCTCGGTGTTGCAGTCGGCCAGGCCGGCCAGGTCACGCTCGTCGATGATCGCCGTGGCAAAGCGCGGCTCGGCAAAGATCATCACGCCGGCGGCAGACTGGATCAGGTGGGCGCAGGTGCGCGAGCCCACCACCAGAAAGAACGCGTCCTGGATCTTGCGGTGCAGCCAGATGATGCCCGTGAGGCCGCAGAACACCTCGCGCTGGCCACGCTCGCGCAGCACGGGCGCGTCGGCGCAGCCCAGGGCAGTTTCAGGCCGGATCGGGATGACGGCGTTGGCGGCGCTCATGCTGCGACCTGCCTCAAGGCGTCGTTGCGGGCCTGGTCCAGCCGCGCGGCGCGCAGCTTCAGCAGGAATTGCCCGGCGTTGATCACGTAGGTGGCATAGGCCGCCAGCGCCAGGTACATCAGCTCGCGCGTGCCCAGCAGGCCGCCCAGCAGCGCGACCAGGTAGGCGGTGTGCAGCGCGAGCACCAGCATGCTGAACACGTCTTCCCAATAGAAGGCCGGGGCAAACAGGTAGCGGCCAAAGACCACCTTCTCCCAGATGCAGCCGGTGACCATGATGGTGTACAGCGTGAGCGTCTTGATGACGATGGACACGGTGGCCGCGGTTTCGCCTGCGCCGGTGGCCAGGTAGCGCAGCACCAGGCCCACGCTGACCAGGAACACCACGAACTGCACCGGCGCCAGGATGCCCTGCACCAGCGTCCAGCCGCTCGCGTCGCGGCGTTTGCGCTCCTCGGGCGTGTACAGGGCGGGGCCTGTGCTTGTCTCTGTATGTCTCACCATGGGGCCAATTTAGACCTGACCCCAGAATATGTCAACTTATCTTGACGTAAATTAAAATTGACAATAATTTGAATGAGAGTAGAGTTTTTTGTGAAAGCCCGACAGAAATGTTTTGACGGTGCTGCCGCTGCGGCGTAAAAGCTTGTTCTGTGTCAAAGTGCCGACGGTTTGTGTCGTTGGGTCCGGGGCACATGCAGTAAGGCGGCGGAGAAATTGGCTGCGTAATGAGCTCCGGCAGGTACCGAAGCCCGTGCGTAACGGTACAAGGCGTCACTGGCGCCAAGGAGACAGAGATGGGTTCGTTATCGCAGCGCAGTTCAGCGCAGGCTGAAACGCCTCCGGAGCACTGGCAGGACAGGGGCACGTTGTCCCCGCCCCGGGTGGACAGCTTCTCGCGCGAGGGTGCCGAGGCAGCCCGCGCCGACGAGACCCGCGAAGAGGCCGAACTGCGCATGACCCTGCTGGCCAAAGCCATTGAATACGAAATCATTCCTCGCCTCATGCTGGCCCACCGTACCCAGCACGAATGCCTGACGCTGCCGGTCATCCAGACCCATGTGGTGACGCAGCTGGACGTGACCGAGTTTGCCAAGCTGGTGCTGTTCCAGGACGAATCGGTGGCCCAGGCCTGCGTGGACGCCATGCGGGTGCGGGGCATTTCCGTGGAAACCATCTACCTGGACCTGCTGGCGCCCGTGGCCCGCTACCTGGGCGAGCTCTGGGAGCAGGACCTGTGCGACTTCACCGAAGTCACGATCGGCCTGGGCCGGCTGCAGCAGGTGCTGCACGAGACCAGCTCGGCGTTTGGCCAGGCGGCCCAGCGGCCCATGACCGGGCGGCGCGTGCTGCTCCTGCCCTGCCCGGGTGAGCAGCACACCTTTGGCATTGCCATGGTGGCGGAGTTCTTTCATCGCGCCGGCTGGGACGTGGCGGGCGGCCCGGCGCAGGCCGCGGTCGACCCCGAGGACATGGTGCGGCGCGAATGGTTTGACGTGGTCGGCTTTTCGGTGGGCAGCGAAATCCACCTGGGCGCGTTGTGCGAATGCATACGCAGCGTTCGAAACGCCAGCCGCAACCCCAATGTGGGCATAATTGCCGGCGGACCCGCGTTCATTGCCAACCCCGACTACGCATCGCGCGTCCCGGCGGACGCGGTCGCGCTGAACGGGCGTGACGCGCCCGGCCTGGCCGACGAGCTGGCGGCCCGTTCCGGCCTGCCGGCCTGACGGGGCCCCGGCCCGGCACCGCAAGAAACTGAAGAAAGAATGGAATGGCGCTCGGCTTGCAGGATCGGATTGATGGACGCTTTGCAACGCCCGAGTTGTTCCTATCCGATCTTGACGCTGGCGCCGCCGCCAGGCTGATCAGCGCCGCCGCCGATGTCGTCCTGATCGTGGACGATGCCGGCGTGATCCGCGATCTGGCCTTCGGCAACAACGAACTCCTCTCCCACGGCTGCAACGACTGGCTCGGCAAGCCCTGGGCCCAGACCGTCACGCTGGAAAGCCAGCCCAAGGTCGAGGCCATGCTGCGCGACGCCGCCAGCGTCGATGCGCGCGAGCGCCAGGTCAACCACCCGTGCGCCGACGGCATTGACCTGCCGGTGTCCTATTCGGTGGTGCCGCTCAAGCGCGCCGCCAAAGCGGGCGGCAAGGCAGGTGCCAAGGCCGCTGCCGGCAAGGGTTACACCGTGGCCTTCGGGCGCGACCTGCGTGCCCAGGCCACGCTGCAGCAGCGCCTGGTAGCCGCCCAGCTGTCCATGGAGCGCGACTACTGGCGTCTGCGCCATGTGGAGACGCGCTATCGCCTGCTGTTCCAGATCGCCTCTGAAGCCGTGCTGATCCTGGACGCCACCACCGACAAGCTCGAAGAAGCCAACCCCGCGGCCCACAAGCTGCTGGGCGAAGCGGTCCAGCGCTCGGGCTGGACATTGGCCCACAGCCTGAGCAGCGCCAGCATGACCCAGGTGCGCCAGCTGCTGGAGCGTCTGCGCGCCAATGGCCGCGCCGAGCCGCTGCTGGTGCGGCTGGCCGACGGGGGCGACGACTTCGTGCTGTCCGCGTCGCTGTTCCGCCAGGAAAACGCGCCGCATTTCCTGATCCGCCTCACGCCCGCGGGCCAGGCCGAGCAGGGCAGCTACGGCCATGCGCGCCAGATGCTGCTGAGCGTCATGGAAAGCGCGCCCGATGCCTTCGTGGTGACCGACCTGGAAGGCCAGATCCTCACGGTGAACCGGGCCTTTCTTGAAATGGCGCAGCTGGCCAGTGAAGAGCTGGCGCGCGGACAGTCGCTTGAAAAATGGCTGGGCCGCGCCGGCGTGGACCTGCGCGTGCTGATCTCCAACCTGCGCCAGCACAACGTGGTGCGCCTGTTTGCCACCAGCATGCGCGGTGAATACGGATCCACCACCGACGTGGAGATCTCCGCGGTGGCGGTGACCGCCGGTGAGCAGCCCTGCCTGGGCTTTACCGTGCGCGACGTGGCCCGCAGGCTGACCAGCGAGCCGGCCAATGCCAAGGAACTGCCGCGCTCGGCCTCGCAGATGACCGAGCTGGTCGGCCGCGTGCCGCTGCGCGACATCGTGCGCGAGACCACCGACCTGATCGAGCAGCTGTGCATCGAGGCGGCGCTGGAGCTGACCGGCGACAACCGGGCGTCGGCGGCCGAGATGCTGGGCCTGTCGCGCCAGAGCCTGTACGTCAAGCTGCGCCGCTTTGGCATCGGCGACGCCCTGACCGAAGGCGACGCACGGTGAGGCCGGGCCTGGCGGGGCGCCTGCGGGCAGAAACGCAAACCCTTCACACGCAGGTCGAACGCAGCCCCTTCATGGCCGCCCTGATCAAGGGCCGTGTGGGGCTGCAAGGCTACAGCCTGCTGCTGCGCAACCTGTACCCGTTGTATGTCGAGCTGGAGGCGGGCCTGGACCGCCATGCCCGGCTGCCCGCGCTGGCGCCGCTGTACCAGCCGCGGCTGTTTCGCGCCCAGGCCATCGCCCGGGACCTGCAGGCGCTGTGCGGCGCCGGCTGGGAGGCCGGGCTGGCGGTGCTGGCGCCCGCCGAGCGCTACCGCCAGCGGCTGCACGAGCTGGCGCGCAGCCGGCCCGCCCTGCTGGCCGCGCATGCCTATGTGCGCTACCTGGGCGACCTGAGCGGGGGGCAACTGCTCAGCGGGATTGTGTCGCGCAGCCTGCAGCTGCCGCCCGGGCAGGGGCGGTCGTTCTACGACTTTGGCGACCAGGCGCAGGTGGCTGCACTGGCGGCGGCATTCCGTGCGGGGCTTGACGCGGTGGCCGCCGATGACGACGCAGCCCAGGCGCTGGTGGACGAGGCCAAGACGGCGTTTGCGCTGCACGCGCAGCTGTTCGAAGCCCTGGCCACCCAGGCCAGTTAACGGAGGCCCTAGCCTTCCGCGCTGAAGTCGCGGATGCGCTTGTAAAGCGCCGCCGCGCGCTGGGCCGAGCTGTCGATTTCCTCAAGCAGCGTGGTCATGGACGGCGCGGCGTGGCCGTCCATGACGTCCATGGCGGCCAGGCTGGCATTGGCCAGCACGGCGTTGAGCAGTTCCTGGTGCTGCACGTCACCGGCCACGAGCGCGCCCGTGGGCGCGTCGGCCAGGCTGGCCCGCGCGAGCGACTGCTCCAGCCGCTCGCGCGCGGCGGCGGCGCGGCGGCTTTGCGTCAGGTCGTCCAGGATCAGGAAGTAGCCCAGCACCGAGCCGTCGCGGTGCGGCACGATTTCGGCGCGCACCGCCACGGCCAGCAGGCCGCCGTCGCCCAGGCGCAGCTCCATCGGGCCGCGCCAGGGCTGGCGTTCCTCGGCCAGCGCGTTGAGCATGGCGCGTGCGCTGGCGGCGTCGCTGAACAGCGTGGCCATTTCGTCCAGCGTGGCGTGTTCGCCGCGCGGCCGGCGCACCAGCGCGTAAAAGGCGTCGTTGCCAAACAGCACGCGCTGGCTGGCGTCGGCAATCACCACCGGCTCCTGCGAGCTGGCCACCGTGGCGCGGGTCTGGGCCAGCTGGTGCTCGGCAATCAGCAGGCGCACGGCATGGACCTGCAGGATGATGTCCACCAGCGAATTGCCAAAGGCGCGCGCCAGCGCGATCTCGGCGCTGGTCCAGGCCAGCGCCGTGCCGCGCACAATTTCCGACCAGGCCGCGAACGAGCGCCGGGGCGACAGCTCCAGCGGGTCGTTGCCCACCACGGGTTTGCTCGGGTCGCCCGCCCAGGTCACGGTCAGCAGCTGTTCCTTGCGGAACCACATCAGGTAGTCGGCGCGCTGCGCCGACAGCTTGACGGCCAGCACGCCGCTGGCCGTGGGGGTGAGCGAGTCCAGCGCCGGATTCGCGCGCGACACCGACGCGCAGCTGAACAGGCCGTCGCCCTGCTGGCTGTGCACCCACTGCGTGAGCGCGCGCAGCTCGGGCGTGGACGGCACCTCGCCGGTGGTGAGGATCTCGCCCTCGTGGATCAGCGCGGCGCCGGTGGCGCCCAGCGGCTGCAGCAGCGTGTGCGGGCTGCGGAACAGGGCCAGGCGCCAGTCGCCTTCGGTGGAGGTGGCCTCGATCAGGCGCTGCTCCAGCCGGCGTACCTGGATCGCCACCTGGGCATGGACGTAGTTCTCGATGGCGGCGATGCGCGTGGCGATGACTTCGGCCAGCATCTCGCAGGCCACGCGCACCGCCATGCGCAGGTTGCGCGCGCTGTAGTGGTGGCAGGCGATCAGGCCCCAGAGCTTGCCTTCGCGTACCAGCGAGATGACCAGCGTGGCCGTCACGCCCATGTTGCGCAGGTACTGCAGGTGCAGCGGCGACATGCTGCGCAGGTGGCACATCGACATGTCCAGCTCGCCGGTGCCGCCGGGCAGCTGGCGCGGTACCAGGGCGGCGGGTGGGTCATCCACGTCCACCAGCACGCGCAGGCGGTTGCGGATGTACAGCTCGCGCGCGCGCTGCGGTATGTCGGTGGCCGGGTAGTGGTGGCCCAGCAGGGACTCCAGCCGCGGGTTGCGCGCCTCGGCAATGATCTTGCCGTGGCCTTCGGGGTCGAACTTGTAGACCATCACCCGGTCGTAGCCGACCAGGTCGCGCAGGCGCTTGACCACCGTGTCCGCCAGCACGGGGAGGTTGGACGCGGCGCTGAAGCGCTGGATCGACACACCCAGATGCTCCAGCAACTGCGCGCTGGGGTAGTCCACTGTTTCCACCGCGTTGGCGGTCAGGGGCTCCAGCTCCAGCACCAGCAGGTCGGGCGCAACGCGGTGCACCGCGCCTTCAAAGGTGGTGTCCAGGCCGTGGGCCGCCAGGAGGCACTTCAACGCCAGCGGCTGCATCAGCTCGAGGCCTGCGTACAGGTCTTGCAGGCGCGCCGCGGCGTCACCGCCCAGCGAGGCCAGCGGGCGACCCAGCAGAGCGTCGGCGCTCACGCCCAGCAGGGCCTGCGTGCTGGCGCTGGCCTGCACGATGGTGAACTGCGCGCCCTGCAGGGTCAGCAGCACGCCAAAGGGCTGCACCGAGCCCGCAAGGTGGATCAGCTCACGCTCGCAGTTGGTGAGGTCCGCCTGGCCGAAGGCAGGGCTGGCCTGCACTTACTGCCCCCCGGACGAAGGACCTTTGTCCTGGGGCGGCAGGTCCAGCCGCTCGCGGCCCACGCCGAGCAGTTGCGCCGCGGCGTCGGGATCGTTGTCGGACCGCTCCATGGCGATGCGGATGAAGTGGCGCTCCAGCAAGGCGGCTGCGCGGCGCAGCAGCTCGGGCAGGGGCTCGCTGCCCATGTAGCCCGACAGCTGCGCCACCGTGGTGTGCAGATCGGCCAGGCCGTGGTCGGCGTCGGGCCCCTGGCGCACCACCGGCTGGATGGTGAAGCCGATGCACTCCTGGTCGCCCTCGGTCAGCAGCGCCGCGGAGAAGTCGACCTGCGCGACCTGGGCGTCGGTGGCGAGCAGGCGCGCGGCCACGCGTGGCGTGATGCCCTGGCGGCGCACCTGAACGATCAGCCGCGCAAACTGGTCGTCCGGCAGGCCCAGCCAGTCGGTCAGCGGCCGGCCCTTGACGGCGGCCTCGGTGTTCATGCGCACGAGCTTGAGGAACGCCGGGTTGGCGATCAGGATGCGCCCGCCCGGGTCGGTCACCACCACGCCGTCGCTGGCGCCATCGACCAGGCGCGCCAGCGTGGTGCTCAGGTCGGCCACCGTGCCGGGCATGTCCATGGCGCGGATGCGCACCAGGAGGCGCATGGCGTCCTCGGAGCGGAATGGCGTGGCCGCCACGCTGGTGGTGCTGATCTTGCCGGCCAGCCGCGCGCGAATCTCGCCCGGCTGGTGGCTTTCGCGCGCGGTGGACAGCAGCTCGTCCACGGCGTTGCGTGAATGCCGCTCGAATGCAAACGCGGCGGGCCGGCCGGTGATCTGCTCGATCGGCATGTCAAACAGGCGCGCCGCGGCGTGGTTGGCTTCCAGGATTTCAAGCGATCCGGAGTCCACCAGCAACACTGCGTCGGTGGCCACCTGGAACAGCAGGCGGTAGCGCGCCTCGGCCTGGCGCACGCGCCAGTAGCCGCGCTCCATTTCCTGCTGCGCGTCCAGGAAGCGCTGCTGGATGGCGGCAATGGTGCCCATGTCGCGGCCCACCGCGAGCAGCGGGCCGTTTTCGCCCAGGCGGATGGCGGTGTAGGCCACCGCGACGTTGCCGCCCTTGGCCGAGGGGTGGTTGATCTCGCGCTTGCGCGCAAGGCCCGTGCTGTTGACTTCATCGAGCAGCTGCTCGATCTTGGCGCGGGTGTCGCCCGTGGCGGTGTCCGCGAACCGGCGGCCCACCCAGTCCTGCGCGGCGCTGCTCAGCGGCGCGCCGTTGCCCTGCGCCACCACGCGGATCACGCCCTGGTCGTCCAGCACGAGGGCGATGTCACTGGCCAGGGAAACAAAGGTCTGCGCCAGCTCGGGTGCCCACCCCGAAAGGCCGCTCAGGTCCGGCGGCAAGCCGGTGCGCGGGTTCATGGCGTGTGTGCGGTGAAGCAGTCAGGGGCCGCAAGGCGGCGGTGGGCAGGCGGGAACATGCACGGATTTTAGGCCTGCACAGCTGATCGTGCCTGTTTGTTGGCGCCTGTTTTCGACTGAATTTCAGTTTGTGTAAGTGTAGGTTGACACATTATGTTGTCAGATGCACTATTCGTCTTCATGGCACGCCCTGCGCTCTCTGCTGTCACCGAGCTTTTCAAGCCCATCACCTGGTTTCCGCCCATGTGGGCTTTTGCCTGCGGCGTGGTGGCCTCGGGCGTGTCGATGGATGGCAAATGGCTGCTCGCCGTGGTGGGCGTGGCATTGGCCGGCCCCTTTGTGTGCGCGACCAGCCAGGCGGTGAACGACTGGTTTGACCGCCATGTGGACGCGATCAACGAGCCGCAGCGGCCCATCCCCTCGGGGCGCATCCCGGGGCGCTGGGGTCTTTATCTGGCGGTTTTCTGGACGCTGGTGTCGCTGTGCGTGGCAGCGCTGCTGGGCCCCTGGGGTTTTGCGGCCGCCGCCGTGGGGCTGGTGTTGGCCTGGGCCTACAGCGCGCCGCCGGTGCGCCTGAAGGAAAACGGCTGGTGGGGCAATGCGGCCTGCGGCATCAGCTACGAGGGCATTGCCTGGGCTACCGGTGCCGCCGTCATGGCCGGCGGCGTCATGCCCGACGCCCGCTCGCTGGCGCTGGCCGCGCTGTACAGCGCCGCCACGCACGGGATCATGACGCTCAATGACTTCAAGGCGGTGGAGGGCGACCGCCAGATGGGCGTGCGTTCGCTGCCCGTGCAGCTGGGCGTGCAGCGCGCCGGCCAGGTGGCCTGCTGGACCATGGCGGTGCCGCAGGTGGCCGTGGTGGTGCTGCTGCTGCAGTGGGCCCAGCCCTGGCATGCGCTGGCCGTGGCCGCGCTGCTGTGCCTGCAGCTGGTGATGATGAAACACTTTCTGGCCAGCGTGAGCCAGCGGGCCCTGTGGTACAGCGGTTTTGGCGTGCCCCTGTTCGTGGCCGGCATGATGGTCAGCGCCTTTGCGCTGCGCTCGGCAGGGGGTGCGCCATGACGCCATTTGGCTGGGGCAGCATTGCGCGCCTGGGCCTGGTGCAGGCGGCGCTGGGCGCGGTGGTGGTGCTGACCACCTCCACGCTGAACCGCGTGATGGTGGTGGAGCTGGCGCTGCCGGCGCTGCTGCCGGGCGTGCTGGTGGCACTGCATTACCTGGTGCAGGTGGCGCGCCCGCGCATGGGGCATGGCTCCGACGGGGGCGGGCGCCGCACGCCGTGGATTGTGGGCGGCATGGTGGTGCTGGCCGCCGGTGGCCTGCTGGCGGCCACGGCCACGGTGTGGATGGCGAGCCACCGCGCCGCCGGCATCACGCTGGCTGTGCTGGCGTTTGCGCTGGTGGGCCTGGGCGTGAGTGCCGCCGGCACTTCGCTGCTGGTGATGCTGGCCAAGCGCGTGCCCGAGGGCCGCCGCGCCGGTGCCGCCACGCTGGTCTGGATGATGATGATCGCGGGCTTTGCCGTCACCGCGGGCGTGGCCGGGCAGCTGCTGGAGCCGTACTCACCGCTGCGGCTGCTGGCTGTGAGCGCGGTGGTGTCGGTGACCGCGGTGGCGGTAGCCTGCCTGGCGCTGTGGGGCGTGGAAGGCGCGGTGGGGCCGGCCGGGGCACTGGCGCCGCTGACGGGCGACGCGCCGCGTGCCCGTGCGTCCTTTCGCGATGCACTGGCCCAGGTGTGGGACGAGGGCGCGGCGCGGCATTTCACGATTTTTGTGTTTGTGTCCATGCTGGCCTACAGCGCGCAGGACCTGATCCTGGAGCCGTTTGCCGGCACGGTGTTCAGCCTGACGCCCGGCGCTTCCACGAAGCTGTCGGGCGTGCAGCATGGCGGCGTGCTGGTGGGCATGATCCTGGTGGCCCTGGCCGGCCAGTTGGGCCAGCGCTGGCAGGCGCGCGCCGTGTTGCGCCACGTGGGCTCGCTGCGTGGCTGGACGGTGGGCGGCTGCCTGGCCTCTGCGCTGGCGCTGTTCGGGCTCACGCTGGGCGGCCTGGTCGGGCCGGGCTGGCCGTTGCAGGCCAATGTGTTTGCGCTGGGCGTGGCCAACGGCGCGTTTTCCATCGGGGCCATCGGCTCGATGATGCGGCTGGCCGGCGAGGGCCGCGCGTCCCGCGAGGGCGTGCGCATGGGCTTGTGGGGCGCGGCGCAGGCCATTGCCTTCGGCCTGGGCGGCCTGGTGGGTACGGCGGCCAGTGACCTGGCCCATTGGCTGATGGGCGCGCCGGCGCAGGCCTACGCAGCCGTGTTTGCGCTGGAGGGCCTGCTGTTTGTGATGTCGGCGCTGATGGCCTGGCGCATCGGCCGCATGCTGGCGGCCAGCACGCAGCCCGCACCACGTGAGTTTGCCGCAGGGGGCATCTTCCCCGGGGTACGCGACGCCCGAGTCGCCCATGCGAAACAGGGGTGAATCCCATGAGCCAGACCGAAACTTTTGACGTGGTGGTGGTCGGCGGCGGGCCGGCCGGCGCCACGGCGGCGAATGAGCTGGCCCGCAGGGGCCACTCGGTGCTGATGCTGGACCGCGCCGGGCGGGTCAAGCCGTGTGGCGGTGCGATCCCGCCGCGGCTGATCAGGGACTTCGCCATTCCCGACCATCTGCTGGTGGCGCGGGCACAGTCGGCGCGCATGGTGTCACCCACGGACCGGCGGGTGGACATACCGATCGACAACGGCTTTGTCGGCATGGTCAACCGCGAGGACTTTGACGAATGGCTGCGCGAGCGCGCGGCTGCCGGTGGCGCCGTGCGGCGCAGTGGCAGCTTTGACCGGCTGACGCGCGACGACGACGGCGTGAGCGTGGTGCATTTTCATGCGCGCCAGCACCACCGCCAGGGCGAAGGCATTGCGTGCCGCGTGCGCGCGCGCGCGGTGATCGGCGCCGACGGCGCGCGCTCCGAGGTGGCGCGCCAGGCCGTGCCCGGCGCCGACAGGACGAAGTACGTGTTTGCGTACCACGAGATCATCCGCAAACCCGCCACGCCGCCGCCGGGCTACGACGCGACGCGCTGCGACGTGTTCTACCAAAGCCCGCTGTCGCCCGACTTCTATGGCTGGGTGTTTCCGCATGGCGACACGTTGAGCATCGGCACCGGCAGCGCCGACAAGGGCTTTTCGCTGCGCGCGGCGGTCGGCCAGCTGCGCCAGTCGGTGGGTCTGCACGGCGCCGAAACCCTGCGCCGCGAAGGCGCGCCCATTCCCATGAAACCGCTGCCGCGCTGGGACAACGGGCGCGACGTGGTGCTGGCGGGCGATGCGGCCGGCGTGGTGGCCCCCGCGTCGGGCGAAGGCATCTACTACGCCATGGTGGGTGGCGAGCTGGCCGCGCAGGCGGTGGCGCAGCTGCTGCGCACCGGTGACGCCAGCGCACTGAAGCTGGCGCGCAAGCGCTTCATGAAGGCGCACGGCATGGTGTTCCGGGTGCTGGGCATCATGCAATGGTTCTGGTATTCCAGCGACCGCCGGCGTGAGCGCTTCGTGAAGATCTGCGAAGACCGCGACGTGCAGCAGCTGACGTTTGAGTCCTACATGAACAAGCAGCTGGTGCGCAAGAAGCCGCTGGCCCATGTGCGCATCTTCTTCAAGGACATGGCGCACCTGCTGGGCCTGGCGCGCGTATGAACTCACGCGGCGGCTGGCAGCCGGTGGTGTTTGCTGCCGGCGCGGCCATGGCCGTGGCGGGCCTGGGCGGGCTGATGACCGACATCGGCCCCTGGTACCTCAGCCTCAAGCAGCCCGCGTGGAAACCACCCGACTGGGCCTTTGGGCCTGCCTGGACGGTCATCTTTGCGCTGGCAGCCGCGTCAGGCGTTGCGGCCTGGCGCAGCGCGCCCAGCCGGGCCGATCGCGAATGGCTGCTGGCGCTGTTTGCGCTGAATGGCTTTCTGAACGTGCTGTGGAGCCTGCTGTATTTCCGCCTGCGCCGCCCGGACTGGGCCTTGCTGGAGGTGGGCCTGTTGTGGCTGTCGGTGCTGCTGCTCATGGGGGTGACGGGCCGCTATTCGCGCAAGGCCAGCCTGCTGCTCGCGCCCTACCTGCTGTGGATCCTGTTCGCTGCGGCCCTGAACTGGGCCACCGTGCGGCTCAACGGTCCGTTCTGATCAGGCGCTTACTCATGGAGGCACTGTTCCAGACAGGTCTGCTCGTGGACCTGGTGATCGCGCTGACCGTGGTGGAAGGCGTTGCGCTGGCGCTGTACCACCGCGCCAGCGGGCGCGGCGTGGCACCGCGCGACTACGCGCTGAACCTGGTGTCGGGCCTGTGCCTGATGCTGGCCCTGCGCAGCGTGATGGCAGGCGCCCCCTGGCATTGGTGTGCCGCCGCGCTGGCAGCGGCTGGCCTGGCACACGGGGCCGATATCTGGCGCCGCTGGCGGCGCCAGCCGCGCGCGATCAGGCCTTCTTGACCCAGGCGCTGCACCAGCCCTTGCCGGCAACCTGCTTGCCCGCAAACAGCGGGCAGGGGCCGGCGGCGTCCGTTGGCTTGCCGGCAAACAGCTGGCAGTTGCTGCACAGCTGGTCTTTCTTGTGCTTGGGGTATTTCTTGGCGTCCACCTTGGTGGAGTCCTTGGCATAGCCCAGGGCGGCGGCCTGGGGGTCCTTCTCGTCAACCATCGGGGCCTGGGCCTGTGCGGCCGTTGCCGCCAGCACGGAGCCGCCAGCGGCAACCTGCATGATGAAAACGCGGCGATTGGGTGAAGTCATGGGGCGCTCCTGTTGTTTGTGGGATTTGCGTAAAGATGATGCCACCAAAAATACCGGCCAGGTCATTTCTTTACCTGACAGTCCAGTAAAGTGCTCAGGTAACTTGCGCAGCCCATGGATCCCGAGGAAACGGGGCCGCGATGGTGGACAATTGCAGGTCTTTTGCCACCTTCCCAGCCTCTTCGCCCGCGTGTCCGCCTCCCCCAATTCCACCGCCGTGCCGCCGCTGTTTGACGCGCCCGCCACCGTGATGACAGCGACCGAGCGCCGCTCCAGCCTGTCGCTGGCCTTCATTTATGCGTTGCGCATGCTGGGGCTGTTCCTGGTCCTGCCCGTGTTTGCGCTGGAGGCGCAGAAGTACCCAGGGGGTGATGACGCGGCCATGGTGGGCCTGGCCATGGGCATCTATGGCCTGACCCAGGGCCTGCTGCAACTGGTGTTTGGCTTGGCCTCAGACCATCTGGGGCGCAAGCGCGTCATTGTTTTCGGGCTGCTGGTGTTTGCCGCTGGCAGTTTTGTGGCAGGCGCCGCCGGCTCGTTGCTTGGACTCATGGTGGGCCGCATGCTGCAGGGCGCGGGTGCCATCTCGGCGGTGGTGACGGCGCTGCTGGCGGATCAGACGCGCGACGGCGTGCGCACCAAGGCCATGGCGCTGGTGGGTGCCAGCATCGGGCTGATGTTTGCCGTGTCACTGGTGGCGGCGCCGCTGCTGGCCTCGCTGATGGGTCTGTCGGGCCTGTTTGTGCTGACGGGTGTGCTGGCGTTGACCGGCGTGGCGGTGGTTATCTGGCTGGTGCCACCCGAGCCGGCGCGGCAGGTCAATGTGGCGCGCGGCAAGCTGTCGGACGTGCTGAAGGATGTGCCCACGCTGCGCCTGAACTTTGGCGTGTTCGTGCTGCATGGCGTGCTGCTGGCCATGTGGGTGGCGGTGCCGGCCATGCTGGTGGATGCGGGCCTGCCCAAGTCGGGGCACTGGCAGGTCTACCTGCCGGCGGTGTTCGCCTCGTTCATCGTGATGGCGGCGACGCTCTTTCCGCTGGAGCGGCGCGGCTACCTGCGCGGCGTGTTCCTGGGCGCGATCGCGCTGATCGCGCTGGTGCAGGTGGGCCTGGCCCTGTCGGCCAGCGCGCCGGGTATCGCGGCGCTATCGATCCTGCTGTTTGCATTTTTCTGCGGCTCCAACATCCTGGAGGCCAGCCAGCCTAGCATCGCCTCACGTGCCGCACCCGCCCATGCGCGTGGCGCGGCGCTGGGCTTTTACAACACCTTGCAGTCGCTTGGCTTTTTTGCCGGCGGCGCGGCCGGCGGCCTGCTGATGAAAGCCGCCGGATCGGCCGGGCTGTTTGCCGCCTGCGCTGGCGCCATGGCGCTGTGGCTGCTGGTGGCCTGGCCCATGAAACCCATCACGTCGCCGCTGCGCAAAGCGGCATAATCCACCGTCCCTTCTCTGGAGCCCCGTCATATGGCATCCGTCAACAAAGTCATCTTGGTCGGCAACTGTGGCCGCGACCCCGAAATCCGTTACCTGCCGTCCGGCCAGGCCGTGGCCAACGTCAGCGTGGCCACCAGCAGCCGCCGCAAGGACAAGACCACCGGTGAAACGGTGGAAGACACCCAGTGGCACCGCGTCACGTTCTATGACCGCCTGGCCGAGATCGCCGGCGAATACGTCAAGAAGGGCCGCCCGATCTACGTGGAAGGCCGCCTCAAGTACGGCAAGTACACCGGCCAGGACGGTATCGAGAAAAACACGGTGGACATCATTGCCACCGAGATGCAACTGCTGGGCGGCCGTGAAGGAATGGGCGGCCCGGGCGGGAGTGACGAAGACGGCGGCGGTGCGCCCCCACGCCGCGCCGCCGCGCCCGCACCGCGTGCGCCTGCCCCGGCACCGCGCCAGGCACCGGCCAAGTCGTCCAGCGGCTTTGACGACATGGACGACGACATTCCGTTCTGACGTTTCTGCGCACCCACCCCGAAATCCCGGCACACGCCGGGATTTTGCTTTTCAGCGCGGCCCGAACAGTGCGAGCAGCTCGCGGGTGTACACCTCGATGTTGGCGGGGTTGGCCACATCCAGGCTGTGCAGCAGCGCGGCCGTGCTGCGTTTTTCGTCCTCCAGCCGCCGGTCGTGCTCCATGAACGCGCGCAGCAGCGCGGCGCCGCCGGCCTGGCAGTCAAAGTCCGGGTAGTAGTAGCCGCAGCCTTTGATGAACTCTGAGTTGTGCACCAGTGGATAGCCGCCGTACAGGGCCTCGTAGTAGAGGTAGTTCTGGCCGTTTTCCCAGTGGTGGCTGATGATGCAGTCGCCGTAGTGGGCCATGAACTCGTAGGTTGCAAAGCGGCCCTCGAAGGTCGCGAGGCCATGCCGTACCACGTCGAGCTTCAGTGCCGTGGCGGAGAAAGTGGGGTGCTCCTTCAGGTGCAAGGTGTTGCACACCTTCAGACCGTCCAGAAACGCCGGGTTGGCCCGGTAGGCCTCTTCGCAGGAAAGCATGGGGATCAGGCTGGTCTTGACCATGCAGACATTGGGCTCGAAGGTGCAGACTCGCCAGCGTTCCCTGCCCGGCTGATAGCCGAAGCGTATGCCTGCGGGCAGGGTGTCGATGCCTTTCTGGAAGAACAGCGGTGTCCACAGATGCGGCACGATCCGCACGGGGGCACGCGCCGTCAGAGAGAAGTAATCAAGGCAGCTGTGTTCGTACTCAGGCAGCGTCCAGACCGCGTCATACGCCTTGCTGCTGCACAGGCCGCCGGGGGGCTTGTTGTGCATGGCCCGTTCGATGTCGATGACGTAGTCATTGCCCACGCGCATCCAGGCGCATCGCCCGCCGCCGGACCGGAACGCGCTGAGCCAGTCTTCGGGCAGCTGCGCGCTCATCTCGATGACGACGTCCAGTGTTTGCGCTGCCTCCTCGAGCCCGATGAGGCGAAGCGCCGTCTGGTCCAGAAACAGGCCGCTCGAGGGCGCATGCGTGCCGCTGTTGACGAGCACTGCCTCCTCGATCGCCGGCGACAGGTTGAACAGCTGGGCCAGGAAGGCACAGTTCTGGAAGATGCCGTTCTCCCAGATGGACTGGTTGCCTTCGCGAATGGCAATCGTGACGCCCACGCGCAGCTTGCGGCCGGGTGCGCTCATGGCGTGGCCTCCCCGAGCGCGGTCAACCGGCGCATGAAGGCATCCACGTTGACGGGGTCGTCTGGCAACAGCTTGCGCAGCCAGGCCCCGGCCTTTTGCTGGTAAGCCTGCCAGAACGCGGGTGGCTCGTGCCGCGCCCGCAGGAGCAGCTCCCCTCCCTGGATCGCGCTGAATCCCGGGTAGTACAGGCCGACCCCGCCGCGATGCAAAAAGCCCGAGTTGTGCACCAGCGGATAGCCCGCGTGCAGGGCTTCGTAGTAGAGATAGTTCTGTTCACACTCCCAGTGATGTGACACCACCATGTTGAGCTCGAACCGCGCCATGCAACTGGCAAAAGCCAGGCGCGGTTCGTAGCTGGCCTTGCCCTGGCGCGTGATGTCCAGGTGGGATGCGAAGCGGTTGAAGGTGGGGTGCTCCTTCATGTGAACTGTGTTCATGACCGCCACACGGGCGACGGCGCCTGCGTCCTGGCGGCAGGCATGTTCGCTCACCAGCATGGGAATGGCGCAGTACTTGGCCACGGAAATGTTGGGCTCGAAGATGCCGATGCGCCAGCTGCTGCCCGTGGCCTGGAATGCCTGCGGGTCGAAGCCGAATGTGCCGCCCTGCGCCCGCGCGATGGCCGCGTGCTGATCGACATAGACGGGCGACCAGATGTGAGGCACCTCGTGCACCGGCAGACGCGAGACGGTGCGCAGCATCGGCAGGCTGGTGTGCGCGTGCTGGGGCAATATCCAGATTTCATGCCAGGGGGCACCGTTGAACAGCGTACCGCCGTCCCGCGAAAAAATGGGACGCTCGGTTTCGTTGAGGTAGGGCTGCCCCACCAGGAAAGCGACGACTTTCGCGCCCAGCGCGCGCACCCGGCTGAGCCATTGCTGCGGCAACTGTGCACCTATCTCGATCACCACATCCAGACTGAACGTCACCTCTTCGGGGCGTACCAGCGGAATGCCACGGACTGCCTCGTCCATGCCTTCTGGCAGGGTCTGCGCATCGCCGCCATTGAGGAAATAAATGTTGTCGACCCATGCACTGCTGCGCAGCAGCATGGCCAGAAAGGCCGCGTTCTGGTTCAGGCCGTTGCTCAGGATGTGGGCGTCCGGCCGCGCAAGGATGGAAATGCCGATGTTCATGGTAGATCGTGGGGCCAGCGCCAGACGCCTAGATCAGCGGTTGCGCCATCAGTTGCGCCAGCAGCGCCGCGTACTGGCTGGTCAGTTGCGGGTCGCCCGGAAGGTATCTGGCGATGGCGGCGCGCTGGCGTTCGCGGTAATCTTCCCACTGGTCGTCGTGGGTGGCGATGGCGCGCAGCAGCTGGGTGCAGCCAGCGGAAACGTCGTTGTCTGGATAGTAGTAGCCCAGCTCGCTGCAAAGGTGGGCGTTGTGCACCAGCGGGTACCCCTGCCAGCACACATCGAAATAGAAATAGTTCAGAGGGTTGCCCCACTGGTGCGACACCATGACGTCCGTCATCTCGGCCAGGAACGCGGGCGTTTCGTGCCGGCCCAGGAACACCGCCTTGTGTTGGCGGACCAGGTCCAGCTGGTTCATCATGGACGTGAACTCGGGGTTGACGTTGGCCAGGTGGGCCGTGTTGGTGATGCACAGGCGTTCAATGGCGGCGGGCGTGCGGCGGTACGCCTCCTCGGCAATGAGCGCCGGGTACAGGCAGAACTTCACGATGTCGTGATTGGGCTCCATCACGCTCAGGCGGCGCGAACCGGGGCGCGGCCGGTATTCGCCCTGGTGAGGCAGCGCGCGGCTGCGCTCCTGCAAAAACACGGGCTCCCAGACAAATGGCACCACCTGGGCCGGCCGCCGACGCAGGGTCTGGAAGTAGTGCAGGCTGGTGGGCGCGATCTGGGGGATCACCCACAAAGCGTCATAGCGCTGGTTGATGTTCAACCCATGACCCCACAGCTGCCGGCCGAACAGCATGCCCTGCGCGGCCACGACGTATTCGAACCCGCAGCAATACGACACCAGGCGCGTGCCGCGCTGCTTGAGATAGGTAGTGCGCTCCGCGCCGACCTCTCCGCCCAGCTCGATCAGTACGTCCAGGTGGTCCCTGGCCTCGTCGAACGTCACGGTCGGCCAGCGTGTCCGGTCCCAGGCGAGCGTGTTGCCCAGGGCTACATCGGTGACGTTGACCAGACAAACCGACGCCACCCCCGGCACGTGCAGCAGAGCATCCAGCAGGTAAATGGCGTTCTGCTTGATGCCATTGACCCACAACGACTCGTCTGGCGTCCTCAGGCCGATGGTGATGCCCAGGCGCAAGCCCGCATGTGCCATGAGTCAGTCCGGCAGCCGGGTGATGGCGGGGTCGACGCGCTTGACGCGAAACATCCGCCCGGACGCGATGTGCTGATACTCAAATGCCTCGGCCGTCAGGCTGCGGATCAGGTAGGCGTTGGACAGCTCAGTGGTGCGCGTCTCGGTTCGCTTGCCGTTGATCTCGGTGGTGATCGTGAAATACAGCCCGTTGGACACGCCCCAAAGCCCCGCGTTGCGCAGCTCCGACACGGCGCGGCCGTTCTGGTAAAGCCGGGTCAGCAGCGTGAAGGTGCCGTCGGGCTGGCGTTGCGTCATGAATCGCTGCAATGGCTGGTCGGCCGTGGCAGGCACTTCGCCGTACCAGCTGCCCGCGGCAAGGGTCTCGTGCTCGGACGCCGCCCAGGCGCCCGGCAGGTGCGCCATCAGGCCAATGGCGCAGGCCGCCGCCAGGCGAGCCATCCAGGTGATGCAAATCAATCGCATGAAAACACTCCGGTACTTGCCTTCAGCCGCCTATTTCCACCGATAGCCGATACCGGCGCCGAGGCTCCAGTCGCGCCCGGCCGAGGTGGTTGAGATGCCCAGGTTGTATTGCAGTTTCCCGGACTCGGTCAAGCCCTGGAACGTGAATGAAAATGCCTGGTTGCGCCCATAGGATCCCAACCCCACGCCGACTGCTTTCTGGCCCGGCTCGGACAACGAAATGCGGCCGGAAGACATCGCGATTGACATGGCCACGCCGGCATAGGCGCGCCGTTCGACTTCGCGAAGCTGGGAGACGTTCACGGCGTCGGTTGGCAGGATGCCCGGTGCCACATTGGTGATGCGGCGCTCAGCCCCTTCGGCGCCGACCGACACAGTGTTGGCCTGATCGGCGACCGAACCGTTGCCCAGCGCCACGGCGTTGGCGGCGTCGGCCACCGACTTGTTGCCGATCGCCACGCTGTAATCGCCAGCGGCCGTCGCATCGTCGCCAACCGCTGTCGTGTTCAGGCCAAGCGCCTGCGAACGCACCCCCACCGCGACCGACGAGCGGGCGATGGCGCCTTCGCCAATGGCCACGGAACCGCTGGTCTGCGCCAGCGCCTGGTAGCCGATGGCCACGCCGCCCTGGCCCAGCGCCCGGGCCTCCGCGCCCAGCACCGTGGAGGCGCCGCCCAGGGCCCGGGAGTTGCTGCCCACGGCGGTGGCGTTGTCGGCCGTTGTGGTCTGGGTGCCGGCATTGGCGCAGTAACCCAATGCCGTGGCAGCGCTGCCGTTGGCGTACGCGCAGTCGCCGGCGGCCGTGGCCTGCGTGCCATTGGCCGTGGAGCCCGCGCCCATGGCGCGCGCCGACCGGCCATTGGCCGTGCCCCCGCCGGTGGCTACCTGTGTCTGCAGGGCCGCGATTGCGCTGGTGGTGGTGCTCATGCTGCTGACCAGAGTCGTTGACAGGGAGGTCAGGTGGTTCACGATCGTGGTGGTGCTGTTGTCGATCGTTGCCCCGCCGCCGCTCGCTCCCAGCGAGACCGTGTTCACCGTAGTGGAAAGACTGTCGATCCGGGTGGAAAGCACCACCGTCGTGCTCGACAGCGCCGTGGACAGGCTCGAGCCAACGTTGGTGACGCGCTGGTCCAGCGTCGTGTAGTTGTTGTTGGTGGTCTGCACCGACGTGGTCAGTGAATCGAGCCGGGAGGTGGTGGTGCTCATCCCGGTACTGGTGCTGGTGGACAGCGACGCGATGTTCGAGTTGGCCGTGTTCAGTCCGGTGGACAGCGACGTGATGTTCGAGGTGGCCGTGCTCAGGCCCGTGCTGGTGCTCGTGGACAGGGAGTCGATGCCTGCGGTGGCGGTACTCAAGCCCGTGCTGACGCTTGTGGACAGGGTGTCGATGCGCAATGTAACGGTGCTCAGGCCGGTCGACAGCGACGTGATGCCCGAGGCCGCGGTGCTCAGGCCTGTGCTGGTGCTGGTGGACAGGGAGTCGATGCCTGCGGTGGCGGTGCTCAAGCCCGTGCTGACGCTTGTGGACAGGGTGTCGATGCGCGATGTGGCGGTGCTCAGCCCGGTGGACAGTGACGTGATGCCCGAGGTAGCGGTGCTCAGGCCCGTGCTGGTACTGGTGGACAGGGAATCGATGCTCGATGTTGCGGTGCTCAAGCCCGTGCTGGTGCTCGTGGACAGGGACGTAATGCCCGAAGTGGCGGTGCTCAGGCCGGTGGACAGGGACGTGATACCCGAGGCAGCGGTGCTCAGACCCGTGCTGGTGCTCGTGGAAAGGGACTCGATGCCCGCTGTGGCGATATTCAAGCCCGTGCTGATGCTTGTGGACAGGGTGTCGATGCGCGATGTGGCGGTGCTCAGTCCGGTGGACAGTGACGTGATGCCCGAGGTAGCGGTGCTCAGGCCCGTGCTGGTGCTGGTGGACAGGGAATCGATGTTCGACGTGGCGGTGCTCAGCCCGGTGGACAGCGACGTGATGCCCGAGGTAGCGGTACTCAAGCCCGTGCTGGTGCTGGTGGACAGGGAGTCAATGTTTGATGTCGCTGTGCTCAGCCCGGTGGACAGCGACGTGATGCCCGAGGTAGCGGTACTCAAGCCCGTGCTGGTGCTGGTGGACAGCGAAGTGATGCTCGACGTGGCCGTGCTCAGACCTGTACTGGTGCTGGTGGACAGGGATTCGATGCCCGTTGTGGCGATATTCAAGCCCGTGCTGGTGCTCGTGGACAGGGCGTCAATGCGCGATGTGGCGGTGCTCAGCCCGGTGGACAGCGACGTGATGCCCGAGGTAGCGGTGCTCAAGCCGGTGCTGGTGCTGGTGGACAAAGACTCGATGTTCGAGGTGGCGGTGCTCAGACCCGTGCTGGTGCTGGTAGACAGGGACTCGATGCTGGACGTAGCTGTGCTCAAGCCGGTGCTGGTGCTCGTGGACAGGGCGTCGATGCGCGATGTGGCGGTGCTCAGCCCGGTGCTGGTACTGGTGGACAGCGACGTGATGCTTGAGGTGGCCGTGCTCAAACCGGTGCTCGTGCTGGTGGACAAAGACTCGATGTTCGATGTGGCGGTGCTCAGCCCGGTGCTGGTGCTGGTGGACAGCGACGTGATGCTCGATGTGGCCGTGCTCAAGCCGGTGCTGGTGCTTGTGGACAGGGACTCGATGCTCGATGTAGCAGTGCTCAAGCCCGCGCTGGTGCTGGTGGACAGCGAAGTGATGCTCGACGTAGCCGTGCTCAGACCTGTACTGGTGCTGGTGGACAGGGATTCGATGGCCGCTGTGGCGATATTCAGGCCCGTGCTGGTGCTCGTGGCCAGGGCGTCGATGCGCGATGTGGCGGTGCTCAGACCCGTGCTGGTGCTGGTGGACAGTGACGTGATGCTTGAGGTGGCTGTGCTCAAGCCCGTGCTGGTGCTCGTGGACAGTGACGTGATGCTCGACGTTGCCGTGCTCAGGCCGGTACTCGTGCTGGTGGACAGGGAGTCGATGTTCGACGTGGCGGTGCTCAGCCCGGTGGACAGTGACGTGATGCCCGAGGTGGCGGTGCTCAGGCCCGTGCTGGTGCTGGTGGACAGTGACGTGATGCTTGAGGTGGCTGTGCTCAAGCCCGTGCTGGTGCTCGTGGACAGGGAATCGATGTTTGACGTGGCGGTGCTCAGCCCGGTGGACAGTGACGTGATGCCTGAGGTAGCGGTGCTCAGGCCCGTGCTGGTGCTGGTGGACAGTGAATAGATGCTCGACGTGGCCGTGCTCTCTCCCGTGCTGGATCTGGTGGACAGCGAAACGATGTTCTACGGGCCGGTGCTCAGCCCGGTGGACAGTGACGTGATGCCCGA
>JBFWUB010000001.1:0-421070 GCA_050247515.1 Ramlibacter sp. | reverse complement strand
ACTCGCCTCGGTGCTCGCGCACCATGCGGACAGCGCGTTCGCGGACTTCAGGGGGAAACTTGGGTGACTTCTTCATGGCTCAATCCTCTCAGAGAAAAGAGCCTCCTCAAATTCCGGGGCGGTTCAGGACAGCGCCGCGCGCTTGAAGTTCGCGAGTGTTTGAAGCGTCTTCGCGCAGCTGTGGTCCCCTGCGGCCAAGGCCCGGTTTCCCGGCGGGCAAGACGACCCGGACCTGGCCCTGCTGGCCGTGCAGTCTGGTCATGCCGAGTACTGGAACGTCAAGGAAAGCAAGATCGCCCAGGTCCTGAAGATGGCCAGGGCCGCCATCACCGGCAAGCCGCCCACCAGCCTGGGGGAGCACCGCGAGGTGAACCTGGCATAGCCCCAGCCTCAACCGGCCTCAACCGGCTTCAGCCCGGTTGTTGCAGTCCCGCGGCCAGCGCCTCGAACACCACGCGGATGCGCCGCGAGGTACGCAGCTCGCGGTGGCTGACCAGCCAGACCGGAAAGGTCACCGGCGGCACATCGTCCAGCACGCGCACCACGCCCGGCGTCTGGCGGGCAATGTCGTCCATCATCGCGCCAATGCCCATGCCCGCGCGCACCAGCGACCAGCTGGCGACCGAATGCTCGGCATGGCAGCTGAAGCTGGCCTCGGTCACCGGCAGGCCGTGCTGCTGCAGGTAGGCCAGGTACGGGCCGTTGCGCCCCGCGCCCACAAAGGGCAGGTGGGCGGCGTCTGCCGCGCTGCGCGGGTGGCCATGCAGCTTCACCCAGTCCTCGGACGCATAAAAACAGGCCGAGGCCTCGCGCACCAGCCGTGCGATCAGCTCCGGCTGCTCGGGCTTGACGTGGCGGATGGCGATGTCAGCCTCGCGGCGCAGCAGGTCGCTCAAGGCGTTGGAGGCAATCACCTCCACGGTAATGCCCGGTTCCTGCTCGCGCAGCTGGCGCACCAGCGGCGGCACCAGCCAGGCGGCCACGGCGTCGGTGGCCGACACAGAGACCACGCCGCCCACGGCCTGGGACCGGCCCGTGGCCGCCAGCGCCAGCGCCTGCGCCGCCGTGCCCATGGCGCGCGCATGCTCCAGCAAGTCCAGCCCGGTGGTGGTCAGCGCCATGGCCTTGCCCACGCGCTCGAACAGCGTCACGCCCATGGCTTTTTCAATCGCCGCGACCTGCCGGCTCAGCGTCGGCTGGGTCAGGCCCAGCTTGCGGGCCGCGGCCGACAGCGAGCCCGTTTCGGCCGTCGCCAGAAACGCCTTCAGCTGGTTCCAGTCGAGTTCATTCATGCATTTTTGTATGGATTCGCTGCAATTTACCGCAGTTCCCTGCGGCGTTGTGCATGGATAGCATCCGGGGCATGGCATCTTTACCTACCGCCCCGCTTGCTGTTGCCCCCGCCGGACTGCGCGACCATGCAGCGGCTGCCCGCAAGGCCCGCTTCTGGGACCGCATCGCGCGCAAGTACGCCGCCGACCCGATTGCCGACATGGCGGGCTATGAAGCCACGCTGCAGCGCGTGCTGACCCTGCTGCACCCCGGCCAGGACGTGCTGGAGATCGGCTGCGGCACCGGCACCACGGCCCTGCGCCTGGCGCCGTTCACCCGCCGCCTGCTGGCCACCGACGTGTCGCAGCAGATGATCAACATCGCCCGCGAAAAGCTCGCCGCGCGTCCCATGGCGCAGCTGGGCTTTGCGGTGGCCGACGCCGACGCGCAGGTGTTTGGCCAGGGCATTTACGACGCCGTGCTGGCCTTCAATGTGCTGCACCTGGTGGGCGACCTGGACCAGGCGCTGGCCCAGGCCGTGCGCGCGCTGCGCCCGGGCGGCCTGTTGATTTCCAAAACGCCGTGCATCTCGGAGATGAACCCGCTGGTGCCCTGGCTGGCGCTGCCGCTGATGCGCGCCATCGGCAAGGCGCCGGATGTGTTGCTGTGCTTTGACGCAGCCCAGCTGCGCTCGGCCATGGAGCGCCAGGGCCTGCGGATCGAAGCCGTGGAGCGGCACGGCACGCGGGGCAAGGACATCCGCGTCTTCATCGTGGCCCGCAAGCCGGACTGAGTTTCCATCGCCTTTGCCTGACAGGGCCTCCAGGGAGGCCGGGCTTTCGTTCGCCCTTTTTTTTCCCAACCAGAACTTTTCAAGGAGTTGTTCATGCTGTCTCTCCCCTCTCAAACCCGGCGCGCCAGCCTTTGCACGCTGGCTGCCCTTGCCGCGGCCACGCTGGCCCTGGGCGCCTGCGGCGGTGGTGGTGACGGTGGCAGCGGTGACGCCGCGCTGCCCGCGCCGGCGCCAGCCCCGGCCCCCGCGCCCAGCCCGGGCGATGCGCTGCCGCTGCCCGCGCAGATTGACGCGCTGGCGGGTGACTGGGTGCAAAGGGGCTGCGTGCGCACCGGCGGCCAGTCATTCAAACGGCTGCTGCGCGCACGCGTGACCAGCCCCGCCACAATCGACTACGACGAAGGCGTGCTGAGCTTCAGCGGCAACGAATGCGCGGGCACGCCCACGCAGGCGGGCCCCACGCGCCTGGGCGTGGTGACCTTTGCGAAGTCGGAGGCGACGCCGAGCCTGAGCGCGTACTGGGGCACCTTCCAGACCGTGAGCGGCACGCGCGTGGGCACCATCTGGACGCTGCGCCCGGCCAACCTGCTGTGCCTGGTGGGGGACGAAATGCCCACCATCCAGCCCACGCTGGCCGATGTGGCCAACACCCTGACCCGCATCCCCACGGACAACTGCTTCAGCCGCTGAACCCCACCCCAAGGATTGACCCATGTACTTTCGAGCCATCACCACCTTCACCGCCCTGGCGCTCCTGGGCGGATGCGCCGCCACCATTGACCAGGGCGGGATCGAGCAGCGCACGGCACAGGCCATCGGACGACCGGTGGGCCAGTTCACCCTGGGCGAGCGCACCGAGGAGACGGGCGGCCGCCTGAACTACACCGTGACCACCCGCGACGGCTCTGCCTACACCTGCTACATGTACAGCGCCACCGGCTTCCAGCGCGCCATGAGCTTTGGCCAGACGCCGCATTCGGACGCCATCTGCACGCCGATGGCGGGCGGGCCAAAGGCGCGCCCCGCCGGCGGCAGTGAAACCTGCAACGCCTTGATGCGGGCGGCCAAGCGGTGCTGAGCCCGCGCGCAACCGGGTTGGTGGCGGGGCTGATGCTGGCCGTGTGCATCGGCGGCTGCAGCACCCTGGCGGGAGTCACCACCGCCGCCGTGGGTGGGCGCCAGGTTGAATCCGTGGTTGCAGGCCAGGGCCTGCCGGTGGTTGTTCTGGAAAACGGCTTGGGCGGCACGCTGGACTGGTGGGCCAAGGTCTTGCCCGAGGTCGCGCGTGAGAGCACCGTGCTGGCCTACAACCGTGCGGGCTACGGCAAAAGCGATGCCGTCGCGCAGGCACGCGACGGAACGCACGTCGTCCACGAACTGCGGTCCTTGCTGCAGGCGCGCAAGCTGCCACCGCCGTATGTGCTGGTGGGGCATTCGCTGGGCGGGCTGTACATGCAGCTGTTTGCGCGGCAGTACCCGCGCGAGGTGGCTGCCCTGGTGCTGGTGGACGCCACCCACCCCGAGCAGCTCCGGGGCGCCGGTGACCCGCAGGGATGGCCGGCCTGGCTCAAGCTGACCTTTGGCATGCTGACCTCCGACACGGCCAAGCAGGAATTGGCTGCGCTGGACGCTACAGGCCAGATCGTGCTGGGCCTGCCGGTGGACCCCGCCGTGCCGGTATGGGTGCTGAGCGCGTTGCACCCGATGGCGCAGTCGTCCGCCCTGGCCGATGACGCCAACCGCAAGCGCGCCGCCCTGGCCACCCTGTACCCGGGCGCACGGCAGGTCTGGGTGGACAGCGGCCACGGCATCCCGATGGAAAAGCCAGAAGCAGTGGTGGCGGCGATCCGTGAGGCGGTTCGAGCGGCGGGGCGGGACGTTGGGCGGTTGCAGCGTTGACGGATGACGGCTATTCGCCGGTCTCCCCTGCGGGAATTTTCCAGTCCAGCAGTTCCGCCAGCCGCTTGCCCACCCAGAGCGACTCTTGCGCACTCACCCCCGCATCCCCACCTGTCAACCCGTCTTCAATCGTCTGCAACACCTGTGCTTCGGGCCGGCCGGTCTTGAACTGCAGCGTGGCCGCCTGCTCCACCAGCATCTGGGCCAGGTCTTCGCAAAGCTCGTAACGCTGGCGCACCATCGAAACCGGCTCGGTCAGCCGGCCGGCGGGGGTGGCGAAGAGGGCGCAGAAACTGGCGGGCACTTCAATCTGGTTGTTGTCGTCGTCCATGCGCCGAGGTTAATGCACCTGGCCAAACAGGTACGACTCCATGGCCAGCATGCCGTGGCGGATGCCGCCGTCCAGCACGGTGGCAGGCGTAGCGTCGTTGGCCGCGCCCGCGGCCACCAGCAGCGGCAGAAAATGGTCGCTGGTGGGGTGGGCGCGCCGGGCGTGCGGCGCGTCTTGCAGCGCACGCAGCAGCGCATCGGTGTCGCCGCGCTGCACGGCGGCGCGGATCCACTGCGAGAACTCCACCACATAGTCGGCCGCAGCCACATCGCCGCCGCGGAACTCATACAGGTTGTGCGTGAGGCTGCCCGAGCCGATCACCAGCACGCCGTCGCGCCCCAGCGGCGCAAGCGCCTGGCCCAGCGCCAAGGCCGTGGCCGGCGTGCTGTCATGCGGCAGCGACACCTGCACCACCGGCACGTCGGCGTCGGGGTACATGTGCAGCAGCGGCACCCAGGCGCCGTGGTCCAGGCCGCGGGCCTCGTCCAGGTGCACCGGCTGGCCCAGCACCTGCAACGCCTGCGCGGCGCGCGCGGCCAGCGCGCGGTCACCTGGCGCGGGGTACTGCAGGCTGTACAGCGCGTCGGGAAAGCCGCCGAAGTCGTGGATGGTGGGCGGCCGGGTACTGGCCGTCACAGCCACGCCGCGCGTCATCCAGTGCGGCGACACCACCACGATGCCCCGGGGCTTGCCCAGCGTCAGGCCCAGCGCATGCAGTTGCGCGCCGGCCAGGCCGGGCTCGATGGCGAATGTCGGCGCGCCGTGGGATACAAAAAGCGAAGGGACTTTCATGACGAACTCCTGGTGTGTGCTCCACTCTATTGGCTTCCTGATGGAAGATAAATGACATGAAAGAAGATGAATAGTCCAGAATATCGGAACAATGGACAAATTCCAGGAAATGCGTGTGTTTGCCGGCGTGGCCGACGCGGGCAGCTTTGTGGGCGCCGCCGACGTGCTGGGCATGTCCAAGGCCGCCGTGTCGCGCCATGTGTCGGACCTGGAGCAGCGCCTGGGTGTGCGGCTGATGCAGCGCACCACCCGCAAGCTGTCGCTCACGCCCGAGGGCGAGGTGTTCCTTTCGCGCTGCCGCGACATCCTGGCGAGCATTGAAGAATCCGAAGCCGAGCTGTCCACCCGCGCGGCCAGCGCCAGCGGCCTGCTGAAGGTGAGCGTGCCCGTGAGCTTTGGCACCCGGCACCTGGCGCCGCTGTGGAGCGAGTTTCTGGCTGCGCACCCGCGCCTGACGCTGGACGTGCACCTGGCCGACCGCGTGGTGGACTTGGTCGATGAGGGCTTTGACCTGGCCGTGCGCATTGCGCGCCTGCCGGATTCGTCGCTGGTGTCGCGCAAGCTCGCGTCCACGCGGCTGGTGCTGTGCGCGGCGCCCTCGTACCTGCGCCGGCGCGGCACGCCCCGGCACCCCGACGACCTGGCCGCGCACGACGTGATCGGCTACAGCCTGCTGGCCACGCCGGGCCAGTGGCTGCTGCAGGGGCCGGATGGCCCGGTGACGGTCAAGACAAAGCCGCGCCTGTGGACGAATAACGGCGACACCAGCGTGGCCGCCGCCGTGCGCGGCGCGGGCATCGACCTGCAGCCCACCTTTCTGATTGCCGATGAGCTGGCCGACGGGCGGCTGGTGGAGGTACTGCCGGCCTGGCAGGCCATGGCGCTGGGCATTTACGCGGTGTACCCCAGCCGCAAATTTGTGCTGCCCAAGGTGCGGGCGCTGGTGAATTTTCTGGCGGGGGCGTTTGCGGATGCGGCGTGGTGACGCAGAAGGCAAGCAAGGCAGATCAGGGACACGTTTTCTGACTCATGTCGTTTCAAACGACATGAATTTCTAATATGTCGCTATTTTTCTAAAACAAGAACATGTTTTGTTGACGTGTCGTCAGCGGCGACATAAGCTGAAGACGTGTCGATAAAACAAGATTTTTGCATCATGAAGGCCTCCGCCCCCGCCTGGCACCCCGAGCAACCCCACAACCACCTGCCCGCGCTGCCCCCGGCGCGCGAGCTGGAAAGCCGGGCTGTGCTCAAGGCCTGCATTGAGGCTCGCGCTGCGCTGGCCGAACTCAAGCAAGCGGCCGAGCTCATCCCCAACCAGGCGATGCTGATCAACACCATCCCGCTGCTGGAAGCCAAGGACAGCTCGGAAATTGAAAACATCGTCACCACGACCGACCAGCTGTTCCAGTACGCGCACGGCCATGCCAATGCCGATGCCGCCGACCCGGCTACCAAAGAAGCCTTGCGCTACCGCACCGCGCTGTACCAAGGCTTTCAGTCGCTCAAGGCCCGGCCGCTGTGCACCGCTACCGCCGTAGATGTCTGTCGCACCCTCAAAGGGGTGGACATGGACATCCGCCGCACCCCGGGCACCCAGCTTGCCAACGACCGTACCGGCGAGGTGGTCTACACCCCGCCCGAAGGCGAAGCCCGCCTGCGCGACATGCTGGCCAACTGGGAACGCTTTCTGCACAGCCAGACCGAGCTGGACCCCTTGATCCGCATGGCCGTGGGCCACTACCAGTTCGAAGCCATCCACCCCTTCACCGACGGCAACGGCCGCACCGGCCGCGTGCTCAACATCCTCTACCTGATTCAGGAAGAGCTGTTGAACCTGCCCATCCTGTACCTCAGCCGCCATGTGATCGCCCACAAGGCCGACTACTACCGCCTGCTGCTCGGCGTCACGCGGGACGAGGCCTGGGAACCCTGGGTGATCTTCATGCTGCAGGCCGTGGCCGAAACGTCCAGATGGACGACGGCCAAGATTGCCGCCATCCGCACGCTGGCCGAGCACACCACTGAACATGTGCGCACCCGCCTGCCCAAGATCTACACCCGCGAGCTGGTGGACGTGATCTTTGAGCAGCCCTATTGCCGCATTGGAAACCTGGTGGACAAAGGCATCGCCCAGCGCCAGGCCGCATCGCGCTACCTGCACGACCTGGCCGCGCTGGGTGTGCTGCGCGAAATGCCGTTTGGCAAAGAAAAGCTTTTCATCCACCCCAAGCTGATGCAACTGCTCAGCCGGGACAGCAACCAGTTCCAGCCGTACGACTGAGCGCCACCTCCGAGGCGTCGCTCATTCGTTGGCGGGTCCATTCCGGGCGATGGTGTGCGGCACCGGCCACACGTAGCGGGGCGTTTCCTTGCGCGCAAACGCCTGCACCGCCTGCCGGTGTTCCTCGTTCGTCAGCGCCACAGCCTGTCCGGCGGCCTCCAGCGCCAGCATTGCGGGCAAATCACTTTGCAGCGACGCATCCAGCGCCTGCTTGGTCAGCGCCAGCGCCGTGGGCGATCCCCTGGCCATGACCTCGGCCAGCTGCTGCGCACGCGCATGCAACTGCTGCCAGGGCAGCACCTCCAGCGCCAGGCCCATGGCTTGTGCCTCTATTGCGCCGATTTCACGGGCGGTCAGTGCCAGGGCCTTGGCCTGCTGCAGGCCCACCAGACGGGGCAGGGTGTACAGCGCGCCGCAGTCCGGGATCAGCCCCACGCGCTGGAACACCAGGCACAGCCGGGCGCGGTCGCTCAACAGCACCAGGTCGGCCAGCAGGGCCAGGCTCATGCCGGCGCCGAAGGCCACGCCGTCCACCGCAGCGATTACCGGGCGGGGGAAATAGTGCAGCGCCAGCGTCAGGCGTTTGTAGCGGGCCATGCCGTCCAGCGCTTCATCCGCGCTGCGCGGTCCCTGGCCTGCCATGTCGCGCACATCACCGCCTGCGCAGAATGCATCGCCCGCACCACGCAGCACCAGCACGCGCACGGCAGGGTCGGCCGCCAGCTGCGTCAGCGCGTCGGTCATTTCATCGGCCATCTGGCGGTTGATGGCGTTCAGCGCCTTGGGCCGGTTCAGCGTCAGCGTGGCGATGCCGTCATACACCTCGCACAGGATGGTTTCAAAGCGGTTCATACCGTGCGTTGCGCGCGCAGCGCGGCAGTGGCGGCCTCGTCCAGCCCCAGCACATCACGCAGGATTTCGTCGGTGTGCTGGCCGATGGTGGGCGGTGCGGTGGGCAGGGGCGCCTGCGTGCCCGCAAAGCGGATGGGGTTGGCGCACAGCGTCACTTCCCCCGCCGTGGGGTGGGGCACGTGCTGGGCAATACCACGGTGCAGCACCTGCGGGTCGGCAAACACCTCGGGGTAGCGGTTGATCGGGCCGCTGGGGATGCCCGCGGCTTCCAGCACGGCCAGCAGCTCCTGCATCTGCCATTGCCGGGTGAGTGCGTTGAACACCTCGGCCAGCTCGCGCCGGTGGGCCAGGCGCTGCGTGTTGGTGACAAAGCGCGGGTCATCCGCCAGCTGCGGCTGGCGCAGCGCCTGGCAAAAACCGCGGTACTGCGCCTCGCTGCCGCAGATTACGATCACGCCGCCGTCGGCGCATTCAAACGCCTGCGACGGCAGGCCGCCGTTGCCTTCGGTGCCGCGTCGCGGCGGTATCACGCCGGCGGCCAGGTAGGTCATGACGGAATGGGTTTGCGCGGCGATGGTGCAGTCCAGCAGGGCAATGTCGATGTGTTTGCCCTGGCCCGTGCCGTTCGGGCCGTCGCGCTCATACAGCGCGGCCAGCACGCCGGTAGCGGCGTATTGCCCGGCGATGAAGTCCGCCAGGCTGGGGCCGGTTTTCATGGGGCCGCCGCCGGGCACGCCGTCGGGCAGGCCGGTCACGCTCATCATGCCGCTCATGGCCTGGAACACCGTGTCATACCCCGGCAGGTGGGCCTTGGGGCCGGTCTGGCCAAAGCCGGTGACCGAGCAGTACACCAGGCGCGGGTTCAGCTTGCGCAGCGTGGCGTAGTCCAGCCCGTAGCGGGCCAGGTCGCCGACTTTGTAGTTCTCCAGCAGCACGTCGCTGCGCGCCACCAGGCGGCGCACCAGGTCCTGCCCGGCGGTGCTGGCAATGTCGATGGTGATGGAGCGCTTGTTGCGGTTGGCCGACAGGTACATCGGCGATTCGCGCGTGTCGTGGCCGTCGCGGTCTTTCAGGAACGGCGGGCCCCAGCGGCGGGCTTCGTCGCCGTTGCCGGGGCGCTCGACCTTGATGACTTCGGCGCCCAGGTCGGCCAGCGCCTGGGTGGCCAGCGGTCCGGCCAGGATGCGGCTTAAGTCCAGCACTTTCACGCCGGTCAGGGGCATGCGGGTGGTGGTGGTGGTGCTCATGTGTGTTCTTCTTTTTCGCTGACACCCCACGCCGCATCGGCCAGCGCGCGGTACTGCGCCTGCGCGCCCCCCAGGTCGGCGCGCAGCATCTTGGCGCGCGTGGTCCAGCGGTGCAGCGGATACTCCAGCGTCAGGCCCATGGCGCCCATGAACTGGTGCAGGTCGTAAATGACGGTGGGCGTGCACTGCTGTGCGTGCCCGGCGGCGGCCGCGGCGTCGGCTTGCGTGCCGGTGAAAGCAGCCTGCAGCGTAAGCCAGCGTGCGGCCTCGACCTGCACCGCCGCCTGCGCCAGGCGGTGTTGTATCGCCTGGAACGCCCCCAGCGGACGGCCGAACTGGCGGCGGTCGCGCACATGCGCCACCACGGCCTGCAGGCCGGCGTCCAGGCAGCCGGTCAGCTCGGCCGCCACGCCCAGTTGCCACAGGCGGCGCAACGCCTGCGCATCCGTGTCCAGCAGGGTCCAAGCAAGCGCATCCGGGGCGCGCAGGCGGCCCACGGGGTAGCCAAAGGGGCTGTCCAGCGTGGCCACGTCATCGTCGGTCAATGAGGCAGCTTCCACGCGGTCGCCGCGCACACACAGCGCCGTGCGTGCGCCGGGCAGCCAGCGTGCGGGTCGGTCATACCGGTCCCACAGCACGGCGCAGGGGCGGGGCAAGGCGGGTGCCAGCAAAGGCAGCAGCAGGGCCGAGGTGATCAGCTCCACGCACTGCGGCAGGCGTGCCAGCCGCTGCACCATGGCAGCGGCGGTCACGGGGCCCAGCTCGTCAATGGCAGCGGCCTCCCACACGCCGGCGCCGTCCAGGTCGGCCTGCAATGCAGCAGAGGTTTCAAAGGGGCTGCCGCCCAGCGTGGCCTTGCCTTCATGGCGCTGAGCGATGCGGTCCACGGCGTCCAGCAGCGCTTGCTGGTCGGGAGTAAAGCTGATGTTCATGCGCGCTCCAATCTGGGTTCGCGTGGAAGGTGCAGCCAGTCGTGCGCAACCAGGTTCAGCTGGATTTCAGCGGCGCCGGACGCAATGCCCGCCGCAATGGCGCGTTCGTGGTGGGCCAGCACCAGCGGCCAGCCGTCGCCGCACAGCGCGCCGTCAAAATGATCCAGCGCAAAGTCAGATACCGCATGGTCGGCGGCCACCACGGCCACGCGCGCCAGGTTGGCTTCTGCGCTGGGCGGCAGGCCGCGCGCGCGCTGGTCCACCACGCGGTACACCAGCAGCCGCGCGGCCTCGCATGCGGCCAGCGCGCGGGCGGCCTGGGTGCGCACGGCCTCACCGGCAAAGCGTTCCTGCGCCTTCAGCTCGGTCACCATGCGGTCCAGCACGCGGCGCGAAAACGCATAGCGCGCCAGGCCCACACGCTCCAGCCCCAGCGCGTAGCCGATGATGGCCCAGGCCTGGCCTTCCTCACCCAGGCGTGCCGTGGCGGGTACGACCACGTTGTCAAAAAACACCTCGTGGATGTCGCCATGGCCGATCAGTGAGGGAATGGAGCGCACCGTGATGCCGGGCGTGTCCATCGGCACCAGAAAGATCGCGATACCGCCTTTGCCCGTGCCGGTGCGCGCCAGCAGAAAGCAGGTCTGCGCCATGCCCGCATAAGACGTCCAGACCTTGCTGCCGTTGATCACGTACTCGTCGCCACGCAGCTCGGCGCGCGTGCCCAGCGCCGCCAGGTCAGACCCGGCGGACGGTTCTGAAAAGCCCTGGCACCACACGGATCGGCCCGCCGCCATGTCGGGCAGGTAGCGCGCCTGCTGCTGCGGTGTGCCGTACTTCATGAGCGTGGCGCCGATGAAGTTCACGTTCATGTACTGCGGCCCGCGCGGCTCGCCGGCGGCAAACAGCTCTTCACCCACAATGAAATGCTCCCACGCCGGTGCGCCGCGCCCGCCGTGTTCGACCGGCCAGTGCGGCACCAGCAGGCCCCCGGCGGCCAGCTTGGGGCAAAACTGCATGGAGAACGCCGTTTGTTCGGGCGAACCGGGGCCGTGGCGGCTGATGAGTTCCCAATCAGGCGGCAGCTCACGTGCCAGCAACGCGCGCACGCGCTGGCGCAGCGCGGCCTGCTCGTCAGTCCAGTTGAAGTTCATGGTTTGGGTTGGTTCACGCGGTGCAGGTAGCTCAGATAGCCCATGGGCACAAAGCTGCCGCCGTTCACGGGGATCAGCGCGCCGCTGGTCCAGGCTGATTCATCGCTGACCAGGTACGCGCACAGCGGGCCGATGTCATCAGGTGTGCCCAGGCGTTGCAGCGGCACGGTGTCTGTCTGGCGGCGGATGCGCTCGGGGGTGTTCAAGGTTTTGGCCAGCTCGTCGGTCATGACCACGCCGGGCGCCACCGCGTTGACGCGGATGCCGCGGTGGCCCCATTCCGCGGCCATGGTGCGCGTGAGGTTCTCCAGCGCCGCCTTGGCTGCGCCGTAGTGGCCTGTACCGGGGTTGGGGTACGAGGCGCTGCGCGAGCTGATGTTGACGATGCTGCCGCCGTTCACCATGGCCCGCGCGGCCGCCTGCGCTGCGAAGAAGGCCGCCTTCAGGTTCAGGTCCACCACGCGGTCCCACTGGCTTTCGTCAATCGTGTCCAGCGGTCCCACGTCGCTGGGCGCTGCGCTGCCCGCGTTGTTGATCCAGCCGTGGATGGCGCCAAAGCGCGCCAGGGTGGCGGCTATCAGGCGGTGGCGGTCAGCGGCCAGGGTGATGTCGCCAGGCACGGCAAGCGCATCCGCACCCAGCGCGTGCAGTTCACCCACCACAGCCTCCAGCGCTGCCGGGTCGCGCCCGCTCACCCCCACCTGCGCGCCGCAGCGCGCCAGGGCCAGCGCAATGCCGCGGCCAATGCCCTTGCCGCCGCCGGTGACGACGACGGTCTTGTCCTTCAATGAAAACATCAGGGCCGCTTCACTCCGGCTTGTAGCCGATCTTTGCGGCAGCCTGGGCCCACATGGCCTGCTCGTCCGACACCTGGCGCGAATGCACCTCGGGTGCGCCGCCCACCGGCACCACGCCGGCCTGGGCCAGTCGCGCGCGGATGTCGGGCTCCTTCAGCACGGCGTTGAAGGCCGTGTTCAGGCGGGTG
Organism: Ramlibacter sp.; assembly: GCA_050247515.1. Taxonomy (GTDB): domain Bacteria; phylum Pseudomonadota; class Gammaproteobacteria; order Burkholderiales; family Burkholderiaceae_C; genus RAM1. The sequence goes on along the minus strand of JBFWUB010000001.1, from coordinate 408,529 downwards.
ACGGTGGCGTCCGGCGTGCCCGCCGGTGCCCAGAAGCCGAACGAGAACGCAAACGTCAGGTCCGGCACGCCCACCTCGGCCAGCGTGGGCACGTCGGGCAACGAGGGCGAGCGCTCCGCCGCCCCGTGGGCCAGCGCCTTGATGCGACCTTCCTTGATCATGCCCACGTAGAACAGCGGCACGTCTATGCCCATCTGGATCTCGCCCGCGATCAACGCGGTGGCCACCTGGGTGGAGCCCTTGTAGGGGATGGCCGTGGCGTCAAAGCCCGCGCGCGACTTCAGCATCTCGCTGCCCAGCAGGATGCTGCCGGCGGTGTAGCTGAAGTTGATCTTGCCCGGGTTCTTTTTGGCGTAGTCCACGAACTCCCTGAAGTTGTTGACCGGCAGGGTGCCGGGCACCATCAGCGTCATGCCGCCACGCGCCACGCACACCACCGGGCGCATGGCCTTGAGCAGGTTGAATTTCAGGTCCTTGATCAGCACCGGCGTCAGGCTGCCGCCGCCCAGAAACAGGATGGTGTTGCCGTCGGCGGGTTGGGCCGCCACGTATTCCGAGCCGATCAGCGCGGCGGCGCCGGGCTTGTTTTCCACAATCACCGGCTGCTTGAGCTGCACGCTGAGCTTTTCTGCCATGGCACGCGCCAGCGTGTCGGAGCCGCCGGGGCCAAACGGCACCACGATGCGCAGCGGCTTGTCGGTCTGCGCCACGGCGGGCCAGGCGGCCATGCCCGCCAGCGCGGCGGCCAGGACCAGGCCGATACGGCGGCGGTTGGAGGAGGTTGGGCTCATGGGTGTGCTCCTGGTGTTCATTCAACAAAACTGGCGTATCCACATGGTGGGATACTTGATGGTGCAAGATCTGGTGCGGCGAGACCAGTAGCGTGAAGAAAACCCAAGGGAAACCCCCATTCCACCTGTTCCACATCATGGACAACCCTGTTGAAGAAAACACGGCCAGCGGCACCCAGGCCATCCGCCGTGCCGCGGCCGTGCTGCGCGCCATTGGCCAGGCCGGGCCCGAGGGGGCCACGCTGGCCGACGTGGCGCGCAGCTGCGGTCTGGCGCGGTCCACCGCGCACCGCATCCTGCGTTGCCTGGTGGATGAGCGGCTGGCCGGCGAGCCCGGCGCCGACAAACGCTACCGCATGGGCGAACTGGTGCACGAGCTGGCGCTGGCACCGTCGGCCAGCACGCTGGAGGTGGCGCACTGGCGCCCGGTGGTGGCCACCATCTCGCGGCGCACCGGCGCCACGGCCTATCTCATGCGCCGCAGCGGGGTCGAGGCCGTGTGCCTGGCCAAGGCGGACAGCCAGGCGCTGATGCGTTTTGTGCCGGTGGAGGTGGGCCAGCGGCGCCTGCTGGGCGTGGGCGCAGGCGCCACCACGCTGCTGGCCGCGCTGGACGACGCGCACTGCGAACAGGTCATTGCGCTGATCGCGCCGGGCCTGCGCCCGTACCCGCGCCTCACGCCCGACAGCCTGCGCCGCGCCGTGCGCCAGACGCGCAAGACCGGCTTTGCGCTGAGCCAGGGCACGGTGGTGGCGGATGGCTTTGGCATGGGCCTCGCCGTGCCCAGCGCTGGCGGCACGCCTTACCTGGCGTTGAGCATCGCGGCGCACGCGTCGGTGGTGACGGAATCGGTCATTGACGAATGGAAAGGCATCCTGGCACAGGAGCTGAAGGCGGGGCTGGAGGCGGGTGGGGTGGGGATGCCGGGGGCGTAGCGCGGCACGCTTACCACCCGCCGCAATCCAGCCATTCCTCCAGCAAGCCCAGCTTGTCCACTCCCCAGAACGGCTCACCATCCACCACCACGGTGGGGGAGCCAAAGATGCCGGCCTTCAGTGATGCGTCCACTGCGCTGCGCAGCAGGGCACCGGTTTCGTCGCTGGCCGTGCCTGCGCGCAGCCAGTCTGCGTCCAGGCCCGCGGGCAGCGGCACGGCGGCAATGGCGTCCGCGGTGGACAGGTCCTTGCCTTCGGCCCAGTACGCGTCATACAAGGCATGCGCCAGCGGCGCGGCCAGCTCGGGGTGGTGGTGCTTGACGTAGTGGAACGCGCGCCCGGCGGCGCGCGGGTCCATCACCGGGTCATCGAGGTCGCGCTTGAGCACCATGCCGTGGCGGCGCATGTAGCGCTGCGCATCGCGGCGGATGTAGTCGCCCTTGAGCGGTGTGTCCAGCAACGGCTTGAGGCCCATGACCTTCAGCACCGACACGCCCAGCAGCATGGCGTGCCATTCCACCGTGCGGCCGTGGCGGCGGGCGATGTCTTCCACGCGCAGTGAGGCGAAGTACCCAAAGGGGGAGATGAAGTCGAAGTAAAAGTGCAGCGCAGCCATGCTTTCGGATGTGGCGTCCACCCACCGCGGGCGGGCACCATCGCGGTTCACACTCTACATCGGACCGTCATGCAAGCTTCTGGCACCGCCCCCGTCTCCGTAAAACCCTCTGGCGGACGTGCAAAATCCCCGGCAGGCAATACCCTTCCCGGGCCTGCGCAAACCCTTCGTGTATCGGACGTCGTGGCGCCGCCGCGCGTTGTACGCGCGCAACCTGTGGGGCCAGCGTGCAACGACCGCAAGACCCTTGAGCCGCATGCGCCCGGCACGCCGCCCGGGCCGGTGATCTTTCATGTCCCGAGTGGCACGCGGCCGACGGAGCTGTCGAGGTCTGTCTTGTACCAGGTACGGGTGCGCCGAACCGGGGCTGATGCGCTGCTGGCGCAGTTCATGGCCAGCAACCCGGACATGACTCCGAGCAGCAAGCTCGCGGCGCAGGGCGCGAAGCAGTTGTCGCTGAAGGCACTTTTCAAGGAAAGTGGACAGTTGGTCATTCCTGATCGCCCTTTGTGGATGGCCCGGCGCCTTGAGACGGGTGTTGCGCCGTACTTTCCCGCGGCCGTGCTGGGCTGCATCAGGGCGGGCGGCAGGCCCTCCGGCCTGCTTATCCAGGTGGGCACGTCGCCTGACAAACTGCACTGGCGCGAAGCATTCGTCACGCGCGCACCCGACATTCGTGCATCGATGGTGCTGGTGCCTATGCAAACGGCCGCGGACTTCTGCCTGGCAGTGCTGCCCATGGGGCCCGCCTCCGCGCCGCAGGGCCTGATTGCCGGCAAACTTTTCGGGCCGCTCAAGGACCTGGCGGTGCATCTGCGCGCGGGTGACGGCGTGCTGATGCGCACGCAGTGGAGTGCAGGCAGCGGCCCCGGCGCCAGAAGCGTGGACCTGTGCCTGCCCGCGCGGTATGAGCGCCGGACCGAGCGCGAGCTGGTCTTCTCAGCCGCCTGGGCACCGCCATGCGCTGACGGAGGTTCGTTGCGGTGGCCACCCGACATGCTGGGTGTGCTGGACGGCCTCACGGGTGAGCTGCAGGCGTCGCGGGTGTTTGTCCTGGATGCCGGCCCGCCACCCCGATACGAGTTCTATCTGGATCTGGGCAAGGCGAAATGCGGGTTTGCCTTTGACGCGAACATGGTGGGCAAGCCGGCGCCGGTGGCGCCGGCGCAGGGGACGCGCCTGACCATGGATGAGTTGCACCCCACGCGCCGGGGTGAGCCTCTGCGTGTCGATGGCAAGGCCTGCACCTTCGTGGAGCATGGCAAGAAGGCCAACCAGATCAAGGTGCAGTTTCCAGACGGCGTCACCACGGTGGACGTGACCCGAAGGCGGGTTGAACTCGGTTAGGCCGTTTTCATGCCAACGTGACCGGCCCGCCCCGTGACGCCACCATCGCCTCGATCAGCCGCTGCACCGCCAGCGCCGAGCGGCCCGACACCGCCGGCTGCGCACCGGTGCGGATGGCCGACACGACGTCTTCGATCACCGCCTTGTGCGGCCCGTGGTCGAAGGCCATGACGTTCGCGCCGCTGCCGGTGGCCTGCGGCTCACCCACGCGGTGTACCGGGCCATCCATCGGCATGACCGTGAGCGCACCAGCCTCCAGCGTGGCCGTGCCGCCGGTGAAGTTCAGCGCGATGCGCTCGGGGTAGCCGGGCCAGGCCGCCGTGGTGGCGTCAATGGTGCCTATGGCCCCATTTGCATAACGCAACAGGGCGGTCACGGTGTCTTCGCATTCCATCCGGTGCACCGGGCTGGTGGTGGCCAGCGCGGTCACCTCGGCGGGCAGGCCGGTCAGGTGCAACAGCAAATCGAGCGTGTGGATGGCCTGCGTCATCAGCACGCCGCCGCCGTCGCGCGCCAGCGTGCCGCGCCCGGGCTGGTCGTAATAGCTTTGCGGGCGCCACCAGCGCACGCTGGTGGTGGTGCTGGTCAGCGTGCCCAGCGTGCCGCCGGCCATCAGCCGGGCGGCCGCCAATGAGGCGTCGCGCAGGCGGTGCTGCAGCATCACGGCCAGCTTCACGCCCCGCTGCTCGCACACATCCACCAGCTGTTGCGCGCGCGCCAGGCTCACGTCCAGCGGCTTTTCCACCAGCACATGCTTGCCTGCGGCGGCCAGCCGGGTGGCAATGTCCAGGTGGGTGTGCGGCGGCGTCACCACCAGCGCGGCGCGCACGCTGGCGTCGTTCAGCACATCGTCCAGCTGCGTGGTGGTGCGGGTGTGCGCGGGCAGCTGCAGCGCGGCCAGCCGCTGCGGGGTGCGTGCAGCCACCCAGGCCAGCTGCACAGCAGGGGCCAGTTCGATCAGGCTTTGCAGGTGCGGCGTGCAGGAGGGACCGGCGCCGATCAATGCCACACGCAGGGGCTGCTGCATGCGCGGCTTATTCCAGCTTGATGCCGGCGGCCTTGATGACCTGGGCCCATTTCTCGACCTCGGCCTTCTGGAAGGCGGCCACCTGGTCGGGCGTCATGGTGGACGGCTGCATGCCCAGCGTCTTCAGGCGGTCCTGCATCTCCTGGGTCTGCAGGATCTTCATGATCTCCACATGCAGTTTGTCCACGATGGGTTTGGGCACGCCCGCGGGCACAAAGATGCCCTGCCATGACACCACCTCAAAATTGGGCACGCCCGATTCGGCCACGGTGGGGATGTTGGGCATGGCGTCCAGCCGTTTGGCCGAGCTGACGGCCAGCGCGCGCACCTTGCCGCTGGCGATGTGCGGGCCGGCCACCACGGTGGTGTCAAACATCATGTCCACCTGGCCGCCGATCACGTCGGCAATGGCCGGGCCGCTGCCGCGGTAGGGGATGTGGTTGAACTGCGTGCCCGTGCGAAAGCCCAGCAGCTCCAGCGTCATGTGCTGCGAGGTGCCCGCGCCGGCCGATGCCGACGACACCGACTTGGGCCTGGCCTTGGCGGCGGCCAGCACGTCGGCCAGGCTCTTGTACGGGCTCTTTTCGCCCACCACCAGCACCACCGGGTTGGAGCCGATCAGCACCACGGGCTGGAAGGACTTGATGGGGTCGTAGCCCAGCTTGGGGTACAGGCTCACGTTGATCGCGTGCGAGCTGATGGTGCCGCCCGCGATGGTGTAGCCGTCCGGCGCGGCGCGCGACGCCAGCTCCGAGCCGATGCTGCCGCCCGCGCCGCCCTTGTTGTCGATGACGAAGGTGGTGTTCAGCGCCGGTCCCAGCTTCTGCGCGATCAGCCGTGCCAGGATGTCGGTGGTGCCGCCGGTGGGGAAGGGGACGATGTAGGTGATGGGCTTGGCCGGCCAGGCGTCCTGCGCCCAGGCCGTGGGGGCGGCCAGCAGGGCAGAGGTGATGGCAGCGGCGGTGCCCAGCAGGGTGCGGCGTTTCATGGCGAGTCTCCGGTTGGATGAAAGATCAATTGATTGATCAGTCATCGTACAACTAGAGATCAAAACTGCACTTCAGGGAATTCCCTCAAAGATTCTTGCGCAGCCGCTCGCGGCTGTTGGACAGGTGGGTGCGCATGGCCGCGCGGGCCGCCTCGGCGTCCTGGTTGCGGATGGCGTTGTAGATGCTCTCGTGCTCGCTGTGCACCCGCTGCAGGTAGCTCAGGCGGCCCTCGGGGTCTGCCTGGGGCGTGTTCACCCGCGTGCGCGGGATGATCATGGTGCCCAGGTAGGTCATGAGGTCGGCAAAGTGGCGGTTGCCGGTGGCGCGCGCCACCTCCATGTGGAACTGGAAGTCCGATGGCACCGCGTCTGAATCGGCGCGGATTGACGCCTGGAAGGTCTGCAGCGCGGCGGCCATGGCGGCCAGGTTGTCTTCGCTGCGGCGCTGGGCGGCCAGGCCGGCGGCCTCGGTTTCCAGGCTGATGCGCAGCTCCAGCACCGAAATCACGTCGGCCACGGTGGCAAAGTCGGCCGCTGCGATGCGGAAGTTGCCGGTATTGGCGTTTTCAATCACAAAGGTGCCGATGCCGTGGCGCGTTTCCACCAGGCCCGAGGCCTGAAGGCGCGAGATGGATTCGCGCACCACCGTGCGGCTTACGTCAAAGCGGGCCATGAATTCGGTCTCGGTCGGCAGCTTGTCGCCGGGCTTGAGCTGGCCGTCGCGGATGCTTTTGGCCAGCGCCTCCACCACCTCACTGACCAGGCCGCGCGGGCGCCTGGTGCGGCGGGCAGCGGCTTCGGCGGCGGGGGGCATCAGGTTGGTTTCCATCAAAAGGCCTTCGCTTAAGGGTTTACCAAGGGGTCCGCGCCCTTGACTGTGGTTCGGTGTTCTTTATGATTCAAGTCATCAGACAACATATGACATCAATGTTAGTCGCTGAAAGCGAATGTAGCAAACCCCTCAAGCACTTATGACACTCAGGACACATCACCGGCTGCTGCTGACCGGGGCCGCCGGCGGGCTGGGCCAGGCGCTGCGCGAGCGGCTCAAGGCCAATTGCGAGGTGCTGCGCCTGTCTGACCGCGCCAGCCTGGGCCCGGCCGGCGCACAGGAAGAAATCGCCCTGGCCGACCTGGCCGATGCCGCCGCAGTGGACGCGGCCGTGCAGGGCTGCGACGCCATCGTGCATCTGGGCGGTGTGTCGGTGGAGGGGCCATTCGGCCCCATCCTGCAGGCCAACATCCTGGGCCTGTACCACCTGTATGAATCGGCGCGCATCCATGGTGTGAGGCGCATCGTGTTTGCCAGCTCCAACCACGTGACCGGCTACTACAGCCAGGGCGAGACGATTGACGCCACCGCGCCCGCGCGGCCCGATGGCCTGTACGGCCTGAGCAAGGCGTTTGGTGAAGACCTGTCGCGCTTTTACTTTGACCGCTGGGGTATTGAGACCGCCTGTGTGCGCATCGGCTCGTCGTTTCCCGAGCCCAAAGACCGCCGCATGCTGGCCACCTGGCTGAGCTATGACGACCTGCACCGGCTGATCACCGCCTGCCTTTCCACGCCGGTGCTGGGCCACAGCATCATCTTTGGCATGTCCGGCAACGCCGTGACCTGGTGGGACAACCGCTGCGCGCGCCACATCGGCTATGTGCCGCAAGACAGCTCCGACGTGTTCCGCGACGCGGTGTATGCGCGCACCCCGGCACCTGACCTGAACGATCCCGCGGCCCGCTACCAGGGCGGCGGGTTTGTCAAAGCCGGGCCGTTCCCTTTCCAACCCCAAACCCCCTAGAGGAGACAAGCATGAACTTTCGCAGAACCCTGATCGCCGGCGCAACAGCGGCCGTGGCCGCGGCAGCCCTGACCGTGGCCGTGCCGGCCGCCGCGCAGACGGTGCTGAAAGCCGCCGACGTGCACCCGGCCGGCTACCCCAACGTGGTCGCCATGGAAAACCTGGGCAAAAAGCTGGAGGCCGCCACCAACGGCAAGTACAAGCTGCAGATGTTCCCGGGCGGCGTGCTGGGCAGTGAAAAGGAAATGATCGAGCAGGCCCAGATCGGCGCGCTGCAGATCGCGCGCATCTCCCTGGGCCCGATGGGCCCCGTGGTGCCGGACGTGAACGTGTTCAACATGCCTTTCGTGTTCCGTGACGAGGCGCACATGCGCGCGGTGATCGACGGCCCGATCGGCCGTGAGCTGCTGGACAAGATCACCGCCAGCCCCGCCCGCCTGGTGGCCCTGGGCTGGATGGACAGCGGTTCGCGCAGCCTGTACACCAAGAGGGAAATCAAGTCGCCTGCCGACCTGAAGGGCCTGAAGATCCGCGTCATGGGCAACCCGCTGTTCGTGGACACCATGAACGCCATGGGCGGCAACGGCATCACCATGGGCCACAACGACACGTTCAGCGCGCTGCAGACCGGCGTGGTGGACGGCGCCGAAAACAACCCGCCGACGCTGTTCACTGCCAACCACTACACCACGGGCGTGAAGTTCTACACCCAGACCACGCACCTGATCATTCCGGAAATCTTTGTCATGTCCAAGGTCACCTGGGACAAGATGAGCAAGGACGAGCAGGCGCTGGTGCAGAAATTCGCGCGTGAAGCGCAGATGGAGCAGCGCGCCCTGTGGGACAAGAGCGTGGCCGAGTACAGCGGCAAGCTCAAGGCGGCGGGCATCCAGTTTGTGTCGGTGGACAAGAAGCCGTTCTACGACGCCACGGCGCCGGTGCGGGCCAAGTACGGCGCGCAGTACGCCGAGCTGATCAAGCGCATCGAAGCCGTCAAGTAACGCGGCCAGCGAGTCCAGCCGATGAAAAACAAGATTCCAGCCGCGCTGGACGGCGTGTACCTGGCCTGCATCTGGGTGGCGGGCCTGTCCATCGCCGCCATGAGCCTGGTCATTCCTTGGGGCGTGTTCGCGCGCTACGTGCTGGGCACGGGCTCCAGCTGGCCCGAACCCGTGGCCGTGCTGCTGATGGTGACCTTCACCTTCATCGGCGCGGCCGCGGCCTACCGGGCCGGCGCCCATATCGCCGTGGCCATGCTCACCGACCGGCTGCCGCCTCTCGCGCGGGCAGCGTGCGCAAAGCTGGTGGACCTGCTCATGGTGCTGATCTGCCTGTTTGTGGTGGTGTGGGGCGGCAAGCTGGCCTGGGAAACCATGGGCCAGTCGCTGGCCGACCTGCCGTGGATGCCGGTGGGCCTGACCTACCTGCCGCTGCCGGTGGGCAGCGCGCTCACCTTGCTGTTTGTGCTGGAAAAGGCGCTGTGCGGCACGCAGCACCACCGCGCCGTGGTGCGCTTTGACCATGAAGATGCGGTGGCCACGCCCGCCGCGGAGGCCATGTAGCCATGGATGCTGTTGTGTTGTTGGGTACCTTTGCGCTGCTGATGCTGATCGGCATGCCCGTGGCCTATGCACTGGGCATGGCCGCGCTGGTGGGCGCGCTGTGGATCGACCTGCCGCTGGACGGCGTGATGATCCAGATCGCCAGCGGCGTAAACAAGTTTTCGCTGCTGGCCATTCCCTGCTTTGTGCTGGCCGGCGCGATCATGGCCGAAGGCGGCATGGCCCGCCGGCTGGTCGCGTTTGCGGGCGTGCTGGTGGGCTTCGTGCGCGGCGGGCTGTCGCTGGTGAACATCCTGGCGTCCACGTTCTTCGGCGCGATCTCGGGCTCGTCGGTGGCTGATACCGCGTCCATTGGTTCGGTACTGATCCCCGCGATGGAAAAGAAGGGCTACCCGCGCGACTTTTCCACGGCGGTCACGGTCAGCGGATCGGTGCAGGCCATCCTGATCCCGCCCAGCCACAATGCGGTCATCTATTCCATGGCAGCGGGCGGCACGGTGTCGGTCGCGGCGCTGTTCATGGCGGGCGTGTTCCCGGGGCTGCTGCTGGGGTTGAGTCTGGCGATCTGGTGCCTGTTTGTCGCGCGCAAGCGCAACTTTCCCAAGGAAGAGGCCATTCCCCTGCGCCAGGCACTGCGCATCTGCGCGGACGCGCTGTGGGGCCTGGCCACCATGGTCATCATCCTGGGCGGCATTTTGTCAGGCGTGTTCACGGCCACGGAGTCGGCGTCGATCGCCGTGGTGTGGGCGTTCTTCGTCACCATGTTCATCTACCGCGACTACAAATGGCGCGACCTGCCCAGGCTGATGCACCGCACGGTCAAGACGGTGTGCATCGTCATGATCCTGATCGGCTTCGCGGCGAGCTTCGGCTACATCATGACGCTGATGCAGATCCCCATGAAGATCACGGCGGCCTTCACCACGCTCAGCGACAACCGCTACGTGATCCTGGCGCTGATCAACTTCATGCTGCTCGCCCTGGGCACGCTGATGGACATGGCGCCGCTGATCCTGATCCTCACGCCCATCCTGCTGCCGGTGGTCAAGGCCATCGGTGTGGACCCGGTGCACTTCGGCATGATCATGATGGTCAACCTGGGCATCGGCCTGATCACGCCGCCCGTGGGCGCGGTGCTGTTCGTGGGCAGCGCGGTGGCCAAGCTCAGCATCGAACGCGTGGTACGCGCCATGGTGCCGTTCTTCGTGATCCTGTTCGCGGTGCTGATGCTGGTGACCTACGTGCCCGCCATCTCGCTGTGGCTGCCGCGCACCATGGGGGTCTGAGTTGGCGACTGTGCTGGTCACCCACCCCGCGCCGCGCCTGGCCATGTACCTGGGCGAGCGGGCGCTGGCGCAGCTGCGCGGCGTGGCCGATGTGCGGCTGAACGAAGGGGATGCGGACCTGCAAGGTGACGCGCTGGTGGCCGCCGCGCAGGGCTGCGACGTGATCCTGGCCTACCGCCAGACGCCGGTGGACGCGGGCGTGTTCGCCGCGTTGCCGCGGCTGCGCGCCGTGGTGCGCTGCGCCATGGACATCCGCACCATCGACGTCGATGCGGCCAGCGCCCACGGCGTGCTGGTCACGCGCGCGAGCGCGGGCTTCATGGCGGCGGTGGCCGAATGGACGGTGGGCGTCATGATCAATCTGGCGCGCGGCATCAGCGAGGCCAATGCGCAGTATCACGCGCAGGGCATGGCGCAGGTGCGCATGGGCCGCGAACTGCGCGGCGCGGTGCTGGGCGTGATCGGCTACGGCCAGATCGCCCGCGCGCTGTGCCCGGTGGCGCAGGCGCTGGGCATGCGGGTGCTGGTGAACGACCCGCATGCCACGGTGGATGCGCCGGGCCTGCGGCAGGTGGACATGAATGCGCTGCTCACGCAATCGGATTTCGTCGTCTGCCTGGCCCCGGCCACTGCCGAGACGGAAAACCTGATCGACGCGCGCGCCTTCGCCGCGATGAAGCGCGGCGCGTACTTCATCAACCCATCGCGCGGCAACCTGGTGGACGATGATGCGCTGATGCACGCGCTGGATGCCGGCCACCTGGCCGGCGCGGCGCTGGACGTGGGCCGCGCGCCAGACCAGATGCCCGCGCCCGCACTGGCCCGCCATCCGCGCGTGATCGCAACGCCCCACATCGGCGGCCTCACGCCTGCGGCCATCGAACACCAGGCACTGGAGGCCGTGGCGCAGACGGCCGCCATCCTGCGCGGCGAGGTGCCGCCGGGCGCGGTGAATGCCGCGCAGGCCACGCGCATGGGTCAGGGGCTCATCGCATGACGACCGAGCTGACACCACCTCCGCTGGCCTGTGACTGCCATGTTCACGTGTACGACGCCGCGTACCCACTGGCGCCCACGGCCACCTTCGTACCACCCGACGCGCCCGTGCAGCGGCTGATGGCCATGCACAACGCGCTGGGCATCGAGCGTGCCGTGATCGTGCAGCCCACGGGCTACGGCTTTGACAACCGCTGCACCATGGCCGCCGTGGCGGCGCTGGGGCAACGTGGCCGTGCGGTGGTGGTGGTCAACGCCGACACCACCGATGCCGCCCTGCAGACACTGCATGACGGCGGCACGCGCGGCGTGCGCTTCATGATGCTGGCCGGTGGCGTGCTGCCCTGGGACGCACTGGAGCCTGTCGCGGCGCGCATCCGGGCGCTGGGCTGGCACATCAACCTGCAGATGAACGGCTGCGATCTGCCGCAGGTGCAGGACCGCCTGGCGCGCCTGCCCGTGCCACTGGTCATCGATCACCTGGGTAAATTTCTGCCGCCGCCGGCCGTGGATTCGGCCGCCTTCCGCTCGCTGTGCACGCTGCTGGACGGCGGGCACGCCTGGGTCAAGCTGTCGGCGCCCTACGAAAGCTCGCAGACCGGCGCGCCGGCCTATGCCGACGTGGGTGCGCTGGCCGCCGTGCTGGCGCGTGAGTACCCCGACCGCTGCCTGTGGGCCAGCAACTGGCCGCACCCCAACCGCGACCCGCTGCCGCGTGATGCCGACCTGCTGGGCCTGCTGAACGCCTGGGCGGGCGATGCCGCCACCGTGCGGCGCATCCTGGTGGACAACCCCCAAACCCTTTATGGCTTCTGAACCATGAACTTCAAGCAACTCCCGGTACAGGCTGCGCTGGCCGGCGCCATTGCCGCCGCCCCTGTGCAGGCCGCCACCTGGGTCTACGTCGCCAATGCCGACAGCCAGGACCTGTCGGTCTATGAGCTGGACCGCGCGGGCGGCGCCCTGAAACCCGTCGCCACCGTGCCCGTGGGCGGCATGGCCATGCCCATGGTGGTGAGCCGTGACAAAAAATACCTGTACGTTGCGCTGCGCTCGCAGCCGTTTCGTGTGGTGTCATTCGCCATCGACGGCGCGACCGGCGGCCTGAAGAAGCTGGGCGAATCGGCACTGGCCGACAGCATGGCCAACATCGACCTGGACCCGTCGGGCCGCTGGCTGTTCGCCGCGTCCTACGGTGGTCACAAGATCACGGTGAACGCCGTGGGCGCGGACGGTGTCGTGGGCGCGGTGCACCAGCTGCTGCCCACCGCGCCCAACGCGCACGCGATCCATGCCGACCGCGCGGGCCGATTTGTGTTTGCCACCAGCCTGGGCGGCGACAACCTGTCGAGCTGGCGGTTCGACGCCGCGACCGGGCGGCTGACCGCCAACGAGCCGGCGCTGGTGAGCGTGCAGCCGGCCAAGACCGGGCCGCGCCACTTTCTGTGGAACGCCAAACAGACCCATGCCTACCTGCTGAACGAGCTGGACGGCGGTGTGGATGTGTTTGCCTATGACGGCGACAAGGGAACGATGCACCACCTGCAGCGCGCCAGCGTGATGCCGGCGGGCTTTACCGGCAAGCCCTGGGCGGCGGACCTGCAGCTGTCGGCGGACGGCCGCTACCTGTACGGGTCCGAGCGCACGTCCAGCACGCTGACCGCGTTCCGGGTGGACGCGGCCACCGGCTTGCTGCAAACCGCAGGCACCGTGCCTACCGAGAAGACGCCGCGTGGCTTTGCGGTGGATTCCAGCGGACGGTTCATCGTGTCGGCGGGGCAGGGCTCCCACGCGGTGTCGCTGCACCCGGTGGACGCGGCAACCGGCCTGCCGGGCGCGGGCAAAAGCTACCCGGCCGGCAAGGGGCCGAACTGGGTGGAAATCGTGGACTTCTGATGGCACCCGGCATGAACAAGCCCCTTCACATCCGCATGCACGAGGCCGACAACGTGGCCATCGTGGCCAACGACGGCGGCCTGCCGGCCGGAACGAAATTTGCCGACGGCCTGACGCTGGTGGACAAGGTGCCGCAGGGCCACAAGGTGGCGCTCGTGCCGATCCCGAAAGGTGGCGCGGTGCGCCGCTACAACGTGGTGATCGGCACGGCCAACCGCGATATCCCGGCCGGTGCCTGGGTGCATGAACGCCTGCTGGACATGCCCGACGCGCGCAGCCTGGATGGCCTGCCCATCGCCACCGTCAAGCCGCCCGTGCTGCCCCCGCTGGAGGGCTACACGTTCGAGGGTTACCGCAACGCCGACGGCTCGGTGGGCACGCGCAACATCCTGGCCATCACCACCACGGTGCAGTGCGTGGCCGGCGTGGTGGACTTTGCCGTGCAGCGCATCAAGGCCGAGCTGCTGCCCAAATATCCCAACGTGGACGACGTGGTGGGGCTGGAGCACACCTACGGCTGCGGCGTGGCGATTGACGCGCCCGACGCCGTCATCCCCATCCGCACGCTGCGCAACATCAGCCTGAACCCCAACTTCGGCGGCGAGGTCATGGTGGTGAGCCTGGGCTGCGAGAAGCTGCAGCCCGAGCGGCTGCTTCCGCCCGGCAGTTTTTCCATCGTGGATGAACGGCAACCCGCGCCCGAGCTGGATGTGGTCTGTCTGCAATCCGACAACCATGTGGGCTTCATGTCCATGATCGACTCGGTCATGGCCCAGGCCACGAAGCACCTGGAGCGCCTGAACGCGCGCCGCCGTGAAACCGTGCCCGCCAGCGAGCTGGTGGTGGGTGTGCAGTGCGGCGGCAGCGACGCCTTCAGCGGCGTCACGGCCAACCCGGCCGTGGGCTTTTGCACCGACCTGCTGGTGCGCGCCGGTGCCAGCGTGATGTTCAGCGAAGTGACCGAGGTGCGCGACGGCATTGACCAGCTCACCTCGCGCGCCAGCACGCCCGAGGTGGCGCAGGCCATGATCCGTGAGATGGCCTGGTACGACGCCTACCTGCAGCGCGGCAGCGTGGACCGCAGCGCCAACACCACGCCCGGCAACAAGAAGGGTGGCCTGTCCAACATTGTGGAAAAGGCCATGGGCTCCATCGTCAAATCGGGCAGCGCGCCCATCACCGGCGTGTTGTCGCCCGGCGAAAAGCTGAAACAGAAGGGCCTGATCTACGCCGCCACCCCCGCCAGCGACTTCATCTGCGGCACGCTGCAGCTGGCCGCCGGCATGAACCTGCATGTGTTCACCACCGGGCGCGGCACGCCCTACGGCCTGGCGGCGGTGCCCGTGATCAAGGTCGCCACGCGCAGCGACCTGGCCCGGCGCTGGCACGACCTGATGGACATCAACGCGGGCCGCATTGCCGACGGCGACGCCAGCATTGAAGACCTGGGCTGGGAGATGTTCCACCTGATGCTGGACGTGGCCAGCGGCCGCAAGAAGACCTGGGCCGAGCACTGGAAGCTGCACAACGCGCTGGTGCTGCTCAACCCCGCACCGATCACCTGAAGCAACACCACAAGAGCAGTCCCATGACCACACCGTACCAATCATTCCCCAACAGCTTCCGCCGTGACCTGCGCGCGGGCAAGACCCTGATCGGCTGCTGGTCGTCGCTGTCCAATGCCATCACCACCGAGGTGCTGGGCGTGGCCGGCTTCGACTGGATCCTGCTGGACGGCGAGCATTCGCCCAACGATGTGACCACCTTCATCCCGCAGCTGATGGCGTTGAAGGACAGCGCCAGCGCCCCCGTGGTGCGCCCGGCCAGCAACAACCCGGTGGAGATCAAGCGCCTGCTGGACGCAGGCTTCTACAACTTCCTCATCCCCTTCGTCGAGAGCGCCGAAGAAGCCCGCAGCGCCGTGGCCGCCACGCGCTACCCGCCCCAGGGTGTGCGCGGTGTGTCGGTGTCGCAGCGCGGCAACCGCTATGGCACGGTGCCTGACTACTTCAAGAACGTGAACGAGCAGATCTGCGTGATGGTGCAGATCGAAAGCCGCAAGGGCGTGGAGGCCGCACGCGAGATTGCGGCGCTGGATGGTGTGGACTGCATCTTTGTCGGCCCTTCGGATCTGGCTGCCGGGTTCGGTCATCTGGGCAACGCCAATCACCCCGAGGTTCAAGCCGCCATTGCTGCCGTGTTTGCCGATGCCAAGGCACATGGCAAGCCCACGGGCATCCTGGCGCCGGTGGAGGCGGATGCGCGGCGGTACATGGCCATGGGTGCCACCTTCGTGGGTGTGGGGAGTGACCTGGGGGTGTTTCGGTCTGGTACGCAGGCTTTGCTGGACAAGTACCGTGCCTGATTTTTGTGCCGGCGCTTCGTCGGGGTCGGACGGTCGGGGCACTCTGCTCCGCGACTGTCCCCCGCCGGGCTGCGCCCGGCTCCTCCTTGATGTCGCTGCGCAGAGCGCCCCACCCGTCCGATCTGCTACCGGGTTGGCGCGCCAACGGTTGCGTGCCAACTTTGTAGCGGGGCGGTGGTGATGGTGCCCTCCGCAGCGAAATAAAGGAGGAGGGGCGAAGCCCCGGGGGACATTCGCGGAGGAGGGCACCGTCGCCGCCGGCCCGCGGGGCCAGGGAAAAGTTTCTTCAACAAGTCAAAACGAGAGAGCAAGAGCAATGAGCAAATTGGGATTCATAGGCTTGGGCATCATGGGTGCCCCCATGGCGGGCCACCTGATCGCAGCAGGGCATGAGGTGTTCATCACCACCCGCAGCAAAGTGCCAGAGGCACTGCAGACCGGCAGGGCCGTGGTGTGCAAGACCGCGAAGGAAGTCGCGGAAAAAGCAGACATCATTTTCATGATGCTGCCCGACACACCGGATGTGCAGAAGGTGCTGTTCGCGGACAACGGTGTGGCAGCGGGCCTCAGCCCAGGCAAGACCGTGGTGGACATGAGCTCCATTTCACCGATGGAGACCAAGGCCTTCGCAGAAAAAATCAACGCGCTGGGCTGCGACTACCTGGATGCTCCGGTGTCCGGTGGCGAGGTTGGCGCCAAGGCGGCCAGCCTGACCATCATGGTCGGGGGCACCGAAGAGGCGTTTGCCCGCGTCAAGCCGCTGTTTGAACTGATGGGCAAGAACATCACCCATGTGGGCGGTACCGGCGACGGCCAGACCTGCAAGGTGGCCAACCAGATCATCGTGGCGCTGAACATCGCCGCCGTGGGCGAGGCCCTGCTGTTTGCCAGCAAGGCCGGGGCCGACCCGGCCAAGGTGCGCCAGGCCTTGATGGGCGGCTTTGCGGCCAGCCGCATCCTGGAAGTGCACGGCGAACGCATGGTCAAGCGCACCTTCAACCCCGGCTTTCGCATCGGGCTGCACCAGAAAGATTTGTCGCTGGCGCTCAGCGGCGCACGCACGCTGGGTGTGGCGCTGCCGCAGACGGCGGGCGCCGCGCAACTGATGCAGGTGTGCGCCGCCAACGGCATGCAGGACCTGGACCACTCGGCGCTGGTGCGCGCCCTCGAACTCATGGCCGGGCATGACGTTGCCAAAGCGGCCTGACCCCTTTTTTTTCCTCAACCCCTTTCGGGAGACAACCCATGACGCTCAACCGCCGCAAAGTCCTTGCATCCTCCGTCGCATTCGGCATGGTGGCCGCCACCAGTGCCCGTGCCCAGGCCTGGCCCGCCAAGCCCATCCGTATCGTCGTGCCGTACCCGCCGGGCGGCTCGTCGGACATCATTGCGCGCGCCATCAGCCAGCCGCTGTCTGACGCGCTGGGCCAGCCCGTCATCGTGGACAACAAGGCGGGTGCCAACGGCAACCTGGGCGCCGACCTGGTGGCCAAGTCGCAACCCGACGGCTACACGATGCTGCTGTGTGACACAGGGGCGCTGGCCATCAGCCCTTCGGTGTACACCAAGCTGTCGTTCAACCCCGCCACCGACCTGCGCGGCGTGACCATGCTGGCGTATTCGCCGCACCTGCTGGTGGTGCACCCGTCGGTGCCCGCCAACAACCTCAAGGAGCTGGTGGCGCTGTCGCAGCAAAAGCCGCTGAGCTTTGCCGTCACCGCCATTGGCAGCGCACCGCACCTGGCCGGCGTGGCGGTGGAGCGCGCGACGAATGCCAAATGGCAGTACATCCCCTACAAGGGCGGCGCGCAGGCCGTCAGCGACACCATTGGCGGACAGACCCAGGTGCTGATGAACGGTATGCTGGCCACGCTGCCGCACGTGCAAAGCGGCAAGCTCAAGCTGCTGGGCGTGTCCAAGGCCACGCGCATGCCGCTGATCGGCAACGTGCCCACGCTGCAGGAGCAGGGCATTGCAGGTTTTGAATCCGGCACCTGGCAGGGCATGCTGGTGGCCAAAGGCACGCCGCAGGCGGTGGTGCAGCGCCTGAACGCCGAGCTGATCAAGGTCATCCGCAGCCCCGACATCCGCGCCAAGCTGGCCGGGCAGGGCGCCGAGGTCGTGACCATGCAGCCCGCCGAGCAGGACGCGTTCTTTGCCAAGGAGGCCAAACGCTGGGCCCAGGTGGTGGCGCAGGCGAACATCAAGCTGGATTGAACAGGGCGGCGCGCACCGGTGCCAGGCCGGGCCGGCGCGGCGAGACAGACTTGCGGGCGTCAGCAGGTTGTGCTGCAATGCGGACCAGCAAAGTTCAGGGAGGAACATGGCAGGCATTTACTACGAGCTGACCAACGTGTCGGATCTCACTTGCTTCGCGGCCGAGGAGGACGGGTTTGGCGGCTGGACCGAATCCCGTCTGCCCGTGGGCATGGACGGCGTCAGCGGCATCTATCTGATCCTCAACGAAACCACGACGACGCCCAACCGCTACGTTGGCATTGCGCAGGACCTGGGGCACCGGTTCAACACACGACTGGCATCGGTGTGCGAACTGGGGCTGTCACAAGGCGCCCTGACGAACATCATCGCGTTCTGGGGCTATGTCTGGATGCGGAGTGACGGCGAAAGCAGCTGGACCAAGGTGACCGATTATTCAGCCCCGCTGCACCGGCGGATCAACACCCTTCATTACATTGACCTTGAAAAGCTGCTGATCCGCTTCTTCATGGCGAAGTTCACCTACTCCGTGGGCCATACGATGACCAACAACATGTTGATCAAGTCCGCCTACCGCAACCCGACGACGGACATTGACGTGACGCTGGAGTGGAAATCCCCGGTGGGCGCCAAATTCAAGCAGACCCACACCTGGGGTTCGGGAAGCCTGTGGTGAGGGGTTGGGTGCGCCGGCTGCGTCGCGCTGTTTGAGATTGCGGATGCCGGCACCTTCGTCGTGGCCACCGTGCGCCACCTGCGTGACGATTAATATTGCTGGCGACTGACTCATCAAGCCCCGACATGACATCCCCACTGCCCGACGGCCTCTTTGCCGATGACGACCACGTCGCCCGCTGTACCTGGTGCCAGGCCACGCCGCTGTACCGCAACTACCACGACAGCGAATGGGGCTTCCCGGTCGCGGACGACCGCCGGCTGTTTGAAAAGATCTGCCTGGAAGGTTTCCAGAGCGGCCTGAGCTGGCTGACCATCCTGAACAAGCGCGAGGCGTTCCGCGCGGGCTTTGCCAATTTCGACGCGGCCAAGGTCGCGCGCTTCACCGCGAAGGACGTCGAACGGCTGGTGGCTGACGCAGGCATCGTGCGCCACAGGGGCAAGATCGAATCGACGATCAACAACGCCAGGCATGCATTGGCGCTGCGCGAAGAGTTCGGCTCGCTGGCCGCCTATTTCTGGCGGCATGAGCCCGATGCGAAGTCGCGGCCCAGGCGCATCACGCGCGAGGCCCTGCGCGCCATCACCACGTCGCCCGAATCGGTGGCCATCTCCAAAGACCTGAAAAAGCGCGGCTGGAGCTTCGTGGGCCCCACCACCGTTTATGCGTTCATGCAGGCGATGGGGCTGGTCAACGACCATTACGAAGGCTGCGCCACGCGCGACAAGGCGCTGGCCGCGCGCAAGGCCTTTGAGCCGCCGCGTTGACTTCCCTATAGCGATCCGGCATCGCGCGCAAGGTTGCGGGTGGGGCCGGTGCCATCCCCTCAGATTGGGGGATGCCAGCTATCGACCGCGCGGGGCCGGCTGGCTATAGTGACGCGCAGGAGCAAATTCAAAGGAGGCGGGATGGCGACGGTTTTTATGGAATGGTTATCCCTGTGCGTCGGCGCGGTGGATGGCTGCAAGTCCTTGATGTGCAACGACTTCACGGACTTTCGCTGGCCACGTTATTCCGCACCTCGCCATGTTATTCCGCAGTTTTGCGGGATATATCAATAGTTATATCCGCAGAGGCGACCTGTGATGCTCAACGATCTCGCAGCCTGGGCCAGCGTGTTGGCCTTGCTCGCAGCAGTCATACCCCTTACCTTCTCGGCCAGACGCTATCTCACGGTTCGAAGCGAGGAACTTCGGAAGGATCGATTCGACGCGTATCACCGCATACTGAGAATCGCAAGCGCTGGTTCGGATGAGCGTGGAGTCTTGAAACTCGTGAGTCAAGTCGCGTTCATCTATGAACTCCGGAATTTCCCCGAGTACGCGGATCTCACCGAGACTGTCTTGGAAATGCTTCGAGAGGAGTGGGCGCGCGGAGAGGACGCCGAGCGCAGGCGAAAACTCCACGCCATGATCGATGACACCTTGGCTCATCTCCAACGGCGGACATAACATGGCAGTCGACGCGGACGTCCGATCGGCTAGCCTTCGCCAGCCTACTGTCCGCCGGTCACTACTACGTTATGCCTCATGAGCGCTGATGCACCACGTTTTTCTCACGCCGCGCAGCAAGGCGAGCGCGGCATCCATTTGGTTTCGGGGCTCTTCTTTGAAACCTTTGGCTGGATCTTCAAACGCAATCATCAGGAGCACGACTTCGGAATTGATGGTCAAGTCGAAGTAGTCACGCCGGACGGTGAGCTAACAGGCCAACTTCTAGCTGTTCAAATCAAGTACGGGAAAAGTTTTTTCCAGGAGAAGAATCAGAGGGGTTATGTCTATCGCGGGGAAAGCAAGCATCTCAACTACCTAGCGAACTACCCTATCCCGGTTCTCATCATCCTTTGCCATCCTGACTCAAAGAAGTGCTACTGGGCGAGGTTCGAACCGGAGGAGACTCAGGCAGCAGGCGCGAACTGGAAACTAACAATTCCCAGCGAGAACGACCTTTCACAATCCAAGCGTCGGATAGAAGAACTGCTTCCACCCATTCACGACCACAAGTCCGCACTAGAAGAGTACTGGGCATTCAACAACTTGCTGGTCGAGTCTGGTTATATCCACTTCATCTCCGATAAGCCGGAAGTTCTCACGAACGACACGACCCGAGCCAGAAGCTTCTTTGATCGACTTCGAGCATCAAAAGCGCTCGCGTTGGAATGCCAAGGCAAGGTTGAGATGAGCATTCACGGGTATGACACCGATCCGAGAGAGCTGTACGAGATCCCAGAGGTTCGGAAGTACGTCGCTACGCTGGAGACAGTACTTCCAGAACTTTTCTACTTCGTTCGATCGGAAGAACCAACCTCGACCCTCAAGACATTTGCGCTCTGTCAGACAAACGTCTCCTTGCCATACGGTCGATCCACTCGGCTGGTAACGAGGAAAGTTGTGTTCGACACAGACAAAGTCGCCGCATTCCTCATGCGCGGATACGAAGGCCTCAACGCAATGACTGATTGGCTGTCGCTGCCTCTGGAAGAGAACAAGCGAATCTCATACTCCGTTGCCCGTTGCCTTGGCTTCCGACAGGAGGATATTGAGGGTGAGGCATAACCCTTCCTATATGGACTCCCCCTCAACGGCAAGAGGCTGACCAATAGATTGGCCGTTGGGGAAACACCTGTAGTCGCATATCCGGCATCTGCTGTGGGATCGTATGCGTCCCGTGCCGACCTGGAATCTGCTGCACCGATGCGCCGGTCGCTACGAACGGCAGGCAAGCTGATGGGCAAGAGTTGTCGGCAACGATGTGACATGTTTCGCCAGCAAGGACAAGGTCGGCGCCCGTCGCTGGCGCACCAACCCTGCCTTGCGCGCGATGTGAGTGCAGGCGCAGGATCACCCGCCCCACATCTCCTGCGCCGTCTCCACCACCAGCCGCAGCTTGTTGCGCTGGTCTTCCACCGCGATGTTGTTGCCGTGCACCGTGCTTGAAAAGCCGCACTGCGGGCTCAGGGCGAGTTGCTCCATAGGTGCGTACTTTGCGGCTTCTTCAATGCGGCGCTTGAGCGCGTCCTTGCTTTCCATCGCGCCGAACTTGGTGGTGACCAGGCCCAGCACCACGGTCTTGCCCTTGGGCAGGTAGCGCAGCGGCTTGAAGTCGCCCGAGCGGTCGTCGTCGTACTCCATGAAGTACGCGTCCAGGTTCATTTCCTTCAGCAGTGCCTCGGCCACGGGCTCGTAGTTGCCGGCTGCCGCGTGCGTGCTCTTGAAGTTGCCGCGGCACAGGTGCATGGCCAGCAGCATGCCGGCGGGCTTTTGCGCGACCACCTTGTTGATGAAGGCGGCGTAGCGGTGCGGCAGCTCGTTGGGGTCGTCGCCGCGCTGGCGGGCGGCTTCGCGCATCTTGTCGTCGCACAGGTAGGCCAGGTTGGTGTCGTCCATCTGCACATAGGTGCAGCCGGCGGCGGCCAGGCTGCGCAGCTCGTCGCCATAGGCCTTGGCCACGTCGTCATAAAAGGCCGGGTCCAGCTCGGGGTAGGCCTCCTTGCTGATGCCGGCACGGCCACCGCGAAAGTGCAGCATGGTGGGCGAGGGGATGGTCACCTTGGGGGTGTGCCCGGCGCTGACCTGGCTTTTCAGGTAATTGAAGTCGGCCAGCTGGATGTCCTTCACATGGCGCACCTTGTCGATCACGCGCATCACCGGCGGGGCCAGCTCCTGCGTGCCGTCGGGCTTCTGGATGGTGACCGGGATGTCGGTCTTCACGCCGCCGATCTGCTCCAGGAAGTCGATGTGGAAATAGGTGCGGCGGAATTCGCCGTCGGTGATGCTTTTGAGGCCAATGTCTTCCTGGAACTTCACGATCTCGGTGATGGCCTTGTCTTCCACCGCGCGCAACTGCTCGGGCGTGATGTCGCCCTTGGCTTTTTGTTCGCGGGCTTCCAGCAGGTACTGGGGGCGCAGAAAACTGCCGACATGGTCGTAGCGGGCGGGGAGCTGGGTCATGGAAAGGTCTCCTGGTTGTGCGGTTCAGGCCCGATGTTAGAACACCCGATCAGGGCGTTATTGAATACAGGAATAGCTGATAGACGACTGAAACGGGCTGGATTTCTTGATTTTTGCCAATTTATGTATACATTGCGTATCCATGAAGACCGCCAAACCTGCCTTCCCCCTGAACGCCTGGTACGCCGCCGCCTATGACGTGGAGGTCGGCCGCACGCTGCTGGCGCGCACCCTGTGCAACCAGAAGCTGGTGATGTTCCGCAAGACCGACGGCACCGTGGCCGTGCTGGAGGACGCCTGCTGGCACCGTCTGCTGCCGCTGTCCATGGGCCGGCTGGACGGCGACGAGGTCACCTGCGGCTACCACGGCCTGGTGTACAACGCCCAGGGCCGCTGCACCCACATGCCCAGCCAGGAAACGCTGAACCCTTCGGCCTGCGTGCGCAGCTACCCGGTGGTGGAGCGCCACCGCTTTGTCTGGGTGTGGCCCGGCGACCCGGCCAAGGCCGACCCGGCCCTGGTGCCCGACATGCACTGGAACCATGACCCGGCCTGGGCCGGCGACGGCAAGCTCATCACCGTGAAGTGCGATTACCGCCTGGTGATCGACAACCTGATGGACCTGACGCACGAGACCTTTGTGCATGGCTCCAGCATCGGCCAGCGCGCCGTGGCCGAGGCGCCGTTCGTGGCCACGCATGGCGACCGCACCGCCACGGTGACGCGCTGGATGGAAAACATCGACGCGCCGCCGTTCTGGGCCGGCCAGATCCAACAGGGCCTGGGGTACGAAGGCAAGGTGGACCGCTGGCAGATCATCCGCTTTGAGGCACCATGCACGGTGGTGATTGACGTGGGCGTGGCCGAAACCGGCACGGGGGCCATCCCGCCCGGGGGAAATCAAGGTGACCCCAGGCAGAGCAACCGCAGCCGCGGCGTGAACGGCATGGTGCTCAACACCATCAGCCCCGAGACCGACAGCACCTGCCACTATTTCTGGGCGTTTGCGCGCAACTACTGCCTGGGCGAGCAGCGCCTGACCCACCAGCTGCGCGAGGGCGTGGCCAGCATCTTCCGCGAGGACGAGCTGGTGCTGGAGGCGCAGCAGCAGGCCATGGACGCCCACCCCGACCACCAGTTCTACAACCTGAACATCGACGCCGGCTCCATGTGGGCGCGCCGGCTGATTGACGGGATGGTGGCCAAAGAACAGTCACCGTCCCCGGTGATCCCGATCCGGAGGGTGGCATGACAACCCCTGAGCCCAGTGCAGGCACCGACAGCGCCCAGGTCCGCGCCCAGCTGCGCCTGCGCGAAATGATCCTGGCCGGCGAGCTGCCCGGCGGCACCCGCATTGCCGAGCTGGGCATCGTGGAAAAGCTGGGCGTGTCGCGCACGCCCATTCGCGCCGCGCTGATGCGGCTGGAACAGGAAGGCCTGATTGAAAGCCTGCCCAACGGCGGCTACGCGGTGCGCACGTTCTCCGAGCGCGACGTGGCCGACGCCATCGAGCTGCGCGGCACCATCGAAGGGCTGGCGGCGCGGCTGGCCGCCGAGCGCGGCGTGGCCCCGGTGGTGATGGGCGAGGCGCGTGAATGCCTGGCGCAGATTGACGCCGTGCTGCTCAGCCCCGCCCTGAGCGACGAGGATTTTTCGGCCTATGTGCGGCTGAACGGGCGCTTTCACACGTTGCTGGGCGAGCTGTCGGGCAGCCCGTTCATGGTGCGCGAGCTCGAGCGCGTGGCCAGCCTGCCGTTTGCGTCGCCCTCGGGCTTTGTGGTGGTGCAGGCCAATTCACCCCAGGCGCGCGACATGCTGATCGTGGCGCAGGACCAGCACCGCCAGGTGCTGGACGCGATCGAGCGGCGCGAGGGCGCGCGGGCGGAATCCATCATGCGCGAGCATTCCCGCATTGCCCAGCGCAACCTGCGCGACGCCGTCAAGAGCCACGACCTGGACCAGATGCCGGGCGTGCGCCTGATCCGCAAACGAGCCTGAAGACACCCGCACCACATCCCCACCATGAAAAGCAGCCAGACCTGGGCCGACGCCCATGTGCAATCCATCCGCGACCTGACGCCCACGGTGCGCGAATTCACCATCCGCCCCGCGGGCGGCGCGCAGGCGCATGCCCCGGGCAGCCACCTGCAGGTGCAGCTGCTGGTGGGCGGCCAGCCGCAGACGCGCTCGTATTCGCTGGTGGGCGCGCCGGATGGCGAGGTCTACCGCATCGCCGTCAAGCGGCTTTCCGACGGCAAGGGCGGCTCGCTGGCCATGTGGCAGTTGGCCCAGGGCGACCGGCTGCGCGTGAGCGAGCCGCAAAACCATTTCCCGCTGGCCTGGGACGCACCGGCCTACCTGCTGGTGGCCGGCGGCATCGGCGTGACGCCGCTGGTGGGCATGGCGCGCGCGCTGGCCGCGCGGGGCGCCGCCGTGCGCATGCTGTACGCCGCGCGCAGCGATGCCGAGCTGGCCTATGCCGACAGCTTGCGCGCCAGCCTGGGCGAAGCATTGCGCTCCTGCGTGGGCACGCGCATTGACTTTGCCGCCGAAATCGCATCGCTTTCGCCCGGCGCCCAGCTGTACCTGTGCGGCCCGGCGCCCATGCTGGACGCCGCCCGCCGGGCCTGGGAGGCCTCGGGCCGGCCCGTGGCCGACCTGCGCTACGAGACCTTTGGCAGCAGCGGCCGGCATGCGCCGCAGGCCTTTCGCGTGCAGATCCCGCGCCATGCGCTGGACATCACCGTGCCCGCGGGCTGCAGCCTGCTGGACGCGCTGGAAGGCGCGGGCGTGCAGACGCTGTCGGACTGCAGGCGCGGCGAATGCGGCCTGTGCGCCATGGACGTGCTGGCGGTAGACGGCGTGATCGACCACCGCGACGTGTACCTGAGCGAACACGAACGCCAGGCCAACAGCCGCATCTGCGCCTGTGTGTCGCGCGTGGTGGGCAGCGTGACGCTGGACACCGCGTGGCGGCCCGATTGAAAATCATCAGATAACTGGATACGTGGTATCGCAAAAGCAGATAACTGATAGAGCATCACCCCTATTCCGGTGCCACGGGCAGCGGACCACAATCCGTTAGCCGCCATCCCCAACCGACAACCCCGGAGACTGCCATGAACAAGAGACATTTCCTCAAAACCGCTGCTGCCGCCGCCGCCGTGGGTGCCGCCGGCCCCGTGCTGGCCCAGCAGACCGTCACGCTGCGCCTGCACCAGATGCTGCCGCAGCAGGCCACCATCCCGGCCAAGGCGCTGATCCCCTGGGCGCAGAAGGTGGAAAAGGATTCCGGCGGCCGCATCAAGGTGCAGCTGTTTCACGCCATGCAGCTGGGCGGCACGCCGCCGCAGCTGTTCGACCAGGCCCGTGACGGCGTGGTGGACCTGACCTGGACGGTGCTGGGCTACACGCCGGGGCGCTTCAACAAGTCCGAGGTGTTCGAGCTGCCCTTCATGAGCGGCAGCGCCGAGCAGTCCTCGCGCGCCTTCTGGGAATATGTGGAGAAAAACGCCGCCGACGAATTCAAGGACGTGAAGCTGGTGGCCGTGCACACCCACGGCCCCGGCCTGTTCCATACCAAGACGCCGGTGACCGGCCTGGAAAGCCTGCGCGGCATGAAGATCCGCGGCGGCTCGCGCGTGATCAGCAACATGCTGACCAAACTGGGCGCCACGCCCGTGGGCATGCCGGTGCCGGCCGTGACCGACGCGCTGTCCAAGGGCGTGATCGACGGCACCACCATCCCGTGGGAAGTGACCCCCGCGCTGAAGGTCAGCGAGCTGGTCAAGAACCACACCACCTTTGCCGGCAAGGAAGGCCTGTACACCCAGACCTTTGCGTTCTCCATGAACAAGGCCGCCTACGAAAAGCTGCCGGCCGACCTGAAGAAGGTGATCGACGCCAATTCGGGCATTGAAACCGCGGCCATGTTTGGCCGCGCAATGGACGACGGCGACAAGGCCGGGCGCGCGATCGCCGAGAAGGCAGGCAACAACATCGTGGCGCTGGACGTCGCCGAGACGCAGCGCTGGCGCCGCACGGCCTCCACGGTGGAAACCGACTGGATCGCCGAAATGAAGGGCAAGAACATCGACGGCGCCAAGCTGGTGTCCGAGGCCCGCGCGCTGATCGCCAAATACCAGAAGTGATCTTCCAGGCGGTGGTGCAGCGACGATAATCCACCCCAGCGGCCTGGCGCCGCTGCCGGGTGGCTTCACCCATACCTAAAAACTCCAGTGGTGATGAATTGAAAACCCTTTCCTTTCTGGCCAGGCTCTGCGCCGTCCTGGCGGGCGTGATCCTCACGGCCATTACCCTTGTGACCTGTGCCAGCCTGATCGGGCGCAACACCATCGGCGTCACGCTGGTGGGCGACTACGAGCTGACGGCCGCAGCCGCGGGCGCGGCGGTGGCGCTGTTTCTGCCCTGGTGCCAGCTGCGGCGCGAAAACATCATCGTGGATTTCTTTACCGCGCGCGCGTCCGCCCGGACCAACGCGCTGCTGGACCGCTTTGGCGCGCTGATGCTGGGCGCCATCATGCTGCTGCTGGCCTGGCGCACGGCGGTGGGCGGCATCAGCGCCTTCCGCTCCAACTCCACCACCATGATGCTGGGCTTCCCGGAATGGATCGTCTATTCGGCCATGGTGCCGCCCATGGTGCTGACGGCCGTGATTGCGCTGGCGCAGACCGCTTTCGGTGATTTTGCGGAGAAGGGCCAATGAGTTCATTGACTTTGGCGGGCCTGATCTTCGCCTGCATGCTGGTGCTGATGGCCGCGCGCGTGCCCATTGCCATTGCGATGTTCGTGGCCGGCGTGTTCGGCTACCTGTACCAGGTGGGCCCGGCGCCGTTCCTGAACAACCTCAACGGCCTGGCCTACGCGCGCTTTGCCAGTTATGACCTGTCGGTGATCCCGCTGTTCATCCTGATGGGCAACTTTGCCACGCAGGGTGGCATCTCCAAGGCACTGTTCCAGTTTGCCAGCGTGATCATGGCCCGCTTTCGCGGCGGCCTGGCCATGGCGGCGGTGATGGCCAGCGCGGCGTTCGGCGCCATCTGCGGCTCGTCCATTGCCACGGCGGCCACCATCACGTCCGTGGCGCTGCCCGAGATGAAGCGCCACGGCTATTCCGGCCGCCTGGCCACCGGCACGCTGGCCGCCGGCGGCACGCTGGGCATCCTGATCCCGCCGTCGGTGCCGCTGGTGATCTACGCCATCCTCACCGAACAGAATATTGCCAAGCTGTTCGCGGCGGCGACCATTCCCGGCATCATCGCCATGTGCGGCTACCTGATCGCCATTGCGGTGTACGTGCGCCTGTTCCCCGGCCACGCGCCCGAGCATGACGACGACCGCCCGCGCATGACGCTGGCCGGCGTGATGGCGGTGGCGCCCATTGCCATCATTTTCCTGATCGTGTTTGGCGGCATCTATGGCGGCCTGTTCACGCCCACCGAAGGCGCGGGCGTGGGTGCCGCGGCCACCTTCGTGGCCGCGCTGCTGCGCCGCGAGCTCACGCTGAAGAAGATCGCGTATTGCTTCTACGCCACGGCCGCAGCCAGCGCCATGATCTTCATGATCTTCATTGGCGCCGACATGATGAACGCGGCGCTGGCCCTGACCCAGGTGCCCGCCCAGATGGCGGCAGTGATCCAGGGCTGGGGCGTTGCGCCGGTGCTGGTGGTGTCGGGCATCCTGCTGTTTTACGTGGTGCTGGGCGCGGTGATGGACGAGCTGTCCATGATCCTGCTGACCATCCCGATCTTCTTCCCGGTGATCATGGGTCTGGACTTCGGCCTGCCCAAGGAATCGGTGGCCATCTGGTTCGGCATCATGGTGCTGATGACCGTGGGCTTTGGCCTGCTGGCGCCGCCGGTGGGGTTGAATGTGTACGTGGTCAATGGCATGGCCAAGGACGTGCCGATTGGCGAGAGCTACAAGGGGGTGATGCCGTTCCTGGTGAGCGACGTGCTGCGCACCGTCTTGCTGCTGGCGTTCCCGCCGATTTCGCTGTGGCTGGTGAAGTACGTGGGGTAGCGCTGGCATGAAGATCGAACGCATCGGCCTGGTGGGTCACGGCGAGGTGGGCCGGATATTCAGCGCCGGCCTGCGCGGCCAAAGCGGCGTGGCCGCCGTGGGCGCCTGGGACCTGAAGTTTGCCGCGCCCGCCACGCGCGATGCCGAACTGGCCCATGCGGCGCGCCAGGGCGTGACGGCCCATGCATCCATGGCCACGCTGTGCGCGGCCTCGGACCTGGTGATCTCGGCGGTGACAGCCTCCAACACCCTGGCCGTGGCCCAGGAGGCCGCGCGCCATATCCGCGCGGGCACGGTGTTTCTGGATCTCAATTCCGCGTCGCCGGGCACCAAGCAGCAGGCGGCGGCGGCCATCGAAGCGGCCGGCGCGCTGTATGTGGAAGCCGGCGTCATGACATCGGTACCGCCGTATGGCATCCGCGTGCCCATGCTGCTGGGCGGCGCGCAGGCCGCGGCCCTGGCCACCGTGCTGGCGGGTTGGGGCATGGACGCGCGCGCCGTCAGCGACCGGCTGGGCGTGGCCAGCGCCATCAAGATGAGCCGCAGCGTGATGATCAAGGGCCTGGAGGCGCTGGTGATCGAAAGCTACGCCACCGCCCGCGCCTATGGCGTGGAAGACCACGTGCTGCCCACGCTGCAGGAGACCTTTCCGTCCATCGACTGGAGCGCGCAGGGCGCGTATTTCTTCAGCCGCGTGGTGCAGCATGGCAAGCGCCGCGCCGAGGAAATGCGCGAGGCCGCCAACACCGTGCGTGAAGCCGGCTTCGAGCCGCTGATGACCTCGGCCATCGCGGCCAAGCAGCAATGGGTGGCCGACCAGGCCGCCATTGGCCTTTTTGACGAGGTGAACAAGGGCGCGCGCTGGCAGGACTACGCGGACGCACTGATCGCCCCCATCGCGTCGCGCAAGCCCTGAGGCCCGGGCCGGCTGGCGCATGTTTGACATCCTGGCCATTACCGGGCCCATCTACCTGCTGATTGCCGCCGGCTGGCTGACGACCCGCGCCGGCCTGTTTGCCCGCGCCGACATGCGCGTGTTCGGCAAGTTCGTGATCAACCTGGCGCTGCCGGCGCTGCTGTTCAACGCGCTGTCGCAACGCTCGGTCGCCGAGGTGCTGAACCCGGTGTTCGTCGCGGCCTATGCGTTGGGCTCGCTGGTGGCCATGGCGCTGGGCGTGCTGTGGGCGCGCCGGGTGGCCGGCAAGACGCTCGCTGCCAGCGCCTTCGTGGGCATGGGCATGTCATGCTCCAACAGCGGCTTCATCGGCTATCCGCTGGTGGCGCAGGTGTTCGGCCCGGTCAATGCCGGCATCGGCCTGGCGCTGGCCATGGTGGTGGAAAACTTCCTGCTGCTGCCCCTGGCGCTGGCGCTGGCCGACAGCGACGTGGACGACGGGCATGGCAGCGCGGCCCTGAGCCGCGCGGCCCGCTGGCGCCAGGCGCTGGCGCAGTCGGCGCGCGGCCTGGTGCGCAATCCGATGATCTGGGGCATTGCCATAGGCTTTGCGTTTTCGCTGCTGGGCTGGCGTCTGCCCACGCCCGCGGCCCGAGCGGTGGACCTGCTGGCCGCTGCCTGCGCGGCGTTGTCGCTGTTCGTGATCGGCGGCTCATTGGTGGGCGTCGCCACTCACGGCATGGCGCGTGACGTGGCCGCCATCGCGGCCGGCAAGCTGGTGCTGCACCCGCTGGCCGTGCTGCTGCTGGTGTGGCTGCTGCCGCCCATGGCGCGCGAGCTGCAGGTGGCGGTGGTCATCATGTCGGCCGTGCCCATGCTCAGCATCTACCCCATCCTCGCGCAAAAGCACGGCCACGACGGCCCGGCGGCCGCCGCGCAGATGGGGACCACGTTGGCGTCGTTCGTGACGCTGAACCTGCTGCTGCTGGCGCTGGCTCGTTAGGCCAGCAGTTCGCGCGCCGTCTGCTGGATCAGCTCCAGCATGGCCTTTTGCGTGAGCGTGGCGGGGCGCTGCGAGCTGACCGCGATCGACAGCTTGGTACGCAGGCGCGGCGTGATGGGCCGCAGCGCGAACGCCTGCGGCCGCCCGGAGGTGGCCACCGCATTGCGCGACAGCACCGCGCTGCCCGCGCCGTCGGCCACCAGCTCCAGGATGGCGGCCACGCCGTCGATTTCCAGCGCGATGTGCGGGCGCAGGCCCAGGTTGGCCAGGCCGGATTCCACCAGCATCCGGATGGCGTTGGGCCGGCTGGGGATGACCAGCGGCAGTGCGGCGATGTCCTTCAGCGCCACGGCCTTGGGCGCGGCGCGCACGCCTTTGGCCTGGCGCTCCACCAGGAACAGGTCTTCTTCCAGCAGCGGGGTGATCTCGGTGTCCGCGGAGGCGGATGCGTTGTACAGCAGGGCAATGTCCAGCCGGCCATTGGCCAGTGACTCCTGCATGGCCACCGACAGGCCTTCGCTGATGGACAGCGTGGCCTCGGGCATGCGGCGGCGGAATTCACGGATCAGCGGCACGGCCAGCACCTTGGCCACGCTGGGCGGCAGGCCGATGGCCACGCGCCCGGCCAGCGCGCCGCGCACGCGGCCGAGTTCCTCGCGCGCGCGCTCCACCTGGTGCAGGATGCCGCGGCCATGCTCCAGCAGCAGCTTGCCGGCCTCGGTGGGCGTGGCGCCGCGGCCGTTGCGCGCCAGCAGGTTCTGGCGCAGCTCCACCTCCAGCAGGCGCACCTGGCGGCTCAAGGCGGGCTGGGCCACGTCCAGCGCGATGGCCGCGCGCGTGAAGCTGCCCATTTCAGCCACCCGGACGAAATATTCAAGCTGTTTCAGGTCCATGGTGAGTCGATAGGGTTTGAATAACTTGGTAGCAATTATGCCGAAGTGCTATAGCTGGTAGTGGGCGCCAAGCCTTCCACGGTCGCGGCCCGCTCACCACAATGGGCGCATGACAACCACGATCAAGGGCATCTCGTCCATGGCCACGCGCCAGGTGCTGGCCGAACTGGCGGCGGCGTTCGAGCAGCAGGCGGGCCACCGCGTGGCGATGGAATCGGTCGGTGGCGTGGACGCGGCCAAGCGCGTGCAGGCCGGCGAGGCGTTTGACGTGGTGGTTCTGGGGTCGGACGCGATCGACCGGCTCATGGCCGCCGGCCATGTGCAGCCGGGCAGCCGCGTGGACCTGGTGCGTTCGGGCGTGGCTGTGGCCGTGCGCGCGGGCGCGCCGCTGCCGGACCTGTCCAGCGAAGAGGCCGTGCGCGCCGCCGTGCTGGCCGCGCCCAGCATCAGCTGTTCCACCGGGCCCAGCGGCGTGGCGCTGGCCGCGCTGTTCGAGCGCTGGGGCATTGCCCAGGAGATCAAGCCGCGCATGGTGCAGGCGCCGCCCGGCGTGCCGGTGGGCTCGCTGGTCGCCAGGGGCGAGGTGGCGTTGGGCTTTCAGCAACTGAGCGAGCTGATCCATGTGGACGGCATCACCATCGCCGGTGCGCTGCCCGCGGCCATCCAGATCATCACGACGTTCTCGGGCGCCATTGCCGCCACCGCGCAGCATGCGGATGCGGCCCGCGCCATGCTGGCCTTCATGGCGGCGCCTGCAGCCGCCGATGCCAAGCGGCGCCAGGGCATGGAGCCGGCCTGAGCCACGGATTCAAAGAGGAAAGAGGAAGACATGTCACTCATCATCGACTGCCACGGCCACTACACCACCGCGCCCAAGGCATTGGAGACCTGGCGCAACGCGCAGATCGCGGGCATCAAGGACGCTTCTGTCATGCCCAAGGCGGCCGACCTGAAGATCAGCGACGACGAACTGCGCGAGTCCATTGAGACCAACCAGCTCAAGCTGATGAAGGAGCGCGGCAGCGACATCACGCTGTTCAGCCCGCGCGCGAGCTTCATGGCCCACCACATTGGCGACTTCAACGTGTCCAGCACCTGGGCCGCCATCTGCAACGAGCTGTGCTACCGGGTGTCCACCCTGTTCCCCGACAACTTCGTGCCGGTGGCCATGCTGCCCCAAAGCCCGGGCGTGGACCCGGCCACCTGCATCCCCGAGCTGGAAAAGTGCGTGAAGGAATACGGCGCGGTCGGCATCAACCTGAACCCGGACCCTTCGGGCGGCCACTGGACGAGCCCGCCGCTGACCGACAAACACTGGTACCCCATTTACGAAAAGATGGTGGAGTACGACCTGCCGGCCATGATCCATGTGTCCACCAGCTGCAACGCCTGCTTTCACACCACCGGCGCGCATTACCTGAACGCCGACACCACGGCCTTCATGCAGTGCATCCAGGGCGACCTGTTCAAGGATTTCCCCACGCTGAAGTTCCTGATCCCGCACGGCGGCGGCGCGGTGCCGTATCACTGGGGCCGTTTCCGCGGCCTGGCGCAGGAGATGAAGCGCCCGCTGCTGGAAGACCATGTGCTGAACAACATCTACTTTGACACCTGCGTGTACCACCAGCCGGGCATTGATCTGCTCAATACCGTGATCCCCGTCAAGAACGTCCTGTTTGCTTCTGAAATGATCGGGGCGGTGCGTGGCATCGACCCGACCACGGGCAACTACTACGACGACACCAAGCGGTACATCGAGGCTTCGAAGATTTTGAGCGCTGATGACAAGCACCAGATTTATGAAGGCAATGTGCGGCGGGTGTTTTCGCGGCTGGATGCGCGGTTGAAAGTAAAGGGGCTTTGATCTTGTTTGTCGTGGCGTTGTTTCGCCCGCGGGGTTCGCGGCGGGCGGTGTGCGGCGGGGCTCATGCTGCGGTGGTTTTTGCTGCGCAAAAACTCCGCTGCGATGCTCGGGGGTCGGTCGCGCCGCGAAACTCGCTACGCGCTTCGCGCTGCGCTCAAACAGTCGCGGCGAGCATGTCACGGTGCGCGCTGCGCGCGCCGACACTCCCCCCTGCGCTTCTCGCCACCGCAGAAATCGCCCCACCGCGCACCGCCCGCCGCGAACCCCGGACCTCGGCATGCAACCGATGGCGCGCTAACACTGCCTCTGCAAAACTGCGCCTGCGGGCACACCGCCCTGGGGGCGCCTCTGTGACGCCGAGCAGCGCAAGGGTGAGTGTCGGCGCGCGTGAGCGCGCTTCGTGCTCTGACTCACCGCACCTGTCCGAGCGCAGCGCGCAGCGCGTAGCGAGTTGTGCGGTGCGACCGATCCCTGAGCAGCACAGGGGAGTCGCCGCAGGCGACCGTCACAGTGAAGCCCCCAGGGCGGTGTGCCCGCAGGCGCAGCTTTGCCGCGAGGTCATGCGAACACCACAGAAAACACAGGAGAAACAACAATGCACGAACTAGGCGTTGTCTACCGCAACATCACCCGCGCCGACCGCGCGGCCACCGACGGGCTGGCAGCCCTGGGCTCAGCCACCGTCCATGAAGCCATGGGCCGCGTGG
This sequence comes from Ramlibacter sp., assembly GCA_050247515.1. Taxonomy (GTDB): domain Bacteria; phylum Pseudomonadota; class Gammaproteobacteria; order Burkholderiales; family Burkholderiaceae_C; genus RAM1. Next base: position 374,677 of record JBFWUB010000001.1, on the reverse strand, counting down.
GCCTGATGAAACCCTACATGCGCCCCATCTACACCGGTGCCCAGGTCAGTGGCACGGCCGTGACCGTGCTGCTGCACCCCGGCGACAACTGGATGATGCATGTGGTGGCCGAGCAGATCCAGCCCGGTGACGTGGTGGTGGCCGCCATCACCGCCGAATGCAAGGACGGCTACTTTGGCGATCTGCTGGCCACCAGCTTCAAGGCACGCGGCGCCCGCGCACTGATCATCGACGCCGGTGTACGCGACGTGAAGACGCTGACCGAGATGGGCTTTCCGGTGTGGAGCAAGGCCATCAGCAGCAAGGGCACGATCAAGGCGACCATCGGCTCGGTCAACATCCCGGTGGTGTGCGCGGGCATGATCGTCAATCCCGGTGATGCCGTGGTGGCCGACGACGACGGCGTGGTGGTGGTGCCCAAGGCGCTGGCGCAAAAGACGCTGGATGCCGCCCGCGCGCGCGAAGCCAACGAGGGCGAAAAGCGCGACAAGCTGGCCAGCGGCATCCTGGGGCTGGATATGTACAAGATGCGTGAGCCGCTGGAGAAGGCAGGGCTGCGATATGTCGACTGAATTCACCAAAACCCCCGGCTGGCTCGACTGGTACGCGGGCCCCAGCCAACCCGCCTTCAAGCTGCCCGCTGGCGCAGTGGACGCGCACTGCCACGTATTCGGCCCGGGCGCAGAATTCCCCTACGCGCCCGAGCGCAAATACACGCCCTGCGACGCCAGCAAAGCGCAGCTTTTCGCCCTGCGCGATCACCTGGGCTTTGACAAAAATGTGATCGTTCAGGCCACCTGCCACGGCGCGGACAACCGCGCGCTGGTGGACGCGCTGCTGCATTCCAATGGCAAGGCCCGCGGCGTGGCCACCGTCAAACGCAGCGTGACCGACGACGAACTGCAGGCCATGCACGCAGCCGGTGTGCGCGGCGTGCGCTTCAACTTCGTCAAGCGGCTGGTGGACTTCACGCCCAAGGACGAGCTGATAGAGATTGCCAACCGCATCAAGCCGCTGGGCTGGCATGTGGTGATCTACTTCGAGGCGGTGGACCTGCCCGAGCTGTGGGACTTTTTTACGGCGCTGCCCACGACCGTGGTGGTGGACCACATGGGCCGCCCCGACGTGACCCAACCGGTGGACGGGCCGGAGTTTTCGCTGTTCATGAAGTTCATGCGCGAGCACACCAACGTGTGGAGCAAGGTGAGCTGCCCCGAGCGACTGAGCGTGACTGGCCCCAGCGCCCTGGACGGCGAGCGCCATGCGTACCGCGACGTGATCCCGTTTGCGCGCCAGGTGGTGGAGACCTTCCCCGACCGCGTGCTGTGGGGTACCGACTGGCCGCACCCGAACCTGAAGGACCACATGCCTGATGACGGGTTGCTGGTGGACTTCATCCCTCATATTGCCGTCACGGCAGAACTCCAGCAAAAGCTGCTGGTGGACAATCCCACGCGCCTCTACTGGGGAGACTGAAACCATGCCACTCGACAAACCCTACCTGGACGTGCCCGGCACGACGATCTTTGACGCCGAGCAATCGCGCAAGGGCTACTGGCTCAACCAGTTCTGCATGAGCCTGATGAAGGCCGACAACCGCGCGCGGTTCAAGGCCAATGAGCGCGCCTACCTGGACGAATGGGCGATGACCGAGGACCAGAAGCAGGCCGTGCTGGCGCGCGATCTGAACCGCTGCATTGCGCTGGGCGGCAACATCTACTTCCTGGCCAAGATCGGCGCGACCGATGGCAAGAGCTTCCAGCAGATGGCCGGCAGCATGACGGGCATGAGCGAAGAGGAATACCGCAACATGATGATTGGCGGCGGCCGTTCCATCGAAGGCAATCGTTACCTGGGGGAGAAGAAATAATGGCCCGCATCACCGCAAGCGTCTATACATCGCACGTGCCCGCCATCGGCGCCGCGCTGGACCTGGGCAAGACCGGGGAGCCTTACTGGCAGCCGGTGTTCGAGGGGTACGAGGCGTCCAAACAATGGATGAAGGACAACAAACCCGACGTCATCTTCCTGGTGTTCAACGACCATGCCACGGCCTTCAGCCTGGAGATGATCCCGACCTTTGCGATCGGCACGGCGGCTGAGTACCAGCCCGCCGACGAAGGCTGGGGCCCGCGCCCGGTGCCCAAGGTCATTGGGCACCCCGAGCTGTCGTCGCACATCGCCCAGAGCGTGATCCAGCAGGACTTTGACCTGACCATCGTGAACAGGATGGACGTGGACCACGGCCTGACGGTGCCGCTGAGCCTGATGTGTGGCCAGCCGCAGGAATGGCCCTGCCCGGTGATCCCGTTTGCGGTGAACGTGGTGCAGTACCCCGTGCCCAGCGGCCGGCGCTGCCTGAACCTGGGCAAGGCGATCCGCAAGGCAATTGAAAGCTACGACGAAGACCTGAACGTGCACATCTGGGGCACGGGCGGCATGAGCCACCAGCTGCAGGGCCCGCGCGCCGGCCTGATCAACCGCGAGTTCGACAACGCATTCCTGGACCGCATGATTGCCGACCCTGAAGGCCAGGCCGCTGTGCCGCACATCGACTATGTGCGCGAGGCCGGCAGTGAGGGCATTGAGCTGGTGATGTGGCTGATCGCGCGTGGCGCGATGGCCGATCTGGCCGGTGGGCCCAAGCCCACCGTCAAGCACCGCTTCTACCATGTGCCTGCGTCGAATACGGCGGTAGGCCACCTGATTCTGGAGAACTGAACCATGACCATCAAAGTAGCCCTGGCAGGCGCCGGCGCCTTCGGCACCAAGCACCTGGACGCCATCAAGCTGATCGACGGCGTGGAATGTGTGAGCGTGATCGGCCGCGAACTGGACAAGACCCAGGAGGTGGCCGCCAAATACGGCATTGGCCACGTGACCACCGACCTGGCCGAGAGCCTGGCACTGAAGGAGGTGGACGCCGTCATCCTGTGCACGCCCACGCAGATGCACGCATCGCAGACGCTGGCCTGCCTGGCCGCGGGCAAGCATGTGCAGGTGGAAATCCCGCTGTGCGACGTGCTGAAAGACGGCGAAGAAGTGGTGGCCAAGGCCAAGGCGAGCGGCCTGGTGGCGATGTGCGGCCACACGCGCCGCTTCAACCCCAGCCACCAGTACGTGCACAAAAAGATCAAGGCGGGTGAATTCAACATCCAGCAGATGGATGTGCAGACGTATTTCTTTCGCCGCACCAACATGAACGCGCTGGGCCAGCCGCGCAGCTGGACGGACCACCTGCTGTGGCACCACGCCGCGCACACGGTGGACCTGTTTGCCTACCAGTGCGGCAGCCCCATCGTGAAGGCCAACGCCATTCAGGGCCCGATCCACCCCACGCTGGGCATTGCCATGGACATGAGCATCCAGCTGCAGGCGGCCAACGGCGCGATCTGCACGTTGAGTTTGAGCTTCAACAACGACGGCCCGCTGGGCACGTTCTTCCGCTACATCGGCGACACCGCGACCTACATCGCCCGCTATGACGACCTGTTCAACGGCAAGGAAGAAAAGATCGACGTGAGCCAGGTGGACGTCAGCATGAACGGCATCGAACTGCAGGACCGCGAGTTTTTTTCGGCGATCAAGGAGGGGCGTGAGCCCAATGCGAGCGTGGCCCGGGTGCTGCCGTGCTACCAGGTGCTGCATCAACTCGAACAGCAGCTGTCGTGATGCAGCGCAAGGTCGGCGAATTCAAGGTCAACCCCATCGGCCTGGGCTGCATGAACCTGGACCACGCGTATGGCCCCGCCGCCAGCGCGGAGCAGGGTGAGCGCGTGCTGCTGGGTGCGCTGGACGCGGGCTACGACTTTTTTGACACGGCCACGCTGTATGGCGGTGGCCGCAATGAAGAGCGCGTGGGCGCGGTGCTGGCAAAGCACCGAAGCCGCTTCACGCTGGCCAGCAAATGCGGCATGGCCATCATTCCGGTGGACGGCAAGATGACGCGCGTGATCGACGGGCGGCCCGAGACGCTGCGCCGTGAATGCGAGAACAGCCTGCGCCGGCTGAAGACGGATGTGATCGACCTGTATTACCTGCACCGCTGGGACAAGAAGGTGCCGATTGAAGACAGTGTGGGCGAGATGTCGCGCATGGTCGAGCGCGGCCAGGTGCGCAGTATCGGCCTGAGCGAGGTGTCGGCCGCCACGCTGCGCCGCGCGCATGCGGTGCACCCGATCGCCGCGCTGCAGACCGAGTATTCACTGTGGTCGCGCAATGCCGAGATTGCCGTGCTGGACGCCTGCCGCGAGCTGGGCACGGCGTTTGTGGCCTTCAGCCCCGTGGCGCGCGGCTACCTGTGCGGCACGGTGACGGACGTGAACGCGCTGCCCGCGGGCGACATCCGCCGCGCCATGCCGCGCTTCAAGCCCGAGCATTACCCGGCCAACCTCGCGCTGCTCAAGGGCTACACGGCGCTGGCCAGCGAGATGGGCTGCACGCCCGCGCAGCTGGCTCTGGCCTGGCTGCTGCACCAGGCGCCGCACATCATCCCCATCCCCGGCACCACGAATGAATCGCACATGCGTGACAACATCGCGGCGGCTGCCATCACGCTCAGCCTGCAGGTGCTGGCCCAGGTGGATGCGCTGATCAACCAGCAGACGGTGTCGGGTCCGCGCTACGACGCGCAGGCCACCAGCGAGGTGGACACCGAGAACTTCGCCTGATCCCGCGTCAGTAGTTCAGGTGCACGATGGTCTTGCGCGCGTCCGGCGGCAGCGCGGCCAGCGTGGCGGCCAGCCAGCTCAGGCAGGCGTCGGCGTCGTGGCTTTCGGGCAGCTTGGGGTCCGGCGCCAGTACGGTGGCGATGTGAAAGCGCAGCGTCACCCCCGGCGGCAGGCGTGGTGAGGGGCGCAGGCCGCGGGCCAGTGCCTGGGTGGCCAGGGCCACCATTTCCGCCGGCTTGACCGGCCCCTCCAGCAGGATGACGAACTGGCTGGCGCCGGTGCGTGCCACGGTGTCCACGTCGCGGGCCACGCCCATCAGCCGGGCGGCGGCCAGCACCAGTGCGCGGTCGGCCGCCTCACGGCCGTGCGCTGCCAGGATGTCGGCGTGGTTGGACAGGTCCACCGCCAGCACGGCGCAGCCCAGCCGGGTGCGGCGCGCGCGGCGCAGCGCATCGCGCAGGCGGAAGGTCAGCACCTCGGGCACGGGCAGGCCGGTCAAGGGGTCGCGCGTGTCCATGGCGCGGGCGCGCACGCGTGATTCGCTCAGCTCCCGCGCGCGCCGGCCCAGCACCCACAGCTGCAAGGGGATCTCCAGCGCCGCGCCGATGGCCAGCGAGTATTGCGTGAGGAAGCTCGCGCTCAGCACGCCCCAGTTGCGCAGCGTGGGAAACGGCGCAGTGGCGATCACCGGCAGGAAGCCCACCGCCATCCACAGCGCCCAGCGCTCGCCATGGCGGTGGCTCCACCAGCACACCGCCAGCACCAGCACCAGGGTGGCCACCTGGTACAGCGTGAGCACGGCAAAGCTCCAGGGCGCGGGCCAGGCGGTGTAGGCCACGGCCCAGACCACGCCAAAGGCCGCCCAGGCCAGCACAAAATGGTCCAGCGGCGCCGACAGCCGGCGCGTGCCGCAGACCTCGCGCACCAGCAGCGTGCCCGTGGCGCACGACAGCATGGCAAACACATAGGGCGCGGCGTTGTTCCACCAGGGCGATTGCGGCCAGACAAACAGGCCGCCGACACCCATGAAGCACAGCTGGATCATCATCATGGACGCGGCATACAGGCAGTACAGCGCAAAGGCACGGTCGGCATACTGCCGCGCGCTCAACGCGCCCAGGTAGATCACCAGCACCGCCAGGCCGAAGTACGCGCCCAGCAGGATCAGGCTGGTGTTGCGCCAGTGGCCCAGCGTGTCCTCGCGCATCAGGCGCAGCTGCGCGCCCACGGGGATGGGCTGGTTGGTCATGCGCAGCAGATAGGCGCGCGCGCCGTCGGGCGTGGCCACCTCAAACACCGGGATGCGGTCGCGGATGGGCCATTGCGCCACCGGCCGGTGGTCCCCCGCGTGCTGGCCGGTCCAGCGGCCTTCCGGGCCCTGGTGGTACAGGCCGACGGTGTCGATGCCGTGAAAGCTGACCTGCAGGTACCAGCGGGTGCCGGCGGGCAGGGGGCCGAGCGTGAAGCGCTGCCACAGCGCGCCGGTGCCCAGTGCGTGGCTTTGCGCGGCGCGTGACGGCTGCCAGGGCAGCGCGGCCGCCTGCGCCGCCACCGCGGTGGCATCCAGCGCGCCGGTGGGGTCGATCCACCATTCGGTGCGGGCGGTGATGTCCACATCGGCCGACGGGCCGACGTCCACCGGGCTTTGCGCCATGGCGCTGCCGGCGCCCAGCACCAGCAGCAAGGCCGCAACCCCGGCACAGAACAGGCTTCGCATTGTTGTTGTTCTCCGTACACCCAGTCTAAGCGCCGAAACAAAACGAAATAAAGCGAAACCGTGCCGCGATGACCCGAAGGTGTTGCGCCGGCACCATTGCATGCATCAACAACCCCTTTGAAAGGACCCTGTCATGCGACCCTGGATCAAACGCACCCTGTACGGCCTGTTCGGCGCCACCCTCGTTCTGGGCGGCATCACCGCCTGTGGCCACCGTGGCGACCACCACGGCATGCACGCCTCGGCCGAAGACCAGGCGAAATTCCGCACCAAAATGGTGGACCGCGTCAGCGACAAGCTGGACCTGAACGCCGACCAGAAGGCCAAGCTGGGCGTGCTGGCTGACAAGCTGCAGGCGCAGCGCGCGGCCCTGAGCGGCAAAACAGTCAACCCCCGCGCCGAGGTGGAAGCCCTGGTGGCGGGTGAGAAGTTTGACCGCGCCCGGGCCCAGGCGCTGGTGGCTGAGAAGACCGCCGCCATCACCACCGGGAGCCCCGCAGTAATTGCCGCCGCCGGCGACTTCTATGACAGCCTGACGCCCGCGCAGCAGACCAAGGTGCGCGAGTTCATGCAAAGCCGCGGCCGCTTCTGGAAAAGGTCGTGAGCCCCGCGGTCGTTCAGCCACAATCGGCCGCATGCAACGCATCCTGCTGATTGACGACGACGCCGGGCTGGGCGAGCCGCTGGCCACGTACTTCACGCGGTTTGAACTGCAGCTGGTGCAGGCGCTGCGGCCCAGCGCCGGCCTGGCGCTGCTGCGCCAGGAGGCGCGCCGCGGCGGCTTTGACGCCGCCATCCTGGACGTGATGCTGCCCGAGATGGACGGCTTCGAGCTGTGCCGCACCATCCGCCGCGAAAGTGACATCCCCATCGTCATGCTGACCGCGCGCGGCGACGTGATGGACCGCGTGGTGGGGCTGGAGCTGGGCGCGGACGACTACCTGCCCAAGCCGTTTGAGCCGCGCGAGCTGGTCGCGCGCATCCAGACGGTGCTGCGCCGCAAGAAGCCCGCAGGCGCCAATGGCATGTTGCAGTTTGACGGCCTGCTGATCGACCCCGCCACCCGCACGGCCACGCGCCAGGGCGAGCCGCTGGAGCTGACCAGCACCGAATTTGACCTGCTGCTGTTGCTGGCGCGCGAGCCGGGCAAGGTGTTCACCCGCGACGACATCCTGAACCACCTGCGCGGCCATGAGGCCGAGCTGTACACCCGCGCGGTGGACATCGTGGTGAGCCGGCTGCGCAAGAAGCTGGAGCCGCTGGACGCCATCAAGACGCTGCGCAATGCGGGCTATGCGCTCGCGCTCAGGCCGCCGCCATGACGCAGGCCACCCAAGCCCGCTGGTTTCAGCGCCTGCGCCACTCGCTGCGCTGGCGGCTGGTGGCGCTGTTCATCGTGCTGGCGCTGGCCATGAGCGGCGCCTTCCTGTTTGGCATGCAAAAGGCCTTCAGCACGGGCTGGCGCGACGCGGCCCGCCCGCTGCTGGTGGACTATGTGGACCGGGTGGCCGCCGAGATCGGCAGCCCGCCCAGCGTGGACCGCGCACGCGCCATCACGCAGCGCCTGCCGGTGACCGTGCGCATCAGCGGCCCGCAGGTCAACTGGCGCAGCCACCCCGATGACGACCACGACCATGAGCACCGCCACCGCCGTGATGGGTGGATGGACGACCCCCCCGAGCGCGGCGACGAGCGCCTGCTGACGCGCGCCACGGCCGACGGCCACCGCATCGATTTTGGCCTGGCCACCCAACTCTGGCGCGAGCGCCCGCGCTTCATTGGCTGGGCCACGCTGGCCACGCTGCTGCTGCTGACGGCGCTGGCCTATGCCTATGTGCGCCGGCTGCTGCGCCCGCTGGACGATATTGGCGCGGGCGCGCGGCGCTTTGGCACTGGCGACTTTGCGCAGCCCATACCGGTGCGCCGCCAGGACGAGCTGGGCGACCTGGCCAGCGACGTGAACGCCATGGCCACGAGCATCCACCAGATGCTGGAGGCCAAGCGCACGCTGCTTTTGGCCATCAGCCACGAGCTGCGCAGCCCCATCACCCGCGCGCGACTGAACACCGAGCTGCTGCTGGAGGACGGCGACACCGGCGCGCGGCGCAGCGCACTGCTGCGCGACCTGCAGGAAATGGCCGATCTGGTGACCGACCTGCTGGAAAGCGAGCGCCTGGGCGCCGGCCACAGCGCGCTGCACCGCGAGCCCACCGACCCTGCCGCGCTGGCGCGCGAGGTGGTGGACGCGCTGGCGCCAACCCACCCGGGCGCCGCCATTGAGCTGGATCTGGCGGCCGGCCTGCCTGCACTGAACCTGGACCGCACCCGCATGCGCCTGCTGCTGCGCAACCTGCTGGACAACGCGCTGCGCCACAGCGCGGGCGCCGACCAGCCGCCGGTGCTGCGCGTGGCGGCGCGGGCGATGGGGCAAGGCCAGGGCGTTACCTTCACCGTGCGCGACCACGGCCCCGGTGTGCCGGCCGACGCGCTGCCCCACCTGGCCGAGCCGTTCTACCGCCCCGACACCTCGCGAGAGCGCGCCACGGGCGGCGTGGGCCTGGGCCTGTACCTGTGCAAGCTGGTGGCGCAGGCGCATGGTGGGACGTTCAGCGTGCGCAATGCCGAGGGTGGGGGGCTGGAGGTCCGGGTGGTGCTGCCCGCCGGTTGAAGTGGGGGCCCCTGGACCGCGCGGAGGCCGCAGTTTGAGTGATCGTGAATGGCTTGCCTTTACCGTACATTTCTATTACATTCAATTTTCGCGATTCAAGAATACTGAATGTAGTGCAACTCAAACCCCAAGACTTCCTGGTAGCCCTCAAGCTCGTGGCCTGGGGTGAGCAGCGCTGGACGTATGCGCGTCTGGCGCAGGAACTGGGCATCAGCGTGTCCGAGGCGCACGCATGCGTCAAGCGTGGGTTGCAGGCCGGGCTGCTGCTGCCTAACCGGGAGCCGCCGCGGCAGCCGGCGGAGTCTGCGGAGGGTACGGGACTCAGTGTGCAGGAGCCCGTCGCCATTTACCGGATCACTCGCAAACGGGTGCGTCGCCCCGCGTCGCCAGAAACCGACGGGCCGGCCGACAACCCGGTGCGTCCGCACGCCCACAACCTGGCTGAGTTTGCCCTGCACGGTGCCAAATACGCTTTTCCAGCGGAGAAGTCGCCGCTGGTCGCCGGCGTGCCCACCAGTCACAGTGCGCCCGCATTTGCCGGGGTGTTTGCGCCTGGCAGCGCGGACTTTGTGTGGCCACACCCCAATGGTTCGGTGCGTGGTGTGGGGGTAGAACCGCTGCACCCGGCCGTGCCTTTCGCGGCCATGCAAGACGCCAGGCTGTATGAACTGCTGGCGCTGTTTGACGCGCTGCGGGTAGGCAAGGCTCGCGAACGCGGCATGGCGCTGGAGCGGTTGCAGGCGTTGATCGATCCCGGCGCGCCCAAGCCGGTGAAAGGCCCCATGTATGGCTAACCCCAACTTGAACCTGCTGATCGCCATGGCTCAGGCGATGGGCAGGCTGTGCGAGAAAGTGGTATTCGTGGGCGGTTGCGCGACGGGCTTGCTGCTGTACAACGCCAATCTGATGGACGTGCGCCCCACAGAGGACGTAGACGCCATTGTGGAAGTCGCGTCCTTGGCCGAATACCATCGTCTGGCAGAGGGCTTGATGGAGCGTGGCTTCAAGCAGACCCTGGCAGACAACACACCACCGTTTCGCTGGTTCTGGAACCGCATGCAGCTGGACCTGGTGCCTTTGGACGATAGGGTGCTGGGCTTTGCCAATCCGTGGTATCGCGTGGGTTTCGAGGCAGCTTTGTCTGTAAACCTGTTGGATGGCCTGACGTTGCGGCACTTGTCGGCACCACATTTTCTGGCCACCAAATTCGAAGCCTTCAAGGATCGCGGGCATAACGACGTGTACTTGAGCCACGACCTGGAGGACATCATGACCGTGATGGAAGGGCGCTCAACCGTAGCGCAGGAATTGGTTGCCGCCGAAGACGCCGTTCGCCAGCACGTAGGCCAGTGCGTGGCAACGCTGCTGGACACGCCTGCTTTCCACAATGCGCTACCGGGCTTGCTGAGCGACCCGGAGCGGGAGCAGACCGTCAAGGCACGGCTGGAGCAGATTGCGCACCTGGCAAGCCCGTGAACACCACCTCCAACGCCCTCGTCCAGGGGCTCTGCAACTGCTGCAACCTGTTGCGCGACGACGGCATGAGCCTGCTGACACACAGCTGACCTTCAACCCGCGTACGCTGGCTGCTCCATTAACCCAAGGAGATCCCCATGAACACGCAGGAAGTTGCCAACGCCTTCACCGCCCTGTGCAAGGCCGGGAAGTTTGATGAAGCCGGCCAGCAATTCTGGGCCGATAACGTGGTGTCGGTCGAGGCCATGGCGGGCGAGGGCGCCCGGGTGGAGGGCCGCAAGGGCGTTGAGGCCAAGGGCGAGTGGTGGTACGCCAACCACGAGGTCCACAGCGTCAAGGTCGAAGGGCCTTATGTGAACGGCAACCAGTTCATCGTGCGCTTCACCATGGACATCACGCCCAAGGGCGGCGAACGTCTGGGCATGGATGAGATGGGGGTGTACACCGTGCAGGACGGCAAGGTGACCGAAGAGCGGTTCTTTTACGGCAGCTGAACGGGCTGGCCTCACCCGTTCCACCGCTCCCGCGGCAGCACCACCGCTTGTGCCGGCTGCTCCACAAAATGTGGCGACATGATCTGCACGCCCGCCTCGTTGAACGTGTCCTGGATGTTCTGGTGCAGCTCGCTCAGGCGCGCCAGGCGCTCCAGCGGCTTGTCCAGGTACACGTACAGCTCGTACTCCACATAAAAGTCGCCCAGCGCGCGCTGCAGCACAAAGGGTTCGGGCGCCTGGCGCAGGCCGCTGGTCGCGCGCGCGGCCGTCAGCAACAGCGCGTGTACCTGGCGCCAGGGGGCGTCGTAGCCAATGGTCAGCTTGGTGGCCATCATGGTCCCCTGGGTGTCCGACAGGCGCGAATAGTTGCGTATCGGGTTGCCCACCAGCACGGCGTTGGGGATGGTGATTTCCTCGTTGCGCATGGTCTTGAGCTTGGTGGCCAGCGTGCCCACCTCCTGCACCACGCCCTCCACGGCGTCGCCGTCGCGGCCGACCACCACATGGTCGCCCAGGCGCAGTGCGCGTGAATACACCAGCACCAGCCCGCTCATGAGCTGGTTGACGACGCCTGACGAGCCCAGCGTGACCATGGCGCCCAAAAGCACCGACACGCCCTTGAACACATCGCTGCTGGAGCCGGGAAGGTACGGGTAGGCCGCCACCAGCGCCAGCGCCCAGATGCCCAGGGCCACCAGGCGCCGCGTGGCGGCGGCTGTCTCGGGGTGCAGGAAGCTGACCGACAGGCTGCGCCGCGCCACGGCGCGGAACATGGCGTTGGACGCCTCCACCGCCGCCTGCGCCAGCAGCAGGATCACGCCCACCACCACCAGCCCGGGGATCGCGCGCACCAGGCTTTCGCCCAGCGATGTGATGGTCTGCAGAAACAGCCCGCCCAGCCGTTCGCCTACTGCGCGCGTACCGGGAAAGGCGAGCAGCACCGACGTGGTCCAGAAGTACACCAGCGCCGCGCTGATGAACAGCGCCGCCAGCTGCACCAGCCGCGACAGCAGGCCTTGCGCGTACTGCATCAACGTGCGCGCGGGCGCGGCCTCGGCGGGTTCGGCGCCGTCGGTGTCCAGCCGTTCAGCCAGGGCCTTGTCCAGCAAGTTTGCCAGGCGCCACACGGCCCACAGCAACAGGACCAGCAGCAATGTTTCGAGCAGGCTCGTACCCAGCGCGTGCAACAGCACAGGCCACTGCCGTTGCTCGGCCTCGGCCTTCAGCGCGGTACTCAGCCGGGCGTGGATGGCGCGCGCAGCATGGTCGAGTGATTCATGCGCGCCGGGCTCGATGTCGGCTTCGGTCAGCGTGAACAGCAGCACGTCGCCCTGGCGAAAGGCGACACCGCGCTGGCGTTCCAGTGTGACGGGCACCAGGTCGACCACGGGCGGCAGCTCGCGGGCGCGGGCTTCGTCCAGGCGGGTCTGGGCGCGGGCCCGGCGGCCGGCCGGGTCGGCTCCGTTGTAGCTGGCGCGAAAGGTGGCGATGGGCTGGTGCGCGACTTCCAGTACGGCTTCGGGCGCTGCCGGCGCGGTGGAGTCGGCGGCGGCGGCCGGCAGCGCGGCACAGGCCAGCAGCAGAGCCAGAGCGATGACTTTCATGCGGCCATCATAGTGGGCGGCCTGCGCCGCGCAGCACAAACAAGCCCGCCCCCACCAGCAGCGCAATGCCGGCCCAGGCCAGGGCGTTGGGCACGTCGCCCCAGACCGCCCAGCCCAGCACCAGCGCAAACAACAGCCCGGTGTAGCGAAACGGCGCGACCACGCTCATCTCGCCCGCGCGCATGCCGGTGATGACCAGGAAGTAGCCTGCGCTCAGGAACACGGCGGCAGCCGCCAGCAGCAGCAGTTGCCGTGCGGTGGGCGCCTGCCAGCCCTGCAGCGCGGTCAGCAGCGCAGCCAGCAGCAGCACCGCCAGGGCTGTGGACAGCGTGATCAGGATGGATGGCGTGCTGGGCGCGATGGTGCGCGTGCTCAGGTCGCGCGCGGCGTGGAACAGCGTGCCCACCAGGCACAGCAGCGCATAGGCGTTGAAGCCCGCCGCGCTGGGCTGCACGATCAGCAGCACACCGGCAAAGCCCGCGGCCACCGCCAGCCAGCGCCCGGTGCCCACGCGTTCGCGAAAGGCGATCACGGCAAACAGCGTGATGAACAGCGGCGTGGCCATGTTGATGGCCGTGGCATTGCCGATCGGCAGGTGAAACAGGGACGTGAGGTAGGTGAAGGTGCCCAAGGCATCCAGCCCGCAGCGCAGCAGCACGCGCCGCTGTGTCATGGCGCGCAGGCCGGCGCCGTCCAGCGCGCCCATGGCACGCGCCACCACCAGCAGCATCAAGGCCGCGAACACGGCGCGGATGAAGATCAGCTGCGCCGTGGGCAGCGTCTGGCTCACGTACTTGACCAGCGCGTCGTTGGTCACAAAGCTGGCCATGGCCAGCGACATGGCGGCAATGCCGCGGCGGTTGGCCGCGCTTTCAGGGGTGTGGGTCACCTGGCGATGTTAAGCGGCATTGCTATAGTCCCACGGCACCCCAGGAGCCCCATGCTTGCCCTTGTCCGCCCCGTGTTGATGCTGTTGTTGATGGCCAGCAGCGCACTGGCCATGGCGCAGCGTGTGGAGCCCGAGATCGCCGTGCTGTCGCTGGTCATCAATGGCAAGCGCACCGACGTGGTGGCGTATATCTACAAGCCCGAGGGCGAGGGGCCGTTCCCGCTGGTCATCCATTCACACGGCCGCGCCGGTGCGGCCGAAGAAAGGGCCCGGCTGCAATACCCCGTGCCCGTGGGCCATGGCAATTACTGGCTGCGCAAGGGCGTGGCCGTGGTGGCGCCTGTGCGGCCGGGCTACGGCGAAACTGGTGGGGACGATGTGGAGCATTCGGGCACACGCTGGAAGGGCGCGACCTGCACCACCGACCCGGACTTCACCCGCGTTGCCGTCAATGCCCGCCGCACCGTGGTGGCCACGTATGAATGGGCACTGCGCCAACCATGGGTGCGCCCGGACCGCATCCTGATCCAGGGCCAGTCGGTGGGTGGGCTGACCACCGTGGCCACGGCCGCGCTCAACCTGCCGGGCGTGGTCGGCACGGTCAACTTCGCGGGCGGCTCCGGCGGCTACCCCGAGGTGTCGCCCGGCAAAAGCTGCAAGCCCGAAAACCTCACCAGCACTTACCGCGAATTCGGGCGCCAGGCACGCGGCCCCAGCCTGTGGCTGTATGCGCTGAACGACCAGTACTGGGGCCCCGACATGCCCCGCGCCTGGCATGACGCCTACCAGGCCGGCGGCAGCGACACCACCTTCGTCATGACGGGTACGCTGGTCAACAAGGACGGCCACCAACTCCTGCTGCACGGCGGGCGCATGTGGTCGATGCCGCTGGACGCGTTCATCAGGAAGGTGGGCTTGCTGGCGCCTTGAGCCGCAGCGCCAGCACGGCACCGGCGAAGCACAGGCCGGCGGCGACCGTTCGCACCAGGTTGGCATGGTTCCAGCTGTCGCGGGCCTGTTGCCAGTCCGCCGGCGGTGACGCCGGGTTCCATTGCGCCAGGGCATTGTTGATGGGTACGTTGACCTCGCGCGTGAGCCAGAACACCGCGGCGAAGTACACCGACCACAGTGCCAGCCATGCATGGCCCGCGCGCCGCTGCCCGCTGGCATACAGCGCCACGGCGGCCAGCAGCGGCAGCACGGCGGTGCCAAAGTACACCCCGCCAAAGGTGGCGTTGCGCACCACGCGGTTGATGGCCTGCTGGGTGGTGATGTAGGCCTGCGCGTCCAGTTCGCGCATGGCGGGCGCCACGTCCACGGCAAACGCAAAGAAGAAGCCGGCCATCAGGCCCAGCAAGAGGGTGGCCAGCATTTGCAGGCTGGCGGCGGCTTTGTGCAGCATGGGTTCTCCTCGGTACGGCAAAGCTTAGGTGCCGCGCGCAACCGGTTTGCCAAGCCCGTGTAAAGCTGCTGAAACAAAACAAAAGGCGCCCTGGGGCGCCCTTGTCTTTCAGGCAACACGCCGGATTACAGCGTGTCGATGAAGCTGCGCAGCTTGTCACTGCGGCTGGGGTGCTTGAGCTTGCGCAGGGCCTTGGCCTCGATCTGGCGGATACGCTCGCGCGTCACGTCAAACTGCTTGCCCACTTCTTCCAGCGTATGGTCGGTGGACATCTCGATGCCAAAGCGCATGCGCAGCACCTTGGCCTCGCGCGGCGTCAGGCTGTCCAGGATGTCCTTGACCACGTCGCGCAGGCCGGCCTGCATGGCGGCCTCGATCGGCGCGGTGTTGGCCTGGTCTTCGATGAAGTCGCCCAGGTGGGAATCGTCGTCGTCACCGATCGGCGTTTCCATGGAGATCGGCTCCTTGGCGATCTTCATGATCTTGCGGATCTTGTCCTCGGGGATTTCCATCTTGGCCGCCAGGATGCCGGCGTCCGGCTCGAAGCCGAATTCCTGCAGGTGCTGGCGGCTGATGCGGTTCATCTTGTTGATGGTCTCGATCATGTGCACCGGGATGCGGATGGTGCGCGCCTGGTCCGCAATGGAGCGGGTGATGGCCTGGCGGATCCACCACGTGGCGTAGGTCGAGAACTTGTAGCCGCGGCGGTATTCGAACTTGTCCACCGCTTTCATCAGGCCGATGTTGCCTTCCTGGATCAGGTCCAGGAACTGCAGGCCGCGGTTGGTGTACTTCTTGGCGATGGAGATCACCAGGCGCAGGTTGGCCTCGATCATTTCCTTCTTGGCGTCGCGTGACGACGCCTCGCCGTTGTTCATGCGCTTGTTGATGTCCTTGAGCTCGGTCAGCGGCACCACCACGCGCGACTGCAGGTCCATCAGCTTTTGCTGCAGTTCCTGGATGGGCGGGATGTTGCGGGCCATGATGACCGACCAGGGCTTGCCGGCGGCGGCCTGCTTTTCCACCCACTTGAGGTTCAGCAGGTTGGGCGGGAATTCCTTGATGAACACATCCTGCGGCATACCGCACTTGTCCACGATGATGCGGCGCAGTTCGCGCTCTTTCTTGCGAACGTCGTCCACCTGGCCGCGCACCATGTCGCACAGCTTTTCAATGGTCTTGGCCGTGAAGCGGATGGTCATCAGTTCTTCCGACAGGGCCTGCTGGGCCTTGTGGTAGGCCGGGGTGCCGTAGCCTTCCTTGTCGTAGATCTTGTGGACCTTCTCGAACAGCTGGGCAATGCGGTCAAAGCGCTCCAGCGCCTGGGTTTTCAGTTCTTCCAGCTTCTTGGTCAGCGCCTTGGAGCCGCCGTTGCCGTCGTCGTCGTCGGCTTCGTCGTATTCGTCAAAGTCTTCCTCGGCGACGAAGTCGTCGGCTTCGTTGGGATTGGAAAAACCGTCCACCACGGTGGAGATCACGACCTTGCCTTCGCGGATCTCGGCAGCCAGGCGCAGGATTTCGGCGATGGTGGCCGGGCTTGCGCTGATGGCCTCCATCATGGCCATCAGGCCGCCTTCGATGCGCTTGGCGATTTCAATTTCGCCTTCGCGCGTGAGCAGTTCCACCGTGCCCATTTCACGCATGTACATGCGCACCGGGTCGGTCGTGCGGCCAAACTCGCTGTCCACGGTGGACAGGGCGGCTTCGGCTTCTTCCTCCGCTTCTTCCACGGTGGCCGCGGTCGGCGCCGTGTTGTTCAGCAGCAGCATCTCGGCGTCGGGCGTCTGCTCATACACCGCCACGCCCAGGTCGTTCAGCATGGTGACCACGACTTCCATGGTCTCGGCATCCACCAGCTTGTCGGGCAGGTGGTCGGAGATTTCGCCCTGCGTCAGGTAGCCGCGCGTCTTGCCCAGGGTGATCAGGGTCTTCAGCCGCTGGCGGCGCTTGGCCATGTCTTCCTCGGACAGGACGGTTTCGTCCAGGCCGAATTCCTTCATCAAGGCGCGTTCCTTGGCCTTGCTGATCTTCATGCGCAGCGGCTTGACCTTCTCGGTGGTGGCCTCCGCCGCCGGTTCGCTGTCCGCGAACTCGGCCTCAATGTCGGACATGTCCATGTCCTCGCCTGGCTTGGACTCGGCAGCGTTCTTGGGCTTGCGGCCACGCTTGGCGCCGGTCTTGGGTGGCGCGCTGGACTCAGCGGCTTGCGCCTTGGGCGGGCGGCCCGGCTTTTTCTTCACGACTTCTTCGGCGGCGGCGGGTTTGGCGGTGGACTTCGATGCGGGCACGGGCTTGGCTTTCGTTGCGGGCTTGGCGGCGGCCTTGGGAGCGGTTTTGGGCGCTGCCTTGGCTGCCGGTTTGGGCGTGGACTTCACGGCGGGTTTTGCGGATGCAACGGGCTTCTTCGGCTTTTGAGCGGGCATGAGCGACCTCAGGACATCAAAAAGAGACACAGAAACACAAATGCGCCACAAATCCCGGCGCGGGTGACAAGACCTCAGGCGGGCATGACCACGATGGGCGACCCGGCTGGACCTCAGGGGCAAGATGTGTGGGCGAACATTTGGTGTGCAGTCCTTGCGGTGGGTGGGCGAGTCGTGCGCTGTGGCATCGGTTGGCCGGGTCCGGAGGTGCTGCTGTCGCTCTTGCCGATAGCAAACCCTACATTATACCGCTGGTTGCAGAATTCAAGCCCGGGCCTCGGTCCGCGCGAGTGTGGCTTCCAGCTCCAGGCGGCGCGCGTGCAGTGCCCGGTAGCGTTCCAGGGCCTGAGCGTCGGTGGCCGCGGCTTCGATGGCTTCGGTCTCCTGCCGCTTGAGCCGCTCCACCAGCATGCGGCTGAGCAGGTCGCGCAGCTCCGCAGCCGATTCGGCGCCCGGTGGCGGCATGTCCTGCGCATCAGCCATGAGTTTCAGGGCCAGCGCTTCGCTGTCGTGGCCCCGCAAGGCCTCGCGCAGCGCGCCCCAGGGCAGGGGGCCGTGCTCATGCAGCTGGCTGTCCAGCCACGCAAACAGGGGGCCGTGCGGCTCGGCCAGCTCGCACAGCATGGCGTGCATTTCATTCGGCAGGTTGTCCCAGGCCACGGCGTCAGCCAGCAGCAGGCGGGCGGCATGGTCCGCCCGGCTGACTGGCGCGGCCCGCCCGGGCAACCTGCGCGCAGCGGGTCTGGCGGGTGATCGGGGCCGGTAGGTTTCGTCGGATTTGCGCGTGGCGCTCTCTTTTTGATAGCGGCCAGGGCTGCTGCCTGCCAGGCTCCAAAGGTCGGCCAGCTCGCGCGCGTCCAGTTGCACGCGTTCGGCGATTTCGCCCAGCAACTGGCGCTTGAGCGCGCCTTCGGGCAACAGCGTCCACAAAGGGCGCGCATTGGCTGAAAAGTGCGCGCGGCCCTCGGCGCTGGCCAGGTCACAGCCTTCACTGGCAGCCTCCATCAGGAAGAGGGATAGCGGGGTGGCTGCGCTGACGTACTTGGCAAAGGCGTCCTTGCCAAATTCGCGGATGTAGCTGTCCGGGTCATGTTCTGCCGGCAGGAACAGGAACTTCACCGAGCGCACGTCGGTGGCATAGGGCAGGGCGCCGTCCAGCGCCTTGCGCGCGGCACGGCGGCCGGCGGCGTCGCCGTCAAAGCTGAACACCACTGAATCGGTGAAGCGGAACAGCTTTTGCACATGGTCGGGCGTGCAGGCCGTGCCCAGCGTCGCCACCGCATTGGGAAAGCCCAGCTGCGCCAGGGCCACCACATCCATGTAGCCCTCGGTCACCAGCACATAGCCCTGCTCGCGCAGGGCCTGGCGGGCCTCGAACAGGCCGTACAGCTCGCGCCCTTTGCTGAACACCGGTGTTTCGGGAGAGTTGAGGTACTTGGGCTTTTCGTCACCCAGCACGCGGCCGCCAAAGCCGATGCATTCGCCCTTGACGTTGCGGATGGGAAACATCACACGGTCACGAAAGCGGTCGTAGCGCTTGCTATCACCCGAGTCTTCGTCTTCATTCACGATGACCAGGCCGCTTTCCGCCAGCAGCGGGTCGTCGTAATTGGCGAACACGCTGGCCAGGCTGCGCCAGCCCTCGGGCGCATAACCCAGTCCAAACTGTCTGGCAATTTCGCCCGACAGGCCGCGGCCCTTGAGGTAGCCGATGGCGCGCGGCGACGACTTGAGGTGCTTGCGGTAGGCCTCGCCCGCCTTTTCCAGCACGTCGCTCAGCGTGGCCTGCTTTTCGCGCTGTCTGGCGGCGCGTTCGCGGTCCTGCGGGCTGGCGTCGTCCTCCGGCACCTGCATGCCGTATTGCTGGGCCAGGTCCTTCACCGCCTCGATGAAGGTCATGCCCGCGTGCTCCATCAGGAAGCCGATGGCGTTGCCGTTCTTGCCGCAGCCAAAGCAGTGGTAGAACTGCTTGGTGGCGCTGACGCTGAAGCTGGGCGATTTCTCGCCATGAAAGGGGCACAGCCCCATGAAATTGGCGCCGCCCTTTTTGAGCTGCACGTAGCGCCCGACAATCTCGACGACGTCAGCGCGTGCAAGCAACTCCTGGATGAATGTCTGGGGGATGGCCATAGGTGGTAATACGTCTGCGTATTCTTACCTAACGGTGGCCTGGCCTTCGCGGGGGTACGCTACGGCCACACCGCACCAGCGGGAACAATAGGAGACAAAGCATGCCGGATATCTTCAGCCAGGACCTGCCACGCACCGGGGCCAACTTCGCGCCGATTTCTCCGCTGTCGTTCATTGAGCGCACGGCCGAGGTGTACCCCGACAGGCTGGCCGTGGTGCATGGCGACTTGCGGCGCAGCTGGGGCGAGGTGTATGCGCGCTGCCGGCAGCTTGCCAGCGCGCTGCGCAGTGCGGGCGTAGGAAAGGGCGATACGGTGGCCGTCATGCTGCCCAACACGCCGCCGATGGTTGAGGCGCACTTTGGCATCCCCATGGCGGGCGCAGTGCTGAATGCGCTGAACACCCGGCTGGACGCCGAAACCGTGGCCTTCATGCTGGACCATGGCGAGGCCAGGGTGGTGATCGTGGACCCGGAGTTCGCGCCCGTGATGCAAAAAGCCTTGAGCCTGCGCAAGGCCACCACGCCGCTGCTCGTGATTGATGTGGAAGACGCGGTGTACACAGGGCCGGTGCAGCGCATCGGCACTGCAACCTACGACGCCTTTGTGGCAGGCGGCGACGCGGCCTTTGCCTGGCACATGCCTGCCGATGAATGGGACGCGATCGCGCTGAACTACACCAGCGGCACCACCGGCAACCCCAAGGGCGTGGTCTATCACCACCGGGGTGCCGCCATCAACGCCATCTCCAACATCCTGGAATGGGACATGCCCAAGCATGCGGTCTATATGTGGACGCTGCCCATGTTCCATTGCAACGGCTGGTGCTTTCCGTGGACGGTGGCCGCGCGCGCTGGTGTGAACGTGTGCCTGCGCAAGGTGGAGGCGCAGGCGATGGTGGACGCCATCCGCGCGCACGGCGTCACGCACTACTGCGGCGCGCCCATCGTGCACGGCATGCTGGTCAATGCGCCGGATGCGCTGAAGGCACAGCTGCAGGGCCTGCCCCAGGGCGGCGTGAAGGCCATGGTGGCCGGCGCTGCGCCGCCCGCGTCGATGATCGAGGGCATGGAGACGCTGGGCTTTGACCTGACCCATGTGTACGGCCTGACCGAGGTGTACGGCCCGGCGACTGTCTGTGCCCAACATGCTGAGTGGGACGCGCTGGACATCGGCGAGCGCGCGAGGCTGAACGCACGCCAGGGCGTGCGCTACCACCTGCAGCAAGGCGCGCAGGTGATGGACCCGCAAACCATGAAGCCCGTGCCCTGGGATGGCGAGACCATGGGCGAGATCATGTTCCGCGGCAACATCACGATGAAGGGCTACCTGAAAAACCCGGCTGCAACACAGGAGGCCTTTGAAGGCGGCTGGTTCCACACCGGCGACCTGGCCGTGCAGTACCCCGACGGCTACATCAAGATCAAGGACCGCAGCAAGGACGTGATCATCTCGGGCGGCGAAAACATTTCGTCGATCGAGGTGGAAGACGTGCTGTACCGCCACCCCGACGTACTGGCCGCCGCCGTGGTGGCCAAGCCCGACGCCAAATGGGGCGAGACGCCCTGCGCGTTTGTGGAGCTGAAGGCCGGCGCCAGCACGACGGCAGAGGCGATCGTGGCGCACTGCAAAAAGCACCTGGCCGGCTTCAAGGTGCCGCGCGCGGTGGTCTTTGGCGAGCTGCCCAAGACCAGCACGGGCAAGATCCAGAAATTCGAGCTGCGCAAGCAGGCGGGCTCGGCCGCCGCGATTGATGTGTAGCCGCGCGGCTCAGGTCTTCATCGCCAGGCCCAGCTTTTCGATGATGGTCTTTTCCTTGATGTAGGTGTCGGCGATGAACTTCGTGTAGTCCGCGGTGTTCATGTAGATCACCGACTGGTCGTACTTGTCAAAGCTGGCGAGAACGGCCGGGTCTTCCAGGGTTTTCTTGAAGGCGTCATGCAGCCGGCCCGTGAGCGCCGCAGGCATGCCCTTGGGGCCGCCGATGCCGAACGGCGAATCTGCCAGGGTTTCGTAGCCCAGCTCCGTCAGCGTGGGCACGGTGGGCCAGCGCTTGGTGCGTTTTGATCCGTAGGTGGCCAGCAGCCTGCAGGTGCCGGCATCCACATGCGGGCCCCAGCCCGTGGCATCGCTGTGCGCCATGACGTGACCACCCAGCACGGCCTGCATGCCGTCGGCGCTGCCCTTGAAGGGGATGTGTTGCAGCTTGATGCCGGCCTTCATGCAGAACTCCTCCACCGCCAGGTGCGGCGTGGTGCCGTTGCCGGTGGATCCATAGGTGAACTTGCCCGGGTTGGCTTTGGCGTAGTCCACCAGGTCCTTGATGGACTTGATGGGGGAGTCGGCGCGCACCACGATGCCGAAGGTGTAGCCGGTCAGGCAGGCGATGTAGGTGAAGTCCTTGAGCGGGTCGAACTGCATTTTCTGCATGTGGGGCAGCCGGGCCACGCCGATGGTGATCTGCGACAGCGTGTAGCCGTCGGGCGCGGCGTTGACCAGCTCATTGGGCCCCAGCATGCCGCTGGCGCCGGCCTTGTTCTCGACCACGATCTGCCCGCCCAGCGCCTTGCCGGCGCTTTCGGCCAGCGCGCGCATCACGGCGTCGGTGGAGCCGCCGGCGGGCCAGGGGCAGATCAGGCGGATGGGCTTGGCCGGGAAGGCTGGTGCCTGGGCCAGCGCGGGCAATGCGATGGCAGCGGACGCGGCAAGCGCGGACTGGACGAAGCGGCGGCGGGGCTGGTGGACGGCGGGCATGGTGAACTCCTGGGTTGGGTCCGGCGGCCGCAAGAGTGCAGCCGCCACCATGCCAATCTAAAGTGTTCAGGTGCAGGTGTAATGAGGGCTAACCATGGCCCCGTACTCTGCACTGCAGAACGAACCGTCAGTCGCCCATCACAATGCCTTCGCGGCGCGGGTCGGCGCCGCCCAGCCACACCGGCGTGCCGTGCGCGTTGCCTTTGGTGATGGCCTGCAGGCCGCTGGTCATGGCCTGTTCGCGCACCTCGGCGCCGCGCGCGCGCAGCGCCTCGACCGTGGCGGGCGGGAAGCGCTTTTCTTCCAGGATGCTGGGGCCGTTGAGCGACGCGAAATTGGGCAGGTTGATGGCCTGCTGCGGCGTCATGCCCCAGTTGAGCACGCCGTACAGCGTTTTGGCAGTGAAGTGGATGATCAGCGCGCCACCGGGGCTGCCGCCGCTCATGACGAGCTGGCCGCTGGCCTTGTCGAACACCAGCGTGGGTGCCATGGACGAGCGCGGGCGCTTGCCGGCCTGCACGCGGTTGGCAATGGGCTTGCCCTGGGCGTCAGCGGGCGCGAAGCTGAAGTCGGTCAGCTCGTTGTTCAGCAGGAAGCCCTTGACCATTTGCCGCGCGCCGAAGACGTCTTCAATCGTCGTGGTCATGGCCACGGCATTGCCAAAAGCATCCACGATGCTGATGTGGCTGGTGCCGTATTCAGGCTGGTCAGGCATGGGCGCATGGCTGGTGCGCACGGGGCCAGGGGTGCCGGGCGTGGCAGTCTTCATGCTCTGTGGCCCGATCAGGCGGGCGCGCTCGGCCAGGTATTTGTCGTCCAGCAGGCTCATCCAGCTTCCGCCCGGGGGCTGCACGAAGTCCGGGTCACCCAGGTACTGCGCGCGGTCGGCAAAGGCCAGGCGCGAGGCCTCGGTGTACAAGTGCAGCCAGTTGGCGCCGGGCAGCCCGTTTTCCAGCGGAATGGCGCCGGCGTAGGCATGGTTCAGGATGCCCAGGATCTGCCCGACGGCGATGGCACCGGAGCTGGGCGGCGGAAAGCCGCAGATGCGGAAGTCCTTGCCCTGGGCCTTGTAGTCGTGGCAGATCGGCGCGCGCTTTTTGGGCTGGTAGCCGGCCAGGTCCGCCAGGCTGAGCTGGCCGGGGTTGGCTGGGTGCTTTTGCACCTTGTCCACGATGGCCTGGGCCACATCGCCTTCCAGCAGCCCTTTGGAGCCTTGCGCCGCGATCTTGCGCAGCACCTGCGCCAGTTCAGGATTCTTCAGCGTGTGGCCGACGGGCCAGGCCTCGCCCTGGGCGTTGTAGAAATAGGCGGCGGCCACCGGATCTTTCTTGAGGTGCTGGTCCCCCTTGAGCAGCGTGTTCAGCCGGGCGCTGACCTTGAAGCCGCCTTCCGCGAGGGTGATGGCCGGCTGGAACAGCGTGGCCCAGGGCAGCTTGCCGTGCTGCTTGTGCGCCATCTCCAGCATGCGCACGGTGCCAGGCGTGCCGACGGAGCGGCCGCCCACCACGCCCTCATAGAACGCCATGGGCTTGCCATCGGCTTTGAGGAACAGCTTTTCGTCGACGGCGGCGGGCGCGGTCTCGCGGCCGTCAAAGGCCTCGACGTTCTTGCCATCGTGGTGCAGCAGGAAGGCGCCCCCGCCGATGCCGCTGGACTGCGGCTCCACCAGCGTCAGCACCATCTGCACGGCAATGGCGGCGTCAATGGCCGAGCCGCCGGCTTTGAGGATCTGGTAGCCCGCATCCGTGGCCAGCGGGTTGGCCGCGGCCACCGCGAACTTGGTCGTGGCCCAACCCGGCTTTTCGGTGTAGCCCGACGAGCCCTCGGGCTGCAGCGGCACGGTGTAGGTGAAACTGGACGGGGCGCTGGCGCAGGCCGTGAGCAGTGCCGCGGCCAGGCAGGTGAGGGCGATTCTCATGGGATCTCCGGGTTGTTTGTTGTACGGAGATTCTCGCGGGAACCGCGGGGCTTGTGTGATGCAGATTGCGAATGGCATGCCCGCCGGGCAGGCCCGCCGCTTCATGTCACTTAGCGCGGCGCCAGGCGGATCGCGCCGTCCAGGCGGATCACCTCGCCGTTGAGCATGTCGTTTTCGATGATGTGCTTGGCCAGCTTGGCGTAGTCCTCGGGTGTGCCCAGGCGGCTGGGGAAGGGCACGCTGGCGGCCAGCGCGTCCTGCACTTCCTTGGGCATGCCAAACAGCATGGGCGTACCAAAAATGCCGGGTGCAATCGTCATGTTGCGGATGCCGTTGCGCGCCAGGTCGCGCGCGATCGGCAGCGTCATGCCCACCACGCCGCCCTTGGAGGCGGCATAGGCGGCCTGGCCGATCTGGCCGTCATAGGCGGCGACGCTGGCGGTGGAAATCATCACGCCGCGCTCGCCGGTGGGCTCCGGCTCGTTCCTGCACATGGCGTCGGCGGCCAGACGGATCATGTTGAAGCTGCCCACCAGGTTGACCATGATGGTCTTGGTGTACACGGCCAGGCTGTGCGCGCCGTTCTTGCCCACGGTCTTTTCCGCGGGCGCAATGCCGGCACAGTTGACCAGGCCCATCAGCTTGCCCAGCGACACGGCCTTGGCCACCACGGCCTGGCCGTCGGCTTCCTGGCTCACGTCGCACTTGACGAAGGCCCCGCCAATGTCTTTGGCCACGGCTTCGCCTTTTTCTGCCTGCATGTCGGCCACCACCACCGTGGCGCCGTTGGCCGCCAGCATGCGCGCCGTGCCCTCACCCAGGCCCGATGCGCCGCCGGTGACGATGAATACCTTGCCCTTGATCTCCATGAACCTGCTCCTGAATTGACGTTGACGTAAACGTCAATTATGGCGCAGGTTTATCGGAATCCCACCCGGTCCAGCATCTGCTGCACCTTGGTGGTGTTGGCGCCGACGGCGGCCAGGGGGATGGTCTCGGCCTTGAAGTCGCCGCCGCCGCTGATGGCATTCAGCGCGGCGTTGTTGACCTTCACGCCCTTGGCCGTGGGCCATTCGTTGTTGCCGTTGGCAAAGTAGTTCTGCGCTTCGGGGCTGGCCAGGTATTCCAGAAACTTGATGGCGTTGGCCTTGTTCTTGGCGTGTTTTGCAACTGCGCCGCCAGCGATGTTCAGATGGGTGCCCCAGGTGGACTGGTTGGGGAACACAATACCCACCTTGTCCATCAGCGCCTTGTCATCAGGGTTGCTGGAGCGCAGCAGGCGGGCGATGTAATAGCTGTTGCTCACCGCCACCTGGCATTCACCCGAGCCCACGGCCTTGATCTGGTCGGTGTCGCCGCCCTTGGGCGCGCGCGCCATGTTGTCCACTACACCCTTGAGCCAGGCTTCGGCCTTCTGCTCGCCCAGGTGCTCGGTCACGGCGCCGAACAGCGACAGGTTGTACGGGTGCGAGCCCGAGCGCAGGCAGACCTTGCCCTTGTTCTTGGGCTCGCCCAGCTCTTCATAGGTATCCACATCCTCCTTCTTGACGCGCAGCTTGTCGTACACCACGACGCGCGCGCGGGTCGAAAAGCCGAACCAGGGCGTACCCTCGGCGCTGGCCTTGCCCTGGTACTGCGCGGGGATGGCGTCGGCCAGCACCTTGGACTGGATGGGCTGGAACAGGCCGTCGACTTCGCCGCGGTACAGGCGCGCCGCGTCCACCAGCAGGATCACGTCGGCCGGGGAGGCGGCGCCCTCGGCCTTCAGCCGCGCCAGAATCCCGGCATCATCGGCGTCCACGCGGTTGATCTTGATGCCGGTGGCCTTGGTGAAGTTGCTGTACAGCGCCTCGTCGGTCGAGTAGTGGCGGGCCGAGTACAGGTTGACGACCTGTTCCTGCGCCGTGGCGGCGCCGGCGGCGGCAATCAGGGCCATGCAAAGTACGTTTTTGATCATGATGGTGGCAAATGGAAGTGTGGGAATGCGGATGGCGCAATGATAAAGCAAACACGAATCATTCTTAATAAAAGCAGGACTGACGGCAGGTCTTTTGGGGCGCTGCGTCGCTGGCTGTTGGTGGGCACGGCCGCGGTGCTGGCGGGCTGTGCGTCTGCGCCGGTGGACGGCCCACGGATGAGCCCACCGGCGGAAATCCCGCCAGCGGTCGCCAAAAAGCCGCCCCGCATTGGTCTGGCGCTGGGCGGCGGCGCAGCACGCGGCTTCGCCCATGTGGGTGTGATCCAGGTGCTGGAGGAGGCGGGTATCAGGCCGGACGTGGTGACGGGCACATCGGCGGGAAGCCTCGTGGCCGCGCTGTACGCCAGTGGCAAAACCGGTGCGCAGCTGCAGCAGGTGGCCGACAGCATGGAGGAGGCCGCCTTTGCCGACTGGATGCTGCCGATCTTCAACCGCGGCATGTTGCGCGGGGAAGCGCTGGCGCGTTACGTCAACCAGCAGGTGGGCAACCGCCTGATCGAAAGCATGGCGTTGCCGCTGGGCATTGTGGCGACTGACCTGAACAGTGGCCAGGGCGTGCTGTTCCAGCGTGGCGACACCGGCACGGCGGTGCGCGCGTCCAGCGCGGTGCCGTCGGTGTTCCAGCCGGTCAGCATCGCGGGGCGCGACTATGTGGACGGTGGGCTGGTGTCGCCAGTGCCGGTGCGCCATGCG
Organism: Ramlibacter sp.; assembly: GCA_050247515.1. GTDB lineage: Bacteria > Pseudomonadota > Gammaproteobacteria > Burkholderiales > Burkholderiaceae_C > RAM1. Next base: position 347,862 of record JBFWUB010000001.1, on the reverse strand, counting down.
CGCCAGATGGGGGCCGAGCTGGTCATTGCGGTGGACATCTCCAGCGCACCCGAAGGCAACCCGGCGGGCGACAGCCTGCAGATCCTGCTGCAGACCTTTGCCATCATGGGCAAGAGCATCAATGCCTGGGAGCTCAGGGAGGCGGACGTGGTGGTCCGTCCGGCGCTGGGCGGGGTACGCAGCGCGGACTTTGCGTCGCGGCGCAGATCGGTGGAGGCAGGGCGGGTGGCGATGCAGCAGGCGCTCACGCCACTGCGCGCGGCCATCGAGGCGAAGTCCAGATAAAAAAAGGCCCGGTTCGAAAACCGGGCCTTGAAGGGATCCCTGAACCGCGAGGGTGTCGAAAGGACCCGAGGAGACAACCTGAAGAACTCTCGTTCAACAACAAGAGTGTCTGATGGATTGTGGGGGAACAGTAGAGTTCCCGCTCCACTGAAGTAGGGGCAAAAATCCCCTCTTCAACAGGCTTAGCGCTTCTTGGCGGTGGTCTTGGCGGCGTTGACAGCGGTGCTGGCCACGGCGTTGAAGTTGGCTTCGGCCACGTCGGTGGCTTGCTTCACGGCCTTTTGCACGGATTCCAGGGCGTTGTTGCCGGCGGCAATGGCGCTCTTGAACACGGCAACGGCGGTCTCGGAACCAGCCGGAGCATTCTTGGAGGCGTTGTCCACCACGGCCATGAACTTCTTCTGGGCGTCAGCGGCCTGGGCTTCGAAAGCCTTGCCGAATTCGGCGCCGGTGCCCGAGGCGATGTCATACAGGTGACGGCTGTAGGCAGCGGTCTTCTCGGCCAGGGGCTGGAACATGGCGGCTTGCAGGGCCAGCAGCTCTTGCGCGTCCTTGACGCTCAGGACGGCCTGGGCGGTGCCCGAGGCTTCGGTCAGGGCGGCTTTGGAGGCGGTCACGTTCAGCTCGACGAGCTTCTCGACGCCTTCGAAGGCCTTGGTGGTCAGGCCAAACAGGGTTTCGACGTTGGCTTTGTGGGCGGCCAGGATTTGTTCAGCGGTCAGCATATTCGTATCTCCAGTAAGTTGAGGTCAGGATCAAATATCTGCGCTGAACCGGGAGAGCCCGTTTATGTTGCAGTGCAGCATGAATCGAAGTATAGGGTTATCCCGATCTTTTGCAAGTGGATTTTGTTGCGCCGCAACATTTTAGAAGCCGGCGCCTAGATCAGCCCAATCAGGTCGGCGGCGCGGCAGATTTCATGCTCGGGACACAATCGGCCAATGCAGGTGTTTTATGCCGATCAGTTTGTGCTGCCGCTGCCAGCCGGGCACCGGTTCCCGATGGGCAAGTACCAGCTGCTGCGCGACCAGATTGCTGCGCATCTGCCCCAGGTGCGGTTGATGCAGGCCCTGCGTGCCAGTGACGGCGAGCTGGCTTTGGCCCACACACCTGCCTATATTGATGCCATTGCCACCGGGTCCGCCAGCGCGCAGCTCATACGTGAGATCGGTTTTCCCTGGAGCGAGGCCATGGCCGAACGGGCGCGCCGCTCGGTCGGCGCCACCATCGGTGCCTGCCGCGCAGCGTTCAGGGAGGGTGTGGCGGCCAACATCGCAGGCGGTACGCACCATGCCTATGCCGACAAGGGCGGCGGTTTTTGCGTGTTCAATGACGCTGCTGTGGCGGCACGGCTGATGCAGGCCGAGCAGGCGCGCGGGCGGCCCGGGCCCAGCCTGCGGGTGGCAGTGATTGACCTGGATGTGCACCAGGGCAACGGCACGGCCAGCATTTTCCGCAACGATCCCAGCGTTTTCACGCTGTCCCTGCATGGGCAGAAGAACTTCCCGTTTCGCAAGGAAGCCAGTGACATTGACGTGGACCTGCCCGATGGTTGCCGCGACGACGAGTACCTGCACGCGCTGGAGACCGCGCTGGACGAACTGGACCGGCGGTTTGCGCCGTCGCTGATCATTTACCTGGCGGGCGCCGACCCGCATGAAGGCGACCGCCTGGGCCGCCTGAAGCTCACCTGGGATGGCCTGGAGGCGCGCGACCGCCGCGTGTTCGACTGGGCGTGGCAGCGGCGCGTGCCGCTGGCGTTTGCCATGGCCGGGGGCTACGGCAAGCGGCTGGAGGACACCGTGCAGGTGCAGGTCAACACCTTCCGTGTGGCTGTCGAATACTGGCGGCGCTGGCAGAATCTGACGCGATGAACGACACCAAGCCCGCCAAACCCCAGCCCGAGCCGCGCAGCGGCTACCGCGTGTTCCGCCCCATCAGCACCCGCTGGATGGACAACGACGCCTATGGCCACGTGAACAACGTCGTGTACTATAGCTGGTTTGACACGGTGGTCAACGCCCACCTGATCGAGCAGGGTGTGCTGGATATCCATGGGGGCGACACTATCGGCCTGGTCATCGAGACGCAATGCAACTACTTTGCGTCGCTTGCCTTCCCGCAGACGGTGGAGGCCGGTTTGCGCGTGGCGCATATGGGAACGTCCAGCGTGCGCTATGAGGTGGGGCTGTTCGCGCAGGGCGAGCCGCTGACCGCGGCCAAGGGCCATTTCATTCACGTTTACGTCGACAGCAAAACCCGCAGGCCGGTGCCGCTGCCTGCGCCTCTCAAAACCGTTCTGGAGCAACTCAAGTGACGCAATCCCAGGTCAGTACCGTCGTCAAGGACACAGCCAGCGTGGACGCCGCCATCGAAAGCCGCTTTTCCGCCCGCGCCTTCCTGCCCCGTGCCGTGGCGCGCGAGCAGATCGCCGACATACTGCGCGTGGCCAGCCGCGCGCCGTCGGGCACCAACACCCAGCCCTGGAAGGTCTACGTGCTCCAGGGCGACAGCCGTGACGCGCTCGTGAAAAAGGTCTGCGAGGCGCACGATGCCATCTATGCCAACCCCGCCCTGGCGGCGGAGTACCGCGAGGAATATGACTACTACCCTGAAAAATGGGTGAGCCCGTACATCGACCGGCGCCGCGAAAACGGCTGGAGCCTGTACGGCCTGCTGGGCATCACCAAGGGCGACAAGGACAGGATGCACGCGCAGCACCAGCGCAACTTCAAGCTGTTCGACGCGCCGGTGGGCCTGATGTTCACGCTGGACCGGGTGATGGGCCGCGGCTCGCTGGTGGATTACGGCATGTTCCTGCAAAGCATCATGGTCGCGGCACGGGCGCGGGGCCTGCATACCTGCCCCCAGGCGGCCTGGAACGGCTTTGCCAAAATCATCCTCCCCCACATTGGCGCCGGCGCGGATGAAATGCTGGTGTGCGGCATGGCCATGGGGTACGCGGACGAGTCCGACAAGGTGAACAGCTTTCACACACCGCGCGAGCCGGTGGAGCAGTTCACCCGCTGGCTGGGCTGATACGCTCATGGAAAAAGGCCGACCCCGTAGGGCCGGCCTCTGCCTGCGGCATCCCTTCAGGATGCGCGGGCGGTCGCAAGACTACATCTTGCGCAACTTCTTGGCGTCGGCGACGCAGCTGTCCTTGGCATTGCCGGACATGTCGTCGCATTTTTCCCTGGCCACTTCATAGGCGGCTTCGGCCTTGACCTTGGCGACCTTTTCGGTGGCCTTGGCGTCCGGCTTGTAGGCGGCTTCCAGTTCGGCCTTGGCTACCTTTTCGGCACCCTTGGCTTCCTGCTCGCACACATCCTTGGCGTTGGCCTTGAGCGTGTCGCATTTGGCCTTGGCCGCCTTGTAGTCGGCCTCGATGCGGTCCTTCTGCGCCTTGTGCTCTTCCTTGGTCATGGCGCCGGCAGCGCCGGCGGCCATGCAGCAGGCGGCCACGGCCAGCGTGATCAGCTGATGTTTCATGGATGTCTCCTGCGTGTGCCAGTCACAGCGACTTCTCGAAGCGGAAGTCCGGGTTGCGGCTCTCCCAGTTCTTCACCTGCTTTTCGGCCTCGTCCTTGGCCACGCCGTGCCGCTCCTGGATGCGGCCCAGCAGCTGGTCGCGCTTGCCGGCGATGACGTCCAGGTCGTCGTCGGTCAGCTTGCCCCATTGCTCCTTGACCTTGCCCTTGAACTGCTTCCAGTTACCTTCAATACGGTCCTGATTCATGATGTGCTCCAGTGGTTGGTGGTGAATGGATGGACAAACTTTAGGACCGCAAACACAGGCGTCCGGTAGGACGCCCGGGGAACGCGCCGTAGGCAGCGGACTACGGCGCTCGGCAGGCGTCAGCTCCCTGACATTGAGGCGCTGGTGCGATTCGGTATGCTCGACGGCTGCGCGCGGCCCCGGTTCCAGGCGGGCCGTGGCGATTTCAGGAGACAACATGAAAACCTTCCGCTGGGCCGCCGCATGGCTGCTGGTGGCGTTGTGGCCGGGTCTGGCCACAGCCGCCGATATCGACGGCAGCAAGCTGTCCCCGCTGTGGGGCGTGCCCTTTGCCGGCATCCTGCTGTGCATTGCCCTGATGCCCTTGCTCACGCCCGTGTTCTGGCACCACCACTTCGGCAAGGTCGCGGCGGCGTGGTCGCTGGCGTTCCTGCTGCCCTTTGCCGCGACCTTTGGCGCTGGCGCTGCCGCGACCAGCTTTGTGCACGCGGCGCTGGCCGAATACATTCCGTTCGTGATCCTGCTGACGGCACTGTTCACCGTGGCCGGCGGCATCCACATCCGCGGCAACCTGCACGGCAGCCCGGGGCTGAACACCGCCATCCTGGCCATCGGTGCGTTCCTGGCGAGTTTCATGGGCACCACGGGTGCCTCGATGCTCCTGATCAGACCGTTGATCCGCGCCAACGACAACCGGGCCCACAAGGCGCATGTGGTGGTGTTCTTCATCTTCATCGTGTCCAACGCGGGCGGCTCGCTCACGCCGCTGGGCGACCCGCCGCTGTTCCTGGGTTTCCTGAAAGGCGTGGACTTCTTCTGGACGGTCAGGCACATCTTCCCGGAGACGCTGTTCCTTGTCGGAGCGCTGCTGGCCATTTTTTATGCGCTGGACTGGTGGTACTACCACCGCCGCGAGGAGGTACTGCCGGTGGACCCTACGCCGGACACGCGCGACATCGGCTTTGACGGTGCCCGCAACTTCTGGCTGCTGGCCGCCATCGTTGGTCTGGTGCTGATGAGCGGCTTCTGGAAGTCTCCGGTCAGCTTCAACATCATGGGCACCGAGGTGGGCCTGCCCGGTTTGTTGCGTGACGCCGGCCTGATCGCGGTGACGCTGCTGTCGCTCGGAATCACGGCCAGCAAGGTGCACGCCGACAACCAGTTCTCCTGGGGCCCCATGGCCGAAGTGGCCAAGCTGTTCGCCGGCATTTTCCTCACCATCATCCCGGTCATCGCCATGCTCAAGGCGGGAGTCAACGGGCCGTTTGGCGCCGTGGTGTCGGCCGTGACGCGGCCTGATGGCTCGCCCGACCCGGCCATGTATTTCTGGGCGACGGGCGCGCTGAGTTCGTTCCTGGACAACGCGCCGACTTACCTGGTGTTCTTCAACACCGCCGGCGGCGACCCGGCGGTGCTGATGACCGCGCTGGCGCCAACGCTGGCCGCGATCTCGGCCGGTGCTGTTTTCATGGGAGCCAATACCTACATCGGCAATGCGCCGAACCTGATGGTCAAGGCCATTGCCGAGGACCGCGGTGTCAAAATGCCCAGCTTCTTTGGCTACATGGCCTGGTCGGGCGCGTTCCTGATCCCGCTGTTCATCGCCATGACTTTCATCTGGTTCCGTTAAGGGCATCTTCCATGAGCAAACCCAAGGTTCTTGTCGCGCGCGCCATTTTTCCGTCAGTGCTGGAGCGGTTGTCGCAGCATTTCGACATTGAAACCAACCAGGCCGATGACGTCTGGCCCAAGGACGAACTGGCCCGGCGCATGTCCGACAAGGTCGGTGCTTTCACCACCAGCAGCGAGCGCATTGACGCCGCCGTGCTGGACGCCTGCCCGCAGCTGAAGATCGTGGCCAATATGGCTGTGGGCTACAACAACTTTGACGTGGACGCCATGTCGGCGCGCGGCGTGCTGGCGACCAATGCGCCCGACGTGCTGACCGAGACCACGGCCGACTTCGGCTTCGCGTTGCTGATGGCCACCGCCCGCCGCGTGACCGAGAGCGAGCATTACCTGCGCGCCGGCAAATGGACCAAGTGGAACTACGAGATGTTCTCGGGCTCGGACGTGCACGGCTCCACGCTGGGGATTCTGGGCATGGGCCGCATCGGCCAGGGCATTGCCAAACGCGGTGCCCATGGCTTTGGCATGAACGTGATTTACCACAACCGTTCGCGCCTGTCGCCCGAGCTGGAGGCTGCCTGCAAGGCCCGCTACGTCAGCAAGGAAGAGCTGCTGAAGACTGCAGACCACCTGGTGCTGGTGCTGCCGTACTCCGCCTCTTCGCACCACGCCATTGGCGCGGCCGAGCTGGCCCTGATGAAACCCACGGCCAATCTGATCAACATCGCGCGCGGCGGCATTGTGGACGACGCGGCACTGGCCGTGGCGCTGCGCAGCCGGAAGATCGCCGCGGCGGGTCTGGACGTTTTTGAAGGCGAGCCCACCGTCCACCCCGACCTGCTGACCGTGCCCAACGTGGTCCTGACGCCGCATATTGCAAGTGCCAGCGTGCCCACCCGCCTGGCCATGGGCAACCTGGCGGCCGACAACCTGATCGGCTATCTGGTCAACGGCAAGCCGCTCACGCCGCTGAACCCCGAAATCCTGAAGAAGTAAACGTCGTGGAACTCTGGCTGCTGATCGCGCTGGTGGCGCTGAACCTGGTGTTGCTGGCGGTGCTCTTGCTGCGCAAGCCCGCAGGCAACGGCGGCGACGCGGTCCGTGCCGAGCTGCTGGCGGCCAGCGAACGAACCGAGCGCGAGCTGCGCCGCGAAATCAGCGAGTCGTCGCGCGGCGCGCGCCAGGAGCTCACGCACAACCTTGCCACTTTCCAGGAAGCGCTGGTCAAGCAAGGCGCGGAGGCCACGCGCACGCAGAACGCGCAGATTGACGCGTTCGGTCAGCAGCTGGCACTGCTGCAGAAGACGCTGTCAGACACCTTGACGCTGCAGCTGCAAGGCCTGAGCGAATCCAACGCGCGCCGTCTGGGCGAGGTGCGCGCCACGCTGGAAACCCAGCTGGTGCAGATGCAGCAGACCAATGCCGCCAAGCTTGACGAGATGCGCAAGACGGTGGACGAAAAGCTTCAGACCACGCTGGAAGCCCGCCTGGGCGAAAGCTTCAAGCAGGTGGCCGACCGGCTGGAGCAGGTGCACAAGGGCCTGGGCGAAATGCAGTCGCTCGCGCAGGGCGTGGGCGACCTGCAGCGCGTGCTGACCAACGTCAAGACGCGCGGCATGTTTGGCGAAGTGCAGCTGGAGGCCTTGCTGGAGCAGGTGCTGACGAACGAGCAGTACGGCCGCCAGGTGGAAACACGGCCCCACAGCAACCAGCGTGTGGATTTCGCGGTGCGCTTCCCGGGGCGCAGCAGCGACGGCGTGCCGGTATGGCTGCCGATTGACGCGAAGTTTCCGCGCGAAGACTATGAGCGCCTGCTGGAGGCGCACGACCGCGCCGACGCAGCGGGCGTGGAGCTGGCCGCCAAGGCGCTGGAAGCGCGCATCCGGCTGGAGGCCAAGACCATTGCCGCCAGCTACCTGGCGCCGCCGCACACCACTGACTTCGCCATCCTGTTCCTGCCGATCGAAAGCCTGTACGCCGAGGTGCTGCGCCGCCCGGGGCTTATGGACAGCCTGCAGCGCGACTTTCGCGTCACGCTGGCCGGGCCGACGACCTTGCTGGCCATGCTCAACAGCCTGCACATGGGCTTTCGCACGCTGGCGCTGGAGCAGCAGGCGTCGCAGGTCTGGAAGGTGCTCGGCGCCGTCAAGACGGAATTTGACCGCTATGGCAAATGGGTCGAGACGGTGCAGGAGCAGGTGCGAAAGGCATCTGTCACGCTGGAGAACGCAGCCACGCGCTCCAACCAGATGCGCCGCGCGCTGAAGGTAGTGGAAGCCCTGCCCGAGGGCGAAGCCCAGGCCCTGCTGCCACCGGCCGATGAGGGTGACGCTTGAGCGGTGAGCTGGCCCGGCTGATTGCCGGCCATGTGTTCCTGCACGCCTGCATGGCCGGCATGCGCATGGCAGCACCGCTGCTGGCCCTGCGCGATGGGTACAGCGAGGCGGCGGTGGGCGTGCTGCTGGCGCTGTTTGCGCTGACCCAGGTGTTCCTCGCGCTTCCCGCGGGCCGCTACGCCGACCGCCACGGGCTCAAGCGCCCGGTGGCTTTCAGTGTGATGGTGGCGGCGCTGGGTGCCGCCGTTGCTGTGGCATTCCCGGTCTTCCCCGTGTTGTGCCTGAGCGCGCTTCTGACGGGCGGCGCGACCGGCGCGGCGTCGATTGCGCTGCAGCGGCACGTGGGCCGCGCGGCGCAGAACCCGACGCAGCTCAAGCAGGTGTTTTCATGGCTGGCCATCGGGCCCGCCGTTTCCAACTTCCTGGGGCCGTTCGCCGCGGGCCTGATGATCGACCACGCAGGCTTTCGCCATGCCTTCCTGCTGATGGCGCTGCTGCCGCTGGCCACCTGGTTCTGGGTGCGGCGCACGCAGGAGCTGCCGCCGGTGATCCGCGTCGTGGGCGACAAACCCGGCCGGGCGTGGGACCTGGCGCGCGAGCCCATGTTCCGCCGCTTGCTGATCATCAACTGGATCCTGGCGTCGTGCTGGGACGTCCATACGTTTGTGGTGCCGGTGTTGGGCCATGAGCGCGGCTTGAGCGCATCGGTGATCGGCTCCATCCTGGGCGCGTTTGCCATTGCGGCGGCGTTCATCCGGGTGGTGCTGCCGCTGATTGCCGAGCGGGTGAGCGAGGCGGCCGTCATTGCGACGGCCATGGTGGTCACGGCCGTACTGTTCGGCGCCTACCCCTTGCTGCATTCGCCGCTGGCCATGGGTGCGTGCTCGGTGCTGCTGGGGCTGGCGCTGGGGTCAGTTCAGCCCATGGTCATGAGCACCCTGCACCAGATCACGCCTGAGGCCCGCCATGGCGAGGCGCTGGGCCTGCGCCTGATGGCCATCAACGCGTCCAGCGTGGTCATGCCCATGCTGTTCGGCGTGACCGGCGCGGTGATCGGGATCTCCGGCGTGTTCTGGTTTGTGGGTGCGGTGGTGGGCGCGGGCGCCCACTCGGCCAGCAAGCTCAGAGCTGGTAAAACGCCTTGATGATGTCCCAGGCGGTCTGCGGATCATCTGCAAACTGCAGCAGCTTCAGGTCATCGGGCGAAATCACGCCTTCATCGACCAGCAGGTCAAAGTTGATCAGGCGCTTCCAGTAGTCGGTGCCGAACAGCACGATGGGCACGGGCTTGGCCTTGCGCGTCTGCACCAGCGTGATCACTTCGAACAGCTCGTCCAGCGTGCCGAACCCGCCGGGGAAGGCGACCAGCGCCTTGGCGCGCATCATGAAGTGCATCTTGCGCAGCGCGAAGTAGTGGAAGCGGAAATTCAGCGCCGGCGTGATGTATGGGTTGGGCGCCTCTTCCATCGGCAGGGCAATCGTCAGGCCCACGCTGATGCCGTTGCCCTCGTGCGCGCCCTGGTTGGCCGCCTGCATGATGCCGGGGCCGCCGCCGGTGCAGATGAACAGCATGTCGGCCGGATCCTTGCCGGCGCTGTACTGCGCCACCAGCTTGCCGAAGGCACGGGCTTTCTCGCAGTAGTGGGCATTGCGCGCCAGGCTGCGGGCGCGGCGGATCAGTGCCGCGTCGCCCGTGGCCTCGGCCTGTTCGACCAGCGCGGCGGCCTCGGCCTCGCCGCGAAAGCGCGCGCTGCCGAACACCACGATCGTGTTTTCAATACCGTGCGCCTGCTGCTCCAGGTCGGGTTTGAGCAGCTCCAGCTGGAAGCGGATGCCGCGCGTTTCCCGGCGCAGCAGGAACTCGGGGTCGGCGAAGGCCAGGCGGCTGGCGTCGGGTGCGAGCGACGCGCCGCCGCGCGCATGCGCCTGAAGGGTGGCCCAGGCGTCGGCCAGGCGGGTGTCGTGCAGGTCTTGAGTGGTTTCCATGGGGCCTATTCTGAACTGGTTTGCATAGTGCGAACTACCCGTGTCAGCGCACAGTTTCTGGGCTATCCTTGCGCGCGGACCGGGATACAAGAGGGGACATGGCCAGAGACTACGCGACGCTGTACCACGTGCTGCTGCAAGGCCGCAGCATGGGCCCGTACGACCGCCGCACCATTGTCGGCATGTGCATCAAGAAGGCCCTGGCCGGCGACACCGAGCTGATCGACAGCAATGGCGCGCAGCTGACGGTGGCGGACCTGTTGGCCGAACGCAGCCCGCAAAACACGTTCAACGGCACGCGCAGCGGGTCCTTTTCTTTCTCGGTGGTGCAGGCCACATTCACCGCAGCCTTGCTGCAGGTCAAGGGCCGGGGCTTTGCCATTCCTGCGTTCAGGGGTGAGGTGGAGGCGCGCGTGCAGGCCGGCATGCTGCGCATCGCTGGCCGCTACCGGCGCGGGCTGCGCTGGCGCGAAGACCGCGTCAAGCTGCCGCTCAAGGGGTTTGCGCATGCGCGCATCGTGGGCTCCCGGGTGGACCTGTGGCTGCGCCTGGAAGGTGCCGCGCCCTCGGCCGCCTTGCAGCAGCTGTCGCTGGAGCTCTTCAGCGCGGAGGCCGCGGGCGCGCTGGTGGAGTGGATGCCCGTGGCCACGCCGCCGCCGTCCGGCCTGGCGCCAGTGGGCGGCCCGGCGCGAGACGCCGGGTACCTGGTATGGATTGCCGTGATCGGCGTTGCCACCGTGGTGGCCCTGGTCGGGCTCGTGCTGGCGCTGCGGGTTTTCTAGCAAAGCGCGGCCAGCCAGGCCAGCAGCGGCGCGCGGGCCGCGCCCAGGTTCTTGTACTGCAGCACCGCGGGCGTCATGGAGGCCAGGGCGTCGTGCAGGCGCCGGGCCTGCTGCGGCGTCTGCACCGCCTGCACCAGTGGCTGGAGCATCACGCGGATGGTGAAGACCACCTGCGGATGACCTGGCACAGGAAGGAACGTCTGCCGCTCCGCCCGCAGGAAGCAGCCCGAGGCGAATTCGCCGGGTTGCTGCGTGCCGGGCCAGGGGGCGCGCGGTCGCCGCAGGGGATGCTGGTCATAGCAGTCGCTGGGCGTGAGCGTCCAGACAAAGCGCTCCCAGTGTCCACCGCCGGCCAGCAGCCGGGTCAGTGCCGGCAGGGTGGCTGCCAGGGCCGCGCCGTCTGCCACCGGTGCGTGAATCGCGGCCAGCGACAGGCCCAGCTTGTCCTCGGGCGCCCAGTGCGATGGCACGCACACACACAGCCAGGGGATCGTGGCACTGGCGGTATCGATCACGGCAAAGTCTTCTTCAAACGCCAGTTCAGGCAGGCCATCCGCCGAGCCTATCGCCGCCAGGGCCGGCGCGGGGTCGAACCCCGGAACGCTCAGCTGCGACATGCCCGCGCGGCACACGCGCAGCTTTTCTGCGTACAGCCGGCCCTGTGGGTCCAGCGGCGTGACGTGGAGCGCGCCTGGCGCCATGCGCTGCAGGCCCGGCTGCATGCGAAACGGTACGGCAATCTGGCGCAAGTCGAATTCCATGGTACCAAGTGTCCAATGAAAAAGGGCTCCTTGCGGAGCCCTTTGCGTGGCGTTTGCGGCTGCAGACTCAGACGCGCTTGCGGTATTCGCCGGTGCGGGTGTCGATTTCAATGCGGTCACCCTGGCCGACGAACAGCGGCACGGGCACTTCAAAGCCGGTGGCGATCTTGGCGGGCTTGAGCACCTTGCCGGACGTATCGCCCTTGACGGCGGGTTCGGTCCAGGTGATTTCGCGCTCGACGCTGGTGGGCAGCTCGACCGAGATGGCCTTGCCGTCGTAGAAAACCACTTCCAGGGCCATGCCGTCTTCCAGATAGTTCAATGCGTCGCCCATGTTTTCGGCTTCGACTTCGTACTGGTTGTAGTCGGCGTCCATGCAGACGTACATCGGGTCGGCGAAGTAGGAGTAGGTGCACTCCTTCTTGTCCAGGATGATCTGGTCCATCTTGTCGTCGGCCTTGAAGACCACTTCGGTGCCGAAGTTGGCAATCAGGCTCTTGAGCTTCATGCGCACGGTGGCGGAGTTGCGCCCGCCGCGGCTGTATTCGGTCTTGAGGACGACCATCGGGTCCTTGCCATGCATGATCACGTTGCCGGCGCGGATTTCTTGAGCGATTTTCATGTCAGTCTTGAGGTTGGGCCGCGCAACAGTCGGGGACAAAGCGTTTTGCGGCGGGGGTTGCGGGGTTGCCCGAGCGGCAAACTTCGCAAAGCCTTGAATTTTAACGTTTTTTGGCGACGAAGCCGGCAAGGGCGGTTGCCAGGTCGTCCTGCGCCAGCAAACCATCCCGAAAAGCCGTTGCGCACGCCTGCCAGGCGGGACCGTCCATCGGTGGCAGCGGGCCGTGGTCCATGCCATTCCACCCGCGCATGAATTGCGCCCAACCGGGTGGGGCGCCCAGCGTATGCAGGAAAGCCTGCAGTTTGGCTTCATGGGCGCCGTCGTCCTGCGGATAGATGTGCCAGGCAAATGGCCGATCAGCCCACAGGGCGCGCACCATGGAGTCCTCACCGCGCACAAAGTTGAAGTCGCAGGCCCACAGCAACTCGTCAAACTGCATCTGGTCCATGAGCGGCAGCCAATGCACCGTCAGCGAACCGGTTGCAGGCCGCTGCTGCAATGCGGCACGCGTGGCCGCGGCGGCGCGGCCAGCCGTCACCAGCAGCTGCGTGGGCTGGTCAGCCTGCGCCAGCTGGTGCAAAAGGTCTGCCAGGGCGGGCGGCTCATAGCAGAACAGCGAGACCCTTCGTGTCCCGGCGCTCAGGCCGTGGCGCGCGGCCCAGGCCTCCCGGTCAAATGCGGCCTGGCGCCGGGCCAGGTCGGGTTCGCGCAGCAAACCGCCGGTGCGCGGGTTGAAGCCAGGGTAGAAGAAGTGCTTGACCAGGCCGGCACCGGGGCCGTGTGACACCGGCGACGGCAAGCCGTGGGCGCGTTCCACAAAGGATTCAGCCGACAGGTATTCAAGGTTGATCCAGCGGGGCGAGGGCGTTGCGTGGCGATGCGCGCGCGCAAAGGCTTCCACGAAGACCGGCGGCGGGTCGCATCCGAAGGCTTCGACCAGTACATCTCCCGCAGCGGGCCACAAGGTGCGGTCGTTCCAGGTCTGCACGGCCACGCCGGGTGCGCCACCCGGCGCCATCCAGCGCAGGGCGGCGGGATCGTCAACCCACAGGCGCACCGATGCGCCGCGTGCGCCCAGGTTGGCCGCCAGGCGCCAGCACACGCCGATGTCGCCGTGGTTGTCGATGACCTTGCAGAAGATGTCCCAGAGCATGAGGCGATTGTCCACTGCCACAATACGCACCATGTCCGAGGTGCATTCCGAACAACTGCTGGCCGAAGTGGCCGCCTTGCCCGCCATGCCGGGTGTGTACCGCTACTTCGACGCGGACGGCGGCGTGCTGTACGTGGGCAAGGCGCGCGACCTGAAAAAGCGGGTGTCCAGCTACTTCCAGAAGAACCACGGCGGCACGCGCATCGGCCACATGGTGGGCAAGATCGCGCGCATGGAAACCACCGTCGTGCGTTCCGAGGCCGAGGCGCTGCTGCTTGAAAACAACCTGATCAAGACGCTCAACCCGCGCTACAACATCCTGTTTCGCGACGACAAGAGCTATCCGTACCTCAAGCTGGTTACCCACACCTTTCCGCGCGTGGCCTACTACCGCGGCGCGGTGGACCGCAAGCACAGCTACTTTGGCCCGTACCCCAGCGCATGGGCCGTGAAGGAATCGATCCTGCTGCTGCAGAAGGTGTTTCGCCTGCGCACCTGCGAAGACACGGTGTTCAACAACCGTACGCGGCCCTGTCTGCTGTACCAGATCAAGCGCTGCTCCGGGCCGTGCGTGAACCATATCGCGCCCGATGACTATGCACGCGACGTGCAGAACGCCGAGGCCTTCCTCAATGGCGAAACCCAGGCCCTGCTGGACGCGCTGGAGCAGCGCATGATGGCCCACGCCGAGAGCCTGGAGTTCGAGCAGGCGGCGGAGCTGCGTAACCAGATGACAGCGCTGTCGCGGGTGCTGCACCAGCAGTCGGTGGATACGGCGTCTGACAAGGATGTGGACATCCTGGCGGTCAAGGTGCAGGGCGGCAAGGCCTGTGTGAACCTGGCGATGGTGCGCGGCGGCCGGCACCTGGGCGACCGGCCGTATTTCCCGGCGCACGTGGAAGACGCGGCCGCCCTGCACGGGCTGGCGGACGAAGACAGCGACGGCGGTGCCGCTGAAGGCAGCGCAGCCACGCCGGTGGAAGTGCAGGTGCTGGAGGCCTTCATTGCGCAGCACTACATCGGTGTGCCGGTACCACCGGCACTCATCACCAGCGCGCCGGTCAGCAAGCCGCTGGTGGACGCGCTGTGCGTGCAAAGCGGCGTGCGGGTGAGCGCCGTGCACAACCCGCGCGAGCAGCGCCGTCTCTGGCTGGAAATGGCCGAAAAGAACGCCGGGCTGCAACTGGCGCGGTTGCTGGCCGAGGAAGGCTCGCAGCAGGCGCGCACCCGGGCGCTGGTGGATGCGCTGGACCTGGCGCCGGACAACCTGGATACATTCCGCATCGAATGTTTCGACATTTCCCACACGGCGGGCGAGGCGACGCAGGCATCCTGTGTCGTGTTCCATGGTCACAAGATGCAAAGCAGCGAATACCGTCGTTACAACATCGAAGGCATCACCCCGGGTGATGACTACGCCGCGATGCGCCAGGTGCTGACGCGCCGCTACAGCAAGCTGGCCGAAGCGGGCCGCGACCCGGCCAATGCCACGCCCCCCGCGGGCAGCAAGCTGGCGCGCATGCCAGACCTTGTGCTGGTGGACGGCGGCAAGGGGCAGGTCAGTATGGCCCGCGAAGTATTTGCCGAACTGGGCCTGGATCTGGGCACGATCGTGGGGGTTGAAAAGGGCGAGGGTCGCAAAGTGGGGCTGGAGGAACTGGTTTTTGCCGACGGCCGCGACAAGGTGTACCTTGGCAAGGATTCGGCGGCGTTGATGCTGGTGGCGCAGATCCGCGACGAGGCTCACCGCTTTGCGATCACCGGCATGCGGGCCAAGCGTGCGCGCGTGCGCACCGGCAGCAGCAAGCTGGAGGAAATTCCCGGCGTGGGCGCCAAGCGCCGCGCGAGGCTGCTGCAGCGCTTTGGCGGCATCCGGGGTGTGGCTGCCGCGGGGGTGGATGACATCGCCACCGTGGACGGCATTTCAAAAGAACTGGCAGAGGAGATTTATCGTGCGCTTCACTGAAATCACACGCTTGGGGTTGGCCGGGCTGCTGGCCGTGCTGGCCGGTTGCACCAGCCGGCCGTTGCCTTCCGATGCGCCGCCGCCTGCTGCCGGCCCGGCCCCTGCAACGCCCATGCCCGGCCCGGCAGCGCCCGTGCCCCCAACCGCCCCTGCAGCGCAGGCACCCGCGCGCAGCTGGGACGAGTACAAGGTGCGCGCCGCGCGGCGCATCATGCAGACCAGCGTGGGCGAAACCTTCACCGGCCCCATCCCTGAGCGGCTGCAGTCCATCCCGGTGGTGCAGGTGGAGCTCAACCGCGACGGTTCGGTCCGCAATGTGAGCGTCCTGCGCGTGCCCAAGTTCTCGCCGCAGACGCTGCAGATGGCCATGAATGCCGTGCGCCGCGCAGGTCCGTTCGAGCCTGTGGGTCACCTGCCGCGCCCCTGGCAATACAGTGAAACCTTCCTCTACAACGACGACCTGAAATTCCAGATCCGTTCGCTGGCTGAAGTGCAGTAGCTGCCAACACAGCGCGGTGGCCCCGCGCCGTGCCAGAATCGGGGCATGTTCTTCACCATACCCACGCTGCTGACCTGGACGCGCATCGTCGCCATTCCGCTCATCGTGGGGGTGTTTTACATCTGGCCGGACCGCACGGTCAGCAACCTGATCGCCACCGTGATGTTCGTGGTGTTCGCGCTGACTGACTGGCTGGACGGCTACCTGGCGCGCAAGCTGAACCAGACCTCGTCATTCGGCGCGTTCCTGGACCCGGTGGCGGACAAGTTCCTTGTCTGCGCCTCGCTGCTGGTGCTGGTGCACCTGAACCGCGCGGGCGTGTTCGTGGCGCTCATCATCATCGGCCGTGAAATTGCCATCTCGGCCCTGCGTGAATGGATGGCACAGATCGGCGCGTCCAAGAGCGTGGCCGTGCACATGCTGGGCAAGGTCAAGACCACGGTGCAAATGGTTGCCATCCCGTTCCTGCTGTATGACGGGCGCCTGTTCGGCTTTATCGACACGGGCGTGTGGGGGACCTGGCTGATCTGGATCGCGGCCATCCTGACCGTCTGGTCCATGGTGTATTACCTGCAAAAAGCCTTGCCTGAAATCCGGGCCAAGGCCAAATGAATCCCGCCGCCCGCGACGCCGCCCTGATCCGGGCGATGCCCGTCGTGTTCGTGCTGATCTGGAGCACGGGCTTCATCGTGGCGCGCTACGGCATGCCGCATGCGCCGCCGATGAAATTCCTGGCGATGCGCTACCTGCTGTCGGTGATGTGCTTTGCCGTCTGGGCCTGGCTGGCCCGCGCGGCGCTGCCGTCGGCGCGCGTTCAGTGGGGCCACCTGGCCGTCACCGGCGTGCTGATGCACGCGGGTTACCTGGGCGGCGTGTGGGCCGCCGTCAAGCTGGGCATGGGGGCCGGGCTGGTCGCCTTGCTGGTGGGTCTGCAGCCGGTACTGACGGCGGTATGGGTGTCTTCGCAGGGTGGGCGCGTCACGCAGCGTCAATGGGGTGGCCTGGCCCTGGGGTTTGCCGGCCTGTCGCTGGTGGTGTGGCAAAAGCTGGGCCTGGGCGAGATCCACGCGCTGAACCTCGCACTGGCCGGCCTGGCGCTGGTGAGCATCACCGTGGGAACGCTGTACCAGAAGCGCTTCGTCCAGCCGTGCGACGTGCGCTCGGCCAGCCTGGTGCAACTGGGCGCGGCCCTGGCCGTGACCTTGCCGCTGGCGCTGCTGGAGGGCGAGCCCATGCGCTGGAACGCGGAGTTGGCTGGCGCCATGGCCTGGTCGGTGCTGGCACTGACGCTGGGCGGCAGCTCGCTGCTGTACCTGCTGATCCAGCGCGGCGCGGCCACGGCGGTGACCAGCCTGCTGTACCTGGTGCCGCCTTGCACCGCGCTGATGGCCTGGGCGCTGTTCAATGAGCCCATCACGGCCATGACGGTGGCCGGCATGGCGCTCACCGCGTTCGGCGTGAGCCTGGTGGTGCGCTCCGCGAGATAGCCTTCCAGGGTTCGGCGCGGAACTGCTCCGCCAGAAAGTCCACCAGCAGCCGGATGCGCCGCGGCACCTGCGGCCTGAAGGGCGCGAGCCAGTGGATGTCCGCGTCAATCATGGTCCACGCTGGAAGCACGCGCACCAGTCGGCCCGACGCCAGCTCGGGTGCAATGTCCCACAGGCTGCGCAGCATGATGCCGCGGCCGGCCAGGCACCAGTCGCGCACGACCTCGCCCGAGTTGCTGGACAGCGGGCCGCTGACCAGCACGCGTGATGCGGCTTTGTCGCGTTCCCGCTGGAGTAGCCAGGCATCAAAGCGCTGCCCTGGTGCGCCGTTTTCCCGCACCACCAGGCAGGCGTGCTTCTGGAGGTCCTGAAGGTCGGCTGGCATCCCATGCTCACGCAGATAGGCCGACGATGCCGCCAGCACGCGCTGGTTGCGCGCCAGACGCCGCGACACCCATTGCGTGGCGGGGCGGTCCTGCACTGACCATAGCCACACCGATCCATCAAACCCCTGCGCGCCCAACTCCGGCAGTTGCTCTGTCAGTTGCAACTGCACCGACAGTCGCGGATGCTTTTGCTGAAATGTGGCGAGGGCGGGCGCCAGCCACAACCGCCCGAAGCCGAAAGTGGACACCAGGCGGATTGTTCCCGCCGGCTCGGTCTGGCGTTCCTGGAGCTCTGCCTCCAGGTCCTGGAAGCCGCGCAGCAGATGCACGGCGCGCTCGCAAATCGCATCACCTTCGCTGGTGGCGCTGACACGGCGCGTGGTGCGCTGGAACAGCCGTGCACCCAGGCGTGACTCCAGCGACGCCAGCCGCTTGGTCACCGCCGGCGCAGCCAGGCCCAGGCTTTCGGCCGCCGCTGACAGGCTACCCTGGTCGCGAATGGCAAGCACCAGTTCCAGATCGGCACGGTCCAAAACAGTTTCCTATGGAGAAATAATCGATTGCCTGATTATTGCTTGATGTAGCGGGTGCAGCAACCGACAATGGCAGCCATGCTGGAAATGTTTGAACCCTTTGACCTTGTGCGCGACGGCGTGAGGCTGCATGGCTGTCGTGGCGGGCAGGGCGAGCCGCTGCTGCTGCTGCACGGCCACCCTCAAACGCATGCCATGTGGCATCGGGTGGCGCCGCTGCTGGCTCGGCATTTCAGCGTGGTCATGATGGACCTGCGCGGTTATGGCGACTCGGGTCGCCCGGTGGGCGGCGAGGCGCACGGCAACTACACCAAGCGCGTCATGGCGCAGGACGCCATGGCGGTCATGGCCCACCACGGACACCTGCGGTTTCGTATGCTGGCGCATGACCGTGGGGCGCGCGTGGCGCACCGGCTGGCCGCAGACCACGGCAGTGCGGTACACCAGTTGATGCTGCTGGATATTGCGCCGACGCTGGCCATGTATCAGAACACCACCGAGGAATTTGCCCGCGCCTACTGGCACTGGTTCTTTCTGATCCAGCCGCCACCGTTGCCGGAGGCGCTGATCGAGTCCGGCCCTGTGCGTTATCTGCGCAGTGTCATGGGCAAGCGGCATGCCGGTCTGGCGGCGTTCGCGCCTGAAGCGCTGGCGCAGTACGAGCGCTGCGTGCAGATGCCTGGGTCGGCGCGAGCGATCTGCGAAGACTACCGGGCCAGCGCGGGTCCCGATCTGGAGCAGGATCGCGCAGACCGCGCGGCAGGGCTGCGCCTGACCATGCCGGTGCGCGTCCTGTGGGGCGAGCACGGGGCGGTTGGCAAGTGCTTTGACGTAATGGCCTTGTGGCGCGACTGCGCGGCTGACGTGACCGGGCGCGCATTGCCCTGCGGGCACTACATCGCAGAGGAAGCGCCGGAACTGCTGGCTGACGATGCACTTACATTTTTTGGACGTTAATCAACTGGAACAGACCATGAGCAAGAAACGCATTGCAGTCATCGCCGGCGACGGTATCGGCAAGGAGGTCATGCCCGAGGGCGTGCGTGTGATGGAGGCAGCCGCGACAAAGTTCGGCATCGACCTGCACTTCGACCATTTCGACTTCGGCAGCTGGGACTACTGTGAAAAGCACGGCAGCTACCTGCCTGCTGACTGGAAGGACCGCATCGGCGGCCATGACGCCATCTTCTTCGGCGCCGTGGGCTGGCCGGACAAAATTGCCGACCACGTGTCGCTGTGGCAGTCGCTGCTGCTGTTTCGCCGGGAGTTCGACCAGTACATCAACCTGCGCCCCGCGCGCCTGATGCCCGGCATCATCGCGCCGGTGGTGCGCCGTGACGGCAGCGCCCGCGCGCCTGGCGAGATCGACATGTACATCGTGCGCGAGAACACCGAGGGCGAGTACTCCAGCATCGGCGGGCGCATGTACCCGGGCACCGAGCGCGAGATCGTCGTGCAGGAGACCGTGATGTCGCGTATCGGCGTGGACCGCGTGCTGAAGTTCGCGTTCGAGCTGGCGCAGTCGCGGCCCAGGAAGCACCTGACCAGCGCAACCAAATCCAACGGCATTTCCATCACCATGCCGTACTGGGACGAGCGCGTGGCCGAGATGGCCAAGGCCTATCCCGGCGTGCGTCAGGACAAGTTCCACATCGACATCCTCACCGCGCACTTTGTGCAGCGCCCGGACTTCTTTGACGTGGTGGTGGCGAGCAATCTTTTTGGTGACATCCTGAGCGACCTCGGGCCGGCGTGCACAGGCACCATCGGCATCGCACCCAGCGCCAACCTCAACCCTGAAGGCAAGTTCCCGTCTCTGTTCGAGCCGGTGCATGGCTCGGCGCCGGACATCGCCGGCAAGAACATCGCCAACCCGATCGGCCAGATCTGGTGCGGCGCCATGATGCTGGAGTTCCTGGGCCACAAGGACGCGCATGACGCCGTGCTGCGCGCCATCGAGAAAGTGCTTGATCCCCAAAGCGGTGCGCCACGTACCGCGGACATCGGCGGCACCGCGGGTACCAGTGACCTGGGCCGTGCAATTGCTTCTGCGTTGTAACGATTCGGCGCCCGCTGGCGGGCGTCGCATGAAGCGTGAAAAATTTGTGCAAAGCGCACAAGCACGCCCGCCGCGAGCGCACCGACAGCGCGCCAAAAGGGACTAGAATCCGCCTCCGCGCTGTTGTAAAGCTGCTTGCCGTATTGACACGGTCTGGGACCGTGGCTTTAATGACATTCAGCAGTGCACACTGCAAACGCCGTCTCCCGCACACTTGCCTTTCACACGCCCCTGGCGCGCGCAAGAGTGGGGAGACAAAAATTTTTTGAAGAGACACACCAGATCAACTCTTTTTCTCTTACGAGGGGTCCCTTGTGAACAAAACCGAACTGATTGAGCACATCGCAAAGCATGCCGACATTTCCAAAGCCGCGGCGACCCGTGCGCTTGAATCAACGATTGGCGCGGTAAAGACCACGCTCAAAAAAGGCGGCTCGGTTTCGCTGGTTGGTTTTGGCACGTTTGCAGTGGGCAAGCGGGCTGCCCGCAGCGGCCGCAACCCCCGCACCGGCGCTACGATTAAAATCAAGGCAGCCAAGGTTCCGAAGTTCCGTCCGGGCAAGGCGCTGAAAGACGCCTTGAACTGACACCGTTTCAGGTGGGGTGCTTAGCTCAGCTGGTAGAGCGGCGCCCTTACAAGGCGTAGGTCGGCGGTTCGATCCCGTCAGCACCCACCACCACGACAAGGCGAACAGGTTGTTCGCCTTTTTGTTTTTAATCCTCTGAGAGTCAGCGATGTTTGATTTCGTCCGCAAGCACACCAAGATCATGATGGCCGTGATGTTCCTGCTCATCATTCCGTCGTTTGTGCTGTTTGGCCTGGACGGGTACAGCCGCATGCAGGAAAAGGGCGAAGTGGTCGCCCGTGTGGATGGGCGCGACATCACGCAGGCCGACTGGGATGCCGCTCACAAGCTCGAGGTGGATCGCCTGCGCGAGACCATGCCGTCGCTGGACCCCAAGCTGCTTGACTCACCCGAGGCCCGCTATTCGACGCTGGAGCGCATGGTGCGTGACCGCGTGCTGGCGGCGACAGCGGTGCGCGCCAACCTCACCACCAGCGACCAGCGCCTGGCCCAGGAACTGCAGGCCAATGAGACCATTGCCTCGCTGCGCGGCCCGGACGGCAAGCTGGACATGGATCGCTACCGCCAGCTGGTGGGGGCCCAGGGCATGACCCCCGAAATGTTTGAAAACGATGTGCGCAACGACGTTTCGCGCAGGCAGGTCATGGCCGGCGTCGCCGGCTCGGGCCTGGCATCGGCCGCGCAGGCCGATGTATCGCTCAACGCCTTTTTCGAAAGGCGTGAAGTCCAGATCGCGCGGTTTGCGACGGCTGAATACGCCACGCGCGTCAACCCGATCGATGCCGAGATCGAGACGTTCTACAAGGACAACCCGGCGCTGTTCCAGGCGCCTGAGCAAGCCGACATCGAATACCTTGTCCTGGACCTGGACTCGGTGCGCAAGTCAATCACCGTCAATGAGGCAGATCTCAAAACCTACTATGAACAGAACGCGGCGCGCCTGGCGGGCCAGGAGGAACGGCGTGCCAGCCACATCCTGATCACCGCACCCAAAAGCGCGCCCATGGCCGAACGTGACAAGGCCCGTGCCAGGGCCCAGGAACTGCTGGCTGCCGCGCGCAAGGCGCCGGACAGCTTTGCCGACCTGGCCAGAAAGAACTCGCAGGATCCCGGCTCTGCGGCCAATGGCGGCGACCTGGACTTCTTTGCTCGAGGCGCGATGGTCAAGCCGTTCGAGGATGCGGTCTTCGCCATGAAAAAGGGCGACATCAGCGATGTGGTGGAGTCCGAGTTCGGCTACCACATCATCAAGCTCACCGACATCAAGGCGGCCAAGCAGCGCAGCTTCGAGGAAATGAGGGCCGACCTGGAAGCCGATCTCAAGAAGCAGCAGGCACAGCGCCGGTTCTCGGAGTCCGCGGAAGCCTTCACCAATGGCGTTTACGAACAGGCGGACAACCTCAAGTCCACCGCGGACCGCCTGAAGCTGGAGGTGCGCACGGCGACCAGTGTGACGCGCCAGCCCGCCCAGGGAACAACGGGCGTCCTGGCCAATGCCAAGTTCCTCAATGCCCTGTTTTCGCCTGACTCGATCGAGAAGAAACGCAACACGGAGGCGGTGGAGACGGCCTCCAGCCAACTGGTGTCCGGGCGTATCACGAAGTACACGCCGGCGCGCACGCTGCCGCTGGCCGAGGTCAAGGCACAGGTTACCCAGCGCCTGCTGGCGCAGCGCGGCGCGGCGCTTGCCAAGAAAGAAGGCGCGGAAAAGCTGGCCGCCTGGAAGGCTGCACCTGATACCGCCGTGTTGCCCCCGGCCATGGCCTTGTCACGCGAAAGCGCGCAACAGGTTCCCTCGCAGATCATTGATGCGGCGCTGAGGCTGGACGCTGGTGCGCTGCCGGCGTTTGCCGGTGTGGACCTGGGCCCCCAGGGCTATGCGGTGCTCAGGGTGCTGAAGGTGTTGCCCCGCGACGCGGCCAGCGAAGTGACGGCGCGCCAGGACCGCGCGCAGTACGTGCAGTGGTGGACGGCCGCCGAAACCATGGCCTATTACAACGTGCTCAAGGAGCAGGTCAAGGCGCAGATCAAGGTGCCCAAACCCGTTGCGCCCACCCGTGACGACACTGCGGTGCAAAACCGCTGAACACGCGGCTATAATCGAGGGCTACGGTGGCTGTAGCTCAGTTGGTAGAGTCCAGGATTGTGATTCCTGTTGTCGTGGGTTCGAGCCCCATCAGCCACCCCAGATTTTTCAGCCCTCATGCAAAGAGCCCGCAACTGCGGGCTCTTTTTTTGGGGGGGGGCTGATACTCGCGTCCGGTGCGCCTCAGTTGGTCATGACGAGCTTGCCCATCACGCCTCGCGAGCCCATGTGGGCATAAGCCGCCTTGAGTTCGGCCATGGGCATGGTGCGGTCAATCACCGGCTTGATCCGGCCAGCCGCATACCACTGCGCCAGCTCACCCATCATGGTGGCGTTGGCCTTGGGTTCACGCCGCGCAAAGTCGCCCCAGAACACGCCCACGATGGATGCGCCCTTGAGCAATGCCAGGTTCAGCGGCAGCGAGGGAATGGGCCCCGACGCAAAGCCCACCACCAGGTAGCGGCCGCGCCAGGCAATGCAGCGGAACGCCGCTTCGGCAAAGTCGCCGCCCACCGGGTCGTAGATCACGTCAGGGCCCTTGCCATCGGTGGCGGCCTTCACGGCGTCGCGAAAGGCGTTGGGCAGGCCGTGCGTGGTGTAGTTGATGGTGGCGTCGGCGCCGATGGACGTGCACAGCGCGCATTTTTCGTCGGTGGATGCAGCGGCAATCACGCGCGCGCCCACGGCCTTGGCGATCTGGATGGCTGATGTCCCCACGCCGCCGGCCGCGCCCAGCACCAGCACCGTGTCGCCGGACTTGAGCTGCGCACGGTCCACCAGGGCGTGGTACGAGGTGGCGTAGATCATGATGAAGGCGGCAGCGTCCACATGCGGGAAGCCCTCGGGCAGGGGCATGCACAGCGCGGCCGGTGCAATGGTGTGCGTGCCGAACCCGCCGGTACCCGACAGGCAGGCCACGCTCTGGCCTGCCTTCAGGTGGGTGACGCCGTCGCCCACCGCCTGGATGACACCCGCGTACTCCGATCCCGGCACGAAAGGCAGGGCCGGCTTCATCTGGTATTTGTTCTGCACGATCAGCAGGTCGGGGAAGTTCAGGCTGGCGGCCTTGATTTCGATCAGCACCTCGCCGGCCTTGGGGGCCGGGGTGGGCAGTTCCTTCCAGGTGAGCGCGTCAACGCCGACGGGGTTTTCGCAAAGCCATGCGTGCATTCCGTGTTCTCCATCAAATCCGACAGCGCATCATAGGAGTGCTGCGGGCGGCGCAATGTCTCTGCCGTGACGCCTACAATCTTTGCAACTGCTCACGCCATGAAAATCCTTATTTCAAACGACGATGGCTACCAGGCGCCGGGCATCGTCGCGCTGCACGACGCCCTGAAGGACATCGCCGACGTGGAAGTCGTCGCGCCCGAACACAACAACAGCGCCAAGTCCAACGCGCTCACGCTGCATTCGCCGCTGTATGTGCACCAGGCGCCCAATGGTTTTCGCTACATCAACGGCACGCCCGCCGACTGCGTGCATATCGCGCTGACCGGCCTGCTGGACTACCGCCCCGACCTGATCGTCAGCGGCATCAACAATGGCGCCAACATGGGCGACGACACGATTTACTCGGGCACCGTCGGCGCCGCCATGGAGGGCTATCTGTTCGGCATCCCGGCCATTGCGTTTTCTCAAACTGACAAGGGCTGGAAGCACATTGACGCTGCCGCGCGCACGGCACGCGAACTGGTGCAGCAGCTCAGCCGCCAGGATCTGGTGGGCACCGCGCCGTGGCTGCTGAACGTCAACATCCCCAGCCTGCCGTTTGAAAGCATCAAGCCGCTGAAGGTCTGCCGTCTGGGCCGCCGCCACGCGGCGGAGAAGGTCATTGCCCAGGACAGCCCGCGCGGCGAGACCATGTACTGGATCGGCAGCGCCGGTGCAGCCAAGGACGATGCCGAGGGGACGGACTTTCATGCGACCATGCTGGGCCATGTGTCGCTCACGCCGCTGAAGGTGGACCTGACTGACCATGACGGCTTGCGCTACTGGGCACAGACAGCGCAGCGCCTGGCGGCGCCGGCCGGGGAAGCCGCATGACTGAACGCCGCCCCGGCTTTCCCGCGCGGCTGGATCAGACCGTCGGGGCAGCACCCTCTGTGCGCAAGGTCGCAGGCCCTGCGGGCCGTGTGCCCGCCGCGGCGCCCGTGCGGCCACAGGGCGTGGGGCTGGATTCCGGCGCGGTGCGCGCACGAATGGTGCAAAAGCTCGCGGGACACGGCGTGAGCGACGCCCGGGTGCTCGCCGCCATGGGCAGCATTGAGCGCCACCGATTCGTGGACAGCGCGCTGGTCAACCAGGCCTATGAAGACACCAGCCTGCCGATTGGCCTGGGCCAGACGATTTCCAAGCCCAATGTCGTGGCGCGCATGGCCGAATTGCTGATGGGTGCTGCGCGCGGGCCCGACGGCAAGCTGGGCCGTGTGCTGGAGATCGGCACGGGCTGCGGCTACCAGGCCGCGGTGCTGAGCCTGCTGGCGACCGAGGTGTACAGCATTGAGCGCCTGCGCGGCCTGCATGACAAGGCGCGCGACAACCTGCGGGCGTTTCGCCTGGCCAATGTGCACCTGCTGTTTGGTGACGGCATGGCCGGCTATGCCAAGGGTGCGCCCTATGCCGGCATTATTGCGGCAGCCGGCGGGGAAGCCGTGCCGCAGGCCTGGATTGACCAGTTGGCCGTGGGTGGGCGCATCATCGCGCCCATGGTGACGGGCACCGGGCAACAGGCTTTGGTCTTGCTGGAGAAAACGCCAGCGAAGTTGCAACAAACTGTGCTTGAGGCGGTTCACTTTGTCCCCCTAAAATCGGGCATCGCTTGAAGGGAAACAACAAGATGGTCGAGTCGTTGAACCGGGCCCGCAATGTCGTGCTCATGGGGCTGGTCGTCGCTGCCATGGTGGGCTGCGCTTCCAGTTCCCGCACGCCCGCGCCGGTCGAAGACCGTGGCCCAGGTTCGGCCCGGCCAGCCGCAGTTGCCGTCGAGCCGGCTGCGGCGCCGGCCAAGGTGCTTCCCGGCGCCGAGAACGCCGGCAAGCCGGGTTACTACACGGTCAAGCCCGGAGACACGCTGGTACGCATCGCTTTGGAGAACGGGCAGAACTGGCGCGATGTGGTGCGCTGGAATGCTCTGGAGAACCCCAACGTCATTGAAGTCGGCCAGGTGCTGCGTGTGGTGCCGCCCGTGGCGGTCGCGGCCGCCCCTGAAACCGGCGTGATTGTGCGGCCCATTCCATCGGCCACGGTAGCCGCAGGTGCAGGCACGCCCACCCAGGCGGCCAGTGCGCCGCGCCCGGCTGCTTCGGCACCGGCGCCAGCGGCTGCCGCCGCCGGTGAAGATGACGTGTCCTGGGCATGGCCCGTGAACGGCACCTTGATTGCGGGCTATGACGAGGTCAAGAACAAGGGCCTGGACATCGGTGGCAAGGCGGGTGACGCCGTGGTGGCAGCCGCCGATGGGCGCGTCGTCTATGCCGGCGCGGGCCTTCGCGGGTACGGCAACCTGATCATCCTCAAGCACAACAACACTTACCTCTCGGCCTATGCCCACAACCAGACGCTGCTGGTCAAGGAGGATCAGTCAGTGCGCAAGGGCCAGAAGATTGCCGAGATGGGCAACAGCGATGCGGATCGCGTCAAGCTGCATTTTGAAATCCGCCGCCAGGGCAAGCCGGTGGACCCGGCTCGGTACCTGCCCGCCAGGTAGCCGCCATGAAAAAGCGCAACGGACACGGCAAGACTGCAGTTCCGCATGCGCTTGAGGGTATGGGTGTGGGCGATGCCGAGGCCGGCAATGCCGCGCCTGACAAGGTTCCACGGGAATACCTTGCCGACGTGGCGGGGGAGTCCAGCGACACCCTGACGCTGTACCTGCGTGATGTGCGCCGGACCGAACTTTTCACCGCTGAAGAAGAGCATGACGTTGCCATGCGCGCGCGCGCTGGCGACTTCGCGGCGCGGCAGTCCATGATTGAACACAACCTGCGGCTGGTGGTCAGTATCGCCAAGGGTTATCTGGGGCGCGGCGTACCGTTGGCGGATTTGATCGAAGAGGGCAACCTCGGATTGATGCACGCTACCAGCAAATTCGAGCCAGAGCGCGGTTTTCGTTTTTCCACTTACGCCACCTGGTGGATCAGGCAGGCGGTGGAGCGTGCCGTGATGAACCAGGGCCGGGTGATCCGGCTGCCTGTGCACGTGGTGCGGGAACTGCAGCAGGTGCTGCGGGCCCGGCGCACGCTGGAGAACGACCCTGCCTTCGCCGGGCGGCGCAACGGCCTGGAAGGCGAGGGCGTTCGCGTGGAGGACGTAGCCGCGTTGCTGGGCCGCGATGTCCAGGAGGTGGCTGACCTTCTGGCCCTGGCCGAGACGCCGCGCTCGCTGGATGCGCAGATGGACCGGTCGGACGACGACCATACGCTGGGCGACAGTCTGGCGGGCCCCGAGGCACAGGACCCTACAGGCATCACGCACAGCCATGAGGTCGAGCGGCTGCTGGACAACTGGATTGACGCCTTGTCCGCGCGGGAAAAGGAAGTGCTGGAAGGCCGCTTTGGCCTGCACGACCGAGAACCCGAAACGCTGGAAGTGCTGAGCGACCGGTTGGGCCTTACGCGCGAGCGCGTGCGCCAGATCCAGAACGAGGCGCTGCTCAAGCTCAAGCGCAACATGGTGCGAAGCGGGATCGACAAGCAGGCGCTGCTGTAGCATCCGCCACATGAGCGCAGCGCAGAACCGCTTCAAGCAAGCGAAAGCCCCCTCGGGGGGCAGGCCGGCAACGCCGGACTTGGGGGCCAAATGACGTGGCCCGTACTTGTTTTTGACATCGAATCCATCCCCGATGTTGCGGGCCTGCGCGGCATGCGCGACGACCCCGCAGACGCAACCGATGAACAGGTGTTTGCGGCCTGGTCCCAGGAGCGCAAGGACAAGGGGCAAAGTGATTTTGTGCCGCTGCACCTGCAGCGCATCCTGGTCATCAGCTGCGTGTTCCGCAACGCCGAGGGGCTGCGCGTGCATTCGTTCGTGGATCGCGACGGTGCCAGCGAGGGCAAGGTCATCCAGACCTTCTTCAACACCATCGAAAAGCATGTACCGCAGCTGGTGAGCTGGAACGGCGGGGGCTTTGATTTGCCCGTGTTGAACTACCGTGGCCTCAAGCATGGCGTGGTGGCCGACAAGTATTGGGACCTGGGCGACGATGATCGTGAATTCAAGTGGAACAACTACATCAGCCGCTACCACATGCGCCACCTGGACCTGATGGACCTGCTGGCCATGTACCAGCCGCGCGGCGCCGCGCCGCTGGATGCCATGGCCAGGCTGTGTGGCTTTCCGGGCAAGCTGGGCATGGATGGCTCGCAGGTGTACCCGGCTTACCTGGACGGCAAGCTCGATGAGATCCGTCGCTACTGCGAAACCGACGTCATGAACACCTACCTGCTGTACTGTCGCTTCCAGAAGATGCGCGGCGGCCTGACGGAAAAGGAATACGACCTGGAGATCGCCGTGGTCAAGGACAGCCTGGGCATCCTGGCGCCCACCGAGGCGCATTGGCAGGAATACCTGGCGGCCTGGGGCTGATCATCCGCCCGGGTTCAATATCTCGTCGTAACCCCGGCCTTTGAATTCCAGCAGATCCAGCCCGTGGCCGAACGGGTCCGCCAGGCTGGCCATGCGGCCCCAGCGCCGGTCCTGGATGGGGCGCTGAAGCTTTGCACCGGCGGCCACCAGGCGGGCGGCGGCCGCGTCAATATCGGTCACCACAAAGTCCAGGTGTACCGGCGTCCAGTGGCGTTCGTAGCTGCGCCGCTGCGCGTGGGCGTCACCCAGCGGGGGCGTACCGGCCGCGTTGGCCAGCAAATCGATGGGGCTGGTGCCGCCCAGCAGTTCGGCCCAGTCGTTGCCCAGGCGCCGGCCGGGCCGCAGGCCCAGCCCGGCGGTGAAGAACGCGATGCCACGGTCCAGGTCGTCAACGTCGATGCAGATGCGTATGTCCATGCGGGCCTCCAGTCGAGGCCGGCAGTATGGCACCTGAGACAATCGGGAAATGACAGCAGAGATTGAGAACAACGCCACCCTGCCCGAGGGTTGGCTGCATGTGGACGCGCTTGACATGGACGCGCAGGGTGTGGCCCGCAAGCCCGACGGCAAAGTGGTGTTCATTGAGGGCGCCTTGCCGTTTGAACTGGTGACGGCCAACGTCAACCGCAAGAAGAACAACTGGGAACAGGCCACGCTCACGGCGATTCACCGTGAATCGTCGCAGCGCGTCCAGCCGGGTTGCCCGCACTTTGGCCTGCACGCGGGCGCCTGCGGCGGCTGCAAGATGCAGCACCTGCATGTGGGCGCCCAGGTGGCCGTGAAGCAGCGGGTGCTGGAGGACAACCTCTGGCACCTGGGCAAGGTCAAGGCCGGCAACGTCCTGCGCCCCATCGAGGGGCCGGCCTGGGGTTACCGCTACCGGGCGCGCCTGTCTGTGCGGCATGTGCACAAGAAGGGCGTGGTCCTGGTCGGCTTTCACGAGCGCAAGAGCCGCTATGTGGCGGACATGGCTGTGTGCCCTGTTCTGCCGCCCCATGTGAGCGCCATGCTGGTGCCGCTGCGCACGCTGATTGCATCACTTGATGCCATCGAGACCTGCCCGCAGATCGAGCTGGCCTGTGGTGACGAGGTGACGGCCCTGGTGCTTCGCCATCTGGAGCCCCTGAGCACAGGCGACCTGCAAAAACTGCGCGCGTTCGCCGCAGCGCACGCCGGGGTGCAATGGTGGCTGCAGCCCAAGGGGCCGGACACAGTCAAGCTGCTGGACGATACCGGCCCGCAGCTGGCTTACGCGCTGCCCGCCTTTGGCATCAGCATGCCGTTCAAGCCCACCGATTTCACCCAGGTCAACCCGCACATCAACCGGGTGCTGGTCTCGCGCGCGCTGCGCTTGCTTGACGTGCAGCGCAGCGAGCGCGTGATCGACTGGTTCTGCGGCCTGGGCAACTTCACCCTGCCGCTGGCCACCCAGGCACGCGAGGTGCTGGGCATCGAGGGCAGCGAGGCACTGGTGGCGCGTTCACGCGACAACTACGCGCGCAACCAGGCGCAGCGCGGCGGCCTAGCCCCCACGCATTTTGTGGCCCGCAACCTGTTCGAGATCACCCCGGCGATGCTGGTGGCCGACGGCGCCGCCGACCGCTGGCTGGTGGACCCGCCGCGCGAGGGCGCGTTTGCGTTGGCCAAGGCGCTCGCGGACCTGCACCAGGCCCGCATCGGCGCGCCTGAGGCACCGCCTCTGCCTGAAGGGGCCGCGAACTGGGCGCCACCCCGGCGCATTGTCTATGTGAGCTGCAACCCCGCCACACTGGCGCGTGATGCGGGCTTGCTGGTGCACCAGGCGGGCTACAGCTGTACCGCGGCGGGGGTGGTGAACATGTTTCCCCACACGGCGCATGTGGAGAGCATCGCGGTGTTTGACCTGGAAAACTAGATACCCAAAAGGACAAGGGGGCCAACGGCCCCCTTGCTATCGCCTTGGGCGAAGCCGCCCTCAAAGCGTCTTAGTCGCTGCTGCCGCCCGTCAGGCCCAGCAGCGCCAGCAGGCTCTGGAACACGTTGAAGATGCTCAGGTAAAGCGCCAGCGTGGCGCTGATGTAGTTGGTCTCGCCGCCGTCGATGATGCGCTTGAGGTCATACAGCATGAAAGCGCTGAAGATGCCGATGGCCATCACGCTGATGACCATCATGCCCACGGTGGAGCCGACGAACACGTTGATGATGCCGCCGATCATGATCGCCAGGGCGCCCACGAACAGCCACTTGCCCATGCCCGACAGGTCGCGCTTGATCACGCTGGCCAGGCTGGCCATCACGAAAAACACGCCCGCGGTGCCGGCAAACGCCGTCATGATGAGCTCGGAGCCGTTCTTGAAGCCCAGCACCATCGCAATCATGCGCGACAGCATCAGCCCCATGAAGAACGTGAATGCCAGCAGCACCGGCACGCCGGCGGCGGAGTTCTTGGTCTTCTCGATCGCGAACATGAAGCCGAAGGCGCCGGCCAGGAACACGATCAGGCCCACGCCGCCCGTCAGGCCGCGGGTGATGCCGGTGGCCACGCCGATCCAGGCGCCCAGCACGGTCGGCAGCAGGCTCAGGGCCAGCAGCCAGTAGGTATTGCGCAGCACCTTGTTGCGCTGCTCGGTGGTGGATACGGCATAGCCGTAGTCAATGGTCTGGTCGTTCATGTGGATGACTCCTTTCGTTTCCTGCGGAGCGCAGATGGGCGCATTCTAGGTGGATTCAAGGCCTCGCTGGGCAATAGCCGTACAGCCGTTATGCTTGAGTCCATGAAAACCAAATCCATCCTTGAAGCATCCGACGTCAAAGCCATCGGCGCCGCCGCTGAGGCCGAAGCCGTCAAGAACAACTGGGCCGTCACCATCGCCATCGTGGACGACGGCGGCCACCTGCTGTGGCTGCAGCGCCTGGACGGCGCGGCGCCCATCTCGGCCCATATTGCACCGGCGAAGGCCCATACGGCCGCCGTGGGCCGGCGCGAAAGCAAGATCTATGAAGACATGATCAACGGCGGGCGGGTTTCGTTCCTGAGCGCGCCGGACCTCAAGGGCCTGCTCGAAGGCGGTGTGCCCATCGTCAAGGACGGTCAGGTGCTGGGCGCCGTGGGCGTCAGCGGCGTGAAGTCCACCGAAGACGCCCAGATTGCGCGCGCGGGCATCGCGGCCATCGGCCTTTAGACAGCAGAGCCATCGTGGGAAAAAAAGCCTGGCTACCTGGGCGCAAGCCCGTTGGCTGGCAAAAAACGACCTTGGAGACTGGAAGCCTCGGGTCGCCCCACGATGAAACTTATTTGGTCAGGATCAGCTTGCCCAGCTTGGTGGACTGCAGGCGGTAAATCGCGCCGTTGTGGTTGATCTCGACCGCCTTGCCGCCTTGCAGCAGGGCGGTGCTGGGCAGTTGCCGGCAGGGCCCTTCAAACGCCTGATCGGTGGCGCTGCTGGCCGCGTTGCCACGTGGCAGTTCAGCGGGTGCGCTGGATGTGAGGTGGTGGACCATGGTGCTGTTGAACTCCTGATGCAAATGATAATGATTCGCAAATATAAATGCAAGTCATTCTCAACAAGATTGGGTGCTCATTTGTGCCCGGCAGTTACTGGCCGGCCTGCGGCTCGGTAATGAACCCGATCTTGCGCAGCCCCGCCTGCTGTGCCGCCGCCATGGCCTGGGCCACCTTTTCGTAGCGCACGGCCTTGTCGCCGCGGATGTGCAGCTCCGGTTGCGGGTTTTTGGCGGCTTCTGTCTTGAGCAGGCTCGCCAGGTCCTGGTCGGCCACCTTGTTCTCGTTCCAGTAGTAGCTGCCCGTGGCGTCAACGCTCAGGCGGATGGTCTCGGGCTTGGTGTCCTGCGGCTGGTTGGTCGCGCGCGGCAGGTCGATGTTGACCGCGTGCTTCATCACCGGCACGGTGATGATGAAGATGATGAGCAGCACCAGCATGACGTCCACCAGCGGCGTCATGTTGATCTCGTTCATCACGTCATCGGTGTCGTCCTGGGTTCCGAAAGCCATGGTGCTTACGCCTTCTTCATGGGGACGACGCGCCCGGGGCCGTTGGCCGACACACGCGCGCCGGTCACAAAGTACGCATGCAGGTCATGGGCAAAGCGGTTGAGTTTGGCCAGCACGCTCTTGTTGCCGCGCACCAGCGCGTTGTAGCCCAGCACGGCAGGGATCGCCACCGCCAGGCCCAGCGCCGTCATGATCAGCGCCTCGCCAATGGGGCCTGCCACCTTGTCAATGGTGGCCTGGCCTGCGACGCCGATGGCCATCAGCGCGTGGTAGATGCCCCAGACGGTGCCGAACAGGCCCACGAACGGGGCGGTGGAGCCTACCGAGGCCAGCACGGCCAGGCCGGACTGCAGCTTGGCCGTGGATTCGTCAATGCTGTTTCTCAGGCTGCGGGTGATCCAGTCGCTCGCGTCCAGGCTGTCGTGCAGCTGCGGTTTGGCGCTGCCGTCCTTGTGCAGGATGTGGGCCGCGGCGTCGCGGCCTTGCACGGCCAGCAGGTGAAACGGGTTGGCCGGGTCCGTGCCCAGTTTGTGCATGCCCTCGGCAATGTCGGCGGAGTGCCAGAAGCTTTCGGTGGCCCTGGACTGGGCGCTGAATTTGCGCAGGTCCAGCGCCTTGGTGAGGATCACGATCCATGAGGCCAGCGACATGCCCAGCAGCAGGATGAACACGCCCTTGGTGACCAGGTCGCCCTGGGCCCAGACGTTGAGAAGGCCGAATTGCGATTCCATGACTTGATTTACTCCAGAACAAAATTGATGGGTACGTTGAACCACATGGCCTCGGCCACGCCGCCGCGTTTGCCGGGCACATAGCGCCAGCGCTGCACGGTGGCAAGCGCGGCCTGGTCCAGCCGGTCGTAGCCGCTGGACTGGCGGATCTCGGCGCGCTGCGCCGTGCCGTCCACGCCGATCAGCACGCGCACGATGACCTTGCCTTGTTCGCCCAGGCGTTTGCTGATGGCGGGGTAGGCGGGCTTGGGGTTTTGCAGGTAGTCGGCGTCGCTGGAGGGGAGCTCGACCTTGGGCGGGGGCGGCGGTGCCACGGGGGCAGTAGCCACCGGGGTGGCAATGGGCGGGGCCGGCGGCTGTGGCGCGCTCACGCCGGTGGGGGCGTTGGGTGCGGGCGTCGGGTCGGCGATGGCGACCGGCATGGGGGGCGGGGGCAGGACCTCGGCTTTTTTGGGGACGGGTTGTTTGACGGGTACCGGCGGCTTGGGTACGGGCGGTGGGGGCTCGACCTTGGGTTGGGGTGGCTCGATGAACTCCGCGATGACTTGCGCCGGTACGATGATTTCCACCGCGCGGCGCAGCAGTCCGGTTTGCAGCGCCCACAGTGCGGCCACGTGGAACAGCACCACGCTGGCGGCGATCAGGGCGTTGCGGTTCACTGGGCGCGGGGGGAGGGGACTGTCAAGCGTGGTCATAGTTTAGAGGGGCTGCCGCCGCGCCGGTCAGGCCCCGGGGCTGTCATGGCGCCCGCCCAGGCGCCTACTTGCGAAAAATCCACCAGGCTGAGCCGACGACCAGGATCAGGCTGCCGCCGAGGCTTGTGAGGAGTTCCATGCCCTGCTTTCCGTAATGGCGCTGGCGAGCTGGATGGCCGCGACCGGCTGGGTCGCGCTGCACTGGGCAACCACATCGCGCGCGCAGCCCTCGCAGCGGCCACACTGGGTGGCCACGCCGAGCTCGAACTGGATGTCGTCAAAACCCATGCCCGCACGCACGTGGCGGGCGATGTCGCGATCGGAAACTCGGTGGCAGACGCAGACAATCATGGCGGGCGGCAGGCTGGTTTGGCTTGCTGTTGATGATGCAGCGATTATAAATGCGAATCCGTCGCATTTGCAATAACTATGGCTGCAGTAATGTCAGCGGGTGCAACACAGCCGCACAGGGCCTGGGCCATTTCGTATTCATCGCGCAGCAGCCGCAGCACATGCGCTGCGCCCACAGCGCCCGCATTGGCCAGGCCCCAGATACAGGGTCGGCCCACCAGCACGGCGCGCGCGCCCAGCGCCAGCGCCTTGACGACGTCAGTGCCGCGGCGAATGCCGCCGTCCACCAGCAGGGGCAGCGTGCTGCCCACCGTGTCGGCGATGCGGGGCAGGGCCCAGGCGGTGCTGACGGTGGTGTCCAGCGTGCGTCCGCCATGGTTGGACACGATCAGTCCGGCCACGCCCAGGGCGGCGGCCTGCCGGGCGTCGTCGGGGTGCATCACGCCCTTGAGCAGCACCGGCAGCCGGGTGATGCCCAGCAGCCATTGCACATCGGCCCAGGTGGGGGCGGTGTCCAGCAGCGACGCGGCGGGCGGTGCGCCTTCCAGGTTGACGGCGCTGATGCCCGGCGGCAGGCGAAAGCCCGCGCGCCGTTCGCGGTCGCGTACGCCCTGCACGGGGGCGTCCACGGTCAGCACCAGCGCCTGGCAGCCCGCCGCCTCCGCCCGTTGAACCAGCTGTTGTGTGAAGCCGCGGTCGGCCTGCAGGTACAGCTGGAACCACAGTGGCCCGGCTTCCGGGTAGGCGGCAAAGGCCTGCGCGACGGCTTCCAGTGGCTGGCTGGCCTGGGTGCTGAGCACCAGGCCAGCGGCCTGCGCGGCGGCGGCGTGCGCCATGGCAATTTCACCGTCGGCATGCGCCATGCGCTGCCAGGCCATGGGCGCCACCAGCAGCGGGTGCGCCAGCGTGCGACCCAGCAGTTCCACCCGGGTATTGAAGCCGGCCAGCGGCTGCAGCACGCGCGGCAGCAGGCTCAGGCGGTCCCAGGCGCAGCGGTTGGCCCGCAGCGTGATTTCGGCAGCCGCCGCGCCGCTGAAGTAGGCCCAGGCGTTGTTGTCCAGCCGCTGGCGCGCATGCGCTTCGTGGTCGGCCAGCGTGGCCAGGCCCGCAGGCAGGGCCTCGACCGCTGGCGTCATGTGTCCGCCCACTGGCGCAGCAGGTTGTGGTACGCGCCGGTCAGCGTAGTGGTGGCCGCGCTGTCGCCATGCTGCTGGCGCAGCTGCATCAGGGCCATGTCCATGTCGTACAGCAGGCGGCGCTGCTCATCGCTGCGCACCATGCTTTCGATCCAGAAAAAGCAGGCCACGCGCGCACCGCGCGTGACGGGCAGCACCTGGTGCACGCTGGTGCCCGGGTAGAGCACGGCGTGGCCGGCCGGCAGCTTGACCTGCTGCGTGCCAAAGGTATCGCGGATGACGAGTTCGCCGCCGTCGTATTCGTGCGGGTCCGACAGGAACACCGTGCACGAGATGTCGGTGCGCACGCGCTGTCCGCTCTCGGTGAAGCGGATGGCGTTGTCCACATGGTCGCCATAGTGGTTGGCCGCGCCGCTGTAGCGGTTGAATCGCGGCGTGAACACCTTGCGCGGCAGCGCCGCGCTCAGGAACAGCGGCTGGCGGTCCAGCCCGCGCAGCACCGTGTCGCGCACGGCGCGCGCGGCGTCGCAGTCGTGCGGCAACTGCTCGTTGTGCTTGACGCGCGCAGCCTGGTCACCTGCGCTGGCGCGGCCATCGCCCCAGGGGGCGGCGTCCAGCAGGGCACGGGCCTGCTGGACCTCGGCGGCGCTCAGGATGTCGGGAATGGCAAGGAGCATGGCGGTGGCTTTGCTCTGGGGTTGGCAGGCGGCAGGCTAGAACTTCGCGGTCAGCGCCACCTGCAGCTGGCGGCCCGCACCCGGAATATAGTGCCCGCGGTACAGCGACTCGCCATAAAGCTTGTCAGTGATGTTGGTCAGGTTGGCTTTGACGACGAAGCGGTCGCTGATGGTGTATTCGGCCATCAGGTCGGCCGTGGTGAACCCTGGTGCCTCCCACGCCGGTGCTGTCACGTCCGCCGGTGCCTGCGCGCTGCGGAAGTTCAGCCCCCCGCCCACGCGCCACTGGGGCGTGAGCTGGTAGGTCGTCCACACCGTACCGCTGTGCTTGGGGCTCAGGCCGGGCCGGTCGCCCGCGCGGTTGCCCACGGTGGTGACGGTGGACGCGGCGACGTCCACCTTGGCCACCGGCATCCACATGTAGGAGCCATAGACCTCCCACTTCGGCGTCAGGCGGCCGGACACGTCGATCTCGAAGCCGGCCGTGTGGCGCTTGCCGGACAGCAGCAGGCGCGTGGCGGCGGTGTCGGGGTCGGTGTTGCGCTCGTTCTTCTTGGTGGCGTGAAAGATCGCCAGGCGGGTGGAAAAGCGTTTGTCGGCGGAATCCAGCTTGGCGCCGAATTCAATGTTCTGGCTCTGTTCGGGGTCGGTGTTGGCCGACAGCGCGTTGTACGAATACGTGTCGCCCGAGGTGTTGAACGAGGTGCCGTACGAGAAGTGGTACGAATGCAGCGCGTTGGGCTGGTACAGCACGCCAAAGCGTTTGCTCAGCTCCGAAATCTTCTGCTCGTAGCGGTTCGTGACCACACCTGTGGCCGGCGTGGTGGTGACGTAGTTGCCGCGCATGCTGTCATATCGCAGACCGCCCAGCAGCTTCCACGCGGGCGCGATCTGCACCAGGTCCTGCACGTAGGCGCCAAAGGCACGCGATTCGAAGTTGTTCGCCGGGCGCAGCACGCGCGTGCCTTCATTGAGGGACGCGCCGTCGTCGGGCGTGCCTGCCAGGGTCGTGGGTTTGGCCGGGTTGGCGCCAACGACCCCATAAACGGTCTTTTCCTCGCGTGAGAAGTCCACACCGGTCACCAGCTCATGTTTGTAGCCGAGCGCCTCAAACTTGTTCGTGAAATCGCTTTGCCACTGTAGCGTGTTCACGTCCTGCACCTTGAGCTGGGTGCCGCGGGTGAAGACAGTATTGGGGCCGAAGTTGGACAGGTCCACGGCCTGGCCGCCGGGCTGCAGTGCGGCTGCGGCAAAGCGCACGGTGCCCGCGCGCTGGTCGCGCTTGAAGGTACCGGTGCGCAGCTGCGTCTTGAGCTCGCTGTCGTGGCTGAAGCGGTGCGTGTGGGCCAGGCTGGCGATGGTGGCCTGGCCGGCGTTGTAGTCGCTGGCCATGCCGTAGTAGGCGTCGGGTGACAGGCTGCCGATCAGCGTGTTGGCGGCTGTGGTATCGGTCGCGCGCGGCTTGATCCACGGCAGGCCGTAGTTCATGCCGTTGTTGTTGTCCAGGTGGTAGAGGCTGGCCGAAAACTCATTGGCCGTGCCGATGCCAAAGCGGTAGGCGGCGGCAATGCCCTTCTTGTCGATGCTGCTGCCCGAGCCGTTGTTGTCGGCCCTGGTGGCCATGGCGTTCAGGCGCAGCGCGGCGTTTTCGCCGGTGATCAGGTTGAAGTCACCGGTGATGCGGCCGTACTTGTGCGTGCCCAGTGTGGTGGTCACTTCATGCTCGTTGATCAGGCGCGGCTGCTTGCTGACCTGGTTGACGGCGCCACCGGTGGAGCCGCGGCCAAACAGCATGGACGCGGAGCCGCGCAGCACCTCGATGCGGTCGTTGTTGAAGGTGTCGCGGTCATAAAAGGCCGGGTCGCGCATGCCGTCCATGAAGATGTCGCCCGTGCCGGCCAGTGAAAAGCCGCGCAGGCGGATGTCTTCCTCGCCGCCTTCGGCCGCCAGGAAGGTGATGCCGGCGGTGTTGCGCAGCACGTCCTTCACGGTGTCCAGGTTGCGGTCATCGATCAGCTTTTCGGTCACCACGGTGACGGACTGCGGAATGTCGCGCAACTGCTGGTTGCCCTTGCCGATGGTGGTGGTGGTCGCGCGTATGGAGTCCTTGCCCTGCGGCGCTTCGGCCTGCTCGCGCACCGTCACGGGGGATAACGTGCGGCTCTCGGCCGCAGCTGCGGCGGGCGTCGCGGGTGCGGTTTGCGCCCAGCTGCCCACCGAGGCGGCCAGCATCAACGCACCCAGCGGCAAAAGGGTGGGGGTGCTGGACGGGGCCGGGAACGAAGTATGCACATTGCGCGCAAGCACAGTGGTGGTGAGACGGGCGCGCGCGCCGGCTTTTTTCTTTGCCATGAAGGCCTCCAGTGAATTGCCCGCGCGTGCGGGCGCCATTGCTTGAGGGAGGCTGGCTGGAAGGGGCGCTGATCACCGATCAGACCCGGCGAACTGGCTTGCCGATGAGAATCGTTCGCAAGTATATTGCAAATGCGAATCTATCTCATCAGCGTTTCAAAATTCGTTGCGATGATGCAACGAGCGGATCAGCGTTCGGCGAACGCGCGCTCCACCACGAAATGCGCGGCGTGCTGCATGTTGCCTTCGGCGAAACCCTGTTCTTCGAGCATCTGCTTCAGGTCCTTGAGCATGGCGGGGCTGCCGCAGATCATGAAGCGGTCGTTGTCCAGCGAAGGCGTGGGCAGGCCCAGGTCGCTGTACAGCTTGCCCGACGCCATCAGTTCGGTGATGCGGCCTTCGTTGCGGAATTTTTCGCGGGTGACGGTGGGGTAGTACAGCAGCTGGTTCTTCACCAGATCGCCCAGGTATTCGTGTTCATGCAGTTCGTGCTCGAACATCTGGCGGTAGGCGAGCTCGGCCTGCGTGCGGCAGCCGTGCACGATCACGACCTTTTCAAACCGCTCGTAGGTTTCCGGGTCCTTGATGAGCGACAGGAACGGCGCCAGGCCCGTGCCGGTGGCCAGCAGCCACAGTACCTTGCCAGGCAGCAGGTTCTGCAGCAGCAGCGTGCCGGTGGGCTTGCGCCCCACGATCAGCTCGTCGCCCGGCTGCAGGTGCTGCAGGCGTGAGGTCAGCGGGCCTTCGGGCACCTTGATGCTGAAGAACTCCAGCGTTTCCTCGTGGTTGGCGCTGGCGATGCTGTAGGCGCGCAGCAGCGGCTTGCCGTTGACGGGCAGGCCGATCATGGTGAACTGGCCGTTGATGAACCGGAAGCCGGTATCACGGGTGGTGGTGAAGCTGAACAGCTGGTCCGTCCAGTGGTGAACGGTCAGGACTTTTTCGGATTGAAAGGCACTCATGGGCGTGATTTTCGCTGATGGCTTATGCACTTTCGGTCTGTAGGCTTGCACTGCCGGTTATGAAGACCCCGCCAAGAAAAAAGCCGGCCCCGCGGCCGGCTTGTGGTGGAGGGCACAGGTTCAGCTCACGTCGCCCATCTGACTTTGCAGGTAGTTCTGCAGGCCTACCTTGGCCAGCAGGTCGATCTGCGTTTCCAGGAAGTCAATGTGTTCCTCGGTGTCGTCCAGGATGGACTGCAGCAGGTCGCGGCTCACATAGTCGCGCACGCTTTCGCAGTGGGCAATGCCGTCCTTGATGGTCGCCTGCGCGCCCATTTCGCTCTTCAGGTCGCAGGCCAGGATTTCCGGCACGTCTTCGCCGACCAGCAGCTTGCCCAGGTCCTGCAGGTTGGGCAGGCCGTCCAGCATGAAGATGCGGTCCATCAGCTTGTCGGCGTGTTTCATCTCGCCGATGGAC
The DNA here is from genome assembly GCA_050247515.1 of Ramlibacter sp. Taxonomy (GTDB): domain Bacteria; phylum Pseudomonadota; class Gammaproteobacteria; order Burkholderiales; family Burkholderiaceae_C; genus RAM1. Next base: position 308,028 of record JBFWUB010000001.1, on the reverse strand, counting down.
TCCTCGTATTCCTTCTTGGCCAGCTTGTCCAGGCCCCAGTGCTTGTACATGCGGTAGTGCAGGAAGTACTGGTTGATGGCCGTCAGCTCGTTCTTGAGCTGGGCCTGCAGGTGTTCTATGACTTTGGCGTCACCTTTCATGGGGGGCTCCCGACAGTGGTTTGAGTGAAACCATTGTCGGGGATTTTCAGGCTCATGCGGGCACCGCGCTGCGGATCAGGTGGTCAAACGCGCCCAGCGCGGCCTTGGCCCCATCACCGGCGGCGATGATGATCTGCTTGAACGGCGTGGTGGTTGCGTCACCCGCGGCGAAAACGCCGGGCAGCGATGTCGCGCCCCTGTCATCGACCACGATCTCGCCGTGCTTTGACAGTTCCACCGTGCCCTTGAGCCAGTCGGTATTGGGCACCAGCCCGATCTGCACGAACACGCCTTCCAGGTCCACCCGCGTTTCCTCGCCCGAGGTGCGGTCCTTGTACCGCAGGCCGTTGACCTTCTGGTCGCCGGTGATTTCGGTGGTCTGCGCGTTGGTCACCACCGTGACGTTCGCCAGGCTGCGCAGCTTGCGCTGCAGCACTTCGTCGGCGCGCAGCTTGGTGTCGAACTCGATCAGCGTGACGTGGCCCACGATGCCCGCCAGGTCAATCGCGGCTTCCACGCCAGAATTGCCGCCGCCGATCACCGCCACGCGCTTGCCCTTGAACAGCGGTCCGTCACAGTGCGGGCAGTAGGCCACGCCCTTGTTTTTGAATTCTGCCTCGCCAGGCACGTTGATGTTGCGCCAGCGCGCGCCGGTGGACAGGATGACCGACCTGGCCTTCAGCGACGCGCCGCTTTCCAGGTCCACGCGGATCAGGCCGTCGTCCTGCGCCAGGCCCTTGGCCCGCTGCAGGTTCATGATGTCCACGTCGTAGTGGCGCACGTGTTCCTCCAGCGCCAGTGCAAATTTGGGGCCTTCGGTTTCCTTGATGGAAATGAAGTTCTCAATACCCAGGGTGTCCAGCACCTGGCCGCCAAAACGCTCCGACGCAATGCCAGTGCGGATGCCTTTGCGTGCCGCGTAAACCGCCGCCGCAGCGCCTGCGGGGCCACCGCCGACGATCAGCACGTCAAACGCTTCCTTGGCGTTGAGCTTCTCGGCATCGCGCTTCGAGGCGCCGGTATCGACCTTGGCAATGATTTCCTCCAGCGACATGCGGCCCGAGCCGAACATGGTGCCGTTCAGGAACACCGTGGGCACGCCCATGATCTGGCGCTGCTCGATCTCGTCCTGAAAGATGCCGCCCTCAATCATGGTGGTCTTGATGCGCGGGTTCTGGATCGCCATGAGGTTCAGTGCCTGCACCACGTCCGGGCAGTTGTGGCAGGTGAGGGACACATAGACCTCGAACTCCAGGTCTGCGTCCAGCGCCTTGATCTGGTCCAGCAGCGCCTGCTCGACCTTGGGCGGGTAGCCGCCCACCTGCAGCAGGGCCAGCACCAGCGAAGTGAATTCATGCCCCATGGGCAGGCCGGCAAAGCGCGGGCCATGGTTCTCGCCGGGTCGGTTGACGGCGAACGACGGCGTGCGGTGCGGTCCGCCGGTGGATTCAGTGACGGTAATGAGCTTCGACGATTCCGCGATGTCTTTCAGCAGCGCACGCATCTCGGCCGAAGCCGGCGTGTCATCCAGCGACGCGGTGATTTCGACGGGCTGCGAAATGCGTTCGAGGTACGAGGCAAGTTGGGCTTTGAGGTTGGTGTCGAGCATGAAGAAATCTCCCGAAAACAGCAGAAACAAAAAAGGGGAGACACCGTGGAACCGGCTCCGCCGGGCCACTGGTGTCGCCCCCTTGAGGGGGAGGCAGCGCAAAGCGCTGCTTCGGGGGTGGGTCAGATCTTCCCGACCAGGTCCAGCGACGGCGCAATGGTCTTGGCGCCTTCGTTCCACTTGGCCGGGCAGACTTCACCGGGGTGGGCGGCGGTGTACTGGGCGGCCTTCAGCTTGCGCAGCGTTTCCTTCACATCGCGGGCGATTTCGTTGGAATGCACTTCCATCGTCTTGATGACGCCGTCGGGGTTCACGATGAAGGTGCCGCGCAGTGCCAGGCCTTCTTCGGCGATGTGCACGTCAAAGGCGTTGGTCAGCGCATGGGTCGGGTCGCCCACCAGCGGGAACTTCGCCTTGCCCACGGCGGGCGAGGTTTCGTGCCAGACCTTGTGCGAGAAGTGCGTGTCGGTGGTCACGATGTAGACCTCGGCGCCCATTTTCTGGAACTCGGCGTAGTTGTCGGCGGCGTCCTCGACTTCGGTCGGGCAGTTGAAGGTGAAGGCGGCCGGCATGAAGATCAGCACCGACCACTTGCCCTTGAGCGTCTCGTCGCTCACGGTGATGAACTTGCCGTTGTGGAACGCCTCGGTCTTGAACGGCTGGACTTGGGTGTTGATCAGGGACATGTGTATTTCCTCTCTGGGGATGGTTGAAAAAAAGCGATGAAGGGAATTTACGCCGCAGTGCAGCATAAATCAAATCAATTGAGCTTATGTGAAAGATAAGATTTGACTATCGGATGGCCGGGGGTACCTGTCGCAGATGTACCGGGCATCTGTCCGGCGAAAGCGGGCGGTCAGTAGACAAGCCGCTCGGGCTTGATTTCCTGCAGGATCGTCGTGGCGATCTCTTCGATGCTTTTGGTGGTGGTGGACAGCCAGCGGATGCCGGCGCGGCGCATCATGGCCTCGCCCTCGCTGACCTCCATGCGGCAGTTCTCCAGGCTCGCATAGCGGCTGTTGGGCCGGCGTTCATTGCGGATTTCGCTCAGGCGCTCGGGCTGGATCGTCAGGCCGAAGATCTTTTTGCGGTGCGGCAGGAGCGCCGCCGGCAGCTGCTGGCGCTCAAAGTCTTCCGGGATCAGCGGGTAGTTGGCGGCTTTCAACCCATATTGCATGGCCAGGTACAGCGAGGTGGGCGTCTTGCCGCTGCGGCTCACACCCACCAGGATCACCTCGGCTGACTCCAGGTCGCGGTTGCTCTGACCGTCGTCGTGCGCCAGGCTGAAATTGATGGCTTCAATCCGGTCGTGGTACTCCTTGCTTTTGCTCACGTCGCTGAAGCGGCCAATGCGGTGGTTGGACTTGATGCCCAGTTCCACCTCAAGTGGGCGCACGAAGGTGCCAAACATGTCCAGCAGCATGCCCCTGCATCCCTCCTGGATGACCTTGAGCACTTCCATGTTGACCAGCGTGGTGAAGACGATGGGCTTTTTGCCCTCGACCTCGGCGGTATGGTTGATCTGGCGCACGGCCTGGTGGGCCTTGTCCACGCTGTCGATGAAGGGCAGGCGTACGTGGCGCGGCTTCATCTCAAACTGCGCCAGGATGGCGTTGCCAAAGGTTTCGGCGGTGATGCCGGTGCCGTCGGAGATGAAAAACACGGTGCGGGTGTGCATGGGTGACATTGCGCTTTCTTGTAATGCTTTCAGATTCCTGCAAGCCCGCCAGCCGGTGCCAAGGCCTACAATCCGGGCAATTATCCAATTCCCCTCCATGCACCGCCTTCGCCCACAACCAAAAGAGCAAAGCTGGACGCCGTGCCATGGGAAAGCGCTGGCCGCAACCGCCGACGCTGCGCCGTTTTTAACTTCCGGAGCTTTCCCATGTCTGCACTTTTCAGCCCGACCGCCCTGGTCGTACCGTTTGAAAACCTGAGGATGACCGATGTCGAGGCGGTTGGCGGCAAAAACGCCAGTCTCGGCGAGATGATTTCCCAACTGCCCCAGGGCGTACGCGTGCCCACGGGGTTTGCCACCACGGCGCACGCATTCCGGCAGTTCCTGGCCCATGACGGCCTGGCCGACAGGATCAATGCGCGCCTGGCCAGCCTGGACACCGAGGACGTGCGCGCCCTGGCCGCCGCCGGCGCCGAGATCCGTGCCATGGTCGAGGCCCAGCCGTTTCCGGCCGACCTGCAAAAAGCCATTGGCGAAGCCTTTGCCGTGCTGAGCGCGGGTAACCCCGCCGCGTCCTTCGCGGTGCGATCCTCCGCCACGGCAGAAGACCTGCCCGACGCATCGTTTGCCGGCCAGCAGGAAACCTTCCTGAACGTGGTGGGCATCGACGACGTGCTGCACAAGATGAAGGAGGTGTTTGCCAGCCTCTACAACGACCGTGCCATCAGCTACCGCGTGCACAAGGGCTTTGCCCACGCCGACGTGGCCCTGAGCGCCGGCGTTCAGCGCATGGTGCGTTCGGACCTCGGCGCGGCTGGCGTGATGTTCACGATTGACACCGAGTCGGGTTTTGAGGACGTGGTGTTCATCACCAGCAGCTACGGCCTGGGCGAGACGGTGGTGCAGGGCGCCGTGAACCCGGACGAGTTCTATGTGCACAAGCCCATGCTGGCCGCCGGCAAGCGTGCCGTGATCCGCCGCAACCTGGGCTCCAAGCTGATCCAGATGGTGTTCTCGTCCGCCGACGAGAAGGCCGCGACCGGCAAGCTGGTCAAGACCACCGATGTGCCGCTGGAGCAGCGCAACCGCTATTCGCTGACCGACGCCGATGTGGAGCAGCTGGCGCGGTACGCGCTTGTGATCGAAAAGCACTACGGCCGCCCGATGGACATTGAATGGGGCAAGGACGGCACCGACGGCCTGCTGTACATCCTGCAGGCGCGGCCTGAGACGGTGAAGAGCCAGCAGGGCGACAAGGCCGAGCTGCGCTACAAGCTCAAGGGCCGTGGCACGGTATTGGCTGAAGGCCGCGCGATCGGCCAGAAGATCGGCACGGGGCCGGTACGCCTGGTGCACAACATCAGCGAGATGGACAAGGTTCAGGCCGGCGACATCCTGGTGACTGACATGACCGACCCCAACTGGGAACCGGTCATGAAGCGCGCCAGCGCCATCGTCACCAACCGCGGCGGGCGTACCTGCCATGCGGCCATCATCGCGCGCGAGCTGGGCATCCCGGCCGTGGTCGGTTGTGGCGATGCGACGGAGCACCTGAAGGACGGCACCCTGGTGACGGTGAGCTGCGCCGAGGGCGACACCGGCTTCATCTACGACGGCCTGCTGGAAACGGAGGTCAGTGAGGTCGAGCGGGGCGCCATGCCGCCCATCAAGACCAAGATCATGATGAACGTGGGCAACCCGCAGCTCGCGTTTGACTTCTGCCAGCTTCCCAATGAGGGTGTGGGCCTAGCGCGGCTGGAGTTCATCATCAACAACAACATCGGCGTGCACCCCAAGGCCATCCTGGACTACCCGGCGGTGGACGCGGACCTGAAGAAAGCCGTTGAATCCGTCGCCCGCGGCCATGCATCGCCCCGCGCGTTTTATGTGGACAAGGTGGCCGAGGGCGTGGCAACGATTGCCGCAGCCTTCTGGCCCAAGCCGGTGATCGTGCGCCTGTCCGATTTCAAGAGCAATGAATACCGCAAGCTCATCGGCGGCAGCCGCTACGAGCCCGAGGAAGAAAACCCCATGCTGGGCTTTCGCGGCGCGGCGCGCTACATCAGCGCCGATTTTGGCGAGGCCTTTGCCATGGAATGCGAAGCCCTGCGCCGCGTGCGCGGCGACATGGGCCTGACCAACGTGCAGGTCATGGTGCCGTTCGTGCGCACGCTGGGCCAGGCCGACCGCGTGACGAAGCTGCTGGGCGAGCATGGCCTCAAGCGTGGCGAGAACGACCTGAAGATCATCATGATGTGCGAGGTACCCAGCAACGCCATCCTGGCCGACGAGTTCCTGAAGTTCTTCGACGGCTTCTCGATCGGCTCCAACGACCTGACGCAGCTCACGCTGGGTCTGGACCGCGATTCGGGTCTGGAGCTGCTGGCTGCCGATTTTGACGAGCGCGACCCCGCCGTGAAGGCCATGTTGAGCCGCGCGATCAAGGCCTGCCAGGCCCAGGGCAAGTACGTGGGCATCTGTGGTCAGGGGCCCAGCGACCACCCTGATTTCGCGCAGTGGCTGGCCGACGAGGGTATTGCGTCGATCTCGCTCAACCCCGACAGCGTGATCGAGACCTGGAAGCGTCTGGCAAATACCTAGGCGCGCGCGCGGGTCCCGGTGCGATGATCGCCCGATGTCCGCCGCGTCCGAAGACCCCGCCTACAGCGCCTACAAGCGCCGCCTGCATCGCAACCTGATTCTGTACATCGTGGGTCTGGCGGCATTTCTGCTGCTGATGGCCTGGGCCGAACGGCTGGGCATGTCCAAGGTCTGGCTGGGCCCGATCTTCCTGTTCGCCACGGTCATGATCTATGCGGGCATCGGCATCTATGGCCGCACGTCCGACGCCGAGGAGTACTACGTGGCCGGCCGGCGCATCCCGCCGGTGTACAACGGCATGGCAGCCGCGGCCGACTGGATGAGCGCGGCGTCGTTCATCAGCCTGGCCGGCGGCCTGTACCTGCAGGGGTTTTCCGGCACCGAATCACAGCCCGGCGGCCTGGCCTATGTGCTGGGCTGGACGGGCGGCTTCTGCCTGGTGGCGCTGCTGGTGGCACCCTACCTGCGGCGGCTCAAGCTGTACACCGTGCCCGACTACTTCGGCCTGCGCTTTGGCGGGCGCTGGCCGCGCCTGATCGCGGCGCTGGCGGCCGTGCTGTGCTCGTTCACCTATGTGGTGGCGCAGATCTACGGCGTGGGGCTCATCGCCTCGCGCATGACGGGCGTGCAGTTTGAAATCGGCATCCTGCTGGGGTTGGGCGGCGTGCTGCTGTGCTCGTTTCTGGGGGGCATGCGCGCGATCACCTGGACGCAGGTGGCGCAGTACATCATCCTGCTGCTGGCCTTCCTCATTCCCGTGTCATGGCTGGCGTACAAGCAGCTGGGCAACCCGATGGCGCCGCTGGTGTACGGCAAGCAGGTCGAAAAGATCGCCGGGATGGAAAAAGTCCTGAAGGATTCGCCGGCCGAGCGACAGGTGCGTGAGGTGTTCGCCCAGCGCGCCAGGGAATACGAGGAGCGCCTGAAGGATATTGATACCGCGTTGCGCCGCGAGCGTGCCGCCGCGCAGGAGCGGGTGCGTGCGCTCAAGGCGCGAGATGCCGATTCCGCGCTGATCGTCGCGGCCAGCCGGGAGCTGGCTGCGTTGCCCCGTGACGCCGCGGCCGCGCGCGAACTGTGGACCCGCGCCATGGCCGAAAGCCTGGAGCGCGCCAAGCCCCTGGGCGGCTTGCCGCCGCACAGCCAGGCCTTTGCGGGCGATCCCCAGGGCACGTCGGCCGAGCAGGCCGCGTTCAGTACCTCGCGCCTGAATTTCCTGGCGCTGATGTTCTGCCTGATGGTGGGCACGGCCGGGCTGCCGCACCTGCTGACGCGCTTTTACACCACGCCCACGGTGGCCGAGGCGCGGTCGTCGGTGGCATGGTCGCTGTTCTTCATCGCGCTGCTGTACCTGAGCGCGCCCGCGCTGGCCGTGCTGGTGAAGTTCGAGGTCATGCAGGGCCTGGTGGGCAGCAGCTTTGATACGCTGCCCTCCTGGATCGGGCAGTGGGCCAAGGTGGACCCGGCGCTCATTTCTGTGGCCGATGTCAATGGCGACCGCATCCTGCAGTTCGGGGAAATCCGCATTGGCGCCGATATCGTCATGCTGGTCACGCCCGAGATCGGCGGCTTGCCCTACGTGGTGTCGGGCCTGGTGGCTGCGGGCGGCCTGGCCGCGGCCCTGTCCACCGCCGATGCGCTGCTGCTGACGATCAGCAACTCCATCGTGCGCGACGTCTATTGCCATGAGGTGCGGCGCGACGTGACGCCCGAGCAGCGGGTGATCCTGTCCAAGTTTGCATTGCTGGGTATTGCCATGGTGGCCGCCTTCGTGGCGGCGCTCAAGCCGGCGGACATCCTGCCGCTGGTGGCGGCATCGTTCTCGCTCGCGGCGTCGGCGTTTGTACCGGTGATGGTGCTGGGCATCTTCTGGCGCGGCACCACGCGTGCTGGCGCTGTGGCCGGCATGCTGGGCGGCCTGGGCATCACGGTGTACTACATGCTCGTGAACTCGCAGGTCGTGCGCAACCTGGTGGGCCTGGAGCCCGGGGCAGCGCTGTGGTTCGGGATACTGCCCGTGTCGGCGGGCGTCTTCGGCGTGAGCCTGGGCCTGGTGCTGGCAGTGGTTGTCAGCCTGGCCACGCGCGGCGGCGACTGAACCCGCCACGCTCAGGCTGAGGGGCTGTGCGCCGCTACCTCGGCGGCAAACGCTGCCGCCACCGTGCTGCCGCGCAGCTGGCGCAAGGTCACCTCAGCCCGGGTCACGGCCGCCAGAAATTCGTTGGGTGTGCGCGCCGCCTCGATCCGAAGGCATAGTTCCTCGGCCATGGGGCCCATGGTGTCGGTCAGCTTGCGCACCGCAAAACGCTTGGCATCGGGCAGGCTTGTGGCGGGCAGGGCTGATGCCAGGGGGGAGGGCGCCGTGACGGGCTGGGTCGCCGCCGCAGGGCCGGGGGAGGACGCCGGCGTGGCAGCCGCGGCGACCTCGATAAAACCGCCCGCTTCCAGCTCGTCCAGCAGCTTGGCGGTGTCGCCCAGCATGGCCGAGAGCTTGGCCAGATCGTCAAAACTCTTCTTGCCATCGATCAGGATCAGCAGGGACCGTTGCCGCGGCCCCAGGCCGTGTTGCCGTGTGGCTATGGCCTCCACACCCTTGGCCGACTTGTGATAGATCGCGTTCTTGTTCATCACGGACCGCCATCAGTTTGTTGTTGTAAGTTCAGTGTAAGCCCATCGCATCGAGCGCGTCGAGTGGCGTTAGCCCTGCAACCGGAGGTACTCACGTGGGCGCCCCCGGATCGGGTAATCCCTGACGGTGTTTTCGCGGTGTAAAGATTGTTTGTAAGGAAAGGGTAAGCGCCCCTGCAAACCATGCGTGAACTTCTTCACGTTGGTTGATACATGCTTCTGTTCGTCAGCATCCTCAAGCTGGTTGCCGAGATCGCCTTGCTGGCCATTGCCGGCCAGTGGCTTCTGGGTTTGCTGGCCGGGGCAAAGCGGGAAACCAACACGTTCTACCAGCTGTTCCAGGTGCTGACGCGGCCGTTTGTGCGTGGCGCGCGGTTCATCACCCCCAAAATCGTGATCGACCGGCATGTACCGCTGGTGGCATTCCTGCTGCTGGCGTTCGTATGGATCGCCGCCACGATCACCAAGATCAGCATCTGCGTGCAGATCGGAGTCCAGCAATGCCAGTGATGCAGCGTATCCGGTACCTTGGCCTCAAATGGGCCGCCATGGCCTTGCTGGTGTTTGGCCGCCGCAGCGCTGCGACCGCTGTGTTCGACCAGATGCTGGCCGAATTTCCCCGCGATGCATACGCGATGGCCAGCAAGGCGCAACTGCTCGTGCAAGCCGGCCAGCGCTCGCAGGCGTTGGCGCTGTTCAATGCGCTGGTGCACGACCACCCTTCGCATGCCGCGCACTGGTTCAACCTCGGCTTCATGCTGGAGGAAGAGGGCAGCTACAGCGAAGCCGAAGCGGCCTTCCGTCGCGCCACCGAGCTGAGCCCGGACCTGGACCGCGCCTGGTACGGGCTGGGGCTCGTCCTGATTCGCCTGCGCCGCTTTGACGAAGCGGTGAGCGCGCTCAAGCAGAACACGAAATTGCAACCCATGAGCCCGTACGGCTGGTACCAGCTGGCGCGGGTGCATGTGGACCGGCACGAGCCCGACGAGGCGCGAAAGATCATTTCGCACCTCAAGAGGTTCGAGCCCAAAGTGGCCGCCCAGCTGGAACGTGAGACAGGGATTTTTGTCTCGTCCGCCAGTTGAGCGGGTACTTGAAAGGACGCGACCCGGTTGCAGGCTGCCGCGAGAAGCGGTGGCGGGTCGCTTGAGAAGGTCGCACACAACACCCGGCGACGGGAATGGAAGGAGACAACGGCATGCAGTTGACAGAAGGCCACCGCACCTACTGGCGGAAGAACCTCAGGATTACAGCCATATTGCTCGCAATATGGTTCGTGGTCACCTATGTCGTGGGCTTCATGGCCCGTGACCTCAACTTCACATTCTTTGGCTGGCCCTTCAGCTTCTGGATGGGAGCCCAGGGCAGCCTGATCATCTACGTGTTGATCATTGGCTTCTATGCCCGTTACATGAACAAGCTGGACCAGGAGTTCGGCGTGGCGGAAGAGGAGTAACCCATGGCTGGCATGTTCGGTGATGCAGGGGGCGCCAACACGGCGTCCTCCAATGCTGCTTTCAAGCAGCAACTCAACAAGGTGTACGGCTGGTACACCGGTGGCTTCCTGGTCTTCGTGATCGCATTGGCGATCCTGGAGCAGGTAGGCCTGAGCCGTGAATGGATCGGCTTCATCTTCCTGCTGGCGACCGTCGGGCTGTATGCCGGCATCGGCATCATGAGCCGCACGACGGACGCCGCGGAATACTACGTTGCGGGCCGTCGCGTCCCGGCGGTGTACAACGGCATGGCCACGGGCGCCGACTGGATGTCGGCCGCGTCGTTCATCGGCATGGCCGGCACGCTGTACCTCACGGGCTACAGCGGCCTGGCGTTCATCATGGGCTGGACGGGCGGCTACTGCCTGGTGGCGCTGTTCCTGGCGCCGTACCTGCGCAAGTTCGGGCAGTTCACGATTCCCGACTTCCTGGGCGAACGCTATGGTGGCAACGTGCCGCGATTCATCGGCATCTTTGCCGCCATCCTGTGCTCGTTCACCTATGTGGTGGCGCAGATCTACGGTGTGGGCCTCATCACCACGCGCCTGACCGGCGTGGCCTTTGAGCTCGGGATTTTCCTGGGCCTGGGCGGCATTCTGGTGTGCTCGTTCCTGGGTGGCATGCGCGCGGTGACGTGGACGCAGGTGGCCCAGTACATCATCCTGATCATCGCCTACATGATTCCGGTGGTGTGGCTGTCGGTCAAGCAGACCAGCGTGCCCGTGCCGCAGGCCATCTATGGCTTCCAGCTGCAAAAGGTCACGGCCAAGGAAGCCGAGCTCATCAAGGACCCCAAGGAACTTGAAGTGCGCAAGGTCTATGCTGACCGCGCTGCCGCGCTTGGCGAAAAGCTTAAAGACCCCAAGGCCGCGTTGGCCGCTGACAAGGAAGCCGCTGCCAAGAAAGTGGCCGACCTGAAGGCCGCCAACGCCATGGCGTCCGAGCTGGCTGCCGCCGAGAAGGCGCTGGCCGCACTGCCTGCCGATGAAGCCGCCGCGAAGACGGCCTGGACCCGTGCCAAGGCAGCCGCCGAAGCCAAGGACAAGCCGCTGGGCGGCATGCCGCGCCACGCTGCGCAGTTCGCGGGCGACCCGAACGGCGATGCCAAGGCGCAGCAGGCGTTTGACTACTCACGCCGCAACTTCCTGGCGCTGATCTTCTGCCTGATGGTGGGCACGGCCGCGCTGCCGCACATCCTGATGCGCTACTACACCACGCCCAGCGTCAAGCAGGCGCGTGAATCGGTGACCTGGTCGCTGTTCTTCATCTTCCTGCTGTACTTCACGGCGCCGGCCCTGGCCGTGCTGGTCAAGTACGAGGTGTTCAACGTGCTCGTGGGTACACCCATAGACAAGCTGCCAGCGTGGATTGCGAGCTGGAGCCGGGTGGACGCGGGGCTGTTGAGCGTGGTGGACCTGAACAAGGACAACATCCTTCAGCTGGGTGAGCTGTCCATCGGCGGTGACATCATCGTGCTGGCGACGCCTGAAATCGGTGGCTTGCCGTACGTGGTGTCGGGCATGGTGGCCGCCGGCGGCCTGGCTGCGGCGCTGTCCACCGCGGACGGTCTGCTGCTGACGATTGCCAACGCGCTGTCACACGACCTGTACTACAAGATGATCGACCCCAACGCCTCCACGGCGCGCCGGGTGACGCTGTCCAAGATCCTGCTGCTGGTGGTGGCCCTGGCCGCCGCGTCGGTCGCGGCCCAGAAGCCGGCGGACATCCTGTTCCTGGTATCGGCGGCGTTCTCGTTTGCAGCCGCGGCGTTCTTCCCGGCGCTGGTGCTGGGCATCTTCTGGAAGCGCGCCACGGGCATCGCCGCCTCCATCGGCATGGCGCTTGGCCTGGGTATCACGTTCTACTACATGGCCGTGACACACCCCTGGCTGCGCAGCGTCTTCGGCGTGACGTCGCCGGTGGAACTGTGGTTTGGTATCCAGCCGATCTCTGCCGGTGTCTTTGGCGTGCCGCTGGGCTTTGCCGTGATCATCCTGGTGAGCCTGGTGACGCCCGCGCCCAATGCCAAGATTCAGGAACTGGTGGAGCACGTGCGCTACCCGAGCCTGAAGGGCACGGCCAAGAGCGCCAGCTACTAAGCGCAGTTGATTGTCGCGGGCCCCGCGCCCGCGCCAAGCCGCCCGCCTGCGAAGGCCGGGCGGCTTTTTCTTTGGGCTATAATCCTTGGCTTTGCCTTGCCGCACCACTACCGACGCAGTGGGCGGCTTATCCAACGGCCCCTTCGCACGGGCCAATCCACAAGGAGTATCCATGCGTCACTATGAAATCATCCTGCTGATCCACCCGGATCAAAGCGAGCAGGTCCCGGCCATGCTGGAACGTTACAAGGGCATGATCGCCGCCGGCGGTGGCAAGGTCCACCGCGTTGAAGACTGGGGCCGCCGCCAGCTGGCCTACCAGATCAACAAACTGGGCAAGGCCCACTACCTGTGCGTCAACATCGAAGCCGACCAGGCCGTGATGGCTGAACTCGAGCACGCCTTCAAATTCAACGACGCCGTGCTGCGTCACCTGACCGTGGTGCGCAAGAAGGCTGACACCGGCCCGTCGTCCATGATGAAGACGGTGGAACGCGAAGAGGCCCGCAAGGCCCAGCAAGCGGAGTACGCCAACAGCTGACGCGTGTCAGCCGGAGCACGGTGAACCAGCTTGTCCTGAGCGCCTGTATCGCCGAGGCCCATGCCCTGCGTTACACACCGGCCGGAATTCCCGCACTTGACCTGAGGCTCGAGCATGAGTCCGAAGCGATCGAGGCAGGGCAGACCCGGCAGGTGAAGGTGGCGGTCAAGGCGGTGGCGCTGGGCGCGATGGCCGAGACCCTCGGCAAACGCCCCATCGGCAGCGCAGGCAGATTCACCGGCTTTCTGGCAAATCCGCGCAACGGCAAGTACGCCGTTTTCCACATCCAGGCATTTGTGCAAGATTAGTTTTCAAGAGGTCCCATCATGGCCACGTTCAAGAAATTCAACAAAGACAAGCGCCCCAAGCGCAATACCCAGTCGCTTCTGTTCAAGCGCAAGCGTTTCTGCCGCTTTACGGTCGCCGGCGTTGAAGAAATCGACTACAAGGACGTCGATACCCTGCGTGATTTCATTGCCGAGAACGGCAAGATCATCCCCGCCCGCCTGACCGGCACGCGCGCCATCTACCAGCGCCAGCTCAACACCGCCATCAAGCGCGCGCGCTTCCTGGCCCTGGTCCCGTACAGCGACCAGCACCGCATCTAAGGGGCAACGAACATGCAAGTCATCCTGCTTGACAAAGTCCCCAACGTGGGCAACCTCGGTGATATCGCCAAGGTCAAGGACGGGTACGCCCGCAACTTCCTGATCCCCACGGGCCGCGCCCGCCGTGCCACGGAAGCCAATAAAGCCGAATTTGAAGCCCGCCGCGCCGAGCTTGAAAAGGTCGCGGCTGCCAAGCTGGCCGAAGCGCAAGCCCAAGGCGAAAAGCTCGGCGGTACAACCATCAAGCTGACCCAGAAGGCCGGCGTGGATGGCCGTCTGTTTGGCTCGGTCACCAACCATGACATCGCCGAGGAACTGGGCAAGCAGGGCTACAAGGTCGCCAAGGCCCAGGTCCGCATGCCCAACGGCCCGATCAAGATGGTCGGCGACAGCAGCGTCAGCGTGCAATTGCACACCGACGTGGTGGCCGAAATCACCGTCACGGTGTACGGCGAAACCGCTTAAGCCTTCCCGTCTCCCTGAAGCCGCCCTCGGGCGGCTTTTTTTGTGTCCGGGTGTGCGGCTTGTCCCGCACAACCCACCGGAAACCCACCTGTTATTCACAGGCTTTTCCCGTGACGTCGCTCCTGCACCGGCGTACGATCCAAGGCTGTCCCAAGGAAGTTCATGTCCGCAGTTCTCTCATCGGTAGATGACGACTTTGCCCCCGATCGCCAGGTAGCGCAGTTGCGCGTTCCGCCGCATTCGATTGAAGCGGAATCCAGCGTGCTGGGCGGGCTGCTGCTGGACAACGGTGCCTGGGACCGCGTGGGTGATTTGCTGACCGATGGCGACTTTTACCGTTACGAACACAAGCTGATCTACGCCTCCATCGGCGCCCTGATCAACGCCACCAGGCCGGCGGACGTGATCACCGTCTACGAGCACCTGCAGAACCAGGGCAAGGCCGATGAAACCGGCGGCCTGGCCTACCTGAATTCGCTGGCGCAGTATGTGCCCAGCGCCAGCAACATCCGCCGCTACGCAGAGATCGTGCGCGAGCGCTCCATCCTGCGCAAGCTGGTCAGTGCCAGTGACGAGATCGCCACCCACGCCTTCAATCCGCAGGGCAAGGCGGTGGACCAGATCCTGGACGAGGCCGAGCAGAAGATCTTCAATATCGGTGAAGAGGGCTCGCGCATGAAGCAGGGCTTCCAGGGCATGGATTCCCTGGTCGTGCAGCTGCTGGACCGTGTGCAGGAGATGGCCGACAACCCCAACGACGTGACAGGGGTGCCGACCGGCTTTTACGACTTCGACCGCATGACGTCAGGCATGCAGGCGGGCGACCTGATCGTGCTGGCCGCGCGCCCGTCCATGGGCAAGACAGCCCTTGCCATCAACATCGCCGAGCATGTGGCGCTGAACGAAGGGCTGCCGGTGGCGGTGTTCTCCATGGAAATGGGCGCATCGCAGCTGGCCATCCGTATCGTGGGTTCCATCGGTCGCATTGACCAGACCCACCTGCGCACCGGCAAGCTGACCGATGACGAATGGCCGCGCCTGACCGAGGCGATTGAAAAGCTGCGCAATGTGTCGCTGCACATCGACGAAACGCCGGGCCTGACCACCAGCGAGCTGCGCGCCAACGCCCGCCGCCTGGCGCGCCAGTGCGGCAAGCTGGGCCTGATCGTGGTGGATTACCTGCAGCTCATGAGTGTTTCCAGCGGCATGGCTGACGAAAACCGCGCCACGGCCGTGGGCGAAATTTCGCGCGGCCTGAAGATGCTGGCCAAGGAACTGCAATGCCCCGTGATTGCGCTGTCACAGCTCAGCCGCGGTGTGGAGGCGCGCACTGACAAGCGCCCCATGATGAGCGACCTGCGTGAATCAGGCGCGATCGAGCAGGACGCCGATGTCATCATGTTCATCTACCGCGACGACTACTACAACAAGGACTCGAAGGAGCCTGGTGTCGCGGAAGTCATCATCAGCAAGCAGCGCAACGGCCCCACCGGGACCGTCAAGCTGGCCTTCCTCAAGCCGCTGACCAAGTTTGAAAGCCTGTCCAGCGGTGGCGCGGGCATCGACTACTGAACATCGGCGTCAGAGCACTTCGCTTGCGAAGTCCGCCAGGCGTGAACGCTCGCCGCGCGCCAGCGTGATGTGGCCGCTGTGCGGCCAGCCCTTGAACTTGTCCACCGCAAACGTCAGGCCCGACGAGCCCTCGGTCAGGTAGGGCGTGTCAATCTGCGCCAGATTGCCCATGCAGATGATCTTGGTGCCCGGGCCGGCGCGGGTGATCAGGGTCTTCATCTGCTTGGGCGTGAGGTTCTGCGCCTCGTCAATGATCACGTATTTGTTCAGGAAGGTGCGACCGCGCATGAAGTTCATGCTCTTGATCTTGATGCGGCTGCGGATGAGCTCGTTGGTGGCCGCGCGGCCCCATTCGCCGGCGCTGGTCTCGGTCTTGGCCAGCACTTCCAGGTTGTCGTCCAGCGCGCCCATCCAGGGGCCCATTTTTTCCTCTTCGGTACCCGGCAGGAAGCCGATGTCTTCACCCACGCTGACGGTGGCGCGGGTCATGATGATCTCGGTGTAGCGCCGGTCGTCCAGCACCTGGGTCAGGCCCGATGCCAGCGCCATCAAGGTCTTGCCGGTGCCGGCCGTGCCGGTCAGGGTGACGAAGTCAACCTCAGGGTCCATCAGCAGATTCATCGCGAAGTTCTGCTCGCGGTTGCGCGTGGTTACACCCCAGACCGAGTTCTTGAGATGGCCGTAGTCCTTGAGCGTCTTCAGCACGGCGGTCTTGGCGCGGATTTCAGTCACCCGGGCATACAGGCTGGGTTCACCCGGTGCCTCGAAATACACAAACTGGTTGATCAGCAGGCTGGGCACTACCGGGCCGGTGATGCGGTAGAAGGTGTGGTGGCCGCTTTGCCAGCTTTCCACGGTCTTGCCGTGCTTGGCCCAGAAATCTGGCGGCAGTGCCATCGCACCGGAGTAGAGCAGGTCGCCGTCTTCCAGCGTCTTGTCGTTCTGGTAGTCGTCCGTGGCCAGGCCAAGCGCGCGTGCCTTGACGCGCATGTTGATGTCCTTGGACACCAGCACGACCTCGCGCGGCGCATGCTTGTCGCGCAGCGCCTGCACCACGCCCAGGATCTGGTTGTCGGCCTTGCCCTGGGGCAGGCTCATGGGCAGCTTGGCTTCCAGCGGCTGGGTCTGGAAAAACAGGCAACCGCCGGCTTCCCGGTGGCCCGTGGTGTCCAGCTTCAGCCCGGTGGCGATATCCGCGCCCTGGGCACCTGCCAGCGCATCCAGCGTACGGCTGGTCTGGCGGGCATTGCGGGCCACTTCGGTCATGCCCTTTTTATGGCCGTCCAGTTCCTCCAGAACGATCATGGGCAGGAAGATGTCGTGTTCCTCAAAGCGGAACAGGCACATCGGGTCGTGCAACAGCACATTGGTGTCCAGCACGAACAGCTTTGCGGGGCCGGCCGCGCGCTTCTTGCGGGCCCGGGCCGCGGGCTGGGCCACCGGCGCCGCAACGGCCTTGCGGGTTTCGACCTGGATCATCTTCTCCGAAGCAAGGTCGGGCGCGTCGCGCAGCGCGGGGTGCAACTCGCCCCCGCCGGTGCGCGGGTCAAAGTCCAGCGCCTGCGGCCTGTCAGCCAGCGGGCTGTCGGCAGAGAGCGCCTCCGATTTTCGCTGCGCCTTGTGCGGGGACCGGGCCGGAGCATCGTAGGCTTCGGTGGACAGCAGGGCGGCGCGCTTGGTGGGGGCGGGGGGCAATGGCATGGATCGGGGCACTCGCAGGATGGGGAATCAAAAAGCGAAAAAGCCGCCTGGCGAGCCAGGCGGCTTTTTCGGGGGTGGCGGTGATGACGCTGTGCGTCGGGATCAACGGCATGAATTCATTATGCACAAGTCCGGTGACGCTTCAACCGGGCCATGTTGTTGCCAGGCGTCAGGCTGCCTTCTTGAGCGCTTTCACGGCCTTGAGCACTTCGTCCACGTGACCGGGGACCTTCAGGCCGCGCCATTCATTCTTGAGCACGCCGTCCGCGCCGATCAGGAAGGTGCTGCGCTCGATGCCCTTGACCTTCTTGCCGTACATGATCTTGTTCTTGACCACGCCGAACATGTGGCACATCTTCTCCTCGGTGTCAGCGATGAGTTCAAAGGGCAGTTCGAGCTTGAGCTTGAAATCGTCGTGCGACTTCATGTTGTCGCGCGATACGCCGAACACGGTTGCACCGGCCTTCACGAAGTCCTTGTACTTGTCACGAAACTGCATGGCCTCGGTCGTGCAGCCGGGCGTGTTGTCCTTGGGGTAAAAATAAAGCACCACGACATGACCGATGTGCGAGGTGTTGGAAACTTTGATGCCGCCGGTGGCGTTTGCTTCAAATTCGGGGATGGGTTTGTTGACAACGATCGCCATGAATTTGTATCTCGTGTGACAGGTTTTGCTCGTTGCTACTTGGGGACGATGCTTCCCGCTGCAACCTGTGATTTTACCCTGAAACGTGGGCCTGTGCCCCTTCAGCCCGGCGTGGGCCGCTCCAGCAACGCGGCCAGCACCACGCTGCGTCCTTCGCCGGCCAGGATGTTGTAGGTCCGGCAGGCCGCCGCCGTGTCCATGGTTTCCAGGCCAATGCGCCGCTGCATCAGCGGGCTGAGCCATGCGGGCTGCGGAAAACGGATGCGGCTGCCGCTGCCAAAGATCACGAGTTCGGCCCCCATTTCAGCCAGGGGCGCGAAATGGTGGGCCTGCAAATCCTCAAAGCGCTCACAGGCCCAAGGCAGCCGCTGCCCGCCAGACCCGATCAGGGTGCTCTGGGTGAGCTTTTCACCATTGACGCCGATCCAGCCCGGACCGTAGCCGGTGATGGTCTGGACGTCGGATTTGTCAGGTTGCAGCTTCATGGTGCGCGCGGCGGGGTTGGTGGATGTTGCGCTGCACTATAGGTGGGCGGAACTGTGGTCAAATTATAGGTTTCGCCCAATAAAACGCCCCACGGAGGGACATTGAAAACAGTCCAGAAATCCGCCAAGCTGGCCAACGTCTGCTACGACATCCGTGGCCCCATCATGGATGCGGCCCGGCAGATGGAGGAAGAAGGCCACAAGATCATCAAGCTGAACATCGGCAATCTGGCCGTTTTCGGCTTTGATGCGCCCGAGGAAATCCAGCAGGACATGATCCGCAACCTGCCCACCTCGGCCGGCTATTCGGACAGCAAGGGCATTTTCGCGGCGCGCAAGGCCGTGATGCACGAGACGCAGAAGCAGGGCGTCAAGGGCGTGACGCTGGACGACATCTACCTGGGCAACGGCGCCAGCGAACTGATCGTGATGGCCACCAATGCGCTGCTCAACGATGGCGACGAACTGCTGCTGCCCGCGCCCGATTACCCGCTGTGGACGGCGGCCGTGAGCCTGTCGGGCGGCACGCCGGTGCACTACATGTGCAACGAGGCCAACGGCTGGATGCCCGATCTGGACGACATCCGTCGCAAGATCACGCCCAGCACCAAGGGCATTGTGGTCATCAACCCCAACAACCCGACGGGTGCCCTGTACTCCGACGAACTGCTCAAGGCCATCGTCGCCATCGCGCGCGAGCACGGCCTGGTGATCTTTGCCGACGAGGTGTATGACAAGGTGCTGTACGACGGCGCGAAACACACCGCCATTGCCAGCCTGTCGGACGACGTGCTGACGCTGACTTTCAATTCGCTGTCCAAAAGCTACCGCTCATGCGGCTACCGGGCCGGCTGGCTGGTGGTGTCGGGCGACAAGAAGCCCGCGCGCGACTACATCGAAGGCCTGAACATGCTGTCCAACATGCGGTTGTGCGCCAATGTGCCGGGGCAGTGGGCGATCCAGACCGCCCTGGGCGGCTACCAGAGCATCAATGACCTGGTTGGCGAAGGCGGCCGCCTGCGCCGCCAGCGTGACCTGGCCTACAACCTGATCACCGCCATTCCGGGTGTGACCTGCGTGAAGCCGCAGGCCGCGCTGTACATGTTCCCCCGGCTGGACCCGAAGGTGTACCCGATCGCGGACGACCAGCAGTTCTTCATGGAGCTGCTGCAGGAAACGCGCGTCATGCTGGTGCAGGGCACGGGCTTCAACTGGCCCGACACAGACCATTTCCGCATCGTCTTCCTGCCGCATGAAGACGACCTGCGCGAGGCCATTGGCCGCATTGCGAAGTTCCTTGAAAACTACAGAAAACGACATTCCTCATGAAAGCAATCCAGGTAGGCCTGCTGGGCATCGGCACCGTGGGCAGCGGCACTTTCAACGTGCTGCAGCGCAATCAGGAAGAAATCAAGCGCCGCGCCGGCCGCGGCATTGAAATCACCATGGTGGCCGACCTTGACACGGCCCGCGCGCAAAGCGTCGTGGGCGACAAGGTCAAGGTGGTCAACGACGCGCGCGCGGTCATTGCCAACCCCGATATCGACATCGTCATCGAACTCATTGGCGGCTACGGCATTGCGCGGCAGCTGGTGATGGAGGCTATCGAGGCGGGCAAGCACGTGGTGACCGCCAACAAGGCGTTGCTGGCGGTGCACGGCACCGAAATTTTTGCGGCGGCCCACCGCAAGGGCGTGATGGTCGCGTTCGAAGCGGCCGTGGCAGGCGGCATCCCCATCATCAAGGCGCTGCGCGAGGGCCTGACGGCCAACAGCATCCAGTGGATCGCGGGCATCATCAACGGCACCACCAATTTCATCCTGTCGGAGATGCGCGACAAGGGCCTGGACTTTGACGTGGTGCTCAAGGAGGCGCAGCGCCTGGGCTATGCCGAGGCCGATCCCACGTTCGACATCGAGGGGTTGGACGCGGCGCACAAGGCCACGATCATGAGTGCAATCGCGTTCGGCATCCCGGTGCAGTTTGACAAAGCCTATGTGGAAGGCATCACCAGGCTGGGCGCGGCCGACATCAGATATGCCGAACAGCTGGGCTACCGAATCAAGCTGCTGGGCATTACCAAACGCACAGCCAATGGCATCGAGCTGCGCGTGCACCCGAGCCTGGTGCCGGCCAAGCGCCTGATCGCCAATGTGGAAGGCGCCATGAACGCCGTGATGGTGCAGGGCGATGCCGTGGGCACCACGCTGTACTACGGCAAGGGCGCGGGCAGCGAGCCCACCGCCAGTGCCGTGATCGCCGACCTGGTGGACATCACCCGGCTGCACACCGCCGATGCCGCGCAGCGCGTTCCTCACCTGGCCTTCCAGCCCGACGCGATGAGCGACCTTTCAGTGTTGCCAATGAGCGATGTGGTGACCAGCTACTACCTGCGCCTGCGCGTCGCGGACGAGGCCGGCGTGATCGCCAAGGTAACCGGCATCCTGGCCGGCGCGGGCATCAGCATCGACGCCATGCTGCAGCGCGAAGCCGACGAAGTGGGCGGTGAAGGCTCCACCCAGACCGACCTCATCATCCTGACCCACGACACGGTGGAAGGCACGATGAACGGCGCCATCGCCCAGATGCAGGCACTGCCCACGGTGCTGGCGCCGATCACGCGCATCCGCAAGGAAGAGCTGGCCTGATGCTGTACCTGTCCACGCGCGGCAACCCCGGCCGCAAGCACTTTTGCGAGATCCTGCTCGAGGGCCTGGCGCCCGATGGCGGCCTGTACCTGCCCGAGCACTACCCGCAGGTTGACGGCGCCACATTGACACAGTGGCGCGGCCTGAAGTACGCCGACCTGGCGTTCGAGATCCTGTCGCTGTATATCGACGACATCCCGGCGGCCGACCTCCGGGCGATCTGCCACAGAACTTATACCGAAGAAGTCTTTGGTACCCCACAGATCGTCCCCCTCAGGAAGCTGGGTGACGGGCTGTTGCTTCAAGCCCTGTCCAACGGTCCCACGCTGGCCTTCAAGGACATGGCCATGCAGCTGCTGGGCAATCTGTTCGAGTACGAGCTGGCCCGCCGCGGTGAAGAGCTCAACATCCTGGGCGCGACCAGCGGCGACACCGGCAGCGCGGCCGAGTACGCCATGCGCGGCAAGAAGGGGGTGCGCGTGTTCATGACATCGCCGCATGGACGCATGAGCCCGTTCCAGCAGGCGCAGATGTTCAGCCTGCAGGACGCCAACATCCACAACCTCGCAGTGCAGGGCGTGTTTGACGACTGCCAGGACATCGTGAAGGCTGTGTCCAACGACCTGGCCTTCAAGCGCCAGTACAGGATCGGTACGGTCAATTCCATCAACTGGGCGCGGCTGGTCGCGCAGGTGGTGTATTACTTTGCGGGCTACCTGCAGGCCACCACGACGAATGACCAGCAGGTCAGCTTCACCGTACCCAGCGGCAATTTCGGCAACGTGTGCGCGGGCCATGTGGCGCGCAGCATGGGCCTGCCCATTGCGCAGCTGGTCGTGGCCACGAATGAGAACGACGTGCTCGACGAATTCTTTCGCACCGGCGTGTACCGCGTGCGCGGCGCGGCCGACACGCACGAAACCTCCAGCCCGTCGATGGACATTTCCAAGGCCAGCAATTTCGAACGCTTCGTGTTCGACCTGCTGGGCCGCGACGGTGCCCGCGTCAAGACGCTGTTTGGCGCGCAGCTGTCAGCCCAGGGGCAATTTGACCTGAGTGCCGATGCGCTGTTTGCCGACGCTTCCCGCAAGTACGGCTTTGCCAGTGGCCGCAGCACCCATGCCGATCGCCTGGCAACCATCCGCGCGACCTGGCAGCAGCATGGCGTGATGATTGACACCCACACGGCCGATGGCGTGAAGGTGGCGCGCGAGCACCTGCAACCCGGTGTGCCGATGATCGTGCTGGAAACGGCGCTGCCCATCAAATTTGCCGCCACCATCGTTGAGGCGCTGGGCCGCGAACCAGACCGGCCCGCGAAGTTTGAAGGCATTGAGGATTTGCCCAAACGTGTGACGGTGCTGGCCGCCGACGTGAAAGCCGTGCAGGCCTACATCGCAGCGCACGCGGGCTGATATGAAGGTCGCGGGTTTTGCGGGTTACTCGGGTGCCGGCAAAACGACGCTGGTCGAGCGGCTGATCCCGGCGCTGAAGGCGAGGGGCCTGCGCGTGTCGGTCGTCAAGCATGCGCACCATCGCTTTGACATCGACCACCGGGGCAAGGACACGTATCGCCACCGCCAGGCGGGCGCGTTCGAGGTGGTGGTGGCGTCCGACCGGCGCCTTGCGCTCATGCGCGAGTTCGAGCAGCCCGCGCAGCTGACAGTGCACCACCTGCTGGCCGAGCTGTATGACGGCGTGGACTGGGTGCTGGTCGAAGGCTTTCGCGACAGCAACCTGCACAAGCTGGAGGTCTGGCGCGCCGACGCCGGGCACCCGGTGCGCTACCCGGACGATGACTTCATCGTCGCGATCGTTACCGATTCGCCGGTGCGCCTGCCCGAAGCAACCCTGCGCCCTGTGCTGGACCTCAATGACGCCGAGGCGGTTGCCGACTGGCTGGTCGACAATGGCGACCGGTTTGACTACGTGGCAGAGATGTATTCATGAACGCCCCGATTTCCCCGGCGCCTGCGCCGGCACGCGCGCCGCTGCGTTCGCTGGACGAGGTGCTGGCCGACCTGCTTGGCCGCGCGAGCGCGCTGGACGGCACTCAGCAAGTCTCCACCTTTGACGCCGATGGCCGCGTGCTGGCGCAGGACCTCGTATCGCCGTTGCAGGTGCCGCCCCAGGACAACAGCGCGATGGACGGCTACGCGGTGCGCACCGCCGACCTGGCCGCAGGCAAGCCCCTGCCCGTGAGCCAGCGTATTGCGGCCGGCGCGCAGGGCGTGGCTTTGGCGCCCGCAACCGTGGCCCGCATCTTCACCGGCGCGCCGGTGCCGCCGGGCGCGGACGCCGTGGTCATGCAGGAAGAAGCCGAGGTCGTCGGCGACGGCGTCGTGCAGTTCAGGGGCGCGCCCGCCGTTGGCCAGCACATCCGCCGTTCCGGCGAAGACGTGACCCGCGGCGCCGTGGTGCTGCCCCGGGGCCGGCGGCTGGACGCCGCCGCGCTGGGCATGGCCGCCAGCATCGGCCTGGCCGTGTTGACGGTGGCACGCCGCCCCCGCGTGGCGCTTTTTTCCACGGGCGATGAGCTTGTGTTGCCCGGTGACGTGCCGCCAGACCAGATGAAGCCCGGCGCGATATACAACTCCAACCGGTTTTTCCTGCGCACGCTGCTCATGCGCCTGGGTTGCGAGGTAACGGACCTGGGCGTGGTGCCCGACCGGCTTGATGCGACCGTTGATGCCCTGCGCGGCGCTGCCCAGGGGCACGACCTGATCGTGACCAGCGGCGGTGTGTCGGTGGGTGAAGAAGACCACGTCAAGCCCGCGGTGCAGGCGCTGGGTACGCTGGAGCTGTGGCAGCTGGCCATCAAGCCCGGCAAGCCGTTCGCCTACGGCCGGGTGAGTGGGGCGCATTTCATCGGCCTGCCGGGCAACCCGGTGTCCAGTTTCGTCACCTTCTTGTTGCTGGTGCGCCCGTTCATCCTCAAGTTGCAGGGCGCCACGGATCTTGCGGCCAGGCCCATGCCCGCGCGTGCGGACTTCACCTGGTCCAAGGCCGACAAGCGCCGCGAGTTCCTGCGGGTGCGGCGCAATGCCGCCGGCGGCCTGGACCTGTTTGCCAACCAGAGCTCCGGCGTGCTGACCTCCATGGTCTGGGGCGACGGGCTGGTGGACACCGCGCCGGGCCGTGTCATTGCGCCGGGTGACATGGTGCCGTTCATTTCCCTGGCGGAGTTGCTCGCATGAAGGGGCCCGCATGAAAGTCCAGGTGCGCTATTTCGCGTCGATCCGAGAAGCTATCGGCCAGGGCACCGAAGCCGTGCAGACCCAGGCCGCCACCGTGGGCGCGCTGCGCGACGAACTCATTTCGCGCGGCGGCGCCCATGCCGACAGCCTGGCCCGGGGCCGGGCTGTGCGCGCCGCGCTCAACCAGACCATGTGCGACGACACCGCCGCGCTGGTGGACGGCTGCGAAGTGGCGTTCTTTCCGCCCGTGACGGGTGGCTGAGCGGGCGATGGCCATGGCGCGTGTATCGGTGCAGCAGCAGGACTTCAACGTGGCTGAGGAGGTCGCCGCGTTGCGCGCCGCCGACGCGCGCGTCGGCGCGGTGTGCAGCTTCATCGGGACGGTGCGCGACCGCAGCGACGGCGCATCGGTCAGCGCCATGGAGCTGGAGCACTACCCCGGCATGACAGAGCAGGCGATTGAGGCCATGATCGACGAGGCCCTGCGCCGCTTTGACATCCACGCGGCCCGCGTGATCCACCGCGTGGGGTTGCTGCAGCCGCTGGACCAGATCGTGCTGGTGGTTGTCACGTCCGCGCACCGGGGCGAGAGTTTTCGCGCCTGCGAATTCCTGATGGACTACCTCAAGACCCAGGCCCCCTTCTGGAAAAAAGAGCAGACCCCGCAAGGCGCGCGCTGGGTGGATGCGCGCGTCTCGGACGACGCCGCGCTGGCGCGCTGGGGGATCACGACGCGCAACGGCTGAGATGGGTCGTCAGGCCTCTGGCGGCACGAACGGCGCCCGGGCTTCGTGTTCGAGCCCATCGGTCAACTGCCGCAGCAACTCCACCAGCGCCACCTGCTGTGGCGCTGACAGCGGTGCCAGCAGGCGCCGGTAAGCCCGCTCCGCCGGCTTTTGCGCCTTGTCCAGCAAGGTGCGGCCTTCGGCCGACAAGGCCACCGCCAGGTTGCGCCGGCTGGTGGGCGCGGGCGACCGCTGCACCAGGCCGCGCGACTCCAGCCCGCGCAGCACGCGCAGCACGGTGACCTTGTCAAAACCCAGGGCGCGCGCGAGGCTGGACTGGTCCAGCCCGGGGCTGGCGCGCAGCACCGTCAGCACGCCAAACTGGGCGGGCGTGAGGCCTACCGCGCGGCACTCGTCCTCGAACACGGCGGCTGAAATCTGGTGCGCGCGGCGCAGCAGGAAGCCGGGGCGGGCGTAAAGGCGCGACAGGTCGGGGGTGTTGGTGATGTTTTCAGGCACTGTGGGCGCACACGGACTCAGGGAATCCATGGATTGTGCCTTGCGCGCTCCTGCTCAAAATAGTTAGCATGCAAACATAAGGAGACCACTCATGCAATCCCTCCAACAGGGCGTGGCCCGCCTGCTGCGTGGTGCCCTGCCGGCATTGTGGCTGGCAGCCAGCCTGGGTGCGGCGGCCCAGCCCGCTGCGCAGGCGCCGCTGCGGCTGATCGTCCCGTTCACGCCGGGCACCGGCATTGACCTGATTGCCCGCACGGTGGGCCCCAAGCTGGCCGAGCGGCTGGGCCGCCCTGTGGTGGTGGACAACCGGGCCGGCGCCTCGGGCAACATCGGCACCGAAGCCGTGGTGCGTGCCGCGCCTAACGGCCAGACGCTGCTGGTCAGCGTGAACACCCTGGTCATGAACCGCAGCCTGTACCCCAAGCTGCCGTTTGACCCGGTCAAGGACCTGGTACCGGTGTCGTTGACGAGCTGGGGCCAGTTGCTGCTGGTGGCCCACCCGGGCACTGGCCACCGCACGGCGGGGGAGCTGGTGGCGGCCGCCAAGGCGCGGCCGGGCCGCATCAACTACGCGTCGCCCGGTGTCGGCACGCCCCACCACCTGTCCATGGAGCTGTTCAAGGCCACGGCGGGTGTGTTCATCACGCACATCCCGTACCGCGGCACGGGGCCGGCGCTGACCGATCTGCTGGGCGGGCAGGTAGATGCCATGTTCCTGCCCATCCATGTGGCGCTGCCCCATGTGCGCAGCGGCCGGCTGGTGGCGCTGGGCCTGGGCAGCGACAAGCGCCATGCGCTGCTGCCGCAGGTGCCCACGCTGGCCGAGGCCAGGGCCGGCAATGTGAACGTGGACATGTGGTACGGCATTTTTGCGCCGCCGGGCACACCCGCAGATCTTGTTGCGCGCCTGAACCGCGAGCTGAAAGACATCCTGGCACTGCCGGACGTGCGCGCCGCGTTTGAAACCCAGGGCATGGACCCGGCCAGCAGCACGCCCGATGACTTTCGCAAACTGGTGGAGCAGGACGCCAACCGCTGGGCGCAGCTGATCAAGACGCAGAACATCACAGCCGAGTAAACATGACCCCCACGCTTGTCACTTCGTGTACTGCGCTGCCCCCCGAGGGGGCCCAGGCCGTCCTGGGGGCGGCCCGTCGGCGGCCTGAGGTCTCCCAATGCGCGTAGCGATTGTGGGCGGGGGCATCGGCGGCCTGGGGCTGGCGCTGGCGCTGCATGCGCGCGGCTTGCCGTGTGATGTGTACGAAAGCGTGCCCGAGGTGCGCGAGATCGGCGTGGGCATCACGCTGCTGCCGCACGCCATGCGCGAGCTGGCCGCGCTGGGCCTTCAGCCCGCGCTGGAGGCGGCGGGTATCGAGAACCTGGAAAGCGTTTTCTTCAACCGTTACGGGCAGTTCATCTACCGCGAGCCGCGCGGGCGGCACGCAGGCTATGCGCTGCCAGAGGTCGGCATCCACCGCGGCAAGCTGCACCGCGTGATGTACGACGCGGTGCTGGCCCGCCTGGGGCCACGGCATGTGCACACCGACCACCGCTGCCTGCGCGTGGAGCAGGGCGAGGCCGGGGCCACGGTGCATTTCGCGCGCCAGTCGGACGCATCGCCACTGCCGCCGGTGCAGGCGGATGTGGTCGTGGCCTGCGACGGCGTGAACTCCACCGTGCGCCGGCAGTTTTACCCGCACGAGCAGGTGGCGTTCGCGGGCATCAATACCTGGCGCGGCGTGACGCGGCACAGGCCCATCCTGTCGGGCAAGTCGTACCTGCGCATCGGCTCCATCGACACCGGCAAGATGGTGATCTACCCCATCGTGGACAACGTTGACGCCGACGGCTCGCAGCTCATCAACTGGGTGGCTGAAATCCAGCGGCCCGACGCCAGCATGAACGACTGGAACCAGGGCGGCCGGGTGGATGACTTCATCGACATTTTTGCCGGCTGGCGTTTTGACTGGCTGGACGTGCCCGCGCTGATCCGTGGCGCCGACCAGATCCTGGAGTACCCGATGGTGGACCGCGACCCGGTGGCGCAATGGACCTTTGGCTGCGTCACGCTGCTGGGCGACGCGGCGCACCCGATGTACCCGCGCGGCAGCAATGGCTCGGCCCAGGCGCTGATCGACGGGCGCACGCTGGCGGACGAGCTGGCCCGCGTGGGCCCCGGCGCCGACGCGCGCGCCGCGCTGCAGGCCTATGAAGCGCAGCGCCTGCCGGTTACCGCGCGGATTGTGCAGACCAACCGCTCGGTGCCGCCGGACTTCATCAACATCAAGGTGGACGAGCTGTCCGGCGGCAAGCCGTTCCGGCACATTGATGACCTGATCAGCCAGGATGAGCTGCGCCGGATCTCCGACAACTACAAGCAGATCGCCGGTTTTTCGCTGGACGCGGTGCGGCAGGTCAATTGAGGTAGCGTGGCTTGCCGGCCGGCTCCGCCGCCAGGTCACGCTGGCGCGGCGGCAGGCTCCAGCTGGCCTGCGTCAGCGCCTGGTCCACCAGGTGAACAAAGCCCTGCATCAGCGGCGGGTCCAGCTCCAGGCGGAAGCTGCGCGGGTTGTCGCCGCCGGGCGGGTTCTCATGGAACTCCAGCGCCACCATGCTGCCCGCCAGGTGGGTAATGGTCAGGTCGGTCACCAGCAGCGGCTCCTCGCCCAGTGGCAGTTTGACCTGCTGCTCGTTGTAGGGGGTGTCAAAGTCTGCTTCCTGCAAAAACTCCTGCTTGCGGAAGTCGGCCAGCATCTGCCTCATCTCCTCGTCGGCGGCCAGGCCCGAGGTGACGCTGGATTCCAGGCTGACAAGCTGGTCCGTGAGCACCTTGTGCATCATGGGCCACAGCTCCAGCATGAGCCTGCGGGTGAACCACAGGCGCAGTTCCTCGGCATCGCTGGTGTTGATGCGCACCAGCAGGCGGTCCTGCTCGCGCAGGTAGGTGACCGACAGCTGGTGGACTTTCATGGACTTGATTCTAGTCAGCCCCCGTGCGGCGGCGCCATGGCAAAGTGACCCTTGAAAACCTGTGGATAACCCCAAGCTGCCTGCCATGCGAATCGACAAACTCACCACCAAGTTCCAGCAAGCCCTGGCCGACGCGCAGAGCCTGGCGCTGGGCAACGACCACGCCTACATTGAGCCGGTGCACCTGCTGGCCGCCATGCTGCGCCAGGACGACGGGCCCACCGCGCTGCTGCAGCGCGCGGGCGTGAATGTGCCCGGCCTGCTGGCCGCTGCCGACGCCGCCATCAAGAAGCTGCCGCAGGTACAGGGGCAGGATCAGGTGCAAGGCGGCCCCGAGCTGGCCAAGCTGCTGCAGGCGACCGAGAAAGAAGCCATCAAGCGCGGCGACCAGTTCGTGGCGAGCGAGCTGTTCCTGCTGGCCGTGACCGACCACAAGGGCGACCTGGGCCAGATGGCGCGCGCCAACGGCATGACGCGCAAGAGTCTGGAGGCGGCCATTGACGCCGTGCGCGGCGGCCAGGGCGTGAACAGCGCCGACGCCGAGGGCCAGCGCGAGGCACTCAAGAAATACTGTCTGGACCTGACCGAGCGCGCCTGCCTGGGCAAGCTGGACCCGGTGATCGGCCGCGACGACGAAATCCGCCGCGCCATCCAGGTCCTGCAACGCCGCACCAAGAACAACCCCGTACTGATCGGCGAGCCCGGCGTGGGCAAGACGGCCATTGTCGAAGGCCTGGCCCAGCGCATCGTGGCGGGCGAAGTACCCGATTCGCTCAAGGGCAAGCGCGTGCTGAGCCTGGACATGGCGGCGCTGCTGGCCGGGGCCAAGTTCCGCGGTGAATTTGAAGAACGCCTGAAGACCGTGCTGAACGAGCTGGCCAAGGACGAAGGCCAGACCATTGTGTTCATTGACGAACTGCACACCATGGTGGGCGCGGGCAAGGCCGAAGGCGCGATGGATGCGGGCAACATGCTCAAGCCCGCGCTGGCGCGTGGCGAGCTGCACTGCGTGGGCGCCACCACGCTGGACGAATACCGCAAGTACATTGAAAAAGACGCGGCGCTGGAGCGCCGCTTCCAGAAGATCCTGGTGGGTGAACCGAGCGTGGAGGCGACCATCGCCATCCTGCGCGGCCTGCAGGAAAAGTACGAAGTGCACCATGGCGTGCAGATCACCGACCCGGCCATCGTGGCGGCGGCCGAGCTGAGCCACCGCTACATCACCGACCGCTTCCTGCCCGACAAGGCGATTGACCTGATTGACGAGGCTGCGTCCAAGATCAAGATCGAGATGGATTCCAAGCCCGAGGTCATGGACAAGCTGGACCGCCGCCTGATCCAGCTGCAGATCGAGCGCGAAGCCGTCAAGCGCGAGAAGGACGAAGCGTCGAAAAAGCGCTTTGACCTGATCGAGGAGGAAATCGGCAAGCTGCAAAAGGAAATCGCCGACTACGACGAGATATGGAAGGCCGAGAAGGCCCAAGCCCAGGGCTCGGCCACGGTCATGGAAGACATCGAGAAGATGCGCCACCGCATCGAGGAGCTGACCCGCAAGGGCGACTTCAACGGCGTGGCCGAACTGCAGTACGGCAAGCTGCCCGAGCTGGAAAAGCGCCTGAAGGAAGCCCAGGCGAAGGAAACCGCCAAGGGCGAGGGCACCGCGCCCAAGCTGCTGCGCACCCAGGTCGGCTCCGAGGAAATCGCCGAAGTCGTGGCGCGTGCCACGGGCATCCCCGTGGCCAAGCTCATGCAGGGCGAGCGCGACAAGCTGCTGGTCATGGAAGGCAAGCTGCACGAACGCGTGGTGGGTCAGGACGAAGCCATTGGCGCGGTGGCCAACGCCATCCGCCGTTCACGCTCGGGCCTGAGCGACCCGAACCGGCCCACGGGCTCGTTCCTGTTCCTGGGCCCCACGGGCGTGGGCAAGACCGAGTTGTGCAAGGCGCTGGCCAGCTTCCTGTTTGACAGCGAAGACCACCTGATCCGCATCGACATGAGCGAATTCATGGAGAAGCATTCCGTCGCGCGCCTGATCGGCGCGCCGCCGGGCTATGTGGGCTACGAGGAGGGTGGCTACCTGACCGAGGCCGTGCGCCGCAAGCCGTACAGCGTGGTGCTGCTGGACGAGGTGGAAAAGGCCCACCCCGATGTGTTCAACGTGCTGCTGCAGGTGCTGGACGACGGTCGCCTGACTGACGGCCAGGGCCGCACCGTGGACTTCAAGAACACGGTGATCGTCATGACGAGCAACATCGGCTCGCCCATGATCCAGGCGATGGTGGGCAAGCCGGCCGAGGACATCAAGGACGCGGTGTGGGACGAGCTGAAAAACCACTTCCGACCCGAATTCCTGAACCGCATTGACGAGACCGTGGTGTTCCATGGGCTGGACGCCCAGCACATCCAGAAGATCGCCGCGATCCAGCTGCGCATCCTGGAGGCACGCCTGCAGAAGATGGACCTGACGCTGCAGGTCAGCGACGCGGCGCTGGCTGAACTGGCCAAGGTCGGCTTCGACCCGGTGTTTGGCGCGCGCCCCCTGAAGCGTGCGATCCAGCAGCGCATTGAAAACCCGCTGAGCAAGCTGATCCTGGAGGGCCGCTACCCGCCCAAGAGTGTGATTCCGGTGACCGTGGACCCGGTCCACACGCCTGGCATCTTTCACTTCGGCGGCACTGTAGCATCGGCCTGATGCATACCGTCTTTCGCTTCATCCTGCGGCTGGTTTTCCTGGTCGCAGGACTTGTTTTTGCAGCCAGCCTGGCGCTGGCTTTGCTGGTGCTGCTGGCGTTCTGGGGCTTGCGCATGCTGTGGGCGCGCCTCACGGGCCAGCCCGTGACGCCCTTTGTGATGCGCATCGACCCACGTGGTGGTTTCAACCGCATGTACCGTGGCGCAGCCGCCAAGCCGGTGAACGAGCCCGGCCCGGCGGAATCAGCGCGGCGACGCGAGATCGCGGACGTGACCGATGTGGAAGTGAAAGAGCCGCGGTCCTAGTCATGGGTGGTTAGTTACACATAACCCGTGTTAAACTGGTTGTGTGTAAAAGTGCTGCTATGACCAATCTCACGCTTTCCATCGACGACAAGCTGCTGCAAGCAGCACGCGTGCGCGCCGTGCAAGAGGGCACCAGCGTGAACGAGATCTGTCGCAAGGCGATCGAAGCCTATGCCCGTGCCTCGGGCACACAGCGCCTGGAGCGCTACCGCGTGCTGCAGGCGCAGATTGACGCCATGCCCCGCGGTACGCCGCTGGCGGCGCCCTGGAGCAGCCGCGACGAGATGTACGAGCAGATGTTTGCGCAGCGCGGCCCGCAAGCGGCGCCCTGATGAATTTCTTTGACACCAACATCCTGGTCTACCGCCAGGACCCGTCGGACAGCCGCCGCCAGCAGATCGCCAAAGACCTGATCGAAGCCGCGATCCTGCAGGGCACGTTCGTGATCAGCACGCAGGTGCTGCAGGAGTTCTACAACACCATGCTGCGCCGGCAGTTCATGCCGGCGGCCGCGGCGCAAGCCCTTTGCGAAATGTGGGCCGAGCACGATGTGGTCAACGCCACGCCCAGCCTGCTGTTCCAGGCGTTTGCCTTGCAGCAGCGCTACCAGACATCGCTGTGGGACGCGCTGATCGTGCAGGCGGCGCTGGACGGCGGCTGCACCACGCTGTACAGCGAAGACCTGCAGCACGGCATGCGCTTTGGTGCGCTGGAGGTGGTCAACCCGTTTGCGCCACCCGCCGTGCACGAACCTGCGGCTGGCTGGCGGCGCAAGCCGGCCTGACCCGGCGCACCCCGCCTCAGAACCGGTGACGGATGCCGAAATTGAATTCCTTGTTGCCCGTGCCGTCGCCCGCCTTGGTGCGATAGACCAGCGTGTTCTCATTGGAGATGTGCAGCGCGGATGCATAGAAATTCGTCCGTTTTGACAGCGCGTAGGTATAGGCCAGACCCACCATGCGCGCGTCGTTGTTGGCCGCGGTCCTGTCGTTCTTGCGGATGTAGGTCGCCATGAATTTGCTGGCGCCCATGGGGATCTGCACGCCGAGCATGGTGGCGTTGGCGTCCAGCGTGCCCACACCTTTTTCAACCTGGTAGCCCAGGATCGCTTTGACCGGACCAAAGTCGTAGCTGGCGCCTGCATAGGTATTCCTGGTGGAGTCGGTGGCCGTCGCATTCTTGGCGTTGTGGTAAGCGGCCTTCACCACCAGCGGCCCGCTGGCATATGCCGCGTTGGCTCCGATGAAGCGGCTGGCCGACGAGCTGCCGGCCACTTCGCCAAAGCCGTAAGCCAGCTGGCTGCTGAAGCCGCTCAGGCTGGGCGTGGTGTACATCACCGTGTTGTCGGTGCGCGTCGTGCGGCGCAGCAGGTTGAACGCGCCGGCGCTGATGCCGTCCAGCGGGTCCATGCTGTCCACCGCCAGGAAATGCGGCGAGTAATGACGGCCTGCCGATACCGTGCCAAAGCCGCCCTTGATCCCCACCAGCGCCTGACGGCCGAACATCAGACCACCCTGGCCAATCGCGCCCGTGTCGGAGTTGAAGCCGTTTTCCAGCACGAACAACGCGGACAACCCGCCGCCCAGATCTTCGGTGCCACGAAACCCGAGCCGGTTGCCCGAGTGGATGCCACTGCCATCCAGCTTGAGCGCCGAGCCGGCGGGGCCACCGGTTTCGCGGGCAATGCCAATGTCAACCACGCCAAACAGGGTGACGCTGGACTGGGCCGTGGCGGCGCCTGCAAACAGGCTGCAGGCAGCGAGGGCGAGAAATGAATGCTTCATGGGGATGATCTCCTGATGGTTGTGTGAATGTGGCGTTGCGCCGGGGCCAATGATTGGGATGCGAACTGTCAGTCCGCTTTCGGTCCGGCTATCCGTCGGATTTCAGACGGCGCAGTACACGAAGTGACAAGCGTGGGGCGATATTCAATCTGCCGCCTTGATCAGGTAGCCCAGGCCCCGCAGGGTGACCACCGCCACACCACAAGGCTGCAGCTTCTTGCGCAGCCGGTGCGCCACCACTTCCAGCGCGTCCTCAAGCACATCGCGCTCGGGGAACACCGCGCTGACCAGGGCTTCCTTGCTCTGCGCGCGGTTGGGGCGTTCCACCAGCGCGCGCAGCAGCGCCGCCTCGCGCGGCGACAGGGGCAGGCGCTCCTGTCCCAGGTAAAACGCCGTGCCCGTGGGCACCCAGGACAGCGCGCCCAGCGACTGCATGGCCGACGCGCAGGGTGAAGGTTTGGGTCTGCAGCGGCGCACCAGGGCCTGCAGCCGCGCATGCAGCTCGCCGAAATCGAACGGCTTGGTCATGTAGTCGTCCGCGCCGAAGTTCAGGCCCAGGATGCGGTCCCCAGGCAGTGCGCGCGCGGTCAGGGCGAGCACCGGGGTCTGCAGTCCCAGGGCGCGGCCGCGCTGAAGCACGTCAAGCCCGTCGATGTCGGGCAAGCCCAGATCGAGCAGCATCACGTCGGGTTGCAGTTGCTGCCAGTTGTGCAGCGCGTGCTGGCCATCCGCCGCCGATGTGGTGATGAAGCCCCAATCCGTGACTGCATTGCACAACGCGGCGCGGACGCTGCTGTCGTCCTCGACCACCAGAGCCTTCATCACCATGTCTCCTGCTTTCTCGTGGGCACACCGGGGGTGAGCCTGAACGTGAAAGCGTAGGAGCGGCGACTGTCAATCCGCTTTCAGGAATATCCCGCGCAACTCGCGCTTGAGCACCTTGCCGATCTCGCTGCGCGGCAGCTCGTTGATGAACCGCACGCCGGCCAGACGCTGGGTTTTGCCCAGGCGCGCATTCGCCCACTGCCGGATGCTGTCTGGCGAATCCGCTGTACCGGCTTTCGTCACCACGTAGGCCGCGGGGGACTCGCCCCATTCCTCGGAAGGCACGCCGATCACGGCCGCGTCGGCCACCGCCGGGTGCTGGCGCAGCACCGCCTCCAGGTCGCTGGGGTAGATGTTGAAGCCACCGCTGATCACCATGTCCTTGCGCCGGTCCATCAGCGTCAGAAAGCCCTGCGCGTCAAAGCGGCCCACGTCGCCCGTGCGGATATAGCGGTTGCCCTGGGCGTCAAACCATTCGGCTTCGCGTGTCTTGCCGGGCTGGTTGTGGTAGCCCGTCATCATGGATGCGGGTGAGCGGCCCACCACTTCGCCGACCGAGCCCGGCGGCAGCTCGCGGCCGTCTTCGTCCAGCACGCGCATGTCGTGGCCCTCGCCCGGCTTGCCCACGGTGTGCAGTTTGTCGGGGAAGTTGTGCGCCTCCAGGATGCAGGTGCCGCCGCCTTCGGTCATGCCGTAAAACTCCACCAGTCCGCCGGGCCAGCGCTCCAGGATGTCCGCTTTCAGGGCCGCATGGAACGGCGCACTGGTGCAGAACTTCATGACAAACGACGACAGGTTGAAGTCGTCAAACTCGGGCAGCGCCATGATGCGCTGGTACTGCACCGGCACCAGCATGGTGTGGGTGGCGCGCTCTTTTTCCGCCAGCGCCAGCCAGGTACGCGCATCAAACTTCGGCGGCGGCAGCACCACCGTGCCGCCCTTGGCGATGGTGGGAAAGAAGCACACCAGCGTGGTGTTGGAGCACAGCGACGTGGCCAGCAGCGTCACGCTGTCAGGGCCGTAACCATAGCTGTCGGCGCGCGCCACGTGGGCCCAGCGCATGGCGTGCGGCTGCACGATGCCCTTGGGGGTGCCCGTGGTGCCCGACGAATAGATGATGTTGAATGCCCAGCCGGGTTGTACCTTCACTGCCTTCGGTCTGGAGCCTGCGGGTACCAGCCATTGCTCAAGTGATGCGGCGGCCGAGCCATCCATGGCGATGCGCCGGCCCGCCGTGGCAAACGCAGGCACGCTGCCATCCACAAAGAACAGGCGCGCCCCGCTGTCGGCCACCATGGCGGCCAGTTGCGCGGGCTGGGACTGGATCGCCAGCGGCGCCACGGCCACGCCCGCGCGCAGCGCGCCCAGGAACACCGCGACGTATTCAAGCGAGTTGGCCGCACAGATGGCAATGGCCTGCTGCGGCCGGATGCCGTCGCGCTGCAGCGACGCAGCCACCCGGTCGGCCATGGCATCCAGCTGGCCCCAGGTGACGCGGCGATCGCCTTGCACCACGGCCGTTTGCCACGGCCTTGCCCTGGCGTGCTGCCGGACAAGGTCTGCAATGGCCTGGAAGGGCGGGGCTGCGGGTGAGGTAACGGCAATCTGAGTCATATGGCGTGGGCAATGGATGGCCCGGCCAATTTAATCCATCCACCGCCGGCGCGCTGTTGCCTGCCGGACAGTGGTTTCAATGCACGGTGACGGCAGCGCCGGTTGTGGCGCTGCCGCTGCGCATGAACAGGCCGCCCAGTACACCCGCCGTGGCTGCAAACACCGCACCGATGACAAACGCCAGCTGGTACCCGGAATTGAGCGCCGCAGCCGGCGCCGCACCTGCGCCCAGCAGCGTCGTGGTGCGCGCCGCCGCCACGCTGGCCAGCACGGCCAGGCCCAGCGCGCCGCCCATCATGAACGCGGTATTGACCACGCCGGACGCCAGGCCTGAATCGGACGGGGCCACGTCGCTCATGGCGGCCAGCAGCAACGGGTTGAAGGCAATGCCCGCGCCCAGGCCCAGCAGCAGCATGCCTGGCAGCACGTCCAGCACAAACTGGCCTTGCACCGGCGCGCGCGCAAACAGCACCAGGCCCAGCGCCGCCATCAGCAGCCCGGCGCAAAGCGGCCCGCGAATGCCAAAGCGCATCACGATCCTGGCCGACAGCCCCAGCGAAAACGCCGCCATGATCAGGTTGGCGGGCAAAAACGCCAGCCCCACCTGCATGGCGCTGTAGCCCAGCACCAGCTGCAGGTACAGCGCCGAGATGAAAAACCAGGCAAACATGGCCGCGGCCCACAGCACACCCACCACGTTGGCCGTGGCCACATTGCGCAGGCGAAACAGCGACAGCGGCATCAGCGGCGCCGCCACGCGCGCCTCAATGGCGATGAAGGCCGCCATCAGCACCGCGGCCACGCCCAGCAGGCCCAGCGTCTGCGCGGACATCCAGCCGGCCTCGTTGCCGTTGACAACGCCATACACCGCCAGCATCAGCGACAGCGTGACCGTCACCGCACCGGCCACGTCCAGCTTCTGGCCCGTGATGCCCTGGCCGGGCGCGATCAGGCGCAGGCACAGGGCATGCACCGCCACGCCAATCGGCAGGTTCACCAGAAAGATCCAGTGCCAGCTGAGCGCGCTGGTCAGCAGCCCGCCCAGCAGCACGCCAATGCTGCCGCCGCCCGCGCACACAAAGCCGTACACCCCCATGGCCCTGGCGCGCTCACCCGGTTCGGTGAACAGGTTCATGATGAGCGACAGCGCCACCGCCGACACCACGGCACCGCCCAGCCCCTGCACCGCGCGCGCGGCGATCAGCACCGCCTGCGAGCCGGCCACGCCACAGGCCAGCGATGCGAGGGTGAACAGCACAATGCCGCCCAGGAACACGCGCCGGTGGCCCCACAGGTCGCCCAGGCGCCCGCCCAGCAGCAAAAAGCCGCCAAAGGTCAGCATGTAGGCATTGACCACCCATACGAGCGAGGTTTCGGTAAAGTGCAGGTCCTCGCGGATGGAGGGCAGGGCGACGTTCACGATGGTCGTGTCCAGCACGATCATCAACACGCCCATGCACAGCACCATCAGGGCCAGCCAGCGCTGGCGCTCGGGTGCCGACGGCGTCATTGCGGGTCCGCGGTGATGACCATCCAGCTCACGCCAAAACGGTCGGTCAGCATGCCGAAGCTGGAGGCGAAGAAGGTCCTGGCCAGCGGCATCTGCACGGTGCCGCCGCCGGCCTGCAGTGCCTCGAAACGGCGCCTGGCCTGTGCATCGTCATCGGCCACGATGGTCAGCGTGATGCCCTGGAACGCGGGGGCTTCACCGGTGCAATAGCCGTCGCTGCACATGATGGTTGATTCGCCGACGGTGAACTCGGCGTGAAGGATCTTGTCCGCCTTGTCGGCATCGACAGGCGGGCCCTCGGGCGCTTCCTTGCAGCGCATCAGGAAGGTGCCCTGGGCATCCACGGCCTGCTGGTAAAAGGCCAGGGCTTCTTCCGCACGGCCGTTGAAGTTGAGGTAGGGCTGGACTCTCATGGGGCGCTCCTGTATGCAGGGATCAGAACTGGACCTTGGACGCAAACCCGCCCCAGATCATGCGTTTGGCGTCAAAGGGCATGGTCTTGGGGTCCATGGCCGCAATGCGCGGGTCGGCCATGACCTTCTTGTTGACACTGTCGCGGTGTTTGCGCGACTTGTAGGTAATCCATGAGAACCACACCACCTCGTCGGGCTTGAGCTTCACCGCCTGCGGGAACGATGTCCATTTGCCTGGCTTGACGTCATCGGCCATGCATTCCACATAGCTGAGCGCACCGTATTCCATCCAGACCTTGCCGGCCTTGCGGGCCAGCTTGCGGTAGGCGTCCACATTCTTTTTGGGAATGGGCATCAGAAAACCATCGACATACATCGCCATCAGAAAACTCCTTGGGTTGTGTCTTGGAACGACGGATGAGGCTGGCGCGGATCGACAGCCGGCGGAAGAAATATTTTCAGGGTTTACCCGCGTGGCCGCGTAACAAAACGATGGCCAGCGCCGCGGTGCCCAGCATGATGGCCGCGCTGAGCGATGTGCTCACCTGCATGCCCTGCACATAGGCGCTGCGGGCGGCGCCCAGCAGCGTGGCGCCGGCCGACCCCTGCAGCTGGTCCGCCATGGCCATGGCGCCGCCAATCGTGCCGCGCGCGGCATCGCTGACCGCCTGGGACGCGCCCGGCGGGATGGCATTGACCATGGACGCACGGTACACCGCCGCGGCAATGGTGCCCAGCACGGCAATGCCCAGAGCGCCGCCCAGCTCGGAGCTGGTTTCCGACAGCGACGAGGCCGAGCCCGCGCGCTCGGGCGGCGCGCTGCTGACCACCAGGTCGGTCGTGAGCGCGACCACGGGCGTGAGGCCCACCGAGAACACCACCGAGCCCAGCACCAGCAGGGCCAGACCGCTGGTGCCCACAAAGCCCAGCAGCACGAACCCGATGGCCGACAGCACCAGCCCGCCCACCATCACGTGCAGCGTGCCCAGGCGTTTGGCCACCAGCGGCACGATGAACGAGCCGGCAATGAACCCCAGCGACGAGGGCAGCGTCCACAGGCCGGCGGTCAGTGAGTCCATGCCCAGCACCAGCTGCAGGTACTGCGCGATGTACAGGAACGATGCAAACATCGCAAAAAAGCCCAAAACGTTGATGGCCAGCGCCGCGCTGAAGCCGGGCCGGCGAAACAGCGCCAGGTCCACCAGCGGGTCGGCCAGCCGCCGCTGGCGCCGCAGGAACACCGCGCCGAGCGCCGCGCCCGCGGCCAGTGCCGCGGCGGCCAGCCAGGACGGGCCCTGCTCGGCCACATGCTTCATGCCGTAGATCACAGACAGAACGGCGCCCATGGACAGGGCGGCGCTGGTCAGGTCCAGCGGGCCTGGGTCCGGGTCCTTGTACTCGGGCAACAGCAGCGGCGCCAGCACCAGCAGCAGCACCATGACCGGCACCGCCAGCAGGAACACGGCGTGCCACGTAAAGAAGGCCAGCACCACCCCGCCGAGCAACGGCCCGATGGCGCCGCCAGCGGAAAAGCTGGCGATCCACACACCAATGGCCACGGTACGCTCATGCGGGTCATGGAACATGTTGCGGAT
Organism: Ramlibacter sp.; assembly: GCA_050247515.1. Taxonomy (GTDB): domain Bacteria; phylum Pseudomonadota; class Gammaproteobacteria; order Burkholderiales; family Burkholderiaceae_C; genus RAM1. The sequence goes on along the minus strand of JBFWUB010000001.1, from coordinate 268,962 downwards.
GAGTGACAGCGTGGAAGGCGCCAGTGTGGCCCCCGCCACGCCCAGCAGCGCACGCGCGGCAATCAGCATTTCCGCACTGTGGGACAACGCGGCCAGCACCGACGCCGCGCCAAACGCCGCGGCACCGATCATCAGCAGGCGCCTGCGGCCGATGCGGTCACCCAGCGTGCCCATGGTAATCAGCGAGCCCGCCACCAGAAATCCGTAGATGTCCACGATCCACAGCATCTGCGCGGCTGTAGGTTTGAGGTCGGCTGTGATGGCCGGAATCGCCAGGTTCAGGACCGTCAGGTCCATGGCGTACAGCAGGCAGGGCAGGGCAATCACGGCCAGGCCGATCCATTCTCGGCGGCCGGCCTTGGCGGGTACGGGGCTTGTCATTCAGGTCTCTCGGGTTGGAAGCGCGAGCCGGGATTATTCGCAGCCCCGCAGACCTGGATGTGTCAGCAGCCCGGGCTCCTTACTGCTTGACGGGCACGATGGTCCCCGCCGGCAGCGGCACCGCCGTGACGCTGTTCTGCGGCGAGCCCTCAATGACGCGGTCGGAGTAGGTCAGGTACACCAGGGTGTTGCGTTTGGTGTCCACCATGCGCACCACGTGCAGCCGCTTGAACACCAGCGAGATGCGTTCGCTGAACATCTCTTCCTGCCGGTCCAGCGGCTTGCCGGTGGGGAAGGTGATGGGGCCGGTCTGGCGGCAGGCAATGGACGCTTCGGATTTGTCCTCGGCCAGGCCCAGCCCGCCCTTGATGCCGCCGGCTTTGGCGCGCGACACATAGCAGGTCACGCCCGAAACCTTGGGGTCGTCATAGGCCTCCACAACGATCTTGTGGTCCGGCCCCAGCCACTGGAACACGGTGTCCACCGCGCCCACCTGTTCGCCGCCGGCAGGGCTGCAGGCCACCAGCAGGGCTGCCAGGGCGGGGATGAGCTTGCGCATGAAAACTCCTTGTACTGCGGCAAAACGTCATTGTGAACGACGGCGCCGTGGTGGTGTGGGCGGCGTCTTTACGCTTTTTATATGCCGTCGGCCCCAGTCTGTGCACCGTTTATAGGCCTGCACTACCAGACTCAGCCATCTCTCTTGTTGACGACTGGATGCCGATATGGATGTGATCTACCTGGCCCTTGCCGCCGCCCTGTGGGCCGGCATGGCCTTGCTGGTTTGGGGCCTGCGCAAGCTGGAACGCCCGCAGGGAGGCCGCCCATGAACTCCCTTGAAGTTCTCTATGGCTTCGGCGGTTTTTGCGCCCTGGCCTTGCTGGCTTACCTGGTGTATGCGCTGATCCGCGCCGAGGAGTTCTGATGAGCCTGTCTGCCTGGGGCCTGCTGGCCCTGTTCCTTGTGCTGCTGCTCGCGCTGGCCTGGCCGCTGGGCATGTGGCTGGCGCGCCTGAGCGCGGGCACGCTGCCGCGCTGGATGCACGCGGTGGAAGCGCCGCTGTACCGGCTGGCCGGCACCTCGCCCGACAAATCCATGAACTGGTGGCAGTACGCGCTGGCATTGCTGGCGTTCAATGCACTGGGCGTGCTGTCGCTGTACCTGTTGCAGCGCTTTCAGGCGGTGCTGCCGCTGAACCCCGCGGGCATGGCTGCCGTGTCGCCGGACTCTGCCTTCAACACCGCCGTGAGCTTTGTGACCAACACCAACTGGCAGGGCTACGCCGGTGAAACCACGATGAGCTACCTGACCCAGATGCTGGCGCTGGCGGTTCAGAACTTCCTGTCGGCTGCCACCGGCATTGCGGTGGTGTTTGCGCTGGTGCGCGGCTTTGCCGCTCGCTCCAGCGGCGTGATCGGCAACTTCTGGGTGGACGTGACGCGCATCACCACCTGGCTGCTGCTGCCGCTGTCGCTGGTGTTTGCCATCTTTCTGGTGGGGCAGGGCGTGGTGCAGAACTTTGACCCGTACCAGACCGTGACGGTGATCGACGGCGCCAGCAACGCGACGCAGACCCTGGCGATGGGCCCGGTGGCCTCGCAGGAGGCCATCAAGATACTTGGCACCAACGGTGGCGGTTTCTTCAACGCGAACTCGGCCCACCCGTATGAGAACCCGACCGCGCTGTCCAACCTGTTCCAGATGCTGGCGATCTTCCTGATACCGGCCGCGCTGTGCTTCGCCTTTGGTCGTGAAGTGGGCGATATCCGCCAGGGCTGGGCGGTGCTGGCCGCCATGACGGTCATGTTTGTGCTGGCCGTGATGGCCATCATCCCGGCCGAACAGGCGGGCAACGCGCTGCTGGCGCCGCTGGGCGTGGACCAGACGGCCAGCGCGTTGCAGGCTGGCGGCAACATGGAAGGCAAGGAAACGCGCTTCGGCATCGAAGCCTCCGCCCTGTTCGCGGTGATCACCACGGCCGCCTCGTGTGGCGCGGTCATCTCCATGCACGACTCATACACCCCCCTGGGCGGCATGGTGCCCATGGTGATGATGCAACTGGGCGAGGTGGTGTTCGGCGGCGTCGGCTCCGGCCTGTACGGCATGCTGGTGTTTGCCATCGTGGCGGTGTTCATCGCGGGCCTGATGATCGGGCGCACGCCGGAATACCTGGGCAAGAAGATCGAGGCACATGAGATGAAGCTCGCCTCCCTCGTGATCCTGGTGACGCCCATCGTCGTGCTGGTGGGCACGGCGGTGGCCGTGCTGTCCGGCGCGGGCAAGGCCGGCATTGCCAACCCGGGCGCGCACGGCTTCTCGGAAATCCTCTACGCGTTGACCTCGGCCGGCAACAACAACGGCAGCGCCTTTGCCGGCCTGTCGGCCAACACGCCGTTCTACAACACGCTGCTGGGCCTGGCCATGTGGCTGGGCCGCTTTGGCGTGATCGTGCCGGTGCTGGCCATTGCCGGCGCGCTCGCCGCCAAGAAGCGCCTGCCGGTGACGGCGGGCACCATGCCCACGCACGGTCCGCTGTTTGTGGGTCTGCTCGTCGGCACGGTGCTGCTGGTGGGCTTGCTGAACTATGTCCCGGCGCTGGCGCTGGGCCCCGTGGTCGAGCACCTGATGCTCTGGCCCGCGCGCTGAGACAGGAGCCAGAACATGAATACGCAAACCAAGACCCTGACCCTGATGGACCCGTCGCTCGTCAAGCCCGCCGTCGTGGCCGCCTTCACCAAGCTCAACCCGCGGGTGCAGTGGCGCAACCCCGTGATGTTTGTCGTCTACGTCGGCAGCATCCTCACCACGTTCCTGTGGCTGCAGTCGCTGCAGGGCCAGGGCGAAGCGCCCTCGGGCTTCATCCTGGCGGTGGCCGTGTGGCTGTGGTTCACCGTGCTGTTCGCCAACTTTGCCGAGGCATTGGCTGAAGGCCGCAGCAAGGCCCAGGCCGCATCGCTGCGCACGCTCAAGAAAAGCACCTGGGCCAAGAAATATGGCGCCCAGGACGCGGACGTGTTCCACGGCACCCCCTGGCTGCCCGAGCAGGCCGAGAACCTGCGCCGCGGCAACGTGGTGCTGGTGGAGGCCGGCGACGTGATCCCGCTGGACGGTGAGGTGATCGAGGGCGTGGCCTCGGTGGACGAAAGCGCCATCACCGGCGAATCAGCGCCCGTGGTGCGCGAATCGGGCGGCGACTTCTCGGCCGTGACGGGTGGCACGCGCGTGCTGTCCGACTGGCTGGTGGTGCGCATCGTGGTCAACCCGGGCGAATCGTTCCTGGACCGCATGATCAGCATGGTCGAAGGCGCCAAACGCCAGAAGACCCCCAACGAAATCGCGCTGACCATTTTGCTGGTGGCGCTGACCATCGTGTTCCTGGTGGTGAGCGTCACGCTGCTGCCGTTTTCCATCTTCAGCGTGGAGGCCAGCCAGGCCGGCACGGTGGTGAGCCTGACGGCGCTGATCGCGCTGCTGGTGTGCCTGATACCCACCACCATCGGCGGCCTGCTGTCGGCCGTGGGCGTGGCGGGCATGAGCCGCATGATGCAGGCCAATGTGATCGCCACCTCCGGCCGCGCCGTGGAAGCCGCGGGCGACGTGGATGTGCTGCTGATGGACAAGACCGGCACCATCACCCACGGCAACCGCCAGGCCAGCGCCTTTGTCGCCGCGCCTGGCGTGACCGAGACGCGCCTGGCGCGCGCCGCCTTGCTGGCCTCGCTGGCCGACGAAACACCCGAGGGGCGCAGCATCGTCGAGCTGGCGCGCCGTGCCCGGGTGGACGACCGCGCTGCGCAAGGCGCGGTGTTCCTGCCGTTCACCGCGCAAACCCGCATGAGCGGCGTGGATGTGCCTGGCGAAGGCCAACCGCTGGCCATCCGCAAGGGGGCCGTGGATGCGGTGCGCAGGCACGTCGAATCGCAGGGCGGCACCATGCCCGCCGACATCGTGCGCGCATCGGAAGACGTGGCGCGGCGCGGCAGCACGCCGCTGGCCGTGAGCGAGGGCAACCAGGTGCTGGGCGTCGTCGAGCTCAAGGACATCGTCAAGGCCGGCATCCGCGAGCGCTTTGGCGAGCTGCGCCGCATGGGCATCAAGACGGTGATGATCACCGGTGACAACAAGCTGACCGCCGCCGCCATTGCCGCGGAAGCCGGCGTGGACGACTTCCTGGCCGAAGCCACGCCCGAGGAAAAGCTGCGCCTGATCCGCCAGTACCAGGCCGAAGGCCGCCTGGTGGCCATGACCGGCGACGGCACCAACGACGCCCCCGCGCTGGCCCAGGCCGACGTGGCCGTGGCCATGAGCACCGGCACCCAGGCCGCCAAGGAGGCGGGCAACATGGTGGACCTGGACTCCAACCCGACCAAGCTGCTGGAGGTGGTGGAAACCGGCAAGGCGCTGCTGATGACGCGCGGCTCGCTCACCACGTTCTCCATTGCCAACGACGTGGCGAAATACTTCGCCATCATCCCGGCCATCTTCGTCAGCACCTACCCGCAGCTGGCCGCGCTCAACGTGATGCAGCTGGCCAGCCCGCAGTCGGCCATCCTGTCGGCGGTGGTCTTCAACGCGCTGATCATCATCGTGCTGATTCCGCTGGCGCTTCGGGGCGTGAAATACCGCGCCATGGGCGCTGCCGCGCTGCTGCGGCGCAATCTGCTGATCTATGGCCTGGGCGGCCTGGTCGTTCCCTTCATCGGCATCAAGGCGATTGACCTGGTGCTTGCGGCCGCCGGGCTGGCTTGAGGAGCATTCACATGAACAACATCATTCGTCCGCTGCTGGTTCTGTCGGTGGCGCTCACGCTGGCCACCGGGGTGGCCTACCCGCTGGTGGTGACGGGCGCGGCCCAGGCGCTGTTCCCCTCGCAGGCGGCCGGCAGCCTGATCGAGGTCAACGGCAAACCGGTGGGCTCGGCGCTGATCGGGCAGAACTTCAGTGATCCCAGGTACTTCTGGGGCCGCCCGTCGGCCACCGGGCCCATGCCCTACAACGCCAGTGCATCCGGTGGCTCCAACCAGGGCCCGCTGAACCCGGCGCTGGTGGACGCCGTCAAGGGCCGCGTGCAGGCGCTGCGCGCCGCCGACCCGGGCAACACGGCGCCGGTGCCTGTGGACCTGGTCACGGCCTCGGCCAGCGGGCTGGACCCGCACATCAGCCCGGCGGCCGCCCGCTACCAGGCGGCGCGCGTGGCGCGGCTGCGGGGCTTGCCGCTGGACAAAGTGCAGGCGCTGGTGGAACAGAACACGCAGGCACCCCTGCTGGGTTTGCTCGGTGAGCCGCGCGTCAATGTGCTGCAGCTCAATCTTGCGCTGCAGTCCGTGCGTTGACACCGTCGCACTGCGGATCGAATCGTGACAGGAGCCCAGGAACTGATGGCGTTGCTGCTGGCATTGCTGGCTCTTTGTGCTCCACTTGCGCTCGCCTGGCTCATCGTTGTGTGGCGTGAGCGGCGTGACAGGTAGTCTGATGGAACCCGCGCAGCTGTTAGGCTTGTGAGCCATGGTCACCTATCCCGACGCAAGGCCTGACCCCGATCAACTGCTGGAGCAGATCCGCGAAGGTGAATCGCGCGCGCGCCGCGGCAAGCTGCGCATTTACATCGGCGCCAGCGCAGGTGTGGGCAAAACCTACGCCATGCTGAGCGCGGCGCAGCGCGAGCACAAGGCCGGCCGCCAGATACTGGTGGGGGTGGTGGAAACCCACGGCCGCAGCGAAACCGCCGAGCTGCTCGCCGGCCTGCCTGTGCTGCCCCTGCGCGAGGTCCCGTACCGCGGCCGCACCTTGCCCGAATTGGACCTGGACGCCGCGCTGGCGCGCAAGCCTGCGGTGCTGCTGGTGGACGAACTGGCGCATTCCAACGTGGAAGGCTCGCGCCACCCCAAGCGCTGGCAGGACGTGCAGGAGCTGCTGGACGCCGGCATTGACGTCTGGTCGGCCATGAACGTGCAGCACCTGGAAAGCCTCAACGGCACTGTGGGCGCCATCACCGGCATCCGCGTGCACGAGACTGTGCCCGACACGGTGCTGGACGAGGCCGACGAAGTCATCCTGGTGGACGTGACGCCCGATGAGCTGCTCGCGCGCCTGAAAGCCGGCAAGGTCTACCTCCCGCAGCAGGCCGAGCGCGCCGCGCAGAATTTCTTTCGCAAGGGCAACCTGATTGCGCTGCGCGAAATTGCACTGCGCCGCACGGCTGACCATGTGGAAGACGATGTGCGCAGCTACCGCGTGGAGCAATCCATCGCGCCGGTGTGGAACACCGAAGGCGCCATCCTGGCCTGCGTGGGACCGCGCGAGGGCGCCGAGCAGACGGTGCGCAGCGCGGCGCGCATGGCCGGCCAGATCAACGTGCGCTGGCACGCCGCCTATGTGGAAACACCGCAGCTGCAGCGGCTGGACAGCGAACAACGCGACCGCGTCCTGACGGTACTCAAGCTGGCCGAATCGCTGGGCGCCGGCACGGCGGTGCTGACCGGCAGCGACGTCGCCGCCGAGCTGGTCCAGCAGGCGCAGACGCTGAACTGCGCCACCCTGGTGGTGGGCCGCCCATCCGCATCGCGTCTGCCCTGGGGGCTGGGTGCGCACGGCCTGATGCGCCGCCTGGCGGCGCTGGCGCCGACGATGGATATCGTGGAGGTCGGCGCCGCCCCCAGCACGCGCAAGCTCGCCGGGCTGGTGCAGCGGCCACTGGACGACGATGGCGATCAGGCCTGGCAACACGCCTGGCCGCGCTATGCCTGGGCCGCGGCCAGCAGCGTGGCCATCACCCTGGCGACCACGCCGCTGCGTGACTACCTGGATCTGGCCAACATCGTGATGCTGTTCCTGCTGGGTGTGGTGGGCGTGGCGATGCGCTTCGGGCGTGGCCCTGCGGCGCTGGCGGCGGTGCTCAATGTCGCGGGATTTGACTTTTTTTTCGTGCCGCCCCAACTGTCTTTCGCGGTCAGCGATGTGCAGTACCTGGTCACGTTTGCAGTGATGCTGGCCGTGGGGCTGCTGACCGGGCAGCTCACGGCGGGCTTGAAGTTCCAGGCCCGCATTGCCGCCAGCCGCGAACGCCGCGCGCAGTCGCTGTTCGAGCTGACGCGCGATCTGTCGGGCGCCCTGCTGGGCTCGCAGGTGGCCGAGCTGGGCGAGGCCGCGGTGCAGCGCAATTTCGGCGGGCAGGCGCTGGTGCTTCCGACCGACGCGCGCGACCAGCTGGTGCTGCCGGCGGGGCCGGTTGACGGCTTTGACGCGAGCGTGGCTGACTGGGCCTTGCGCAATGCCCAGCCGGCGGGGCTGGCGACCACCACGCTGGCCGCGCAGGCTTGGCACTACCTGCCGCTGCGCGCGCCCATGCGCGTGCGCGGCGTGCTGGCCCTGCGGCCTGCGCAGCCCCGCTGGCTGCTGATCCCCGAGCAGATGCAGCAGCTGGACACACTGGCGCGCCAGATCGCCATCGCGCTGGAGCGCGTGCACTACGTGGAGATCGCCCAGCAGGCGGTGGTGGACATGGAGTCCGAGCGGCTGCGCAATGCGCTGCTGGCCGCCATATCGCACGACGTGCGCACGCCGCTGACGGCACTGATCGGCCTGGCGCAATCGCTGCAGCAGTCGGCGCCGGCCTTGTCCGGCGAGCAGGCCGGCATGGCCCGGGCCCTGAGCGAACAGGCGCGGGCGCTGAGCACCCTGGTCAACAACCTGCTGGACATGGCGCGGCTGCAAAGCGGGGCGGTGACGTTGCGCATGGAATGGCAGTCGGTGGAGGAGGTGGTGGGCTCGGCCATCCGCGCGGCGCAGCCGGCGCTGGCCGGCCAGAAGGTGGTCACCGCGCTGCCGCCCGATCTGCCGCTGGTGGAATTTGATGCCGTGCTGGTCGAGCGGGCCCTGGTCAACCTGCTGGAAAACGCCGCCAGGTACGGCGCGCCCCCGATCGAGCTGGGCGCGCAGGCGACGGCGGATGCGCTGGTGATCACCGTTCGCGACCACGGCCCCGGCTTGCCGGCGTCACTGCAGGGCCGCGAACAGACGCTGTTTGACAAGTTCACGCGCGGTCAGGCGGAGTCGACGACTGCTGGCGTGGGGCTGGGTCTTGCCATCTGCAAGGCCGTGACAGACGCGCACCATGGCGAGGTCAGCGCCACCAACGCGCCCGGCGGAGGTGCGCAGTTTGCGCTGCGCCTGCCGCGCCGGCCGCCGCCGGCCGATGCGGCATCATTGACGGGCTGAGCCATGTCTATCCCGACTCCTGTTGCCGTCGTCATCGAGGACGAACCCCAGATCCGGCGCTTTGTGCGCGCCGCGCTGGAGGCCGAGGGCTGGCAGGTTCATGAGGCAGACACCCTGCGCGCCGGGCTCAGCCAGGCGGGCACGCGCAAGCCGGATGTGCTGATCCTGGATCTGGGCCTGCCCGACGGCGACGGGCTCGACCTGGTGCGCGATGTGCGAGGCTGGTCGGCGGTGCCGATCATTGTGCTTTCGGCGCGCAGCGACGAGCTGGACAAAATTGCCGCGCTGGACGCCGGCGCCGACGACTACCTGACCAAACCGTTTGGCGTGGGAGAACTGCTGGCACGCGTGCGCGCCAACCTGCGCCGCCCACGCGCCGCCGGCGTTGAGCTGCAGGCGGGCGGCGGTGCGCCAGACGCCGTGTTCCGCTTTGGCGATGTGCAGGTGGACCGCGTGGCCCGCGTGGTGCGCCGCGGAGGCCATGAAGTGCACCTGACCCCCATCGAGTACCGGCTGCTGACGGTATTGATCGCCAATGTGGGGCGGGTGCTCACGCACCGGCAGCTGCTGCGCGAAGTGTGGGGGCCGGCGCATGCGGACCAGAGCCACTACCTGCGCATCTACATGGGCCACCTGCGCCAGAAGCTGGAGCCCGACCCGGCCCAGCCGCGGCACCTGCTGACGGAAATCGCCGTGGGCTACCGGCTGGTGGCCGACGCCTGAGCTGGCTCAGAGCAGGCCGCGCGCGTCGGCAATGCGGATCTGTTCCACCAGCGCATCGACGTCATCCGCGGTCTGCAGCGGCTTGGCCAGCTGCCGCTGCAGGAATTTCGGCAGGCGCACAGGGCCCCATGCGCCGAGAATTCGGCTAGATTACAGGCCCCGCACGAAAGAAGCCATGAGCGAACCCACCCCCCGCCCCGACCTGCCCGACCGCCTGAGCGTGGACCCGCGCAGCAAGCACCACGTTGCCGCTGTGTTCGAACACCCCATCGGCATCCGCTTCAACGGCAAGGAGCGCAATGATGTGGAGGAATACTGCCTGAGCGAAGGCTGGATCCAGGTCCCCGCCGGCAAGACGCTGGACCGCAAGGGCAACCCGCTGATGATCAAGCTGAAGGGGAAGGTGGAGGCGTTTTATCGGGAGTAGGGAGCAGGTTGCTCATGCGGCGAATAAGCCGCACAATCTCCGCATATTCTGCGGAGAAAAATGTACATCTGGCAAGCTCCCTCATGGCCCGCGCTGCGCTACGACCTGGCGGCGCTGGCCGAGCCCATGGCGCAAGTCAGCCGCGCCCAAGGCCTTTTGCTGGGCCGCCTGGCGGACGTCGGCATGCCATTGCGGGACCAGGCCAGCCTGGTGACGCTGACCGACGACGTCATCAAGACCAGCGCCATCGAAGGCGAGTTGCTCAATGCCGATTCCGTGCGCTCGTCCATCGCGCGGCGGCTTGGCGTGGACATCGGTGCGTTGTCGCCCGTGGACCGGCATGTGGACGGCGTAGTCGATATGGTGCTGGACGCCACCGCGCGCCATGAACAGCCGCTGACGTTGCAGCGTCTGTACGGCTGGCATGCAGCGCTCTTTCCCATGGGCTACAACGGCATCACGCGCGTGCGCGTCGGCGCCTGGCGCGATGATGCAGCGGGTCCGATGGAGGTGGTGTCCGGCCCGCTGCACCGGCCGCGAGTCCACTACCAGGCGCCGCCGGCCAGCCGCCTTGCTGCCGAGATGAAGGAGTTCGTCGCCTGGGCGAACGCTGACACCGGCGAGCCGCCTTTGGTCAAAGCAGGGCTGGCCCATTTCTGGTTCGTGACGATTCATCCGTTCGACGACGGCAACGGGCGCATCGCGCGCGCCGTGGGCGACCTGTTCCTGGCACGGGCTGACGCGAGCGCCCAGCGCTTCTACAGTCTGTCGGCGCAGATCCAGCGGGAGCGCCGCGCGTACTACGACATCCTGGAGCGAACCCAGAAAGGCCCGCTGGATGTGACCCCCTGGTTGATCTGGTTTCTGGGCACCTTGCACCGTGCCGTGGACAGCGCCGGCGACCTGCTCGGCGGCGTGCTGATGAAGGCGCGCTTCTGGCAACGCTGGGCTGCGACTGCGTTGAATGCACGGCAGGCCAAGGTACTCAACCGCGTGCTGGATGGATTTGAAGGAAAACTCACAAGCAGTAAATGGGCTGCGCTTGCCAAGTGCTCGCCCGACACGGCGCTGCGCGACATCCACGAACTGATGGCGCTGGGCGTGTTGCGGCGGGCCAAAGGCGGTGGGCGCAGCAGCTCTTACGAGCTGGAGGCTTAGGCGGCGACCAACCCCGCCGCCCGCTGCACCTCCAAGCGGATTTCTTCCGTCAACCGCGCCTTCAGGTCCATGAACACCGGCGTGGTCTTCACCGAATAGTGGCGAGGGTGCTCGATGGGTACCGGCAGGTCGCACTTGATGCGCCCGGGCCGCGCGCTCATGACGACGGTGCGGCTGCCCATGAAGATGGCCTCGTCAATGTCGTGGGTGACGAACAGCACGGTCTTGCGTTCGGCCTCCCAGATGCCCTGCAACAATTCCTGCATCAGCTCGCGCGTTTGATGGTCCAGCGCGCCGAAGGGCTCGTCCATCAGCAGGATGCGCGGGTTGTTGGCCAGCGCGCGTGCCAGTGCCGTGCGCTGCTGCATGCCGCCTGACAGCTGCCTGGGAAAGTGGTGGGCAAAGTCCTTCAGGCCCACCTTGGCCAGAAAGGCATGGGCGATCTCATTCTGCTGCGAAAGCGGCATGCCCTTTTCGCGCAGGCCAAAGCACACGTTCTGCAGCACCGTGAGCCACGGAAACAGCGTGTAGCTCTGGAACACCATGCCGCGGTCGGCACCGGGCCCGCCGACGGTCTTGCCGTCCAGCGTGATGCTGCCGGTGGTGGGGGTGTCCAGCCCGGCCACCATGCGCAGCAGCGTGCTCTTGCCGCAGCCACTCGGCCCCAGGATGGTGATGAAGTCGTTCTCGGCGACGCTCAGGTCCGTGGCTTGAAGCGCGAGCGTGCTGCCGTTCGTGCCGGTAAAGGTCTTGGAGACCTGGGAGACGTCAAGGATGTTCATCTTCCAATCTGCGCCCAGGGGAACAGCTTCCTGTTGAATGCCTTGAAGGCAAAGTCGCTGGCCAGCCCGATCAGGCCGATCACGATGATGCCGAAGATGATCTGATCGGTGGCCAGCAGCGCCTGGCTGTCGGTGATCATGTGGCCGATGCCGCTGCTCGCGCCGATCAGCTCGGCCACGATCACATACGTCCAGGCCCAGCCCAGCACCATGCGCAGCGTCTCGGCAATCTCGGGCGCGCTGCTGGGCACCAGCACGCGGGTGACGATGCCGCGGTCGCCCGCGCCCAGCGTGTAAGCCGCCTCCACCAGGTCGCGCCGCGTGTTGCCCACGCTCACGGCAATCATCAGCACCAGCTGGAAAAAGCTGCCGATGAAGATCACACTGAGCTTTTGCGCCTCGCCAATGCCGGCCCACAGGATCAGCAGCGGAATGAAGGCCGACGCCGGCAGGTAGCGCGCAAAGCTCACAAAGGGTTCAAAGAACGCCTCAACGGGCTTGTACGCACCCATCAGCACGCCCAGTGGCACGGACATGGCGGCGGCGATCGCAAAGCCACCGAGCACGCGCCACACCGTCATGGCTATGTCCTTGATGAAGCCCTGGTTGGCCAGCAGGTCGTAGCCGGACTTCACCATGGTCCAGGGGTCGGCCAGAAAGGTCTTGGACACGAACCCGCCAAAGGTGGCCGCGGCCCATACCGCAAAGAACAGGATGAAGAAGCTCACCCCCAGCACCACGCGGGTGCCGGGGTTGACAGGCTGCAGCGGTTTCATTACTTGAGGAAACGCGTATCTGCGAGTTTGGTCAGATCGGGGATCGCCTTGATCACGCCGGCTTCCAGCAGCAGGTCGGCGGCTTCCTTGCTGAAGGCGGCGTGCTCGCCGGCAAAGAACTTCTGGTTGGCCGCGCGGTCCTGCCAGCGCAGGTACTTCTGGCTGTTCTCGAACTGTTCGCCGCTTTGCTTGACGTCGGCGCCCATGATTTCGAAGCTCTTCTTGGGCTCCCTGGCGATCATCTCCACGGCCTCAAAGTAGCTGTCGGCCAGGGCTTTGGCAGCCTTGGGGTTGTCGCTGAGGAACTTGGGCGTGCAGCCGAAGGTGTCCATGATCATCGGGTAGTCCAGCGTGGTGGCAATGATCTTGCCGGCCTCGGGCTTGGCCCGCACGGCGCCCAGGTAGGGCTCATACGTCATGGCGGCGTCGATGTCCTTGTTGCCCGCGATCATTGCGTTGGCTGCGGCTTGCGGCTCCAGGTTGACGATCTTCACGTCCTTCGGAGAAAGGCCGTTCTTCTTGAGCATCCAGGCCAGGGTGAAGTAGGGCGCGGTGCCGGGGGCGCTGGCGGCCACGGTCTTGCCCTTCAGGTCGCTGATCCTGGTGATGCCGGGTTTGACCACCATGCCGTCTGCGCCATAGCTTTTGTCCAGCTGGAAGATCTGCGTGGTGGCCACACCGGCGGCGTTCCAGGCGATCCAGGTTTCCACCGTGGTGGCCGCGCACTGGATGTCACCCGAGGCAATGGCCAGGTGGCGGTCTTTTTGCGGGATCTTCTTGATCGACACGTCCAGGCCGTTCTTCTTGAAGATGCCGGCCTCCTTGGCCAGGGTCAGCGGTGCAAAACCCGTCCAGCCCGACATGCCGATGGCGACTTTGGTTTCCTGCGCATGGGCACCGGCAAAGGCCAGTGTGACGAGGGCGGCGGTGAACAGCTTCTTCATGGTTTCTCCAGTGGGTTGACAGGGTGGGTGTGAGGGAACTCTATGCAGGGTTTATGCCAGGCGCAATGCGTGTAATTCCGCAATTTGCGTTTCGGTGGCGTCGCCAATGGCGCCGCTGGCCACCAGGTGGTGCATGGCCTGCATGTCGCGCGCCAGGCTGCGGTCCTGCATCATGGCCGGTGACACGCTGCGCACCAGGCGCATCACGCCTTCCAGCGCCGGGGCGCTGGTCAGGGGCCGCAGGAATTCAATGCCCTGGGCCGCGGCCAGCAGTTCGATGGCCACGATGTGCGCGGTATTGGACAGCATGGGGGTGAGTCGCCGCGCCGCGAAGGTGGCCATGCTCACATGGTCCTCCTGGTTGGCCGAGGTCGGCAGGCTGTCCACGCTCGCGGGGTGAGCCAGCGATTTGTTTTCACTCGCCAGTGACGCCGCGGTGACGTGCACGATCATGAAGCCGCTGTTCAGCCCCGGGTCCGGCGTGAGGAACGGCGGCAGGCGCGACACCACGGTGTCCACCAGCATGGCGATGCGCCGCTCGGTGATCGCGCCGATTTCGGCAATGGCCACGGCCAGGGCGTCAGCGGCCAGTGCGACCGGTTCGGCGTGGAAGTTGCCGCCCGACACCATCAGCCCTTCAAAGACCAGCGGGTTGTCGGTGACGGCATTGGCCTCGCGCACCAGCACCTGCGCGGCGTAGCGCATCTGGTCCAGGCAGGCGCCCATCACCTGGGGCTGGCAGCGCAGGCAGTACGGGTCCTGCACGCGGTCGTCCCCTTCCAGGTGCGAAGCGCGGATTTCGCTGCCCACCATCAGTGCACGGTAAGCCGCCGCGCAGTCAATCTGGCCCGGCTGGCCGCGCACGGCATGAATGCGTGGGTCAAACGGGCCATCACTGCCGCGCGCGGCGTCCAGCGTCAGTGCGCCGGAGATCACGGCGGCTTCAAACAGGCGATCGGTCGCCAGCAGGGCTTCGATGGCGAGCGCGGCCGACACCTGCGTGCCGTTGATCAGCGCCAGGCCTTCCTTGGCGCCCAGGGCGATGGGCTTCAGGCCCGCCTTGGCCAGCGCGTCGCCGCCGGGCATGCGTTCGCCCTTGTAAAACGCCTCGCCTTCGCCAATGAGCGGCAGGCACAGGTGGGCCAGCGGCGCCAGGTCGCCTGAAGCGCCCACCGAGCCCTGGCAGGGAATGACGGGGATCACGCCTGCGTTGTGCAGCGCGATCAGCGCATCCACCACTTCTTCACGCACACCTGAGTAGCCGCGCGCCAGGCTGGTGGCCTTGAGCACCAGGATCAGGCGCACCACGCGCTCGCTCATCGGTTCGCCCACGCCCACGGCGTGGGATCGCAGCAGCTTGAGCTGCAGCGTGGCCAGGTCTTCGCGTGCAATGCGCTTCATGGCCAGCTTGCCAAAGCCCGTGTTCACGCCATAGACGGCGGCGTCGCCCTCGGTGGCTTTTTTTACCAACGCGGCGCTGGCGCGGATGCCGTCGCGGCAGGCCGGGTCAATCGCCACCTGCGGCGGCGTGGGGCTGCACAGGCGGCGCAGCTGGGCCAGCGTGAGCTGGCCGGGGACGAGGGTGAGCGTCATCAGATCATCGGCAGGTTGAGGTGGTTGTCCTTGGCACAGGCTTTTGCGATGTCGTAGCCTGCATCCGCATGCCGCATCACGCCGGTGGCCGGGTCGTTGAACAGCACGCGGCCCAGCTTCTCGGCGGCCTCCTGGGTGCCGTCAGCGCAGATCACCACGCCGCTGTGCTGCGAATAGCCCATCCCCACACCGCCGCCATGGTGCAGGCTGACCCAGGTGGCGCCGCTGGCCGTGTTGAGCAGGGCGTTCAGCAGCGGCCAGTCGCTCACGGCGTCGCTGCCGTCCATCATGGCTTCGGTCTCGCGGTTGGGCGACGCGACCGAGCCGCTGTCCAGGTGGTCGCGACCGATCACGATCGGGCCTTTGAGCTCACCGGACTTCACCATCTCGTTGAACGCCAGGCCGGCCAGATGCCGCTCGCCCAGGCCGATCCAGCAGATGCGCGCGGGCAGGCCCTGGAACGCAATGCGCTCGCCCGCCATGTCCAGCCAGCGGTGCAGGTGTTTGTTGTCGGGGAACAGTTCCTTCATCTTCGCGTCGGTCTTGCGGATGTCTTGCGGGTCGCCGCTCAAGGCCACCCAGCGGAACGGACCGATGCCCTTGCAGAACAACGGGCGCACATAGGCCGGCACAAAGCCCGGGAAGTCAAACGCATTGGCCACGCCAAAGTCCTTGGCCACCTGGCGCAGGTTGTTGCCGTAGTCCACCGTGGGAATGCCCATGGCATGGAAGGCCAGCATGGCGCGGATGTGGGTGGCGCAGGATTCACCCGCAGCCTGCTTGAGCCTGGCGTGCTGCGCCGGGTCCTTCTGCGCGGCCTGCCATTGCGCCACGGTCCAGCCACTGGGCAGGTAGCCGTTGATGATGTCGTGGGCCGATGTCTGGTCCGTCACGATATCGGGGCGCGGCCCGCCTGCCTGGGCGCGCCTGACAAGCTCGGGCACGATGTCGGCCGCATTGCCGCACAGGCCTATCGACACCGCTTCTTTGCGGCTGGTGTGGTGGGCAATCAGTGCCAGCGCCTCGTCCAGGTCCCTGGCCTGCTTGTCCAGGTACCGGGTGCGCAGGCGAAAGTCGATACGGCTTTGCTGGCACTCGATGTTCAATGAACAGGCACCGGCAAACGTGGCGGCCAGCGGCTGCGCGCCGCCCATGCCGCCCAGGCCGGCCGTCAGGATCCAGCGCCCGGCCAGGTCGCCGTTGTAGTGCTGGCGGCCCGCCTCCACAAAGGTTTCATACGTCCCCTGCACGATGCCCTGGCTGCCGATGTAGATCCAGCTGCCGGCCGTCATCTGGCCATACATCATCAGGCCCGCGCGGTCCAGCTCGTTGAAGTGGTCCCAGTTCGCCCACTGCGGCACCAGGTTGGAATTGGCCAGCAGCACGCGCGGTGCACCGGTGTGGGTGCGAAACACGCCCACCGGTTTGCCCGACTGGATCAGCAGCGTTTCATCAGGCGCCAGCTTGCGCAGCGAATGAAGAATGGCGTCAAACGACGGCCAGTTGCGCGCCGCCTTGCCGATGCCGCCGTACACCACCAGCTCGTCGGGATTCTCGGCCACCTCGGGGTCCAGGTTGTTCTGGAGCATGCGGTAGGCGGCTTCAATCTGCCAGTTGGCGCAGCTGATGGCGCTGCCGCGCGGCGCGCGCACCGGGCGGGCCTTGCCGGCCAGGAAGGGGGTTTGCGAAAGGTCGGACATGGCGGCTCCTGCGGGCGGATGATTCAGGTCGGTCAATTTCGGCAAACTGTAGTTGTCTATACAACTTGTGTCAACTGGGGTATTCTTGGCGTATGGAAAAACCCGATCTGCCGGCGTACGAACAGGTCAAGGCCTTCATCAAGGGCCACATCAGCAGTGGGCAATGGCGCCCGGGTGACCCCGTGCCCAGCGAATCCGCGCTGGCGCAGCAGTTCGCCGTGGCGCGCATGACGGTCAACCGCGCGCTGCGCGAGCTGGCGGCCGAGGGGCTGGTCACACGCGTGCAGGGCTCGGGCACGCGGGTGGCCGAGCTGCACCGCATTTCCTCGCGCCTGACCATTCGCGACATCCATGAGGAGGTGGCCGAGCGCGGCCATGTGCACACCACGCGCGTGCTGCTGGTGGCGCAGGAAAAGGCGGGGCCGGACCTGGCGCAGTCGCTGGGCCTGCAGCGCGGGGACAAGGTGTTTCACACCATCCTGATTCACCTGGAAAACGGCGTGCCCATCCAGTACGAGGACCGCTACGTCAACCCGGCGGCCGCGCCCGACTACCTGGATCTTGATTTCACCCAGACCACGCCCACCCACCACCTGCTGGCCTGCGCGCCACTGACCGAGGCCAGCTACAGCATTGAGGCCTGCCTGCCCACGGCGCAGGAGGCGAAAGAACTGGGCATCAAGCGCACCGAACCCTGCCTGGCCATGATGCGCCGCACGGTGAGCGGCGCTCACGTGGCCAGCGTGGCGCGGCTGGTGTACCCCGGCACGCGCTACAGCTTTGCGGGGCAGTTTCAGGCATGAGCGCCGCAGGGCCGTCCCAAGGCGCGAACGCCCCCCCGGGGGGCAGCGCAGTACACGCAGTGACAAGCGTGGGGGCCATGAGCTGGCAACTGGTTCATTTGGGCGACGTTCAGCCGCAAGCATGGAAGAACGGCGGCGGCACCACGCGCGAGCTGCTGGCCTGGCCGTTGGCTACAGACTGGCGCGTGCGCTTGTCGGTGGCCGAGGTGCAGACTGACGGGCCGTTCTCGCGCTTTGACGGGGTGCAGCGCTGCTTTGCCGTGCTGCATGGCTCAGGCGTGCGCCTGGTGGTGGACGGGCAGGCGCATGTTCTGACGCCTGCCAGCGAGCCACTGGCTTTTGACGGCGGGGCCGACACCCAGTGCACGCTGCTGGGTGGCGCCACGCAGGACTTCAACCTGATGGCGCGCGGCGGGGATGCGGTGTTGCAGCGGGTACAGGGGCCGATGGTGCTCGCGGCGTCGCCTGCGCTTTTGCAGGCGGTGTACGCCGTGTCTGCGCCCGCGCTGTTGGGCCAGCTGACGCTGCCCCCGCACACCCTGGCATGGCGCCTGGGTGGGAAAGCCACAGGGGTGCAGGGCAGTGACGCGTTGTGGATGGAGGTGCGCACATGAACACGGAAATCTGGAGCAATTGCCGGGTGGCCACCCTGCAGCCTGAATGGGGCGAGCCCTACGGCCTGGTGGACGACGCCGCGCTGGTGGTGCAGGGAGAACACATCGCCTGGGTGGGCCCGCATGAGGCGCTGCCCCAGGCGCTGGTGGACCAGTGCACCCAGCGCCATGACGCGGGCGGCGCGCTCGTCACACCGGGCCTGATCGATTGCCACACCCACCTGGTCTATGGCGGCGACCGGGCCAACGAGTTCGAAATGCGCCTGAACGGCGCCAGCTATGAAGACATTGCCCGCGCGGGCGGCGGCATTGCCTCCACCGTGCAGGCCACGCGCGCCGCCAGCGCGGGCGACCTGCGCGCGCAAAGCCTGCCGCGGCTGAAGGCGCTGGCCAACGAAGGCGTCACGACGGTGGAGATCAAGTCGGGCTACGGCCTGGCCCTGGAACACGAACGCAAGACGCTGGAGGTGGCCCGTTCGTTGGGCAGCGAACTGCCGGTGGACGTGCGCACCACCTTTCTGGGTGCCCACGCCGTGCCGCCTGAATTTGCCGGGCGCACCGACGATTACCTGAACGAAGTGCTGCGCATGCTGCCGCAGCTGCATGCGCTGGGCCTGGTGGATGCGGTGGACGCATTCTGCGAGCGCATCGCCTTCAGCACCGCGCAGACGCAGCGGGTGTTTGAAGCGGCGCAGGCACTGGGTCTGCCGGTCAAGCTGCATGCCGAGCAACTGAGCGACAGCGGCGGCGCGCAGCTGGCGGCAAGGTTTGGCGCGCTGAGCTGCGACCACCTGGAATGGCTCAGCGCCGAAGGCGCCGCGGCCATGGCCCGTGCCCGCTGCGTGGCGGTGCTGCTGCCCGGCGCGTTTTACTTCCTGCGTGAAACACGGCTGCCACCGGTAGCGCTGCTGCGCGAGCATGGCTTGCCCATGGCGGTGTCCACCGACTGCAACCCCGGCAGCTCGCCGTGCACCTCGCTGCTGCTCATGCTCAACATGGCGTGCACCCTGTTTCGCCTGACGCCCGAGGAAGCGCTGGCCGGCGTGACGCGCCATGCCGCGCAGGCCCTGGGCCTGGACGACCGGGGCATGCTGGCCGCTGGCCTGCGCGCCGACTTTGTGCTGTGGGACCTGGCCCATCCCGCGCAGCTGAGCTATGCCATCGGCGCCAATGCGCGCCTGCAAACCGTTTACAGGGGGCAACCCGCATGAGCTTTGAACTGCACCAGGGCAGCGTGCCGCTGCTGGTGAGCATGCCGCATGTCGGCACGCAGATCCCCGACGAACTGAAGCCCGCCTATGTGCCGCGTGCGCTGGGTGTGGAAGACACCGACTGGCACCTGGAGCGGCTGTACGGCTTTGCGCGGGGCATGGGCGCCAGCCTGATCGTGCCGCAGGTGTCGCGCTACGTCATTGACCTGAACCGCCCGCCGGACGACGCGCCCATGTACCCCGGCGCGTCCAATACCGAGCTGTGCCCCACGCGCTTTTTTACAGGCGACCCGCTGTATGGGGAAGGCGCGGCGCCCGGCGCCGCCCAGCGTGCGCAGCGGCGCGAGCAGTACTGGCAGCCCTACCATGACGCCTTGCGCACGGAGCTGGCGCGCATCAAGGCGCGCCACGGCTTTGCGCTGCTGTGGGACGCGCACAGCATCCGCAGCGAAATCCCCTGGCTGTTTGAAGGCCGCCTGCCCGACCTGAACATCGGCACAGCCAGCGGCGCGGCGGCACATGCGTCGATCACCGCTGCCGTTGCTGATGCCTGTCGTGATGTCCCCGGCGTGAGCAGCGTGGTCAACGGTCGCTTCAAGGGTGGCTACATCACGCGCCACTATGGCCAGCCGGCCAGCCACATCCACGCCGTGCAGCTGGAAAAATGCCAGAGCCTGTACATGCAGGAGGTGGCTCCCTTTGCCTATGACGACGCCAGGGCCGCCGCCATCCAGCCCGTGCTGCAGCGCATGGTGGCCGCAGCGCTGAACGCGGCAAGGGCGCTGTATGCACGTTGAAGCTGCCTTCTTTGCGCCGCAGGCCTGGGTGGACGGCGCCTGGGCGTTTGACGTGCGGCTGGACGTGGCCGCCGACGGCACCTGGCGTGCCATCACGCCCCATGGCTCGGCGGACGGCGCCACGGTGCTGGCGGGCCCGGTGCTGCCCGGCATCGTCAATGCGCACAGCCACGCCTTCCAGCGCGCCATCGCGGGCCTGACGGAGCAGGGCAGCGGCACCGACGATTTCTGGAGCTGGCGCGACCGCATGTACCGCGCCGCCTTGCGCATCACACCCGCGCAGCTGGAGGCCATCGCGACCCAGCTGTATGCCGAGCTGCTGGCCGGCGGCTACACGCAGGTGTGTGAATTCCACTACCTGCACAACGACACCGGTGGCCGCGCCTATGCAGACCCGCTGGAAATGTCGCTGGCGCTGGTGCGCGCCGCGCAGGCCACCGGCATGGGCCTGACGCTGCTGCCCACGCTGTACATGCGCTCGGGCTTTGGCGCGGCGGGCCTGCGTGACGACCAGCGCCGCTTTGCGGGCACGCCCGACAGCGTGTTGCACATCGCCCAGGAGATCAACGCATTGCGCCTGCCGCGCGTCAACGCCGGCATCGCGCTGCATTCGCTGCGCGCCGTGGACCCGGGCGCGCTGGCCGAAGCGGCCCAGGCTGCGAAAGCGGCGGGCTGGCCGGTGCACATCCACATTGCGGAGCAGGTGCAGGAGGTGAACGACAGCCTGGCCCACCACGGCCAGCGCCCGATTGAATGGTTGCTGAATCATACGCCGCTGGACGCCCGCTGGAACCTGGTTCATGCCACGCACACCACGCCGCAGGAACTGCACGGCCTGCACGCCGCCGGTGCATCCATAGTGATCTGCCCCAGCACCGAGGCCAACCTGGGCGATGGCGTGTTTGACTACCCCGGCTGGGCCGGCCAGGGCGGGCGCTGGTCGATCGGATCGGACAGCCATGTGACGCGCCGCGCCACGGAGGAGCTGCGTCTGCTGGAGTATTCGCAGCGCCTCGCCCGCCGTCAGCGCAACATCGCGGCGCAGGCCGGTGGCGGTGGCAGCAGCGCCGCCTGGCTGTTACAGGGCGCGCTGCGCGGCGGCGGTGCCGCCGCCGGGCTGGCGCTGGGGGGCCTGGTGGCTGGCCAGCGCGCAGATTTTTGCGTGCTGGACGCGCAGGCACCGGCATTGGCGGGCATTGCACCGGCCCATGTGCTGGACGCGGCGGTGTTTTCAAGCCCGGACGCCCCGGTGGCTGCGGTGTATGTGGCCGGCACGGCTGCTGCTGCGCTTGACGCGCGCAACCAGGCGGCCTTTACAGTGGCGATGAGGGCGCTGTGGGCCTGACGCTCAGGCGCCTTGCTTGCCCTGGAACGCACTGGGTGGCTCGCCCATCGCGGCCTTGAACATTGCGGTAAACGCGCTGTCGCTGGCATAACCGCTGGCCGCCGCCACCAGGCTTACCGGCGTGCCGCGCGCCAGCAGCGGCAGCGCATGGGCCAGCACCACCTGCTGGCGCCACTGCTGGTAGCTGGTGCCCAGCTCGTCGCGAAACAGCCGCGCCACCGTGCGCTCGCTGGCGCCGGTGTCGGCCGCCCATTCGGCCAGCGTGGCGCGCTCGGCGGGCGCGCGCAGCACCGCCTCGCACAGCGCGCGCAGGCGCTTGTCGCCGTTTTGCGGGTGCGGCATGGGCACGCCCAGGGGCTGGGTGTCGGCATGGGTGATCTCGTCCAGCACCAGCTGCGTCAGCGCCGCCTCGCGCGCCGGCGCCAGCGATGTGGTGGGCGCGTCCAGCGCGGGAATGAGTTCGCGCAGCAATGCGCTCACCACGATCATGCGGCAGCCCTGCCAGCCGTTGGGTGTGACGCTCGCGTGCATGTACAGCGTGCGGAATTCGGCGGCCTCCAGCACATGGATCGCGTGCCGCGCGCCGGGGGCGATCCACACGGCGCGCGACGGCGGCACGATGTAGGTCACCTCGTCCAGCGCGCCGGCGCCGCGCGCGGCAATCACCTGCAGCATGCCGCTGGCGCTGTAGGCCAGCTGTGCCCAGGCATGGTGGTGCGGCTCGAAATGGGTGTCCGCCGCCATGCTGCGCGCGCGCACGCGCACCGGGCGTTCGCGGCTGGGCCGGAACGGGTCGGTGTCTCCCACAGGGGTGATGCGGGGGCGCTGTGTTCTGGGCATGGGCGTGGCGCGCAAGGCTTGGCTGGTTTTCGCTGAAACATGGCGTTTCGTCGTGTTTCAGCAAGCCACCCCGATACTACGATACAGCGCATGAGCACTGCCACCCTGAACCCTTCGTCCGGTGGACCCGGCCTGCGCCGGGACGCCAGCGTCATCGGCCTGGTCGGCCTGGCCCACATGATCAGCCACTACAGCCAGTTGCTGCTGGCACCGCTGTTTCCCTGGCTCAAGGACGAGTTCAACGCCAGCTACACCGAGCTGGGTTTCCTGATGACGCTGTTCTTCGTGGTGTCGTGCGCGGTGCAGGCCGCCTCGGGGTTCCTGGTGGACCGCCACGGGCCGCGCCCCATCCTGTTTGCCGGGCTGGCGCTGCTGGGGCTGGCGGCATTCGGCTTTGCACTGAGCACCAGCTACTGGATGATGGCGGCGTTCTCCATCCTGGCGGGCGTGGGCAATGGTGTGTTCCACCCGGTGGACTACACGCTGCTCAACCGCAAGGTCAGCGCGCCGCGCCTGGGCCATGCCTACAGCGTGCACGGCATCACCGGCAGCCTGGGCTGGGCGCTGGCGCCAGCCATGCTGGTGCCGCTGGCGCTGGCATTTTCATGGCGCGTGGCCTTGTGCGCTGCCGGTGTGCTGGCGTTCGCGGTGCTGGTCGTGCTGTGGCTCAACCGCGCGGCGCTGGCCTTGCCTGCGCAGCCTGCGCCAGCGGTCCGCGGCACCGCTGCCAGCGCGGCCAGCTTTGACTTCCTGCGCATTCCGGCCGTGTGGATGTGCTTTGCGTTCTTCTTCATCTATGCCATCGTGATCAGCGTGGTGCAGGCGTTTGCGCCCGAAGCCGCGCGCCAGCTGCATGGCGTGCCGCTGGCGCTGGCCGCCATGTGCCTCACGGTGTACATGGTGTGCAGCGCCTGCGGCATGGTGCTGGGGGGCTTTCTGGCGTCGGATCCGTCGCGCTGCGAGCGCATCGTGGGCCTGGGCTTCGGTGTGGCGGCGATGTTCGCATTGACGCTGGCCCTCGCGCGCTTGCCGGTGCTGGCGGTGCCGGTGCTGTTCGGGGTCATGGGCTTTGCGTCAGGCATCGCCGGGCCGTCGCGCGATCTGCTGGTCAAGAAATCCACACCCGAGAACGCCACCGGCCGCGTCTATGGCGTGGTGTACTCGGGCCTGGACATCGGGCAGGCGGCGGCGCCGCTGGTGTTTGGTGCACTGATGGACCAGCAGCGCCACACGGCCGTGCTGCTGGGCCTGGCCCTGGTGCAGGGTCTGCTGATCGCCAGCGCGTTCAATGTGCGGCGGGTGCGCCGCACGGCGTTGGCCACCGCCTGAGCGCGCGGCGCGCGCTCAGAACTTCTTGAGCGAGTCCATCATGCTGTCCTCGCTGAAGGGATGCCAGTTGGGCGGCAGTGATGCAATGGATTCGCGCGCGCGGAATTCCGCGCTCTCAAGTGCCTGCGATTCGCTGGAGTACAGGTGGTAGCTGCGCACCTTGTGCTGGGCGTTGATGTTGTGCACCGAATCAGGCTTGGCGATGCAGATCTTGGCAAAGCCAATAAATTCATCACCGCTTTCGACGGTGTAAGCCGCGATGAAGTAGCCCTTGAACGGGCCGGTGATGCGTTCCATGGGTCTGTATTGTGAACGAAGCCTGCAGTTTATTTGGTTACCGGAGTTGCGCAAAGCCGTGCGCATGTAAGCAGCATGAACCGTACCATCAGTCCACTTTTAGGAGAGTACCTGATGGCATTGCAAAGCCCCTTTTTCAACAAGCGCGAACCCGACAGCTACAACAACAACCGCCCTGGCAGCACGACCGCAAGCGGTGCCATCTACAACCCGACGGGTGCCGCCGGCGCGGCCGCGGCCGTGAACGGCACGGCGGCCAGCGCGCCGGCGGGCAGCACCAGCGCAGGCACTTCCCCCGGGACCAACGGCGCGCGCGAAGGCGAAAGCAAGCTGACGGTGGGCCCCAACATCAAGCTCAAGGGCGTGGAGATCACCGACTGCGACACGCTGGTGGTGGAGGGCTCGGTCGAGGCGACGATGGATTCGCGCGTGATCCAGATTTCCGAGCGCGGCGCGTTCAAGGGCTCCGCCGAGATCGACATCGCCGAAATTCGCGGCGAGTTCGATGGCAACCTGACCGTGCGCCAGAAGCTCACGATCTACTCCACAGGCAAGGTGACGGGCAAGATCCGCTATGGCAAGGTGGTGATTGAGGAGGGCGCGCAGCTGTCGGGTGAGATTTCGTTCGGTACTGCGCAGGGTGTTCAACGTTCGGCACAGTCCACGCGTGCGGGTGGCTTGCAGGCGGCTTGACGCGTTGCCGCGGTAGCGGCTGGCGTCAGGCGAGCCGTTCGTCTGGGTGACGGTACGGCTACCCGTTGGTCTGTAGCGCGGACAAACATGCGAGCCTACGATGGCTCGCACCAGAACTGCGCTGCGAATGCATCATGACCACTGTCTCGAAACCCGTCCCCGGCCTGCCCGCTGCCAACGTGGCCGCTTTGCCCAAGAATCCCGGTGGCAACCCGGTCTCGGTAGTTGATCCGCAGCCGCTGTCCGACCCGGATTCGCTCTCCAGGATCAGCAGCCATAGCCTGTCGGAGAACCTGAAGTCCACAGGCGGCATGTTGAACGTCACCGGCCAGTTCCATGCGATGCAACTGGTCAGCGCCGAGAGCCGGGAAGAAATTCTCAGAGGTCCCATGCCCGGCTTTGCCCAGTCGGTTTTCCGGTCGGAACCCGCCAAAGTGACAGCCCCGCCTCAGCGAAGTGCGGCGGCCCGCGTCTGGGATGCGTTCGCCAACAGCGTCAAGGGCGTCTTCCGGGCGCTGGGCCAACGCCTCATGGGCGCCGCCCCCGCACCCGCGGCTCAAGCCACGGCCCAGACACGCCGCGCGGATGCGAGCCCGGTCAACCTCTCATTGCCTGAAAAATTCAGGATCATCCGGTCGGACACCGGTGAGGGCGGCTTGTGGGGACAATTTTTCAAACATTGCGAGAAAGAACACAGCGAGGAAAACATCACCGCATTGGCGGCAACGCAGGCTGCACTTGCCGCGGCAACGGACAAGGGCAGGATCAGCAAGGATGTCTTCGTTGCGATGACTGACTCGCTGTGGACCCAGGGAACGCAAAAAAAGGCCGGAATGATGTGCGTCAATCTTCCGTCCGGTCTTCAGGTCCGCATTGCGGATGCGCTGGATGATTTCGATCCGGCGGCTGCTTGCGGTCTTGTGAATGAAGCCGGGCTGGAGATAGAACAGCTGCTTCAGGCCGACACCATGGTCAGATTCCTTGCCGGACTGCCTGACGCTGATGCGGTGCTGGCGCGGGCAAAGCAGACAAGCCTGGCCTGAATTGCCGCACTGCGTACGGGTGTTGAATCAGACAGCGGTTCTGTGCCGGTCAATGCAGATGTCCAGTACGGTTCCTGCCTCCCGCTGCCACCAGTTGCCGGTTGAAAAAATCTCGACCTCGCTGTAGCCGTCAAAACCCTGCGCCTCGACCCAGCCGCGAATGCGGGGGATGTCGATCACGCCGTCGCCCATCATGCCGCGGTCGTTCAGCAGGTCAGTGGTGGGTGTCAGCCAGTCGCACACATGAAAGGCCAGCAGACGTGCCTTGCCGGCGCGGGCGATCTGGTCTTTCAGCTTCGGGTCCCACCAGCAGTGGTACACGTCCAGCGCCACGCCCAGCGCTTCTGATTGCGTGGGGTCCAGCTCGTCGCAGACGTCCAGCGCCTGCTCCATCGTGTTGATGCAGGCACGGTCGGCCGCGTACATCGGGTGCAGCGGCTCGATGGCCAGCGGCATGCCGCACGAGCCCGCGTAGTCCAGCAGCGCGCCAATGCCGTCCGTCACCTGGCTGCGCGACAGCGCAATGTCCTTGTGCGCGGCCTGGCCCGCCAGCGCGCCGGGCAGGGCGCCCACCACCAGCACCAGGCAGCGTGCGCCCAGCTCGCAGGCCTCGTCCACCGCGCGGCGGTTGTCGGCATGGGCGGCTTTCAGCCCTGCATCGTCGCTGGCGGTGAACATGCCGCCGCGGCAGTAACCGGACAACGCCAGCCCATGCGTCTTGACGAGTTTTGAAACGGTCTCAAGCCCGGCGGCAGCTACCTGATCACGCCAGGGCGAGATGGCGCCGATGCCGCGGCGTGCGCAGGCTTCGATGATGTCGGGCAGCGGCAGATCCACGCCGCGGCTTTTGCGCACCGTGGCCGTGTTGATGGACAGCCAGCGGTGGTCTTGCGAAAAGTCACGCATGGCTTATTCGACGCCGTGCAGGGCCAGCAGTGTCTTCATGCGGTGCACGGCCAGCTCGGGTTGCTGCAGCACGCCGGCCGCGTCGGCCAGGCGGAACAGTTCGCACAGGTGCGCCAGCGAACGCGTGCTCTGCTGGCCGCCCACCATGGTGAAGTGGCTCTGGTGCCCGTTGAGCCAGGCCAGGAACACCACGCCGGTTTTGTAAAAGCGCGTGGGCGCGGCAAAGATGTGGCGTGACAGCGGCACGGTGGGGCCGAGGATGGCGTGAAACCTGGCTTCGTCACCCTGCGCGAGCGCACCCAGCGCCGACGCAGCGGCCGGTGCAATCGCATCAAAAATGCCCAGCAGCGCGTCGCTCTTGCCATGGGTGGGTTCGCCGCCATAACCATCACCCGCTATCAGCTCGGCATAGTTGAAATCGTCGCCCGTGTACATGCGCACACCGGGCGCGAGGCGGCGGCGCATCGCGATTTCCTTGTCCTTGTCCAGCAGCGATATCTTGATGCCGTCCACCTTGGACGCATGGGCCGCGATGATGCCCAGGGCCGTGTTCATGGCCGCATCGGTGTCAGGCGTTCCCCAGTATCCCGCCAGCGCCGGATCGAACATGTCGCCCAGCCAGTGCAGCACCACCGGCTGCTTTGCCTGGCGCAGGATGCGGTCGTACACGCGTTCGTAGTCGGCCGGGCTTTTGGCTACCCGCGCCAGTGCGCGGCTGGCCATGACGATGAGCTTGCCGCCGAGCTTTTCGATGGCTTCCATCTGGGCTTCATAGCCGGCGATCACTTGGTCAACGGTCTTCACGTCGTCCAGTGCCAGATGGTCGGTGCCGCAGCCACTGGCCAGGAATGCGCCGGGCATGTCCCTGGCCGCGTCCAGCGAGCGGGCGATGAGTTCCAGCGAGGTAGGCCAGTCCAGCCCCATGCCGCGTTGCGCCGTGTCCATGGCCTCGGCCACGCCCAGGCCCAGCGACCACAGGTAGCGGCGGTAGGCGATGGTGGTGTCCCAGTCCACCGCGCACTGCAGCCATGGGTCAATGGCGGCGCGCGGATCGGCTACGACGTGCGCTGCCGAATAGGCGATGCGGTTGAACCTGGCACCGGCAGCGGGCTGTTCGGGCCGCGTGCCTTTCAGTGTGTAAGGCGACAGCGAACCGCCAGCGCCGGGGAGGGTGAGCGACAGGGCCATGGTGCTTGCCTCAGACCTTCAGGGCAGGTACATCGACCCAGCGGCGTTCCTTCCAGCTTTGCAGCGCAGCCTCCACCAGCTGCACGCCCTTGGCACCCTCGGGCAGGGTCCACTTGTAGGGCTCGTTCTCCACCACATGGCGGATGAAATGCTCCCACTGGATCTTGAAGCCGTTGTCATACACCTGCGTGTCGGGCACCTCCTGCCACTGGTCAAAGAAATTCATCATCTGCTTCTGGTCGGGGTTCCAGACCGGGCGCGGTGTGTTCACGCGGCTTTGTGCGCGGCAATCAGACAGGCCCGCCACGGCCGAGCCATGCGTGCCGTCCACGTGGAAGGTCACCAGGTCGTCACGGCGCACGCGCGTGGCCCAGCTCATGTTCATCTGGGCGATCACCGGCTCTCCGCCATGGCCCGTCAGCTCGGCGGTGGCATAGGCCGCATCGTCGGCGGTGCAGGCATAGGGCTTGCCGGCCTCGTCCCAGCGCTGGGGTATGTGCGTGGTGCCTATGCACGAGACGGACTTGACTTCACCAAACAGGTTGTCCAGCACATAGCGCCAGTGGCACATCATGTCCAGGATCATGCCGCCGCCGTCTTCGGCACGGTAGTTCCAGCTGGGCCGCTGGATGGGCTGCAGGTCGCCTTCAAACACCCAGTAGCCGAACTCCAGCCGCACCGACAGCATCTTGCCGAAGAACCCGGCGCGGCGCAGCATGTCCAGCTTGCGCAGGCCGGGCAGGAACAGCTTGTCCTGAACGGCACCGTGCTTGAGGCCGGATTCCTGCGCCAGACGCGCGATCTCCACCGCCTCGTTCAGGTTGGTTGCGATGGGCTTTTCGCAGTACACATGCTTGCCGGCGCGGATCGCCTTGGCCAGCAGGGTGGGGCGCATCTGGGTGGTGCCGGCGTCAAAGAACACCGTGTCGTCCGGGGTGGCCAGGGCGGCGTCCAGGTCGGTGCCCCAGCGCGCCACGTTGTGCGCCTGGGCCAGGGCCTGCATCTTCTCGGCGTTGCGGCCGATCAGGATGGGGTCGGGCATGACCTTGTCGCCGTTGGACAGCGTGACGCCACCCTGGTTGCGGATGGCGAGGATGGAGCGGATCAGGTGCTGGTTCATGCCCATGCGGCCGGTGACGCCGTGCATGATGATTCCAAGTCGTTGTGTAGCCATGGGGTTCTCTCGGAGGAAAAGGTGTTATCGGATGGGTTGCAGGCTGTCCCACTGGGGCGTGGCGGCGCTGGCAAAGCCCGGCGCGTGCAGCGACGTCAGGTCCAGCTGGCCGCCTTGCACCGCCAGGCGGGGGCGGCCCTGGGTGATGCGGTAAAAGCCCGCATGGGCGTCGGCAAAGGCCAGCGCTTCGGCATCGGGCGCCACGCCAAAACCATCGACATAGTGGTGGCCGTTGCGCTCGATGTGGGTGACGCCCAGGCTGGCGGCGAGCAGCGTATCCTGCTGCACGGCCAGGCCGGCCTGGCAGGTCAGGTCTTCGCCTGACAACAGCAGACGATGCGGCTCCTGCGCAATGCGTGCCGCGCTGTGCAGCGAGCGGTAAATGCCCTTGCAGGCCTTGCTGGAGATGCCGCGGTAGCCCAGGGCCAGGCCGCGCTCCAGCACGTCCGCATGGTCATCGGATTCGTCCAGGATCACCGGCACGGCAATGCCCAGGGCGTGGATGGGCTGCGCCAGCGCCGCCTTGCGTGCGATGGGTTGCTCCAGCAGCAGCGTTCGCTGCAGCAAAGCCTGGGCTGCCGGCGCGGCGGTCAGTGCGCGCCAGAAGTCGCCCAGCGCCTGCGCGTCGGAAAAAGTCTCGTTGCCGTCCAGCGTCACGCGCCAGTCATTTGCGTGGGCCTGCAGCACGGCGGCGATGCGTGACAGGCGGTCCACGTCGGCCTGCGGGTTGCCCGACAGCTTGAGCTTGAAGTGATGCAGGCCATAGTGGCCGATGGCGTCCTGCAGCGTGGCGGGCAGGCCGTCCTGTGGATCGGCGCCTTTATCGGCAGGCGTGAGGCGGTCCGCCAGACCCACGGTATGGCGCAGCGTGACCTGGCTTGGCTGGACAATGGGCAGCGCAGGGCTCCACGGGTCGCCCAGTACACCCGCGCGCAGGCCTTCGCACCAGCCCAGGCCGGCGGCGCGCAGCGCGGCGTCGGCCACGGCCTTGTCCAGCAGCGCCGGGCCAAACTGCGCGGCCAGGCGCGGCAGCCCGCGCGCCACCAGCGCGTCGATGGCCGCATCGCCAGCGGCCAAGGACAACTGCCAGGGGCTGGCGGCGGCACCTACTGCGGCGTAGGCCTCGCGCGCGCCGCGCAGGGCTTCACGCAGCTGCTCGAAGTTCTGCTCGTGCGTGAGATCGGGCGACTTGTCGAACCACTTGGGCACCATCAGCTCGGCGCTGGCGCCTTCAAACCGGCGCCCGCCCACGTCCAGGTCCACGCGCACAAAGGCCTGCGGGCAGCGCGTGACGGTGGCCGCGCCAAAGCGGAACGGCAGGCGCAGGGTGACGGGCCGCTCAAACAGGGCGACCTCACGCACATGAATGGGCCCATGAAGGGAGGCGGTCATTGCAATGTCTCCCATACCCCGCGCACATGGGAGGCGCTGAACGCGGCGCAGCCGGGCCCGTCTGGCACGTACTCAAACGGCTCCACCGCCGCCCAGCCGGTGTAGCCGGCGTCGCGCAGCACGCGCAGCACCGGTGCCTGGTCGGTGTCGCCCTGGCCAGGCCCGCGGCGGTTGCGGTCGTTGAGCTGCACATGCGCGATGTGGCCGCTGGCCAGGAACCGCGCCAGCACCTCGTGCACAGGTTCGCTTTCAGCCTGCGACGCGGCGCTCACGTCCAGCATGGTTCGCACGGCCGGTGAGCCGATGCGGTCCACGATGGCTGCGGCTTGGGCCACGGTGTTGACCACCGGTGTCTCCACGGGCGACAGCGGCTCCAGGCAATAGACGACGCCCGCGGCGGCGGCATGAGGCGCCAGCGTGGCCAGCGCGTCTTCAAGCCGGGCCTGCGCGTCGGCGACGCTTTGGCCCGCGCCAGGCGAGCGCTGCGCGGGCGAGCCATGCACCAGCACTTGCGCTCCACACGCGGCGGCAAAGCCGATCAGGCGCTGCAGCAGGGCCAGCGTGCGCGCGCGCAGCGCGGTGTCGGGCGACACCAGCGACAGCCCGGCGGGCTTGACCAGCAGCCAGTGCAGGCTGCTGATGGCCAGGCCCTGAGAATGCGCGGCGGATCGGATGCGCCTCGCGGCGGCCTCGTCCAGCGTGCCGGGGTCATCAGCCAGCGTGAAAGGCGCGACCTCCAGCCCGGTATAGCCCTGCGACGCGGCCAGCGCGCACTGCCGCTCGATCGGCAGAGTCTGCAGCACCTCGTTGCAAAGCGAAAGTTTCAGCTTCATGGGGCCGCCTTGCCTTTGCGGTACAGGCTGTACACCTTGAACCCGATGGTGGCGAAGATCAGCGCGGCCACCGTGCCCGAGATGGGGCGCGTGAAGAACGGCGTGAGGTCGCCGTCCGACAGCACCAGTGCGCGGCGCAGGTTCTTTTCCAGCAGGTCACCCAGCACAATGCCCAGCACCAGCGGCGCCATCGGGTAGCCGAAGCTGCGCAGGAAGAAACCGATGATGCCGAACGCCAGCATCACGTACACGTCAAAAAGCCGCCCGGCGATGGCAAAGCTGCCCACCGCGCACAGCACGAAGATGATGGGCACGATGTAGTGCTGCGGCACGCGCAGCACCTGCACCAGCGCCTTGGTCAGCACCAGGCCATAGATCAGGATGCCGAGAGTGGCAAACAGCATCATGGCCACCACGTCGTACACGAACGACGGGTTCTCCACCATGATCAGCGGGCCGGGCTTGACGCCGTGGATGATCATGGCGGCCATCAGCACCGCTGCGGGTGCCGAGCCCGGAATCGCCAGCGTCAGCACCGGGATGATGGCGCCGGGCACACAGGCGTTGTCGCCAGTCTCGGCGGCCATCAGGCCTTCGACCGAGCCTTTGCCGAACTGCTCTTTTTCCTGGCTGGCGCGCTTGGCGGCGGCATAGGACGACCAGGCCGCCACGTCTTCCCCTACGCCAGGCACGATGCCTACACCGGTGCCGATCAGGCCCGAGCGGATGATGGTGCGCCAGTATTTCGTGATGTCGCGCAACTTCGGGATCACGGTGTCGAAAGGGCTGATCTTCACCGGCGCCTGGCGCTCCTTCATGGCGGTCAGCAACTCGGCAAAGCCGAACGCGCCCACCAGCGCCGGCACCAGCTGGATGCCGCCGGCCAGGTCGCGCACGCCCCACGAGAAGCGCTCATACGCGTACTGCGGCTCCTGGCCGATGCCGGCGATGAACAGGCCCGCGATGCCGGCAATCCAGCCCTTGAGCGGATCGTCGCCGGTCAGGGTGCCGGCAATGATCACGCCGAACAGCGCCAGCCAGAAAAATTCATAGGCACCGAACTTCAGCGCCAATCCACCCAGGATGGGCGTGAAGCCGGCCAGGAAGAACATGCCGATCAAGGTGCCCAGCACCGAACCTGTGGTGGCAATGCCCATGGCCCGCCCGGCCATGCCCTGGCGCGCCAGGGCATAGCCGTCCAGGCACGATGCGGCCGACGCCGGCGTGCCGGGGATGTTCAGCAGGATGGCCGAGCGCGAGCCGCCATAGATGGAGCCCACATAAGTGCAGATGAGGATCAGCAGTGCCTGGCTGGGCGGCAGCTTGAGCGTGAGCGTGGTCATCAGCGCCAGCGCCATGGTGGCCGTGAGGCCGGGCAGGGCGCCCATGATCACGCCGACCAGCGAGGACAGCAAGGCGTAGAAGATGATCTCGGGCGTGCCAAAGCGCACGATCGATTCACCGAAGAGGACGATTCCGTCAAACATGCAGGCTCATTCCTCAGGGCAGGCGAACCAGGAACACGTGCTGGAACACCACCGTCACGACAGCGCTGGTGACGGCACCGGCAATCAGGGCGGCGATCACGCGCCGGGCAGGCGGCTGGTCATCCGGAGCAAAAAACCAGGTGAAGGCTGCGACAAACAGCGCGGTGACCAGCCAGAACGGCGCGCGGCCCAGCAGCGCGCCCGCGTAGACCAACGACAGCACCAGCGTGATGCCCACGCGGCGGTTGACCACGGGCCCGGTGTCGGCGTCAGGTAATTTGCCTTCCGTCTTGCCGCGTCGCCAGCCGCGCAGCATCAGCACCACGCCCAGCAGAACGATCAGGCTGCCGATGATGCCCGGCACGAAGCCCGGCATGGTGTACAGCGTCGCGCCCATGGCCGTGAAGCGGTCCATGCGCAGCGCTTCCGTCACGATCAGCAGGCCAAAGCCTACCCATCCCGCCCCGCCCAGAAGGTCGGAGCGGGCGGTCTTGCCGCCCTCGCTCATGGTGTGTTCCTGTTGTGCGGGCCTCAGGGCTTGGGAATGCCCACGGTGTCAGGCGACACCTTGGCCTTGCCGGCGGCCTGCTGCGTCCAGGCGTAAGACTGGATGGCGGGGAACACCGCCTTCTGTGCGTCTTCGCCCGCCATCGGTGCAAACATGGCGCCGCGTGACTGGGCGTACTTCTTGAGTGCCTCGCTCTTGACGATCTCCGTGGCCCAGATCTTGTCCAGCGTCTGCGCCACTTCGGCCGGTGCGCCCTTGGGTACGAAGATGCCGAAATAGTTGATCGGGTCCTTGAAGCCGGCAATCGTGGCCGACAGCGGCGGGATGGCGCCGAAGCCTTCGATCTCGATCGACTTGTCGCCCACCACCGCCAGCGGGCGAATCTTCTTGGCGCGGATCATGTCGGTCTGCTCGGCCGCCAGCTGGGTGGTGACCTGCACTTCGCCCGAGGCGGCCGCCACGGCGGCGGGCGCGCCGCCGTCATAGGTGACATGCTTGTACGTCACGCCCGCCGCGCGCGCAATGGCTTCAATGGCCGAGTGGCCGCTGGAGTTGACGCCGGCGGTGGCCACGGAGATCTGGCCCGGCTTGGCCTTCATCGCGTCCAGCAACTCTTTCATGGTCTTGTACGGTGTGTCGGCATTGACGCCCACCACGGCGATGTGCGCCACGTTGAGGTACAGGTTCCAGTCCCTGGCGGAGGTGTCCAGCATGCCCAGCACCTTGTAGGTGCCCAGGTCCTTGGCGCCGCCTGCGGTCCAGGTGTAGCCGTCCTTGGGCGCTTCCATTGCGTTCTTGGTGCCCACCGAACCGGAAGCACCGGGCTGGTTCATGATGACGATCTTCTGGCCCAGGTGCTTTTCCAGCTCGGCCGCGGTCACGCGCGTGACCTGGTCGGTGGAGCCGCCCGGCGCCCAGGGCACGATCAGCGTGATGGGCTTGGTGGGCTTCCATTGCGCCATGGCGGCGCCAGCGGCGAGGGCGAGCAGGCTGGCCACAAACAGGCCACGAACAGGCAAAGCGGATTTCATGCGAATGTCTCCTGGGTGTTAATTCACTAACGGGTGAATTGTAGAAATCACCCCGGCACGGGTCAATTCACCGGGCCCGTCAGTTTCTAAGTACATACCCTAGGATCACATCGCACATGTGGGACAGGCGCTCGCTGCGCGCCTTGGCCGCCAGCAGGTCGCGCCCGAAAATCGACGACAGCGTGAAGCTGTTGGACAGGTAGAAGTACGACAGCGCGGCAATCGACACATACAGCTGCACAGGGTCGATGCCGCCGCGAAAGCTGCCTTCCTTGCGGCCGCGCTCCAGGATCTCGCCCAGCATGGCAATGAGCGGCGAGTTCATCTCACGCACGCGCTCGGAGCCCTGCAGGTGGCGCGCCTTGTGCAGGTTGGCGCTGTTGAGCAGGGTCAGGAACTCGGGATGGTCCAGGTAGTAGTTCCAGGTGAACTCCACCAGCCGTCGGATCGCGTCGGCGGGCTTGAGGTCCAGCAGGTTCAACGCGCGCTCGGCCTCGCGGATGTGCAGGTAGGCCTGCTCCAGCACGGCCTCGAACAGCTTCTCCTTGTCTTCGAAGTAGTAGTAGATCAGCCGCTTGTTCAGGCCCGCCCGTTCGGCGATGCGGTCCATGCGCGCGCCACCCAGGCCGTACTCGGCAAACTCGTCGCGGGCCGCTGCTAGGATGGTGTTCTGCGAGCGGTCGGCATCGCGCAGCCGCTCTTCCGTGGCCGGGGCAGTCTCTCGGGTCATGGCTTAATAATTCACTGAAACGTTAATAAAGTCAATCCACATGCCCCAACCTGTGTCCCGGCTTGCTGGCCATCTGCTCGTCGAATGCCTGGTCGCCCAGGGCGTCACCCATGTGTTTGGTGTACCCGGGGAGAGCTATCTTGCCGCACTCGACGGCTTTCACGCGCTGGGCGACCGCATCCGCTTCATCATCAACCGGCAAGAGGGCGGCGCTGCTTTCATGGCCGAAGCGCATGGCAAGCTGACCGGCCGCCCCGGCGTGTGTTTCGTGACGCGCGGGCCCGGCGCCACCAATGCGTCCATTGGCGTGCACACCGCCTATCAGGACTCCACGCCCATGGTGCTGTTTGTGGGCGACGTGGCCGGTGACCAGCGCGACCGCGAGGCATTCCAGGAGGTGGACTACGGCGCCTTCTTCGGCCCCAGCACCAAGGGCATGGCCAAGCGCGTGGAGCGCATTGACGACCCGGCCCGCATTCCTGAATACGTGGCCCGGGCGTTTGCCACCGCCATGAACGGCCGGCCCGGCCCCGTGGTGCTGGTGCTGCCCGAAGACATGCTCACGCAGACCGTGGATGCGGCGCCCCTGCCACGTGTGGAGGCGGTGGAGGCGTGGAGCGACCCCGGCTCGCTGCGACGCCTGCGCGAGCTGCTGCTGGCATCACAACGCCCCTTTGTGATTGCGGGCGGCGGCGGCTGGACGCCGCAGGCTGCGCAGGCGCTGCAGCGTTTCGCCGAGAACTGGAAGCTGCCGGTGGGCAATGCGTTCCGCTTCCAGGACACGTTTGACAACTTTCACCCGCTGTATGCGGGCGATGTGGGTATCGGCATCAACCCGAAACTCGCGGCACGGGTCAAGGACAGCGATCTGATCATCGCCATCGGCCCACGCCTGGGCGAGATGACGACCAGCGGCTACACGCTGCTCACGCCCCCGAAGGCCGCGCAGAAGCTGGTGCACATCCATGCCAGCGCCGAGGAACTCAACCGCGTGTACCAGGCCGACCTGGCGATCAACGCGACCATGAGCGCGGCGGCGCGCAGCCTGGAAGTTTTGACGGCGCCCCCGTCTGTGGCGTGGGAGGACTGGACCGCTGCCGCCCACGCCGATTACGAGGCCAACATGACGCCGCAGGCCTTGCCCGGCGAGATCGACATGCCGGCCATCGTGGCCGTGCTGCAAAAGCATTTGCCGGCGGACGCCGTGCTGACCAACGGCGCGGGCAACTTCGCCAGCTGGATTCATCGCTTTTATCGCCACCACGGGCTGGCCAAGGGCTTCAAGACGCAACTCGCGCCGACGGTGGGTGCCATGGGTTATGGCGTACCGGCGGGTATTGCCGCGAGCATCGTGAGCGGCCGCACGGCGTTCACGATCGCTGGCGACGGCGACTTCCTGATGAACGGCCAGGAACTGGCCACGGCCGTGCAGCATGGCGGCAAGAGCATCATCGTGCTGCTGAACAACGGCATGTACGGCACCATCCGCATGCACCAGGAGCGCGAGTACCCGCAACATGTCAGCGGCTCGCAGCTGAACAACCCCGACTTTGCGGCGCTGGCGCGTGCCTATGGCTATGCGGGTGTGCGCATCACGCACACGGCGCAGTTCGAGCCGGAGCTGGTCGCGGCCCTGGCTCGTGAAAACGGCACAGTGATCGAAGTGATGCTGGACCCTGAAGTCATCACCACGCGCGGCACGCTGAGCGCGATCACGCACAACGCACTGCGGAAATGAAAAAGGCCGCATTGCTGCGGCCTTTGAAGATCAGGCAGGGCCTGATTACTTGACGTGCTTGCCGATCAGGCCGGCCATCTCGAACATGGACACCTGGGCCTTGCCGAAGATTTCCTTCAGCTTGGCGTCGGCGTTGACCATGCGCTTGTTCATCTTGTCCTGCAGGCCGTTCTTCTTGATGTAGGCCCACAGCTTGCTGACCACTTCAGTGCGGGGCAGCGGGTTGGCGCCCACCACGGCGGCCAGTGCGGCGCTGGGCGTCAGGGCCTTCATGAACGCGGCGTTGGGGGTGCGCTTCTTGGCGGGGGCCTTCTTGGCTGCGGGCTTCTTGGCCGGAGCAGCTTTCTTCGCCGGAGCGGCCTTCTTGGCGGGGGCCTTCTTTGCCGGTGCAGCCTTCTTGGCCGGGGCCTTCTTCGCCGGAGCGGCCTTCTTTGCCGGGGCGGCTTTCTTGGCAGGAGCGGCCTTCTTTGCGGGCGCCTTCTTTGCCGGAGCTTTCTTTGCAGTTGCCATGATTGAATTTCCTTCTAGAAGTTGATTAATCACCAATGGGAATCTTCACTCTCACTGGCACTGCGGATGCTACTGGAGAAAAAACGCGTTTCCAAGCGAAAAAATGCTTTTTTCCCTCTGGCGTGTTGTTTTTTTCATTCGTGTTTCAGGCCGTTTTCCCTCTGAAGATCAGCAAAACGCCGGTCAGGATCACGCCGCAGGCGATCCATTCGCCGCCCGAGACGGCCTCCGAGGCGAACACCACGCCAAGGAAAAGCGCGATCAGCGGGTTCACAAACGCGTAGCTGGTGGCCACCGCGGGCGACGCATGGGCCAGCAGGTACAGGTAGGCGCTGAACGCGACCAGCGAGCCAAACACCACCAGGTAAACCCACGCGCCCAGCGCCAGCGCCGTGGGTGGCCACGCGGGCTGCTCACCCAGTACCAGAGCAATCAGCATCAACACCGCGCCACCACACAACATTTCGCTGGCAAAGCCGGCTGGCCCCGATGCCAGCGGCAGCCGCGTGGTGGACAGCACCGAGCCCAGTGACCACGCCAGCGTGGCGGCGCCGATGCAGGCAATTCCCACTGGCGCCGCCGAGAAGCTGGCGCCGCGCACCAGCAGCACCACGCCCAGCAGACCAACCGCCATGCCCAGCAGTTCCAGCCGGCTGGGCCGCTGGCCGAACAGCAGGCCCCAGGCGCAGACCATCATGGGCACGACCGCAATGAAGGTGGCGATCAGCCCGGAGCCTATGTGCACCGTGGCCGCCGCCGTCAGCCCCATGCCGCCGCCCAGCATCAGCGTGCCCACGGCCAGTGCGTTGCGCCACTGCGCCGGGTTGGGCCAGGCACCGCCGCGCCAGCGCACCCAGGCCATCAGCAGGGCGCCCGCGACCAGGAAGCGCGAACCCATCTGGAAAAACGGCGGAAAGCTCACCAGCGCAAACCGGATG
The DNA here is from genome assembly GCA_050247515.1 of Ramlibacter sp. Lineage (GTDB taxonomy): Bacteria > Pseudomonadota > Gammaproteobacteria > Burkholderiales > Burkholderiaceae_C > RAM1. The sequence goes on along the minus strand of JBFWUB010000001.1, from coordinate 230,854 downwards.
GCCAGGTAGGTCGAGCCCCAGACCAGGTAGCAGGCCAGCAGGGCGGGAATGAGCAGGGCGGGGGCCTTCTTGGCCAGCGGCAGGGTGACGGTGTTCATGCGGACAATCCTAGATTGCGCCAGCCTGCCCGGCCATGCATGATTGAAGGTGTCAGGCCTGCATGGCCTTGGTTTTTAAAATTCCAGACCGTCATGACCGAAGTTTCTGAGTTCGATACCTACGACAGCCGCATTCTGGCTGAGCTGCAGATGGATGCGCGGATCACCATGGCCGAGCTGGGCCGGCGTGTGCACCTGAGCCAGCCGGCCGTGGCCGAGCGCGTGCGCAAGCTGGAGCTGCAGGGCGTGATCAAGGGCTACCGCGCCGAGGTGGACTACAAGCGCCTGGGCTACGGCATCCGTGCGCTGGTGCGCGTGGGGCGCGCCGAGTATGCGCGCGTGGTCAAGCTGATCGAGCAGACGCCCGAGGTGGTGAACGCCTGGAACGTCACCGGCGAGGACAGCTGGACGCTGGAGATAGCCGTGATCGACGTGGAGCACCTGGACGCGGTGGTGACGAAGTTCTGCATCCTCACGGAGACATCCACCTCCATCGTGCTGAACGCGCCGCGCGAGAACGCCACCGTGCTGCCGGCCCGGCGCGAGAACATCAAACCGGCGATCCGCAAGGTTACGGGGAAGTAGCGCCCGCCCTGACCGGCAGCGTGGCCAGCACCACCCCCACCAGCGCGACGGCAAACGCGGCCAGCTGCGCGGGCCCCAGGCTTTCGCCCAGCACCAGTACGCCCACGAGCGCGGCAGACACCGGCAGCATCACCGTGAACACGCCGCCCTGCGCGGCCGGCACCACCTTCAACCCCGTCATCCACAGCCACACCGTCCACACGCTGGCCGCCAGCGAATAGAACACCAGCAGCATCCAGATGCCCGGCTGCACGCCGGTGAAGTCAAAGCGCCAGGCCATGTACAGGCCAAAGGGTGTGACCAGGGCAAAGCCCCACAGGTTGATCAGCGCGGTGATGCGCCGCGGGCCGAGCACGCCGGTCAGCTTCTTGCCGATGACGGCGTACGAGGCCTCGCACAGCACCGCACCGAACACCAGCAGGTTGCCCAGCCAGGCCTTCGCGGGGGCAGCCGCGGGGGCGCCACTGTCGTGGGGGGACGGCCCGGCAAGGGCCAGCAGGCCGATGCCCGTCGCGGCACATGCCACCGCAGCCCAGATGCGAAAGCTGATGCGTTCACGCAGGAAGGCCCAGCTCATGAGGGCCACGACAGCGGGAATGGACGCCATGATCACGCCGGCGGAAACGGCGCTGGTCATGCTCACGCCGTACAGCATGCAGATGGAAAACAGGAAGTTGCCCAGGAACGATTCCAGAAATACCAGCCGCCGGGTTTGCGCCGTCATGGGAGCTTCATCGGCGGGCTTGCGCAGCCAGTGCAGCATCGCCAGCCCGCCAATGCCAAAACGCAGCCATGCCAGCAGGAACACGGGGATTGCCGCAGCCAGCGGCTTGGACAGGGCGACGTAGCTGCCCACCAGGGACATGCTCAATGCCAGGCAGGCATATGCCAGCCAGCGGCTGGGGGGAGGGTGATTCACTAGACTCGCCTTTTGTCTTGCCAATTCAACAAGCCGACGATCATGCCCCAAGCACCTGCCACCCCGCGCCACGCCTTTGTCTATGGAACGCTGCGCCGGGGCGATGACAACGACATCACGCGCCTGAGCCCCGCCCCGCGCTGGGTGGGTGAGGCCCGCATCGCCGGCACGATGTACCACTTTGGCCGTTACCCGGGGGTTCTGCTGGGCGGCGCGGGCGAGGTGGTGGGGGAGGTGTATGAGATCTCTGCGCAGCTTGAGCGTGTGCTGGACGAGATCGAAGAGCTTTACCCGCAGCAGACCAACGAATACTTCAAGCGGATCATCCCCGTGCAGGCGGCCGGGCGCAACGTCGAATGCATCGTCTACGAGATCAACGCGGCCCTCGTGGCGGGCAAGCCGGTCATCGCGTCGGGCGACTGGGTCAAGGGGCGGTGAAATTTCGCTAAATGAAAATTTGATTCCATATCAAGAAAATTGGAAATGGTGCAGCGCAAGATTTTTTCTCAATACAAGAAATAAATTTCCACATTGAGAAAAATGCTGATTAAGTTGTTGATTTTATTAAAGATAAAAATATATCTTATATAAGACACAAGAGCTTCCCAAAGTCTTGTAGAAGACTTAAAGTTCATCCATCGAATTCAACAACCCTTTGGAGTGAACCCATGAGCAACTGGACCCACCTGACCCGCGAACAGCAAATTGCCGCCCTGGAAAAAGACTGGGCTGAAAACCCCCGCTGGAAGGGCATCAAGCGCGGCTACAGCGCCGCCGACGTGGTCAAGCTGCGCGGTTCGCTGCAGGTGGAGCACACGCTGGCCAAGCGCGGTGCTGAAAAACTGTGGAACCTGATCAACACCGAGCCCTTCGTCAACTCACTCGGCGCGCTGACCGGCAACCAGGCCATGCAGCAGGTCAAGGCCGGCCTGAAGGCCATTTACCTGTCGGGCTGGCAAGTTGCCGGTGATGCCAACAGCAATGGCGAGATGTACCCCGACCAGTCGCTGTACTCGGTGGACTCGGTGCCGAAGGTCGTCAAGAAGATCAACGCCACCTTCACCCGCGCCGACCAGATCCAGTGGAGCGAAGGCAAGAGCCAGGGTGATGAGGGCTTCATTGACTACTTCGCCCCCATCGTGGCGGACGCCGAAGCGGGCTTTGGCGGTGTGCTGAACGCATTCGAGTTGATGAAGTCCATGATCGAAGCCGGCGCCGCAGGCGTCCACTTTGAAGACCAGCTGGCCGCCGCCAAGAAGTGCGGCCACATGGGCGGCAAGGTGCTTGTGCCGACCCGTGAAGCCGTGTCCAAGCTCGTGGCCGCCCGTCTGGCCGCCGACGTGATGGGCACGCCCACCATCCTGCTGGCCCGCACCGACGCGGAAGCCGCTGACCTGGTGACCACCGACGTGGACGACAACGACAAGCCGTTCTTCACCGGCGAGCGCACGGTGGAAGGCTTCTACCGCAGCCGCAACGGCGTTGAACAAGCCATCAGCCGTGGCCTGGCCTATGCCGAGTACGCCGACCTGATCTGGTGCGAGACCGGCACGCCCGACCTGGCCTTTGCCAAGCAGTTTGCCGACGCGATCCATGCCAAATTCCCCGGCAAGCTGCTGGCCTACAACTGCTCGCCCTCGTTCAACTGGAAGAAGAACCTGGACGACGCCACGATTGCCAAGTTCCAGAAGGAACTGGGCGCCATGGGTTACAAGTTCCAGTTCATCACGCTCGCTGGCTTCCACAGCCTGAACTACTCGATGTTCAACCTGGCCTACGGCTACGCCCGCAACAACATGACCGCCTTCGTCGAACTGCAGCAGGCCGAGTTCGCCGCCGCCGACAAGGGCTTCACGGCGGTCAAGCACCAGCGCGAAGTGGGTACGGGTTACTTTGACTCCGTGACCACCACCATCGAAGCCAATGCCTCCACGGCCGCGCTGAAGGGTTCGACCGAAGACGAACAGTTCTTCGACGACAAGAAGGCCGCGTAATACCGCGCCGGCACGGCGCCACGACAACCCCGTCTTCCTCAGGGAAGACGGGGTTTGTTTTTGGGGCTTTCGGCGGTAGAGTGACGTTTTGCGTACACATCAAAGATGGGGCGGCCATGGGTGCATCCAGCGAAAAGACAGGTGTTTTTGAAGCCGGCGACCTGAACAAGGTGCGCTGCCCTGACTGCAGCGGTACCGGCGAACTTCGCATTGACAGCGAAAACATCAACGAGAACTTTGAAGTCGAGAAGCAGACCGTCATTACGGGCTGCCCGCGCTGCAACGGCACCGGCTTTATTGCCGCGGGTTAAAATGCGGGCCAGCCTGCACTGAGCAGGCATACAAGAGCGAGAAAGGCACCCTGGTTATGACACCGCGAACTACCCCAAAAGGTATGACGACCCCCTGAGGTCGCGTAGTCGCGTGCACTGAACTCCTCCCGGTTCCCAGATCAAGCGCGGCTGACGACCGCGCTTTGTTTTTTCTGAACCTTTTTTCACATGATCAAGATCACGCTTCCTGACGGTTCCCAACGCGAATACCCCGGCCCGGTGACGGTGGCCGAGGTGGCTGCCTCCATCGGCTCCGGCCTGGCCAAGGCGGCCCTGGCCGGCAAGGTGGACGGCAAGGTGGTGGACACCAGTTACACCATCCAGGCAGACAGCCCGGTATCCATCGTGACGGCCAGGGACGCCGACGGCCTGGAAGTCATCCGCCACTCCACCGCACACCTGCTGGCCTATGCGGTCAAGGAACTGTTCCCGGACGCGCAGGTGACCATCGGGCCCGTGATCGAGAACGGTTTTTTCTACGACTTCTCGTACAAGCGCCCCTTTACGCCCGAGGACCTGGTGGCCATTGAAAAGCGCATGACCGAGCTGGCGGCCAAGGATGAGCCGGTGGTGCGCCGCGTGCTGCCGCGCGACGAGGCCGTGGCCCATTTCAAGGGCATGGGCGAGCACTACAAGGCCGAGATCATCGCGAGTATCCCCAGCAATGAAGACGTCAGCCTGTACCGCGAAGGCGCCTTCGAGGACCTGTGCCGCGGCCCGCACGTGCCCAGCACCGGCAAGCTGAAGTTCTTCAAGCTCATGAAGGTGGCCGGCGCCTACTGGCGTGGCGACCACCGCAACGAGATGCTGCAGCGTATCTACGGCACCGCCTGGGCGACCAAGGACGAACTGCAGCAGTACCTGACGATGCTGGAGGAAGCCGAAAAGCGAGACCACCGCAAGCTCGGCCGCGAACTGGACCTGTTCCACATCGATGACCACGCCCCTGGCGTCGTGTTCTGGCACCCCAAGGGCTGGACGGTCTGGCAGGAAGTGGAGCAGTACATGCGCCGCGTGTACCGCGACAACGGCTACCAGGAAGTCAAAGGCCCGCAACTGCTGGACAAGACCCTCTGGGAAAAGACGGGCCATTGGGACAAGTACCGCGAGAACATGTTTACGACGGAGTCGGAAAAGCGTGACTACGCGCTCAAGCCGATGAACTGCCCGGGCCATATCCTGATCTTCAAGCAGGGTATCAAGAGCTACCGCGACCTGCCGCTGCGCTACGGCGAATTCGGCCAGTGCCATCGCAACGAGCCCACGGGCGGCTTGCACGGCATCATGCGCGTGCGCGGCTTCACCCAGGACGATGGGCACATTTTCTGTACCGAAGACATGATCCTGCCCGAATGCACGGCCTATACGACGCTGCTGCAAAAGGTCTACGGGGACTTCGGCTTTGACAGCATCATCTACAAGGTGGCCACACGCCCTGAAAAGCGCATTGGTTCGGACGAGAGCTGGGACAAGGCCGAGCATGCGCTGATGGAAAGCCTGCGGGCTTCCGGCTGCGAGTTCGAGATCGCGCCGGGCGACGGGGCTTTCTACGGGCCCAAGATCGAATACACGCTCAAGGACGCGATTGGCCGGCAATGGCAGTGCGGCACGATGCAGGTGGATTTCTCCATGCCCGAGCGGCTGGATGCCGAATATGTGGGCGAAGACGGCGCCCGCCACCGGCCCGTGATGCTGCACCGCGCCATCGTGGGCAGCCTGGAGCGTTTCATTGGCATCCTGATCGAGCAGCACTCGGGCGCGCTGCCCACCTGGCTGGCGCCAGTGCAGGTGGCGGTGCTCAATATCACCGATTCCCAGGCCGAATACGCCCGTCAAGTGGCCAAAACGCTGCAAAATCAAGGGCTTAGGGTCGATCTGGACCTGCGCAACGAGAAAATTACGTATAAAATACGAGAGCATTCGTTGCAAAAGCTGCCGTACATCCTGGTCGTAGGTGACAAGGAAATGGCAGCAGGTGCTGTTGCAGTGCGCGCCCGGGGCAACAAAGACCTCGGTGTGATGTCCCTCGAAGCGTTCTCCCAAAAGATCGCCGGTGACATCCAAAACAAAAGCTGATTCTCATCAATGAAGCTCTTGCCCGCGTGCACTCAATGGTGTTCGCTACATTTTTTGTAGCAAAAGAATTGAAGGATCGTCACCATCGCTACTGAATTTCGCGACCGCCGCCACCGCGAGGAACGCAAACACCGCCTGAACCGGGAAATCATGGCCCCGGAAGTCCGCCTCTCCGGGCCTGAAAACGAGCCTTTGGGCATCGTCAGCCTGTCCGAAGCATTGCGAATGGCGGGTGAGCTGGACGTGGATCTGGTTGAAATTGCTGCCACGGCGAATCCGCCGGTCTGTCGCTTGATGGACTACGGCAAGTTCAAATACCAGGAGCAGAAGAAAGCGGCCGAAGCGAAAGCCAAGCAGACGGTGATTGAAATCAAGGAAGTCAAGTTCCGCCCGGGCACCGATGACGGTGACTACAACATCAAGATGCGCAATATCCGGCGCTTCCTGGCGGAAGGTGACAAGTGCAAGATCACGCTGCGCTTTCGGGGCCGCGAGATTACGCACCAGGAAATCGGCATGGCGCTGCTGAACCGTATCCGCGATGAGCTGGCGGACATCATCATCGTCGAGCAGTTTCCCAAGCTCGAAGGCCGGCAGATGATCATGATGATCGCGCCGGGCAAGAAAAAGCCGGGTGGCCCTGCCAAACCCGCCGCTGAAGCTGCTCCGGCAGCTGCAACGTAAAAAATCAGTAGCCCATCGGTTGGTCGCCGGTGGGCAACAAGTGGCGCTCTGACAGGCGCCACAAAAAAAGTGGCTCGGGGCCATCAAGTCCGCGAACAGTTTTCGCGGCGCCTCACGAGCACAACCAAGAAGGAGCATTTCATGCCCAAAATGAAGACCAAGAGCAGCGCCAAGAAGCGCTTCCGTGTTCGTCCCGGTGGGACCGTCAAGCGCGGTCAGGCCTTCAAGCGTCACATCCTGACCAAGAAGACCACCAAGAACAAACGCCACCTGCGCGGTGCGGTGTCGGTTCATGAAACCAACATGGTTTCCATGGCTGCCATGCTGCCCGGCACCGGCATCTGATCAACTGACGAACAAGGAGAAACAACATGCCTCGCGTCAAACGTGGTGTAACAGCCCGCGCCCGTCACAAGAAAGTCCTGGCCCTGGCCAAAGGTTTCCGCGGCCGCCGCGGCAATGTATTCCGGATCGCCAAAGAAGCGGTGATGAAGGCTGGGCAATATGCCTACCGTGACCGCCGCACAAAAAAGCGCGTCTTCCGTCAGCTCTGGATTGCCCGTATCAACGCGGCGGCCCGTGAACTCGGCATGACCTACAGCCAGTTCGCCAACGGCATCCGCAAGGCCGGCATCGAGATCGACCGCAAGGTGCTCGCCGACATCGCCGTGCACGACAAGGCCGCTTTTGCCGGCATCGTGGAGCAAGTCAAGGCCAAGCTGGCTGCTTGATTTTCACGGGGGCTGCTGTCTTTGCGGACGGTGGCTTGCGCATCAGAAACAAGGGCTAGCGCTTGGAAAGGCACTAGCCCTTGTTCATTTGAAGAGTCTTTATGAACGAGCTGGATTCCATCGTTGACAGCGCGCGCAGCGCATTTGCCGCGGCGCTCACGCCTGCGGAGCTTGAGAACGCCAAGGCCCAGTTCACGGGCAAGACCGGCCGCATCACCGAGCTGATGAAGGGCATGGCCGCCCTGAGCGTGGAAGAAAAGAAGACGCGTGGCGCCGCGATCAACGTGGCCAAGCAGGCCATTGAAGCCGCGTTGGCCGCGCGCCGCCAGGCGCTGGCCGACGCTGAGCTCGAAAGCCAGCTCAAGGCCGAATCCCTGGACGTGACGCTGCCTGGCCGCATGCGTGAGCCCGGTGGCCTGCACCCGGTCAGCCTGACGCTGGAGCGCATTGAGCAGATCTTTGCGAGCATGGGCTTTGACGTGGCTGACGGGCCCGAGATCGAATCCGACTGGCACAGCTTCACGTCGCTGAACAACCCCCCGAACCACCCGGCGCGCTCGATGCAGGACACGTTCTACGTGGACATCCAGGGCGACGACGGCATTGCCTACAACCTGCGCCCGCACACCAGTCCGATGCAGGTGCGCTACGCGCATGTGCATGTCAAGAAGCACGCCCAAACACTGAATGCCGGTGGCGCGATGCCTGAAATTCGCGTGATCTGCCCGGGGCGTACCTACCGTGTGGACAGCGATGCAACGCACTCGCCCATGTTCCACCAGTGTGAAGGCCTGTGGCTGGGCGAGAACATCAGCTTCAAGGACCTGAAGGTCGTGTTCACGGACTTTTGCCGCACCTTTTTTGAGAGCGACGATCTCGCGCTGCGCTTTCGCCCCAGCTTCTTCCCGTTCACAGAGCCCAGCGCCGAGATCGACATCCAGTTCCAGAGCGGGCCGCTGGCGGGCCGTTGGCTGGAGGTGGCCGGGTCGGGCCAGGTGCACCCGACGGTCGTGCGCAACATGGGGCTGGACCCCGAGAAGTACATCGGCTTTGCCTTTGGCATGGGCCCGGACCGGCTCACGATGCTGCGCTATGGCGTGAATGACCTGCGCCTCTTTTTTGACGGCGACATCCGCTTCCTGCGCCAGTTCCGATGAAGGCTCCCCCCCGAAGCGCCTGCGGCGCCTCCCCCTCCAGGGGGCGCCACCAGCGGCCCGGCAAAGCCGGTTCCGCGATGGCCCGCTGGAAAAACCAGTTACCCAACGATATCCCCAGGTAAGCGATATGCAATTCCCCGAGTCCTGGTTGCGCGAATACTGCAACCCGCCGCTGACCACCGCCCAACTGGCCGACACCCTGACCATGGGCGGGCTGGAAGTCGAAGACATGCACCCGGTCGCGCCGCCGTTCAGCAAGATCGTGGTGGGCGAGATCCGTGAAGCGGTACAGCACCCCAATGCCGATCGCCTGCGCGTGTGCCAGGTCGATGTGGGGCAGGGCGCATTGCTCAACATCGTGTGCGGCGCGCCGAATGCGCGCGCGGGCATCAAGGTGCCATGCGCGCTGGTGGGCGCAGAGCTGCCGCCCGGCGAGGACGGCAAACCCTTCCTGATCAAACTGGGCAAGCTGCGCGGCGTCGAAAGCCAGGGCATGCTGTGCTCGGCCCGCGAGCTGCAACTCAGCGACGACCATGGCGGCCTGCTGGAGCTGGCCGCCGATGCGCCGCTGGGCGCCAATGTGCGCGAGGTGCTGAAGCTGGACGACACCGTCTTCACGCTCAAGCTCACGCCCAACCTGGCGCACGCCTTGAGCGTGTATGGCGTGGCACGCGAACTGTCGGCGTTGACCGGCTCGCCGCTGCTGCAACCTCAGTTCGCAGCCGTGCCGGTCACCCATGACGCCAGACTGCCCGTGAAGATCAGCGCGCCAGATCTGTGTGGCCGCTTTTCGGGCCGCGTGGTGCGCAATGTGAATACCCGCGCCGCCACGCCGCAGTGGATGGTGGACCGCCTGGCCCGCTGTGGCCAGCGCAGCGTGACGGCGCTGGTGGACATCTCCAACTATGTGATGTTCGAGCTGGGCCGGCCGTCGCACATCTTTGATCTGGACAAGATTCACGGCGCGCTGGACGTGCGCTGGGGCAAGGCGGGTGAACAGCTCAAGCTGTTGAACGGCAACACCGTGACGGTGGACGAGGCCGTGGGCGTGATTGCCGATGACCAGCAGGTCGAATCGCTGGCGGGCATCATGGGTGGTGACTCCACAGCGGTGTCTGACGACACCCGCAACGTCTATGTCGAGGCGGCGTTCTGGTGGCCCCAGGCCATTCAGGGCCGCTCGCGCCGCTTCAATTTTTCCACCGACGCCGGCCACCGCTTCGAGCGCGGCGTGGATCCCAGCCAGACGGTCGAGCACATCGAGCGCATCACCCGGCTCATCATGGACATCTGCGGCGGAGAGGCCGGCCCGATGGACGACCAGATCGCCCGCCTGCCGGAACGCAAGCCCGTGGCCCTGCGCGTGGCACGCGCGGCCAAGGTCATTGGCATGCCGCTGGATGAAACCCGGTGCATGGATGCACTGAAGCGGTTGGGCCTGCCCGTGAGCGCCGCCGCGGGCGTATTGACCGTCACGCCGCCGCCCTACCGCTTTGACCTGACCATCGAAGAAGACCTGATCGAGGAGGTGGTGCGCATCATTGGCTACAGCCAGTTGCCCACGACCCCGCCGCTGGCGCCGACCAGCGCCAAGCTGGCGCCGGAAGCACGCCGCAGCCGCTTTGGTGTTCGCCGCCTGCTCGCGTCGCTGGGCTACCAGGAAACCATCAACTTCAGCTTTGTGGAAGAGAGCTGGGAGCGCGATCTGGCCGGCAACGCTGATCCGATCCGCCTGCTCAACCCGATCGCCAGCCAGATGAGCGTGATGCGCTCGTCGCTGGTGGGCTCGCTGCTCCAGGCGCTGAAGTTCAACCTGGACCGCAAGGCCGAGCGCGTGCGCGTCTTCGAGCTGGGGCGTGTGTTCCTGCGCGATGCCACTGTCGCCACGACCGATTCCACCGTGCGCGGCATCCATCAGCCCATGCGCGTGGCAGGCCTCGCCTATGGCGAACCCGACGGCCTGCAGTGGGGCCGCAAGGGCAGTGCCACGGACTTCTTTGACGTCAAGGGCGATGTGCAGGCCTTGCTGTCGCCCCTGCAAGCGGGTTTCAAGCCGGCGGAGCATCCCGCCATGCATCCGGGCCGCTGTGCCGGCATCTGGTTGGGCGAGCGCCAGGTGGGCGTGGTGGGTGAACTGCATCCGCGCTGGCGCCAGCGCTGGGAGCTGGCCCATGCGCCGGTGCTGTTCGAACTGGACCTGGACGCCGCCCTGGTGCGCCAGGTGCCCGCCTTCCAGCCGGTGCCCAAGTTCCAGCCCGCTCTGCGAGATATCGCCGTGATCGTCGCCGATTCAGTGGGCCATGGCGCGGTGATGGAGGCGGTGCATTCGGCGGACACCGGCGGCCTGTTGCGCGATGCGCTGCTGTTTGATGTCTACAAGCCCAAGCAGGCGTCGCCCGGCCTGGGTGCCGAAGAGAAAAGCCTGGCCGTGCGCTTGACGCTGGGCAGTGCCGAAGCCACACTGACCGACGAGCAGATCGACCAGGCCGTGCACGCGGTCGTGGAGCGTGTCGCCAGTCAGCTGGGCGGCCGGCTGAGGGGCTAGGCCGCGATGACGTTCGTCAAAACAACGAAAGAAGAGGACACCATGGAGTTCGCAGTTGAAAGCCTGGAGACACCGGCGCTGACCAAGGCCCAGCTCGCGGAACTGCTGTTCGAGCAGATCGGCCTGAACAAGCGCGAATCCAAGGACATGATCGACGCGTTCTTTGACCTGGTGGCCGACAGCCTGGTTGAAGGCAATGACGTCAAGATTTCGGGCTTCGGCAATTTCCAGATCCGCACCAAGGCGCCGCGGCCCGGGCGCAATCCTCGCACCGGCGAGGCCATCCCCATTCAGGCCCGCCGGGTGGTGACGTTCCATGCGAGCCACAAGCTCAAGGAACAAATCCAGGGCGATGCGCCCGATGCGGCCTGACTTTTCGGGATCACCTGAAACGCAACAGTTGGCACGGGCTGCGCGTACAGCCTTTGCATGCACGCCTGTCTTAGAGTAACCTAGGAGCTTTCCCTTGTACAACATTGATTTCAATGGAGAAAGCCCTCCCTTCCATCCCCGCCAAGCGCTACTTCACCATCGGTGAGGTCAGTGACCTGTGCGGCGTGAAGCCGCACGTACTGCGGTACTGGGAGCAGGAGTTCACCCAGCTGCGCCCCATGAAGCGCCGCGGCAACCGCCGCTACTACCAGCACCATGAGGTGCTCATGATCCGCCGCATCCGCGACCTCCTGTATGACCAGGGCTTCACCATCAGTGGCGCGCGCAACAAGCTGCAGGAGCTGGTGCAGGGGGAACGTGACAAACGCAAGGCTGGTGAGGTGATGCTCGAAGGCGTGGAGGTCATCGAAGTTGAAGACTCCGGCTTTGACGATTTTGAAGACTCCGGCGTTGATGACGACGGCTCACCCGCATCGCAAAAACTTCTGCTTGTTCGCAGGGAATTGTCAGAGATTCGTGATCTTCTGTCGGCTGCGTATTGAGCACACGCTATAATGTGAGGCTTGTCGGCGTGTAGCGCAGCCTGGTAGCGCACTTGCATGGGGTGCAAGGGGTCGCGAGTTCGAATCCCGCCACGCCGACCATTCATGCAAAGGGTTAGCAGGCATTGCCTGCTAACCCTTTTCTTTTATGCTCATGCCCCATGGCGACGACCGTTGTTTTTGCTGACCTCGTGGGAAGCACCGGCATCTTTGAGCGGCTGGGTGATGCCACCGCATCGCGGTTCGTCACGCAACTCACTTCGGCACTGAGCAAGACGTTCGAGCAGCACCGCGGCCGCGTGGTCAAACTCCTGGGCGACGGCCTGTTTGTCGTCTTCCCCGCGGAGGGCGACGCGCTCGCCGCCTGTGTGTCCATCCAGCAACGCCTGCAGGACAAGCCCGTGTACCCAGGCGGCAACGGCGCCCCGGTGCAAATGCAGATGGGGGTTGAATGCGGCGAGGTCGTTGAAATCGACGGCGACTGTTTTGGTGACGCCGTGAACAGCGCCGCACGCCTGGCAGACCTGGCCGGCGCAGAGCAGATACTGACGTCGCAACGCGTGCGCGACGCGCTCGCGCCGCTGCAGCAGGCGCAACTGCGCAGCATCGGCCCCATGTACCTGCGCGGCAAGGCGGAAGCCACCGAGGTCTACCGTGTGGACTGGAACATGGACCGCGACGCCGACGCCACCATCATGGGTGCCTCGATGTTCAAGGCGGTGGAAGCCACGTTCCTGGAGGTGTCGGCCGCCGGCCAGACCCTGCGGCTGGACCCGCGCGGCGACAAGCTCACCATTGGTCGTGCCACCACCGCGTCGCTGTCGCTCAATGATTCGCGCGTGTCGCGCGTGCATGCCACGCTGCAATGGCGCGGCGGGCAGTTTGTGCTGAACGATGCGTCCAGCTTTGGCACCTGGGTCTACGTGGGCAACCAGAGCGAACCCGTGGTGCTGCGGCGCACCGAGTGTTACCTGGTGGGCAGCGGACAGATTGCGCTGGGCTGCGAGCGCGACGCTGAAAGCGCGCCGCTGGTCGTCTTCTCGGTGCGGGCCTGACGCCGGCCGCAGGCGCATCGCATGGCAGTCGATCTTCACGTCAGCGGGCCCGGTATTGACGACCGCCGCGTGCTGGTGGCGGGGCAGGCCGAGCTGGTGCTGGGGCGCGACGCCGATTGCGACATCTGCCTGCCCGATCCGCGGCGCAATGTATCGCGCCGCCACCTGTGCGTGTGGTGCGACGCCGACGAGCTCCACTTTCGTGTGCTGTCGGTGGTCAATGGCGTGGAGCTTCCGTTTGGCGAGGCACCGCCGGGCGCGTGCGGCGTGCTGCCGCACGGCCAACTGCTCAAGCTGGGCGACTACAAGGTGCTGGCCGCCGTTGCCTCGGCGCATGCCGGGGACGACGACCCCTGGGCTGTGTTTGACCGCGAGGCTTCGGGCTTCAGCCACAGCGCGGTGTCCGACGAGGGGCTGACGCAACCGGCCGAGCTGGCCGCCGTGCCGCCGCCGGCTGAAGAGGACCCGTTTGGTGAGTGGGGCTTTGACTCCACCTTCGGCCCTGGCTCGCGCACGGGCGGGCCGCTGCAGGCGGGTGGCGCGGCGGCACCAGGTGGCGAGCTGGCAGCCTTCCTGCGCGGGGCCGGGCTCGATCCGGCCCGGATCGGATTGTTGGGCGAGGGCGAACTGGAGGACATGGGCAGGCTGGTGCGCATGGCCTTGCTGGGACTGATGGAGCTGCACGCGTCCAAGGCCGAGCTCAAGCGCGACCTGCGCGCGGAAGACCGCACCATGGTGGCGGTCAAGGACAACAACCCCTTGAAGACCGACTGGCCCGACGACACGCGCCTGCAGTACCTGCTGGGTGGGCGCGCAGCGTCCATCGGCTTCATCCCGCCACAGCGCGCGCTGGGTGAATTGCTGGTGGAACTGCGTGCCCATGACCAGGCCATGAGCGTGGCTGCGCGTGCCGTGGTGGAGGGCACGCTGCGCGAGCTGTCCCCGCAGGAGCTCAAGAAGCACCTGCCCGGCGCGGGCAGCCTGCTGTTTGGCAGTGCCCGGCTATGGGATGCCTACGAGAAGTTCCACGAGGAGCAGGGCGCGGACATGCCGCGCTGGCTGCAGCGGCTGCTGGGCAAATACTTCACGGAGGCCTACCTGCGCGAGAGCATGCGCATCAAGCGCGATCCGGGGACACGGCCGAAGTGATGTGCGTGCCCAGGATGGCGGGCGCGCACAGTTAGAATCATTTTTCCTCTCACCACCCCACCCGCCGCCGTGAGTCTCAAGAAGCTTGGTCGATACGATCTGATCCGCGTGCTTGGCAAGGGTGCCATGGGCATTGTGTACGAGGGCCGGGACCCCAACCTGGACCGGCGCGTGGCCATCAAGACCGTCAAGGTCGAGAACCTGTCCGAGGAAGCCGCGGCCGAGTACGAAGCGCGCTTTCGTACCGAGGCGCGGTCCGCTGCGCGGCTGCAGCACCCCAACATCGTCAGCGTCTATGACTCCGACCGCGATGGCGACATTGCGTTCCTGGTCATGGAGTTCATCCAGGGTGATGACCTCAAGCACCACCTGGACCGCGGCGTGCGCTATTCGCTGGAACAGTCGCTCAAGATCATCCGGGACCTGCTGTCGGCGCTGGATTACGCTCACAAGGCCGGCATCGTTCATCGTGACATCAAGCCCGCCAACCTGCTGATCGAGCCCGGCGGGCGCGTGAAGCTCACTGATTTTGGCGTGGCGCGCATCCAGGACTCCGGCGAGGCCACGCGCACGCAGGGCAGCATGGTGGGCACGCTCAAGTACATGTCGCCCGAGCAGGTGCAGGGCCAGAAGATTGATGCCCGGGCCGACCTGTTTTCGGTGGGCGTGGTGCTGTACCAGCTGTTGACAGACCGCCGGCCGTTTGACGGCGACAACGACTTTTCCATCATCCACCAGATCATCGGCCATACGCCGCAGGCGCCCAGCACGTACAACGCGCGCCTGCCTGCGGCCATTGACGCGGTGGTTGCGCGCGCTTTGGCCAAGGACCGTGAGGAGCGCTTTGCCACCGCGCGCGACTTTGCCACGGCCCTGCAGTCCGCCATCCGCCGCGCCGAAGATGCGACGGTCGTGCCGCCGGCTGATCCACAACGCAAGCCGCTGCCCGATGCGACGGGCTCGCGCGGCACATCGGCCGGTACCGGTACCTCCGGCACGTCGGCCACCAGCGCTACTTCCGCAACATCCGCCACCTCGGCGACGTCGGCCACGGTCACGCAGGAGCTGGAGCTGGTTTACTGGAAAGACATCAAGGACTCGACCGACCCGGAAGAGCTGGAGATGTTCCTGGCCAAGTTTCCCTCCGGCATCTACGGGGACCTTGCGCGCCGGCGGTTGCGCAAGCTCACCGGCGGCAACTCGCCCGACCAGACCGTGCTGAGCGGCACGCTGCCGCCCGAGCAGGACCTGGAGGCAACACGTTTACGCACCGATCTGTCGCAGCCGGCACCGCAGCCAGCCGCTGCAGCTTCCGCGCCCGTGCCCCCACCCGCGCCCGCGCCCACGCCGGCACCTGCCGCACCGCAGTTGCCCGATGCCACCGCAGTGCCATCCATGCCATCCGTGGCGGCGCCCACTGTTCAGGTCACGCCCGCCACGCCGGCCCGGTCGGCCAGCAAACTGATGCTGGCCGGCGCAGCGGCTGTGGTGGTCCTGGGCGTATCCGCACTGATGGTGCTGGGGCGCGGTGGCAGCGGGACCAGCGCGGCCGAAGGACCGCAGTCAGCCGCGTCAGCGCCTGCCGTTGCTGACGCGGCATCCGCATCGGCATCCTCGCCTGCCGTGCCTGCGGCAGCCGCCGCATCTGCGGCCTCTGCCGCATCCCGGCCAGCCTCCGCGCCCCGGCCGCAGCGCGCGGCCAGCCAGCCGCGCGTCGCGAAAGCCGCGTCAGCGCCGGTGGTGGCAGCTCCCGCACCGGTGGTGCCCGTGCCGGTAGCCGAGCCACCGCGCGAAACCCAGCCCCGGGCGGCGACCCCGTCAACGCCAGCGGCACCGGTGGCCGTCGCGGGCAGCCCCAATGACGCCTGCAAGGACAGGATGTTCCTGTCGAGAGAGTTCTGCCTCAAGGAGCAGTGCGAGCGCGCGTCGTTCCAGAATCACCCGGTATGCGTCAAGCGCCGCGAAGAGGCCAAGCTGCGCGAGGAAAGCAAGGTCCGGGTCGGTCCGCAGCAGTAGGTCCGCGGCTGGTCAGCGTCCTAGACGATGTCCAGCGTGTGCAGCACAAAGCGGCCGGCACGCCGGTCCGCGAAATAGTGCTCCAGCGTTTCCTTGACCGTGCGAAAGGCGATCTCGTCCCACGGCACTTCCGCCTCGGTGAACAGGCGTGCCTCTATCGTTTCGGTGCCGGGGTTGAACTGGTCGCTGAGCAGCCTTGCGCGGTAGAACAGGTGGACCTGCCCCACGCGCGGCACGCTCATCACGGTGAACAGCTCGTCCATTTCAAACTGCGCGCCGGCTTCCTCGTCGGTTTCGCGTGCCGCGCCTTGCGCGGTAGTCTCGCCCAGCTCCATGAAGCCCGCCGGCAGTGTCCATTTGCCCCAGCGCGGCTCGATGTTGCGTTTGCAAAGCAGCACCCTGTCACCCAGCACCGGCACCGTCCCCACCACATTGAGCGGGTTCTCATAGTGGATGGTGTGGCAGGCCGGGCATACAGCCCGTTCCTTGGTGTCCCCGTCGTCGGGGATGCGGTAGGTGACGGCGGTGCCGCAGTTCCTGCAGTGTTTGATGGGGCTGCGCAGCATCGGAGCAGTTTAAGGTGAAAAGAAAAAGGGCTCCTTTCGGAGCCCTTTCAAATGAGCAGGCCGCTCAGGCCTTGCCGTGCTTGGCGATCAGCGCGCGCGCGGTTTCCAGCAGCTTCTTGCCGTCGAAGTTGCGCTTGTTCATGTCGGCCACCCATTCCTCGTCGATCTGGCTGGACAGCTTGCGGAAGGCCTCGGTGTCGGCGTCCGTCACCTGGTAGATGGTGTTGTTGCGGTCCGACGCACTCTTGCGGCCCGCCGGGTCATTGCCCTGCTGCGTCTTGCCCAGCCAGGCCGACGTGGCCAGGCCCGAGTTGGCGTCAATCACCTTCTTCAGGTCGGGCGCCAGGCCGTCGTACTTGGCCTTGTTCATGGCCATCACGAAGGTGGTGGTGTACAGCGCCGGCTTGTTGGCCGGGAATTCGCTGTGGAACTTGGTCAGCTCGTTGACCTTGATCGACGGCACCACTTCCCAGGGGATCACGCAGGCTTCAATCGTGCCCTTGGACAGCGCGTCGGTGATGGCCGGCAGCGGCATGCCCACGGGCGTGGCGCCCACCGATGCGAGCATCTTGGTCACCTGGCGGGTCGGGCCGCGCACCTTCATGCCCTTGAGGTCAGCCGGCGTCTTGATGAGCTTGTCCTTGGAATGGAACATGCCCGGGCCGTGCACATGCAGGGCCAGCACCTGGGTTTCCTTGAACTCGTCGGGTGCCATGGTCTGCACGTATTCCCAGTAGGCCTTGGAGGTGGCTTCGGCGTTGTTCATCATGAACGGCAGCTCGAACACTTCCACGCGAGGGAAGCGGCCCGCCGTGTTGCCCGGCAGTGTCCAGACGATGTCCACCACGCCGTCGCGGGCCTGGTCATACAGTTGCACCGGCGTGCCGCCCAGCTGCATGGCCGGGTAGGCGTCGAACTTGATGCGCCCGCCCGATTCCTTTTCGACCTTGTCCATCCAGGGCTTGTGCATGCCCAGCCAGACATTGGACATGGGCGCCATGAAGGTGTGGAACTTCAGGGTGACCGACTGCTGGGCCAGGCCGCTCAGGCCGGGGGCGCCCAGCGCCACGGCGGCGGAGGTCTTGAGAAGGGTACGACGTTGCAGCATGGAAAGCTCCGTAAGTGATGACCGTAAGTTAACGTATGAACAACGCCCCGGACTTCGGGGCTTTCCCTCAAAGCAAGAGGTTTCAGGCTACTTTGACGGTCAGCGTGCCCAAGCCGCCCACGCCGCCCACCAGCGTGTCGCCGGCCACCACGGCGGCCACGCCTTCGGGCGTGCCGGTGTAAATCAGGTCGCCGGGCTGCAGTTCCCAGGCGGCTGACAGGTGTTCGATGGTCTCGCCGATGTTCCAGATCAGCTTGGCCACATTGCTGCGCTGGCGGTCGGCCCCGTTGACCTGAACGTAGATTTCAGCATTGGCGACATCGCCTGCGGCGGCCACCGGCGTGATCGGGCCGATGGGCGCGGACTGGTCAAAGGCCTTGCCGATGCACCAGGGGCGGCCCTGCTTTTTCATTTCGTTCTGCAGGTCGCGCCGGGTCATGTCCAGGCCCACGGCATAACCGAAGATGTGCTTGTGCGCGTCGGCAGCCAGGATGTTCCTGCCGCCCGTGCCAATGGCGACGACCAGCTCGATTTCATGGTGCAGGTTTTTCGTGAGGGGCGGGTAGGCGATGGTGCCGGTCGCGCCGGCGTCCACCGGCACCACGGCGTCGGCGGGCTTCAGGAAGAAAAACGGCGGCTCGCGGCCGGTAAAGCCCATTTCCTTGGCGTGCTCTTCATAGTTGCGGCCCACGCAGTACACGCGGCGCACCGGGAAGCGTTCCGCGCGGCCAATGACCGGCACCGACGTGACGGCCTCAGGATTGAAAACGTAGCTCATGACAACCTTTCTTCTTGGTGAATGCCCAGCGCCTGGTGCACCGGGCGGTCGGAGTAACTGAACAGCACGCAGCCTCCTGACGATTTGAAGCGCGCAGTGTGCCACGAGGGCACGACGAAATGATCGCGCGGCCCGAAGGCCAGCGAACTTTGAATGCCGGCGTGCTCGATCACGATCTCGCCATGGCCCTCGACCACGCTGTACACGGCGCCGTCGGTCTGGCGCCAGGGGTTGCCTGAGAAGCCGGCCGGCAGCCGCTGCATGAAGGTGGCCATGGTGGGCATGGGCGAGCCGCCGGTGAGCGGGTTGACGTAGCGCAGCTTGAAGCCGTCCCAGTCGTCCACCGGTGCGTCGCGCTCCAGCCTGTCCAATGCCTCGCGGCTGCGTTCATAGGGGTAGTTGAAGATGGGCGAGGTGGCGCCGAAGGGCGCGCTGCCGCGCACCGGCGCCATGTTGTGGCCGTAGCGTGCCAGGCTGGTGCCTTCGGGCCGCGACACGTCCTGGGACTTGCGGCTGTCGTTCTGCGCAAACCCGGCGTCAAAGAACCGCACCATCGGGATGTCCAGCCCGTCCAGCCACACCACCGGTTGCGTGGATTCATTCCCATGGTCGTGCCAGGTCCAGCTTGGCGTGATGATGAAGTCGCCCGGGCGCATGGTGGTGCGCTCGCCGTCCACGGCCGTGTAGGCGCCCGAGCCTTCCACGATGAAGCGCAGCGCACTTTGCGTATGCCGGTGGCTGGGTGCCACCTCGCCGGGCAGGATCAGTTGCAACCCGGCGTACAGCGACTGCGTAATCGCCGACTGGCCGCGCAGGGCCGGGTTCTCCAGGATCAGCACGCGGCGCACGGCCTCGTCAGCGGTGATGGCCTCGCCCGCGCGCATCAGGAAAGGGCGCACCTCCTCATACTTCCACAGTGCGCTGGTACAGGGGGTGGCGGGCTGCGGCGGGACGAGCGCGTGCAGCACCTCCCACAACGGGGTCAGGTTCAGCGGCGACATGTCGCTGTAGAGCTGCGCGCGCACGGCGGCGGTGGAAAGTGGTGCGTTCATGCAGCCTCCTGGAACAGGGTGGCCGGGCGGATGCCTTCGTACATCCACTTCAGGCCGGCAAAACCGGCGGCTTCGCTGCCGCTTTGGAACATCTGGTTGCGCAGCTCGCGCTGCACGCCCGATGCATGGTAGATGTCGCCATAAAAGCGGGCCGTCAGCTGCACCCGGCCGGTGCGCAGGTAGCGCGCCTGCTGGTACAGCTGGAAGGCCTGTGCCACATCGCCCCGCGTGTGGCGCAGCGCCTCGCGCAGCACCACGGCGTCTTCAATGGCCTGGCCCGCGCCCTGGGCCAGGTACTGCAGCATGGGGTGGGCTGCGTCGCCCAGCAGCGTTGCGCGGCGGTCGGTCCAGTTCTTCACGGGCTCACGGTCGCACAGCACCCACATCTTCCAGGTCTCGATCTTGCCCAGCAGCTCGCGCACCTGGGGGTGGGCATCGGCAAAGCGTTCGTTGAGCTCGGCCGTGTCACCAAACGTGTTCCAGCCTTCGTCGTACTTGTTGCTGTGGAAGACGGCCACCAGGTTGAACAGCTCGCCGCGGCGCAGCGGGTAGTGCACCAGGTGGGTCTTTTCACCGCCCCACAGCAGCACGTCGTCGCTCCACAGATGTGCTGGCACGTCTTCACGCTTGAGCACGGCGCGGTAGGCAATATGGCCCGACACGCGGGGTTTGCCATCGCCCACAATCGCTTCGCGGATGCGGCTCCACAGGCCGTCTGCGCCTATGAGCGCGGCACCCGCCAGCACCTCGCCGCCGGCCAGCTGCACCCGGACTTCGTCCGCGCTCTGGGTGAATGACTCAACCTTGGCCCCGGTGCGCAGCGTGACGTTGGGCAGCGCCTGGCAGGCCTGGAGGAACACGTCATGCAGGTCAGCCCGGTAGATCACGCCGTAGGGGAACCCGTAGGCAGCCCGCGCCACGTCACCCAGGGGCACGCGCACCACCTTTTCGCCGGTGCGCACATCGTTCATGCCCAGGCCGGGTGGAAAGAAGGCCACGCGGCTGACCGCGTCGGTCAGGCCCAGGTAGTCAAACATCCGGAAGATATTGGGCCCGAGCTGGATGCCCGCGCCGATTTCTCCAAACGCACCGGACTGCTCCAGTACCGTCACGTGGTGGCCGTCCGTGGCCAGCACCAGGGCAGCGGCCAGCCCGCCGATGCCGCCGCCGGCGACCAGGATGGGAAGCGATTGCGTCATCGCGTTGTCTCCGTTGTTCTGTCTTGATGATAAGTATACATATCATTTGATGCAACCGTTGCCGGTAAACTCGCCGCCATGGCCAAGAGCTTTGATTTCGAGCATGCCCCGGGGCATCTGGTGCGCCGCGCCCACCAGCTGGCGGTGGCAATCTTCATGGAGGAGACCGGCGACTTTGACGTGACGCCGGTGCAGTTCGCCATCCTCAACGCGCTGATTGACGACCCGGGCGAGGACCAGGTCACGCTGGCCGGGCGGGTGGCGTTTGACGCGGCCACCTCGGGCTCGGTGATCAGCCGGCTGGAATCCAAGGGCTGGGTGCGGCGCGAGGCCGACCCGGCCGACCGGCGCCGCAAGCTGCTGTGGGTCACGCCCGAGGGCGAGCAGGTGGCGCTGCGCATGAAGCGCGCGGTGGCCCGGGCGCAGGCGCGCATCGTGGCGCCGCTGGATGTGGCCGAGCGTACCCAGCTGGTGCAGCTGCTGGGCAAGCTGGTGGCCGGCCACGAGGCCGCGCCCTGACGCGGGCTCAGGGGAGGCTCAGGCCGACTTGGCCAACAGCTCGAAGTGCTCGACCACCGGGGGCGCCGCGAAGAACGGCCCCACGATGGCGCGCCATTCGGCAAACAGCGGGCCGCCGCGGAAGGCCACGGTGTGGTCTTCCAGCGTGTCCCAGAAGATCTGCAGGATGTAGCGCTCGGGCGACTCAATCCCCTTGTTGACCTTGAAACCCTGAAAGCCCTTGGCCCGCGAAATCACGGTGGCCAGGCCGCGCTGGATGGCTTCGTCAAACGCGGCCTGCTGGCCGGGTGCGATACGGATGTCGGCGAGTTCAAGAATCATGGTGCGGTGTCCTCGGGGCTCAGTGTTGTGATGCGGGCAAGTCTACTGCCAGCCCGTCCATTGATTCATCGAGCCTGATCTGGCAACTCAGCCGGCTGTTGGCCTGACGCGCCGAAGCGGTGAAGTCCAGCATGCCCGACTCGTCGGCATCCGGCGCGGGCAAGGCAGACGCATGCGGCGCGCGTACATACACATGGCAGGTACCGCAGGTCAGCAAGCCGCCGCAATCGGCCTCGATACCCGCAACGTTGGCTGCCACAGCCGCTTCCATCAGGCTCTGGCCTGTGCGGCATGCAAGCGCAGTGGTGGTGCCCGAAGCATCTGTCAGGTAAACGGTGATGGTGGTCATGATGTCGGCCGTCAGAACCGGCTGAAGTATTCGCGGCGCTGGAAGTCATCCTTGTCTTCTGCCAGCTCGTAGCGGGACAGCTCGGACTGCTTGATGCGCGTGAAGTACTGGATGAAGGCGCTGCCAAATGCCTCCACCAGCGTGCTGTCGGCCTGCAATGCCTGCAGTGCCTCGCCCAGGCTGGTGGGCAGGCGCACATCGGCGTCGCCATAGGGCGCGCTGGTGGCCGGCGGCGCCTTGAGCTGGCGCGCCATGCCGTCCAGCCCCGCGTGGATCTGCGATGCCAGGTACAGGTAGGGGTTGGCAGCAGGCTCGCCAATGCGGTTTTCGATGCGGGTGGCGGCGTCAGCGCATTCACCCACCACGCGCAGCATCGCGCCGCGGTTGTCGCGCCCCCACAGCACCGATTGCGGCGCCAGCGCGTTGGGGCGAAAGCGGCCAAAGCCGTTGACCGTGGGCGTGCAGAACACCGCCATCGCGCGGGCATGCGCCAGCAAGCCGGCCAGGTAGTGCTCGCCCACGTCCGACAGCGTGTTGCCCGCGTCCGCCATGGTGCTGCCCGGTGCGGGTGCCTCCCGGCGAAAGGCGTTGGCGCCGGTCCGCGCATCCACCAGCGACTGGTGCAGGTGCCAGCCGCTGGACATGATGTTGGGAAACGGCGGGCGGCACATGAAGGTGGCGTGGTAGCCCGCCCGGCGCAGCGCCTGTTTGACCGCGCTGCGAAACAGCACCATGTTGTCGGCGGCCGTCATCGCATCGGTGGCTTCAAACACGGCCTCGACCTGGCTCGGCCCCAGCTCGATTTCCAGCGACAGCAGCGGCAGGCCCAGCGCCTGCGCCGTGTGCTGCACGATGCGCAGGGGTTCCTCGGCCATGTCGTACCAGGCCTCGGTCAGCAGGTTGTAGCCGGGGTGGATCAGCGACACGTCCGGCGGCAGGCCGGGCCAGGCGGCCCCGGCCGGGTCCATCTGGGCGCGGGGGTCTTCAATGCGGTAGATGTGAAGTTCAACCTCCAGCCCGCACTTCATGCCGTAGCCCGCGTCGGCCAGCCGCGCCAGGGCGCGCTGCAGCACGCGCCGTGTGTCCAGCTCCACCGGCGTGCCATCCTGAAACCAGGGCTGGCATTGCACCCAGCCGGTGGCGGGCGTCCAGGGCAATTGCCTGAAGCTCGCCGGGTCCGCCAGCAGCAGCAGGTTGTTGGCCTGGCCAAAGCCGGGCAGGTCAGCCGTGCCGCCGGGCTCAAACACCTTGAACGCGGTGCGGTCGGAGGTGTCCTTGAGCATCAGCGTGCTGACCATGCCCACGCCGTCCAGCATGGCCTGGCCCGCAGCTGCAGCCACCAGCGTCTTGCCGCGTGTGACGCCGTGAACGTCGCACCAGGCAAAGCGCACCAGTTCCAGGCCGCCAGCCAGCAATGCCGCGCGGCTCAGCGCGGCCTCGCGTGCGTGGTCGTGGATACCGCAGCGTTGGGCGAAGCGGGTCATTCGGCGGCGACCGTCGCGGCAGTTTGTGCAGACCACGGTGAGCGGTCGCGCTTGGCCTGGGCCTGTGCGCGCCACCAGGTGGGCCAGGTGCCCGCAGGGGCCACGCCATCCACAGTGTCGGGGCCGGTCATGCCCGCGGCCAGCGCTGCATCGGCGGGGCCGGGGGGCACGCCGCCGGCCTGTACCGTCTCAATCGCCTTGAGCAGCACGCGGCGGTTGGCCATGATGATCTTGTCCGACGTGCCCAGGTGCTCGCGCGTGCGGTCTTGGATGGCGCCCATGCTCTCCACGGCCCATTGGTCGTGGACGTTGATGTCTTCCTCGCCCATGCCCAGGTAGGTCTGGGTCATCTGCTCCTCGGGGTTGAAGCCCCAGTTGTTGTGGCGGCCGGACTTGGGGATGTAGTCGGGCAGGCTGATGAACTGCAGGCGCTGGTTGCGCATGGCCTCCCGGTCCAGCGGCCCGGCAAAGCTGGTGAAGAACGAATACCAGTAGGTGTGCGTGTCGTCCACCGGCACATGCATCTGCGTGATGGTCATGGTCTCGGACAGCGGGATCACGAACGTGGACGGGAAGATGGCGTTGGTCACGCGCACATGGGTGAGCTTGTCCGTCATCGGGCGCAGCGCGGTGATCTGCATGCCATACGGCATCGCCTCAAAGCTGATCTCGGGCTGGGCGAACTCGCGCATGATGCGCGTCATGGGCCAGTGCTCGCCGTCCACGTCACCCGCGCTGGCGCTGCGAAACTGCTTGCCCGCCGGGTTATCGCCGATGGCGTCCAGCGCCTCGTCCTGCAGGAAACGGTGCAGGAACGAGGGGTGCGCCGGGTCAATGCCGACTTCAAACGCCTGCAGCCAGTTGGCGTTCCACAGCCCCTTGAACGCAAAGGTGTGCGAGGCGGGCGCGGTGAAGCAGTCGAACGCGGGAAAGGGCGGCGGCGTCATCTCTTGCGGGCCCATCCAGGCAAACACCACGCCGCATTGCTCGGTGACCGGGTAGCTGCGCTGGCGCACCCGTTCGCACAGCTTGCTGCCAGTGGGCTCGGCGGGCGTTTGCAGGCAGGTGCCGTCCACCGCGAACTTCCAGCCATGAAACGGGCAGCGCAGGCCGTCGCCCTCGTGCCGGCCAAAAGACAGGTCGGCGCCGCGGTGCGGGCAGTCGCGGTCCAGCAGGCCCCAGCGGTCCTGCGCGTCCTTGAAAAGCACCAGGTCCTGACCCATGATGCGCACCGCCTTCACCGGGCGCCTGGCCATGCGCGGGTCCAGCGCGGGGTTGAACTCATCCACCAGCGCCACCGGCTGCCAGTAGCGGCGCAGCACGTCGCCGCAGGGCGTGCCGGGGCCGACGCGCGTGATCAGTTCATTCTGTTCGGCCTTCATGGCGGCTCCTTAAAACGGTATACCGAAATTAAAATTCAGTGTACATTTATCGCCATGAGCCTGCAAGAGACCGTTTTGATTCAGTTGCGCGACCTGATCCTGCGCGGCGAATTCGAGCCCGGCCAGCGCCTGGCCGAGCAACAGCTGGCCGAGCGGCTGGGGGCCTCACGCACCCCGGTGCGTGCCGCGCTGGCCGCACTGGAGGGCGAAGGCCTGGTGGAAGCCAACGACACCGGCAAATACCTGGTGCGCCAGTACACGGCGCAGGAGGTGACCGACGCGATCGCCGTGCGCGGCCACCTGGAGGGCATGGCCGCGCGTCTGGTGGCCGAGCACGGCGTGTCGCGCCAGCTGCAGGGCGCCCTGCAGGCCTGTCTGGATGCCGGTGACGAAGCCCTGCTGACAAACCCGCTCACCTACGAAAGCTACGCTGCCTACGCAGCCATGAACGACCGCTTTCACGCCCTGATCCTTGACGCCTGCGGCAACCGCGCGCTGCAGCGTGCCGTGGCGCTGAACGACAAGCTGCCGTTTGCGCCCGCGTCCGCGATGCTGCCCATGCAGGGCGCCGTCACGCCGGACCGCGACTGGATGCTGTACGCCCACCGCCAACACCACATGCTGGTGGCCGCATTGAAGGCCGGCGAAGGCGCGCGCGCCCAGGCGCTGGCCACCGAGCACACCGAGGTTGCGCAGATGAACCTGCGCATGGCCCTGGAGCGGCGCAGCGAGACCGAACGGGTCATGCCCGCCATCCGCCTGGTGGTCGGGCGTTGAGCACCGCGGCGCCCGTCAGCTTCACCCGCGCCGGCATCCGCCGGGGCTTCGTCATGGCGCAGCCGCTGGCGCCGGGCGTGGCGCTGTACGGGCTGGTGTTTGGCGTGCTGGCGGGCGAGCGCGGGCTGTCGTGGCTTTACGCCGTGCTCATGAGCACCTTCGTCTATTCAGGCAGCGCACAACTGGCGGCGCTGCAGAACCTGAGCCAGTCGGCGTTGGTGCTGCCCATTGTGGCGACCATCCTGGTCATGAATGCGCGTTATGTGCTTTACAGCGCGGCGATCCAGCCCTGGCTGGCGGGCGCGACGCGCGCGCAGGGCCTGGCGAGCCTGTTCTTCCTGGGCGACGGCAACTGGGCCATGGCCATGAGGGAATACCACGACGGCTACCGCGACGCGGGCTTCGTGCTCGGTTCGGGCGTGGCCATGTTCGTGCCCTGGGTGGGGGGCACGCTGGCGGGCCACCTGCTGGCGCACAGCGTACCCAACCCGGCGCAGTTCGGGCTTGACTTCATGCTGGTGGCTTTTGCTGCGGCCATTGGCATCTCGGTGTGGCGCGGCAGGGCCGACCTGTGGCCCGCCGCCGTGGCGGCGCTGGTCGCGTTGGCACTGCACAAGCTGGTGCCGGGCGGCTGGTACATCGTGGGCGCGGGGCTGGCCGGCGCCGTGGTGGGGGCGCTGCGCCATGGGCGTTGACAACGGCTTCCTGATCGCGCTGGCGGCCATGGCCGTGGCGTCGTATGCCTGCCGGGTGGCGGGCTATTTCCTGATGGGCTATGTGCAGATCACGCCGCGCATCGAGTCCGCACTGAAGGCCGTGCCGCTGTCGGTGATGATCGGCATCGTCACGCCCTCGGTCGCGGCGGGGCGCGTGCCCGAGATTGCGGGTCTGGCGGCGGTGGGGCTGGCCATGAAGCTCACGCGCAACGACGTGGTGGCGGCGGTGGCGGGCGCGGCGGCGGTGGGCCTGTGCCGCTGGGCCGGGGCTTGAGGCGGCGTCAGTACTCGAACTTGTATTGACCGGGCGTCATGGCCGGGCTGCTGCCGATGGGACAGTCTTTGGCAGACAGCTTTTCTGCCCAGGCGCGGTAGCCAAACATCGGCACCGGGCTCATCAGGCAGGCGGGCTGGCCGAATGGGTGCGTGAAGTGAAACAGCTGGTGCCCGATCTCGTGCGCGCCCGACAGGCCAGCCAGCCGGGCGGCTTCTTCAGGCGTGTAGCGTTCACCGCCGCGCAGCTTCACGATGTCATCGTCATCGGCCGTAAACGCATAGGTGCTCCAGACCGAAAACGTGCCAAAGCGTGACAGCCGACCGTAGCTCGTGATGCCATTGGAATACCCGCCCCGGATGGCGGTGTGCACGGCCGGAAAGGTGTATTCTACGCCCGCGATCAGCTGGTTGGTCAGCACCAGTTCGTAGGGCAGATCGCCAAAACCCAGCGCCAGCCACATCGGAAATTCATTGAAGGGCTGGTCGTCGATGGCCGGGCCGCCGTCCAGCGCCTTGCGCTGTGCCCATTGCTGCACTCGCGCCAGCTGCAGCGCGGCCACCTTGCGGCCCAGGTCGTGATGACTGGCGGCAATCGGCCCCGTGTGGGCTTGTGCAAACGCGATCATCTGCGGCAATGATTCGCGGCTGTCGCGAAAACCCTGGGCAAAGGCGCGGTCCAGCGCGGCGCGGTCGGCCCGGCCAGACTTGAAGTCGTAACTTTCCTTGAGCGCCTGGGCACGGCGCGCCGCCGGGATGGTGGCGAACAGGGCGGCCAGCGGCACTTCCTTCACCGGGGCAAAGCGCAGTTCCACGCCGAAATGCTCGCGCACCGCGCCGCGCATGGCGTCCAGCAGCGTTGCCAGTTGCGCGGCATCCATGCGCGGCAGGCGCGGGTTGATCGCATAAGCCACGCGCAGCTCCACCGGGCCTGCACCCAGGCGGGGCAGCGGCACCGTCGCGGCGCGGGCCGGCGCCGTGTGTGCGGCGGCCAGCACTGCGCCGAGCAGCACGCAGCACATGCCATGCGCGAAACGTGTGAAGCGGCGGTGACCCAAAGCATTCATGCGCCGCAGTGTGCCATCCGGTTTATGCTTTTGGCCATGAAGCTCTACAACTACTTCCGCTCCTCGGCCTCTTTTCGCGTGCGCATTGCGCTGGAACTGAAAGGCCTGCCCTATGACTACATCCCCGTGCACCTGGTCAAGGGCGAGCACAAGGCGCCCGGCTACTCGGCTGTCTCGCCGGCCAACCTGGTGCCCACGCTGGAGACTGACAACGGCGAACACCTGAGCCAGTCCATGGCCATCATTGAGTACCTGGACGAACAGCACCCCACACCCGCGCTGCTGCCGACCGACCCGGTGGCGCGCGCCCAGGTCCGTGCGCTGGCCCAGCTCATTGCCTGTGAGATCCACCCCCTGAACAACCTGCGCGTGCTGAAGTACCTCACGCGCGAACTCAAGGTGGACGAAGACACCAAGAACACCTGGTACCGCCACTGGGTACGCGACGGGCTGGAGGCGTTCGAGCGGCAATTGCAGACGCTGCCTGCATCCACCTACTGCTTTGGCGACACCCCCACGCTGGCCGACTGCTGCCTGGTGCCGCAGATCTTCAACGGCAAGCGCTTCAACACCAACTTCGATGGCCTGACGCGCACCATGGCCGCGTTTGACGCCTGCATGGCGCACCCGGCGTTCCAGAAGGCGCAGCCGTCCAGCTGTCCGGACAGCGAGGCGTGATATTGATCAGCCCCGCAATTGCTAGCACAATGCTAGCAATTGTTATCAATCAAGGTTTGCCATGACGAGTCCAGCCAAGGAACAATTCAACGTCCGTGTATCGCCCGAGCTCAAGGCGCGGTTGGACAGCTATGCCGAGATGGTGGGCCAGTCCAAGGCCACGATTGCCGCCAATGCCATCAGCGATTACCTCGACTGGCGGATTCCGCAGACTGAAGATTTGAAGAAAGCCATCGCAGCGGCTGACCGGGGAGAGTTTGCGAGCGATGAGGAGGTGGAAGCCTTCTTCAATGCGCATGAAGATTAAGTGGAGCGAGGATGCATTGCGCGACATGCGTCGCATTTCTGATTACATCAGCCAGGACAATCGGCCTGCCGCCAGGAAATTGATCCAGGGTTTCAGGCGAGGTGCCGCGCGGCTTGTACAACATCCTTTTCTAGGCCGCCGGACTGAATTCGAGCATGTTCGGGAACTGGTAGTGCATCCCAACTACCTTCTGAGTTATCGCGTCAGCGCCGAGACTGTCGAGGTGCTGCAGGTCTGGCATGTGGCGCAGAGCCGCTATCACTGATGCAACTGATGATGCCCGACTGGCCCGCGCCGAATGGAGTTCGCGCGATCTGCACCACCCGTTCAGGTGGGGTTTCGGCTTTGCCCTACGACAGCCTGAACCTGGGTGACCATGTGGGTGATGATCTTGCCGCGGTGCGGGCCAACCGCAACCTGCTGGCGCAAGCGACGGGCGTGCGGCCCGTGTTCCTGCAGCAGGTGCATGGCTCGCAGGTCGTCACTTTGACGGGCGACACCGCTGATGGCACACCCGCCGACGGCTGCGTTGCCGTACAACCCGGCGTGGCCTGCACCATCATGGTGGCGGACTGCCTGCCGGTGCTGTTTGCGGATTCAAGGGGCCGCGCCGTCGCCGCCGCGCATGCGGGCTGGCGTGGCCTGGCGGGCGAGGGCGGCTGCGGCATTCTGGAGCAGACCCATGCGCAGTTCAGGGCGGCCGCGGGCGAGGGTGGCGAGACGCTGGCCTGGCTGGGCCCGTGCATCGGGCCCACGGCGTTCGAAGTGGGGGATGAGGTCAAGGCGGCGTTTGACGCGCATGACGCCCGGGCGTCGGCCCTGTTCCGGCCCCACGCGCCGGGCAAGTGGCTGGCCGACCTTCAGGGCCTGGCCCGGCTGCGGCTGGCGGCATTGGGTATCACGCGCATCCACGGCAACGACGGCAGTCTGCCCTGGTGCACCGTGGGCAATCCGTCAAGGTTCTTTTCGCACCGGCGTGACCGCGTCAGCGGCCGGTTCGCGGCCTGCATCTGGCTGGGCTGATGCAGCCTCAAGCGCGGCCTGCAACTCCTGCGCTTCGCGCGCCTTGATGGCTTTGCGTCGCATCGGCGTCCCCATCAGGTAAACCACCAATGCGATAGGAAGCAAACCGTACAGCACAAAGGTCACAATGGCTCCCAGCACCGTGCCATTGCTGTTGGTGGCCTCCGCCACGGCCATCATCAACACGACGTAAAACCACGCGATCACGACAAGGTACATAAGCTGACACGGAAAAAATTGTTGCAGCGCAGCATGAATTCTTCGATACTCGGGTTTACCCGAATAAATAGATTCAGGAGACAAGATGAATTCTGAAGCAGACTGGGCCAGGGGCGCCCAGCAATTCCAGCAGCTTTTTGGCGATAGCTGGGCGAAAGCCCTGCAATCCTTCCAGGGTCTGGACATGGGCGGCGCCACCGCTGGCGCGCAGTTGCCCAAGCTGGCATTTGCGCCAGACAAACTGCAGCAGCTG
The DNA here is from genome assembly GCA_050247515.1 of Ramlibacter sp. GTDB lineage: Bacteria > Pseudomonadota > Gammaproteobacteria > Burkholderiales > Burkholderiaceae_C > RAM1. The sequence continues at coordinate 200,507 of JBFWUB010000001.1, read as the reverse complement.
CAGCAGCAGTACCTCAAGGAAGCCACCGAGCTGTGGAACCAGAGCCTGCATGCCAACCCGACCGCCGCCGACCGCCGCTTCGCGGGCGACGCCTGGGGCCACAACCCGGTGGCCGCGTTCAGCGCTGCGGCTTACCTGCTCAATGCCCGCACCCTGATGGGCCTGGCCGACGCGGTTGAGTCCGACGCCAAGACGCGCGCGCGCATCCGGTTTGCCGTGGAGCAGTGGATGGCAGCCTCGTCGCCCAGCAACTTCCTCGCGCTCAATGCCGAGGCGCAGAAAAAGGCGATCGAGACCCAGGGCGAAAGCATTGCCAAGGGCGTGCAGAACCTGCTGCACGACATGCGCCAGGGCCATGTGTCCATGACGGACGAGAGCGTGTTCGAGGTCGGCAAGAACGTCGCCACCTCCGAGGGCGCCGTGGTGTTCGAAAACGAGCTCTTCCAGCTCATTGAATACAAGCCGCTCACGGCCAAGGTGTACGAGCGGCCGTTCCTGCTGGTGCCGCCTTGCATCAACAAGTTCTACATCCTCGACCTCCAGCCCGAAAATTCACTGATCCGCTACGCGGTCGAGCAGGGCCACCGCACCTTCGTGGTGAGCTGGCGCAACCCCGACGAATCCCTGGCCCAGACCACCTGGGACGACTACATCGACAAGGCGGCCATCAAGGCCATCCACACGGTGCAGGAAATCACGGGTCAGGACAAAAAGGGTGGGCAGATCAACGCCCTGGGTTTCTGCGTGGGCGGCACCATCCTGGGCACGGCGCTGGCGGTGCTGGCCGGCCGGGGTGAAAAGCCGGTGGCTTCCGCCACCTTGCTGACCACCTTCCTGGACTTTTCCGACACCGGCGTGCTGGACCTGTTCATTGACGAAGCCTTCGTCAAGTTCCGCGAAATGCAGCTGGGCCAGGGCGGCATCCTCAAGGGGCAGGAGCTGGCCTCCACCTTCAGCTTCCTGCGGCCCAACGACCTGGTCTGGAACTACGTGGTGGGCAACTACCTCAAGGGCGAAACCCCGCCGCCGTTTGACCTGCTTTACTGGAACAGCGACTCCACCAACCTGCCAGGCCCCATGTATGCCTGGTACCTGCGCAACACGTACTTTGAAAACAACCTGGTCAAGCCGGGCAAGTGCACTGTGGCCGGCCAGAAAATCGACCTGGGCAAGGTGGACATCCCCGTGTACATCTACGGCTCGCGCGAAGACCATATCGTGCCCATTGGCGGCGCCTACGGCTCGGTCAACCACCTGCCGGGCAAGAAGCGTTTTGTGATGGGTGCGTCGGGCCACATTGCCGGCGTGATCAACCCGCCGGCCAAGAAAAAGCGCAGCTACTGGACCAACGACAAGCTGCCCAAAACGCATGAAGAGTGGCTCAAAGCCGCCAAGGAGCACCCCGGCAGCTGGTGGACCGACTGGTCCGCCTGGCTCAAGGGCCACGCTGGCAAGCAAATTGCTGCCCCCAAGACCTACGGCAAGGGCAAATACAAGGTCATCGAGGCGGCGCCAGGCCGCTATGTCAAGGCCAAAGCCTGAAATCAGATATCAACTGGAGACTGAAAAATGGAAGACATCGTCATCGTTTCGGCCGTGCGCACGGCCGTGGGTAAGTTCGGCGGCTCGCTCGCCAAGATCCCCGCGCCCGAGCTGGGCGCCATCGTCATCAAGGAAGCCCTGGCCCGCGCCAAGGTGGACCCGGCCCAGGTGGGCGAGGTGATCATGGGCCAGGTGCTGGCCGCGGGCTCGGGCCAGAACCCGGCGCGCCAGGCCACGCTGAAGGCCGGCCTGCCCAAGGAGGTGCCCGCGCTGACCATCAACGCCGTGTGCGGTTCCGGCCTGAAGGCCGTGATGCTGGCGGCCCAGGCCATTGCCTGGGGCGACAGCGAGATCGTGGTGGCCGGCGGCCAGGAAAACATGAGCGCCGCGCCGCACGTGCTGATGGGCAGCCGCGACGGCCAGCGCATGGGCGACTGGAAGATGCAGGACACCATGATCGTGGACGGCCTGTGGGACGTGTACAACCAGTACCACATGGGCATCACCGCCGAGAACGTGGCCAAGGCCCATGACATCAGCCGCGACAAGCAGGACGCCCTGGCGCTGGCCAGCCAGCAAAAGGCCGCTGCCGCGCAGGACGCCGGCAAGTTCAAGGACGAAATCGTTGCCGTCACCATCCCGCAGAAAAAGGGCGATCCGGTCGTCTTCGCGGCCGACGAATACATCAACAAGAAAACCAGCGCCGAAGCCCTGGCCGGCCTGCGCCCCGCCTTTGACAAGGCCGGCAGCGTGACCGCGGGCAACGCCTCGGGCCTGAACGACGGCGCCGCCGCGCTGGTGATGATGAGCGCGAAAAAGGCGGCCGCATTGGGCCTCAAGCCCCTGGCCACCATCAAGGCCTTCGGCACCAGCGGCCTGGACCCGGCCACCATGGGCATGGGCCCGGTGCCTGCCACCAAAAAGGCACTGGAGCGCGCCGGCTGGAAAGCGTCTGACGTGGACCTGTTCGAGCTGAACGAAGCCTTTGCCGCGCAGGCCTGCGCCGTCAACAAGGAGCTGGGCATTGACGCGGCCAAGGTCAACGTCAACGGCGGCGCGATTGCCATCGGGCACCCGATCGGTGCGTCGGGTGCGCGCATCCTGGTCACGCTGCTGCACGAAATGCAGCGCCGCGACGCGAAGAAGGGCATCGCCGCGCTGTGCATCGGCGGCGGCATGGGGGTTTCCCTTGCTGTGGAACGCGCCTGATCAGGTTCCAATCAACAACGACAAATCAACGGAGTCAAAACAATGAGCCAGAAAATAGCGTACGTCACCGGTGGCATGGGTGGCATCGGAACCGCCATCTGCCAGCGCCTGCACAAGGAGGGCTTCAAGGTCATCGCCGGCTGCGGCCCCACGCGCGACCATGCCAAGTGGCTGGCCGAGCAGAAGGCGCTGGGCTACACGTTCTACGCATCGGTGGGCAACGTGGGCAACTGGGAATCGACCGTCGAAGCCTTCACCAAGACCAAGGCCGAGCATGGCGTGATCGACGTGCTGGTGAACAACGCCGGCATCACGCGCGACCGCATGTTCCTGAAGATGACGCGCGAGGACTGGGACGCGGTGATCGAGACCAACCTCAACAGCATGTTCAACGTGACCAAGCAGGTCGTGGCCGACATGGTGGAAAAGGGCTGGGGCCGCATCATCAACATCAGCTCGGTCAATGGTGAAAAGGGCCAGGCCGGCCAGACCAACTATTCGGCCGCCAAGGCAGGCATGCACGGCTTCACCATGGCGCTGGCGCAGGAGCTGGCCACCAAGGGCGTGACGGTCAACACCGTGAGCCCGGGCTACATCGGCACCGACATGGTCAAGGCCATCCGTGAAGACGTGCTGGCCAAGATCGTGGCCACCGTGCCCGTCAAGCGCCTGGGCGAGCCGAGCGAGATTGCTTCCATCATTGCGTGGCTGGCTTCGGAAGAGGGTGGTTACTCGACCGGCGCCGATTTCTCGGTGAACGGCGGTTTGCACATGGGGTAAGGTATTTTGGGAAGGGCGAGGGACCCGCGCCAGCGGGATCGACCACCAAAATGACTTACTGCTTCAGCGGGCCTCGATGGCCCGTTGAAGCAACAGGTGATTTGGCAAAACCCGCTTCGGCGGGTTTTGTTTTTTTGGTGGCGCATCGCATTGTGGAGGCGCCCTCCACAAACTTCCCCAATTCACCCCCTACGATGCAGCCATGCGCCTGCGCATCGTCCACCAACTGTCGCTGCTGCTTGTGGCCACCGTCTTGCTGTCGGTCATGGCCATTGGCGGCTTTGTGGCCTGGAACCTGAAAACCGGTTTCTCCGACTACCTGCGCGCGCGCGACCGCGAGCACCTGGAGCGCTTTGCCGGCCTGGTGGCCGCGCGCGCCCGCGACCCGGCGTTCGTGGACAACATGTCGCGCGGCATTCCCATGCGCGAGATCATGGACGAATTTGCCCAGGCCGAGGGCATCACGCCGCCCCAGCGCCGCCCGCCACCGCCGCGCCGCGACGCCGGTGCCGACGAAGGCCCGCGCGGCGAGCGGCCCCGGCCCCAGCGCGGCCCGCCCGAAGGCATGGCACGGCGCATCCAGATCGTGGATGCCCAGGGCGTGCGGGTGGGCGGCCCGGCTTTTGCCGACGGGCGCAACGTGCTGCAGGCGCCGGTGGTGGTCAACGGCCAGACGGTGGCCCAGGTGCGCATGCTGCCCAGCACCGAGCTGGACGGCGTGGACCTGCGCTTTTTGAGCCGGCAGTACGTGGGCCTGGGTCTGGCGGCGGGTGTCACGCTGCTGCTGGCCCTGCTGGCCGCTGCCTTTGCCGCGCCGCGCCTGAGCCGGCCGCTGCGCCACCTGCAGGCGGCCACGCAGCGCATCGCCGGTGGCGAGCTGGCGGTGGTGGTGCCCGAAACCGGATCGCACGAGATGGCCGCGCTGATCGGCGACGTGAACCGCATGGCGGCTGAACTGAAAAAGCTGGAGGGCGCGCGGCGCAGCTGGATCGCCCAGATTTCGCACGAGCTGCGCACGCCGCTGTCGGTGCTGCTGGGCGAGATTGAATCCATCCAGGACGGCGCGCGCGCGCCCAGCGCCGACGTGCTGGCCAACCTGCGCGGCGAAGTGCTGCAACTGGTGCGGCTGGTCAATGACCTGCACATGTTGTCCATGGCCGACCTCGGGGCGCTGCCTTGTGAGTTCAGCGACGGCGATGCCGCCGTGCTGCTGGAACGCGCGGCACGCCGGTTTGAGCCCCGGCTGCACAAGGCGGGGTTGGCGCTGGATCTGCGCCTGGGCCCGCCCGTACCCGTGTCCGTGCCCGTGCGCTGGGACATCGGGCGCATTGAGCAACTGCTGACCAACCTGCTGGAAAACAGCCTGCGCTACACCACCGCGCCCGGGCAGGTCCGGGTGCAGTGGAGCCGGGTGCCGGTCGGGCTGGAGCTGCGCGTGGAAGACACCCCGCCCGGCGTGGCGCCTGGCGAGCTGGAGCAGCTGTTTGAGCCGCTGTTTCGCACCGACACCGCGCGCCAGCGCGCCACGGGCGGCAGCCATGGCAGCGGCCTGGGCCTGGCAATCTGCCGGGCCATCGTGCAGGCGCATGGCGGAACGATCCGCGCCGAAGCATCGGCCCTGGGCGGCCTGGCCGTGGTGGCCTGCCTGCCGCTGAATGCCGAGCCCCATGCAGACACCGACGGAGACCCCGCGTGACGCCCGAACCCCGCAGCATCCTGGTCGTTGAAGACGACGCGCGCATTGCCGACATGCTGGACAACTACCTGCAGGCCCAGGGCTGGCGCACCACGGTGCTGGGCAACGGCCTGCAGGTGGTGCCCGAGATCCGCCGGCTGGAGCCCGCGCTGGTGCTGCTGGACATCATGCTGCCCGGCCAGGACGGCGTGGAAGTCTGCCGCGAGGTGCGCACGTTTTCCGCCGTGCCCATCATCATGGTCACGGCCCGGGTGGACGAAATCGACCGCCTGATCGGGCTGGAGGTGGGCGCGGACGACTACGTGTGCAAGCCGTTCAGCCCGCGCGAGGTCGTGGCGCGCATCAAGGCGCTGCTGCGCCGCGCCGAGGGGCGCCTGGGCGCCGGCGCACCAGCGCACGGCTTTCGCGTGGACGACAACGCGCTGCGCATCGCCTGGCAGGAGCACTGGCTGCCCCTGACGCCGCTGGAATTCCGCCTGTTCAAGCGGCTGCTGTCGCGCCCGGGCCATGTGTTCTCGCGCAACGCGCTGCTTGAAAGCGTGCATGAAGACTTCCGCGACACCACCGACCGCGCGATCGACAGCCACATCAAGAACCTACGGCGCAAAATCGGCAAGGTGCGGCCCCAGGGCTCGGCCATCGTGTCGGTGTACGGCATGGGCTACCGGTTCGATCCCGACATCGAAGAATCCGCATCTTGAGCGGCGCCGCCGGATTGCCTCCACAGTCCGTCCACAAAGGCTTCTGACAATGGGTGTGAACATCCCACGGAGGCAACACCCATGCAAACCAACCATCTGTCCCTGGCCGCGAGTGCCGTCATCCTGCTGGCCCTGACCGTGCTGCTGGCCGCCTGCGGTGGTGGCGGTGGGGGCACGGCCGCGCCGGTGGAAACGGTGACCACCACCCCGGCGGCCACCCCGGACGCCACGCCCGCACCGGCCGCCACGGCGCTGCCCGGCCTGAGCATTGACCTGGCCAACCTGCCCAACTACGCCACGCCGGTGCTGCCCGCCTACTACAACGCTGGCGTGCTGGCCGACGACAACACCCCGGCCGGCAACCCGGCCACGAACGCCGCCGCCACCCTGGGCCGTGTGCTGTTTTACGACCGCCAGCTCAGCGTGAACAACACCGTGTCCTGCGCGTCCTGCCACCAGCAGGCGCAGGCCTTTGGCGACCCCCGGCGGTTCAGCCTGGGTTTTGCCGGCGGGGCCACCACGGCGCACGCCATGCGACTGGGCAATGTGCGGTACTACGCGCCGGGCAGCATGTTCTGGGACAAGCGCGCCGCTTCGCTGGAGGCTCAGGCCACCCAGCCCATCCAGCACCCGGTGGAAATGGGCTTTGACGCATCAGCCGGCGGGCTGCCCACGCTGTTTGCCAAGCTGCAGGCGCTGCCGTACTACCCGGCGCTGTTCACCGCGGCGTTTGGCGACCCGGCCGTGACAGAGGCTCGCGTGCAGCGTGCGCTGGCGCAGTTCCAGCGCGCCATGGTGTCCACCGGCAGCCGGTGGGACGCGGGCTACGCCGCCAACTTCAACCCGGCCTTGCCCGACGACGGCCTGGGCGCGCCGATCGCCAGCTTCACTGCGCAGGAAGAGCGCGGCCGCCAGCTGTTCATCCTGGGGCGGGGGCAAGGCGGGCTGGCCTGCGCGGCCTGCCATGTGCCGCCCACGTTTGCGCTGGCGGCCAATTCGCGCAGCAACGGGCTGGACGCGGGCGAAACGCGGATCTTCAAATCACCATCACTCAAGAGCGTGTCGCGCAGCGGCGCCTTCATGCACGACGGGCGGTTCTCGTCGCTGGAGCAGGTGGTGGAGCACTACAACAGCGGCGTGCAGGCGGGCCCCGCGCTGGACAACCGGCTGCAGGCCGGCAATGCGCCACGCCGGCTGAACCTGACCGAGGCGGACAAGGCCGCGCTGGTGGCCTTCCTGCGCACGCTGGACGACACCGCGCTGGCGGCCGACCCGAAGTTCGCCAGCCCGTTCACGCCGTGACAGGCCCCATCAGGCCAGGTCTTCAATCACCAGGTGGCGGTATTTCTGGGCGTAGGAAATGCGGTCGTGGCGCAACACGTTCATGATGTGCTCGGTTTCCTCGGACGAGGGCGCATGGATCATCAGCGCGCTGTGGCCCTGCGCGGCCAGCTCGGCGTAGCGGCGCACCGTGGCGGCCTCGGTGCCGGCGGAGGGCAGGGGCGTGTCGGCGCTGCCCACGGTGCTGGCAATCACGCCCAGCACGGCCTCGGTGGGCACCTCCATGAACGATTCACCACTGTAGCCGTCGGCCAGCAGACGCTCCACCGCCTGGCTGCGCTCGGCCTCGGTGGCGAACATCAGGAACATGTAGCCCGTGGGATAGAACACCCCGCCCAGCGTCAGCATGTTGGGATCAAGTGCAAAAGGTTTCAGGGCTGTGGGTTTCACGGCAACTCCTTCAGGACTGGAATGCGTTCATTACCGCCTGAAACACGGGGCGGGGTTGTCAGAGGCATCTTGCATCGGGGGTAGGACCGGCCCCCGTGTGTTCACAAATGTTAGCCGCTTGCGAACCCGGTACAGTTCTTTTTGTGCAACCAAATTCAAGCTTTTCACCCTGGCGCCTGAGCGTGGCCCCGATGATGGACTGGACCGACCGGCATTGCCGGTATTTCCACCGCCTGCTCAGCCGCCATGCCCTTCTGTACACCGAGATGGTGACCACGGGCGCCCTGATCCATGGCGATGTGCCGCGCCACCTGCGCTTCAACGCTGAAGAACACCCGGTGGCCCTGCAGCTGGGCGGCAGCGAGCCGGCCGACCTGGCGCAGTGCGCGCGGCTGGGCCAGCAGTGGGGTTACGACGAAATCAACCTGAACTGCGGCTGCCCCAGTGAACGGGTGCAGCGCGGCGCGTTCGGCGCCTGCCTGATGGCGGAGCCCCAGCTGGTGGCCGACTGCGTGAAGGCCATGGTGGACGTGGTGGACGTGCCCGTGACGGTCAAGCACCGCATCGGCATCGACAAAACCGAAAGCTATGAGTTTGTGCGGGATTTCGTGGGCACCGTGGCCGAAGCGGGCTGCAAGGTGTTCATCGTCCACGCGCGCAACGCCTGGCTGCAGGGCCTGAGCCCGAAGGAAAACCGCGAGGTGCCGCCGCTGCGCTACGCGCTGGTGCACCGGCTCAAGGCCGAGTTCCCGCACCTGACCATCGCCATCAATGGCGGCATCACCACCAGTGAGCAGGTGGCGCAGCAGCTGCAGCTGCTGGACGGCGTGATGATCGGCCGCGAGGCGTACCACAACCCCTGGTGGCTGGCCTCGTGGGAGGGTGCGTTCTTTGGCGTGGCGGACGCAGGCCTCACGCGCGAGGAGGTCGAGCTGAAGATGTGCGACTACATGGCCCGCGAGGCCGCCGCCCACGGCACGCCCTGGAGCAGCATCGCCCGGCACATGCTGGGCCTGCGCCACGGCTTGCCCGGCGCGCGCCGCTGGCGCCAGGTCTGGAGCGACCACAAGCTCAAAAGCCTGCCGCCGCACGAGGTGATGGCCCTGGCGCACGGCGCCGTGCGCGAGGCAGCGTAGGCCATGGCGGGGCGCATGCTGAAGATGCGCGGGTTTGCGCGGGCGGGTGTGCTTGCTGCGTGTCTGGTGCTGACCAGTGCCATGGCCGCTGACGGGCCGGGCGTCCTGCGTTCGCTGCGGGTCTGGGACCGGGTGGAGGTCACGGTCGCGCCAGACGTGCAGCAGGCCACGCGGCTGGACATCGTGCTGGTGTACGACATTGCGCTGATGCCACACATGCCGCGCAGCGCGGCCGACTGGTTTGCCACGCGCGCGGCGCTGCAGGCCGCCGCGCGGCGGGGGCTGGGCGTGGTGTCGCTGGAGGTGGCGCCCCTGTCGCCAGAGCTCCCGGTCAAACTGCCGCCGGGCGCGGGCAAGGCGGCGGGCGCATTTGTGTACGCGGACCTGCCGCCGGGCCAGGGCGTACCCGCCGCAGCGCTGGCGCCGCACCGCTGCGTGCGCATCCTGCTGGGGCAGCAACTGGCCCAGCAGCCCTGTTAGCCGCCCCTTCGTTTCTAGCGCGCCGCCGGCACCGCAAAGTCGCGGATCAGGGCCGCCGTGCGGCCCGCCACTTCTTGGGAGATCTGGTCGGTCAGCGCCACCACCACCAGGTCCAGCGCGGGCACCACGTAGATGAACTGGCCACCGTAGCCGACAGCGTAGAACGCCGCCAGGTTGTCCCCCGGCGTGGACGACAGCCACCACAGGTAGCCATAGCCCCACAGTTCCTTGGGCCCGCGCGCGGGCCGGCCGGTGTCGATCTGGCGGCTGGTGGCTTCCTTGACGTAGGACGCGGGCACCAGCTGGCGGCCCTGCCACTGGCCACCGGCGCGCATCATCTGGCCGATGCGCATCAGGTCAGGCGCGCTCAGGCGCAGTTCGGAGGCGCCGTTGGGCACGCCGTCCTGCCCGGCGGGCCATTCGGCGCCCTCGATACCCAGCGGCGTGAACAGCTCGGCCTGGGCGAAAGCGGCCAGCGGCACCTTCAGCCGGCGTGCCAGCGCCAGGGCCACCAGGTGGGTATCGATGTTGCTGTAATAAAAGCGGCTGCCGGGCTCCTGCGCCAGCGGGCGGCCCAGCGCATGGGCCAGCAGGCCCGGCGCAAACAGGCGCTGCACGAAATCGGGGTAATCGGTGTTGGCGTTTGATCCGCTCTGGTCAAAGCCCGGCGACAGCGTGAGCAGGTGGCGCAGCGTCACGCGCTGCAGCGTGGCGGCGTGGGGGCCTTGCGCGTGCTCCGGGAAGAACGCCGCGAGCGGTTCGTTCACGCTGGCGATGGCGCCTTGCCCGATGGCAATGCCCACCAGCAGGGACAGAACTGACTTCGTGACGGATGCGACGTTCAGGCGGGTGGCCGCCGTGGTGTCCGCCCGGTAGTGGGCGAACGGTGTGCCGCGCCGCTCCATCAGCAAGGCGCGCACGTTCGGGGCGTTGCGCAGCTGTGCCTGCAGCGCCTGCAGCCGCTCGGGGCTGAAGGCCGGCGCCTGGGCGTAGGCGCGGGGCCCGAGCAGCCCGCAGGCGATGGACAGGGTGAGCAGGGCGCGACGGGTGGTTCGCGGAGGGTTGGGCACGGCTTGTCTCCTGGGCTTGTTGGAATGCGCCCATGCTACGCAGCGGATGGCGCCGCAGGTTTGCAAAAAATTTGACGGCCGCGCGACAAAAAGTTGACGGCCCCACGGGTCTGCCCGCGCCGACGACTCAGGCGGCCGCCTCCAGCCCGTTGCGGAAATGCGCCTGCATGCGCTGCATGGCGGCGGCGCTGTCGCGCTGGACGAGGGCCTGCATGATCGCGCGGTGCTCGGCCAGCGACTCCCCAATGCGCCCCGACTTGAGCAGCGAGTTGTGGCGGTTCAGCTTCATGACCTTGCGCAGGTCGGCCACCATCTGGTCGCGCCAGCGGTTGTCGGCAATCTCCAGCAGCCGCATGTGAAAGCGTTCGTTCACCGCGAAGAACTTCTCGCGGTCCGCCACGGCGGCTTCCAGCTCGGCATGCAGGGCCTGCAGTTCCTGCAGTTCGGCGTCGGACGCGCGGGTGGCCACCACACCGGCGGCGTCGGATTCCAGCAGGCTGAGCAGGTGGTACACATCGCTCAGGTCTTTTTCATTGACTTCGGTGACGTAGGCGCCGCGGCGCACCTTCATGGTCACCAGGCCCTCGGCCGCCAGCACTTTCAGCGCCTCGCGCAAAGGCGTGCGGCTGATGCCGTATTCCTCGGCGATCTTCAGCTCGTCGATCCAGCTGCCGGGCTCCAGCTCGCGGCGGAAGATGCGCTGGCGCAGCAGTTCGGCCACCTCTTCATAGAGTGCGCGGGGGGTCAGGGTGACAGCAGCCATGGCGCGGATTCTAAGTCAGGAAATATTTTGCATCAATAATTATGAATGATGTAGACTCCGGGGAAACCCTTCAAAAGTCGGCGTCATGAGTCAAAACCAGCCTGAATTCCCGCCCGCAAGCCTTGAAGCCTGGGCCAAAGCGGCCGCCAAATCCGCGCCCGGCGGCGATGTGGATGCCCTGAACTGGCACACACCCGACGGCATCACCGTCAAGCCGCTTTACACCGCGGCCGACACGGCCGGCCTGCCGCACACCAATACCTTGCCCGGCTTCGCGCCCTACCTGCGGGGCCCGCAGGCCACCATGTATGCGGTGCGCCCGTGGACGATCCGCCAGTACGCGGGCTTTTCCACGGCCGAGGAATCCAATGCCTTCTACCGCAAGGCGCTGGCTGCCGGCGGCCAGGGCGTGAGCGTGGCGTTTGACCTGGCCACGCACCGTGGGTATGACAGCGACCACCCGCGCGTGACGGGCGACGTGGGCAAGGCCGGCGTGGCCATCGACAGCGTGGAGGACATGAAGATCCTGTTCGACCAGATCCCGCTGGACAAGGTCAGTGTGTCCATGACCATGAACGGCGCCGTGCTGCCGGTGCTGGCCGGCTACGTGGTGGCGGCCGAGGAGCAGGGCGTATCGCAGGACAGCTTAAGCGGAACCATCCAGAACGACATCCTCAAGGAGTTCATGGTCCGCAACACCTACATCTACCCGCCGAAGCCGAGCATGCGCATCATCGGCGACATCATCGAGTACACGGCCAAGCACATGCCGAAGTTCAACTCGATCAGCATCAGCGGCTACCACATGCAGGAAGCCGGGGCCAACCAGGCACTCGAATTGGCCTTTACCCTGGCCGACGGCAAGGAGTACGTGAAGACGGCCATTGCGAAGGGCATGGACGTGGACGATTTCGCCGGGCGCCTGAGCTTCTTCTGGGCCATCGGCATGAACTTCTATCTGGAAGTGGCCAAGATGCGCGCCGCGCGCCTGCTGTGGTGCCGCATCATGAAGGGCTTTGACGCGAAGAACCCCAAGAGCCTGATGCTGCGCACGCATTGCCAGACCTCGGGTTGGTCATTGACGGAACAGGACCCTTACAACAACATCGTGCGCACCACCATCGAGGCCATGGCGGCGGTGTTTGGCGGCACGCAGAGCCTGCACACCAACAGCTTTGACGAAGCCATCGCGCTGCCCACCGAATTCAGCGCCCGTATCGCGCGCAACACGCAGCTCATCATCCAGGAAGAAACCCACATCACGAATGTGATCGACCCCTGGGCCGGCAGCTACATGATGGAAAAGCTCACCCAGGACATGGCGGACGCCGCGTGGAAGATCATTGAAGAAGTGGAGGCCATGGGCGGCATGACGCGCGCCGTGGACAGCGGCTGGGCCAAGCTGAAGATCGAGGCGGCTGCGGCTGAGAAGCAGGCGCGTATTGACTCTGGCCGCGACGTGATCGTCGGCGTCAACAAGTACAAGCTCAAGACGCAGGACGTGGTGGACATCCTGGAGGTGGACAACGTCAAGGTGCGCGATGGACAGATTGCGCGCTTGAAGCAAATCCGCGCCACACGCGATACGGCCAAGGTGCAGGCCGCGCTGGACGCGCTGACGGCCGCCGCCGAAAAGGGTGACGGCAACCTGCTGGACCTCAGCATCCAGGCCATCCGCCTGCGCGCCACGGTGGGCGAGGTGAGCGATGCGCTGGAAAAGGTTTTTGGGCGCCACCGCGCCGATACACAAAAGGTGACCGGTGTGTACGCAGCCGCTTATGACAGTGCCTCTACCGCAGGGGACACCATGGAATTCTGGGAACAGCTCAAGAGCGAAATCACCGCCTTCGCCGAACAGCAGGGGCGCCGCCCGCGCGTGATGATCAGCAAGCTGGGCCAGGACGGCCACGACCGCGGCGCCAAGGTGGTGGCCACGGCCTTTGCCGACCTGGGCTTTGACGTGGACATGGGCCCGCTGTTCCAGACGCCCGAGGAATGCGCGCGCCAGGCGATTGAAAACGACGTGCACGCCGTGGGCGTGAGCACACTGGCCGCGGGCCACAAGACATTGGTGCCCGCCATCATTGACGAGCTGAAAAAGCAGGGCGCCGACGACATCATCGTCTTCGTGGGCGGCGTGATCCCGCAGCAGGATTACGAGTTTCTGTATGAGGCCGGCGTCAAGGGCATTTATGGGCCCGGCACTCCGATCCCGGCCAGCGCCAAGGACGTGCTGGAGCAGATCCGCAAGGCGATTGCCGCGAAATGAACTTCACGGCGGGCGTTCTTGGCACCGATGGCCCGGCCCAGCGTCGCGCCATCGCCAAGGCCATCACCTTGCTGGAATCCACCCGCGCCGACCACCGGGCGCAGGCGGATGAATTGCTCACTGCGCTGCTGCCGCACACTGGCAAAAGCTTTCGTTTGGGGATCAGCGGCGTGCCGGGCGTGGGCAAGAGCACCTTCATCGAGGCGCTGGGGCTGTACCTGATCGACCAGGGCCACCGCGTGGCCGTGCTGACCATCGACCCATCGTCCTCCGTCTCGGGCGGCTCCATCCTGGGCGACAAGACCCGCATGGAAAAGCTGTCGGTGCACGAGCGCGCCTACATCCGGCCCAGCCCGTCCAGCGGCACGCTGGGCGGCGTGGCCGAAAAAACGCGCGAGGCCATGCTGGTATGCGAGGCCGCAGGCTATGACGTGGTGATCGTGGAAACCGTGGGCGTGGGCCAGTCCGAGACGGCCGTGGCCGGCATGACGGACATGTTTGTGTTGATGCAGCTGCCCAATGCGGGCGACGATCTGCAGGCCATCAAGAAGGGCGTGATGGAGCTGGCCGACCTGGTGGTGATCAACAAGGCCGACATCGACGCCGATGCCGCCACCCGCGCGCAGGCGCAGATCACCAGCGCGCTGCGCTTGCTCGGCCAGCACGGCCGCCCGGACCACGCGCACCATGATGACAAGATCTGGCACCCGCGGGTGCTCCAGCTGAGCGCGTTGCAAGGCACGGGCCTGGACCGGTTCTGGTCCGCAGTCACGGATTTCAAAACGCTGCAGCAAGCCAACGGCCTGCTGGTAGCGCGCCGCCAGCAGCAGTCGCTCGCGTGGATGTGGGAGCGCATCGACGCGGGGCTCAAGCAGGCCTTCCGGCAGGACGCCGCCGTGCGCGAGCTGCTGCCGCGCCTGACAGGGCAGGTCGCCGGCGGCGCGGTGGCTGCGTCCACCGCTGCGCGCCAACTGCTCGCCGCCATGACCCATTTCGGAGAGAAACATGCAAGACATCATTGAACAGCTTGAAAAGAAACGCGCCGCGGCCCGCCTGGGCGGCGGTCAGAAGCGCATTGATGCGCAACATGCCAAGGGCAAGCTCACTGCCCGCGAGCGGCTGGAAATCCTGCTGGACGACGGCACGTTCGAGGAATGGGACATGTTCGTCGAGCACCGCTGCACCGACTTCGGCATGGAGGGCAACAAGCCGCCGGGCGATGGTGTGGTGACGGGCTACGGCATGATCAACGGCCGCCTGGTGTTTGTGTTCAGCCAGGACTTCACCGTGTTTGGCGGCGCCCTGAGCGAAGCCCATGCCGAGAAAATCTGCAAGGTTATGGACCAGGCCATGAAGGTGGGCGCGCCGGTGATCGGCCTGAACGATTCGGGCGGCGCGCGCATCCAGGAAGGCGTGGCCTCGCTGGGCGGCTATGCGGATGTGTTCCAGCGCAACGTCATGGCCAGCGGCGTGGTGCCGCAGATCAGCATGATCATGGGCCCCTGCGCGGGCGGCGCGGTGTACAGCCCGGCCATGACGGACTTCATCTTCATGGTGAAAGACAGCAGCTACATGTTCGTGACCGGCCCCGAGGTGGTCAAGACCGTGACGCACGAGGAGGTGACGGCCGAGGAGCTGGGCGGCGCGGTGACGCACACCACGCGCAGCGGCGTGGCCGACATGGCGTTTGACAACGACGTGGAGGCGCTCGTGATGCTGCGCCGCCTTTACAACTACCTGCCGCTGAACAACCGCGACAAGCCGCCCATGCGCCCGAGCAACGACCCGGCCGACCGCATGGACATGAGCCTGGACACGCTGGTGCCCGACAACGCCAACAAGCCCTACGACATGAAGGAGCTGATCGCCAAGACGGTGGATGACGGCGACTTCTTTGAGCTGCAACCCGATTACGCGAAGAACATCATCATCGGCTTTGGCCGCATGGAGGGCCAGACGGTGGGCATCGTGGCCAACCAGCCGCTGGTGCTGGCCGGCTGCCTGGACATCAAGAGCAGCATCAAGGCTGCGCGGTTTGTGCGCTTTTGCGATGCGTTCAACATCCCGGTGATCACCTTCGTGGACGTGCCCGGCTTCATGCCCGGCACTTCTCAGGAATACGGCGGCATCATCAAGCACGGTGCCAAGCTGCTGTACGCCTATGCCGAGTGCACCGTGCCCAAGATCACGGTCATCACGCGCAAGGCCTACGGCGGCGCCTATGACGTGATGGCGTCCAAGCATCTGCGCGGTGACGTCAACTTTGCCTGGCCCAACGCCGAGATCGCGGTGATGGGCGCCAAGGGCGCGGTGGAGATCATCTTCCGCGAAGACAAGGGCGACCCGGCCAAGCTGGCAGCCAAAGAGGCCGAATACAAGGCCCGGTTTGCCAACCCGTTCGTTGCTGGTGCCCGCGGTTTCATCGACGACGTGATCCAGCCGCACGAGACGCGCAAGCGCATCTGCCGGTCGCTGGTGATGCTGCGCGACAAGAAGCTCGAGAACCCGTGGCGCAAACACGGCAACATCCCTCTGTAAGCACGCGGGTATCGCCATGAGTCTTTATCGCGCTGGATCGGGCTGCCTGGGCGTTTTGCTCCGTGTCCCCCGCGCTTCGCGCTCCTCCTTTACCTACGCAAAACGCCCAGGCAGCCCGATCCCGGGTGTTGGGTGTTCCGTCGCTCTTCGCGTCACTCCCTTCGCAGCAACGGGCACGGTGTGCCTGCCGCAGCGAAGTAAAGGAGGAGCCCGCAGGGCGGGGGACATGAGCGGAGGCAGGCACGCCGCGCCCGTTGCGGGCTCAGAACCAACTTCAGACAGACCCGTTCCCCAGTAGGAGCCAGACATGTTCACCAAAATCCTCATCGCCAACCGCGGCGAAATCGCCTGCCGCGTCATCCTGACCGCCCGCAAGATGGGCATCCAGACCGTGGCCGTCTATTCCGACGCCGACCGCGACGCACGTCACGTGGCGCTGGCCGACGAAGCGGTGCACATCGGTGCTGCGCCCAGCCGTGAGAGCTATCTGCAGGCCGACCGCATCATCGCGGCATGCAAGCAGACTGGCGCGCAGGCCGTGCACCCCGGCTACGGCTTCCTGTCCGAGAACGAGGCCTTCGCCAAAAAGGTCGAGGAAGAGGGCATCACCTTCATCGGGCCTAAGTACTACAGCATTGCCGCCATGGGCGACAAGATCGCGTCCAAGAAGCTGGCCAATGAGGCGAAGGTCAACACCATCCCCGGCTGGAACGACGCGATTGAATCGGCGCAGCGCGCGGTGCAGATTGCCAAAGACATCGGCTACCCGGTGATGATCAAGGCGTCCGCCGGCGGCGGCGGCAAGGGTCTGCGCGTGGCCTTCAATGACAAGGAGGCGCTGGAGGGCTTTACCGCCTGCCAGAACGAGGCGCGCAACAGCTTTGGCGACGACCGCATCTTCATCGAGAAATTCGTTCAGCAGCCGCGCCACATCGAGATCCAGGTGCTGGGCGACAGCCAGGGCAACGTGATCTACCTGAACGAGCGCGAATGTTCCATCCAGCGGCGCCACCAGAAAGTGATCGAGGAGGCGCCCAGCCCCTTCATCAGCGACGCCACGCGTAAAGCCATGGGCGAGCAGGCGGTGGCGCTGGCCAAGGCCGTGAAGTACCAGTCCGCCGGCACGGTCGAATTCGTGGTGGGCAAGGACCAGGACTTTTACTTTCTGGAGATGAACACACGGCTGCAGGTGGAGCACCCGGTGACCGAATGCATCACCGGGCTGGACCTGGTGGAGCTGATGATCCGCGTGGCTGCCGGCGAGCCGCTGCCGCTGGCGCAAAAAGACGTGCAGCGCGACGGCTGGGCGATTGAATGCCGCATCAACGCCGAGGACCCGTTTCGCAACTTCCTGCCCAGCACCGGGCGGCTGGTGCGGTTTCAGCCGCCCAAGGCCAGCATGTGGGCGGCCGACACGCAGCACCTGCAGGGCAAAGGACCGGCAGGGGACCCCGCAGGCGGGGTCCGTGTCGATACCGGCGTGCAGGATGGCGGCGAAATCCCGATGTACTACGACTCGATGATCGCCAAGCTCATCGTGCACGGCACCGACCGCAACGACGCGATTGCCAAAATGCGCGAGGCACTCAACGGCTTTGTGATCCGCGGCGTCAGCAGCAACATCCCGTTCCAGGCGGCGCTGCTGGCCCATCCCAAATTCGTCAGCGGTGATTTCAACACCGGCTTCATTGCCGAGCACTACGCGTCGGGCTTCCGCGCCGAGGATGTCGCCCATGACGACCCCGACTTCCTGGTGGCCCTGGCCGCCTACGTCAACCGCCGCGCGCTGCAACGCTCGGCCGGCATCAGCGGGCAGCTGCGCGGCCATGAGTTCAAGGTGGGAGAACAGTTCGTGGTGGTGCGCCTGGGCGCGGACGGCGCGCAGGTGCGCCAGGCCGCCAGCGTCACCGATTTCCAGGCGCAGTCGGGCTCCAGCGCCGTGGAAACCAATGGCAAGCGCTATGAAATCTGTAGCGGAAACTGGCACCTGGGCGGCTCGCGCATTCGCGGCACGGTCAATGGCCAGGCTTTCACGGCGCAGGTGGAGCGCGGCACGCCGCGCAACAAGCTGGCCGTGCGCGTGATCCACAACGGCACCCAGCTGGATGCGCTGGTGCTGTCGCCGCGCACCGCCGAGCTGCACGCGCTGATGCCCTACAAGGCCCCGCCCGACATGAGCCGCTACGTGCTGTCGCCCATGCCCGGCCTGCTGGTGGAGGTGGCGGTGCAGCCCGGCCAGAAAGTGCAGGCCGGCGAACGCGTGGCCGTGATCGAGGCCATGAAGATGGAAAACGTGCTGTTCGCCGCCGCCGATGGCGTGGTGGGCAAGGTGCTGGCGGCCAAGGGTGAATCGCTCACCGTGGATCAGCCGATCGTGGAGTTTGCGCAATGAGCCGCCCGTTCAAGGTGCTGGGCATCCAGCAGATTGCCATTGGCGGCCCCGACAAGACGCGCCTGCAAAAGCTGTGGGTGGACATGCTGGGCCTGGAAATCACCGGCACGTTCAAAAGCGAACGCGAAAACGTGGACGAGGACATCTGCGCCATCGGCACGGGCCCGTTCAAGGTCGAGGTGGACCTGATGCAGCCGCTGGACCCGGACAAGAAGCCGGCGGTTCACGCCACGCCGCTGAACCATGTGGGCCTGTGGATTGACGATCTGCCCACCGCCGTGGACTGGCTGGGCGCCCAGGGCGTGCGCTTTGCGCCGGGCGGCATCCGCAAGGGCGCGGCAGGCTTTGACATCTGCTTTGTGCACCCCAAAGGCAGCGACGAGCTGCCGATTGGCGGCGAGGGCGTGCTGATCGAGCTGGTGCAGGCGCCGCCCGAGGTCATCAAGGCCTTTGCCGCGTTGGCGGCACCAGCGGCACAATAAGCCGATGGACCTCTCACGCTTTCCCCGCCGCCGCTACACCCCCTTTGCCACCCCGCTGGAGTTCCTGCCGAATTTCAGCAAAGCCCTGGCCGCCACCTGTCCGGGCGGGCAGGGGCCCGAGGTCTGGATCAAGCGCGACGACATGCTGGGCCTGTTCCCCGGCGGCAACAAGACGCGCAAGCTTGAATTCCTGGTGGCCGATGCGCTGGCGCAGGGCGCCGACACGCTGGTCACCTGCGGCGCGCCGCAGTCCAACCACTGCCGCATCACGCTGGCCGCCGCGGTCAAAGAGGGGCTGAAGTGCCGCTTCGTGATTGAAGAGCGCGTGCCCAACAGTTACGACGTCAATGCCAGCGGCAACAACTTCATGTTCCGCCTGATGGGGGTGGAGGCCATCACCGTCGTGCCCGGCGGCAGCAACATGGCGGCCGCCATGCAGAAGATGGCCGACGACGTGGCCGCGCTGGGCCGCAAGGCCTACATCATCCCCGGCGGCGGCTCCAACGCCCTGGGCGGCCTGGGCTATGTGGCCTGCGCGCAGGAGCTGCAGCAGCAGCTGTTTGACCAGGGCCTGCGGATCGACCGCGTGGTGGTGGGCTCGGGCAGCTCGGGCACACACGGCGGGCTGGTGGCGGGCTTTCTGGGCAACCACATCAACATCCCCATCGTGGGCATCGGCGTCAGCCGCGACCCGGCCGACCAGGAGCCGCTGGTGCACAAGGAAGCCCAGGCCGTGGCCGACCTGCTGCAAACCGGCATGACCATCCCGCGCGAGGCGGTGGTCAGCGTGGGCGGCTACTGGCAGCCCAAATATTCCATCCCCAACGCAGCCATGGTCGAGGCGGTGCAGCTGCTGGCCCGCACCGAAGGCATTCCGCTGGACCCGGTGTACACCGGCAAGATCATGGCCGGGCTGATCGGCCTGGCCCGCCAGGCTTACTTCAAGCCGGGCGAAAAACTGCTGTTCCTGCACACCGGCGGGCTGCCGTCGCTGCACGCGTATGAGCGTGAAATCCTTGGGGGTATCACGGTCAATCCCTAGGGTTTTGGCGGTTTTTCGTTGGTAACAAGGTGTGACGGCAACGACAATGGCCGTCAATGTTCTGCCACCTTGTCACCCCGTGAGCGCCCCCGGCGCCGCCTCTGCGGTCCTGCGTGCCCAAGCTGCCTTGCTGTCGCGCCCCGGCCTGGCCGAGGCGGGCACGGCGCTGGCTGTTGAGCTGGCGCAGCTGCTGGGCTGCCGCCGCGTCAGCATAGGCCTGCGCGACGGCGCGACCGTCCGGCTGGTGGCCACATCGCTCGGGCGCGAACTGGACACCCGGCTGGACGCCGCCGCCCTGCTGGGCGCGGCCATGAACGAAGCGCTGGACCAGGCCAGCACGGTGTGCCTGCCGGCGGCCGGTGACGGGCCGTCGCTGGTGGCCTACGCCCACCAGCAGCTCGCCCCCCAGGGTGCGGCATGCACGGTGCCGCTCAAGGGCGTGCAGCAGCCCGGCGCGGGCGCTGATGCGCTGGCGCAGGTGCTGGTCGGTGCCCTGACGCTGGAGCGTGACGCGCCGTTCACTGCCGCCGAACGCCTGCTGTGCGAAGACGTCGCTGGCTTCGCCGGCCCGGTGCTGGAGCTCAAGCAGCAGGCGGCCTTGCCCGCATGGCGCCGCGCCGCGCGGGGCCTGGCGCGCTGGGCGACCGCGCCCGGCACCCTGGGCCAGCGCATCGCCGTGGGCGCGGTGGCGGCCGCGTTGGTGCTGGCATGCGTGGTGCCGCTGCCGTACCGCGTCAGCGCGCCGGCGCGGCTGGAGGGCTCGGTGCAGCGCGCCATCGCGGCGGCGGCCGACGGCTACCTGCAGCAGGCCAATGTGCGTGCGGGCGACATGGTCAAGGCCGGCCAGGTGCTGGCGGAGCTGGCGTCGCAGGACCTGCAGCTGGAGCGCCGCCGCCGCGAAAGCGAGCTGGCCCAGCATGAAAACGCCTACCGCGCCGCGCTCGCCCACAACGACCGCGCCCAGATGGTCATCAGCCAGTCGCGCGCCGCCGAGGCGCAGGCCCTGCTGTCGCTGACCGACAGCCAGCTCGAGCGCGCGCGCATCGTCGCGCCGTTTGACGGCATCGTCATCAAGGGCGACCTGTCGCAGACGCTGGGCGCGCCGGTGCAGCGCGGCGAGGTGCTGCTGACGCTGGCGCCCAACGACAGCTTTCGCCTGATCGTGGAGGTGGATGAATCCGACATCGCCGCCATCCGCCCCGGCCAGCGCGGCGAGCTGGCCCTGGCGGCGGTGCCCGACCGGGCGCTGCGCTTCACCACGCGGCGCATCGTGCCGGTGGCCACGTCGGCGCAGGACCGCAACTATTTCGAGGTGGAGGCCGCGCTGGACGAGCCGGCCGCCAACCTGCGCCCGGGCCTGTCGGGCGTGGCGCGCATCGGCGCGGGCGAGCGCAGCCTGGCCTGGATCCTCACCCACCGGGCGCTGAACTGGCTGCGCCTGGCCGTCTGGTCGGTGGGGCTGTGATGGGGGCCCGCCATGGCTGAGCCGCTGTTCAGCACCGCCTGGTACCGGGTGGCCGAATTGCGCCCGCGCCTGGCGCCGCACCTGGCGGTGGTGCGCCAGCCGGTGCGTGACCAGGTCTGGCAGGTGCTGTCGGAGCCGGCGTCGGGCCGCCAGCTGCGGCTGAACCCGTCGGCCTGGGAATTTGCCGGCCGGCTGGACGGCACGCAGACGGTCGAGGGGCTGTGGCAGCTGCTGGTGGCGCGGCTGGGCGACGGCGCACCGTCGCAGGACGACATCCTGCGCCTGCTGACCCAGCTGTACCGCGCCGGCATGGTGCAGTTTGACGCCGCGCCCCACCTGTCCATGCTGTTCACCCAGCGCGCCGAAGACCGCCGCGCCAGCGCCCAGGCCTGGATCAACCCGCTGGCGCTGCGGCTGCGCCTGCTGGACCCCACCCGGGTGCTGGACCGGCTGGCGCCGCTGGGCCGCGTGCTGTTCAGCCCGGCCGCCGGCATCGCCTGGCTGCTGGCCGTGGCGCTGGCCGCGCTGGCCTGTGTGGTGAACTTCCCCGCGCTCAAGGCCGAGGCCCTGGCCCATGCGTCGTCACCGCGCCTGCTGTGGATGGCCTGGCTGTGCTACCCGCTCATCAAGGCGGTGCATGAATTCGGCCATGCGCTGGCAGTGCGCCGCTTCGGCGGCGCGGTGCATGAGATGGGCATCACGCTGCTGTTCTTCACGCCCGCGCCGTATGTGGATGCGTCGGCGGCCAACGTGTTTGAGCGGCGCGGCGCGCGTGTGGTGGTCAGCGCGGCGGGCATTGCGGTGGAACTGGCGCTGGCGGCCGTGGCGGCGGCGGTCTGGCTGGCGGTGCAGCCCGGGTTGGTGCGCGACCTGGCCTTCACCGTGCTGCTGATCTGCTCGGTGTCCACGCTGCTGTTCAACGGCAACCCGCTGCTGCGTCTGGACGGCTACCACGTGATGGCCGACGCGCTGAACCTGCCCAACCTGGCCGCCCGCAGCGGGGCCTGGTGGTCGGCCGCGGCCATGCGGGCGTTGCATGGGCGCGACGCGCCGCCGCCGGTGCAACTGGCCGCGGGCGAGCGCAAATGGCTGGTGGCCTATGCGCCGCTGTCCTGGGCTTACCGCATCGTGCTGCTGGCGGCGCTGGTCGGCTGGGTCGGTGGCCAGTCGTGGCTGGCGGGCTGGCTGATCGCCGCCGCCTTCACGCTGTGGCTGGGCTGGCAGGCGGGGCGCTGGCTGCTGCGCGTGGCCGGCGCGGGGCCTGCGCGGCGGCGTGCCGCCGCTGCGCTGGGGCTCATGGGCGGCGTGGCGGCGGTGCTGCTGCTGGCCGTGCCGGTGCCGTCCGTGGTGGTGGCGCGCGGCGTGGTCTGGCCGCCCGACGGCGCCCAGCTGCGCCCCGAGGTGGCCGGCTTTGTGCGCGACACGCCGGTGGCCGACGGCGCGCGGGTGGCCGCGGGGGAGGTGCTGCTCACGCTGGACGACCCGGCGCTGGCGGCCGAACGCGAGCGCCGTGCCAGCGAGCTGGCCGGGCTGCAGGCCCGCCAGTACCAGGCCTTGCTGCAGGAGCCGGCGCGCGCGGCCAGCCTGGCCGATGACATCGCCCGCAACGAGGCCGAGCTGGCCCGCTCCGATGAACAGCTTGCGCGCCTGTCGGTGCGCGGCGGCGCGCAGGGCCGGCTGGTGCTGGCCCGGCCCGGCGATCTGCCGGGCAGCTACGCCGCGCGCGGCGCCATGGTGGGATACATCCTGGGCGACGCGCCCGCCAATGTGCGCGCGGTGCTGGACGAGCAGGACGTGCTGCGCGTGCGCAACCGCATTCGCGGGGTTGAAGTCCGGCTGGCGGACGCGCCGGGCGACGCACTGGCGGCCACCCTGACCCGGCAGGCGCCAGGCGGCGTGCGGGCCCTGCCCAGCGCCGCGCTGGGCCAGGGCCGTGGCGGCATGATCGCGGTTGACCCCGCCGACCGGGACGGGCTGCGCACGCTGGCGCCGGTGTTCCTGTTTGACGTGGCGCTGCCGCGCCAGCCGGCCGGGCGCATCGGCGCGCGGGCCTGGGTCCGGTTTGACCTGGGCTACGAGCCGCTGGGCTGGCAGTGGGCGCGCAGGCTGCGCCAGCTGCTGCTGCGCCAGTTCAATCCGGTGGGGCAGGCATGAGTGTCATGGGCAGTTCACTCGAAGCAGGCATCTCGCCGGGCGTGGTGTGGGGCAGCTACCCGCAGCGTATGGCCGACGCGCAGCAGCGCCACTGGCCGCGGCGCGCCGCACGCTGGCTGCGTGCCTTGGCCGGTGGACCGCGGCCAGGGCCGTATGCCAGCTTTGCCCGGGCCGTCGAAGCACTGGCCCCGGCCACAGCGCGGCTGCCGCTGGCCGGGGCTGTGCAGGCCCTGCGGCTGCGCCAGTCGGGCCGGCCCTGGGACGCCGCCGCGCTGGCCGAAGGCTTTGCGCTGGCCGCGCGGGCGCTTGAATCCACCCTGGGCTTGCGTCCGTACCCCACTCAGGTCATGGCGGCGCGCATCCTGCTGGACGGCCGGCTCGCGCAGATGGCTACCGGCGAAGGAAAAACCGTCGCCATCGCGCTGGCCGCCGCCGTGGCCGCCTTGGGAAACACACCGGTGCACATCATCACTGCCAATGACTACCTGGCCGCGCG
This sequence comes from Ramlibacter sp., assembly GCA_050247515.1. GTDB lineage: Bacteria > Pseudomonadota > Gammaproteobacteria > Burkholderiales > Burkholderiaceae_C > RAM1. The sequence goes on along the minus strand of JBFWUB010000001.1, from coordinate 176,561 downwards.
GGACGCGGCGGCGTTGGGCCCGTTCTTCGCGGCCCTGGGCCTGGGCTGCGGCGCGGTCACGCAGCCCATGGACCAGGCCGCGCGCCGTGCCGCCTGGGGCCGCAGCGTCACCTACTGCACCGCCCGGGAGCTGATGTTTGACTACCTGCGCGACGGCCTGGCCCACCCGCAGGCGCTGAACGACCTGGAGCAGCGCGCCCGCCGGCTGGCGCCCGGCCATGCCGGCGCCGCGCCGCTGCTGCGCGGCCTGTGCCTTGCCATCGTGGACGAGGCCGACACCGTGCTGATCGACGAGGCCGGCGTGCCGCTGATCCTGTCGCGCGCCGACGCCTCGGCGCTGGAGCAGGGCTTCCTCGCCGAGGCCGCGCGCCGCGCCGCGGGCCTGCGCGAAGGCGCCGATTTTGAGTTGCTGGCCGGTGGCCGCCGCGCGCGCCTGCTGCCCGCGGGCCAGCAGCGGCTGGCCGGCTGGCCCGATACGGCCGTGGCACTGCACAACAACCGCCGCCACCGCGAAGACACCGTCTGCCTGGCCCTGGTGGCCGCGCACGGCCTGCTGCGCGACCGCGACTACGTGGTACAGGACGGCCGCGTCACCATCGTGGACGAGACCACCGGCCGCGGCGCGCCGGGCCGCGCCTGGTCGCGCGGCCTGCACCAGCTGGTGGAACTGAAAGAAGCCTGCACCCTGAGCGGGCGCAACGCGGCCGTGGCGCAGATCACCAGCCAGCGCTTTTTCACCCGCTACCTGCGCCTGGCCGGCATGAGCGGCACCGTCGGCGCGTCCGCCGGCGAGCTGCGCGCCGTTTACGGGCTGGAAACCGTGACCGTGCCCACGCGCCTGCCGTCACAGCGGCGCGTGTGGCCGCTGCGGCTGCTGGCCGACTCCGCCGCGCTGTGGCAGGCGGTGGCCGCCGAAGTGGCCGCCGTGCACGCCAGCGGCCGGCCGGTGCTGGTGGGCACCGACACCGTGGCGCAGTCCGAACAGCTGTCGGCCGTGCTCACGGCGGCGGGCCTCGCGCATGCCGTGCTCAATGCGCGCCAGGACGCGGCCGAGGAGGCGGTGGTGGCCGCGGCCGGGCAGCGCGGGCGCATCACCGTGGCCACCAGCATGGCCGGGCGCGGCACCGACATCGTGCTGGGCGAGGGCGTAGCCGCGCTGGGCGGGCTGCATGTGGTGCTGTGCCAGCACAATGCGTCGCCGCGCATTGACCGCCAGTTCACCGGCCGCGCCGCGCGCCGGGGCGAGCCGGGGACGGTGCGGGTCATGCTGGCGCTGGATTTCCCGCTGTTTGCGCGCTGGCTGCCGCGGGCTTGGCTGGCGCTGGCCGCCAGCGGCCGGCTGCCGGGGCCGCTGGCGCGCCTCACCGCATGGTGGCCGCAATGGTGCGCCGCCTATACTGGCCGCCAGCATCGCCAGAGCCTGAGCCGCGCCGACGGGGAAACGGAACGCGCATTGATTTTTGATCGCGAGAAGTTTTCATGACCCGACGACGCTTTCACTGCGCCGCCCTGGCGCTGACCTGGTGTGGTCTGTGCGCCCCAAGCCTGGCCCAGCCCCTGGCGCCGGCCCCTGCTGCGGCTGCGCGGCCGGCCCTGCAGCCGCTGGGCTGCCTGATCGAGCCGCACCGCGTGGCGGATGTGGGCAGCCCCGTTGTGGGCGTCATTGAATCCCTGCACGCCGAGCGCGGCGACCGCGTCGTGGCCGGCCAGCCGCTGGCCACGCTGCGCGCCGACGTGGAGCGTGCCTCGGTCCAGGTGGCCGCCGGCCGCGCCCAGGCCACCGGCGAATACAACGCGGCGCTGAACAACGCCGAGCTGGCGCGCCAGAAGCTGGCCCGCGCAAAAGACCTGGCCGACCAGCAGTTCATCTCGCCCCAGGCGCTGGAGCAGTCGCGCGCCGAAGCCGCCGTGGCCGAAAACCGGCTGGTCCAGGCGCGCGAGCAGCGCGACATCCTCGCGCGCGAGGCCGAGCTCAGCCGCGCCCAGCTGGCCCTGCGCACCATCCGCAGCCCCAGCACCGGCGTGGTGGCCGACCGCTACCTGTCGGTGGGCGAGCGGGTGGAGGAAAAGGCCGTGTTCCGCATCGCCGTGGTGGACCCGCTGCGCGTGGAGGTGGTGCTGCCCGCGCCGCTGTACGGCACGCTTCGCACCGGCATGAGCCTGAGCATCACGCCCGAGCTGCCCGGCGCCACGGCGCGGCTGGCCCGGGTGGTGCTGGTGGACCGCCTGGTGGACGGCGCGAGCAACACCTTCCGGGTGCGGCTGGCCTTGCCCAATGCCAATCTTGCGCTGCCCGCGGGCCTGCGCTGCAAGGCGGACCTGGGCTCGGCGGCGGCCCCGTCTGCTCCCACCGCAGCCCCGCGCGCGGCCCCGGCACGCGTGCAGCCGACGGGCGACGGCCTGCCGCTGCGCATGGAAGGCGGCCTGTCCAGGGTGCCGGCCAGCGCCGTCAAACCCTGAGGCGCTGACCATGCTGTGGCGGCGCTTATCCCGGCAACACGCACCAGCTCACGAGACGGCGCACGCGCCGCGGCCGGTGGCCGAAGCCATGGAGCCGCGCATCCTGTATTCGGCCGACATCGCGGCCGGCTTGATGCTGGGCCAGCAGGCCGGCGCGGCCGAACACCGCACACTGGACGCCAGCGGCGAATACGCGGGCACGCCACAGTCTGTGGCCGCTGCCTATGCCGGCGTGGCGCTGAACTTTGAAGCCAACGCGGGCCAGGCGCAGGCTGGCATCGACTTTCTGGCGCGCGGCAGCGGCTACGACATCGCGCTGTAGGGCGGCAACGCGGCCATCACACTGGCGTCGGGCGCGCAGGCGCACACCGTGCACCTGAACCTGGTGGGCGCCAACCTGAATGCGCAGGCCGAAGGCCAGGGCCTGCTGGCCGCGCGCAGCAACTACCTGCTGGGCAACGACGCCAGCGCCTGGCGCACCGGCATTGCCAACTACGACGCCGTGGCCTACCGCAATGTCTGGGCCGGGGTGGACGTGCGCTACTACGGCACGCAGCGCCAGCTGGAATACGACTTCAACGTGGCGCCGGGCGCCGACGCCGTGCAGAACGCCGGCGCGATCCGCCTGCGCTTTGACGGCATTGCGTCGGCGCGGGTGGACGCCCAGGGCGACCTGGTGCTGGCGCTGGCCGGGCGCGACGAGACCTTGCGCTTCAAGGCGCCGGTGAGCTGGCAGGACGGCCCCCACGGGCGCGAGGCCGTGCAAAGCGCCTACGCCATTCACGCCGACGGCAGCATCGGCTTCACGCTGGGCGCCTGGGACACCACGCGCGAGCTGGTCATCGACCCGCTGCTGGACTACGCGAGCTACTTCGGAAGCGCCGGCTCGGCCGCCGACACCGGCCTGGGCGTGGCGGTGGATTCGGCCGGCTCGGTGTACATCACCGGGCGCACCACGGCCGCGCTGACCACGCTGGTTGGCAACGGCGGCTCGGGCGACATCTTCGTGGCCAAGTACAGCGCCGACCTGTCCACGCTCGTCTACGCCACGCGCATTGGCGGCACCGGTGACGACCAGGGCAACGCCATCGCCGTGGACTCCACCGGCGCCGCGGCCGTGACCGGCTGGACCAAATCGAACAATTTCCCGACCGAGGCGGCCATCGACACCTCGCTGTCGGGCTCGCAGAACGCCGTGGTGCTGCGCCTGAACGCGGCCGGCACGGCGCTGGTGTTTTCCACCTACTACGGCGGCACGGCGCTGGGGGCGACGGGCATCACCACCGGCAACGCCATCGCGGTGGACGCGTCCAACAACGTGTACGCCGCGGGCCAGGCCTCGCGCGGTTCAGGGGCCACGGGGCTGGGGGGCCTGCTCGGCGGCCTGCTGGGCGGCGGGCCGGACGACGCGTTCGTCCTCAAGCTCAACGCATCGGGCGCGCAGCAGTACAACGTGGCCTTCGGCGGCAACGGCACCGACGGCATCAACGGCATTGCCGTGGATGCTTCGGGCAGCGTCTATATCGTGGGCACCACCGAGTCCAGCGACCTGGACGCGGTCAACGCCGCCGACAGTACCCGCGGCGGCACGTCCGACGGCTTCCTGGCCCGGCTCAACGCCAGCGGCGCCTCGGTGCTGTATTCAAGCTACATCGGCTCCAACCTGGCCGATACGGCGGTGGCCGTGGCGGTGGACTCGTCGGGCAAGGTGTACGTGGTGGGCACTACCCAGGTGGCAGGCGCCAACCGCCTGACCACGACCACCGGCGCGCTGCAGACCACCGCGTCCAACGGCACCGCAGGCTACCTGCAGGTGTACGACCTGAGCCTGTCGGGCGCGGCGACGCTGGTGTATTCGACCTTCCTGTCGGGCAGCGGGTCTGACAACGCGCCGCGCGCCGTGGGCATCGACGGCTTGGGCCGGGTGGTGGTGACGGGGCAGACGAATTCCAGCGATTTCCCCACCACGGCCGATGCGGTGCAGGCCACCAACAGCGCCACCAGCCTGTTCCTGGTCATCATCAACCCGGCCAGCACTGGGGCGGCCGACCTGGTGTACGGCACCTACTACGGCAGCGGCATGGCCGCAGGTGGCATGGCGGTGCGCGGCACGCAAGCTTATGTGGTGGGCACGACCGACAGCACCGGGCTGGCCACCACGGGTGCGCACCGCACGGCGCCTGCGGGCAACGACGCGCTGGTGGCGGGCTTCACGCTGTACAACGTCGCACCGGTGCTGGCCGGGGCCAACAACCTGGGCGCGGTGACCGAGGATGCGACCGCGCCCGCCGGCATGCTGGTCAGCGACGTCGTGGCGGGGCAGATCACCGACGCCAACGCGGTGCCGCTCAAGGGCATTGCGGTGACCGCGGTGGATTCGGCCAACGGCGCCTGGCAGTACTCCACGGACGGCGGCACGGCCTGGACGGCCATCGGCGCGCCCACCGGCGCGAACGCGCTGCTGTTGGCGGCCGACACCCTGACCCGCGTGCGTTTTGTGCCCACCGCCAACTTTGCGGGCACGGTGGCCGCGGGCCTGAGCTTTCGCGCCTGGGACCGCACCAGCGGCACGGCGGGCGGCACGGCCAGCACCACCACCAACGGCGGCAACACGGCGTTCAGCAGCGCCACGGCGTCGGCCGGCGTCACGGTCACGGCGGTCAACGACACACCGGTGCGCACCGGCGGCACGGTGGCCAACCTGACCGTGCTGGAGAACTCCGGTACCACGTCGCTGGGCCTGGGTGCGCTGGCGTATGGCAATGGCGGCGGCGCCGACGAGGCCGCACAGACCCTGACCTTCACCGTGACCGCCGTGCCGGCGGGCACCTTGGGCGACATCGTGCTGGCCAACGGCACCACGGTGGTCACCGCAGGCACGACTTACACATTGGCGCAGTTGCAGGGCATGCAGTTCCGCGCGGCAGCCGGCACCACCGGCGGCCCGCAGGCCTTCAGCTGGAGCGTGCGCGACAGCGGCGGCACGGCCGGCGGCGCGCAGGACACCCTGAGCGAAAGCCTGCAGCTCACGATCAGCACGGCCAACCAGGCGCCGGTGCTGGCCGGCGCCAACGCCCTGGGCACGATCCTGGAGGACGCCGCCACGAACAGCGGCACGCTGGTGTCGGCGCTGGTCTCGGGCCAGATCAGCGACGGCAACAGCGGCGCGCTGTCGGGCATGGCGGTGACGGCGGTGGACAACACCCACGGAAGCTGGCAATACACCACCGACGGCGCAACGACCTGGACGGCGTTTGGCGCGCCCAGCGACGCCGCCGCGCGCCTGCTGGCCGCCGACGCCAACACCCGCGTGCGCTTTGTGCCCAACGCCGACTGGGCCGGCACCGTCACCAACGGCCTGACCCTGCGGGCCTGGGACCGCACCAGCGGCAGCGCGGGCGGCACGGCGGACACCAGCGCCAACGGCGGCGGCACCGCCTTCAGCGCGGCCACGGCCAGCGCCAGCATTACGGTGACTGGGGTCAACGACGCACCGGTGCGCACCGGCGGCACGGTGGCCAACCTGAGCGTGCTGGAGAACTCGGGCACCACCTCGCTGGGCCTGGGGGCTCTGGCCTACGGCGCGGGCGGCGGCGCGGACGAGTCGGGCCAGACCTTCACCTATACCGTGACGGCGGTGCCGGCGGCGACGCTGGGCGACATCGTGCTGGCCAACGGCACCACGGTGGTCACCGCAGGCACAACTTACACCTTGGCGCAGTTGCAGGGCATGCAGTTCAAGGCGGCGGCCAACACCACTGGCGGCCCGCAGACCTTCGCCTGGAGCGTGCGCGACAGCGCAGGCACGGCCAATGACGGCGCGGACACGCTGGCTGGCGAGAGCCTTCAGGTCACGATCAGCACCGCCAACCAGGCGCCGGTGCTGGCCGGGGCCAATGCGTTCGGCGCCATCCTGGAAGACGCGGTCAGCAACAACGGCACGCTGGTGTCGGCCCTGGTGGCCGGGCAGGTCACCGACGGCAACAGCAGCGCGCTGACCGGCATTGCCATCACCGCCACGAACACCGCCAACGGCAGCTGGCAGTACTCCACCGACGGCGGCACGGCCTGGACGGCGGTGGGCGCCGTGAGCGACGCGTCGGCGCTGCTGCTGGCAGCCGACGCCAACACCCGGCTGCGCTTTGTGCCCAACGCCGACTGGAACGGCACGCTGGCCAACGCCATCACGCTGCGTGCCTGGGACCGCACCAGCGGCACGGCCGGCGCCACCGCGGACACCAGCAGCCACGGCGGCGCCAGCGCCTTCAGCGCGGCCACGGCCAACGCCAGCCTCACGGTCACGGCGGTCAACGATGCGCCGGTGCGCACGGGGGGCACGGTGGCCAACCTGAGCGTGCTGGAGAACTCGGGCACCACCACGCTGGGCCTGGCCGGCCTGGCCTATGGCGCGGGCGGCGGCGCCGACGAGGCCGGCCAGACCTTTATCTACACGGTGACGGCGGTGCCCTTGGCGACGCTGGGTGACATCGTGCTGGGCGATGGCACCACGGTGGTGACCGCGGGCACCAGCTACACCCTGGCGCAGTTGCAGGGCATGCAGTTCAAGGCGGCGGCGGGCGCCAACGGCGGCCCGCTGGCGTTCAGCTGGACGGTGGCCGACAACGGCGGCACGGCCAACGGCGGCGTTGACACACTGATCCAGAGCCTGGACGTCACCATCAGCACGGCCAACCAGGCGCCGGTGCTGGCGGGCGCGGCCAACCTGGCGGGCATTGACGAAGACGCGGCCAGCAACACCGGCACGCTGGTGTCCACGCTGATCGCGGGGCAGGTGACGGATGGCAACGCCAATGCGTCCCGGGGCATTGCGGTCACGGCGGTGGACAACAGCAACGGCGCCTGGCAGTACACCACCAACAACGGCACAAGCTGGACGGCCTTTGGCACGCCCAGCGACACGACTGCACGCCTGCTGGCGGCGGACGCCAACACGCGGGTGCGCTTCGTGCCCAACGCCCACTGGAACGGCACGGTCACGGGGGGCATCACCTTCCGCGCCTGGGACCGCACCAGCGGTGTGGTGGGTGGTACGGCCGACGCCAGCACGAACGGTGGCGCGACCGCCTTCAGCACGGCCACGGCCAGCAGCAGCATCACGGTCACGGCGGTCAACGACGCGCCCACGCGCACGGGTGGCACAGTGGCCAACCTGAGCGTGCTGGAAAATTCCGGCACGACCTCGCTGGGCCTGGGCGCGCTGGCCTATGGCAACGGCGGCGGTGCGGACGAGGCGGGCCAGACACTGACCCTCACCGTCACGGCGGTGCCTGCGGGCACGCTGGGCGATGTGGTGCTGGCGGATGGCACCACGGTGGTCACGGCGGGCACCACCTACACGCTGGCCCAGCTGCAGGGCATGCAGTTCAAGGCAGCGGCCAATGCCACAGGCGGGCCGCAGACCTTCAGCTGGAGCGTGCAGGACACGGGCGGCACAGCCAATGGCGGGCAAGACACCCTGAGCGAAAGCCTGACGGTCACGATCAGCACCACCAACCAGGCGCCGGTGCTGGCGGGCGCGGCCAACCTGGCAGGGATGGACGAGGACGCGGCCAGCAACGCCGGCACGCTGGTGTCCACGCTGATTGCAGGCCAGGTCACCGACGGCAACAGCGGTGCGCTCAGGGGCATCGCCGTAACGGCGGTGGACAACACCAACGGCGCCTGGCAATACACCACCAACAACGGCACGAACTGGACCGCCTTCGGGACGCCCAGCGACACCACGGCACGCCTGCTGGCCGCCGACGCCAACACGCGCGTGCGCTTCGTGCCCAACGCCCACTGGAACGGCACGGTCACGGGGGGCATCACCTTCCGTGCCTGGGACCGCATCAGCGGTGCAGCCGGGGATACCGCATCCACCAGCACGAACGGCGGTTCGACCGCCTTCAGCACGGCCACGGCCAGCAGCAGCATCACGGTCACGGCGGTCAACGACGCGCCCACGCGCACCGGCGGCACGGTGGCCAACCTGAGCGTGCTGGAAAATTCCGGCACGACCTCACTGGGCCTGGGCGCGCTGGCCTACGGCAACGGCGGCGGTGCGGACGAGGCGGGCCAGACACTGACCCTGACCGTCACGGCGGTGCCGGCGGGCAGCCTGGGCGACATCGTGCTGGCGGATGGCACCACGGTGGTTACTGCGGGCACGACCTACACATTGGCGCAGCTGCAGGGCATGCAGTTCCGTGCGCTGGCCAATGCCACGGGTGGGCCACAGACGTTCAGCTGGAGCGTGCAGGACACGGGCGGCACGGCGGGCGGGGGCCAGGACACCCTGAGCGAAAGCCTGACGGTCGCGATAGCCACCACCAACCAGGCGCCGGTGCTGGCGGGCGCGGCCAACCTGGCAGGCATTGCCGAGGACGCGTCGCCCAATGCCGGGACGCTGGTGTCCACGCTGATCGCGGGGCAGGTCACCGACGGCAACAGCGGCGCGCTCACAGGCATCGCCGTGACGGCGGTGAACAACACCAACGGCGCCTGGCAGTTCACGACGGACGGTGGCACGAGCTGGACGGCCTTTGGCACGCCCAGCGACACCACGGCACGCCTGCTGGCCGCCGACGCCAACACGCGGGTGCGCTTCGTGCCCGACGCCCACTGGAACGGAACGGTCGCGGGGGGCATCACCTTCCGCGCCTGGGACCGCACCAGCGGCACGGCTGGCAATACCGCCACCACCAGCATCAATGGCGGTGCCAGCGCCTTCAGCACGGCCACGGCCAGCAGCAGCATTACGGTCACGGCGGTCAACGACGCACCCACGCGCACCGGCGGCACGGTGGCCAACCTGAGCGTGCTGGAAAATTCCGGCACCACCTCGCTGGGCCTGGGTGCGCTGGCCTATGGCAACGGCGGCGGCGCGGACGAGGCGGGCCAGACACTGACCCTGACCGTCACGGCGGTGCCGGCGGGCACCCTGGGCGACATCGTGCTGGCGGATGGCACCACGGTGGTCACGGCGGGCACGACCTACACATTGGCGCAGCTGCAGGGCATGCAGTTCCGTGCGCTGGCCAACGCCACGGGTGGGCCACAGACGTTCAGCTGGAGCGTGCAGGACAGCGGCGGCACGGCCAATGGCGGCGTCGATACGCTGATCCAGAGCCTGGACGTCACCATCAGCACCACCAACCAGGCGCCGGTGCTGGCGGGCGCGGCCAACCTGGCAGGCATTGACGAAGACGCCGCCAGCAATGCCGGCACCCTGGTGTCCACGCTGATCGCGGGGCAGGTGAGCGACGGCAACAGCAATGCGGCGACCGGCGTGGCGATCACGGCGACCAACATCGCCAATGGCGCATGGCAGTACTCGGTCAACGGCGGCACCAGCTGGACGGCGGTGGGCACGGTCAGCAATTCATCGGCCCTGCTGCTGGCGGCCGACGCCAACACCCGGGTGCGTTTTGTGCCCAGCGCCGACTGGAATGGCACCATGGCCAACGGGCTGACCCTGCGCGCCTGGGACCGCACCAGCGGCACCGCAGGCGGTACGGCCGACACCAGTACCAGCGGCGGCACCACGGCCTTCAGCACGGCCACAGCCGCCAGCGGCATCACCGTGACGGCGGTCAATGACGCGCCCATCCTCACCGGTGGCACCGTGGCCAACCTGAGCGTTCAGCAGAACGCGGCGACCACGGCGCTGGGCCTGGGCGCTCTAGGCTATGGGCCCGGCGGCGGCACGGACGAAACCGGCCAGACGCTGGCCTACACCGTCACGGCCGTCCCGTCCGCCGCGCTGGGCGACATCGTGCTGGCCAACGGCACCACGGTGGTGGCGGCAGGCAGCACCTACACGCTGGCCGAACTGCAGGGCATGCAATTGCGCGCCGCGGCCAATGCCAGCGGTGGTCCGCAGACCTTCAGCTGGCGCGTGCAGGACAGCGGCGGCACGGCCGGCGGCGGCCAGGACGCCAGAACGGACAGCCTGAACGTGACGGTCAGCGCACCGGCCCCCGCGCCTGCGCCCGCGCCACCCGCACCGGCGCCCACGCCGGCGCCCACACCTGCACCTGCGCCACCTGCACCGCCGGCGCCGGCGCCGGCGCCCGAGCCCCCTGGCGCACCCGCGCCGGTGCCAGCGCTGCCCCCACCGGCCGAGCCTGAACCAGCGCCGCCACCGCCACCGCCAGCGCCGCCGGCAGCGCCTGAAACACCGGTGCTGATCGTGCCCCCGCCAGTGCAGCCGCCTGCGCCGGACGATGCTGCGCCCGCGCCGCCGCCCTTGCCCGCGCCCCCGGCGCCACCCGCCGCGCCCCGACCCGACGGCGGCGCTGGCGCTGCGCCCCCGGGCAGCCCGGCGCCCACAGGTACGCGCGGCGATGGCGCAGGCAGCACCGACGGCGGTGGCCAGGGCGAGGCGGACGAGGCCGGAGGCGGTGTATTCGTCCCCGACGCCACGCAGCAGCAGCTGGCGTCCGCGCTGGGGGTTTCGGCCGCGCCTTTGGCCACGCTGCGTCCGCAGGCGCTGGGGCCGAGCCAGGTGGTTGTGGCGCCGCTGAGTTCCTTGCCGCTGGAGCGGCGCCTGGCCGGGCTGCTGCCGGTGGCCGCCGAGGCGCCGCTGGACCTGGGGGGCGGCATCGGCACCGGCTCGGCCCTGCGCGGCGTGGCGGTGTCGGGCGATGCGCTGCAGCGGGCGCTGCGCTCGCCCGCCTTCGTGGAGGAGATGGACCGGGTGCGCGAGCAGATTCGCGCCGAATTCAACCTGGACCGCACAGTGGCCGTGTCGGCCGCGGGCGTGGGGTTTGGCGCGTCGGTCATCTATGTGCTGTGGCTGATCCGCGGCGGCGTGCTCATGGGTAGCTACCTGTCGGCCCTGCCGGCCTGGCGTGTGCTGGACCCGTTGCCGGTGCTGTCGCAGGCGGGGGCCGAGGGCGTGGACGACGGTGACGACGATGCCATGGGCGCCGGCACCACGGCGGGCGACCCGCTGGCCAGCCTGCGGGGGTATTGAGCGTGAAACGCCTGGTCGGAACCCGCACCTACATCGCGCTGGGCCTGGTGTCGCTGGTCAGCAGCGCGCTGCTGGCCGCGTCGTTCCTGGGCCTGCTGCCCGACCGCGCCGCGGCGCAGCGCGAAGGGCGCATCGCGCTGGCGGAGTCGGTGGCGGCAGCCGCCACCGCGCTGCTCAGCGGTGGCGATGCGTCGCAGGTGGATGCGCTGCTGCGCTTCGTGCAGCAGCGCAACACCCAGCTGCTGTCGGTGGGCCTGCGCGCGCAGGACGGCAAGCTCGCGCTGGCGGTGGGAGACCATGCCCGGCAGTGGCAGCCGGCGGGCGCCGCTGCGCTGCCCGACACGCAGGTGCATGTGCCGGTGTATGCCGGCGCCCAACCCTGGGGCGAGGCCGAGTTCCGGTTTGCACCGCTGGCCGCGCCGGGCCTGCTGGGCATCCTGCAATTGCCGCTGGTGCAGCTGATCGCGTTCTGCACGCTGCTGTGCTTCGTGGCGTTCCAGATTTACCTGAGCCGCGTGCTGCGCCATCTGGACCCGCGGCAGGCGATCCCCGGGCGGGTGCGATCGGCGCTGGATTCGTTGACCGAGGGCCTGCTGGTGATCGACCAGAAGCGCAACATCGTGCTGGCCAACGAGGCATTCGTGAAGCTGCTGGGGCGCAGCAACGAGCAGCTCATGGGCACCCAGGCGTCACTGATCGCCTGGCTGGACAGCACCGGCCAGCCGCTGGCCGCGCACCACCAGCCCTGGGAGCGCGCGCTGCAGGAGGGCGTGGTCCAGCGTGACACCGTGCTGCGCCTGGCCGGGGCCGACGGCGCCATCCGCACCTTCGTCGTCAACTGCTCGCCGGTGCTGGGCACGGCCGGGCAACCGGGCGGCGTGCTGATCAGCCTGGAGGACATCACCCTGCTGGAGCAAAGCCGCGTGGACTTGCAGGAGGCGCGCGATGAAGCCGAGGCCGCCAACCGCGCCAAGAGCGAATTCCTGGCCAACATGAGCCACGAAATCCGCACGCCGATGAACGCCATCCTGGGCTTTACCGAGCTGCTCAAGCGCGGCTACAGCAAGAGCGAGCGCGAGTCCACGCGCTACCTGGACACCATCCACACCAGTGGGCGGCACCTGCTGGCGCTGATCAATGACATCCTGGACCTGTCCAAGGTCGAGGCCGGCCACCTGGAAGTCGAAAGCATTGCCTGCGCGCCGCATGCCGTGGTACGCCAGGCCGTGGCCGAGCTGGAAGTCAAGGCGCGTGAAAAGGGCATTGCGCTCACGCTGCAGGCTGAAGGCGAGCTGCCCGAATCGGTCAGCTCCGACCCGGCCCGCCTGCGACAGATCGTGCTCAACCTGCTGAGCAACGCGGTCAAGTTCACCGAAAAGGGTGGGGTGCGCGTGGTGCTGCGTTGCGCCGCGGCGGGCGCGGGTGGCGCGGGTGGCGTCTACACGGTGCAAGTCCACGACTCGGGCATCGGCATCGCACCCGACAAGCTTGAATCCATGTTTGATCCGTTCACGCAGGCCGACGCATCGATCACGCGCCGTTTCGGCGGCACCGGCCTGGGCCTGGCGATCAGCCGCAAGTTTGCCCGGGCCATGGGCGGGGACATCGTGGCGACCAGCGTGCCGGGGCAGGGCAGCACCATGACGCTCACGTTCGCCACCGGGCCGCTGCACGGCGTGGCGCTGCTGCCCGGCGCGCAGCTGCTGGCGGCGCAGGACGCCGCCAGCGCCGCGCAGCGCGTGCGCTGGCAACTGCCGCCGTCGCGCCTGCTGGTGGTGGACGACGGCGCCGAGAACCGTGAACTGCTGTGCCTGGTGCTGGCCGAGCAGGGCCTGTGGGTCGAGGAGGCCGAAAACGGCCAGATCGCCGTGGACAAGGTGGCCGCGGGCGGCAGCTTCGACCTGATTCTCATGGACATGCAAATGCCGGTGATGGACGGCTTTGCAGCCACGCGCACGCTGCGCGGGCGCGGCGTCGCGACGCCCATCGTCGCGCTGACAGCCAACGCGATGAAAGGCTTCGAGCAGGAGGTGCTGGCCGCCGGCTGCACGGCGTACGTGACCAAACCGGTGGATATTGACGTGCTGCTGGCCGAGCTGGCGCGACTGCTGGGCGGACGCCAGGTAGAGGTCCTGGTGGCTGACGCACCGGCCGCCGGGGCACCGGCCGTGGAACCCGCCGCCGTGGCCGCTGAACCGGTGCATGCGCCGGCCGAGCCCATTGTGTCGCGCTTTGCCGCCAGCCCGCGATTTGCCCCGATCGTGCGCAAATTTGCGGCGCGGCTGCGCGAGCAGCTGGGCGCGGCCGAGCAGGCCTGGGCGGGCGGGGACGCGGCCGAAGTGGCGCGTTTTGGCCACTGGCTGGCGGGCGCCGCCGGCACCGTGGGCTATGACGCGTTCACCGAACCGGCGCGCGAGCTGGAGCAGCGCGCGTTGCAGGGTGACGCCACGGGCGTGACCGAGTCGATGGCGGGGTTGCGCGATATGGCACAGCGGGTTGAACTGCCGGCGGCCGACCTTGGACAACTGGCGAGCGCTCCTTGACAATCAAAAGGCTGACAATGAACCCCGTTCGGGACGGCTCTGCGAGCCGCATCGACAAGAAAGAATCAAATGACTGAATCCGGTACGACCGCGTCCCCCAGTGCCACCTTCCGACCGGGGCGCAGCACGCTGGCCGGCAAGTCGCTGGAAACGGTGGCCGTCAGCGAAGACACCTTCCACCGCCAGACCGCCTTCGACGCGGTCGACGCGCGCATCATGATGGTGGACGACGAACTGCTCAACATCGAGATGACGCAGGCGTTCCTGGAAGACGCCGGCTACCGCAACTTCATCTCCACGCACGAATCCGGGAACGCCGTCGAGATGATGCGCGCCGAAAAGCCCCACGTGCTGCTGCTGGACCTGAGCATGCCCAAAGTGACCGGCATGGACATCCTGGCGGTGCTGCGCGACGACCCCGATCTGCGGCATGTCCCGGTGATCGTGCTGACCAGCAACACCGACGCGCCCACGCGGCTGAAGGCGCTGAGCCTGGGCGCCATGGACTTCCTGGCCAAGCCCGTGGACCCGAGCGAGCTGGGCCTGCGGCTGCGCAATACCCTGGCCGCGCGGGCCCACCGCGACTGGCTGGCCGGGCACGACCCCCTGACAGGCCTGCGCAATCGCGTGTCCTGCATGGAGCAGGTCCAGGCCGCGATCGCGCTGGCGGGGGAACGCCGCCATGGCTGCGCGGTCATCCATGTCGGCGTGGACCGGCTGTCGCAGGTCAACGACGCATTGGGCCGCGCGGCCGGCGACGCGCTGCTGCAGCGCATGGCCAAGCGGCTGCGCCACTGCGTGGAAAGCGCCCAGGGCGGCGAGCTGGGCCAGCTGGAAAGCCAGCACCCCCAGCTGTTCCGCTTTGACGGCGACGAATTCGCGGTGCTGGTGCCGTACCTGGATGAAATTGAATCGGCGGCGGGCTTCATCACCAGCCTGCTGGAGGCGGCCTCGGTGACGCTGCGCGCGGACGAGCGCGAAGTGTTCGTCACCGCCAGCCTGGGCGTGGCGGTGTTCCCCATGGACGGGCGTGAGGCGGACACGCTGGTCACCCATGCCGGCCTGGCCATGCGCCAGGCCAAACGCGGCGGGCGCAACACCTATGAGTTTTTCTCGCGCAGCCTCAACGAACGCGCGGTCGATGCGCTGCGCATCGGCGGCGACCTGCGGCGCGCGCTGGGGCGCGACGAGATCAGCATCCTGTACCAGCCCAAGATTGACGTGCGAACCGGCGCGCTGATGGGGGCCGAAGCCGTGCCCCAATGGACGCGCCCCGACGGCAGCACGCTGGAGGGGGCCCGTGTGCTGCAGATGGCGGGCACGTCAGAGATGAGCATGGTGCTGGCCGAATGGATGTTCGAGCAGATTGCGCAGCAGACGCGGCTGTGGCAGGCCGAGCGGCTGGCGGTGGTGCCGCTGGGCGTGAACCTGTCGCTGCGCCAGTTTCCGCTGGCGCAGCTGATGGAGGTGGTGTCCACCGCGCTGCGCGCGCGCGCCCAGGCCGACTGCCTGTGCCTGGAGCTCAACGATGTGTCCGCCGCCGAAGACACCGACACCACCGCCCGCGTGCTGGCGCGCTTTCGGGAGTGGGGCCTGCGCGTGGCGCTGGACCATTTCGGCACGGCGGACGCCAACCTGGTGCACCTGGGCCGCCTGCCGGTCCACGAGATCAAGACCGATCCGGCCTTCATGTGGAAGGTGGAGGACAGCCCCGTGAACGCCGCCATCATGCAGGCGCTGATCGCCATGGCCCGCGGCATTGGCCTGACGCTGGTGGCCACGGGCGTGCAAACGCCGCAGCAACTGGCCTTCCTGAAGAACCACGCGGCCGACCAGTGCCAGGGCCGGTTGTTCAACAACCCGATGCCGGCGCAGGAGTTCGCGGCGAAGTGGCTGCAGCGGGCGTAGGCGGGCGCACGGCCGTGCCGGACTGACGCGAAACTTACACCCTCGGGGATTCCCCCGAGAGCGTTGTGGTGCATCGCAGGCTTAGACTGATCCACCCGCCAGCACCGTCCTGGTGCGCAGCGTGGCAAGGAGACAGCTTTGCAGCCATCCAACATTGCCAACCCGGCCTATTTCCACAAGGTCGTTGATTGCCAGTACGCTTGCCCCGCCCACACCCCCGTTCCTGAGTACATACGCCTGATCGCCCAGGGCCGCTACAGCGACGCCTACATGGTCAACTGGGTGTCCAACGTGTTCCCCGGCATCCTGGGGCGCACCTGCGACCGGCCCTGCGAGCCCGCATGCCGAAGGGGCAGGGTGGAGGAGGGCAATGCCCCCGGCGACGGGCCGCCCCTAGCCGGGAGCGCCCCCTTGGGGGGCCGGGGCGGAGCCCCTGGGGGGCCAGTACACCCGGAGCCCGTGGCCATCTGCCGCCTCAAGCGCGTGGCGGCCGACATGAAGGACGACGTGGGCCAGCGCATGCCCAAGCCGGCCCCCAGGAAGAACGGCAAGCGCGTGGCCTGCATAGGCGCCGGCCCCGCATCCCTCACGGTGGCGCGCGACCTGGCGCCGCTGGGCTATGACGTGACGGTGTACGACGGCGAGGCCAAGGCGGGCGGCTTCATCCGCACGCAGATCCCGCGCTTTCGCCTGCCTGAATCGGTGATCGACGAAGAGACGGGCTACATCCTGGACCTGGGCGTGACCTTCAGAAGCGGTGAACGCATTGAATCCATGAAGGCGCTGCTGGCGCAACACTACGACGCGGTGTTTGTGGGCTGCGGCGCGCCGCGCGGGCGCGACCTGCAGTTGCCCGGGCGCAAGGAGGCCGCGGCCAGCATCCACATCGGCATCGACTGGCTGGCGTCGGTGTCTTTCGGCCACATCACGCACATAGGCAAACGGGTGATCGTGCTGGGCGGCGGCAACACCGCCATGGACTGCTGCCGTTCGGCGCGGCGTCTGGGTGGCACCGACGTGAAGGTCATCGTGCGCAGCGGCTTTGAGGAAATGAAGGCCTCGCCCTGGGAGAAGGAAGACGCCCAGCACGAGGGCATCCCCATCATCAATTACCACGTGCCCAAGGCCTTTGTGCACGAGGGCGGCAAGCTGCAGGGCATGACGTTTGAAATCGTGCAGGCGGTGTACGACAGCAAGGGCAAGCGCAGCCTGGTGCCCACGGGCGAGCCCGACGCATTTTTTGAATGCGACGAAGTGCTGGTGGCCGTGGGCCAGGAAAACGCCTTTCCCTGGATCGAGCGCGATTGCGGCATCACGTTCGACGAATGGGGCCTGCCGGTGCTGGGCAAAGACACGCACCAGTCCAGCCTGGCCCACGTGTTCTTTGGCGGCGACGCGGCCTTTGGGCCGAAGAACATCATCACCGCCGTGGCCCATGGGCATGAGGCGGCCGTGTCGATCGACCGGTTGCTCAACGGCGAGAACATCGCGGCGCGCCCGGCCCCCATGACCAACCTGATGTCCCAGAAAATGGGCATCCATGAATGGAGCTACGACAACGACACCTCCAACGACCTGCGCTTCAAGGTGCCCTGGGCCCAGGCCGAAAAGGCGCTGGCCAGCATCAAGGTCGAGGTGGAGCTGGGCTTTGACGCCGCCACGGCCTTCAAGGAGGCCCAGCGCTGCCTGAACTGCGACGTGCAGACGGTGTTCACCGAGCCGGCCTGCATCGAATGCGATGCCTGCGTGGATATCTGCCCCATGGACTGCATCAGCTTTACCGACAACGGCGAAGAGGCCGACCTGCGCACGCGGCTGAAAGCGCCGGCGCTCAACACGTCGCAGGACCTGTATGTGTCGCACACGCTCAAGACAGGCCGCGTGATGGTCAAGGACGAAGACGTCTGCCTGCACTGCGGCCTGTGTGCCGAGCGTTGCCCCACGGGGGCCTGGGACATGCAGAAATTCCTGCTCAATACCACGCAGGCCGGGCCGCATGCGCGGGACAAGGCGGTGAAGAAGGTGGGGGTGCCGGCATGAAGCGGATCGAAGCCGTCAACGACTTTGTCATCAAGTTCGCCAACGTCAACGGCTCGGGCTCGGCCAGCGCCAACGAGCTGTTTGCCAAGGCCATCCTGCGCATGGGCGTGCCGGTCAGCCCGCGCAACATCTTTCCCAGCAACATCCAGGGCCTGCCCACCTGGTACGAGGTGCGCGTGACCGAGCAGGGCTGGCTGGGCCGGCGCGGCGGCATCGACATGATGGTGGCCATGAACCCGCAGACCTGGGACGCCGACGTGGCCGAACTGGAGCCGGGCGGCTACCTGTTCTATGACAGCACCCGGCCGCTGCCGAAAGAGAAATTCCGCGACGACATCCATGTGATCGGCATGCCGCTCACGGAAATCTGCAACGCCGTGTATTCCGATCCGCGCCAGCGCCAGCTGTTCAAGAACATTGTGTATGTGGGCGCGCTGTCGGTGCTGCTGGAGATCGAGCCCGAGGTGATCGAAAAGCTGTTTGGCGAGCAGTACAAGGGCAAGGAAAAGCTGCTGGCGTCCAACGTACAGGCCCTGCACCTGGGCCGCGACTTTGCCAGGGAGCATCTGCAGGCGCCGCTGGGCATCCGCGTCAAGCGCGCCGACAAGGTGGGCGAGCGCATCTTTGTGGACGGCAACTCGGCGGCGGCCCTGGGCTGTGTGTACGGTGGGGCCACGGTGGCGGCCTGGTACCCGATCACGCCGTCGTCGTCGGTGGCCGAGGCCTTCCAGAAATACTGCGCCAAATACCGGGTGGACCCGGCCACCGGGCAGAACCACTACGCCATCGTGCAGGCCGAGGATGAAATCGCCTCCATCGGCATGGTGGTGGGGGCGGGCTGGAACGGCGCACGGGCCTTCACCGCCACGTCCGGGCCCGGCGTGTCGCTCATGACGGAATTCATCGGCCTGGCCTACTTTGCCGAGATTCCGGTGACCATCATCAACGTGCAGCGCGGCGGGCCGTCCACCGGCATGCCCACGCGCACGCAGCAGGCGGACATCCTGGCCTGCGCCTATGCATCGCACGGCGACACCAAGCACGTGCTGCTGTTCCCCGAGGACCCCACGGAGTGCTTCGAGCACGCCGCCTGCGCGCTGGACCTGGCCGACCGGCTGCAGACGCCGGTGTTTGTCATGACCGACCTGGACATCGGCATGAACCAGCGCCTGTGCGAGCCCTTTGCCTGGGACGACGCGCGCGCACTGGACCGCGGCAAGGTCATGAGCGCTGCCGAGCTGGACGCGGGGCGCGATTTTGGCCGCTACAAGGACGTGGACGGTGACGGCATCCCCTGGCGCACCCTGCCGGGAACCCACCCCACCAAGGGCAGCTATTTCACCCGGGGCACCACGCGCAACCCCTATGCGCAGTATTCCGAGCGCGGCCCGGACTACATCTACAACGTGGAGCGGCTGCTGAAGAAATTCGCCACCGCCGCCACGCTGGTGCCCCAGCCGGTGCTGCGCCCGGCGGCGCGCCAGACGCCGCTGGGCGTCATCTACTTCGGCTCCACCAGCCCGGCCATGGCCGAGGCGCTGGCCGCGCTGGCGGGCGACGGCGTGCACCTGGACGCGCTGCGGCTGCGCGCGTTTCCGTTCCCGGCGTCGGTGCGCGAATTCGTCGACGCGCACGAGCAGGTGTTCGTGGTGGAGCAGAACCGCGACGGCCAGATGCACAGCCTGCTGGTCAACGAGCTGGACGTGAGCCCGGCGCAGCTGGTGCGTGTGCGCCACTTTGACGGCACGCCGATCACGGCTCGCTTCATCACCCAGGCCATCCAGCGCCATGTGCAAGCAAGGGAGACCGCGCAATGACCTACCTGACCAAACCCCGGCTGCACCATCCCACGCTGGAAAAGAACAAGGTCGGCTACACCCGGCGCGACTACGAAGGCAAGATTTCCACGCTGTGCGCGGGCTGCGGCCACGACAGCATCAGCGCGGCCATCATCCAGGCCTGCTGGGAACTGGACATCCAGCCCCACCGCGTGGCCAAGCTGTCGGGCATCGGCTGCAGCTCCAAGACGCCGGACTACTTCCTGGGCGCCTCGCACGGCTTCAACACCGTGCATGGCCGCATGCCCAGCGTACTCACCGGCGCCAACCTGGCCAACCGCGACCTGCTGTACCTGGGCGTGTCGGGCGACGGCGATTCGGCCTCCATCGGCCTGGGGCAGTTTGCCCATGCCATGCGCCGCGGCGTGCGCATGGCCTACATCGTGGAGAACAACGGCGTCTATGGCCTGACCAAGGGCCAGTTCTCCGCCACGGCCGACCAGGGCAGCAAGAGCAAGAAGGGCGTGGTCAACAGCGACAGCCCGGTGGACCTGGTGGCCATGGCCCTGCAGCTGGGTGCCACCTACGTGGCGCGCGGCTTCTCGGGCAACAAGGCGCAGCTGGTGCCGCTGATCAAGGGCGCGATCAGCCACGGTGGCGCGGCCTTCATTGACGTGATCAGCCCCTGCGTGGCCTTCAACAACCACCCGGGCAGCACCAAGAGCTACGACTACGTGCGCGAGCACAACGAATCGGTCAGCCGGATTGACTTCATCAGCCCGCGCGACGAGATCACGCTGGACGCTGCGCCCGGCGAGGTGGCCGATGTGCGCCAGCACGACGGCACGCTGCTGCGCCTGCGCAGCCTGCACACGGGCTACGACGCCACCGACCGGCATGCGGCGCTGAACTTCATGCAGGCGCACCAGGCGCGCGGCGAGGTGGTGACGGGCCTGCTGTACGTGGACCCGCTGGCCACCGACCTGCACACGGCGCTGAACACCAGCGCCACGCCGCTCAATGCGCTGGACGCGGACCGGCTGTGCCCCGGCGCGGCCGCGCTGGACCGGCTGAATGCCTCCTTGCGCTAGGCCCGCGTGGCGCCTAAAGTGGCTGCAAAGGAGTCCGCCATGGCTGAACGCACCGTCTTCCAGTCGCTTTCGCAACGGCGCGTGATCCGCCTGGGGCCGCTGGCCACGGTGCGCGAGGCCGCGGGCGTGATGACGCGCGCCAACTGCGGCAGCGTGCTCATCATGGAGCTGCCTGACGTGCTGCTGGGCATCGTGACCGAGCGCGACCTGATGACGCGTGTGCTGGCCAAGGGGCTGGACCCGGAAGCCACGCCGCTGCGCACCGTCATGACGCCCAACCCCATCTGCGTGCCACCCGAAACCCGGGTGTCCGATGCCGTGGTGATCATGATCGAGCGGGGCTTCCGCCACCTGCCCATCGTGGGGCCGGCCGCGAAGGTCCTGGGTGTTTTCTCAGTCCGTGACGCGCTGCCGCGCGAGATCGGCACCGCCTTGAGCCAGTCGGAGTTCCACGACCGCGTCAACGACGCCCTGGGCTGAGGCACGTGCGGCCCCTGTCAACCCTGACAGGGTTGACCTTTCGCCACGGGGTTCCTACATTCGCTGCATTTGCCGCGCCGCGGCATGCTGGAAAAAAGGGAGTCAGGAATGTCGGACGGCTACGTCAAAAAGCTGCTGGACCCGGCCAAGCGCCGTGCCGTGTTGCGCACGCTGCCCATCATGACGGGCGACCTGCGCAAGAACGTGCTGCAGGCCAAGCAGGTGGCCCTGCCGCTGGGCGCCCATTTCGACTACCTGCATGTGGCCAGGGCCGACCGCATCAGCTACTTTGACATCCGCCCCGAGGACTGGCCGTCCGACCACCTCAAGCTGTTCATCGAGGACACGCTGGTGTCCACCCAGTTCCAGTCGGGGCGCAACGCCAAGACGCTGCGCCCGCTGTTTTACCTGCCGTACCAGCGCAACAACACGGCACGCATGAAGCTGGAGGAACCGGGCACCTACAACGGGCCCGGCGTGCGCTTTTTTACCACCGCCATGATTGACGGCTGCTCGGTCTACATCGAAGGCCCGGCCGGCACGCCCAAGGTCACCCATGCCAATGCGCAGTCCGTGCAGCCCACCTCGGTGCACGACAACTGGGTGACCAAGCAGAACAAGATCCAGGCCAAGATCCAGCACATGGACGCCAACTACGCCCACCTGCACAAGGCCGCCGCCGCCGTGGTGGAGCGGCCCGACTACATCGCCGACGACCCGGTGGAGCTGCTGCGGGTGAAGACCGCGTTTGCCAACGCGCATGGCGTGCCGGCCAACCGCGTCAGCAGCTACCAGCCGTTTGGCGCGGTGCTGGGTTTCAAGGACGGAAACAGCTGGTCGTTCTGGCTGCAGAAGAACGGCACCTTCAACTACCGCAAGCGCACGACCGACCCGCGCGACAGCGTGAAGTACTGGGTGATCGAGGCGCGCGAGGTCTGGCCCAACGGCGGCGGGCATTTCCGGCTCATTCCCTGAGCCGGCGCCTGATTGGCGGGACTTTCCCCCGCTTTTCGGGCCTTCGGGCGGGGCGTGTCCTGCCTAAGCTTGGGGCACTGTTACAGGAGCCCCCAATGGCATACCTTGACCCGACCCCCGCGGCCCAGGCCGCATTCCGCCCCGTCCCGCCGTCGGCCTATGGCCTGGCGGCCCCGGAGGGCTACTGGCCCCAGAATGCCATGCAGGCATTCACGCTGCGCATGGCGTCGCACGGGCTGTGCGTGAGCTCCAGCATGATGCTGGGCGACCGCCGTTACGCGCTGGAGCAGCTGGGCCATGCCCACGCGCTGGCCGATGACGAGCTGCGCAGCCTGGCGATGGAGCTGTTTCGCCACTTCGAACGCAGGCAGTCCGGCCTGCCGCCGTTGTCATGATGTTGCGTCCCGCGGCGTTTCTGCTGCGCAGGCTCAAGCTGCGCGGCAAGCTGGCACTGCTGGCCGTGGCCGCGCTGGTTCCGTTGCTGGTGATCTGCCTGCGCCCCGGCGCGGATGCCGCCACCTGGTGGATTGCCGGCGTGGCGGCGCTGTTGCAGCTGTGGCTGTTGCTGGCGTTGCATGCGGGGTTTGCGGGCGGTATCGAGCGGGCGATGGCGCAGTTGCGCGACATGGAGTCGGGTGACCTGGGACGCGTGAGCGAGCCGGTCGGGCGCGACGAGCTGTCGCTGATGTCCGGTGCCATGGCACGCCTGGCGATGCGCCTGTCGGCCATCGTGGCGGATGTGCGCAGCAGCTCCGCGCTGGTGGAGCAGGCGGGCCAGCAACTGGCCCGCGGCTACGGCGATCTGCGCGTACGCACCGAGAGCCAGGCTGGCAGCCTGCAGCAGACCGCGGCCAGCGTGCGCCAGCTGGCCGCCACCGTCGCGCAGAACGCCGACGCGGCCGGCCAGGCGGATGCGCGTGCGTCCCGGGTGCGTGTCTCGGCCGAGGACCAGGCCAGCGCCATGGCTCAGGCTGTGCAGACGGTCGGCGCCATTCACGACGGGACGCAGCGCATGCGCGAGATCGTCGGCATGATTGACGCCATCTCGTTCCAGACCAACCTGCTGGCGCTGAACGCCGCCGTGGAGGCCGCGCGCGCCGGTGAGCAGGGCCGCGGCTTTGCCGTGGTGGCGTCCGAAGTGCGCCGGCTGGCCCAGCGCAGCGGCGACGAGGCGCGCCAGATCCACAAACTGATCGAAACGTCCACCGGCCATGTGGAAGACGGCGTTCAGCGCATCCGCGCCGCGGGCGAGGGCATCACCGCCATCGTGGACGGCGTGCGCAGCGTGGCCAGCAACATGTCGGTCATCTCCAGTGCCAGCGGCGAGCAGAGCGCGGGCCTGCGGCAGATCTCGTCGGCCGTCGAGGAGCTGGACCGCATCACCCAGAGCAATGCCGGGCTGGTGGAAGACGCCGCCAACCAGGCGCAGTACCTGCGCGAGCGGGCTGCCACGCTGACGCGTTCGGTTGCGCATTTCCGCCTGCTGCAGGGCACGGCGGGCGAGGCCGTGGCACTGGTGGAAAAGGCCCGGGCGGCGTTCGAGCGGCTGGGCAGCGACGGCTTTCTGGCGCACGTGACGGACCCGGCCAGCGGCTTGCATGACCGCGACATGTATGTGTTTGTGCTGGACGCCGCAGGCCGCTACCTGGCCTTTGGCGGCAACCCGGCCAAGGTCGGCACCCGCGTGCAGGACATCCCCGGCGTGCAGGGCGACGCCTTGCTGGCGGCCATCGTCCGCCAGGCCGACGTGGCGCCCGGCTGGGCCGAATACGACATCACCAACCCCGCCACCCAGGCCGTGCAGACCAAGATGTCTTATGTGATGCGCCTGGGCGATGTGTACGTGGGCTGCGGCGTGTACAAGAGCCTGGTGCAGCGCCAGGCGGCCTGAGTCCGCTGCCGGTTCCTATGGCGCCTGTACCGTGGCGTCGGAGATCCACTGGCGCAGCAGCGCCTGGGTGGGCGGCCATGCGGCCTGTGCAGCCTGCACCAGTGCCGCCGTGGCGCCGTCCACCTGGCCTTGGGCTGCCAAGGTCTCGATCTGTTCGCCCACCTGCGCCAGCGTGAGCGCGCCCACGTTGCCGGCCGCGCCCCTCAGGGCATGGGCCTGCGCGGCCAGCGCCGTGCTGTCGCCCGCGGCCTGCGCCGCCGCCATTGCGTCCAGCTCGGCGGGCGTGTGCGTCAGGAACAGCTCGACGATGGCGCGCGCCGTGCTCATGTCGCTGTCCAGCTCGCGGAAGTTGTCCAGGCGCGCGAAGTCCACGCGCACCGCCTGGGTTGCGGCGCGCGCCTCGCGCTGCATGCGGCCCGGGGCCTGCGCCGGGCCGCTCCAGCGCTCCAGCACCTGGGCCAGCGCGGCCACCTGCAGCGGCTTGGCCAGGTAGTCGTCCATGCCGGCCGCGGCGCAGCGGTCGCGGTCCTCGGCGGATGCATCGGCCGTCAGCGCGATCACGGGCGGCGCCGCTGCGCCAAAGCGCTGGTGCAGCACGGCGGTGGCCTCCAGGCCGTCCATGCGCGGCATGTGCAGGTCCATCAGCACCGCGCCAAAGCTGCGCCCGGCGGCCATGGCGGCCTCGACCTCGGCCACGGCCTGCAGGCCGTCACCGGCGGTCACGGTGTCGTAGCCCAGGCGCGCCAGCATGCCGCAGGCGACCTTGAGGTTCACCGCGTTGTCGTCCACCACCAGCACGCTCACGTGCCGGCGTTCGTCGGCCCGGGTGCCGGCCTGCGGCTGCGCCGGCGCCTCGCGCGACAGGCAGCGCGCCAGCGTCTCGAACAGCTGCACCTGGCGCGCGGGCTTGAGCAGCCGCGCGTTGAACAGCCGCGTGCCGTCGGTGCCCGAGGGCATGAAGCCCGAGCTGAGCAGCACCAGCGGCAGCGTGGCGCCGCCGGGCAGGGCGCGCACGCGCCGCGCCAGGTCCAGGCCGTCCATGCCGGGCATGTGCATGTCGGTCACGATCATGTCGGGCATCATCCCCTGCGACAGGATGTCCAGGGCCGCCGCGCCCGATTCGGCCGTGGCCACGCGCAGGCCCCACTGGCGCAGCTGGCGCGTGAGCACGCGCACGTTCACCGGGTGGTCGTCCACCACCAGCACCCGGTGGCCCTGCAGCACGGTCACGTCCGGCGGGGTCAGGGCGCGCGGCAACTCCGCCAGCGGCGCGCGCACGGTGAATGAAAACACGGAGCCCTTGCCCGGCTCGCTTTGCACGCGGATGTCCCCGCCCATCAGGCCCACCAGCCGCTTGCAGATGGCCAGGCCCAGGCCGGTGCCGCCGTATTTGCGGGTGGTGGACGCATCCACCTGGGTGAAGGCCTCGAACAGCGCGCCCACGCGGTCGGCCGGGATGCCGATGCCGGTGTCGTGCACGCTGAACTCCAGCAGTGCCAGCCCGTCGGCACCGGGCTGCCCGGCCAGGCGGGCATGGACCGACACCGCGCCGCGGTCGGTGAACTTGACGGCGTTGTTGATGAGGTTGATGAGGATCTGGCGCAGCCGCGTCACGTCGCCCCGGATGGCCGTGGGCGGGCCGCCCGCGCCGGGCTCGGGCACGTCCACGATGAGCTCCAGGCCCTTTTCACGCGCGCGCGGCGCGGCGATGTCGCTCGCTTCTTCCATCACGTTGCGCACGCTCAGGGGTTCATGCTCCAGGTCGAACTTGCCTGATTCAATCTTGGAGAAGTCCAGGATGTCGTTGATCACCGCCAGCAGCTGGTCGCTGGACAGCCGGATGGTCTGCAGGAAGTCGCGCTGCTCCGCGTCCAGCGAGGTTTCCGCCAGCAGGGCGCTCATGCCCACCACGCCGTTGAGCGGCGTGCGGATTTCATGGCTCATGGTGGCCAGGAAGGCGGCCTTGGCGCGCACGGCCTCCTCGGCGGCCTCGCGGGCTCGCACCAGCTCGCTTTCGCGCGCGCGGACCTCTTCCTCGGCGGTGCGGGCGCGGCGGCTTTCGGTTTCGGCGGCGGTCTTTTCGGTGCGCAGCTGGTCGGCCACGCGGTTGAAGGCCAGCACCACCTCGCCCAGCTCGTCGCGTGTGTCCAGCGTGACGGCCGTGCCTTCGCGGCCGTCGCGCATGCGCTCGGACGCTTCGCGCAGGCGGGTGACGGTGCGCATCACGCCCGCGTAAAACGCCAGCAGCAGGTACAGCACCACCAGCAGCACCGCCGCCACAAAGGCCACCACCACGGCCATGCGCTGCTCAAAGCCCCGGATGCGCGCCTCCAGCAGGTTCTGCAGCTCGGCCGATTCGCGCTCGCCCAGCGTGTAGTTGGCCGCCTGGGCGCGCGCCAGCAGCTGGCCCGCAGCCTCCACCGCCGCCGGTGCGCCGCCGCCGGGCAGCGTCAGGTTGCGCAGCGCGGCCACGGCTTCACGGATGGCGGTGTCATAGGCCTGCACCGGGTCCACCAGGCGCAGCTTGAGCTGGCCGGACTTTTCATTCTTGAACGCGGTTTCGGCGCCATAGCGCGTGCGCGCCAGGTTGGACTCGATCAGCCCGCTCAGGCGGATCAGGTCGGCATTGAAGGCGCCCGACGCCGCCTGCGGCTGGGCCTTGGCCTGCGTGAGCAGCCGTGCCTGCAGCAGCAGGTCGGCCGCGTCGGGCAGCTTGAGCAGCACGCCTTCCATCATGTAGTAGGCGTCCAGGTCCGGGTCCAGGATCAGGTTGGACTGGTCGCCTACATGCGCCATCAGCGCGCCGATGTCGTCCTGCAGCTTGGCGTGCAGCAGGTCGGTGTCCACCGGCGGCACGGCCAGCAGGCGCGCCGCCAGGAACGCGGCGTTTTCCTTGAGCACCGCCAGCTTCCGGGTCGATTCGAGCTGGGTGCCGGTGCGCGCGTCGATGGCATCCAGATCGGCCAGCGCGGCCTGGATGCCGGCTTGCGCGCGCACCAGCTCGGGCCGCAGGTTGGGCTGGTTGGCCCGGTAGGCGGCGGCCAGCAGGCGGCTGCGTGCCACCTGCTCCTGCAGGCCGCGCAGCGGGCGCAGGTAGTTCGCGCCGGCAATTTCCTTTTCGGCAAAGCGGATGGAGCGGTTGATCTCGCCCACCAGCAGGTACAGCGTGAGCCCCAGCGGCAGCGCAAACAGCAGAAAGATCAGGACAAACTTGCGCGGGTAGGTCAGCCTGTCCATCAGGTGCCGGGCCGGGCGCAGCAACGCCGCGGTTAAGGGCAGCGACGGTGCGGGCGCAGAGCAGGTTGGCGGCGGGGGCGGCGGTGGGGAGGGGGCGTTCAAGGCGGGCTCTGGAGTGACAGCGGCTCAGCCATTGTCGCGCCGTGCGCGTGCCCTTGCCAGCGCGGCTTCGATCACGGCGCGCTTGCGGTCAGCCTCGGCGCCGCTGGCGTCATGGGTGTGGGCCGGCAGGTCGGCCAGCTTGGCCAGGGCCTTGGCCTCCAGGCGCTGATCGTTTTCCCGGGCGTCGCGCGCCTGGCGGGCGCGGTGAAAGTCGTAGCGGTCACGCGCCTGCGCGGCGGCAGCGGGTGACCAGGCCGCCCAGCCCGTGGCTGTGCCGGAGGCGTTTTCCAGGCTGATGCAGTCCACCGGGCACACGGGGATGCACAGCTCGCAGCCGGTGCAGTACGGCTCGATGACGGTGTGCATGCGCTTGTTGCTGCCCAGGATGGCGTCGGTGGGGCAGGCGTCCAGGCACAGGGTGCAGCCAATGCACCACGCCTCGTCAATCACGGCCAGGGTGCGCGGGCCTTCGGCGCCGTTCGCCGGGTTCAGGGGCGCGGCGGCCCGGCCGGTGAGGGCGGCCAGCCGCGCGATGCCCTCGGCGCCGCCGGGCGGGCACTGGTTGATGGGGGCTGACTCGTCGGCGATGGCCTGCGCGTAGGCCGCGCAATCGGGGTAGCCGCAGCGCGTGCACTGCGTCTGCGGCAGTGCATCGTTCAGGCGCGCGGCCAGCGTGCTCACGGGCGCCTACCGGCGCGCGGCGGCGCGTCGGGCGGGCGCCTTCCTGGCGGGCTTGTCTGCCTTGACGGGCTCGTTGTGGGCCAGGATGAAAGCCTTGACCTGCGGGTACACGATCTCGCGCCAGCGGCGGCCGCTGAAGATGCCGTAGTGGCCCGCGCCCTTGACTTCCAGGTGCTTCTGGCGCGCCTTGGGCACGCCGCTGCACAACCCGTGGGCAGCTTCCGTCTGGCCCGAGCCCGAGATGTCGTCCAGTTCGCCTTCCACGGTGAAGTGGGCGGTGGTGGTGATGTCCTGCGGGCGCACGCGCTCCAGCCTGCCGTCCACGCCCTTGACATCCCAGGTGCCGTTGACCAGGGCAAACTCCTGGAACACCACCTTGATGGTCTCCAGGTAGTAGTCGGCGTCCATGTCGAGCACGGCGTTGTACTCGTCATAGAACTTGCGGTGCGCTTCGGTGCTGGTGTCGTCGCCCTTGATCAGGTCCTTGAAGTAGTCGTAATGACTGTTCAGGTGCTTGTCGGGGTTCATCGCGACAAAGCCGGTGTGCTGCAGAAAGCCCGGGTACACGCGCCGCCCGGCGCCGGGGAAGTTGCTGGGCACGCGGAAGATCACGTTGTTCTCGAACCAGCTGTGGCTCTTGTTCATGGCCAGGTTGTTGACGGCCGTGGGCGACTTGCGCGCGTCAATCGGCCCGCCCATCATGGTCATGGACAGCGGCGTGAGTTCCTTGCGGCTGGCCATGAGCGACACGGCGGCCAGCACCGGCACCGTGGGCTGGCACACGCTGATGACGTGGCAGTTGCCGTAGGTGCCCTGCAGGTGGCGGATGAACTCCTGCACATAGTTGACGTAATCGTCCAGGTGGAATTCGCCGTCGGACAGCGGCACGGTGCGCGCGTTTTTCCAGTCGGTGATGTAGACCTTGTGGTCCTTGAGCATGGTGCGCACGGTGTCGCGCAGCAGCGTGGCGTAGTGGCCCGACAGCGGCGCCACGATCAGCACGGCGGGCTGGCCCTTCAGGCGCGTCAGCGTGGCCGGGTCGTCGGTGAAGCGTTTGAAGCGGCGCAGCTCGCAAAAGGGCTTGTCGATTTCCACCCGCTCGTGGATGGCAACCTCCGTGCCTTCCACGTTCACGGTGCGGATGCCGAACTCGGGCTTTTCGTAGTCCTTGCCCAGCCGGTACATCAGGTCGTAGCCGGCCGACACGCGCTGGGCGAAAGGGTTCTGGCCAAAGGGCGACAGCGGGTTGCTGTACAGCTTGGAGGCAGCCTGCGCAAAATCGGCAAACGGCTCCATGAGGGAACGCTGGGTTTCGTAGATCTGGTAGAGCATCGGGTGCACCGCTTCGCAGTATTTGTTGCAATGCAATATAACAGCAGTCGCAGGGTGCTGTTTCGAGTGAAAACACCAACCTTTGCAGGCCTTATGTCACCTTTGTGAAAGCTTTGGACGGGAACTTCCCCGGGCTGGGGGCCGTCCACCCAACTGGTTATAAAGAGCAACGATTTGAAATGCACCGCAGAACCGTCATGGCTGGCGCCGCAAGCGCGGCCAGTCTTTGGGGCATGCCCTTGAGCACCACCGCCGCCACCACCGCTGCCCTGCATGCCCTGCCGCTGGTTAAAAGCCCGCGCATGCCGGTGCTGTTCCTGGGCCACGGCAGCCCGATGAATGCCATCGAGGACAACGAATACCGCCGCAGCTGGCAGGCCCTGGGGGCAGAGTTCGGCACCAAATACCCGCGCCCCCAGCTCATCCTGTGCATTTCCGCCCATTGGCTCACCCGAGGCTGGTGGTTGACCGGCATGGACAAGCCCAAAACCATCCATGACTTCGGCGGCTTCCCGCAGGCGTTGTTCGACCAGCAATACCCCGCGCCGGGCGCGCCGGCGGCGGCCCAGGCCATCAGTCGCAGCATTGCCGCACCGGCGGTGGGGCTGGACAGGGACGAGTGGGGCTACGACCACGGCACCTGGTCGGTGCTCAAGCCCATGTTCCCGAAGGCGGACATTCCGGTCATCCAGCTCAGCATGGACTACAGCCGTCCGCCGGCCGAGCACTATGCGCTGGGCCAGCAGCTCAAGGGCCTGCGCGAGCGCGGCGTGCTGGTGGTGGGCAGCGGCAACATCGTGCACAACCTGCGCATGACCCGTCGCGGCACCAGTGCCATCCAGGCCTATGACTGGGCGATTGAATTCGACAAGGTGATCGCCGGGCAATTGCAGCAGGGGCAGTTGGGCGCGCTGGCCGGCTTTCAGTCCATGGGCACGGTGGCCCAGATGGCGCACCCGACCTGGGACCACTATTTGCCGCTGCTGCATGCCGCAGGTGCGGCCGATGCCAGGGACCCGGCCAGGTTCTTCAACGCCAACTACCAGAGCGCGTCGATTTCCATGCGATCGGTGGTGTGGGGCTGAGGCTGCGAGGTCAACGGGGTCAGGACTCTTTCCACTGAGCCGGCTTGTACCCGAGTTCCTGGTCGGCCCATCGCTCGGTATCGGTGGGCAACACCTTGTGGGTGCCGTGCAGGAACTTTTGCAGATCTTGGACCGCGCGCAGGGCGTCCTGTGAGAACTCTCCTTTCGAGTCGCTGAAGTGCTGGATGCTTTCTGGCGAATACACCACGTCCGATACCTTGCGATAAAGCTGCTGGTATTGCTCCATGTCGACGGGCTTGCCCTGAGCCGACAGGACCTGGTACGCCGCCTTGCCGTCAGGGCCGCGTAACTGGCGCTCCTGCTCGAACCATTTCGCAGGCTGGCCGTGCGCGTTGTCAACGAACTCCGCGTTCGTTACCTGCCCGTTGCCAATTTCACCCAGCGTGGCATGTTCGACGAATTCGGCTGCCGTCTTGCCGGTCCTGAGCATGGCGCCCAGCATGTCCTTGAAGTGCGCATGCATGCAGAAATAGCCCGTATTGAAATGGTGCGTGCCCTGGCGGTCCAGTGTGGTCCGGATGATTTCGCGCGAGAAGTTGACGTATCGCTTGTTATTGCCAATCAGCATGCCCCTGTCTTGACTGCTGAATCCGAGCGCCTGGGTCGCGCGCGTGGCGCGTTCCGGGGCCCCCCACTTGCCTCGCTGAATGAGGTCATAGGCTTCGTTGTATCCGTTCCTTGTCTCGGCCGTCCGCTCGGGGGGCAAGTGCCCGATATGGCGTTCGAGCACAAAATCACCCGACGCCGGTATCTCGGACATAAGTTCGGGCGTGTTGCGTTCCCCGTCAATGCCGGGCGGGCCGAGCGTGTGGCCGCCGCCGCGGGTTCCAAAGACCGTGTTGCTGACAAAGCCTTTGGTGATGGACGATGAAAAATGGTTGCGCAGCTCAGACGCGGTGACCAGCAGGGAGCACCGCCGGCTGGTGGCGGGCCCAGTGGTCATTGGGGCTGTACTGCGGCCGAGAACGGTGGTCATTCGTTGCATCATGATGTTCTCCTTCGTGCAGTCAGTGCAATGGTGCGCGGGCAGCCGCGATCATGTCGGCGATGTGCTGGGGCAGCGTCGCCCCGTCGGTATCGTCAGACAGTTCAATCGCTGCCCGGAATACCAGGCTGCCGGCTTCGGGGTGCAGCGCGAAGCAGCCGCTGTGAGGGCTGTCCAGCGACATGTTGAGTTCGAGCAGTCGCCTGTGAAGATCAGGCAGTTCCATGTGCCCGAGGTCGATATAGATGTGCAGCGCATTGGGCGAAACAGTCTCGTCATAAAGAAGACCGACCGTGGTGCTTTCTATGTCGATGTGCATGTCGGCGTCAGCAGCCCAGGGTTGCATCCCGGTTGCTTCGCACCATTCGGTGATCACGCGGCTGTAGGTTTGTGCGTTCATGATTGAGTTGCCTTTTGAGTCGTTGTTGCGACTGAATGTGGGGCTCCCTGTGCACGCAGGTTATTGCGCACTGCACAAAACGAAGACGGGACGGAAGTCTTGGCCTGAAGCCGGGTGGCTTGGCCATCGTTGCGACGGTACGCAGCGCCGCACAGGCCTTGTGCACGCAGCAGGAAAAAAGAGCTGTGCATGCGCGCCAACGGCATTGGATGCACCACGCGGGTGCCCTCAAGGCGCTGCGTGGTGCATTGCTGAAAACAGGGGCGCTATTGAACACTCGCAGCCCTATACGCCCGGATAAGGAGCGCGGTTGGAATGAAGTGTTGCGTCCAAGCCTTGGTACTGGGGGCTACAGCGCGCGCAGAACCAGGCTGCCCCCGGTACAGAGCAACACGGCGTAGAGCACCTGCATGAACCGATGGCGGTCCAGCCGCAGTGTGATGTGATGGCCCAGGTACAGGCCCAGCGCCATGGCGGGCAGCAGGCACAGCACCAGCAGCAGCAGGCTCAGGTCAAGGAACCGGCCCGCCGCGGCAAACAGCGCCACACGGATGAACGAGCTGACCGTGAGCACGGCGTTCTGCGTGGCGCGCAACTGCAGCGGATCGTCCAGCCGGCGTGCCAGGTACATGGCATACACCCAGCCGCCCGCGCCAAACAGCGCGCTGAGCACGCCGCCCGCGCCGCCAAACCACCAGGCCCAGCGTCCGTGCAAAGGCGGGGCGGGGGACCTGGGCCGCAGGCCGTTCAGCGCGTACAGCACCACGAACACGCCCAGCAAAAGCATCAGCGTCTGGACGGGCACCGCAAACAGCACCCAGGCGCCGAACGCGCTGCCGATGAACATGGCAGGCAGCAGCCGCCACAGCTCGGCGCGCTGCACCTGCGGTCCCAGGCGAAAGCCGCTGCTGCTGGCGGCGATGAAATCGGTCAGCGCCAGGGCTGGCACCACGGTGGACACCGGCAGTACGTGCGCCAGCACTGGCGCTGCCACCAGCGTGGTGCCAAAGCCCACCATGCCGAACACCAGGTAGGCGGCTACCAGCGTAGGTTCGGCGACGAGCAGGACGGCGAGATCAGGCGTTTACATCACCTTGGCGATGGATTCGCACACGTAGGCGATGTTCCTGCTGTTCAGCGCGGCCACGCACATGCGGCCAGTGTCGGTGCCATAGACGCCGAACTCGGTGCGCAGGCGCACCATCTGGTCCTTGGTCAAGCCCGAATAGCTGAACATGCCGATCTGGTCGGTGATGAAGCTCATGTCCTGCGTGACGCCGGCAGCCTTCAGGCCGTCCACCAGCTTCTGGCGCATGGCCTTGATGCGCACGCGCATTTCGGCCAGCTCTTCTTCCCACTGGGCGCGCAGCTCCGGGGTGTTGAGCACCGTGGCCACCACGGTGGCGCCGTGGATCTGCGGGTTGCTGTAGTTGGTGCGGATCACGATCTTGAGCTGGCTCATCACGCGGTCGGCGTCGTCCTTGCTGGCGCACAGAACGCTCAGGGCGCCCACGCGCTCGCCGTACAGGCTGAAGCTCTTGGAGAACGACGTGGAAACGAAGAACTCCAGCCCGGCCGCGACAAACTTGCCGATCACGGCGCCGTCTTCCTTGATGCCGTGGCCAAAGCCCTGGTAGGCCATGTCCAGGAACGGGGTGAGCTTGCGCGCCTTGACGGCGGCGACGACCTGGTCCCACTGCGCGGCGGTGATGTCATAGCCGGTGGGGTTGTGGCAGCAGGCGTGCAGCACGACGATGGTGCCTTCGGGCGCTGCGTTCAGCGCGGCCAGCATGCCGTCAAAGTTGATGCGGCGGGTGGCCGCGTCGTAGTAGGGATAGGACTCGACCACGAAACCGGCGGCGGTGAACAGGGCGCGGTGGTTTTCCCAGCTGGGGTCGCTGATCATGACCTTGGCGTTGGGCGACAGTTTCTTGAGGAAGTCGGCGCCGATCTTCAGGCCGCCGGTGCCGCCAATGCCCTGCGCGGTGACCACGCGGCCGCTCTTGACGGGCTCGCTGTCGGCGCCGAACACCAGGCCCTTGACGGCGGCGTCATAGGCGGCCACGCCGTCCATGGGCAGGTAGCCGCGCGGCTTGGGTGCATCGACCATTTGTTTTTCAGCGGTCTGCACGCACTTGAGCAGGGGCAGCTTGCCGTTGTCGTCGAAATACACGCCAACGCCCAGATTGACCTTGTTGGGGTTGGTGTCGGCGGCAAACGCTTCGTTCAGGCCCAGGATCGGGTCGCGCGGGGCCATTTCAACGGCGGTAAACAAAGACATGAAATTCCTCTGGAGAGTTGTCAGTAGCGTGATTCCCGGGGCTGATGTAGCCTTGCGGGTTACCCCTGATTTTACCCGGCCCCCAAAAGGCGGCCACGCCCATCCCCATGCCAGAAATTGCTGAAGTCATTACCGAAAAGCACAACGGCGAGTTCATCAGCTTTCCCGATTCGCCGTTCGAGCTGTTCCTGCCGTACCCGCCCGCAGGCGACCAGCCCCAGGCTATTGAAAAGCTGGTGGAGGGTGTGCGCGACGGTGAGGTGTTCCAGACGCTGCTGGGTGTGACGGGCTCCGGCAAGACCTTCACCATGGCCAACGTGATCGCGCGCCTGGGCCGCCCGGCCATCGTGTTCGCGCCCAACAAGACGCTGGCCGCCCAGCTGTACAGCGAATTCCGCGAGTTCTTCCCCAAGAATGCCGTGGAGTATTTTGTGAGCTACTACGACTACTACCAGCCCGAGGCCTATGTGCCCCAGCGCGACCTGTTCATTGAAAAGGACAGCTCGATCAACGAGCACATCGAGCAGATGCGCCTGAGCTGTACCAAGAGCATCCTGGAGCGGCGTGACGTGGTGATAGTGGCCACCGTGTCCGCCATCTACGGCATTGGCGAGCCCGAGAGCTACCACCGCATGGTCATGACGCTGCGCGCGGGCGACAAGATGAACCAGCGCGACGTGATCGGCCAGCTCATCCGAATGCAGTACCAGCGCAACGAGCAGGACTTCAGCCGCGGCAAGTTCCGCGTGCGCGGCGACACCATCGACGTGTTCCCGGCCGAGCACAGCGAGCTGGCCATCCGCATCGAGCTGTTTGATGACGAAATTGAAAGCCTGCAGCTGTTTGACCCGCTTACGGGCCGCATCCGCCAGAAAATCCCGCGCTTCACCATCTACCCGTCCAGCCACTACGTGACGCCGCGCGACAAGGTGCTGACCGCGGTCGAGACCATCAAGCTGGAGCTGGACCAGCGGCTGAAGGAACTGGTGGGCATGGGCAAGCTCGTCGAGGCGCAGCGGCTGGAGCAGCGCACGCGGTTTGATCTGGAAATGTTGAGCGAAGTCGGCCACTGCAAGGGCATTGAGAACTACACGCGCCATTTGTCCGGCGCCGCCCCGGGCGAGCCGCCCAGCACGCTGACCGACTACATGCCCCGTGACGCGGTGATGTTCCTGGACGAAAGCCACCAGATGATCGGCCAGCTCAGCGGCATGTACAACGGCGACCGCGCGCGCAAGACCACGCTGGTGGAATACGGCTTTCGCCTGCCCAGCGCGCTGGACAACCGGCCGCTCAAGCTCGAGGAATTCGAGAAACGCATGCGCCAGTGCATTTTTGTGTCTGCCACGCCCGCGGACTACGAAAAGACCCATGCGGGGCAGGTGGTGGAGCAGGTGGTGCGCCCCACCGGCCTGGTGGACCCGGAGGTGGAGGTTCGCCCGGCTACCCATCAGGTGGATGACGTGCTGCAGGAAATCCGCATCCGCGTGGAAAAGCACGAGCGCGTGCTGATCACCACGCTGACCAAGCGCATGGCCGAGCAGCTGACCGACTACCTGGGCGACAACGGCGTGAAGGTGCGCTACCTGCACAGCGACGTGGATACGGTAGAGCGGGTGGAGATCCTGCGCGACCTGCGCCTGGGCACCTTTGACGTGCTGGTGGGCATCAACCTGCTGCGCGAGGGCCTGGACATCCCCGAGGTGTCGCTGGTGGCCATCCTGGACGCCGACAAGGAAGGCTTCCTGCGCGCCGAGCGCAGCCTGATCCAGACCATTGGCCGGGCGGCGCGCAACCTGAACGGCCGCGCCATCCTCTATGCGGACCGCATGACCGATTCCATGAAGAAGGCCATTGACGAGACCAACCGCCGGCGGGCCAAACAGGTCATCTACAACGAACAGCACGGCATCACGCCGCGCAGCATCGTCAAGCAGGTGCGCGACCTGATCGACGGCGTGTACAGCGAGAAGGCCGGGCGCGACGCTGAAAAGCTGGAGCTGGAGCGCGCGCGGGTTGAGGACATGTCCGAAAAAGACGTGGCCCGCGAGATCAAGCGGCTGGAAAAGCTCATGCTGGAGCACGCCCGCAACCTCGAATTCGAGAAGGCCGCCCGCGTTCGCGACCAGCTCGCGCTGCTCAAGCAGCAGGCCTTTGGCGCGCCAGGAACGGACAACGTGGTGGTGTTGCCAACCGGCAAGGCCGCTTGAAGCGATGCGGGGAACTATCCCCGCGACTGGGCAGTCTACTTACCCGAGCGATTCAATGGGTTTTAAGGTATACTTGACCCAAACACTCAACAAAAAAATCCCAGAACGATGAATGTCAGTCCCTGAGGGCTGACGGGGCCCGGCCAGTGCGCCGGGTAGGGGCGGAGACGGTCTCTGGCGGCTTGCCGCCGGGGTATTGAACATGCGAAGCCGATCAGCAAGGAGCTAGCGATGCGTCTCACAACCAAAGGCCGTTTTGCGGTCACCGCCATGATTGACCTGGCCCTGCGCCAGAACAATGGTCCCGTTACGCTGGCGGCTATCAGCCAGCGCCAGCAGATTTCCCTGTCCTACCTGGAGCAGTTGTTCGGCAAACTGCGCCGTCATGAGCTGGTGGAGTCCACCCGGGGTCCCGGCGGCGGCTACACCCTGGGCCGCAAGGCCGCTGACATTACCGTGGCCGACATCATCGTGTCGGTGGACGAGCCCATTGACGCCACGCAGTGCGGCGGCAAGGAAAACTGCCTGGGTGAAGCCGGCCGCTGCATGACGCACGAGCTGTGGGCGTCGCTGAACCAGCGCATGGTGGAGTTCCTGGACTCTGTATCCCTGCAAAAGCTGGTGGACGAGCAGCTGGCCAAGGGCGTCCAGATCGAGGACAAGCCTGCCGTCAAGCGCGCCATTTCCAGCCAGCCGGTGGTCAAGCCCATCCGCATCAACGCACCCAACTCGGTGTTTGCTCTGGGCAACGCATTCTCCAAATCCTGACCGCCTGCGTTTTCCGCCAGCCAACACAAGAGCCAGCCATGGACATGACCCCGCATTTCCCGATTTACATGGATTACGGCGCCACGACGCCGGTGGACCCGCGCGTCGTTGACGTGATGATCCCCTGGTTGCGCGAGCATTTCGGCAACCCTGCGTCGCGCAGCCATGCGTGGGGCTGGGAAGCCGAGGCCGCCGTTGAAAAGGCGCGCGCCGATGTGGCCGAACTGATCGGCGCCGACCCGCGCGAGATCGTCTGGACCTCCGGAGCGACCGAATCCAACAACCTGGCGCTCAAGGGCGCCGCCCATTTCTACAAGAGCAAGGGCAAGCATCTCATCACGGTGAAGACCGAGCACAAGGCCGTGCTGGACACCATGCGCGAGCTGGAGCGCCAGGGCTTTGAGGTGACTTACCTCGACGTTCAGGAAGACGGTCTGCTGGACTTTGCCAGGCTGCAAGCCGCCATCCGCCCCGACACCATCCTGATCAGCGTGATGTTCGTGAACAACGAGATCGGCGTGATCCAGGACATCCCGGCCATTGGTGCGATGTGCCGCGAAAAAGGCATCATCTTCCACGTGGACGCCGCGCAGGCCACGGGCAAGGTCGACATCGACCTGAAGACGCTGCCGGTGGACTTGATGAGCCTGGCCTCCCACAAGACCTACGGCCCCAAGGGCATCGGCGCGCTGTATGTGCGCCGCAAGCCGCGCGTGCGGCTGGAAGCGCAGATGCATGGCGGCGGCCACGAGCGCGGCATGCGCTCGGGTACGCTGCCCACGCACCAGATCGTGGGCATGGGCGAGGCCTTTCGCCTGGCCCGGCTTGAAATGGCTCAGGACACCGCGCATGCACGGGCCCTGCACCAGCGTCTGCTGAACGGCCTCAAGGACGTGGAGCAGGTCTTCCTGAACGGCCACGCCACCCAGCGCGTGCCGCACAACCTGAACATGAGCTTCAACTTCGTCGAGGGCGAGTCGCTGATCATGGGCATCAAGGGCCTGGCGGTGTCGTCGGGCTCGGCCTGCACGTCGGCCAGCCTGGAACCCAGCTACGTGCTGCGTGCACTGGGCCGCAGCGACGAGCTGGCCCACAGCAGCCTGCGCATGACCATCGGCCGCTTCACGACCGAAGAGGAAATCGACTACGCCATCTCCACCATCCGGCACAACGTCGCCAAGCTGCGCGACCTGAGCCCGCTGTGGGAGATGTACCAGGATGGCATCGACATCTCCACCATCCAGTGGACCGCACATTGAGATCAAGAGGTAAATGACATGGCTTACTCAGAAAAAGTCGTAGACCACTACGAAAACCCGCGCAACGTCGGCTCATTTGACAAGGGCGACGACACGGTGGGCACCGGCATGGTGGGCGCGCCGGCCTGCGGCGACGTCATGAAGCTGCAGATCAAGGTGAACCCGCAAACCGGCGTGATCGAAGACGCGCGCTTCAAGACCTATGGCTGCGGCTCGGCCATTGCGTCCAGCTCGCTGGTGACCGAATGGGTCAAGGGCAAGACGCTGGACGAGGCTGCTGCGCTGAAGAACAGCCAGATCGCCGAAGAGCTGGCGCTGCCGCCGGTCAAGATTCACTGCTCCATCCTGGCAGAAGACGCCATCAAGGCGGCCGTGGACGACTACAAGAAAAAGCACCTTGCCGCCGCGCACTGAGGTTCAGGCTCCGACATGGCAATTTCCCTGACAGAAGCCGCAGCCCGTCACGTCAACCGTTACCTGACCAAGCGCGGCAAGGGCGTGGGCGTTCGCCTGGGCGTCAAGACGACCGGCTGCTCGGGCCTGGCGTACAAGCTCGAGTATGTGGACGATGTGCTGCCCGAGGACGTGGTGTTTGAAGACCATGGCGTCAAGGTGCTGATCGACCCGAAAAGCCTGGCCTACATCGACGGCACGCAGCTGGATTTTGTGCGCGAAGGCCTGAACGAAGGCTTCAAGTTCAACAACCCGAACGAGCGCGACCGCTGCGGTT
The DNA here is from genome assembly GCA_050247515.1 of Ramlibacter sp. GTDB lineage: Bacteria > Pseudomonadota > Gammaproteobacteria > Burkholderiales > Burkholderiaceae_C > RAM1. The sequence continues at coordinate 137,324 of JBFWUB010000001.1, read as the reverse complement.
GCGGCGAATCCTTCCGCGTGTGAACCTGCAGGACAACGACTTCGCGCTGTTTGGCCTGCCCGAGCAGTTCGCGCAGGACCGCGCCGCTATTGACGCCCGCTGGAAAGAGTTGCAGCGTGAAGCCCATCCCGACCGCTTTGCGGCGCAGGGTACGGCAGCCCAGCGCATTGCCATGCAATGGTCGGTGCGCATCAATGAGGCCTACCAGCGGCTCAAGGATCCGCTCAAGCGCGCGGCCTACCTCTGCGAGCTGCGCGGCGCCCCCATCCAGGCCGAAAGCAACACCGCCATGCCGGCGGCTTTCCTGATGGAGCAGATGGCCTGGCGCGAAGCGCTGGACGAGGCAGCGTCTGAAGCGGACCTGGACGCCCTGGATGCGCAGCTGAACAAGGCCCGCAGCGAGGTCCTGGCGCGCATTGCGCAAGCGCTGGACGAAGAAAACAACGCGGCCGAAGCGGCCCGGCAGGTCAGAGCCCTCATGTTCATTGAGCGCTTTGCCCATGACGTGCAGGCGCGCTTCGAGCAACTGGGACAATAGCGGCCCTATGGCGCTTCTACAGATATCCGAACCCGGGCAATCGCCCGACCCGCACCAGCGGCGCATCGCGGTGGGCATTGACCTGGGCACCACCCATTCCCTGGTGGCCGCCGTGCGCAATGGCGTGGCCGAATGCCTGCCCGACGCACAGGGCCGGGTGATCCTGCCGTCGGTCGTGCGTTACCTGGACAACAACGGCCGCCAGATCGGCCACGAGGCCGCGCAGGCCCAGGCCAGCGACCCCGAAAACACAATCGCTTCAGCCAAGCGCTTCATGGGCCGGGGCCTGGCCGACATTGCCAACCGCGACAAGCTGCCGTACCACTTTGTCGACAAGCCGGGCATGGTGGCGCTGCAGACCCGCGCGGGCGAAAAATCGCCGGTGGAGATCAGTGCGGAAATACTGGCCACACTGCGCTTTCGGGCCGAAGACACCTTTAACGACGACCTGTATGGCGCCGTGGTCACGGTGCCTGCCTACTTTGACGACGCGCAGCGCCAGGCCACCAAGGACGCCGCGCAGCTGGCCGGCATCAACGTGCTGCGCCTGATCAACGAGCCTACCGCCGCCGCCATCGCCTACGGGCTGGACAACGCGAGCGAGGGCGTCTACGCCGTGTACGACCTGGGCGGCGGCACGTTTGACATCTCCATCCTGCGCATGAGCCGCGGGGTGTTCGAGGTGATCGCCACCGGCGGCGACTCGGCCCTGGGCGGCGACGACTACGACCGCGCTCTGGCCGACTGGGCGCTCGGCAAGCTCGGCCTCGCAGCCGCGTCCGCACAAGACAAGGCCGCGATCAAGGTGGCGGCACGGACTGCCAAGGAAGCGCTGTCTGCTGCAGATTCCGTCGAACTGGTGGCCACGCTTGCGGGCGGCAGCGTCACGGTCAACGTCTCCCGCATCGACTTCGAGACCGCCACTGCCGACCTCACGGCCCGCACCCTGTCCGCCGTGCGCAAGGCCCTGCGCGACGCGAAACTGGCGCGTGAAGACATCAAGGGCGTGGTGATGGTGGGCGGCTCCACCCGCATGCCGCAGATCCAGCGAGCCGTGGGTGAATTTTTCGGCACCGAGCCGCTGATCAACCTGAACCCGGACGAAGTCGTGGCGCTGGGCGCGGCCATCCAGGCCAACCAGCTGGCCGGCAACGACACGGCGGGCGACCTGCTGCTGCTGGACGTGATCCCGCTGTCGCTGGGCATAGAGACCATGGGTGGGCTGGTGGAGCGCATCGTCCACCGCAACGAAACCATCCCCACCGCCAAGGCGCAGGACTTCACCACCTACAAGGACGGCCAGACCGCGCTGGCGCTGCATGTGGTGCAGGGCGAGCGCGACCTGGTGGCCGATTGCCGCAGCCTGGCGCGGTTTGAGCTGCGCGGCATTCCGCCCATGGCCGCAGGCGCGGCGCGCATCCGCGTGACCTTCACGGTGGACGCCGACGGCCTGCTCAGCGTCAGCGCCAAAGAGCAGGGTAGCGGCGTGGAGGCGCGCATTGACGTCAAGCCCTCTTATGGCCTGAGCGACGACCAGATCGCCGCCATGCTCAAAGACAGCTTCGCCACGGCCGAGGAAGACATGAAAGCCCGCGCGCTGGCCGAAGCCCGCGTGGATGCCGACCGCATGCTGCTGGCCACCCAGAGCGCGCTGGATGCGGACGGCGCGCTGCTGTCAGCGGCCGAGCGCAGTGCGGTGGATGCGCTGATGGCGCAGCTGCGTGCCACGCGCGCCACCAGCCAGGACGCCGCCGCCATCGAAGCCGCCACCGAAGCGCTGGCCAAGGGCACCGAAGCTTTTGCCGCCGAACGCATGAACCACAGCATCCAGAAGGCGCTGGCGGGAAAGAACGTAGAGACCCTCTAATGCCCGTCATCAAAATACTGCCCCACCCCGAGTACTGTCCCGCCGGCGCTGAAGTGACGGCGCCCGCCGGCACGTCCATCTGCGAAGCGTTGCTGGACAACAAGATCAACATTGAGCACGCCTGCGACCTGAGCTGCGCCTGCACCACCTGCCACGTGATCGTGCGCGAAGGGTTCAGGTCGCTCAACGAGATGGAAGAGGGCGAGGAAGACCTGCTGGACCGCGCCTGGGGCCTGGAGCCCAACTCACGCCTGAGCTGCCAGGCGATCCTGGCCCAGCAGGACCTGGTGGTCGAGATACCCAAGTACTCGATCAACCACGCCAAAGAGAACCACTGAAGCAAACGGGGCTCAGCTGACCGAGTAGCCGCCGTCCACCGGAATGGCCGTGCCGGTGATGAAGTCCGACGCCGCGCTGGCCAGGAACACGGCCACACCCGCCAGGTCGGCCGGTGCGCCCCAGCGGCCCGCGGGTGTGCGCGCCAGCACCCGTTCATACAACCCCGCCACCTGCTGGCGCGCGCCCTGGGTCAGCTCGGTGTCGATCCAGCCGGGCAGCACCGCATTGACCTGGATGTTGTCGCCCGCCCAGGCCGTGGCCAGCGAGCGGGTGAACTGCACCACGCCGCCCTTGCTGGCGCCGTAGGCCGACGCATAGGGCGCACCAAAGATCGACAGCATGGAGCCGATGTTGATGATCTTGCCGCCACCCGTGCGCTGCAGGTGCGGGTGGGCCGCCCGCGCGCACAGGAAGGCGCTGGTGAGGTTGGTGTCCATGACTTGCTGCCATTCGGAAAGCGACAGGTCCTGCGGCATCTTGCGCACGGTGGTGCCGGCGTTGTTGACCAGGATGTCCACCTGCGCGTGGCGGGCGGCTACCTGGTAGAACAGGGCGGTGACCGACGCTTCGTCGGTGACGTCGGCCTCGATGGCATCGGCGCGCAGCCCGTCGGCCTTCAGCTGCCTGACCGCCTGCGCGGACTTGGCCGCATTGCGCCCGGCAATCACCACCAGAGCACCTGCCTGTGCCAGCCCGCGCGCCATGCCAAGGCCAATGCCCCCGTTGCCGCCCGTGACGACGGCCACTTTCCCGCCCAGATCAAACATGCCTTGAGTTCCTTTAGCCGCTGAGGTGCTCAAGCATAATGCCCGCCATGCGCCAGATCGTTCTAGACACGGAAACCACCGGCCTGTCCGCCGAGGGCGGCGACCGCATCATTGAAATCGGCTGCGTCGAGCTGCTCAACCGCAAGCTCACCGGCAACAACAGGCACTTCTACCTGAACCCCGGGCGCGACAGCCATGAAGACGCGCTCAAGGTGCACGGCATCAGCAATGAGTTCCTGCGCGACAAGCCCAAATTTGCCGAAGTGGCCGACGAGCTGCTGGACTACCTGCAGGGCGCGGAAATCATCATCCACAACGCCGCGTTTGACGTGGGCTTCCTGAACAAGGAGCTGGAGCTGATCGGCAAGCCGGCGTTCGCCCGCTTTGTGGGCAGCGTGACCGACACGCTGCGCATGGCCAAGGAGATGTACCCCGGCAAGCGCAACAGCCTGGATGCGCTGTGCGACCGCCTGGGCGTGGACAACTCCGGCCGCACGCTGCACGGCGCGCTGCTGGACGCCGAGCTGCTGGCCGACGTGTACATCAACCTCACGCGCGGGCAGGACGCGCTGCTGATCGACGTGTCGGTCCAGGAGGCGGGCGGCGCAGTGGCGGTGCGCGTGGACCTGTCGAAGTTCGACCTGCCCGTGATCGCCGCCAACGACCAGGAAGCCGCCGCCCACGACGACGTGCTCAAGCAGCTGGACAAGGCCAGTGGCGGCAAGACGCTGTGGCGGACCCGGGAACCGGCCGCATCTTCTGTGGCATAATCTGAGGCTTTCCGGGACACGCTGGCGCCAAGACCAGATGTTCTGTGAAACGGGTGATTAGCTCAGCGGTAGAGCACTGCCTTCACACGGCAGGGGTCACATGTTCGATCCATGTATCACCCACCAGATTCAAACGAAAACGGCGCCTTGCAGGCGCCGTTTTTCATTTCAGCTCGGATTTTCAAGTCACCGCCACCCGCTTGCTGATGTCCAGCATGCGCGTGGACAGGATGGCGCCCAGCGTCATCGACAGCGACAGCGCCACGGCCGTGTGCTCCTTGGACATGCGGTCAAACCGCTCGGGCGTCAGGCCCCACACGCGCGACGGCTCCAGCGCCTGCACCGTGGCATTGCGCTCGATGTGCGAGAAAAACGCACCTTCACCCACCACCGCGCCTGCGCCCAGCGTGGCCACATGCACCTGGCCAGACTGGTCGCCATAGTGCACGCGCAGCGAGCCTTTTTCAATGAAGTACAGCGTGCGGTCCAGCGCGCCCTGGGAGATCAGCACATGGCCGCGCTGCACGTCCTCGGGGATGAGGTAGCCGGCCAGTACGGGCCAGGCCTCTTCGGGCAGAAAGCGCTTGAGCGTGTCATCGCGCGTGTTGGCTTCGATGGCGGCCACCAGGGCAGACAGGTCTTGCTTCTTGGGTTTCAGGAAGGGCAGGCTCATGGTGCGGGTCAGAGTGGGCTTGCCGGATTATCCCGACTTGCGCTGTTTGCGCCAGCAGAACATTCACCCAGCAGCCAGTGGCGGAATTTCTCCAGCGGGCCCATGTGGGCCCGGGCCTCGGGGTAACACAGGTAGTAACCCAGGGTGTCCACGTAGCCGTCGTCCAGCGGGGCCGATACGGTGCCCAGGGCAATGTCGTCGCGCACCAGGCACTGCGGCACGAGCGCCAGGCCCATGCCTGCCGCCACCGCGCGGATCAGGCTGTGGAACTGGTCCATTTGCGGCCCGGCCAGCGGGTTGATGCCCTGTACCCCGTGCGCGTCGCACCAGTGCACCCAGGCGTGCGGCACCGTCACATGCTGCAGCAGCGGGTATTTCGCGATGTCCCCCGGCTTGCGCAGCAGCGGGCGGGAGCGGGGGGCGGGCGGGGCGATCAGCACCACCTCGCGCCCGGTCAGGTAGTCGGCCACCGCGCCAGGCCAGTGGCCGTCGCCGAACAGGATGGAGCAGTCCAGGTCCGGACGGTGGAAGTCGTAGCCCTGCACATAGGGCACAAAGTGCAACGCGATCTGCGGGTGTGCCTGCTGGAAGGCCGGCAGCCTCGGTATCAGCCATTTGGCGCCGAAGGTGGGCAGCGTGGACAGGGCCAGCGCGCCGCCGCCGTCGCCGCTGGTAATGAGCTCTAGCGTGGCGGCCTCCAGCCCCGCCAGCAGCGGGCGCAGGGCAGCGTCGTAACGCTGGCCGGCGGGCGTGAGGCTCAGGCGCTTGCGCACCCGCTCAAACAGCGCGGTGCCGGTCCAGCGCTCCAGTTCCTGCACCTGTTTGCTGACGGCGCTTTGCGTCAGGTGCAGCGCCTCGGCCGCGCGCGAGATGCTGCCAAACCGCGCGGTGGTGGCGAACGCTCGCAACAGGTGCAGGGGCGGGTTGAGCTGGCGCATGGGTTGATTCCTTGATGGAATGTTATCAGGCGTGTTTTTCGTTTGGCAAGCGCTATGGGCATGGCCAGAATCGCCCGCATACCAACTGCGGAGCTTGATCATGCAACGACGACACCTGATGGCGCTGGCCGGTACTTCATTACTTTCTGGACTTTCCCGGGCCCAGGGCAAACCGCTGCGGCTGGTGGTGCCGTTCCCGCCGGGCGGCGCGACGGACATCACCGCACGGGTGCTGGTCGAGCCGCTGGCCCGGCTGCTGGACCAGCCGGTGATCGTGGACAACCGCGCCGGCGCCGGTGGCTCCATCGGCATGGCCGAGGTGGCCAAGGCAGCGCCCGACGGGCTGACGGTGGGCGTGGCCACGCTGTCCACCCACGGCGTGAACCCAGCCGTGTACAGGAAGCTGCCCTACGACCCGTTGAAGGACTTTGCCGCCGTGACCGAGGTGGTCAAGGCACCGGGCGTGCTGGTGGTCAATGCCAGCCTGCCTGTGCGCGATTTCGGTGAATTCATCAAGCACCTGAAAGCCAACCCGGGCAAGGTGACGTATGCCTCGCCGGGCAACGGCACCATCGGCCACATGTGGGGCGAGCTGTTCAAGAGCACCACCAACACCTTCATGGTCCACATCCCGTACCGCGGCGCGGCCCCGGCGCTCAATGACCTGATCGGCGGGCAGGTGCAGGTGTACTTTGACCAGGTGGCCTCGTCGCTGCCGCATATCCAGTCGGGCAAGCTGCGCGCGCTGGCGGTGTCCTGGGGCCAGCGCCTGTCGGTACTGCCGGCCGTGCCAACCTATGGCGAGCTGACCCTGTTTTCCAACAACGACCCGTCGTGGTTCGGGCTGGTGGCGCCGGCGGCCACGCCGCCCGCCGCGGTGCGCCGCATCCAGGACGCAGTGGCCCGCGCGCTGCGCGAGCCCGCCGTGCGCGAACGTCTCGCGGGTCAGGGCCTGTTTCCTTCGGCCAGTCTGCCGGACGAATTTGGCGCGCAGATCCGCAAGGAAATCGACAAGATGCAGCGCATCAGCCGGTTTGCGCGGATCAGCCTGGATTGAGGGGCCTGTCTTGAGTGCCGTACTGCGGCTGCTGAACCACCGCTTTCAGCACCGTTGCGCGCCGCGTTGCGCCACAATCAACGCCATGACTTCCATGATCCGCACGGTGCCCGGCCACACGCCGCTGGTGCTGGATTCTCCGCACAGCGGCACGCAGTACCCCGACGATTTCGCGCACGCCTGCGACCCGCACCTGCTGCGCCGGGCCGAAGACACCCACGTGGAGCGCTTGTACGAGTTCGCGCCCTCTCTGGGCGTGGCCTGGGTGGAGGCGCTGTTCCCCCGCAGCTACCTGGACACCAACCGCGATGTGACCGAGATCGATGTGGACATGCTGGACGGCCCCTGGGCCGGCCCGGTGGCGACCGACGCGCGGGTGCTGTCCAAAGTGCGCCTGGGCAAGGGCCTGGTCTGGCGCATGACCGATGACGGACGGCCCATCTATGCGCGCCAGCTGGGTGTGGCAGAAGTGCAGTCGCGCATTGACCGCTGCTGGATGCCGTACCATGCCGCCGTGGCGCAGGCCATAGACGCGGCGCATGCGAGGCATGGCTACAGCATCCACATCAATTGCCACTCCATGCCGGCGGTGGCGTCCAGCCACGCCACCGAATTTCCGGGCCTGGTGCATGACGACTTTGTGGTGGGCGACCGCGACGGCACCACGGCGCACCCGGCGCTGACGCGGCTGATTGGCGAGCACTTGCGGGCCTTGGGCTACAGCGTCAGCTACAACCACCCGTACAAGGGCGTGGAGCTCGTGCGCCGCCATGCAGACCCGGCGCAGCAGCGCCACAGCGTGCAGCTGGAGATCAACCGGCGCCTGTACATGGACGAACAGACGCTGGCGCTGTCTGGCGGCTTTGGCGCGCTGCAGGCCAGCCTGCGGTCGCTGGTGGCTTTGCTGCTGGCCACCGACCCGCGCGCGCTGTGATGGACCGCGTGGATTGCGTGGTGATCGGCGCGGGCGTGGTCGGCCTGGCCGTGGCGCGGGCGCTGGCGCTGCAGGGCCGCGAGGTGATGGTGCTGGAGGCCGCCAATGCCATCGGCACCGGCACCAGCTCGCGCAACAGCGAGGTGATCCATGCCGGCATTTACTACACCGCCGGCTCGCTCAAGGCGCGTCTGTGCGTGCAGGGCAAACAGATGCTCTATGCCTACTGCGCCGAGCGCGGCATCGGCCACCGGCGCTGCGGCAAGCTGATTGTGGCCACGTCTGAAGCGCAGGTGCCGGCGCTGCAGGGCATCATCGGCAAGGCGGCGGCCAACGGGGTGAATGATCTGGTGTTACTGACCCGCGACGAAGCCCGCGCGATGGAACCACAGCTGGAATGTGTGGCCGCCATCCACTCCCCCAGCACCGGTATCGTGGACAGCCATGCGCTGATGCTGGCGCTGCAGGGCGACCTGGAGAACGCGGGCGGGCTGGTGGCTTTCAATGCCGGCGTGGCATCAGCGCAGGCTGGCCAAGAGGGCATTGCGTTGGCGACACGGGACGGCACGCAGTTGCTGGCCACGACGGTGGTGAACGCCGCCGGGCTGGGCGCGCCTGCCCTGGCCGGCCGCATCCAGGGCCTGGACGCGCGCCATGTGCCACAGGCCCACTATGCCAAGGGCAATTACTTCACGCTGGCCGGGCGCGCACCTTTCTCGCGGCTGATCTACCCCGTGCCCGAGGCGGCCGGCCTGGGCGTGCACCTGACGCTGGACCTGGGCGGTCAGGCGAAGTTCGGGCCCGACGTGCAGTGGGTTGATGCAGCTGACGACCTGGTGGTGGACCCGCGCCGCGGCGATGCGTTTTATGCCGAGGTGCGCCGCTACTGGCCTGCGCTGCAGGACGGCGCGCTGCTGCCGGGCTACGCGGGCATGCGGCCCAAGATCAGCGGGCCGGGCGAGGCAGCGGCGGACTTTGTGATCCAGGGGCCGGCCGTACATGGCGTGCCGGGGTTGGTGAACCTGTTCGGCATTGAGTCACCAGGCCTGACCAGCAGCCTGGCGATCGGCGACTGCGTGGCCGGCTTGCTGGCGGCTTAACGCGCGTTCCTGATCGCAAGGGCCGCTTCGCGCACCAGGTCAGGCCCCTTGTAGATCAGGCCGGTGTAGATCTGCACGATGTCGGCACCTGCCTTGATCTTGGCCGCTGCATCTGCACCGCTCAGGATGCCGCCCACGCCGATGATGGGAAAGCCTTTTCCCAAGGCAGCGCGCAATTGCGCAATGACGCGGTTGCTGGCCTCAAACACCGGGGTACCGCTCAGGCCACCCGCCTCTTCGGCATGGGGCAGGCCTTTGACGGCCTCGCGGCTGATGGTGGTGTTGGTTGCCACCACACCGTCCATCGCGTGGCGCTTGAGCGTGGCGGCAATCACGTCCACCTGGGCTTCGTCCAGGTCGGGTGCGATCTTCACAAACACGGGTACGCGGCGCTGGTGTTGTTTTGCCAGGGCCTCGCGGCGCTGCGCCACGGCGCCCAGCAGCGCGTCCAGCGCCTCGTCGCTTTGCAGCGCGCGCAGGTTTTTGGTGTTGGGGCTGGAGATATTGACCGTCACGTAGTCGGCATGCGGATACACACCGTCCAGGCAGGTCAGGTAGTCGCTGGTCGCGTTCTCGATGGGCGTGGCGGCGTTCTTGCCGATGTTCAGGCCCAGGATGCGGCCCTTCTTGCGGAATTTTGCCCGCTGCACATTGGCCAGAAAGGCATCGAGCCCGTCGTTGTTGAAGCCCAGCCGGTTGATCAGGGCGTTGGCCGCCGGCAGGCGGAACATGCGCGGTTTGGGGTTGCCGGGCTGGCCTTTGGGCGTTACCGTGCCCACCTCCACGAAGCCGAAACCCATGGCACCCAGGCCGTCGATGCAGCGCGCGTTCTTGTCCAGCCCGGCAGCCAGGCCTACGCGGTTGGGAAACTTCAGCCCGGCCAGCTCGATGGGGTCATCCACCAGACCGTTGCAGTAGGCCCATTCAAGTGGCGTGCCCTGCAGCCGGGCCAGCGAATGCATGGTCAGCTCGTGGGCGGTTTCAGGATCCAGCCCGAAAAGGAAGGGGCGGGCGAGGGCGTAAGGCAGAAGGGACATTGGATAATTCCGTGAACTTCACGGATTTTCCCAGATGACTCAAGACGAACTCAAAACCCTGGTTGGCCAGGCCGCGCTGCAGTATGTGGTGCCCGGCGAAATTGTCGGCGTGGGCACGGGCTCCACCGTCAACAAATTCATTGACGCGCTGGCCGGCATGAAAGACCAGATCAAGGGCGCGGTGTCCAGCTCGGTGGCCTCCACCGAGCGGCTGCGCGCCATTGGCATCACGGTGTATGACAGTAACGACGTGCAGGAACTGTCGGTTTACATCGACGGCGCCGACGAGATCGACCCCAAGGGCTGCATGATCAAGGGCGGCGGCGCCGCGCTCACGCGCGAGAAGATCGTGGCCGCGCAGTCGCGCAAGTTTGTCTGCATCGCCGACGAATCCAAGCTGGTGGATGTGCTGGGTGCCTTCGCGCTGCCGGTGGAGGTGATCCCCATGGCCACGCAGCGCATCACGCGCCAGTTTGCGGCGCTGGGCGGCCAGGCCACCGTGCGCCTGAAAGATGGCAAGCCGCTGGTGACCGACAACGGCCAGCACATCCTGGACGTGACCGGCCTGCGCATAGCCGACGCGCTGGCGTTTGAATCCGACGTAAACCAGTGGCCCGGCGTGGTGACCGTGGGTGTGTTTGCCCACCAGAAGGCGGCCGTGTGCCTGCTGGGCACGGCCACCGGCGTGCGCACGCTGACGTTCTGACGCGCGAAGACCGACCTAGAAACGGATGCCGGCGGGGTTGTCCGGCGTCGGCCCGCTGGTGGGGGGCGGGGGGGCCGCCGGAGCCGCTGCCGTAGGTGCTGCGCTGGGCGCCGCCGCAGGTGCGGGGCGCGGCGCCTGTACAGCCACCAGCGGCGCGGCCGGCGCCTGGCGATAGCCCGGTGGCAGCTGCGAGGTCTTGGGGTAACCCGCTGCGTCCAGGAACTGGCCCCATTCAACCTCGGAATAGCCCTTGATCTGCTGGCCGCCAATGGTCAGGAACGGCAGGCTGGCGCTGCCGCTCAGGCGCTGCAGGGCTTCAATGTCGTCGTTGGAGCTGACCGTGCGTTCGCTGAACGGAATGCCGCGCGCGGACAGGAAGTTGCGGCCCGAACCGCAGGGCGCGCAGTTGGGCCCGGTGTACAGGGTGACGGGGTAGCGGTTGGCGACGTTGCGCAGCTCAAAGGGCAGCGCGGCACCTGCGCCGCCTGCGGCCGTCGCGGCCGGTGTGGTGGCCTGGACATTGGCCTTGGCATCCTGCGGCGGCTTGTCGGAGAAGGTGACCTTGCCATCCGGCCCGACGATGCGGTAGACCTGTTGTGCATGCAGGGGCGCCAGGGCGCCCGCAGCGAGCAGGCCGGCAAAACCGGCAAGGGCAAAACGGGTGGCAAACGACATCGGCATATCTCCTGCGGTTCTTCCAGCGACGAATTGATTCTGCTCAAGCCATGCCCTGGTGGCGCAGCAGCGCGTCCAGCGAGGGCTCGCGGCCCCTGAATGCCTTGAACGATTCCATGGCGGGGCGGCTGCCCCCGGCTTCCAGGATGGCCTGCCGGTATTTTCTACCGGTTTGCACGTCCGGTTCACCGTCTTTACCTGCCGTTTCCTCAAAAGCCGCGTAGGCGTCGGCACTGAGCACTTCGGCCCATTTGTAGCTGTAGTAGCCCGCAGCGTAACCGCCGGCAAATATATGGCTGAAGGTGTGCGCCGTGCGGCTGAAAGCGGGCGGCTGGATCACGGCGACCTCGGCGCGCACCTGTTGCAGCAACGGCATGAAATCCTGCGCGGGGTCGTGCTCCGTATGCAACAGCATGTCAAACAGCGCAAACTCGATCTGGCGCAGCGTCTGCATGCCGCTCTGGAAGTTCTTGGCGGCCAGCATCTTGTCGAACAGCTCGCGCGGCAGCGGCGCGCCGCTGTCCACATGGGACGTCATGTGCCGCAGCACGTTCCATTCCCAGCAGAAGTTCTCCATGAACTGGCTGGGCAGCTCGACCGCGTCCCATTCCACGCCGCTGATGCCCGACACGTCGCGCTCGTTCACCTGCGTCAGCATGTGGTGCAGGCCGTGGCCAAACTCATGGAACAGCGTGGTGACATCATCGTGCGTGAGAAGCGGCGGCTTGCCGCCCACGCCTTCGGCGAAATTGCACACCAGGTGCGCGACCGGCGTTTGCAGCGTGCCCGTGTCCGGGCGCAGCCAGCGGGCGCGCACGTCGTCCATCCAGGCGCCGCCGCGCTTGCCGGCGCGGGCGGATGGGTCCAGGTAGAACTGGCCCACAAGCGTCGCGCCCCTTTCAATCCGGTAAAACTCCACCGACGGGTGCCATACCGGTGCGCTGTCGCGACGGATGGACACTTCAAACAGCGTTTCCACGATCTTGAACAGCCCCGCCAGAACCTTGGGCGCCGGGAAGTACTGCTTGACCTCCTGCTCGCTGAAGGCATAGCGCGCTTCCTTGAGCTTTTCGCCGATGTAGGGCCAGTCCCAGGGTTGCGGATCGGCCAGGCCCAGCTCGGCTGCGGCAAATGCGCGCATGTCGGCCAGGTCCTTCTGGCCATAGGGTTTGGCGCGCGCGCCCAGGTTGCGCAGGAAGGCGATCACCTGCTGAGGCGTGTCGGCCATCTTGGCCACCACCGACACCTCGCCAAAGTTGTTGTAGCCCAGCAGCCGGGATTCTTCCTGGCGCAGCGCCAGGATTTCGCGCACCAGCTGTGTGTTGTCGTACTTGCGGAATTCTTCGGGGCTCTGGTCGCTGGCGCGCGTGACGTACGCGCGGTACAGCTTTTCGCGCAGGCCGCTGCTGTGGGCAAACTGCATGACCGGCAGGTAGCTCGGCATCTTGAGCGTGAGCTTGAAGCCTTCCTTGCCGTCGGCCTGCGCGGCAGCTTGCGCGGCCTGCACCACATCGTCGGGCACACCCAGCAATTCGTCGGCGCTGGCGTAGTAGCTCCAGGCGTCGGTGGCGTCCAGCGCGTTTTCGCTGAACTTCTGGCTCAGCTCGGCCTGGCGTTCCTGGATCTTCGCGAAGCGCTCCTTGGCCTCGCCCTGCAGCTCGGCGCCAGACAGCACGAAGTTGCGCAAGGCGTTCTTCAGGGCCTGGCGCTGCGCGTCGTCCAGCATGGCAGGGTCAATGGCCTTGTACTTGGCGTACAGCCGCTCGTCGGCGCCCAGGCGCGTCCAGAACTCGGTGACGCGGGGCAGGGCTTCGTTGTAGGCGGCGCGCAGCTCGGGCGTGTCGGCCACGCTGTTCAGGTGGCTGACCGCGCCCCAGGCCCGGCCCAGGCGTTCGGTGGCGACATCCAGCACTCTGGAAATGGCTGACCATTCAGCGGGAAATGCCGGCTGCGTGACGGCCTCCAGCGCCTGGTTGGCATCCTGCAGCAGCGTGTCGATGGCGGGCGCCACGTCGCCCGGGGCGATCCGGTCAAACAGCGGCAGGTCGGAGAAGTCGAGGAGGGGGTTGCTCATGCCCCTCATTTTGCGGCACAGGCGCCCGTTTCAACCGCGTCCGGCGGCTGCGGGGCCATTGAACCTGCCTATCCGTGCGATTGGCTGCCGGTAGCGCGCTCGGCAGCGTCCAGCGTGTTGACCAGCAGCATGGCCCGGGTCATGGGGCCCACGCCGCCGGGAACCGGGGTGATCCAGCTGGCAACTTCTTTCACGCCGTCAAAGTCCACGTCGCCGCAGAGCTTGCCTTCGTCGTTGCGGTTCATGCCCACGTCGATCACCACGGCGCCGGGCTTGACCATGTCGGCCGTCAGCACATTGCGCTTGCCTACGGCCGCCACGATCACGTCCGCCTGCAGGGTCAGGGCCTTGAGGTCCGCCGTGGCGCTGTGGCAGATGGTGACGGTGGCATTCTTTGCCAACAGCATCATCGCCATCGGCTTGCCCACGATGTTGCTGCGCCCGATCACCACGGCGTGCTTGCCGCGCAGGTCATAGCCGATGGATTCGAGCATCTTCATGCAGCCAAACGGGGTGCAGGGCCAAAAGCCCGGGCGGCCCACCATCAGCGCGCCGGCGCTGGCCACATGGAAACCGTCCACGTCCTTGGCGGGCGAGATGGCTTCAATGACCTTCTGCGAATCCATGTGTCTGGGCAGCGGCAGCTGCACCAGGATGCCGTGGACCGACGGGTCGTCGTTCAGCTGGCGGATGCGGGCCAGCAAATCAGCCTCGGTCAGGGTGGTGGGGTGCGTTTCCAGCGCGGCGCTCAGGCCGGTTTCGGTGCTGTCGTTGACCTTGTGTTTTGTGTAGACCTGGCTGGCCGGGTCATCGCCCACCAGCAGGATCGCCAGGTGCGGCTGGATGCCGCGCGCCTTCAGCGCCTGGGTGCGTCCGGCCACGTCGGCGCGGATCTTCTTGGCAAGCGCGTTGCCATCGATCAATTGAGCTGTCATCGGGAGTTACTGTTTCGGCGCGTTCTGGCCGAGGGCAATCTTGAGAAGGTCGGCCACGGTGTTGGCGTTGAGCTTTTCCATGATGTTGGCGCGGTGCGCCTCCACCGTCTTGATGCTGATGCCCAGGTCATCGGCAATCTGCTTGTTCAGCCGGCCGGCCACGATGCGCTCCAGCACCTGGGCTTCGCGGCTGGTCAGCTTGGACAGCAGGGCGTCGCGGCTCGCGGCACTCTGGTATTCGGCGAAAGCGCCCTTGGCATGGTCCAGCATGCGCTCGACCAGGCCCACCAGCTCTTCTTCTTTAAAAGGTTTCTGGATGAAGTCCATTGCGCCTTTTTTCATGGTGTTCACTGCCATGGGCACGTCGCCGTGGCCGGTGATGAACACAATGGGCAAGGGGGACTTGCGCTCGATCAGGCGGTCCTGCAGTTCCAGGCCGGTCATGCCGCCCATGCGGATGTCCACGATCAGGCAGGCGACCTCGCGCGGGTCGTAGCGCGACAGGAAGGATTCGGCGGATTCAAAGCAGCGGACGCGGTAGTCCTTGCCTTCCAGCAGCCATTGCAGCGAGTCGCGCACGGCTTCGTCGTCGTCGACGACATAGACAGTGCCCTTCTTGGGGATCAAGCTCATGCAGACACTCCAGCGCCCGAACTGTTGGGCGTCACTATCGAATTTGTAGCGTCGGAGACCGGAATCCAGAAGGAAAAACGGCAGCCGATCACCTCCAGACCATTGTAGATGTTCTCTGCCTGCATCCGGCCATGGTGAGACTCCACAATGGTGCGGCACAGGTTCAGGCCGATGCCCATGCCTTCGACCTTGGTCGAGAAGAACGCCTCGTACAGACGCTCCATCACTTCAGGGGCCAGGCCCTGGCCCGAGTCCATGACCGAGAACTCCACCACGCCCTGGCCGTCCAGCTGGCGGGGTATTACCCGCAGCTCCACGCTGCGCCGCGCGGTGGGGCGCTGGGCGTGCTCAATGGATTCGGCGGCGTTCTTCAGCAGGTTGACGAGCACCTGCTCGATCAGGATCGGGTCCACATGCAGCTTGGGCAGGCGCGCCGCCACGTAGTGCGACAACCGCACATTGCGCCGGCGCAGCTCGATCTCGGCCAGTTCCACCGCCTCGTTGACCATGGTGGCCACATCCGACGGCGTACGGTTGGGCTCGCTGCGTTTCACGAACGAGCGGATGCGCTGGATGATCTGGCCCGCGCGCTGGGCCTGGCGTGCGGTCTTGTCCAGCGCGGCCAGCAGGTCGTCCTCGTTGATCTGCTTGCCCTTGATGCGCGAGATCATGCCGTTGCAGTAATTGTTGATGGCGGTCAGCGGCTGGTTCAGCTCGTGCGCCACGCTGGACGCCATCTCGCCCATGGTGATCAGGCGGCTGGCCGACTGCGCGCGCTCGGCCTGCGCGGCGGCCTGCTCCTCGGCGTGGCGGCGCGGCGTGATGTCGGACGCGATCACCATCTGGGCCAGCCGGCCGTCCACCCAGTTCAGGTAGCGCGAGCGCACCTCAAGCCACTTGCCCAATTCCGGCACGAAGATTTCGGCGTTGCCCGATTGCGCGGTCATCAGCGTGTCGGTGGGCAGGCCTACGAACGAGTCCACCTCATCCAGGGATTCGTCATTGGTGGGGCGGTCGGGCACGCCGGCCTGGGCCACCATCTGCAGGTGGCCGGTGGTGTGCGTGCCAAACCACAGGCGGTACAGCTTGTTGGCAAACAGCAGTTCCTCGCTGCCCAGAGGCGCCACCGAAACCGACGCATCCAGCGCCTCCAGCACGGTGGTAAACCGCTCGTAGGACGCCGACAGCTGCTCGCGGATGCGGTTGGGCTCGGTGATATCGGTCATCGACGTCATCCAGCCGGTCTGCTTGCCCACGGCGTCGATCAGGGGCGACACGTACAGCCGCGCGTCAAACAGCGTGCCGTCCTTGCGTTTGACGCGCACCTGGAAGCCGCCGGGCGTGGTGCGCCCGTGCAGTTCGTCGTCCAGCCGCGCGGCGAGCTGCTCGCGGTCGGCCTCGGGCCAGTAGGGAAATGGCGGCGTGCGCCCGACCAGCTCGGCCTCGCTCCAGCCCGTCATCTGGCAGAACGCGGCGTTCACATAGGTGATGCGGCCCTGCATGTCCAGCGCCCGCATGCCGGTCAGCATGGAGTTTTCCATGGCACGGCGGAAATTGGTCTCCGACACCAGGGCCTGCTGGGCCTGCATGCGCCGGCGGGTATGGCGCCAGTTGCCGATCAGCATCCAGGCCGTCATGGCGCTCAGGGCGCTGACCAGCCAGAACAGGCCGCTGCCCACGACGCCCAGCGAGGCGCGGTAGGCCTGCGCGCGCAGTACCAGGCCATTGCCCACGGGTGAGACCGGCACCTCAAATTCGTTGGGCTGGCTGGCAAAACTCAGCAGGTTGGTGGCTGGGCCGCGGGTGGGTACCGACGAGCCTGCCATCATGCGGCCCTTGCCGTCCAGGAAGGCCACCGCGTACTTGGCCGATACCTCGGCCGGCACGCCATAGCGCAACAGGCTGTCAATGTTGTACTCGCCCAGCAGCACGCCCGAAAATCGGCCCTGGTCGGACAGGGGGATGTGCAGCTGCAGCAAGCCGGTGCTGTCGGTGCCGGCCGCCGGCTGCGAGTACACGGGCTGCTGCAGGTCGCGCGCCAGGCTGTAGGTGCTTTCGGTCTCGCCCACGCGCAGCACGGTGCCGGCGATGCGCAGCTGGCTGCTGTTGACGCTGGGCGCGGCGTAGCTGGCGCGGATGCGGCGGCGGTCGTCGATCCAGGTCAGGGCCTGCAACTCGGGGTACTGGCTGACCAGCGACTCGGCCCGACCCATGAATTCATCGAGGTCGATTTCCTTGTTGGAGGCGTCGCGCGCCACGCGCTGGATCTGTTCCTGGCGCTCCAGCAGGCGCAGGCGCACGCGCTGCTGGGCGTATTCCACATCGCGTTTCACCGCCTCCTGCTCGCGGTCCACTTCCTCGAGCCGCAGGTACCAGAACGCCGAAATGATGGCCGCCAGGAACAGCAGCACGGCGGCCAGCGGCGCCAGCATGGCAAAGCGGTCCTGGCGGCCCGGCGTCTGGCGCCGCCACCAGCGCCGCCACCAGGCGGGCGCCGCGGGCAGGGTGCTGTCGGGCAGGACGGATACAGGTGCTTGCATGAGGGGCTCAAGTGTAGGCGCATGCTCTGCCCGGCGTCTGCCTGGCATATGGCTGTATCGTCAGAGTAATTCATAATGTGAAAACATAAAGCACGATTTGAAATTTTGAAATAGTTGTGAGAAACTAGGGGGACGGTACTAAATTACGTGCAAACACAAGGAGACAACGATGTCAGCACTGCCCGACAAGCTGTTCGGCTCGGCCGCGAACGACTCAGACGCCCAGGAAACCCGTGAATGGCTTGACGCGCTGAGCGCGGTGATTGCCAACAGCCCCAATGACGACGAGGGCAGGGCGCGTGCGCATTTCCTGCTGGAACAACTGCTGGAGCATGCGCGCGAGCACAGCATTGACATGCCGTTCTCGGCCACCACCGGCTACGTCAACACCATCGAGCCCGACCAGGAAGAGCGCTGCCCCGGCAACCTGGAAATTGAAGAGCGCCTGCGCGCCTACATGCGCTGGAACGCCATGGCCATGGTGGTCAAGGCCAACCGCCACAATCCCGCCGATGGCGGCGACCTGGGCGGTCACATTGGCTCTTTCGCCTCGCTGGCCAACCTGTTTGGCGCGGGCTTCAACCACTTCTGGCACGCCGAGAGTGAAAACCACGGTGGCGACTGCATCTACATCCAGGGCCACGTGTCGCCCGGCGTATACGCCCGCGCGTACCTGGAAGGCCGCCTGACCGAAGAGCAACTGCTCAACTTCCGCCAGGAAGTGGACGGCAAGGGCCTGTCCAGCTACCCGCATCCCAAGCTGATGCCCGAGTTCTGGCAGTTCCCCACAGTCTCCATGGGCCTGGGGCCGCTGATGGCCATCTACCAGGCGCGTTTCCTGAAGTACCTGCACGCCCGCGGCATTGCGAACACCGAGAACCGCAAGGTCTGGGTGTTCTGCGGCGACGGCGAAATGGACGAAGTGGAAAGCCTGGGCGCGATTGGCCTGGCTGCCCGCGAGAATCTGGACAACCTGGTGTTCGTCATCAACTGCAACCTGCAGCGCCTGGACGGCCCGGTGCGCGGCAACGGCAAGATCATCCAGGAGCTGGAGGGCGAATTCCGCGGCTCGGGCTGGAACGTCATCAAGCTGCTGTGGGGCAGCAACTGGGACCCGCTGCTGGCGCGCGACAAGGACGGCGCGCTGCGCAAGATCATGATGGACACCAACGACGGTGACTACCAGGCCTTCAAGGCCAATGACGGCGCCTACGTGCGCAAGCATTTCTTCGGCCGCGATCCGCGCACGCTGGAGATGGTCGCCAAGATGAGCGACGACGACATCTGGAACCTGCGCCGTGGCGGCCATGACCCGCAGAAGGTGTACGCGGCCTTCCACCAGGCCGTGAACCACAAGGGCCAGCCCACCGTGTTGCTGATCAAGACCGTCAAGGGTTTTGGCATGGGCAAGATCGGCGAGGGCAAGAACACCGTTCACCAGACCAAGAAGCTGACCGACGAAGACATCAAGGCCTTTCGTGACCGCTTCAACATCCCCATCCCCGACAGCGAGCTGCCCAAGCTGCCGTTTTACAAGCCGGCCGACGACACGCCCGAAATGCAGTACCTGCACGAGCGCCGCAAGGCGCTTGGCGGCTACCTGCCGCACCGCCGCACCAAGGCCGACGAGAGCTTCACCGTGCCGTCGCTGGAGACCTTCAAGGCCGTGCTGGAGCCTACCGCCGAGGGGCGCGAGATTTCCACCACCCAGGCCTATGTGCGTTTCCTCACGCAGCTGCTGCGTGACCAGGCCCTGGGCCCGCGCGTCGTGCCCATCCTGGTGGACGAAGCCCGCACCTTCGGCATGGAAGGCCTGTTCCGCCAGGTGGGCATCTACAACCCCGCGGGCCAGCAGTACACCCCGGTCGACAAGGACCAGGTCATGTACTACAAGGAAGACAAGGCCGGCCAGATCCTGCAGGAAGGCATCAACGAAGCCGGCGGCATGAGCAGCTGGATTGCCGCGGCCACGAGCTACAGCACCAGCAACCGCATCATGGTGCCGTTCTATGTGTATTACTCGATGTTCGGATTCCAGCGCATTGGCGACCTGGCCTGGGCGGCGGGCGACATGCAGGCGCGCGGCTTCCTGCTGGGCGGCACGTCGGGGCGCACCACGCTGAACGGCGAGGGCCTGCAGCACGAGGACGGGCACAGCCACATCCTGGCTGGCACCATCCCCAACTGCGTGAGCTACGACCCCACCTTTGCCCATGAGGTGGCGGTGATCCTGCACCACGGCCTGAAGCGCATGGTGGAAAAGCAGGAAAACGTCTTCTACTACCTGACGTTGCTCAACGAAAACTACCCCATGCCTGGCCTCACGCCGGGCACCGAAGAGCAGATCATCAAGGGCATGTATTTGTGCAAACCCGGCGCGAAGCAAACGCCCCGGGTTCAATTGCTGGGCAGCGGCACCATCCTGCGCGAAAGCATCTTTGCCCAGGAACTGCTGGAAAAGGACTGGGGCGTGTCCGCCGACGTCTGGAGCTGCCCCAGCTTCAACGAACTGGGCCGCGACGGCCAGGCCGCCGACCGCTGGAACCTGCTGCACCCTACCGAGAAGCCGCAGGTGCCGTTTGTTGCGCAGCAGCTTGAGAAGCACACCGGCCCGGTGGTGGCCGCCACCGACTACATGAAGTCCTATGCCGAGCAGATCCGCCCGTTCATTCCCAAGGGCCGTACCTACCGCGTGCTGGGCACCGACGGCTTTGGCCGCAGCGATTTCCGCAGCAAGCTGCGCGAGCACTTTGAGGTCAACCGCCACTACATCGTGGTCGCCGCGCTCAAGGCCCTGAGCGAGGAGGGCACGGTGCCGGTGGCCAAGGTGGCCGAGGCGATCCAGAAGTACGGCATCAAGGCCGACAAGATCAACCCGCTGTACGCCTGAGAACAGGGAGACGACAACATGGCATTGGTTGAAGTACAGGTCCCGGACATCGGTGACTTTGACGAGGTGGCGGTCATCGAACTGCTGGTCAAGCCCGGCGACACGGTCAAGGCCGAGCAGAGCCTGATCACGGTGGAGTCAGACAAGGCGTCGATGGAGATCCCGTCGTCATCGGCTGGCGTGGTCAAGGAGATCAAGGTCAAGCTGGGTGACAAGGTCAAACAAGGCTCGGTGGTGCTGGTGCTGGAGGCGGCGGGTGCCGCTTCGGCGCCGGCAGCTGCATCGGCCGCGGCAGCCCCGGCGCCCGCGCCGGCGGCCGCACCTGCTCCCGCCGCAGCGACTGCAGCGGCGGCCCCCGCAGCCACGGGCCCGGTGGAAGTGCGCGTGCCCGATATCGGTGACTTCAAGGACGTTGCCGTCATTGAGCTGCTGGTCAAGCCGGGCGACACCATCAAGGTCGAGCAGTCGTTGATCACCGTGGAGTCGGACAAGGCGTCGATGGAAATCCCGTCGGCCGCCGCCGGTGTGTTGAAAGAGCTCAAGGTCAAGGTCGGCGACAAGGTCAATATCGGTGACCTGGTGGCGGTGCTGGAAGGCGCTGCTGCCGCCAGCGCGGCGCCCCAGGCGGCCGCGGCGCCTTCGCCCGTTGCCGCGACTGCGCCGGCCGCTGCGCCTGCGGCGGCATCGGCAGCGGCAACGCCTGCGGTCGCTGCCCCGCCGCACGAACCCGGCACGCCTTCAGGCTCGCTGCCGCACGCGTCGCCGTCGGTGCGCAAGTTCGCGCGCGAGCTGGGTGTGCCGCTGGACGAGGTCAAGGGCTCCGGCCCCAAAGGCCGCATCACGCAGGAAGACGTCCAGGCCTTCACCAGGGCGGTGATGGCGGGCACCGCGCAGACCAAAGCCGGCGCCGCGAAGGCGCCCGCCGCAGGCGGTGGCGACGGTGCCGCGCTGGGCCTGATCCCCTGGCCCAAGGTGGACTTCGCCAAATTCGGGCCGATCGAGCGCAAGGAGATGGGGCGCATCAAGAAGATCAGCGGCGCCAACCTGCTGCGCAACGCGATCATGATCCCGGCCGTCACCAACCATGACGACGCCGACATCACTGATCTGGAAGCCTTCCGCGTCTCCACCAACAAGGAGAACGAGAAGTCAGGCATCAAGGTGACCATGCTGGCCTTCCTGATCAAGGCCTGCGTGGCCGCGCTGAAGAAATTCCCCGAGTTCAACAGTTCGATCGACGGCGATGCGCTGATCTACAGGCAGTACTGGCACATCGGCTTCGCGGCCGACACGCCCAACGGGCTGATGGTGCCGGTGATCAAGGACGCCGACAAGAAGGGCGTGCTGCAGATCAGCCAGGAAATGGGTGAGCTGGCCAAGAAGGCCCGCGAAGGCAAGCTGAGCCCCGCGGAAATGAGCGGTGCCACCTTCACTATCTCCAGCCTGGGCGGCATTGGCGGTCGGTACTTCACGCCCATCATCAACGCGCCCGAAGTGGCCATCCTGGGCGTGTGCAAGAGCCAGATGGAACCGGTGTGGGACGGCAAGGCTTTCCAGCCGCGCCTGATGCTGCCGCTGAGTCTCACATGGGACCATCGCGTGATCGACGGCGCCGCCGCTGCCCGATTCAACGCGTACCTGGGCCAGATCCTCGGAGACTTCCGCCGGGTGCTCCTGTGACAACGGTTGTCGTCGTCCGCAAGGCAGGGCAGGTGGCCATCGCCGCCGACACGCTGGTGACGTTTGGCGACACGCGGCTGGGCAACCGGTTTGAGGGCAACAGCAAGATCTTCAAACTGGACTCGGCCGCGGGGCCAACCTACGTGGGCATGTCGGGCACGGTGGCGCACTTTCCCGTGCTGCGCAAGGCCATGCAGTCCATGCCGCGCGACATGCTGCTGCTGGGCAGCAAGGACGAGATCTTTGACACCTTCACCAAGCTGCACGGCTTCCTGAAGGAAAACTTCTTCCTGCAGACCAAGGAAGAAGACAACGATCCGTACGAGTCCAGCCAGTTCAGCGTGGTGATCGCCAACCCCACCGGCATCTACGGGCTGTACAGCTACCGCGAGGTGTTTGAGTTCAAGGAATTCTGGGGCATTGGCTCGGGGCGCAGCTTTGCGCTGGGTGCCATGCATGCGCTGTATGCCAAGGCCAAGACCGCGCGCGAAATCGCCGAGGCGGGCCTGGCGGCCGGCTGTGAATTCGACCGCAACTCCGCCGGGCCGGCGGAGGTTTACACGATCAAGTTGAAGGGGGCGAAATGAGCCTGACAGAAATCAAGGTACCGGACATTGGCGACTTCGACGAAGTGGCCGTCATCGAGGTGCTGGTCAAGGTGGGTGACACCATCAAGGCCGAGCAGAGCCTGATCACCGTGGAGTCGGACAAGGCGTCGATGGAAATCCCTTCCTCCGCCGCGGGCGTGGTCAAGGACATCAAGGTCAAGCTGGGTGACAAGGTCAAGGAAGGCTCGGTCGTGCTGCTGCTGGAGGCCACTGGCGGTGCTGCGGCTGCCGCGCCTGAGGCATCGCCCGCACCGGCTCCTGCTGCTGCCGCACCCGCCCCAGCGGCCACACCCGCGCCTGCCGCAGCCAGCTATGCCGGCGGCGCCGACCTGCAGTGCGACGTGCTCGTGCTGGGCGGCGGTCCTGGCGGCTACAGCGCGGCGTTCCGCGCGGCAGACCTGGGCTGCAAGGTGGTGCTGGTGGAGCGCTATGCCACGCTGGGTGGTGTGTGCCTGAACGTGGGTTGCATCCCGTCCAAGGCGTTGCTGCACGTGGCGGCCGTCATGGACGAGGTCAAGCACTTTGCCGACCTGGGTGTGAGCTACGGTGAGCCGGCGCTGGACCGCGGCAAGCTGCTGGCCCACAAGAACAAGGTGGTGGGCAAGCTGACGGGCGGCCTGAGCGCCATGGCCAAGATGCGCAAGGTGACGGTGGTGC
This sequence comes from Ramlibacter sp., assembly GCA_050247515.1. Classification (GTDB taxonomy): domain Bacteria; phylum Pseudomonadota; class Gammaproteobacteria; order Burkholderiales; family Burkholderiaceae_C; genus RAM1. Next base: position 113,906 of record JBFWUB010000001.1, on the reverse strand, counting down.
GCGGCTACGGCAGCTTCGTCGGCGCCAACCACCTGCAGGTGGAGGAAACCACCGGCACGGCGCAGGAAAAGACGGGCAAGACGCAGACCATCCAGTTCGCCAAGTGCATCATCGCCGCCGGCTCGCAGGCCGTGCGCCTGCCGTTCATGCCCGACGACCCGCGCGTGGTGGACTCCACCGGGGCGCTCGCGCTGGGTTCGGCACCCAAGCGCATGCTGATCCTGGGCGGCGGCATCATTGGCCTGGAAATGGGCACGGTGTACAGCAGCCTGGGCGCGCGCCTGGACGTGGTGGAAATGCTCGACGGCCTGATGCAGGGCGCCGACCGCGACCTGGTCAAGGTCTGGCAGAAGATGAACGCGCCGCGCTTTGACAACATCATGCTCAAGACCCGGACGGTTGGGGCCGAGGCGACGAAAGAGGGCATCAAGGTCACGTTCGAAGGCGAGGCCGCGCCGAAAGAACCGCAGCTGTACGACCTGGTGCTGCAGGCCGTGGGCCGCAGCCCCAACGGCAAGAAGATCGGCGCCGACAAGGCCGGCGTGGCCGTGACCGACCGCGGCTTCATCAATGTGGACATCCAGATGCGCACCAACGTTGCGCACATCTTTGCCATTGGTGACATCGTGGGCCAGCCCATGCTGGCGCACAAGGCGGTGCACGAAGCGCACGTGGCCGCCGAAGTGGCCGCAGGCGAACTGCAGGGCGACAAGGCCCTGGCCAGCGCGGCGTTCAATGCCCGCGTGATACCGAGCGTGGCCTACACCGACCCCGAGGTCGCCTGGGTGGGCCTGACGGAAGACCAGGCGAAGGCGCAGGGCATCAAGGTCAAAAAAGGCCTGTTCCCCTGGACCGCATCAGGCCGCGCCATTGCCAACGGCCGCGACGAAGGCTTCACCAAGCTGCTGTTCGATGACAGCCCCGAAGCCCATGGTCACGGCAAGATCCTGGGCGGCGGCATTGTGGGCACGCACGCGGGCGACATGATCGGCGAGATTGCGCTGGCCATTGAAATGGGCGCCGACGCGGTCGACATCGGCAAGACCATCCACCCGCACCCCACGCTGGGCGAGAGCATCGGCATGGCGGCGGAGGTGGCGCATGGGTCCTGCACCGACGTGCCGCCGGCACGGCGCTGAGCGGGCGGCGCCTGCGCGTCAGCGCAGGCACGCGCTGGCACGCATGCGCAGCGCAAGCCACAGCAGCGCGGCCGCAATGAATACCACCACGCTCAGGATCACTACCTGCGGTGTGCCAAAGGCCTCAAACACGCCCAGCGTGATGTCGCCGATGTACAGCACAACGTAGGCCACCAGCGAAGCCGCGAACACGGGCACTGCCGCCCTGCGGCGCAGCAGCAGCAGGGCGCTGCCCAGCACGCCACCAAATACCCCCGCGGCAAACGCCGCGCCCATCCAGGCCGGCAGCCCGGCATACAGCGTGGCCTGGGCTTGTGTCATGCCGCCGCGCACCAGGGCATCCACATTCGCACCAGCCGTGGACAGGAACTGCACCACGCCAAAAACATTCCAGGCCAGCCCCAGCCCGGCGGCAAGCCAGAACCATGTCTGAACGGGTGGTGCGGCGGGCGTGGTGGATGTTGTGGGTGAATTCATCATTCGCGGGCTCCTGGAAGGTAGGGAATGCCGCGATTGTTGTGAATTTGCCGCCGCGGGCTCAATGACATTTGTCAATGCGCCCGGGCGATGGTGCCGCTACCGGCTTCAGGCTTTGCCCTTGAGGCGGCTGTAGGTTTCCTGCGATATGCCCAGATAAGACGCCAGCAGCTTGCTGGACACCCGCGCGAGCAACTGCGGCCGGTGGGTGGCGACCCAGCGGATTTTCTCCACCGCGCTGAGCGACACCAGGGCATTGACCCGCTGCACCGACCCGGCATGCGAGGCCTCCAGGATCTGCTGGTAGACGTGTGCGAACGGCGGCACCGTGGTGAGCAGCGCCTGGAAATCCGACAGGTGGATGGCCAGCAGTTCGGTGTCTTCAATCGCCCGGATGTTCTCCGCAGCTGGCACCCGCTGGCTGAAACTGATGAGTTCAGAGCACCAGCTGTCTTCCAGCACGAAGTCGCGCGTGGTCTCGTTGTAGCTGGAGTCGTACACATACACCTGCAGGCACCCGGACGCGACGTACCACACATGGTTGCAGACCTCGCCCTGGCGCAGCAGTTGCTCCCCCCGCGCCATGCGCACCGGCCGGAAATGGCCCAGCACCGCATCCAGCTGGTTGGTGTTGTCACCCAGGCGGGCGGTGAGGTGGCTGCGCAGCAGGTCGATCATCGGGTGAAATGTCAGTTCCGTGGGGAGTTGTCTTCAGCGGCAACGCTGCAGATATCATATTGAGCATGTCCAGCATCAACGACCACGAGTACAGCATCTTCAGCCAGAACGGCGAGGACGGCATCATTGCCTTTCTGACCAGCGGGCTCAAGAGCAATCGCCAGCGCTTCATCGAGATCGGCACGTCCGACGGCGGCGAAAACAACAGCATGTACCTGTTGCGCCGGGGCTGGACGGGCCTTGGCATTGATGTGGACCCCGAGAACATCAAGCGTTACCTGGCGCGTGTGGGCCACAAGCCCTTTGCGCAGCGCCTGACCCTGGCGCTCATGAAAGTGGGCTGGGACAACTGCCAGTGGATCATTGACGACTATGGCGACACGACGCCTGACTTTTTCTCGCTGGACATCGACAGCGTCGACTACTACGTGGCTTACCGCATGTTGCAGCGTGGCTTTCGCCCGTCGGTGGTGTGCTGTGAGTACAACGCATTCCTGGGAACGCAGCCCTTGACAGTCATGTTCGAGGCCGATTTCTCGCGCCGGCGGCTGGACCCGCAGCGCGGCCTTTACTTCGGCGTGTCGGTGGCTGCCTGGCGGCATCTTTTCGAGCAATATGGCTACAAGTTCTGTGGCGTGGACAAGGCGGGGGTGAACGTATTTTTCTGCCTGCCCGAGGCCTTCACGCCTGGCTTCCTGGACGACGTCACCGGGCTTCAGCATGCCTACACGAGGGTCTTCATGGACAAGTTCCGCATGTCCGGCGAGGCACTGGAGCAGGAACTGTTGGCCCGGCCGGACCTGGTGTTTGTGGACGTGACTGAAGAAAATGTTGAAGATGTGGTGGCCGATTGCGACCGGCCGGCAGACGAGGGCCCGCAGGTCTTCACATTGACGCAGGGAGCCGGTGCGGACAGCCGGCCACAGGCCCAGGCTGGAACGGGCATCCCGGTGCCAGCCAGAATGCCGGTGGTCCACGCTGCAGCGACCTTTCATGCCGAAGGCTACGAGCGTTTCGGGCGCGAATTCATCGAATCTTTCCGCCGTCATTGGCCAAAGCAAACCAAGCTCTGGATATTTGCTGAAGGCTGCAAGCCCGAGGGTTGCGATCGCGTGATTGTGCGGGACCTGCATGAGGACGCCCAGGATCTGGTGGCATTCAAGCAGCGCCATGCAAATAACCCTGGCGCACGCGGGCATTTTGGTGAAACCTACCAGTACATGCTCGATTCCGTGCGCTGGAGCCACCGCATCTTTGCGCTGCGCGAGGCGGCCCTGCGCAGCGACGCCGACATCCTGGTGAACATTGACGCGGACATCGTGTGTTTCCGCGATATGCCGATCGAGTTTCTGGCCACGCTGATGCCGGCGGACGCCGACATCGCCTTCATGCCGCGCAAGAACATGTATTCGGAATGCAGTTTCGTCCTGTACAACCTGCGCAACCCGGTGGTGCGCAAGTTCATCGTCGACCACACGGACTACTACACCCATGACAAGATTTTCCAGTTGTACCGCTGGACGGACTGCCACGCATTTGATGCGATGGTGGCCGCGCACCGCAAGGCCGGGACGCTGAAGTTCCACAACCTCAACGAAGGCGTGCCGGACTCGATGCACCCGTTTGTCAACGGGCCACTGGGCAGCTACATGGACCACCTCAAGGGCGGCCGCAAGGACGAAGGCCGCTCCAGCGACAAGGACCTGGTGGTGGCGCGAACCGAAGAGTACTGGACCCGGGCGCGCTCAGCCGCCAAGTAAGCCGTCCACAATCACCTGCCAGTGCGCCGGCTCCACCGGCATGACCGACAGCCGGTTGCCCCGCTGCAGCAGCCGCATGCCGGCCAGCGCCGGTGTGGCGCGCAACTCCGGCAGCCCGAGCAACCGGGTCTTGCGCAGTGCCTGGACGTCCAGCAGCAGCCAGCGCGGATCCTCGCGTTTTGACTTCGGGTCGTAGTAGGGCGACGCCGGATCGAACTGCGTGGGGTCGGGCCGCGTGCCAGACGCCACACGCGCGACGCCGGCGATGCCAGGCTCGGCGCAACTGGAGTGGTAGAACAGCACGCCGTCGCCCACTTTCATGCCGTCGCGCATGAAGTTGCGTGCCTGGTAGTTGCGCACGCCGGTCCAGGGCACGGTGGCAGCCGGCGCGGCCAGCGCGTCGTCGATCGAGCACTCGTCGGGCTCGGATTTCATCAGCCAGTACTGGGTCATGGCCGGATTTTCCACGAGCTTGCGTTTTAGGGCCGCACGCCCGGTGTTTCCATCGGCATGCCCATGGCGCGCGCAGCGAGGTACAGCTCCAGCTCGGCCATCTCCACACTGTGCGCCGCCAGTGGCTCGGCGCGCACGCCCGTCATGCAGCCGCGCAGCCGCCGCGGCAGCGAGCCCACGGCCTGCCATTCCAGCCGGTACAGTGGGTACGCCGTGGCATGGCCCTGGGGAATCACGCTGCCGCCCAGGCGCTGGCCGGCGCGCTCGTCGTGGCATTGCGCGCACGACAGGTTGAGCTGGCCGATGCGCTGGCGAAACAGCTGCTCGCCCCGCGCGCGAAAGGGCGCCAGGCGTGGGTCCGCGGGCGGTGCCACCGGCTCGCCGCGCGACTGGTGGGCCACCCAGGTCTCCAGCGCCAGCAGCGGCTGGCTTTCGGGCGCCAGCGCACCGGCCTGCTGGTGGCGCTGGCGGCACAGGTTGATGCGGTGCGACAGGTTCACGGGGCGGTTCAGCGCCGCATCAAAAGCCGGGTAGCGTGCCGCCACGCCGCGCAGGCTGGCGCTGCTGTGGCAGGCGATGCAGGCCTTGCTTTGCGGCCCGATCGGGCGCTGGAACAGCGCTTCGCCTTCCGCGACCCAGAGCATCGCGGGGTTCTGGCTGTCGTCGCGCTGCATGGCCTGGGTGGCGGGGCGCATGTCGTCAAAGCCTGAGCGGCGGGCATCCCGGGCGGGTTGCGCCAGCGCCGGCAGGGCCGCCAGCACCAGGGCCAGGACCAGACAGGGCCTCATGCCACGCTGATCGCCACGCGTTCGGTGTGGGCAAAACCGTTGTCACCTTCCCAGCGAAATTCGAGCGTGCCGCTTTGCGTGGCGAGCGTGTGGAATGCGATGTACGGATTGGCGGAGATGGCGGGGTACAGCGTGGCGGAAAAAACCGTTTCGCCGTCGTAGCGGCAGCTGAAGCGCTGGATGATGTCGCGCGGCAGGCGCTTGCCGTCGGCGCCGGGGCGGTAGCCGGTTTCCATCGGGTGGCCAATGGTCACCCGGATCTCGACCAGCTCGCCGCGGCGAGCGGTTTTGGGCATGTTGATGAGCGTGCGAACCGTCATGGGGCCACATCGCCTTCTATGCAGGCCGCCAGCGTCACGATCACGTCCACCGTCTGCTGCCAGTGGCTGCCATCCGACATCCTCGCCACCGCCGCCAGCTTCTGCGAGGTGGCCAGGCGGATGCGGGTGGCCACCTGCGCCTTGCCGGCGCGCGGGCCCAGCGTGAACTGGGCCACCTCGCGCTGCGGGTTGCGTTCATTGAAGACGGCAATCGCCACCACATGGTCGGCGGCCGTCATGGGTGAATCGACTGACACGGCCATCGGCACCGTGTTCCCGTTGTCCACCAGCTGCGCGATGTCCAGCCGCACCCGGCCGGTTTGCGCCGGCGCGCCGCCGGTGAACTCCCGCACGGCGGCGGCGAGTTCGTCGCCCTGTGCCAGCGCGGGGCGCAGCGTCACCCAGCCGGCCAGCGCGGCGCCGGTGGCCAGGGCCTGGCGGCGTGTGGGCCGGGTGGTTGCCGCTTTCATTGCAGCGTCACCAGGTAAGCCACGACGTCCTCCACCTGCTGCGCGGTCAGGATCGGCTGGCCGCTGAAGGTGCGGCCCACCTGCACCAGACCGCCGGTGTGGTGGTAGGGCGGCATCAGTGAATCGGGGTTGACCTGGCGCGAATCGGCCATACGCAGGCGCAGCTGCGCGGGGCTGAGGCGTTTGCCCGCGCCGTCAAGCGGCGGCGCCAGGTTGCCCTGGAAGCGCTCCTCGGGGATGGGTGCGCTGTGGCACAGCAGGCACAGGCCCTGCTGGCGGTTGGCCACGATGGCGCGGCCGCGGGCGGCGTCCCCCGGCACGGCGGTCAGCGGCTGCGTGATGCCGTCGCCCGCAGCGCGCCAGGGCACCACCTGCGCCGCAGCGGGCGCCGCCAGGGCGCCCAGCAGGGTCAGCAGGGTCAGCAGGGGCAGGGCGAGCGCGGCACGGGGCATGGGCATCAGGCCCGCTTGAGGTTCTGGTCCTTCAGCGGCAGGTCGCGGATGCGCCGGCCGGTGGCGGCGTAGATCGCGTTAAGCACCGCGGGCGCTGCCACGGCAATGGTGGGCTCGCCCACGCCGCCCCAGAAGCCGCCCGAGGCCGCCACGATGGTTTCCACCTTGGGCATGTGGCGCATCTGCATCACCGGGTAGGTGCTGAAGTTGTCCTGCTCGATGCGCCCGTCCTTCACGGTGCATGAGCCAAACAGCGCCGCCGACAGGCCGTAGACGAACGAGCCTTCCACCTGCGCCTCGATCTGCTGCGGGTTGACGGCATAGCCCGGGTCGGTGGCGGCCACGATGCGGTGCACGGTGAGTTGGCCTTCGGCCGTGACAGACACCTCGGCGCAGGCCGCCACGTAGCTGCCGAAGCCATGCGTCTGCGCCAGGCCGCGAAACACCTTCTGCCCGTTCACATCCGGCGCTGGCGTGCCCCATTTCACGCGCTCGGCCACGGCGTTCAGCACGGCCAGGTGCTTGGGGTGCTTGTCCATCAGCTTGCGGCGAAGTGCCAGCGGGTCCTGGCCGGTGGCCGCGGCCACTTCGTCCAGGAAGCATTCCAGGTAGATGGTGTTCTGGTTGAGGTTCACGCCGCGCCAGAAGCCCGGCGGCACATGCGGGTTGCGCATGGCATGGTCCACCAGCAGATTGGGAAAGCTGTAGCCGATGGCGGCCTCGGGCCCGCCCGGGTTCAGCCCCTGGAACATCACCGGGTCCACGCCGTTGCGGATGTTCTGCGGGAACACGCCGGCCAGGATGGACTGGCCCGCAATGCGCATGTGCAGCGCCGTGATGTTGTTCTGCGCGTCCAGCCCCGCCGTGAGCTTGCATTGCGTGACGGGGTGGTAGCGGCCGTGCAGCATGTCCTCCTCGCGGCTCCACAGCAGCTTGACCGGCACGCCGGGCATCTGCTTGGCGATGTCCACCGCCTGGCGCACCCAGTCGTGCACCGCGCCGCGCCGGCCAAAGCCGCCGCCCAGGTGCAGCTTGTAGACCTCGCATTTGGCGGCGGGCAGGCCTGATGCTTCAGACGCCGCCGCCAGTGCCGCCTCGCCGTTTTGCGTGGGGGTCCAGACTTCGCACCGCTCCGGTGTGTATTTCGCAGTGGCGTTCATCGGCTCCATGGTCGCGTGGTTCTGGTGCGGGTATGAATACACCGCCTCCACCTTGCGCGCGGCCGACGCCAGCGCCGCTTTCGCATCGCCATTGCGGTTGCCCACGGCGGCTTCGGGTGCGTCCAGCGCGGCCTTCAGCACCTTGGCAAATTCTTCGCTGGAGGCCTTGGCGTGTTCGCCCAGATCCCACTCAATGGGCAGCGCGTCCAGCGCGGTCTTGGCGCGCCACCAGGTGTCGGCCACCACGGCCACGGCGCTGTCGCCCACGCGAACCACCTTCTTCACGCCGGGGCGTTTGTCGATGGCGGCGGCGTTGAAGCTTTTGACCTTGCCGCCAAACACCGGGCAGTCCTTGATCGCGGCGTTCAGCATGCCGGGCAGCACCAGGTCGGCGCCGTAGATCTGCTTGCCGGTGACCTTGTCGATGGTGTCCAGCCGGGCCAGCCGCTTGCCCACCAGCTTCCAGTCCTTGGGGTCCTTGAGCTTCACGTCGGCGGGTGGCGTGAGCTTGCCCGCCGCAGCCGCGACCTTGCCGTAGGTGGTGGTGCGGCCCGTGGGCGTGTGGGTGATGACGCTGTTGGCCGCTCGGCATTCGGCGGCCGGCACTTTCCATTCGTCCGCGGCGGCCTGCACGAGCATCATGCGGGCCGTAGCACCTCCCTTGCGCACGTAGTCGTGCGATTCACGGATGCCGCGGCTGCCGCCGGTGGAGAAATTGCCCCAGGCGCGGTTGCGTGCCAGGTTCTGGCCCGGCGTGGGGTATTCGGTGGTGACCTTGGCCCAGTTGCACTCCAGCTCTTCGGCCACCAGCTGGGCCAGGCCGGTCAGCGTGCCCTGGCCCATTTCAGAGCGGGCGATGCGGATCACCACGGTGTCGTCCGGTCGCACCACCACCCAGGCGTTGACCTCGGGTGCCGCGCCCTGCGCCACGGCCACACCGGCCAACGGCACATGGAAGCTGACCACCAGGCCACCGGCCGCGGCGGTGGACAGGAAAGTGCGGCGGGAAACTGCAACGGTGTTCATGTGGTGCTCCCGTCGGTGTGCTGGATCGCCAGGCCCGCCGTTTTGGTGTTGCCGCCGGCGGCCACGACCTTGATGGCCGCGCGGATGCGGTTGTAGGTACCGCAGCGACAGATGTTGGTGATGGCCTCGTCGATGTCCTTGTCGGTCGGCTGCGGCTTGTCGCGCAGCAAGGCGGTGGCCGTCATGACCATGCCGCACTGGCAGTAGCCGCATTGCGGCACGTCCAGCGCCACCCAGGCCTTTTGCACCGGGTGCGAACCATCGGGTGACAGGCCTTCGATGGTGACGACCTTTTCATTGGGGCCAACGGTGGACACGGGCCGCACGCAGCTGCGCGTGGGCACGCCGTCAATGTGCACCGTGCAGGCGCCGCAGGCGGCGATGCCACAACCGTATTTGGTGCCCGTCAGGCCCAGCTGCTCGCGCAGCACCCACAGCAGCGGCGTGTCGCCCTCTGCCTCGAAATCGCGCACTGCGCCGTTGACATTGAGCCTCGCCATACCTGTTGCTCCTGAGTTGGAATTGCAATGGGGACCGGGAACGCGAACGGATGTTACGCGCCAAATCGCCGTCTTGCACAGCGGAATTGAATGGACGGGAAAACACCGTTCAATCACCACGGGGCTCACCGCAGAATCATCTGAACCACAGGAGTCGCCACCATGTCCGTTAGTTCCGTTTCGCGCCGCCGTTTTGCGCAGGCCGCCGCCGGTGCCGCCGCCGCCATCGGGCTGCCGTTGCTCGCGCAAGGCACCTGGCCGTCGCGGCCGATCCGCATCGTCGTGCCTTACACGCCCGGCGGCTTCACCGACCAGATGGCGCGCATCGTGCAGATCGGCCTGCAAAAGAGCCTGAACCAGACGGTGACCATCGACAACAAGCCGGGTGCCAACAGCATCATCGGTGTGGACGCCGTGGCCAAGGCGCCGGCGGACGGCACGACGTTCGGCGTGGTGATTGCTGCCTATGCGGCCAACACCACGCTGTACCCCAAGCTGCCGTATGACCCCAGGAAGGACCTGGTGGGCGTGTCGCTCATGGGCATTTCGCCGTTGCTGGCCGCCGTCAACAATGACGCCCCGTTCAAGACCGCGCGCGAGATGATCGACTACGCCCGCGCCAACCCGGGCAAGGTCAGTTTCGGCTCGTCGGGCAATGGCTCGGCCGCGCACCTGACCAGCGAGCTGCTCAAGGCCATCACCAGGACTTACATGGTGCACATCCCGTACCGGGGTGCCGCGCCCGCGCTGACCGACCTGCTGGGCGGCCAGATCCAGCTGTTTTTCGACGCGGCCACCGGCCTCATCAATCCGGGCAAGCAGGGCCGGGTGCGGCTGATTGGTGTGTCGGCGGACCGCAGGCTGCCGGCGGTGCCGGACGTGCCCACCTTCATCGAGCAGGGCTTTGCAGGGTTTACCGGCAGCACCTGGGCCGGCATGCTGGCGCCCGCCGGCACGCCGCGTGACATCGTCAGACGCATGTCAGACGAGGTGAGCAAGATCATTCGCAGTGACGAAACACGGGCCCGGCTGGACACCATGGGCACGTTTGCGGCGGGCGGCAGCCCCGAGGAGTTCGACGCGTTCGTTGCGGCCGAGACGGCCAAGTGGGCCAAAGTGATCAAGGACGCCGGGGTCAAACCCGACTGATGCAGGCCGCTGGCCGGGGGGGGGGGCTCAGCGGGCTGCGGTCTGGCCGTCGGCCGGGCCGGTGCTGACGCGGCGGGCGCCGTCAAAGCGGCGGGCCCAGTAGCTCACGCCCATGTCTTCCACCCGCACTTCGGCGCCGGGCTTGGGAGAATGGATGAACTTGCCGTTGCCCACATAAATGCCCACATGGCTGAAGGCGCGCTTCATGGTGTTGAAGAACACCAGGTCGCCCGGCTGCAGGTCTTTCTTGTCGATAGTCTGGGTGGCCGCAGCCTGCTCGTTGGCCCGGCGCGGCAGCACCAGGCCGATGGTCTGCTCGTACATGGCTTTCACGAAACCGCTGCAATCAAAGCCGGTTTCGGCCGAATTGCCGCCGCGGCGGTAGGGCACACCCAGGAACCCCATGGCGGTCACAACCAGGTCCGACGCGCGGTCGGTCACGTTGTGGCGGACTTCGTCCAGGCGCTTGAGCAGGCCTCTTTCGGCCATGAACTGGGTCATGTCGTCTTCAGCAGGGGCACCGGGTGCGGCATGGGCACCGGCACAGGCAAGCAAAAGAATGCACAACCATTTGGACATGGGGAGCGAGGTTACTGGGGCATTACCTAGAAGTCAAGTTAGATTTGATTCGTAAGTTATTGATTTTTATTGAGTTCACGGACATTGCTCTTTGAAAAGATGTAAAGCCCATGTCCCGCGGCGCCCCAAGCTTTGCGCGGCGGTCTAAAGTCACCGGACGTTCTTGTCCGTTCAACAAAGGGGAAATCCCATGCTCAGACAGTTGCTGTGGGTGGCCTGTGTGCTGGCGGGTGCTGCGGCCCAGGCGCAGTCTTTTCGGGCCGAGACCGTGGCCGGCGATCTGCAGAACCCCTGGGGCCTGGCCTTTTTGCCCGAGGGCCGGTTTCTCGTGACCGAGCGCCCCGGCCGGCTGCGGGTGATTGAGCCCGATGGCCGGGTCGGCGAACCAGTGGCGGGGGTGCCCGAGGTAAGAGCCAGCGGTCAGGGCGGCCTGCTGGATGTGGTGGCCGACCGGGCATTTGCCCAGAACCGCATGCTGTACCTGTGCTTCAGCGAGCCCGGTGCGGGCGGGGCCGGCACGGCGCTGGCCAGTGCCCGACTGGCCCCTGACATGAAGCGGCTGGACAACGTGAAGGTCATCTTCAGCCAGAAGCCCAAGGTGGGCGGCGGCAACCACTTTGGCTGCCGCATCGTCGAGGCCCGCGACGGCACGCTGTTCCTGACGCTGGGTGACCGCTACAGCCAGATGGCCAATGCGCAGACGCTGGACAACCACCACGGCAAGGTGGTGCGCGTCCACAAAGACGGCACGGTACCGCGCGACAACCCGTTTGCCGGTCGTGCCGGCGCCTTGCCCGAGATCTGGAGCTACGGCCACCGCAACATGCAGGGCGCCACGCTGGCGCCCGATGGCGTGTTGTGGACGCATGAACATGGGCCGCAGGGCGGCGACGAGATCAACCTGCCGCGCGCGGGTGCCAACCACGGCTGGCCGGTGATCACCTATGGCGAGAACTATGGCGGGGGAAAAATCGGCGACGGCCTGACTGCCCGCGCCGGCATGGAGCAGCCGCTGCATTACTGGGTGCCGTCCATCGCCCCGTCGGGCATGGTGTTTCTTGACAGTGACCGCTACGGTGCCGCCATGAAGGGCAACCTGTTTGTGGGTTCGCTGAAGTTCCGGTATCTCAACCGCATCGAGCTGGCCGGTGGCAAGGTGGTGCGCGAAAACCGGATCGACATTGGCGAACGGGTCCGGGATGTGCGTCAGGGCCCGGACGGCTTGCTGTATGTGCTGACGGACAGCAGCGCGGGGCGGCTGCTGCGCCTTTTGCCCTGAACGGGTCTGGCCGCCAGCCTGGTCAGGGCTTGATCAGGCCCTTGCGCACCGCGTACAGGGTGAGGCTGGCGATGTCGCTCAGGTGCAGCCGTTCCATGATGCGGGCGCGGTGCACATCCACGGTCTTGGGGCTCAAGCCCAGCTCGAAGGCGATCTCCTTGGAGGCCTTGCCCTGCGCAATCAGGCGCAGGATTTCAATCTGCCGCTCGGTCAGTTCGTCGCTCACGGTGGGCTCGGACGGCTGCAGCAGGCGCTGCGCGATGACGGGGCTGAAGTAGGTTCCGGTGGCCATGACGCTGCGGATCGCCTGCTCCAGCTCGAACGGAGGCGCGTCCTTCATGAGGTAGCCGCAGGCGCCGCTGGCAACGGCGCGCTTGACGAAGTCCACCGTGTCGTACATGGACAGCACCAGCAGCTTCACCTGCGGGCGCGACTTGTGCAGGTGGGCAATGGCGGCAATGCCGTCCATGCCGGGCATGGAAATGTCGGTCATCACCACCTCGGGCATCAAGTCCTCGGTCAGCGTGATCAGTTCCTGCCCATTTCGGGCCTCGGCAATGACCTCCACGTCCTTGATCATCGAAAGCAGTGCCTTGATGCCCGAACGCACGAGATCGTGGTCGTCCGCGAGCACGACCCTCACCGGTCTGGTGGCAGCAGTGTTCATCCGTCCCCCTTGTGTATCCATCTGGAGTTGCAGTTCATAGTACCGCGCGCAGGACCACGCCACGCCCGGGGCGGGTGCGGATGCTCAGGCGCCCACCCGCCAGCTCGGTGCGCTCAATCATGCCGTACAGCCCCACGTTGCGCTCGCTGGGCTGGCCATCCAGGATGTCCGGCTTGTCAAAGCCCACGCCGTCGTCGGCCACCAGCAGGCTGATGCGCTCACCCGGCAGGAAGCGAAGGCGCACCTGCACCGCGCTGGCGCTGGCGTGCCGCACCACATTGGTCAGGGCTTCCTGCACCAGCCGGACCACCACCGACGCTGTTTCGCGCAGCGGCTTGGGTTCGGCGCCGCGGCTGGTCACCTGCCAGGCCAGACCGGCGGGCTCGGCAATGCGCTGGGCAGCGGTCTGGACCGCGGCCACCAGGCCCAGCAGGTCCAGCTGGGCGGGCCGCAGCGAAAATGACAGCGTGCGGACCTGGTTCACCGCCTCCTGGGCCATCTGCATGGCGGTGTCGGTGAAGGCGGCCGCACCGGCCGCGTCAGCACAGCGGCGCGCCGCGTGCAGGTGGATCATCATGCCGGTCAGTGTCTGGCCCAGCACGTCATGCAGTTCGCGGGAGATCAGGGTCCGCTCGCGTTCCTGGGCCACCACCAGCCGCGCGGACAGGACGCGCAGGCGCTGGTTGGCTGCCTCTATCTCGCGTGCCATGCGCTCGCGCTCGACCAGGCGCGCGCGCTCGGCCATGACCCTGTCGATGATTTGCGGCAACGTGCCCAGCTTGTCCTTGGTAAGGTAGTCCTTGGCGCCGCAACGCAGCACATGAACGGCGGCTTCCTCGCCAATGGCGCGGGTGACAACCACCAGCGGGATCGTGCTGCGCCGTGCCATGAGCAGCTGAAGCGCCGCATAGGGTGAAAAGCGCGGCAGGTTGTAGTCGCACAGGATCACGTCCACTTCGCCGCCCAATGCCTGCGCGAAGGTTTCAGCCTCGTCCACGCGCTGCAACAGGTAGCGCCGTGCCGGGTCGGCCCGCTCCAGCGCCAGACCCATGAGCTCGGTGTCGTCGGGGCTGTCCTCCACGCACAGCAGGTGGATGGTTTGCGGAGTGTCGGATGAGGTCGGCGTCACGTGGGCTTGGCTGCAGGAGTTGGCCCAGTTTATCCGCGCCGTGGCGCGCCCGACAAGGTGCGTGCAATACATTCTTCCTAGGGTCGCCGCCCGCTTGACAGCCGTGTGGCAAAGGCGACACTGCACCAAGGCGTCGAATGAAACGCTCGCCGATCACGGACGCCAGAGCCGTGACGGCGTGGCGGGCTCTTCCATGGAGCCCGGGAGTGAGCCGACAGGGAACCTGATGGAACGAACCTTCGGGCTGCGCGCAGCCCTGATACTGCTGGTGCTGATCGCCGTGGTGCCGGTGTTTGGCGTGGTGATCCAGGCATCGCTGGCCGAGCAGGCGCAGCGCCTGGAACGCGCCCAGGCCAGCCTCCAGTCACTGGTGGGGCTGGCGGCGGCCCACCAGGAGCAGTACATGGAGGGCGCGCGCCAGATGCTCACGGCCGTGGCGCTGGCGCCACCGGTCATCCGCGGCAACCCCAGGGAGTGCGAGTCGTATTTCCGCACGCTGGAGCAGCGGTACCGGCGCTATGCCAACTTTGGCCTGCTGGACCCATCCGGCTACCTCACCTGCCGGGCGTCGCGTACCGCCCATCCGGTGTATGCCGGCGATCGCACCTACTTTCGTCAGGCCCTCCAGACCGGCGGCTTCACGGTAGGCCACTACATGGTAGGGCGTGCCACGGGCAAGCCTTCCATCGCATTCGGCATGCCCGCGCACCGCGAGGACGGCGCGTTGCGCGGCGTGATTTTCGTGGCACTGGACCTTGTGGCGGCGGACGAGCAGCTGCGCAAGCTGGCCATTCCGTCCGAGTTCAGCCTGACAGTGCTGGACCTGAAGGGGACGGTGCTCGCGTCCGCGGGCAAATGGCCCCTGGCGCCGGGCAGCGACGTCACGGACCCATTCGTGCGCAGCCAGCTGGTGATGGACTCGGCGCGGCTTGGCAGCGTGGACGGTGAGGACGGGGATCGCTGGATTCATGCCATGGCACCGGTGGGAACGGCTGTCGAAGGCGGTGTCATCGTGGCGGCCAAGGTGTCACGCGACGATCTGCTGGCGGCGTCCATGCTGCGGCTGTGGCAGCAGCTGGCCGCGCTGGCGGTCATCGCCGTGCTGGCGGCGGCGGGCGCCTGGGCCTTTGGCGACCGTGTGCTGGCCGCGCCCATCAGCCGGCTGTTGCGCCGCGTGGGTGCGCTGCAGCGCGAAGAACTCCGCCTTGACCAGACGCCGCGCCCGCGCGGCCTGCGCGAGCTGCGCGAGCTGGAGCGAAGATTCAATGACATGGCCCGTTCACTGATGGAGCGGTCCGTCATGCGTGATGCCGCCATGGCCGAAATGCGTGCCCAGCGCAACCTGCTGACCTCGGTGTTTGACAGCCTTGCCGAAGGCGTGCTGGTGAGCGATGCCCGCGGTTACTACATCCACACCAATGCCGCTGCCTTGCGCATCGCGCCGGGCATAGCACGCATCAACCGCGAAAAGGACCCGCTGGACGTGTCGTCGCAGGAGTACGGCTTCTTCCAGCTGGACGGCGTGACCCCGATTGCGGCCCACGAACGGCCCACCGCCAGGGCGCTGCGTGGCGAGAATGTGGATGGCTTTCGCCATATGTACCGGGGCGTGTGGAGCGACGGCGTGCAGAAGGTGGTGCAGTCCAGCGCGCGTCCGCTGCGCGATGCCGACGGGCAGGTCGTTGGCTGCGTGCTGGTGGTCTCCGACATCACGGCCGCCTGGCAGGCCGAGCAGGCCCTGCGCGACAGCGAGCGCCGCTACCGCACCCTGTTCGAATCCAACCCCCACCCGATGTGGGTGTTTGCGCTGGACACCCGGCGCTTTCTCACGGTCAATGACGCGGCCGTGTCGCACTACGGCTATGCACGGGAGGAGTTCCTGGCAATGACGCTGGATGACATCCTCCCGCCCGAAGACATTGCGGCGCTGCATGCGGCGCTGCGGGCCGGCGATTCGCCAGACATGAGCCAGCCGCGCGAATGGCGGCACCGCCTCAAGGACGGGCGCATCATCTTTGTGGAGATTTCCTCGCACGCGCTGGATTTTGACGGCCAGCCGGCCCGCATGGTGCTGGCGCATGACATCACCCAGCGCCTGCAGGTGCAGCAGGCGATGCACCAGCTCAACGAAACGCTGGAGCAGCGGGTGATGGAGCGCACCGCCGAGCTGGCCCTGGCCAACCGGGAGCTGGAGTCGTTTTCGTATTCCGTCTCGCACGACCTGCGCGCGCCGCTTCAGGTGATCGACGGCTTTGGCCGGGCGCTGTCCGCGCGCTATGCCGGCGCGCTGGACGCCCAGGCCCAGCATTACCTCAGCCGCATCCGCGCCAACACCAGCCAGATGGGCCAGCTGATCGACGACCTGCTGTCGCTCGCGCACGTCACGCGCACCGGCATCACCGTGCAGCCCATGGACCTGGCTCCGCGCGCCCACCATGTGGTGGAGCAGCTTCGCGCCCGCCATCCGGACCATGCGGTGCAGATTGACATTGACGCCACCATGCCGTGCACGGGCGACTCGCGGCTGCTGACCATCGTGCTGGAAAACCTGATCGGCAATGCCTGGAAGTTCAGCGCCCGCGCGAGCGCGCCCGCGATCCGGGTGGGCTGCCGCGAAGGCGATGGGGGCGAAAACGTCTTCTATGTAGCCGACAACGGCGCTGGCTTTGACATGACCTACGCGGACAAGCTGTTCAAGGCGTTTCAGCGGCTGCATACGGCGGCGGAATTTGAAGGCACGGGCATCGGCCTGGCCACGGTGCACCGCATCATCACGCGCCACGGTGGCCGGGTCTGGGCGCAGTCCGCGCCGGGGCAGGGCGCCACGTTCCTGTTTACCCTGAAAGGAGGGGCGACCCATGAGCCTGAAGAACAGCCGCATCCTGCTGGTTGAGGACAACCCCGATCACCAGGAGCTGACCCTCATGACGCTGGCGGAGAACAACGTCCTGAACGAGGTGGTGGTGGCCCACGATGGCCTGGAGGCGCTGGACTACCTGTTTGGCACGGGCGCTCATGCGGGGCGCGACCCCAGGGATGTGCCGGCGCTGGTATTGCTGGACCTGAAACTGCCGCGCCTGAACGGCATCGAGGTGCTGCGCCGCATCCGCGACGATGCGTGTACCCGGCTGGTGCCCGTGGTGATTCTCACCTCCTCCAGCGAAGAGGAAGACGTGGTGGCCAGCCTGGAAAACGGCGCCAACAGCTATGTGCGCAAGCCGGTTGACTTCAGCCGCTTCATCGAACAGGTGCAGCGGCTGCAGGTGTACTGGCTGCTGGTGCACGAACCCCTGAGCGGCGCGCCGCCCGCAGCCCGACCTTAGGAAAAAGGCCTAACGGCCGCAGATCAACGCCTTAAGGCGCGTGCCGGCGCAACTGGTCTGATATGTCCGGGGCGCGGTTCATCGTGCCCATGGGGCCTACATCATGAGCACGAACAAAGCAACGAACACCGGCGAAGCGGCGAAAAGGAGCCGCATTGCCGACCCTGACCGGGTGCCGCACGCCTTTCGCCACGACTGGATCACGTACACCATGCGCCGGCTGGAACCGTGGATTGCCGGCTCGATCGCGCTGTACACCGCCTGGCTGGCGGCCACCGTTCAGCAGGCGGACGCGTCGCTGTGGCTGTTTGTGGCCTACGCCGCGCTGATCGCCAAGTGCTGCGACCTGCGCCCGGCCCACTACCAGGCGGAAATGTTCCTGCGTGGCCTGGCGCTGGTGGCGGGCTCCTACGTTCTGAATACCCACATCGACGTGGCGCTGGAAGCGGGGGGTGGCGTGTTTTTCTTCTGGTTGTCCATCACCACGCTGTACTACGCCTTCATGCTCAAGCCGGCCTGGGGCGTGGGGCTGGTGGGCGCCGCCATGGCGGCATTGACCGCGGCGGCATGGCAAAACGGGGCCGGCTGGGCCGACATGGCGGCACCGCTGGGCTTTCTGGCGATCTTCCCGCTTGGGGTGGCCATGCGCTTTGGCGTGGCCATGCGGCGGGCCGACGAGGCCATTGAACGCAGCCAGATGGACGCCACCACCGGGTTGTACAACCTGGAGGGACTGATGGCGCGCGGCGCCGAAGCGCTGTACGCCTGCGCCGCCGACCACAAGCCGGCCACGCTGGTGGTGATGGATTGCGCCGACCTGCAGGAAGTGCGCACCATCTACGGCCGCCAGACCAGCCGCAAGGTCATGGCCCGGCTGGTGCGCAAGCTCAATACCATCGCGGGGGAACGGGGTGTGGTGGCGCGCACCGCGCCGGCGGAGTTTGCGCTGCTGTTGCCCGGCGTGCCGCGTGACAAGGCCTGTCAGGCGATTGACCGCGCGCTGGGCCGTCCGGGCTGCATTGAATATGACGCGGGCGACAGCGAGATTGTGATGGTTCCCCATTTTGCGGTGACGCAGCTGGAATGCGAGCCGCAGGGCCTGCGCGAGGCCTACGCGAGCCAGCGCGCGCTGGTGCAGCAACGCATGCAACAGCAGGCCGAACACGAGCGTTACCTGACGCTGGAGCGCGAGCGCCATTCGCGGCCCGCCCCGCTGGCGCCCCTGGCGCAACTGCCGCCCACGGTGCCAGCGCCGCTGCGGCCCATGCCCTCGATGGCCACGTCGCGCTGACAGGGTTTCACCGGCCTTGTCGCCGGGCCGGGCGTGGCAGGGAATAATCGGGGTCATCCCGAAGGAGACCCATGCTGCTGGATGCCGACGATTCCCAACTGGTGCTGGTTGACTACCAGGGCCGCCTGATGCCCGCGATTCATGAAGGCCCGCTGGTCCTGGCCAACGCCGTGCGGCTGGGCCAGATGGCGCAGATGCTGGACGTGCCTGCTTTTGGCACCGAACAGAACCCCGCCAGGCTGGGGCCCAACGACGCCGCCGTGCGTGCGCTTTGCAGCCGCACGCTGGCCAAGATGCATTTCAGCGCGGTGGCCGACGGCCTGGCCGACTGGCTTCGCCCACCGGCACGCGCCCAGCAGGGCGGCAATGCCCGCAGCCTGCCCAGGCACCTGCAAAAGCCCCAACCGCAGCCGCAGCCCGGGCGCAACACCGTCGTGATCGCCGGCTGTGAAGCGCATGTTTGCCTGTTGCAGACGGCGCTTGAACTGCTGCAGGAAGAATTCGATGTCTGGGTGGTCACCGATGCCTGCGGATCGCGCACCGAGCGCAACCGCGACGCGGCTTTTGACAGGCTGGCAGGCGCGGGGGCTG
Organism: Ramlibacter sp.; assembly: GCA_050247515.1. Lineage (GTDB taxonomy): Bacteria > Pseudomonadota > Gammaproteobacteria > Burkholderiales > Burkholderiaceae_C > RAM1. The sequence continues at coordinate 94,675 of JBFWUB010000001.1, read as the reverse complement.
AACTTGTCACGACCGAAATGGTGGCCTTTGAATGGCTGCGCACGGCCGACCATCCGGCCTTCAAGCCCGTCCAGGGCCTCATCAAGTAACGCATGGACCGCAGGGCAGGGCCGCTCGAGTCAGTTTCCCGCAAGACCGTCATGAATAATTATGAATTCAGATCGCTGACCCCCACGGAGACACAGTCATGACCTCATTTGCCGATTTCCACCGCCAGTCGCTGGACAACCCCGAAGCCTTTTGGGCCGAGCAGGCGAAGCTGATCGACTGGCAGACACCGCCGCAGCAGATCTGCGACTGGAGCAACCCCCCGTTTGCGCACTGGTTCAAGGGGGGCAGCACCAACCTGTGCCACAACGCGGTGGACCGCCACCTGAAAGACCGCGGCGATCAGGCTGCGCTGATCTATGTGTCCACCGAGACCAACCAGGAAAAAACCTACACCTTTCGCGAACTGCACACCGAGGTGCAGCGCGCCGCCGCCATGCTCAAGGGCCTGGGTGTGCAAAAGGGCGACCGCGTGCTGATCTACATGCCCATGATTGCCGAGGCCGCGTTTGCCATGCTGGCCTGTGCACGCATCGGGGCCATCCATTCGGTGGTGTTCGGTGGCTTTGCCAGCGTGTCGCTGGCTTCGCGTATTGAAGATGCGAGCCCCAAACTCATCGTGAGCGCCGACGCCGGCTCGCGCGGGGGCAAGGTGGTGGAATACAAGCCGCTGCTGGACGAAGCCATCCGCCTGTCCAGCCACAAGCCGGATGCCGTCATCATGGTGAACCGGGGCCTGGCGCCCATGACCATGCAGGCCGGGCGCGACCATTCATGGCGCGGACTGAGCGAGCTGCACCAGGGCGCGCAGGTGCCCTGCGAGTGGCTGGACAGCACCGACATCAGCTACACCATCTACACCAGCGGCACCACCGGGCGGCCCAAGGGCGTGCAGCGCGACACCGGCGGCTACGCCGTGGCGCTGGCCGCCAGCATGAAGCACATCTTCATGGGCCAGCCGGGCGAGACCTACTTTTCCACCAGCGACATCGGCTGGGTGGTGGGGCACAGCTACATCGTCTATGGCCCGCTGATCGCCGGTATGGCCACGATCATGTATGAGGGCCTGCCGATCCGCCCGGACGCCGGTATCTGGTGGAGCCTGGTGGAAAAGTACAAGGTCACCTCCATGTTCAGCGCGCCCACGGCCGTGCGCGTGCTGAAAAAGCAGGACCCGGCCTTCCTGAAAAAGTACGACCTGTCCAGCCTGCGGGCGCTGTTCCTGGCGGGTGAGCCGCTGGACGAGCCCACGGCACGCTGGATCAGCGACAGCCTGGGGGTGCCGATCATCGACAACTACTGGCAGACCGAAAGCGGCTGGCCCATCCTGACCATCGCCAACGGCATCGAGAACAAGCCCAGCAAATTCGGCAGCCCCGGCGTGCCCATGTACGGCTACAACGTGAAGCTGCTGCACGAAAGCACGGGCGAGGAACTCACCGCGCCGAACCAGAAGGGCGTGGTGGTAATTGAAGGCCCCACACCGCCAGGCTTCATGCAGACCGTGTGGAAAGATGATGCGCGCTTCGTCAACACCTACTGGAAAAGCATCCCGGGCAAGCTGGTGTATTCCACCTTTGACTGGGGCATTCGCGACGAAGACGGCTATTACTACATCCTGGGGCGCACCGACGACGTGATCAACGTGGCCGGCCACCGCCTGGGCACACGCGAGATCGAAGAAAGCATCTCCAGCCACCCCAATGTGGCCGAGGTGGCGGTGGTGGGCGTGGCCGACGCGCTCAAGGGCCAGGTGGCCATGGCCTTTGTGGTGCCCAGGGACGCATCGGCGCTCACGGACGACGCCGCAAAGCTCAAGCTCGAAGGCGCCATCATGAAGGTGGTGGACGAGCAGCTTGGCGCCGTGGCCCGTCCGGCCCGCGTGCGCTTTGTGACGGTGCTGCCCAAGACGCGCAGCGGCAAGCTGCTGCGCCGCGCGATCCAGGCTGTGTGCGAGGGCCGCGACGCGGGTGACCTCACGACCATCGAAGACCCGACGGCGCTGCAGCAGATACGCGATTTGCTCGCTGCCTGATTCGACAGACTGCCGGCCGCCGGGCCGGGTGTTGGCACGGGTGGGGCAAATCACCTGGAAGGACGCCCCTTAGCAGGGTGCGCGCCAGGACGTACATTAGCGACTGATGATTTACTAGAAGACTTCAGTCACGCTTCGCTTCAAGCCCTATGGTCAAACGCAACGCCCTGGCTCCCGCCACCGAAAACGCCACAGCCGTCAGTGCCAGCGGCCCCGTCGAGTCCGACGAGGTCTTCGAGCTGGCCGCCGAGGTGTTTCGCGTCATGTCCGCGCCCATGCGGCTCAAGATCATCAGCAGCCTGTGCAACGGCGAGAAGAACGTGGGCGAATTGCTGGCCGAAATCGACACCACGCAGCCCAACATGTCGCAGCACCTGGGCACCCTGTACCAGGCTGGTGTGCTGGGCAAGCGCCGCGACGGCGTGCAGATCTATTACCGGATCATCAATGACCGCGTCGTCACCCTATGCCGCGCTGTCTGCACCCAGATCGCCATAGAGACCGACCTGCAGCAGCACTGAGTTCAAGGCTTCAGGTAGGCAAACCCTTCCTGGGCCTGCAGCCGGGCCACTTCGGCCACGCCCGAGGGCACAATCTTCGCCTCCATCAGCAGCTGGCCGGCGTCGATCCTGCGCGTGACCAGTGTGTTGTTGCACACGCGGAACTCCACCTTGCGGTCCGCCAGCTCGCTGACCGCAGCGCTGAATTCACGGCCGCGGCTGTCCTTGGCGTTTTGCAGCAGGAAATCAATGCCCGGGCCATGCGTGACCACCACGATCCTTGCCGCCGGGTCGGCATTGAGGTGGTTGCGGATGTTGCCCAGCGCGGCAGCGGCTGTCTCCACACCGGTATTGATGTGGTAGACGGTCTTGCCCGGCTGGGCTGTGCCGCCGGGGGAGGCGGCGCAGCCTGCCAGGGCGGCGGCGGCGACGACGAGCGAGCCGAGTGCAAGGCGACGGCGCATGGAAATCTCCTTTGGGATCAAAGCAGCGAATCAGCCCAGATATTCTGCGCCCAGTTCCACGCGTACACACCCTCCAGTTCGTTGGGCGCCGCCGACACGCCACCGGAGCCCGGCACGGTCTTGTAAGTCTTGTCCCTGGCGTCGTACTGGTGGACCGAGGCCACATGCACCACCAGCTTGTCATTGACGAAGCTGTAGCAGGTGTTGGTCAGCAGCGGGGCGGGGTTGACCGTCAGGCCGCTCAGCTGTGCCACCACGGCAGCCGCAACCACCTTGCCGTGCGAATTGGCCATGTGGCCGGACTTGGGCATCAGCGGCGCCAGCTGGATGGAGTCGCCGATCACGTGGATGTCGCGGGCGACGGCGGACTCAAACGTCTGGTAGTTCACGCCGCACCAGCGCTCATTGGTGTTGGCCAGCCCCGTGCTCACGGCGATGGCGCCCGCGCGCATGGCGGGCAGCACGTTCAGCACGTCGGCCCTGACGTCGTTTTGCACGTCGAACTTGAGGGTGCGCGTGCGTGCATCGACCGCAATTGCCTTGTGGGAGCCACGGTATTCCAGCATGCCGGCATAGTTCTCGGCCCAGAATTTCTTGAACAGCGGGCCCTTGGAAGTCACATCGGCATTGGCGTCCAGGATCAGCACCTTGGAGCGCGGCTTGGCCTTCTTGAAATAGCCGGCCACCTGGCTGGCGCGCTCGTAGGGCCCGGGCGGGCACCGGTAGGGCGCTTCGGGGATGGCAATGGCGTAGACGCCGCCGTCAGGCATGGCTTCCAGCTGGCGGCGCAACGCCAGCGTTTCCGGGCCGGCCTTCCAGGCCTGCAGCATCTGGCCGCTGTCGCTGGCTGCCTTCAGGCCCTCGACCGTGTCCCACATCATGTCGATGCCGGGTGACAGGATCAGCTTGTCATAGCCGATCACCGGCCCGCCGGCCAGGCTGACCTGCTTGCGATCGCGGTCGATCCTGGTGACCATGTCGCGAACCAGCTTGACGCCGTGTTTGCCGCCCAACGCGTCATAGGGCGTGGTGATGTCGGCCATGGTGCGCGAGCCGCCAATGACCAGGTTGGAAATCGGGCACGACACAAACGAGGTGTTGGGTTCCACCAGCACCACGTCGATCTTGTAGTCCGACAGCATGCGAACGTACTTGGCCGCGGTGGCGCCGCCGTAGCCGCCCCCCACGACCACGACCTTGGCGCGTGCCGGCACCGACCCGGTAGAGGCGCAGCCGGCCAGCGCCGACAGGGAGCCCAGGGCCAGGGCGGACTGGATCAGTTGTCGTCTTTGCATGAGTTGTCCTTTCAGCGCTTGATGGCCGCGAAATAATCCGCCACCTGCTCGACCTGCTGCGGTGTCAGGCCCTTGGTGATCTGGTGCATGACGGTGGCCGGGCGGCTGCCGTCGCGAAACGCCTGCATCTGCATCAGCATGTAGGCCCGGGGCATGCCGGCCAGCGCCGGTATGGCCGAACCATCTACCGTGCGGCCGTTGGTGCCATGGCAGTTGGCGCAGGTGGCCGCGGTGGCTCTCAGGTGCAATGTCGTTGAGGCGTCCTGGGCCGACGCGCACAGGGCGGCCATCAGGGCGCCGGTCGCGATGGCGATCCGGGCGGGGGTTCGGGGCATGCTTGTCTCCTGGCGTCGCCCGCATGGCGCAGGCAAGTTGTAAAATTTGCAATCACTTATATTTGCGATTGCAAATGTAAAGAGATGGCCGCCAATTGAAACTAGGGCAAACACCCATGCCGGGTGTTGCCTTCAGGGCGCCGACAGGCCGGGCATGGCGGCTGCTTGCGCATCCTGGGCCGGTGCGGTCTGCGTGGCGCGGCCATCCAGCAGGCGGTCTGTCAGGCCGGCGCTGGCCCACATGCCCACCAGCGTCAGCCAAGCCGTCAGGGCAAACACGGCGCCACCGGTCATGCCGGCGCCCACGGCGCACCCGCCGGCCAGCATGGAGCCAAAGCCCATGAGGATGGCGCCGGCGATGTAGCGCGGCATGCTGTAGCCATCGCCAAAGCCCTCAAGCTTGAGGTCCCCACCCAGCCAGGCGGCGATGAATGAGCCCACAAACACGCCCGGGAGCATTCCGAAATCAAAGCCGATGGCCGGTGCCGGCGAGGCCAGTACCCGCATGAGCCATTCCGCGGATGGGCCGCTGAAGGTGATGCCCTGTACCTGTACCACCTGGAACGACTGGCTGGACACCTCGTAGGACCACCACCAGGCCAACGCAATGGCCAGGCCGGTGCTGATCCCACCGACCCACTTCCAGGTCTGCCAGCCGCTGCGCACTGAAAAATACAGCGCGGCGGCCAGCCAGACCAGGCCGACGGCCAGACCCCCCGTGTGGCTGATGTGGGTGATGGCCAGCAGGTCGCGGCTTGCGCCGCCGTCCACCGTCCACCACTGGCTGATGGCCGCGCGCACAGGCGCCAGCGCACCCGACAGCGACGCCTGCGCCGTCACCGCAAAGATCAGGCCCGACAGCAAGGCGCGCAGGTTGCCGTTGGCAGACAGCACCAGCAAGCGGCTGGCGCAGCCGCGCGTCATGATCATGCCGGCGCCAAACAGCGCGCCGCCCAGCAGCGCACCCGACAGGCTGCCGCGCGTGGCCAGCTGGCGCGCGCCACTGGTGTCCAGCAGGCCGCTGACGACCAGCGCCTGCACGGCCACCACAGCCGACGAGAACGCCAGCAACCACACCGCCAGCCTCTGGCCCGGTGTGCGACGCCAGAACTCAATGACCGCGGCGCGCAGGCAAAAGCGCGAACGCTGTGCCATGAAGCCAAAGACCAGCCCCACCAAGGCACCGCCGCCCGCCAGAGCCAGCGGCTCGCCCAGGCGCTCGATCCACGCGGACAGTTCCATGGTTGTCTCCGAATTAGATAAGATGTGGCTTATATGAATGGTATGAAGCTGCTTTCGGGGCGGGTTGATGGATATCAAGTCGCCTCCAATCTGGTGCGCCGGGCCGGGCTGCTGGCAGCGTTGTGGCTGGGTGTTGCAGGGGCGCAGGCCCAATCAGGTGCAGCGCCGGCCCTGACGTCCCAGACCGTGTCGGCCCACGCCCGGTACGTCGAGGGCCTGTCAGCCCTGGGTACAGCGGCCAACCAGAATTTCATCTCCAACGCGGGCTATGTGACCACGCGCGACGGGGTGGTCGTCATCGATGCGCTGGGTTCGCCGGCACTGGCCGGGCGGCTGATCGCGGAGATCGCCCGCCAGACCGGCAAGCGTGTCACGCACGTGATCGTGACCCACTACCACGCCGATCACATCTATGGCCTGCAGGCATTCAAGGCCGCGGGCGCGCGCATCATCGCCCACACGGCGGCGCGTGAATACCTGCACTCCGACACGGCGCGGCTGCGCCTGGAAGCCTCGCGCACCGAGCTGGCGCCCTGGGTCAATGCGCAGACCCGGCTGGTGGAGGCCGATGACTGGCTGGATGGCCCGCGCGATCTGGTCATTGGCGGCGTGACACTGCAGATACGGCCCGTGGGGCCGTCCCACACACCCGAAGACCTGGTGGTGTACCTGCCGCAGGACAAGGTGCTGTTTGCTGGCGACCTGGTGTTTCGCGCGCGTGTGCCGTTCGTCGGGCAGGCCGACAGCCGCCAGTGGATCAAGGCGCTGGACCAGTTGCTGGCTTTTGACGCCGCTGTCATCGTGCCGGGTCATGGCCCCATGTCGACCCAGGCCCGCCAGGACATGCAGCTCACGCGCGACTACCTGTCGCACCTGCGCAGCGTCATGGGCGAGGCGGCCCGCAACCTGGACCCGTTTGAAGAGGCCTACAGGGCGGCCGACTGGTCGGCGTTCGAGAAGCTGCCGCTGTTTGGCGTGGCCAACCGCATGAACGCCTACAACACCTATTTGCTGATGGAACGGGAAGCCAGGTGAATCGCCGACGCAGGCAGTGGACCGTTAGCCTGTTGGCGGGTCTGGCGTGGCTGCCTGCCGCGGCGCAGGGCCGGGTGGAGCTGGCCCGCGCGCAGGACCTGCCGCGCGAGCTGGCCCTTGCGCTGGCCTCAGGCCGCCCATTGGTGGTGATGGTCAGCCTGGAGGGTTGCCCCTTTTGCCGCGACGTGCGCGACGCCCACCTGGGGCCGTTGCGCGACACGCAGGGCCAACGTGTGGTGCAGCTGGACATGCGCAGCACGCGGGCCGTGACGGCACTGGATGGCCTGGCGACGACCCATGGCGCGCTGGTGCGCAGCCTCGGTGCCAGCGTGGCGCCTGTGGTGCTGTTCATTGGTCCCGGCGGGCGTGAAGTCGCGCCCCGGCTGAGCGGCTACATGGCGGACTTCTACAGTGCTTACCTGGACGACCGGATGGCTGCGGCGCTGCGTGCGGTCAGGAACTGAAGCTGCACCCGGTACGAACCGCAACAAGACGCAAGCGGCCGGATCCGGCCGTGCTCTTTCATTTGGTGCCGACCGCGTCGGTGTAAACCCTGATCCAGATCGTTTGGCTGTCCTATATATTAGCGCTTGTGAATATCCGGATATACAAATGAGTGGCGGCACCTTCGACGTGTCGATGCAGGTGTTTGAAAAGGCGGCGGAAGTCTTCAGCCTGCTTTCCACGCCGGCGCGGCTGCGTATCGTGGACGAGTTGTGCCGCAATGAACTGAATGTGGCGCAGCTCAGGCAGCGCGTGGGCGTGGCGCAGCCCAACATGTCCCAGCACCTGGGCTTGCTGTACCGCGCGGGCCTGGTGGCGCGCCGCCGTGAAGGCTCTCAGGTTTTCTACCGGGTCAACGCCGAAACAGTGCCGCTGCTGTGTGTGGCGGTGCGCAGCCTGCTTCCGGGTTTGCCCGCACCCTGGGACCCCAGCCAAATTTCCAAGGAGAACGCGTGAAATCAGACGATCAGACCCAGCCCGGGCGGATCCAGAAGGCGCCAGAAAATTTTCTGGATCGCGAAGGCGTTCGCACCGTTTTTGCCGAGAGCAGACGTGGGCGGCGTGATTTCATCCGCAATGCATTTGCGGCTGCCGCGGCGGCCACGGCCGGTGGTGCGGCCCTGGCACAGGCCAACCCGGTAGCGGCCGATGGCGGCGACCCGAACATCCTGGAACTGCCTGAGCACTCCAAAGGCCTGGGCCAGGCGGTGGCCACCGACGGCTATGGCAAACCGTCCAGGTACGAGGTCAACGTCCAGCGCCGCCAAAGCCCGGGGCTGACGCAGACTGCGCAGTCGTCGGTATCTTTTGCGCCGCTGCAGTCGCTGTTTGGCATCGTCACCCCCAGCGGGTTGCATTTTGAGCGCCATCACCAGGGCTGGTGGGATATTGACCCGTCGAAGCACCGCCTGATGATCCACGGCATGGTGGGCAAGCCCATGGTGTTCACCATGGACGAGATCATGCGCCTGCCATCGGTGTCGCGTTTTCATTTCATTGAATGCGGCGCCAACACCGGCATGGAATGGGGCAACGTGGCCGTGCCCACCTGCCAGTACACCCACGGCATGCTGTCGTGCAGTGAATTCACCGGCGTGCCGCTGATCCGCCTGCTGGAGATGGCGGGCGCTGACCTGAAGAACGGCAAATTTGTGCTGGCCGAGGGCGCGGACGGCTCGTCGATGACGCGCACGATTCCCATGAGCCAGATCACTTCGGGCGAGGTGCTGGTCGCCTATGGCCAGAACGGCGAGATGCTGCGCCCCGAAAACGGTTACCCGCTGCGCCTGGTGGTGCCGGGTGTCCAGGGTGTGAGCTGGGTCAAGTACCTGCGCCGCCTGGAAGTGGGGGACAAGCCCTGGGCCACCAAGGACGAGGCCATCCACTACGTGGACCTGATGCCGGACGGCACCCACCGCCAGTACAGCTCGGTGCAGGAGGTCAAGAGCGTGGTGACCACGCCCTCGGGCGGGCAGGTGCTGCTGGACAAGGGCTTCTACAACGTCAGCGGCCTGGCCTGGTCCGGTCGCGGCAAGGTGCGACGCGTGGATGTGTCGGTGGACGGCGGTCGCAACTGGCGACAGGCGCGCATGGAGGGGCCGGTGCTGTCCAAATGCCTCACGCGCTTCAACCTGGACTGGGTTTGGGACGGCAAGCCGGCGCTGATCCAGAGCCGCGCGACGGACGAGACGGGGCACGTGCAGGCCACCTACCGCCAGCTGCGCGCCGTGCGTGGAACGCGTTCGATCTACCACAACAACGCCATCCAGACCTGGCTGGTGCAGGAAAACGGCGAGGTGAAGAATGTCCAGCTTTCGTAACTCCATCCTGGCTTTGATGCTGGTGTGCCTGGGCGGCATGGCCCTGGCGCAAGGCAAAGCCGCCTATCCCGGGGTGGGCCGCGGCGCCACGCCCAAGGAGATCCAGGCTTGGGACATCGACGTGCGCCCGGACTTCAAGGGCTTGCCCGCGGGTGCGGGCTCGGTTGCCAGGGGGCAGGAGGTCTGGGAAGGGAAGTGCGCGTCCTGCCACGGCGTTTTTGGCGAATCGAATGAAGTGTTCAGCCCCATTGTGGGCGGCACGACCAGGGACGATGTCCTGACCGGTCGTGTGGCGCGGCTGAAAGACCCCTCATTTCCCGGGCGCACCACATTGATGAAGCTGCCGACGGTGTCCACGCTGTGGGACTACATCAACCGCGCCATGCCCTGGACCCAGCCCAAGTCGCTGACCGTGGAAGAGGTTTACGCGGTCACCGCGTTCATCCTGAACCTGGGCGGCGTGGTGCCGGACGATTTCACGCTGTCGGACAAAAACATGGCTGAAGTCCAGAAGCGCCTGCCCAACCGAAATGGCATGTCCACCGCGCATGGCCTGTGGCCCGGCAAGGAGCTCGGCGGTACCGTGAAGCCTGACGTGCAGGGCATTTCCTGCATGAGCAACTGCGCGGTGGAGCCCAGGGTGGCTTCCATCCTGCCCGACTTTGCGCGCAATGCCCATGGCAACCTGGCTGAGCAGAACCGGCTGGTGGGCCCGCAGCGCGGTGCCCAGACCCTGGTGCCCGAGGCGTCACGCGGCGCCGTCCCGGCGGCCCCGCAGACTGTTGCCGCAGCCCCGGCCAGCGCGCCAACCGCGCAGCCAGCCAGTGCCGGCGGTGCGGATGCCAAGGCAGCTCAGGCGCTGGCGCAAAAGCACACCTGCACCGCATGCCATGCGGCGGACCGCAAGCTGGTGGGGCCCAGCTGGGCTGACATTGCCAAAAAGCACGCGGGCAGCACCGACTACCTCGCCGGTAAAATCAAGTCAGGTGGCACCGGCGTCTGGGGAGCGATTCCCATGCCGGCACAGACATTGCCTGACGCTGATGCAAAAGCCATCGCCGCATGGCTGGCAGCAGGTGCACGCAAGCAGTAAGTCCACAGGGATATTCCTGATCCTCTTGCCCTCCATCTTTCATTAGTATTCGCTTAATCAAAGGAGCAATCCATGCAAACCCGTCGCGAGACTCTCAAACGCAGCGCTGCTGTGGCCGGCCTGCTGGCATCTGTGGGCCTGTTCCCGCAACATGCCCATGCGTTCAACAAGGCGGCGTTTGACGCCAAGACCGTGGCCGATGCCGCCAAGGCTTTTGGCGGTGGCGCCCCGACCGAGAGCAAGGACGTGACGCTGACCGGTCCGGACATCGCCGAAAACGGCGCCGTTGTGCCTCTGGGTGTGGCCTCCTCGCTGGCAGGTGTGAAGCACCTGCTGATCCTGGTCGAAAAGAACCCCAACGCGCTGGTGGCGATGTTCAACACGTCGGATGCCGTGGTGCCCAATTTCCAGACCCGGGCCAAGATGGGCCAGTCGTCGGATGTCTACGCCGTTGCCATCATGAACGACGGCCGCACGCTGTTCGCCAAGAAGGAAGTCAAGGTCACGCTCGGCGGCTGCGGCGGCTGACCGCGCGCCAACCCGCATACGCACTTCAACGCAACAGATATCAGGAGTCAAATCATGGCAGAACCGATGCGCATTCGCGCCCAAGCAGCCGGCGGCAACGCAACCGTCCGTGTCCTCATGAGCCACGAAATGGAAACCGGCCAGCGCAAGGACGCCTCCGGCAAGACCATCCCCGCCTGGCATATCACTGACGTGACCGCCACCCTCAACGGCAAGCCGGTTTTCTCGGCAGAATGGGGCCCGGCAGTTTCCAAGAACCCGTTCCTGCAGTTCACCTTGAAGGGCGCCAAGGCCGGTGACAAAGTCGCCGTGACCTGGAAAGACAACAAGGGCGATACGCGGACCGACGAAGCCGTAGTGTCCTGAACCGGACGACGCATGACCGCGGGGGAGCGGCGACAGGCAGGGTGCAATCCACGACAACCAGAAAGAGGACGACATGAGTAAATCAGGCATCGTGATCGCCGCTGCGGCGGCCATTTGCGCGACAACGGCGTTCGCGCAGCAAGCCCCCGCCAAAACATCCATCCAGGCCATCGAGGAATACCGTGCCATGCTGGCCGATGGCAACCCCGCCGAGCTGTTCGAGGCCAAGGGTGAAGACCTCTGGAAGCAAAAGCGCGGGCCGAAGGCTGCTTCGCTGGAGCAATGCGACCTGGGCAAGGGGTCTGGCGTCGTCAAGGGCGTTTTCGTCGAGTTGCCGCGGTATTTCGCCGACGTCAAAAAGGTGCAGGACCTGGAAACGCGCATCGTGCATTGCATGGCGACGCTGCAGGGCTTCAATGCCGACGAGATTTCCAGAACGCCGTTTGGCCGTGGTGAGATGGCCAATGTGACTGCACTGGCCACCTGGGTGTCGTCGCAGTCCAAGGGCCTGGCGTTCAACCTGCCGCAATCCACCCAGGAAGAGCGCGTGGCCTACGAGGTGGGCAAGCGACTGTTCTTCCAGCGTGGCGGCACGCACGATTTTTCGTGCGCGTCATGTCACGGCGAAGAGGGCAAGCGCATCCGCCTGCAGGACCTGCCCATCCTGAGCAAGAACCCGGGCGACGGCGTAGGCTTTGCAGCCTGGCCGGCCTACCGTGTCTCAAACGGCCAGATGTGGTCCATGCAACTGCGCCTGAACGACTGCTACCGCCAGCAGCGCTTTCCCGAGCCGAAGTTCGGCAGTGATGCCCTGGCCGCGCTCAGCACCTACCTTGGCGTGAATGCCAAGGGTGCCAAGTCGGCCGTCCCCACGGTCAAGCGCTGAAGCCCAGGAGCCCCGAATGAAGAAAATCCACACCATTGCCTTGTCTTTGCTGGCCGCTGCCGCCGTGGCGGGTTGTGCCAGCCTGCCACCCACCGCTGAACTGGACAAACTGACTGACCAGTTGATCCAGTCGTCATTCCAGACCAAGGGCATCGCCAAGGTCGAGCGCATCACCCAGGTTGACGACACACTCAAGGCCTGCAACGCCGCCGATGTGGCGGGCAAGCCGCTGGACAAGAAAGTGGCCGAGGCGCTTGAAGCCGCCGAGATGAAGAAAATCAAGTGGCCGTCGGACGGCAAGTTCCTGGGCGACTGGAAGCAGGGCGAACGCATCGCCCAAAGCGGTCGCGGCCAGACCTGGACCGACACGGCGCAGACGGTCAACGGCGGCAATTGCTACAACTGCCACCAGATGGACAAGAAGGAAATCTCGTTCGGCACGATCGGCCCCAGCCTGCTGAACTACGGCAAGATCCGCGGCGTGACCGACCCGAACAGCGCGGCGTCCAGGGCGATCGTCGAATACACCTGGGGCAAGATCTACAACGCCAAGGCCTACAACGCCTGCTCCAACATGCCGCGCGCCGGCCACATGGGCGTGCTCAACGAGGAGCAGATCAAACACGTCATGGCCTTGCTGCTGGACCCGGCGTCGCCCGTTAACCAGTAATCACAAATGCCCGGCTGCGTGCCGGGCTTTGTTTTGCGCCTTCCATCATTGATTGCGGAATTATGAATCTAACCAAACGCGAGTTCTTCCAGGTACTGGGCGCCGGCACCATGGCCGGCATGGCGCTGGGCCAGCATGCCGACGCCGACGCGGCAACGGCAGCCGATCGCCTGTACGAGGCGCCGCGTTTTGGCAATGTGTCATTCCTGCACATGACCGACTGCCACGCGCAGCTCAAACCCATCTATTTCCGCGAGCCCAGCGTCAATCTGGGCATCGCCGGCATGAAGGGGCAGTTGCCGCATCTGGTGGGCGAGCACCTGCTGAAGACTGCGAAAGTCCGCCCAGGCACTGCCCAGGCCCATGCGCTGACGTACCTCGACTTTGACAAGGCCGCGCGGCGTTACGGCAAGGTGGGCGGCTTCGCGCACCTGGCTACGCTGGTCAAGCGCATGAAAGCCAGCCGCCCGGGCGCGCTGCTGCTGGACGGCGGTGACACCTGGCAGGGTTCCGGCACGGCTTTGTGGACCAAAGGCCAGGATATGGTGGATGCCTGCAAGGCGTTGGGCGTGGATGTGATGACGGGGCACTGGGAGTTCACGCTGGGCATGGAGCGCGTCAAGGAAATCATTGAGAAAGACTTCAAGGGCAAGGTCGACTTCATTGCCCAGAACGTCAAGACCAATGATTTCGGCGACCCGGTGTTCCCGCCCTACGTGATCCGCGAGATCAACGGCGTGCCCTGCGCCATCATTGGCCAGGCATTTCCCTACACGCCCATCGCCAACCCGCGCTACATGGTGGCTGACTGGACCTTCGGCATCCAGGACGACAACATGCAGAAGATGGTGGACGAGGTCCGTGGCAAAGGCGCCCAGGTCGTCGTGGTGCTCAGCCACAACGGCATGGATGTGGACCTGAAGATGGCCGGCCGTGTGACAGGGATTGACGCGATCATGGGCGGGCACACGCACGATGGCATGCCTGTTGCCAGCGTGGTAACCAACAGGAGCGGCCAGACGCTGGTGACCAACGCCGGCTCCAACGGCAAGTTCCTCGGCGTCATGGACTTTGACGTGAAGGGCGGGCGGGTGAGCGACTTCCGGTACCGGTTGCTGCCCGTGTTTTCCAACATGCTGCCAGCCGACCCTGACATGGACGCGCTGATCAGCAAGTTGCGTGCGCCATATGAAACCAGTTTGGCCGAGAAGCTGGGCGTGACCGAAGGCACGCTGTACCGCCGGGGCAATTTCAACGGCACCGGCGACCAGTTGCTGCTGGACGCGTTGATGGACGTGCAGGGCGCCGAGATTGCGTTCTCGCCCGGCTTTCGCTGGGGTACCTCGTTGCTGTCGGGGCAGGCGATCACGCGCGAGTGGTTGATGGACATGACCGCCACGACCTATTCGTACGCAACCGTCACAGAAATGACCGGCGAGACCCTGAAGACCGTGCTGGAAGACGTAGCCGACAACCTCTTCAACCCCGACCCCTATTACCAGCAGGGCGGTGACATGGTGCGCGTGGGCGGTCTGCAGTACACCTGTGACCCGCTGGCTGGCATGGGTCAGCGCATCACCGCCATGCAACTCAACGGCAAGCCCATCGAGGCAGGGCGGCGCTACAAGGTGGCCGGCTGGGCGCCGGTGGCCGAAGAGGCGCGAACGGCCGGCAACAAGCAGGTGTGGGAGGTTGTGGAGCAGTGGCTGAAGGCGCGCAATGGCCGCATTTCTGCCCGCAAACCCAATGTGCCGCGCCTGGTGGGCATGCAGGGCAATCCCGGCCTGGCTTGACCTGCCAATACAAAAGCTTCCAATTCTCGCTGGCCGCTGATCGTTTTCGGTGGCACAATCCCAGCTGTACTTAGGCCCCTTCCAGCCACAGTCGCATCCGCCAATCGGTCCAGCCGTGTCGCGGAAGGTTTTCTTAACCAGCTAATGTTTCCCAGAGGGAAACGGAGGTCAGCGGAATATGAGCGATCAATCGACGCCACAGACGGCGTCTGTCTACACTGCCTATCAAGGCAACTCCTACCTCTTCGGCGGCAATGCGCCGTATGTCGAAGAGATGTACGAAAACTACCTGGCCAACCCCGGCAGCGTGCCTGACAACTGGCGCGACTACTTCGACGCGCTGCAGCACGTGCCTGCGGTGGACGGCAGCAACGCCAAGGATGTTCCGCACATGCCGGTCATCAATGCGTTTGCCGAGCGCGCCAAGCAGGGGGGTACCAAGGTGGTGGTGGCCAGCGGTGCGGACTCCGAAATGGGCCGCAAGCGTACCGCGGTGCAGCAGCTCATTGCCGCCTACCGCAACGTCGGCGCCCGCTGGGCCGACCTGGACCCGCTCAAGCGCACCGAGCGCGCCCATATTCCCGAGCTGGAAGCCTCGTTTTACGGCTTCAGCGACGCCGACCAGGAAACCGTGTTCAATACCAGCAACACGTTCTTCGGCAAGGACACGATGTCGCTGCGTGAGCTCATCAATGCGCTGCGCGAAACCTACTGCGGCACCATCGGCTCCGAGTGCAACTACATCACCGACCAGAACCAGAAGCGCTGGTGGCAGCAGAAGCTGGAGTCCATCCGCAGCAAGCCCAACTTCAACGCCGACAGGAAAAAGCACATCCTGGACCGCCTGACGGCGGCCGAGGGCCTGGAACGCTTCCTGCACACCAAGTACGTGGGCCAGAAGCGCTTCTCGCTAGAAGGTGGCGAAAGCTTCATTGCCGCCATGGACGAGCTGATCCAGCAGGCCGGTGCCAAGGGCGTGCAGGAGATCGTGATCGGCATGGCCCACCGCGGCCGCCTGAACGTGCTTGTCAATTCGCTGGGCAAGATGCCGGCCGACCTGTTCGCCGAGTTTGACCACACCGCCAAGGAAGACCTGCCCGCCGGTGACGTGAAGTACCACCAGGGCTTCAGCTCGGACGTGACCACGCCCGGCGGCCCGGTTCACCTGAGCCTGGCGTTCAACCCGTCGCACCTGGAAATCGTGAACCCGGTGGTGGAAGGTTCCGTGCGGGCGCGCATGGACCGTCGTGGCGACCCCAAGGGCCTGCAGGTGCTGCCGGTGCTGGTGCATGGCGACGCCGCCATCGCCGGCCAGGGCGTGGTGCAGGAAACGCTGGCGTTGGCCGAAACGCGCGGCTACACCACCGGTGGCACGGTGCATATCGTCATCAACAACCAGATCGGCTTCACCACCAGCGACCCGCGCGACACGCGCTCGACGCTGTATTGCACCGATGTGGTCAAGATGATCGAGGCGCCGGTGCTGCATGTGAACGGCGACGACCCGGAGGCCGTGGTGCTGGCCACCCAGCTTGCGCTGGAATACCGCATGGAGTTCCAGAAGGATGTCGTGCTGGACATCGTCTGCTTCCGCAAGCTGGGCCACAACGAGCAGGACACGCCGGCACTGACCCAGCCGCTCATGTACAAGAAGATCGGCGCCCACCCCGGCACGCGCAAGCTGTACGCTGACAAGCTGGCTGCCCAGGGCCTGGGCGAAACGCTGGGCGACGACATGGTCAAGGCCTACCGCGCCGCCATGGACGCGGGCAAGCACACGGTGGACCCGGTGCTGACCAACTTCAAGAGCAAGTACGCGGTGGACTGGAGCCCGTACCTCAACAAGAAGTGGACCGACGCGGCCGACACGGCGATCCCGCTGGCCGAATGGAAGCGCCTGGCCGAAAAGATCACCACGATGCCCGCCAATTTCACGCCGCACCCGCTGGTCAAGAAGGTGCTGGATGATCGCGCCGCCATGGGCCGCGGCGAGGTCAACGTGGATTGGGGGATGGGCGAGCACATGGCGTTCGCCTCGCTGGTGGCCAGCGGCTACCCGGTGCGCCTGTCCGGCGAAGACTGCGGGCGCGGTACGTTCACGCACCGCCACGCCGTGCTGCACGACCAGAAGCGCGAGAAGTTCGACGAAGGCACCTACACGCCGCTGTGCAACGTGGCCGACAACCAGGCGCCGTTCGTCGTGATCGACTCCATCCTGTCCGAGGAAGCCGTGCTGGGCTTCGAGTACGGCTATGCGTCCAACGATCCCAACACGCTGGTGATCTGGGAAGCGCAGTTCGGCGACTTCGCCAACGGCGCACAGGTCGTGATCGACCAGTTCATTGCTTCGGGCGAGGTCAAGTGGGGCCGTGTCAACGGCATCACGCTGATGCTGCCGCACGGCTATGAAGGCCAGGGCCCCGAGCACAGCTCGGCCCGCCTGGAGCGCTTCATGCAGCTGTCGGCTGACACCAATATGCAGGTGGTGCAGCCCACCACGGCCAGCCAGATCTTCCACCTGCTGCGCCGCCAGATGGTGCGCAACCTGCGCAAGCCGCTGATCATCATGACGCCGAAGTCGCTCTTGCGTAACAAGGACGCGACCTCGCCGCTGTCCGAGTTCACCAAGGGCAGCTTCCAGACGGTGATCCCCGAGCACAAGGAAGAGGTCAACAGGAAGGCCGACAAGGTCAAGCGCGTGATCGCCTGTTCGGGCAAGGTCTATTACGACCTGGCCAAGAAACGCGACGAGAAGGAAGCCGACGACGTGGCCATCCTGCGCGTCGAGCAGCTCTATCCGTTCCCGCACAAGGCGTTCGCCGCCGAACTGAAGAAGTACCCGAACGCAACTGACATCGTCTGGTGCCAGGACGAGCCGCAGAACCAGGGCGCCTGGTTCTTCGTGCAGCACTACATCCACGAAAACATGCTGGACGGGCAAAAGCTCGGTTACTCCGGCCGCGCTGCCTCCGCATCGCCCGCCGTGGGTTATTCGCACCTGCACCAGGAGCAGCAAAAGGCGCTGGTGGACGGCGCGTTTGCCAAGCTCAAAGGCTTCGTCCTCACGAAATAAGTTTTAGGAAAAATTCAAAATGGCTATCGTAGAAGTGAAAGTCCCGCAGCTGTCCGAATCAGTTGCCGAAGCAACGATGTTGCAGTGGAAGAAAAAGGCCGGCGAGGCAGTGGCCGTCGACGAAATCCTGATCGAAATCGAGACCGACAAAGTGGTGCTGGAAGTGCCGGCCCCGGCCGCGGGCGTGCTGGCCGAAATCCTGGTGGCCGATGGCGGCACCGTGGTGGCCGAGCAACTGATTGCCCGCATTGACACCGAAGGCAAGGGTGCTGCTGCCGCGCCCGCTGCGGCTGCTGCCCCGGCACCGGTTGGAGCCGCGCCTGCCGCTGCTGCAGGTGGCTCCAAGGCTGGCGTGGCCATGCCCGCTGCCGCCAAGCTCATGGCCGACAACAACCTGCCGGCCGGCTCCGTGCCCGGCACCGGCAAGGATGGCCGCGTGACCAAGGGCGACGTGATCGGCGCGGTGGCTTCTGGTACCAAACCCGCTGCCGCTCCCGCCGTGGCCATTCCCACTGGCGCGCCGCGTGCCGCGCTGCCGCAAGTGGCGGGCCCCGCCACGCCCGACCTGGGCGACCGCCCCGAGCAGCGCGTGCCCATGAGCCGCCTGCGCGCCCGCGTGGCCGAGCGCCTGTTGCAATCGCAGTCCACCAACGCCATCCTGACGACGTTCAACGAAGTCAACATGGCGCCCGTGATGGAAATGCGCAAGCGCTTCCAGGAAAAGTTCGAGAAGGAGCACGGCGTCAAGATCGGCTTCATGAGCTTCTTCGTGAAAGCAGCGGTGCACGCGCTCAAGAAGTACCCGGTGCTCAATGCGTCAGTGGACGGCAACGACATCGTCTACCACGGCTATTTCGACATCGGTATCGCTGTCGGTTCGCCGCGCGGCCTGGTGGTGCCCATCCTGCGCAACGCCGACCAGATGAGCTTTGCCGACATCGAAAAGAAGATTGCCGAGTACGGCGCCAAGGCACGCGACGGCAAGCTGGGCATCGAGGAGATGACCGGTGGCACCTTCTCCATCAGCAACGGCGGTGTGTTCGGCTCGATGCTGTCCACCCCCATCATCAACCCGCCGCAGTCGGCCATCCTGGGCGTGCATGCGACCAAGGACCGCGCCGTCGTGGAAAACGGGCAGGTCGTGGTGCGCCCGATCAACTACCTGGCCATGAGCTATGACCACCGCATCATCGACGGCCGCGAAGCCGTGCTGGGGCTGGTGGCGATGAAGGAAGCGCTGGAAGACCCGGCTCGCCTCTTGTTCGACATCTAAGGAGCGGACATGAGCAAACAATTTGACGTGATCGTCATCGGCGGCGGTCCCGGTGGCTATATCGCGGCCATCCGCGCCGCGCAACTGGGCTTCAACGTGGCCTGCATCGACGAGTGGAAGAACGACAAGGGCGGCCCCGCCCCGGGCGGCACCTGCACCAACGTCGGCTGCATCCCGTCCAAGGCGCTGCTGCAGTCGTCCGAGCACTACGAGCATGCTGGCAAGCACTTCGCCGAACATGGCATCGAGGTCAAGGGCCTGGGGCTGGACCTGGGCAAGATGGTGGCCCGCAAGGACGCCGTCGTGAAGCAGAACAACGACGGCATCCTGTACCTGTTCAAGAAGAACAAGGTCAGCTTCTTCCATGGTCGCGGTTCGTTCGTGAAGGCGGGCGAGGGCGGGTATGAAATCAAGGTGGCAGGCGCCACCGAAGAAGGCCTTACCGGCAAGCAGATCATCGTGGCCACGGGCTCCAATGCCCGCGCGCTGCCGGGCACACCGTTCGACGAGGAAAACATCCTGTCCAACGACGGCGCCCTACGCATCGGCGCCGTGCCGAAAAAGCTGGGGCTGATCGGCTCCGGCGTGATCGGGCTGGAGATGGGCTCGGTCTGGCGCCGTCTGGGCGCCGAGGTGACCGTGCTCGAAGGCCTGCCCACCTTCCTGGGCGCGGTGGACGAGCAGATTGCCAGGGAAGCCAAGAAGGCCTTTGACAAGCAGGGCCTGAAGATCGAGCTGGGCGTGAAAGTCGGCGAGATCAAGACGGGCAAGAAGGGCGTGAGCGTGGCCTACACCAACGCCAAGGGCGAAGCCCAGACGCTGGACGTGGACAAGCTCATCGTGTCGATCGGCCGCGTGCCCAATACCATCGGCCTGAACGCCGAAGCCGTGGGCCTGAAGCTGGACGAGCGTGGCGCCATCGTGGTGGACGATGAGTGCAGGACCAACCTGCCCGGCGTGTGGGCCGTGGGTGACGTCGTTCGCGGCCCCATGCTCGCGCACAAGGCCGAGGAAGAAGGCGTGGCCGTGGCCGAGCGCATTGCCGGCCAGCACGGGCATGTGAACTTCAACACCATCCCCTGGGTGATCTACACCAGCCCCGAGATCGCGTGGGTGGGCCGTACCGAGCAGCAGCTCAAGGCCGATGGCGTGAAATACAAGGCCGGGACCTTCCCGTTCCTGGCCAATGGCCGCGCACGCGCCCTGGGCGACACCACAGGCATGGTCAAGTTCCTGGCCGATGCAGCCACGGACGAAATCCTGGGTGTACACATCGTGGGCCCGATGGCCAGCGAGCTCATTTCGGAGGCCGTGGTGGCAATGGAATTCAAGGCCAGCGCCGAGGACATCGCGCGCATCTGCCATGCGCACCCGTCGCTGTCGGAGGCGACGAAGGAAGCTGCTTTGGCGGTTGACAAGCGCACGCTGAATTTCTGATTGCGTCCGCCGTGCCGACGGTCCGCGAGATCTACGACAGCGAGCTGGCTGCGCGGGGCTACGCCAGTGACCCCGCGCAGCTTCGCGCCGTTGATGCGCTGCAGCGCTGCGCGAGCGAATGGGCAGCGTTCAAGGAGCAGCGCTCCAACGCCTTCAAGAAGCTGATCAACCGCCCGGAGATCCCGCGTGGCGTTTACATGCACGGCGGGGTGGGGCGCGGCAAAAGCTTCCTGATGGACTGCTTTTACAACGCCGTGCCGATCGTGCGCAAGACGCGCCTGCACTTTCATGAGTTCATGCGCGAGGTGCACCGCGAGCTGGCCGAGCTGCAGGGCACGGTGAACCCGCTGGACGAACTGGGCAAACGCATGGCCCGGCGCTACCGCCTGGTGTGCTTTGACGAATTCCACGTGGCCGACATCACCGACGCCATGATCCTGCACCGGCTGCTGGGGGCCATGTTCGACAACGGCATCGGCTTTGTCACCACCTCCAACTTCCGCCCCGACGACCTGTACCCCAACGGCTTGCACCGTGAGCGCATCCTGCCGGCCATCAAGCTGCTCAATGACCGGCTGGAAGTCATCAACGTGGACAACGGCACAGACTACCGCCGCCGCACCATGGAGCAGGTCAAGCTCTACCACACGCCGCTGGGACCCGAGGCAGACGCCCAGATGGACGAAGCGTTCACCCGCCTGGCCGAGAGCCATGACGAAGACCCGGTGCTGCACATCGAGGCCCGCGACATCCGCGCGCGGCGCAAGGCGGGCGGCGTGGTGTGGTTTGACTTCAAGACGCTGTGCGGCGGCCCCCGCTCGCAGAACGACTACCTTGAAATTGCCACGCAGTTCCACACAGTGCTGCTGTCGGACGTTCCGCAGATGTTTGTTCGCCATGCGTCTGAGGCGCGCCGCTTCACCTGGCTGGTGGACGTGCTGTATGACCGCCGGGTCAAGCTGATCATGTCGGCCCAGGTGCCCCCCGAGGCGCTGTACACCGAGGGCCCCCTGGCCCATGAATTTCCGCGCACCATCTCGCGCCTGAACGAAATGCAGTCGGCCGAGTTCCTGTCCCTGGACCGACGCATGGTGGATACTCGGCTCACATGAAAACCGGTGTTCCCGCTCTCGTCGTGTGCACGGCCTTGTTCGCCGGCACTGCGCCAGGCTGGGCGCAGGACAGTGCACAGCAGCAGATGAACCGGGAGCGAGCCCGCATTGCCGCCGAGCGTCAGGCGGCTGATGTCCGGTATTCGCAGGCCGAAGCAGCCTGCTTCGCACGCTTTGCCGTCAACGATTGCGTCAACGAGGCCAGGACAGCCCGCCGCGAGGCACTGGCAGACTTGCGCCGCCAGGAAATCTCTCTCAATGACGACGAGCGCCTCAGGAAGGGGGCTGCCCAGCGCCAGCGGCTGGACGAGCGGTCTTCGGCAGAAAACCAGCTGCGTGCCGCGCAGCAGCGTGCCCGTGCGCTGGAAGACGCCGCCGCGCGGCAGGAGCGCGGTGCACGCAAGGCCGCTGCGGCGGCGCCTGTCGGTACTCTGCCGCCGCAGGAAGCTACGCAGCCAGCCGCCCTGCCTGCTCCAGATGCCGCTGCAATCCGCAAGCGGCAAGACAAGCTCGAACAAGCCCGCGCACGCAAGGAAAGGCTTGAAAAGCGCAGGCTGGAGCGAACCAAGCCTGCCGCCAGGCCGCTGCCGGTACCTGCCTCCTGAGGCTGCCGCCGGAACGCGTCAGAACGCGTCCAGTGGCTCCAGCTTGACGATCACCAGCGACAGGTTGTCGCCGCCGCCACGCCCGCGCGAGCGGGCCTTGTCGATCAGGAACTCCGTGGCCTCGCGGGGCGACAGCGACGACAGCACCGAGCCCAGCTCGTTGGGGCTGAAGTAGTGCCATACGCCGTCGCTGCAGGCCATGAGCACGTCACCGGGGCGCAACTGCGGGATGAAATGAACGTCAATCGGCGGGTCGTCCTCGGTGCCCAGGCACCCCATGAGAATGTTGGACTGCGGATGGACGTTGGCTTCTTCCTCGGTGATCTCGCCCTTGTCCACCAGCGTCTGCACATAGGAATGGTCCATGGTGCGCTTGACCAGCTTGTTGCCATGGAAATGGTAAACGCGTGAATCGCCGGCATGCACCCAATGGCAGTCGCCGGCGGGGTTGATCAGGAATGCGGCAATGGTGCTGTGCGGCTCCTGCTCAGAGGAGATGGCGGTGAGCTTGATGACGATATGGGCTTCCTGGACCATTTGCTTGAGCATGGAAGGCGTGTCGTCGTGGTCGGGTGAATACCGCTCAAACAGCTGCTTGGCGGTCATCATGACCTGGTCAGAGGCCTTGCGCCCGCCACTGCGACCGCCCATGCCATCGGCCACCACGCCCAGCACGCAGCCGGTGACGCGCGGATGGCTGAGCAGGGCGATCTGGTCCTGCTGGTATTCGCGGTCACCCTTGTGGATGCCTGTCGATGCGGTAAGTCGGTAGCCTTTGCTCATATGGTTTGAACCCGGCGCCTTTGCTGGTGGCGGGGGCGCTCGATAAATCCCCCTGAAACACGTATTATCAAGCGAACCCGCCACAACCGGCCCGGAAGACGCTTTTTTGGACTCCAACCTTCATTCTCCCGAGCGCCGCCTGATCGAATTGCGCATGGAGCACGGCGATCTCAACGCCCTGATTGACCGCCTGGCCAGCGAGGTCCCCGTGGATGAGCTCATGGTGCGCCGCCTCAAGAAGCGCCGGCTGGCGTTGCGCGACCAGATATCCAGGCTCGAACTGGCGCTGGACCCCAAAGAACCCGCGTGAGCCCATTGCAAGACACGGTGCGCGAAGCGTTCGCGCCGGGCGGCGTCCTGTCACGCGCAGCCGATCATTTCCGTCCCCGGGCCGGCCAGACCGAGATGGCGCTGGCCGTTGCACGGACGGTGGAGCAGGGTGGGGCGCTGGTGGTGGAGGCCGGCACGGGCGTTGGCAAGACCTTTTCGTACCTGGTGCCCGCCCTGTTCAGCGGCGAGCGCATCCTGCTGTCCACCGCCACCAAAACCCTGCAGGACCAGCTGTTCGGGCGTGATCTGCCGCGCCTGGTGCAGGCGCTGGGCCTGCCGGTGCGCACGGCGCTGCTCAAGGGCCGGGGCAGCTACCTGTGCGCGCACCGGCTGGAGCTGGCGCGCCAGGATGCCACGCTGCCCGACCGCACTGCCGTGCGAACCCTTGCCAAGGTCGAGGAATGGGCCCGCATCACCCGCACAGGTGATCTGGCTGAGCTGCCGGGGCTGGATGAGCGCTCGGCGGTGATTCCGCTGGTGACCTCCACCCGCGACAACTGCCTGGGCTCCGCGTGCCCCAAGTTCCGCGGCTGCCACGTCAACCAGGCCCGTCGCGAAGCGCTGGCTGCCGATGTGGTTGTCATCAACCACCACCTGTTCTTTGCCGACCTGGCCGTGCGTGAATCCGGCATGGCCGAGCTGCTGCCCACGGTGCGCGTGGCCATCTTCGACGAAGCCCACCAGCTCAATGAAACCGGCGTGCAGTTTCTGGGCTCGCAGCTGGGCACGGGCCAGGTCATCGACTTCGCCCGCGACATGCTGGCTGCTGGGCTTCAGCTCGCGCGGGGCCTTGTGGACTGGCAGCAATTGGCGGCAGTGACCGAGCGCGCCGCCCGCGACTTGCGCCTGGCCGTGGGCCGCACTGTGCCCGGCGCCCGGCTGCGCTGGACGGACGGCGCGCCCGAGCAGGCTGACGCCGCCGCCTGGGGCCAGGCGCTGCAGGCACTGGAACAGGCGTGCATGGAGGCGATGAGTGCGCTGGACACGGTAAGCGAGATAGCGCCTGATTTCGTGCGGCTGCATGAGCGCGCGGCCAGCCTGGCGCAGCGCACCGGCCAGTTTGGCGGCGCCTGCGCGCCCGGCTCCGTCCGCTGGGCCGATGCGGGAAGCCACCTGCGCATGGTGGAGTCGCCGTTGGACATCGCCAGCACGGTGCGCAGCAAGATCCTGCGTGAGGACGCGCCGCCG
This sequence comes from Ramlibacter sp., assembly GCA_050247515.1. Taxonomy (GTDB): domain Bacteria; phylum Pseudomonadota; class Gammaproteobacteria; order Burkholderiales; family Burkholderiaceae_C; genus RAM1. The sequence goes on along the minus strand of JBFWUB010000001.1, from coordinate 70,260 downwards.
GACGACGCCGAACCACGGCGTGCCTGGATATTTACGTCGGCGACCCTGGGTGACGACGCCCGGCTGCGCTGGTTTACCGAGCCTTGTGGGTTGACCGACGCTGAAGTCCTGCAGGTAGAGAGCCCGTTTGATTACGCAGCCCAGGCCGCCGTGTATGTGCCGCGCGACCTGCCCAAGCCGAATGAGCCGGACCACAGTGCGCAGGTGGCGCGCCTGGCCGGTGACGCCGCGCAGCGCCTGGGCGGCGCCACCATGGTGCTGACCACCACGCTGCGTGCACTGCGGACAATTGGCGAGGCCTTGCAGACACGCTTTGAGGGCTCGGCAGCAGTCGAAGTGCTGGTTCAGGGCCAATGGCCCAAGCGGCGGCTGATCGAGCGCTTTCGTGAAGGCGCGGGGCAGGGCCAGCCTGGTTGCCTGCTGGTTGCGTCGGCGTCGTTCTGGGAAGGGGTGGACGTGCCCGGCGATGCGTTGCAATTGGTGATCATCGACAAGCTGCCATTTCCACCACCCAACGACCCTTTGGTTGAAGCGCGCACCCGGCGGCTGGAGTCAGAAGGCCGCAGTCCGTTCAATGACTACTTTGTCCCCGAGGCGGCCGTTGCGCTCAAGCAGGGTGCCGGCAGGCTGATCCGCAGGGAGTCGGATCAGGGCGTGCTGGTGGTGTGTGACACGCGCCTTGCGACGATGGGGTATGGACGCCGGTTGCTGGCGGCTCTGCCGCCCATGCGCCGGCTGGTCACCACGCAGGAGTTTGACGAAGCGCTGGACAGCCTGGCCGTTACCAGAACTTCCACCACGGATTCTGGTTGGTCTTGAAACCGCCGCTGGTGAATTCGCTGCGCGGGTAGTTCTTCTCCATCACGCGGCGGGTGTCGTCGCGCAACTGCGTCATGCCCAAGGCATCGTAGGAGCGGACCATGATGTACAGGGCTTCTTCCAGGGCGGGAACGTCTCGGTAGTCAGCCAGCGCCGACTGCGCGCGGTTGATGGCGGCAAGGTAGGCGCCGCGACTGAAATAGTAGCGCGCCACATGAACCTCGTACTGGGCCAGCGAATTGACGATGTAGGTCATGCGCAGGCGGGCGTCGGGGGTATAGCGGGAATCAGGAAAGCGCGTTGCCAGCTCGCGGAACGCCTCGAATGATTCCTTGGCGGCCTTCTGGTCCCGCTCGGACAGATCCTGGCGGGAGACGAACGAAAACAGCCCCAGATTGTCATTGAAGTTGACGATGCCCTTGAGGTAAAGCGCGTAGTCCAGTGCCGGGCTGGCCGGATGCAGCTTCATGAACCGGTCCAGCGTGGAAATGGCTTGGGCCTGCTCGTTGGATTTGTAGTAGGCGTAGGCGCGCTCCAGCTGGGCTTGCTGCGCCAGCGGCGTGCCCGCCGCGCGCCCCTCGAGCTTTTCAAACAGGGGGATAGCCTTGTCATAGGCGCCGCCGTCGAGCTCGGCCTTGGCTTCGGCGTAGATCTTGTTGGGGCTCCACGCGCCGGTCGGGTCGGCCGTGGTGGACGAGCAGGCCTGCAACAGCACTGCCACTGCACCCGCCAGCAGCAGGCGGGAGACGACCGATAATTTGGCGCTAGGCATCAGTGGCAACTTTCTTGGAACAACTCAAAAAGATTATATCGACGGACCCGCCCGCGTACGCCGCGCCGGAGCTCGCGGACGACCCTGCTGAAGCGGGACCGGATGCGGAGTTGCGCCCGTTGGTCATCGGCGCGGCGCTGCATGGCCAGCGGCTGGACCATGCCCTGGTGGCGCTGGCGCCGGAGTTCTCGCGCAGCTATCTGCAGCAGCTGATCAAGGCGGGTGCCGTCACGCTGAACGGCAAGCCTGCGGGCAAGCCCGCGGCGCGGGTCAAGGCCGGCGACCGCGGGGAAATCGAGCTGCGTCCCACGCCGCAAAGCCAGGCCTTTGTCCCCGAGGCCATGGCCCTTGACGTGGTGTACGAGGATGAGCACCTGCGCGTGATCAACAAGCCCGCCGGCCTGGTCGTTCATCCCGCACCCGGAAACTGGCGCGGTACCTTGCTCAACGGCTTGCTGGGCCTGGATGAGCAGGCACGGCTGCTGCCGCGCGCAGGCATCGTGCACCGGCTGGACAAGGACACCAGCGGCCTCATGGTGGTCGCCCGCACCCGTGGCGCGATGGACGCGCTGGTGCGGATGATTGCGGCCCGGGAAGTAAGCCGCCAGTATGTGGCGCTGGCCCACGGGCCCTGGACCGGCGCGGTATGGTGCCAGGTCGATGCCCCGGTGGGTCGTGATCCCCGAAACAGATTGCGCATGGCGGTGGTGGACCGGGCGCACCAGGGGGGCAAGACCGCCCGCACCGATATCGAACTGCTGGAGAACGCCGCGCAAGGTTGCTGGGTACGGTGCACGCTTCATACGGGGCGCACCCACCAGATCCGCGTGCACATGGCTTCCATCGGCCACCCTCTGGTGGCGGACGACACCTATGGCGGCGCGCAGGCTGCCGGGCTCGTGCGTCAGGCGCTGCACGCCTATCGCCTGGCCTTTGTCCACCCGATGACCGGTACCGCCATGGTGTTTTCGGCGCCGTTGCCCACGGACATCCTGCACGCGCTCGGCAACTGGGGCCTGCGTTACAATGCCAGCCAGTGGCCTGAAGGCCATGCCCCGGTCAACGGGGCTCACGCCGCGAAACCTGAGGGTTGATCCCGGCGCTGCGGGCCCAGCCCGCCATGACCCTAGTCCCTTTGTCCATTGCGCGCCTGCTGGCGCCTGTCCTGGAACCTGACCATGAATACGGCGGATGCCAAGCGCGTCCTCGAAACCGCGTTGATCTGTTCGCAGCAACCCCTGCCGGTGCGGGAGATGCGTGTGCTGTTCAATGACGAACTGGGCGCGGACACCATCAAGACGCTGCTGCAGGACCTGCAATACGACTGGGCGCAGCGCGGCGTCGAGCTGGTGGCTGTGGCCAGCGGCTGGCGCTTCCAGAGCCGACCCGAAATGCGCGAATACCTGGACCGCTTGCATCCTGAAAAGCCCCCCAGGTACACGCGTGCCACACTGGAAACACTGGCCATCATTGCCTATCGCCAGCCGGTCACGCGCGGTGACATGGAAGACATCCGCGGCGTGACCATCAACACGCTCATCATCAAACAACTTGAAGACCGCGGCTGGGTGGAAGTCATCGGCCACCGCGAGGCTCCAGGGCGACCCGCGCTGTTTGCGACCACGCGCCAGTTCCTGGATGACCTCGGCCTGGAGTCGCTGGACCAACTGCCCGAGCTGGATAACCCGGTCCAGCAAGCCAGAGTGCTGGAGGCGCTCCATGGCGGAACCGACGACCTGCAGCCCGGCCTGCCAATGGATGCGGCGCCTGAACCCGTCGCGCCGGTTGCCGTGGATGAAGACCTCCTCACTGACGCCGAACCGGTGCAAAGCAACCCGGGCGATGGCGCCACCACCCCACCGGACCTGACATGAACGAAGCCACTGAGGGCGTCGAGCCCGCGCCGACACCGAACGATCTGGCCGACGCACCCGCACCTGCACCTGCACCTGCACCTGCACCTGCACCTGCACCTGCACCTGCACCTGCACCTGCACCTGCGCCAGATGCCAACGCCGCGGCAGATGTTCCCGGAATCCGGTTTGTCGATGTGGTGTCGGGCCAGTTTGACGCCGACGAGGAGAGCCCCGATGTGGCCGTAGCCAAGCGCGTGCTGGCCCCGCAGGCTGAAACTCCCAAGTTGCACAAAGTGCTGGCCCAGGCTGGCCTGGGCTCCCGCCTGGAGATGGAGCAGCTGATTCTCGAGGGCCGCATCTCGGTCAACAACGAGCCGGCTCACATTGGCCAGCGTATCCAGTTTGGTGACCAGATCAAGGTCAATGGCAAGCCCATCCGGTTTCGTGTGGCCCCGCCGCCCGCCCGTGTCATTGCCTATCACAAGCCCGTGGGTGAAGTGGTGACCCACGACGACCCGCAGAACCGCCCCACTGTTTTTCGCCGTCTGCCCAAGCTGTTCCAGGGCAAATGGCAGTCCGTGGGCCGGCTGGACCTCAATACCGAAGGCCTGCTGCTGTTCACCAGCTCCGGTGAACTCGCCAACAAGCTCATGCACCCGCGCTTCGGCCTGGAGCGCGAGTACGCAGTGCGCGTGCTCGGTGCCTTGAACAACGAGGAAAAGGAGCGCCTGCTGTCCGGGGTGAAGCTGGACGACGGTATGGCGCAGTTTGGCTCGATCGAGAACGGCGGTGGCGAAGGCGCCAACACCTGGTACCGCGTCACCATTTCCGAAGGCCGTAACCGGGAGGTGCGTCGCATGTTTGAAGCGGTCGGGCACGCGGTCAGCCGTTTGATCCGCATCCGCTACGGCGCGATGATGTTGCCACGCGGCCTCAAGCGTGGCGGCTGGATGGAACTGGACGAGCGCGATATCCGCGCGCTGGTGCAGGCCGCGGGCGGCCCCGCCGACGCGCGGCCCCAGCGGGGCGAAAGCGACGACCAGGGCGATGTTCCGCGCGGTGCACGCAACAGCAACCGCCGGCGCGGTGGGCGCACTGGCGGTCCGCGTCCTTCGGGAGCGGGCAACCAGCCGGCCCCGGGCGCGGGCCCGAACACCGGCCAGGGCCAGCGGCGCAAGGGCCGCGCTGATCGCACGGGAGGTGGGCAAGGTGCCCAACCCGACCCGATGAAGACGGCGTTCGGTTACATCGGGGCCGACAGCTTCACCCGTCAGCGCCAGGGCGCCGGACAGGACTTCCGGCGGGGTGGGGGCACGGGCGGCACGGGCAATGGCAAGCGCCGCGGCGGCCGGGGTCGCTGAGTCAGACCACAAGTCACGGGCTTGACGCCCACGCAGGTTAAAATCCAGGGCTTTGCCCGCGGGGCAAAAAAACAAATTTCCAAGTTTTCAGGAAGAACACTCAAATGGCTATCGAACGCACCCTCTCCATCATCAAGCCCGACGCCGTGGCCAAGAACGTGATCGGCCAGATCTACGCCCGTTTCGAGGCCGCCGGCCTGAAGGTGGTCGCCGCCAAAATGGCGCACCTGTCGCGCGGCGAAGCCGAGCAGTTCTATGCCGTCCACAAGGAGCGTCCGTTCTTCAAGGATCTGGTCGAGTTCATGATCTCCGGCCCCGTGATGATCCAGGTCCTGGAAGGCGAAGGCGCCATCCTGAAGAACCGCGACCTGATGGGTGCCACCGACCCCAAGAAGGCCGCCCCCGGCACGATCCGCGCGGACTTCGCCGACAGCATTGACGCAAACGCGGTCCATGGTTCAGACGCCGTGGAAACCGCCAAGGTGGAAGTCTCGTTCTTCTTCCCCGGCATGAACGTTTACTCGCGCTGAGCGGGAAACCCCATGCAATGACGGCCAACCTTCTCGACTTCGACCTGGAAGGCTTGGCCGCCTTTTGCGAACGGCTCGGCGAAAAACGTTTTCGCGCGACGCAGCTGTTTCGCTGGATCCACCAGAAAGGCGCCTGCGACTTCGCCCAGATGAGCGATCTGGCGAAGTCGCTGCGCGACAAGCTCAGGACCGCCGCTCACCTGCAGGCGTTGCCGGTCATCAGCCAGCATGAATCCGCGGACGGCACCATCAAATGGCTGTTCGACGTGGGTGACGGGAACGCTGTCGAGGCGGTTTTCATCCCCGAGGACGACCGTGGCACCCTGTGCGTGTCTTCCCAGGCCGGCTGCGCCGTGGGGTGCCGCTTCTGCTCCACCGGCCACCAGGGCTTCAGCCGCAACCTCTCGACCGGCGAGATCGTCGCGCAGCTGTGGTTCGCCGAACATTTCCTGCGCCGCCACCTCCAGACATCTGACCGCGTGATATCCAATGTGGTGATGATGGGCATGGGCGAGCCCTTGCAGAACTATTCCGCACTGGTGCCGGCCCTGCGCGTGATGCTGGATGACCATGGCTACGGGCTGTCGCGCCGGCGCGTGACGGTGTCCACTTCGGGCGTGGTGCCGATGATGGATCGCCTGGGCCAGGACTGTCCTGTGGCGCTGGCGGTTTCGCTGCACGCGCCCAATGACGCCCTGCGGGACAACCTCGTACCCCTGAACCGCAAGTACCCACTGGCCGAGCTTCTCGACGCGTGCAACCGCTACCTGGCCCACGCGCCGCGTGACTTCATCACTTTCGAGTACTGCATGCTCGACGGTGTCAACGATCAGCCAGAGCACGCACGCCAGCTGGCCGAGCTGGTGCGTCGCCATGGCGGCACTGGCGTGTCCTGCAAGCTCAACCTTATCCCGTTCAACCCGTTTCCTGCGTCCGGCCTGCTGCGTTCACCCCACAGCCAGGTGCAGGCTTTTGCAAAAATCCTCAGTGATGCTGGTATCGTCACCACCGTGCGCAAAACACGTGGGGACGACATTGATGCAGCCTGTGGCCAGCTCGCTGGCGACGTCAGGGACCGGACCCGCGTGGGCGAACGCATCGCCCAGCAACGCACGGTGATGCTGATGCCCGCCAAGTCCGGGCCCGGCGAGTCCAAGGAGACCCTGAGACCATGAAAGCATTTGCGTTGGGTGGATGCGCGGCTGCCGGCAGGCGGCTGCTCTGGGCGTTCTTGCTGCTGGGCGCGGCGGTGGCGGGCTGCGCCGGCAACGCGGGCCGCGAGCCGGCCGGCGTCCGCAATGACATCCTGACTGAATCCGACGAACCCGAAAGCCGCAAGCGTGCGCGCATCCGGATGGAACTGGCCGTTGGCTATTTCGAGCAGGGACAGACCAATGTCGCGCTCGATGAACTCAAGCAGGTCATCAACGCCGACCCGAACTTCCCGGACGCCTACAACCTGCGTGGGCTGATCTACATGCGGCTGAACGACATGCGCCAGGCCGAAGACAGCTTTCGGCGTGCCATAGCGCTGAACCCGCGCGATGCGAATTCCCACCACAACTTCGGCTGGCTTTTGTGCCAGCAGGGGCGCTTTCCTGAGTCATACCGCGAGTTCGAGCAGGCGATGGCCAACCCGCTGTACACGGGCCGCGCCAAGACACTCATGGCGCTGGGTGTGTGCCAGGTTCGGGGAGGCCAGCGCGTTGAAGCCGAGAAGAGCCTGGCGCGGGCCTATGAGCTGGATGCCGGCAACCCGGTGACGGGCTACAACCTGGCCAACCTGTTGTTCCAGAGGGGTGATTTTGCGCGGGCCCAGTTCTACATCCGGCGCCTGAACAACAGCGAGCTGGCCAACGCTGAAACCTTGTGGCTGGGCGTGAAGGTTGAGCGGCGCATGAACGACAGGGTGGCCATGGAGCAACTGGGTGACCAGCTCAAGAAGCGGTTCCCGCAATCCAGGGAAACCGCGGCATATACACGGGGGGCCTTTGATGAGTGATTCGCAGCAGCACGCTGACACGCAGGACGCCGGGCAGGATGCCTCAGTACCGGCCGGCCCGACTGCGGGTACCTTGTTGCGGGAGGCGCGCGAAGCGGCAGGCTTGCACATCGCCGCGCTGGCGGTGTCGCTCAAGGTGCCGGTGCGCAAGCTGGAGGCACTGGAGGCGGATCGGCTCGACCTGTTGCCGGACGCCGTGTTTGTCCGGGCATTGGCGTCCAGCGTATGCCGCACGCTGAAAATGGACCCGGCGCCGGTGCTGGACCGTCTGCCGCAGACCGCAGCGCCCCGCCTGGTGCGAGATGCCGGCGGAATCAACACGCCATTCCGTGCGCCCAGCGACGGCCGGGGCCCTTCATGGGTTGACCAGTTGTCCAAGCCAGTGTTTCTGGCGGTGTTCGCGTTGCTGCTGGCGGCCCTGGTACTGATTTTCCTGCCATCGGCACGGCAAGACGATGCTGCGGCAACGCTCAAGCCGGAAGCGGCAGGCGCGGCGGTCGCCGTGCCGGTCAGCCCGGCGGCCTCGCCGGACCCGGCGCCCGCTGTGCCGGCGTCAACCGCGCCAACGCCGACACCACCGCCGGCGGCCCAGCCCACGGTGGTCGTTTCCGCGCCTGGCGCCACGCCGGCGCCCGCGGTGTCGCCCACTTTCTCGGTTGCCGTGTCCACGCCCACGGTGGTCAGCCCGACGGCCGTGGTCACCGCACCGCCATTGCCAACCACCGGCATCGTCGTCTTCAAGACCCAAGGCGAGTCCTGGGTGGAAGTGACGGATGCCAAGGGCGTGATCGCCGTGCGCAAGACCCTGGCCGCTGGCGAAGTGGTGGGCGCCAGCGGCGCCTTGCCGCTGTCGGTGGTGATCGGCCGGGCCAATGCCACGCGCGTCGAGGTGCGTGGGCGCCCGTTTGACCTGGGCACCATCGCCAAGGACAACGTAGCCCGGTTCGAGGTGAAATGATGCAGCCGTGCCTGCCCATTGAACCTGCGGCGCCCAAGGCGCGCCGCTCGCGCCAGTCGAAAACCGTTTGGGGATCGCGCATCGTTACCGTGGGCGGAAACGCCCCGGTTCGGGTGCAATCGATGACCAACACCGACACGGTGGATGCCATCGCAACGGCCATCCAGGTCAAGGAACTTGCCATCGCCGGCTCCGAAATGGTGCGTATTACCGTGAATACGCCCGAGGCTGCGCAGCAGGTGCCCTATATCCGCGAACAGCTCGACCGCATGGGCATTGATGTGCCCCTGATCGGCGATTTCCACTACAACGGCCACCGGCTGCTGACGGACTACCCGGCCTGTGCCGAGGCGCTGTCCAAGTACCGCATCAACCCCGGCAACGTGGGCAAGGGCGACAAGCACGACCGCCAGTTCGGCCAGATGATCGAGGCCGCCATGCGCTGGAGCAAGCCGGTACGCATCGGTGTCAACTGGGGTAGCCTGGACCAGGAACTGCTGGCCAGTCTGATGGATGAAAACAGCCGCCGTGCCACGCCTTGGGACGCCAAGTCGGTCATGTACGAGGCGCTGGTCACGTCGGCCATCGATTCCGCCCGCCGTGCCGAGGAAATGGGCATGGACGGCAACCAGATCATCCTGAGCTGCAAGGTCAGCGGCGTGCAGGACCTGATCTCCGTTTACCGCGAGCTGGCACGCCGTTGCGACTACGCGCTGCACCTGGGCCTGACCGAAGCGGGCATGGGCACCAAGGGCACGGTGGCGTCTGCCACGGCGCTATCCATCCTGCTGCAAGAAGGCATTGGCGACACCATCCGCGTGTCGCTTACGCCGCAGCCGGGTGAAGCCCGCACCCAGGAAGTGGTGATTGCGTCGGAAATCCTGCAGGCCTTGGGCCTGCGCAGCTTCGTGCCCAGCGTGACGGCCTGCCCGGGCTGTGGCCGTACCACCAGCACCACCTTCCAGGAGCTGGCCAAGCAGATTGACGATTACCTGCGCGCCCAGATGCCGGTATGGCGGAAGAAATACCCGGGCGTGGAAAAGATGAAAGTCGCCGTGATGGGCTGCATCGTCAACGGGCCCGGTGAAAGCAAGCATGCAGACATCGGCATCAGCCTGCCGGGCACGGGTGAGGCACCCGCGGCCCCGGTGTACATCGACGGCGAAAAGGCACTCACGCTGCGAGGCGACAACATCGCCAACGAATTTCACCAGCTGGTTGAAAACTACATTGAAAAGCGTTTCGGTCACGCGCCCGTGACCGAAGGCGCCTGAGACCTGACCCCATGGCCGACAAACTGAGTGCCGTCAAAGGCATGAACGACATATTGCCGCCCGGCGTGCCGCGCACGGAAAAGCTGCCGGATTCCGCGCTGTGGCAGTGGTTTGAAGCCGCCGTGCGCCGGGTGCTGGGCCGCTATGGATACCAGTACCTGCTGACGCCCATCGTCGAGCCCACCGCCTTGTTTGTGCGCGGCCTGGGCGAGGTGACCGACATCGTCGAAAAGGAGATGTACTCCTTTACCGACTCGATGAACGGCGACAGGCTGACGCTGCGGCCCGAAGCCACCGCCGGCATCGTGCGCGCCATGATCGAGCACAACGCCCTGTACAACGGTCCGCTGCGCGTCTGGACCGTGGGGCCGATGTTCCGCCACGAACGCCCGCAAAAGGGCCGCTACCGCCAGTTTCACCAGCTTGACGTCGAGGCGTTGGGGCTGGCCGGGCCCGACGTGGATGCCGAGATGATCCTCATCGCCCGCGCGCTGTGGCGCGAGCTGGGCCTCATCGAAGGCGAGCATGTGCGCCTGGAAATCAACAGCCTGGGCCAGCCCGCCGAGCGGCGCGCCCACCGTGACGCCCTGGTGGCGTATTTCGAGCAGAACGCCGCCCAACTGGACGAGGACGCCAGGCGCCGCCTGCACAGCAACCCGTTGCGCATCCTGGACAGCAAGAACCCCGCCATGCAGGCGCTGGTCGAGGCTGCGCCCAAGCTCATGGCGTTTCTCGGTGCCGAGTCGCTGGCGCATTTCGATGCGGTACGCGCGGTGCTGGATGCCGTGGGCCTGGCGTACCGAGTCAATCCGCGCCTGGTGCGCGGCATGGACTACTACAACCTCACCGTGTTCGAGTGGGTGACCGACCAGCTTGGCTCGCAGGGCACGGTGTGCGGGGGCGGGCGCTACGACGGCCTCATCGAACAGCTCGGCGGCAAGAGCGCACCGGCGGTGGGTTTCGGCCTGGGCATCGAGCGGCTGCTGCTGCTGATCCAGGCGCTGGGCCTGCCGGTGCCCGACGCGTCGCCAGATGCCTACGCAATCGTGCCGCCGGGTACCCCGCTGGCCCAGGTCATGCCGGTGCTGGAGGTGCTGCGCCAGCAGGGTGTGCGCGTGCAGCAGCACGCCGGCGGCGCCGACGGGTCGGGCAGCATGAAATCCCAGTTCAAGAAGGCGGATGCAAGCGGTGCCCGGCATGCACTGGTCTTCGGTGGTGACGAACTGGAGCAGGGCATGGTGACAGTCAAGGCTTTGCGCGACGGCACCGGCGCGCAGGTTCAGCGGCCGCTGGCCGAAGCCGCGGCCTGGGCCGCCTCTCTACAATCCACGGTTTGATACAGACACCTCATGGCAAAACACCTCGACCTCGAAGAACAGGAGCAGCTTGACCAGCTCAAGCATTTCTGGAACCAGTACGGCAACCTGATCACCTGGGTACTGATCGCGGTATTTGGTTCCGTGGCCGCCTGGAACGGCTGGCAGTACTGGCAGCGCACGCAGAGCGTGCAGGCGTCTGCGCTGTACGAAGAGGTCAACCGCGCGGCCCAGACGGGCGATGCCGCGCGGCTGGACCGCAGCTTTGCCGACATGAAGGACAAGTTTGGCGGCACGGTGTTTGCGCAACAGGCGGGTCTTCTGGTGGCCAAGACGCTTTTCGAAAAGGGCAACATGGATGGCGCCAAGGCGGCATTGAACTGGGTGGCGGACAAGTCACGCGACCCTGGCTACCAGTCGCTGGCCCGGCTTCGTCTGGCCAGCGTGCTCGTCGAAACAAAGGCCTATGACGACGCACTCAAGCAGCTTTCGGCCACGTTTCCGCCTGAATTCGAGCCGCTCGTGGCAGATCGCCGCGGCGACATCTACCTGCTGCAAGGCAAGAAGGCCGAGGCGCGCGAAGCCTTCGCTCTTGCTTTCAAGGGGCTGGACGAGCGCACGGAATACCGCCGCCTTGTAGAGGTCAAACTCAACTCGCTCGGCGTGGATCCCCAGCCGCCAAAGGCCACGTCGGCCGCCGATGCAGGAGCCAAGTCGTGACCATCGCCAACCCCTTCCTGTCATCCAAGGGCGCTTTCGGGCGCACGGGTCGGGCCTTGGCCGCCCTGACGCTGGTTGTGTTGCTGGCTTCCTGCTCCAGCAAGCCCGAGCGGCCTAAACCCGCGGAGCTCGCGCCCAGTGCCGCCTTGATCGGGGTGCGCCAGGCCTGGACTGCCCGGGTGGGCGAAGTGACATTCCCGTTGCAGGTGCAGGCCACCGGTGGCACGCTGGCCGTGGCTGCGGGCGATGGCACCGTGGCGCTGCTGGACGCAGCGACGGGCCGGGACATCTGGCGCGCCAGCGCCGCCGCGCCGCTTTCAGCGGGTGTGGGCAGCGATGGCAAGCTTGCCGCGGTTGTTACCACGGCCAACGACGTGGTTGCCATGACCGACGGCAAGGTGTTGTGGCGCCAGAAGCTGCCCGCGCAGGTTTATGCCGCACCGCTGGTGGCTGGCGCCCGCGTTTTTGTGCTGGCGGCCGACCGGTCCGTCACGGCTTTTGACGGTCAGACCGGCCGCCGCCTGTGGACCCAGCAACGCCCTGGCGAAGCGCTGATCCTGCGTCAGGCCGGTGTGATACTGGCTGTGGGTGACACGCTCGTGGTGGGGCAGGCCGGGCGCCTGGTTGGCATGAACCCGATCAACGGCAGCACACGCTGGGATGCACCCATTGCCACACCCCGCGGCACCAACGACATTGAAAGGCTTGTGGATCTGGTGGCGGGCGTGTCACGCGTGGGCGACTCCGTCTGCGTTCGCGCATTCCAGGCCAGCGTGGGCTGCGTCAACACAGCCCGCGGCGCGGTGCTGTGGACCAAGCCGGCCAATGCCGCTGTAGGCGTTCATGGCGATGACCGCCACGTGTACGGCACCGAGTCCGATGGCAAGGTGGTTGCCTGGCGCCGTACCGATGGTGAACGAGCCTGGTCCTCGGACCGCCTGCAATACCGCACGCTGACTTCGCCGCTGGCGCTGGGGCGCTCGGTGGTCATCGGCGACAGCACGGGACTGGTGCATCTGCTGTCGCGCGAGGACGGCACGCCGCTGAACCGTCTGACCACGGACGGCTCCGCCGTCGCCGCCGCGCCTGCGCTGGCAGGGGGCACGCTGGTCGTGGTGACGCGCAACGGTGGCGTGTTCGGGTACGTACCCGAATAGCCCCTGGGCGGCTCCACCATGAAACCTGTCCTGGCCCTGGTTGGCCGCCCGAACGTTGGCAAGTCAACGCTGTTCAACCGGCTGACCAAGTCACGCGACGCCATCGTTGCGGACTTCGCCGGGCTGACACGCGACCGTCACTATGGCAATGGGCGGCAGGGCAAGCACGAGTACATCGTGATTGACACGGGCGGTTTCGAGCCCACGGCCGAAAGCGGTATCTACATGGAGATGGCCAAGCAGACACGCCAGGCCGTCGCTGAGGCCGACGCCGTGATTTTCGTGGTGGATGCCCGGGCGGGCATCTCGGCGCAGGACCATGACATCGCCAGGTACCTGCGCCGGCTGGGCAAGCCCTGCGTGCTCACGGCCAACAAGGCCGAGGGCATGCAGGAGGGGGTGCAGCTCACCGAGTTTTACGAACTGGGGCTGGGTGATGTGATCCCGGTGTCCGCCGCGCATGGCCAGGGCATCCGCAGTCTGGTGGATCTGGCACTGGCGCCGCTGGACCTGCCAGACCCGGACGAAGAGGCGCCGCAGGAGGACCCTGGCGTCATCAAGCTCGCCGTGGCCGGGCGCCCCAATGTGGGCAAGTCCACGCTGATCAACACCTGGCTGGGCGAGGAGCGCCTGGTTGCGTTTGACATGCCGGGCACCACCCGGGACGCCATCAGCGTTCCCTTCGAGCGCAACGGGCAGAAGTTCGAGCTGATTGACACGGCTGGCCTGCGCCGCAAGGGCAAGGTGTTCGAGGCGATCGAGAAGTTTTCCGTCGTCAAGACACTGCAGGCCATCGAGTCCGCCCACGTCGTCCTGTTGCTGCTGGACGCCACGCAGGGCATTACCGATCAAGACGCCCATATCGCGGGCTACATCCTCGAAAGTGGCCGGGCGGTGGTGTTGGCTGTCAACAAATGGGACGCGGTGGACGACTACCAGCGCGAGCTGCTGCAACGCTCCATCGAGACGCGTCTGGCGTTCCTCAAGTTCGCCGCGCTGCATTTCATTTCGGCCCGCAAGCGCCAGGGCCTCGGCCCCTTGTGGACGTCCATTGCCCAGGCGCACAAGTCGGCCATGTGCAAGATGTCCACCCCCGTGCTGACCCGGTTGCTGCTCGAATCGGTCCAGTTCCAGAGCCCCAAGCGCGCGGGCATGTTCCGTCCCAAGCTGCGATATGCCCACCAGGGTGGCATGAATCCGCCGGTGATCATCATCCACGGCAACTCGCTGGAACACGTGACCGAGGCCTACAAACGCTTCCTGGAGGCGCGTTTCCGCAAGGAATTCAACCTGATCGGTACGCCGCTGCGCATCGAGATGAAGACCTCGCACAACCCGTACGCCGGGCGCGACGAAGGCTGACGAGCCCGAAAAACCCTGCGGATATCGGTCCCGGCCTACTTGATTACCCGTAGGGCTGTGGTAAGGTGTGCTTTCCAACAACACTTCCGAACACGGAGAATATCGTGAGCAACAAAGGGCAGCTACTACAAGACCCCTTCCTCAATACCTTGCGCCGTGAGCACGTGCCTGTGTCGATTTACCTCGTCAACGGCATCAAGCTCCAGGGGCAGATTGAGTCCTTTGACCAATACGTCGTCCTGTTGCGCAACACGGTCACCCAGATGGTGTACAAGCACGCCATCTCGACCATCGTGCCGGGTCGCGCCGTGAATTTCACGGCAGCCGAAGGCGCCGACGCACCTGCTGCCTGAACGTGCGCGGGGCGGGCTGACGCAAGACGTGCCGTATTCCCAGCAGTTTCCGTCGATTTGAGTCCGCCCGTCTCGCCCGGTTCTTCCCTGATCCCTGCCATTCTGGTGGGTGTCGATCTGGGGGCGCGCCACTTCGACGCCGGGCTTGAAGAGCTTGGGCTGCTGGCGCAAACCGCAGGGCTCGATCCGGTGGCCCGGGTGGCCTGCAAGCGAAAGGTGCCGGATGCCGCGCTGTTGGTGGGCAGCGGCAAGGCGGATGAAATCCGAGAGCTGGCGCAGGCGAGCGGCGCCCTGGAAATCCTGTTTGACCAGGCGCTGAGCCCGGCCCAGCAACGCAACCTGGAGCGGCACATCGGCTTGCCGGTCAATGACCGGACCCTGCTGATCCTTGAGATATTTGCGCAGCGTGCGCGCAGCCATGAGGGCAAACTGCAGGTTGAACTGGCCCGCTTGCAGTACCTCAGCACCCGGCTGGTACGCCGCTGGTCGCACCTGGAGCGCCAGACAGGCGGCGCCGGGGTCCGCGGCGGTCCGGGCGAAAAGCAGATCGAACTGGACCGTCGGATGATTTCCGACTCCATCAAGCGCACCAAGGAGCGGCTGCACAGGGTCAAGCGTCAGCGGCAGACCCAGCGCCGACAGCGCGAGCGGCGCGATGCCTTCAACATTTCGCTGGTGGGCTACACCAACGCCGGTAAATCCACGTTGTTCAACGCGCTGGTCAAGGCCCGGGCTTACGCGGCTGACCAGCTATTTGCCACCCTGGACACCACGACTCGCCAGCTGTACCTTGGGGATGGCCAGGGGGGCGGGCGCACCGTATCCCTGTCCGACACCGTGGGCTTCATTCGCGATCTGCCGCACGGGCTGATTGATGCATTCCAGGCGACTTTGCAGGAGGCGGTAGACGCCGATTTGCTGTTGCACGTGGTGGACGCCGCCAACCCCGACTTTCCCGAGCAGATTGAACAGGTCCAGCATGTGCTGGCCGAAATCGGTGCGATCGACATACCGCAGGTGCTGGTGTTCAACAAGATCGACGCCCTTGAAAAGGCACAGCAGCCGCTGCAACTGACGGACATGTTCGAGCTTGATGGCGTTGCCGTTCCCCGCCTGTTTGTCAGCGCCCGCAGTGGCGCCGGCCTCGCAGCCCTGCGCGAGCAACTGCTGCATGAGCTGGCCGGGCGAGCCGCCGTGCAAACCATATCCCCGCAGGATGCTGTCCCATTGCGTGAGACTGCCGCCTGATTGGGCACAATCCGGGTAAGACAAGAAAAGAGACCGCACCGAATGAATCTTCATCCAAGCCGCCTGTCCTGGGCAGGGGTCAAGGGCCGCGTCAGGGGCATGTTCAACCTCAACGATCCCCGCTGGGGTCGTGGTGACGACAAGCCCGCCGACGAAAACCGCCCCGAAGGAACCCGACCTGACAACCAGCCCCCGTCCGGCAACGGCAACGGCCCGCGCGGCCAGGGGCCGAACCAGGGCCCGCCTGACCTGGACGAACTCTGGCGCGATTTCAACCGCAAGCTGGGGGGGCTCTTTGGCGGCGCGCGCAACGGGCGCCGCTCCGAGCCAGGCAACGGCGGGGGCGGGGGTCCGGGCGGTGGCGGCTTCCAGCCGGACATGAAGAGCGCGGGCATTGGCGCCGGGCTCATTGCTGGCGTCATCGTCCTGATCTGGCTGGGCACGGGGTTTTTCATCGTTCAGGAAGGCCAGCAGGCAGTCATTACCCAATTCGGCCGCTACAAGGCCACGGTGGGCGCCGGCTTCAACTGGCGGCTGCCGTATCCGATCCAGCGCCATGAGCTGGTCTTCGTGACGCAGATCCGCTCGGTGGACGTGGGCCGCGACAACGTCATCAAGACTACCGGCCTGCGGGAATCGGCCATGCTGACCGAGGACGAGAACATCGTCGAGATCAAGTTTGCCGTGCAGTACCGCCTGAGTGACGCCCGCGCGTTCCTGTTTGAAAGCAAGAACCCGTCTGAGGCCGTGGTCCAGGCGGCAGAGACGGCCGTTCGCGAGGTAGTGGGCAAGATGCGCATGGACTCCGCGCTGGCCGAGGAACGTGACCAGATTGCGCCGCGTGTACGCACGCTGATGCAGACCATTCTGGACCGTTACAAGGTAGGTGTTGAAGTGGTGGGCATCAACCTGCAGCAAGGCGGCGTGCGACCGCCCGAACAGGTGCAGGCCGCGTTTGACGATGTGCTCAAGGCAGGGCAGGAGCGCGAGCGTGCCAAGAACGAGGCCCAGGCCTATGCCAACGATGTGATTCCCCGTGCCGTGGGGTCGGCGGCGCGCCTGAAGGAAGAGGCCGAGGCCTACAAGGCGCGTATCGTGGCGCAGGCTCAGGGTGATGCCCAGCGCTTCCGCTCGGTGCTGACCGAGTACCAGAAGGCCCCTCAGGTCACGCGCGACCGCATGTACCTGGACGCCATGCAGCAGATCTACGGCAACGTGACCAAGGTGCTGGTGGAGTCGCGCCAAGGCTCCAACCTGCTGTACCTGCCGCTTGACAAAATCATGCAACAGACCGCTCAGGGCGGCGCGGCTGCCATGCCCGAAGCGCCGGCCGCTGCCGCGCCGGTTGCCGGTACCGCGGGCGGCCTGGCGGCTGATTCGCGCGCGCGCGACACCTCGCGTACCCGCGACCGCGAAACGCGTTGAACGAGAACAGCACCATGAACAAAGTTGGTTTTATCGCTTCTTCGCTGCTGGTGGCCCTGGCGCTGCTCAGTTCCATGCTTTTTGTCGTGGACCAGCGCCAGTTTGGCGTGGTCTATGCGCTTGGCCAGATCAAGGAAGTCATCACCGAGCCGGGGCTGAACTTCAAGTTGCCACCGCCGTTCCAGAACGTGTCTTACATCGACAAGCGCCTGCTCACGCTGGACAGCGTGGACACCGAGCCCATGCTGACGGCCGAAAAGCAGCGCGTGGTGATCGACTGGTACGTGCGCTGGCGCATCACCGATCCACAGGAGTACATCCGAAACGTTGGCCTGGACGAAAGTGCCGGTGCCAACCAGCTCAACCGCGTGGTCCGCAACGCCTTCCAGGAAGAAATCAACAAGCGCACGGTCAAGGACCTGCTGTCGCTCAAGCGCGAGCAGATCATGAATGACGTCAAGCGCGAGGTGCTGGAGCAGGTCAAGGGTGCCAAGCCCTGGGGGGTGGACGTCGTGGACGTGCGCATCACGCGCGCCGACTACGTGGATGCGATCACCGAATCGGTTTATCGCCGCATGGAAGCCGAGCGCAAGCGCGTGGCCAACGAACTGCGCTCCACCGGCGGCGCCGAAGGCGAGAAGATCCGCGCGGACGCCGACCGCCAGCGCGAGGTGACCGTCGCCAATGCCTACCGCGACGCGCAGAAGATCAAGGGCGAAGGCGATGCCGAAGCAGCGCGCATCTACGCTGACGCCTTCGGGCGCGACCCGCAGTTCGCCCAGTTCTACCGCAGCCTGGACGCCTACAAGGCCAGCTTCAACAAGAAGAGCGATGTGATGGTGGTTGATCCGTCGTCATCCGAATTCTTCAAAGCCTTCCGCAATGGCGGCGGCAGCGCGGCGGCACCTGCCAAGAAGTAACCTTGGACGGCAACACCTTCTGGGCGGCGCTTGCCCTGGTGCTGGTGCTGGAGGGGCTGTTCCCGCTCCTGTCACCTGGTGGCTGGCGCGCCATGTTCCAGAAGCTGCTGGCGCTGGCTGACGGCCAGCTGCGGTTTTTCGGGCTGCTGAGCGTGTCCGGCGGCCTGCTGTTGCTCTGGCTCGTGAACTGATAACCGCCCCATGCGGCCGACCGGTCCGGCGAGACCGGTAAAATACCGTTTTTAACAGCCCCCCAAAATCCCATGTCCGCCTGGGTCCTGCCGGATCACATCGCCGATGTATTGCCTTCCGAGGCCCGGCACATCGAAGAACTCCGACGCGAATTGCTCGACACCGCCCGCGGCTATGGCTACGAGCTGGTGATGCCGCCATTGCTCGAACACCTGGAGTCGCTGCTGAGTGGTACCGGCGAGGCGCTGGACCTGCAGACCTTCAAACTGGTGGACCAGCTGTCGGGCCGCATGATGGGCCTGCGCGCGGACACCACGCCCCAGGTGGCCCGCATTGATGCCCACCTGCTCAACCGCCAGGGTGTGACGCGCCTGTGCTATTGCGGCCCCGTGCTGCACACCCGCCCTGACCGCCCGCACGCCACGCGCGAGCCGATGCAGTTTGGCGCGGAAATTTATGGCCATGCCGGGCTTGAGGCAGACCTCGAGGCCCTGCTGCTGGCGCTGGACTGCCTGAAAGCCGCCAGGACCAGCGATGTCATCGTGGACATGGCCGATGCCCGCATCGTGCGCTCGCTGCTGGCCGATGTACCGCTGGATGGTGCGGCGCTCGCCCGCGTGCACGCTGCCCTGGCCGCGAAAGACGCCAGCGAGCTGGCGTGGCTCGCGCGTACTTTCCCCGCAGCCGTCCGTGAAGGCTTGCTGGCGCTCACCGGGCTGTATGGCGACGCGGCCGTGCTCGCCGACGCTGAGCGCATCCTGCCCCCTTCCAGCGGACTGACCGATGCGCTGGCAAGCCTGCGTTGGCTGTCTCAGCAGCTGGGAAGCACGCGCGTGCTGTTCGATCTGGCCGACCTGCGCGGCTATGCCTACTACAGCGGGGTACGTTTTGCCATCTATACCGGCGGCGCGAGCGATGCCCTGGTGCGCGGAGGGCGTTATGACGAAGTGGGGGCCGTATTCGGCCGCAACCGTCCTGCGGTGGGGTTCAGCCTGGATGTGCGTGAACTCGTGGGGGTGGTGCAGCCACGCCCTCTGCGCGCGGCCATCCGGGCGCCCTGGAGCGAGGCCGCTGATTTGCGTGCCGCCATTGCGGCCCTGCGCGGGCGCGGTGAAACCGTGGTGTGCGTGCTGCCCGGCCACGAGAGCGAAGTAGATGAGTTCCATTGCGACCGCGAACTGGCCCAGGCCGCGGGGCAGTGGGTCGTGAAAGCCATTTGATGAATGCAGAAGTCCAGATGAAAAAGACAACCGGTCGCAATGTAGTGGTCGTCGGCACCCAGTGGGGCGATGAAGGCAAGGGCAAGCTGGTGGACTGGCTGACCGAAATGGCCCAGGGCGTGGTGCGCTTCCAGGGCGGCCACAACGCGGGCCACACGCTGGTGATCAACGGCGTCAAGACCGCGCTGCACCTGATTCCCAGCGGCATCATGCGCCCGGGCGTCAAGTGCTACATCGGCAACGGCGTGGTGCTGTCCGCGGGCAAGCTGTTCGAGGAAATCGAAGGCCTGGAAAAGGCGGGTGTTGAAGTGCGTTCGCGCCTGCGCATCAGCGAGGCCTGCCCGCTGATCCTGCCGTTTCATGCGGCGCTGGATGTGGCCCGCGAGGCCTACCGCGAAAAAGGCGGCACCGAAAAGATCGGCACCACCGGCCGCGGCATCGGCCCGGCTTACGAGGACAAGATCGCCCGGCGCGCGCTGCGCGTGCAGGACCTGAAGCACCCGCAGCGCTTTGCTGAAAAACTCAAGGTGCTGCTTGACCTGCACAACCATGTGCTGGTGGAGGTGCTGGGCGCCCCCGCGATTGATTTCGACACGGTATTTGAAGAGGCCATGAGGCACGCCGAGCTGCTCAAGCCCATGATGGCCGATGTGTCGCGCGAGCTCAACGAGGCACATCTTCATGGCGACAACCTGCTGTTCGAAGGTGCCCAGGGCACGCTGCTGGACGTGGACCATGGCACCTACCCCTACGTGACGTCCAGCAACTGCGTGGCTGGCAATGCCGCCGCGGGCGCCGGCGTGGGGCCGGGCATGCTGCACTACATACTGGGCATCACCAAGGCCTATTGCACGCGCGTGGGTGGCGGGCCGTTTCCCACCGAACTGGACTGGGCAACGCCTGGCACCGTGGGCTACCACCTGAGCACCGTGGGCGCCGAGAAGGGCGTCACCACGGGGCGCAGCCGCCGCTGTGGCTGGTTCGACGCCGCGCTGCTCAAGCGCTCCGCCCAGGTCAACGGCCTGTCCGGCCTGTGCATCACCAAGCTGGACGTGCTGGATGGCCTGAAGGAGTTGCAGCTGTGCACGGGGTACGAGCTGGACGGCGAATACACGGACATCCTGCCCATGGGGGCGGACGAAATTTCGCGCTGCAAGCCGGTGTACGAAACGCTGGAGGGCTGGAGCGAATCGACCGTGGGCGTGACCCAATATGACAAGCTGCCGGTGAACGCGCGGCTTTACCTGCAACGCATCGAGCAGGTGACGGGCGTGCCCATCGCTATGATCTCCACCAGCCCTGACCGTGATCACACGATCAAGATGCGCCACCCCTACCTGGCCGATTGAAGGCTGGCAACTGAAACGGATGACCACGATGCTGACCGAAGACGGAAAACACCTTTACGTCAGTTATGACGAGTACCACAACCTGATTGAAAAGCTGGCCATCCGGGTTCACCAGTCGGGCTGGCAGTTTGACACCATCCTGTGCCTGGCCCGCGGCGGCATGCGCCCCGGCGACATCCTGAGCCGTATTTTTGACAAGCCCCTGGCCATCATGTCCACCAGCTCCTACCGCGCCGACGCCGGCACGGTGCAGGGCCATCTGGACATCGCGCGCTACATCACCACGCCGCAGGGTGAGATCGCCGGCAAGGTGTTGCTGGTGGACGACCTGGCGGATTCAGGCCACACGCTCAAGGCCGTGATCAATCTGTTGAAGAACAACTATTCACCCATCACCGAGCTGCGCAGCGCGGTGATCTGGACCAAGGGCCTGTCGGCCTTCACGCCCGACTATTCGGTGGAGTTCCTGCCCACCAACCCCTGGATCCACCAGCCCTTCGAGGGCTACGACAACCTGTCACCCGACAAACTGCTGGAGAAGTGGAAGGTCTGACGCCGCCAGGGCGCCCGGGCTAACATCGGCGCCATGAGTCACACACCCACCGACCTGATCCACCACCCCTACGCGCCGCCCGAAGGCTTTGCCGCGCCGCAGCCGGGCGTCTTCAAGGCATCCACCGTCATTTTTCCCAACGTCGCCGCGATGCGTTCGCGCGACTGGAAGCACAAGCAAGGCTACACCTACGGCCTGCACGGCACGCCCACCACGTTCTTGCTGGAAGAGCGTATCGCCGCGCTTGAAGGCGGCAAACAGTGCGTTCTGGTGCCCAGCGGCCTGGCGGCGATAGCCAATACCAACCTGGCCTTGCTGAAAGCCGGCGACGAAGTGTTGATCCCTGACAACGCCTACGGCCCCAGCAAGGCCCTGGCAGAGGGCGAACTGGCCGCATGGGGCATCACGCATCAGCTCTATGACGCCATGAATCCGGCCGACCTGGACGCACGCATCGGCCCGCGCACGAAGCTGGTCTGGCTTGAAGCGCCCGGCTCGGTGACCATGGAGTTCCCGCCGCTGGCCCACCATGCCCACGTGTGCCGCCAAAAGGGCGTTACCACCGCGCTGGACAACACCTGGGGCGCGGGTCTGGCCTTCAACGGCTTCGACCTGGGGCGCGGCGCGCGCTTTCAGCCCGGCAGCGGGGCCGACATCGTGGTGCAGGCCTTGACCAAGTACCCCAGCGGTGGCGGCGACGTCCTGATGGGCAGCATCGTCACGCGTGATGAAGCCCTGCACCTGCAAATCAAGCTGACCCACATGCGGCTTGGCTGGGGCGTAGGCGCCAACGACGCGGAGGCGGTCCTGCGTGCATTGCCCAGCATCTCGCTGCGCTACCAGGCGCAGGACCAGGCAGCGCGCACGCTCGCGGCCTGGCTGGGGCAGCAGCCGCAAGTGGTCCAGGTGCTGCATCCCGCGCTCGCGGGCTCACCCGGCCATGAACACTGGCGGGCCCTGTGCACGCAGGACGGGCAGGGCGGTGGCGCCAGCCTGGCCGCGGGGCTGTTTTCGGTGGTTTTTGATGCGCGCTACTCCAGCGGGCAAGTGGATGCCTTCTGCGACGCGCTGAAGCTGTTCAAGCTGGGCTATTCCTGGGGCGGGCCCGTCAGCCTGGTGGTGCCGTATGACGTGGCCTCCATGCGCCGGGCCTGGCCGCACCAGGGCATTCTGGTGCGGTTTTCGCTGGGACTGGAGGCCGTGCAGGATCTGCAGGCCGACCTGGCCGGCGCGCTGGCCGCGCTGGCAGAGACCCAGGCCTGAGGACCTTTGGCGGTGGCCTGTTTATGGCGTACAGTGGGTGTCAATCAACCCTAGAAACGGATCGCCTGTGGCCACACCCAATTACGGATACGAAAAGCGCCAGAAAGAGCTGGCCAAGAAGCGCAAGAAGGAAGACAAGCTCAAGGCCAAGGCGGAGCGCAAGAGCGGTGGTGCGCACGACGACGCGGCCGATACGGCGGACGGTGGCGCAGCCGATGCGCCGCAAACGCCCGCATCGCCGCCCGTGCCCGGCTGAAGGAGCGCCGAACAGGCTGACCCTTCAGGCGCCCTGCGCCTGCAGCAGATCGCGCGCCAGGCGGCTCATCTCTTCCATAGACCTGCTGCGCGCCGCCACGGACACGGCATCGGCATAGCGCGCAAAGTTATTGCGCATGGACCGTTCATAGCCTGGGTCGTAGTGAATTGACAGCAAATCACGCACCACGGTGTTGAAGTCCCCGGCCACGACCTTGTCTTTCCAGGCCTGCACGGTCGCCTTCCCACGAAGTTCGAGCAGCGCGTCCAGCCGCCGGCAGAAGAATGCCCGGTCGCGCACAAAGAAATCGTAGTCCTCCATCAGCAAGGCGACGCGCTCGCTGTCGGGCAAGTCCAGCCGCACGCAGGGGCTGGCGCGCATGGCGGCAATCAGCGCCTCGGGCACGGCGACATTGCCGACCTTGCGGCTTTCACTTTCCACAAACACCGGGCGCGCCGGGTCGAAGCTGCGCAGGCGTTGCCACACCAGGGTGTCAAACCGCTTTTGTGAAGGCTGGGACTGTCCCGGCAGCAGACCGAGCACCGAGCTGCGGTGGCTGGCCAGCGCCTCCAGGTCCAGCACCTGGCCACCGGCGGCGTCCAGGGCCTGCAGCAGGCGCGTCTTGCCCGAGCCCGTGAGGCCGCAGACCACCCGGTAGTTCAAGCGCTGCGCCAGCTGCGGCATGTCGGCCAGCACCGCCGCGCGAAAGGCCTTGTAGCCGCCTTCCACCAGCGTCACCTTGAAGCCGATCTGGCCCAGCACCAGCGCCAGCGAGTTGCTGCGCTTGCCCCCTCGCCAGCAGTACACCAGCGGCTGCCAGCTTTTGGGTTTGTCCAGGATGTTGTTTTCAATATGGCGGGCGATGTTCGCGGCCACCAGCGCCGCGCCGTGCTTTTGCGCCTCGAACGGGCTGACCTGCACGTACATGGTGCCCACGCGCTTGCGTTCATCGTTGTTCAGCGACGGCCAGTTGATCGCGCCCGGCAGGTGGTCCAGCGCAAACTCGTCCTCGCTGCGCGCGTCGATCACGGCGCTGAAACTGTCCAGGCGCGCCACGGCTTGCGCGGCGGGAATGACGTGCACGCTCACCGCAGCAGCTTTCGCAGCTCGGGCCAGACGTTGTCCAGCATGATGGGGTGGGCTTCTTCGCGAGGGTGGATGCGGTCGGGCTGGAACAGGCGCAGCGGGTCGGTGCCATCGGCCACGCCCTTGAGGAAGAACGGCACCACGGCCGCCTTGTTCGCGGTGGCCACCCTGGCAAACACGCCCGCAAACTGCCGCGCGTAGTCGGTGCCGTAATTGGGCGGCACCTGCATGCCCACCAGCAGCACGCGCGCGCCTGCGGCTTGCGCGGCCCGCGTCATCGCCGTCAGATTGTCCTCGGTCATGGCCAGCGGCAGGCCGCGCAGGGCGTCGTTGCCGCCCAGCTCGATCACCACATGCGTGGGCTTTTCGCGCGCCAGCAGGGCCGGCAGGCGCGAGCGGCCGCCGGAGGTGGTGTCGCCGCTGATGCTGGCATTGACCACGCGGGCGGCGATCTTTTCGCGCGCCAGGCGCTGCTCCAGCAGCGCGGCCCAGCCGCTGCCGCGTTTCAGGCCATACTCGGCGCTGAGCGAGTCACCCACAATCAGGATGGTCCGCGCCGCTGCCGGGGCCTGCGCGGACAGCCCGGCGCCATAACTGCCAGCTAATGCCGCCGCGATAAAGTCACGCCGTCGCCACCACGCCATCACCATGTCTGAACCCATCATTTCCGTTGAACACGTCTGCAAGTCGGTGACGGATTCCACCGGCACCCTGGACATTTTGCGCGATATTCACTTCGCGCTGGCGCCGCGCGAGACGGTGGCCATCGTTGGCGCATCGGGTTCGGGCAAAAGCACGCTGCTGTCCATCATCGCCGGGCTGGATACCCCGACCAGCGGCACCGTGCGGCTGGCAGGCCAGGACATCTTTGCCATGGACGAGGATTCGCGGGCCGCGTTGCGGGCGCAGAAGGTGGGCTTTGTGTTCCAGAGCTTCCAGCTCATGGGTAACCTGAGCGCGCTGGAAAACGTCATGCTGCCGCTGGAACTGGCGGGCCGGCGCGATTCGCGCAAGGCCGCCGCCGAGATGCTGGACCGCGTGGGCCTGGGCGCGCGTCTTGGCCACTATCCGAAGGTGCTGTCGGGTGGCGAACAGCAGCGCGTGGCCCTGGCCCGCGCTTTTGTGGTTCAGCCCGCGGTGCTGCTGGCCGACGAGCCCACCGGCAGCCTGGACTTCGCGACCGGCGAGACGGTGATGCAGCTGATGTTTGATCTGAACCGCGAGCAGGGCACAACGCTGGTGCTGGTGACTCATGACAGGACCATTGCCGCTCGTTGCGAGCAACGCATCACCATCGAAGCCGGCCAGGTCAGCCGGGCCTGAAGGGCCGGCGCCCCGCGCGCGGCGCTTCAGCGATGGGGCAGGGCACGCTTGAGCGCCTGCAGGAACACCTCGCGCTGCTGCGGATGGTCGATGTTGCCCGCCACCGCATGCACGAATTCCTTGAAAGTGGCGCAGTGCGCCACCTCGCGGCGGATCAGCATTCTGGCCATGGGGCCGATGAACTTGCTGAGCGTGTGCTCGATGATCGCCATGTCTTCGGGCGGGATGTCCACCTGGCGCGTGGAATGCCGCGGGATCGACGGCTCCAGCCGCGACGGCCCGGTACGGCTGGAGGGACGGCTCAGCGGCTGGCTCAGCGGCTGGTTGCGGGGCTGGCTGGGCACGGGCTGGCTCAGGGGCATGGGCCGGCTGGCCTGTGAATTGCGGGGCAACGGCTGGCTGTGCCCCGGGTTGCTGGGGCTGTAGCTGTGGCTTTGCACGCCGCTGACGAACATCTCGCGGGCCTTGGCCTCCTGGATGGAGGGTGCGAGCGCTTCGCGCAGGTCCATGATGCCGCGCGCCAGCGGCGCGGCCTTGCGCACCAGCACCTTGGCCAGCGGGCCGATATGGCGCGCCAGCTCCACCTCCACCTCGGCCAGCTGCGTCGGGTCCAGCACCTGCGTGCTGGCGACCGGCCGGGTCTGGGTGTAGCCGGTGGCGGGGCCTTCGCGGCGCGTGGTGCCGCGCGGCCCGGCCGCCACCGAATACACCTCGTGCAGCCGGGAATGCTTGTCGCCAAACTGGCCCAGGTACTGGAACAGGTCGGCTGTATCGTCGGTGATGCGCGAGATCACGTCGTAGTAGGCGCGCGACACCAGCACCTGGTTGGCCTGGGCGAAGTCCATGATGCGTTGGGCGACGTTGATGCCGTCGCCCACCACATTCACCCGTTCATTGATGTCGGAGATGACGCGCACCGGCCCCATGTGCAGGCCCACGCGCACCGAGAGGTGGTTGCCGTAGCGCTGGCCCAGCAGATCGCGCAGCAGCATCGCGGAATGCAGGGCTTCCTCGGGGTCGCCCAGGAAGCAGATCGCGGCGCCGTCACCCGTATCGATGGCAATGCGGCTGCTTTCTTCCACGCCCTTGACTGCCTTGCCAATCAGTTCGTTGAACAGCTTTTTCAGCGCCACCTGATCGTCCACCGAGCGCACCGAATAGCCGATCAGGTCCAGGAACATGATGGTGCACAGCAGGTTTTTGCGGGTCATCCCGGACTGGCTGGCGGAGGTTCCGGTGGAGGTGCTGACACTGGCTGCCGCTGGTGCCTGCGCATAGCCCGATGCTCCCAGGCTGACGCGAGGAGAGCTGACATCGAGGTCGATGGTGCGGGTGGCCGGATGCTCGCCACCCTGGATGGCCGCGCGCAGCTCGGCCACGGCCTGCGGCCTGCGCGCTTCATCGGGCTGCATGGCCCAGTCGATGGCCTCCAGCAGCGGCACGCCGAACACGGCTGCATCGGCCACGCTGGCGGCCGGCAGCAACATGTCGTTCTTGACCCGGGCAGCGGATTCCACGGGCTTCTTGCCTGTTGTCATCCAGTACATCACCGCGCCCAGCGAGTAGATGTCCGTCCAGGGCCCCTGATTGCCTTGCGAGTGGTACTGCTCGAACGGCGCGAATCCCGGGCTCACGATGTTGGTCATGTCGTGGTTGGCCGTGACGCGCCGTGCCGCGCCGAAGTCCAGCAGCACGGGCGTGCCGTCGGCGCGCACGTAGATGTTGTCGGGCTTGATGTCGCGGTGCAGGAAGCCGCTGCGGTGTACCGCGTCAAGGCCATCCAGCAAAGGATAGATGACCGACAGCAACGCGCGCTGCGACAGCGGGGCGTTTTGCGGAACCCAGCGCTTGAGCGGATCGCCGGATTCGTATTCCATGACGATGTAGGCTGTGCCGTTCTCGCGGAAATAGCGCAGCACCCGCACGATGTTGGGGTGGCGAAACGTGGCCAGCGCCCGCGCCTCGTCCAGAAAGCGCTCCAGCCCCCACTGGTACTGGCTGCGCACGTCCTCGGAGCCGCCGCGTACCTGCACGCCCTGGTTGGCCACGCGCGTGACCGAGTCGCTGGGAAAGTACTCCTTGATCGCCACCGGCAGGTTCAGGTTGATGTCGCGTGCCAGGTAGGTGATGCCGAAGCCGCCGCCGCCCAGTGGCCGCTCGATCTGGTACTCCAGCAGCTTGTAGCCGCCGGGCAGGCATGCCGCATCCGCCGCAGCGGCAGGCGGTGAGGGTGGGGAGCCTGCGGCAGCGCCCATCAGTCGGAGCCTGCGGTGAAATTCACTGGTCGATCATCTGCATCGCCTTTTCCAGACTGCGGCGCATGCGGTTGAACGAGCTGCCCAGAACGGCGACCTCGTCCTTGCCCTTTTCATTGAATTCGGGCACGGTGAACTCGCCGGTGCTGATCTTGTCCGCGGCCTGCGACATCTTGCGGATGGGACGCACGATCAGCCAGCTGAGCATGATGTTCAGCACGATGAAAACCACCACGAAAACACCGGCCAGCGAGGCCATGAAGGTGGTGAAGGCCCGGTCCGCGTTGCGCAGCGGCACATCCATGGGCACGGTCACCACCTGGGCGCCGACGATCTCGTTGTGCTTCCAGCCAAAGCCGTTGGCTTCGCCATAGATCTTGAGCATGGTCGGCGGCGCCGCAGCCGCCGTGCTGTGGCATTGCAGGCAGGCCGGGTTGCTGATCTGGATGGGCTTGGCAATGAACAGGCTGCGACCGGTGGATGACTGGCGCTCGGACACCACTTCCTTCAGGTCCTTGTGCAGGCGGAACTGCTGGACCAGGTCGGCCTCCCAGTCGGCTGCCCGGTTGCGCGGGTTGGTGGGGTTGAGCGTGGCTTCCTTGTAGCTGTAGTCGGGGTATTTCTTCTGCAGCTGCAGCACGGCTTCGGTGGCGGCGAAGGCAGGCACAGTCTGCGGGAGGAACACCTCGTCCAGCTGCTTGATGAGATGGGGGCGTATCTGGTCCACCGTGTAGGTCCGCACCGAGATGGCGGCTTCCATCATGAGCTGCGCGCCGCGGATGACTTCGTCGCGCGCGTTTTGCTGCAACAGCTGGCGTGAAATGAACCCTGCGGCGGCAAAACCGGCCAGGAACACCACGACCAGCACCAGATTGAATTTGAGACGAAGCCCCATGCCTGCTCTCCTTGTTTTGAGGACTATTTTATACAGGGCGTCAGGGCGCAACCACCGGCGTCGATAATTGAATCATGTCTGCACCTAAAGTCCTGTTCGGTTTTCATGCGGTTGGCGTGCGTCTGAAGACCGCGCCCCAATCCATCCTGGAGATATACGTTGACATGTCGCGAAAGGATGCGCGCATGCGGCAATTTCTCGAAAAGGCCAACGAAGCCGGCGCGCGGCTGGTGGAGGCCGACGGCCTGCGCCTGGCCAGGCTGGCCGGCAGCCATGGTCACCAGGGCGTGGCCGCGCGGGTGGAGGCGCTGGCGCAGGTTCATTCACTGGATGACCTGCTTGACAACGTGAGCGGCCCGCCACTGCTGCTGGTGCTGGACGGCGTGACCGATCCCCACAACCTGGGCGCATGCCTGCGCGTGGCCGACGGCGCAGGCGCGCACGCCGTCATCGCGCCCAAGGACCATGCGGCGGGCATCAACGCGACCGTGGCCAAGGTGGCCAGCGGCGCCGCTGAAACCATGCCTTATATCATGGTGACCAATCTGGCCCGCACCCTGGGCGAGCTGAAAGAACGCAATATCTGGTGCATCGGCACCAGCGACGATGCGCCCAAAACCATCTACCAGGTGGATCTCAAGGGCCCCACGGCCCTGGTGCTGGGGGCCGAAGGCCAGGGCATGCGCCAGCTTACGCGCAAGACCTGCGATGAGCTGGTGGGCATTCCCATGCGCGGTGCGGTGGAAAGCCTGAACGTGTCTGTTGCCAGCGGTGTGTGTCTGTACGAAGCCGTGCGCCAGCGCGGCTGAGCCGCACGGCGCCGTCGCTCACAGAAGGTAGCTGCCAACGCGCTGCAGCACGGTTTCAGATTCCGCATACAGACCCAGGCCGTGCAGCACACGGGCCGCCGCCATATCGGAGCGCACGATGAGATCGGCATTGACCTGGACGGCGTCGGAGGCCGCCAATCCAGGGGACGCACGGGCGGCATCGGCCAGTTCGCTGGCCTTGCCGCGCTGGCCGGCATCCGCATGCAACAGGGACAGCTGCGCGAGCGCACGTGCGCGCTCGGCGCCGGTCCTTGCCATGGCTTGAGCCTGCAGCGCGGCCACCGCGGCCTGCAGCTTGTCGCCGCCCGCCCCGCCGGACAGTTGCGCCATGGCGCGCAGCACCGCCGCGCGTTCGGACAGGGTGTCCACGCGAGCCGCCTGCGCCAGACCAGCGTCCATGGCCTGAACGGCCTTGTCCTGCTGGCCCAGCAGGAGCTTGAGTTGCGCGCTGATCGCGTTCAGCCTGGCCTGCGAGGCTGCGTCCGGCGCCTGGCCGGTCAGGGTGTCCACCTGTGTGCCGGCCTGCTGGACCTTGGACCAGACGCCGGCCTTTGCCTTGGTGATGGCGTCCGCCAGCAGTGCCTCTGCGAACGCGACCGCCCACTGGCCCGTGGCCACCGTGCGCAGGGGGGCGTCGCTCACTGCCTTGACCGAATCAACCGCCTTGGTCAGGAAGGCGCGCGAAGCCTCGGGCGGCAACTGGGTGTGGCGCGCCAGGATGGCGCCCACGCGGCTGAGCGCCAAGGCACGCTCGTACGGGTCGGCGAGCCCGGCGGCGTCGGACATCAGCGCATCTGCCGCCGCACGTGCCTTGCTGTCACCCATGGCTTGCATGGCCCACGCGCGCACCTCCATGTCGGCCACCCGCGCGGCTGACGCCACAGCCGGGTCCGCCGTCGTCTTTGGAGAGGCCTTGAGCGCCTTGATCATCTGCAGCGCTCGCGGCAACTGGCCCATTTCAGCCAGCTGGGTGGTGAACTCCAGCGCCAGCAACTGTTTCGCGGACGGTGACACTGTGGCCTCGCTCGCGGTGCCGCCGCCGGCCGCCGCCGGGCCAGCACCGCCGGCCGCGCCACCAGCGGCACCCGGCCCGCCTGCGCCTGCACCTGTACTTGCGCCAGCCCCGCCGCCGCCCACGGCCCCTCCGGCCAGAGCCCGCTCGGCGGTGGTATTGCCGACCGACTTGGCCAGGGTCATGGAAGCGGCGACCGCCTGTTCCATGGTGATGCCCTTGGCGCCGATGCGCTTGCCACCGGCGGCCTGAACCAGGGGGTCGTCAACGTCCGGATCACCAGTCAGCCCGCCGCCAGCCTCGCCCGCGCCAGCCGGCCCACCCGCGGCCTGCACGCCACCTGCGGGACCGACACTGTCCAGCATCTTGTCCACCTCGGCCGTCTTGCCCTTGTCCTTGGCGCCCCCGCCCTTGAGCTCTTCCCAGGACCAGCCCGAGCCGGTACCGCGGCCGCCGATGAAGACGGCCGCCAGCACGCCGACGAGCACCAGACCCTTGATGGCGGTGCTGGATGCGCCGCCTTTCTTGTTGAGCCCGTACTTGGCCTCGAGCTCGGCACGGACCTCGGCGCGCAGCTGGGCTTCGAGCTGTTCGCGCGTCATCTTCTCGGCCTGCTGCGCGCCGCGCGATGCCTGGAACTCCAGTTTGGCGCGCTCCTGCTCCATGATGCGGCGGCGCATCTGGGCTTCGTCGGTGACCTTGTCGACGAATACGCCGCAGTTGGGGCACTGGCGGTTTTCGGGCAGCGTCACGCGCTGCTTGCAAGACGGGCAGCCAAACAGCCCGTCAAACGCACCGTCGGTCTTGATCTGGATCGACAGCACCGGCGTGATTTCCACCGTCAGGCCCGCCTTGCTGAACTGTTCCTTGGCGGCATCGGCGCGTGCGCGCGGCACGCCGGCGCCGATCTTGGCCTGGGGCACGCTGCGCAGCGCCTTGATCAGGCTTTCCACCCGGTCAGCGCGGATGCCAGCGGGGCCCAGAGCCATCTTTTCGATGTCATCCAGCCGAGCCCCGGACGGGACTTTCACGATGACGTCGAACAGCGCTTCAGTGGATTCTTCGATACTGGGGGTGGCAGGTTCTGCCATGGGCCGCTCCATAGACTGCTTTGGCGCAGTGTATCAACTGGTTTCCCGGTGCAACAGGGTGCGGCCCCTCTGTTACCAGTCAAATCCAGCCCATGGCACCCAGCGCGGCGCCAGCACCCAGCAGCCACAGCAGATGGATTCGGGTGCGCCAGACCACCATCGTCGTGATGCCGGCCACCAGCCAGACCGGCCAGTCAGCCAGCTGGTAACGGCTGCCCGTCGCCAGAATCCAGCCCGTGGCCACCAGCAGGGCAATGACGATGGGCGCCATGCCTTGCTTGAATGCGCGGACCGCGCGCAACTCGCGATTGCGGTGACCCCAACGCGCCACCAGATAGGTCAGCGTGGTACTGGGCAGCAGGATGCCGGTGAGTGTCAGCGTCAGACCCAGCGCCGCGGCCGGCAGCCCGCCTGCATTCAGGCCCACGTTCCAGCCCATCAACCCGACAAACAGCACATTGGGGCCGGGCGCGGCCTGGGCGATCGCGATCGACGAACTGAACTGCGGGTCGGTGATCCAGTGCTGCTTGTCCACCAGATAGCGGTGCATGTCCGGTGCCACCGTGATGGCGCCCCCCACGGCCAGCAATGACAACGACACAAAGTGCAGCAGCAGGCCGAGCCAGTCGGCGGGGGCCATGACAATGCTCATGGCTTGATCCGCCGCCAGGTGAGCACACAGGCCGCGCCACCCAGGCTGAGCAGTACCCAGGCCAGGGGCAGGCGCCACAGCGCAATCGCCGCAAAGCACAAGGCAGCCAGCGTCAGGCACAGCGGCAGGCCCAGAGGATGGGTCTTCAGCACGCCCAGCAGTTTGAAGCCGGTGGCCGTGACCAGCCCGGCCGCCACCGCGCCCATGCCCCGCAACGCGCCGGCCACTTGGGGATTGGCGGCAAACTGGGTATAGACCAGCGCCAGAACCAGCACCACGCACAGGGGCGCGGCCAGCATGCCGCACACCGCCACGATGGCCCCGCGCAGGCCGAAATGGCGATCACCGATCATCATGGACAGGTTCACCACATTGGGGCCAGGCAGGATCTGGGCCACCGCCCAGTCCTCCACGAACTGCTCGCGCGTCATCCAGCGTTTGCGCTCCACCAGTTCACGCTGCACCACCGCCAACACGCCACCAAAGCCCTGCAGGGCCAGGACGGTGAATGACAGGAACAGGTCGGTCAGCGATTGCGGGGAATTGGAAGCCGCGGTGTTGTGCGGCGTCTGGGCGGGCTGGGACATGGGGGCAATTATCCGGTTTCAGGCTTTCAGCCGGCCGTCAACAGGCTTTGCCGCACGCACGGCCAGCGCCAGGCCACCCGCGATCAATGCGATGGCGCCCGCCACCGGCAGGGCCAGCGGCTCGCCGAGCACCAACGCCCCGAGCACGGCGGCCGTCACGGGATTCAGCGCCAGAAACACCGTGACCCGCGCCGGCGATTCGTGCTTGAGTGCGTACAGCCAGAGAAAATACCCCACGCCGCTGGACAGCCCAATAAACGTGGCGACACCCCAGGCCTGGCTGCTCAGAAGCGGTAACCGCGCCGGCCAGCCTTCTGTGAGCGCAAGCACGGCCAGCGCAGCAACGCTGGCCGCCATGGCCCAGGCCGACACAGGCAGCGCCGGATGGCGCCGCAGGTAGGGCCGGTACAGCACGCTGCAGCCCGCACCCAGCATTGTGCTGGCCAGCACGGCCAACTCGCCCCACCAGTGCCCGCCCGGGCCGGCGCCCAGCCGGGGCGCCAGTGCCAGCCCCACGCCGGCAACCGACAGGAGCATGCCGCCCAGCAGCGCCGGCGTAATTCGGTCCTGCCCCACGGCCGCCGAGAGTGCCAGTGTGAGCAGCGGAAACAGGCTGAAGATCAGCGCCGCCTGGGCCGCGCCGACATGCCGCAGACCGTAGTTGAGCAAGGCGATCACGGCGGCGAACTGCACCACCCCCAGCAACGCCATGGGCAGCAGGTCCGCAGCCATGGCACGGGCTGCCGGGCGCGATCCGCGCCTGAGCAAAGTCCACCCCGCGAAGGGCAGCAGGCAGGCCAGGCCGATGGCATAGCGCAGCAAGGCCAGCGTCAGCGGCGGCACCTCACTGACCACGAGGCGTGAGGCGACGATCGCCGCGCCCACCTGCACGCCCGTGAGCGCCGCGGCGGCCAGCGCCAGGTTCACAGCCGCAGTTCCCAGGTTTCGCCGATCAGGTCATGGCCGTAGCCCTGGTAGGGCTCGCTGCGGGTCAGCACGAAACCGCGCCGCGCGTAGATGTCCCGCGCGGCCGTCAGGTTGCTGTTGGTCCACAGCACCATCTTGCGGTAGCCCTTGCCGCGCGCAAACGCCAGGCATTCGTCGGTGAGCCGGGCGCCCAGGCCCAGGCCCCGGGCGGCGGGTGCAAGAATCAGCAGGCGCAGCTGGGCGACGGTTTTGCTCTTGCGCACCACAAAGACCGAGCCCACGCGTTCGCCGTCCAGCTCGGCCATCCAGCCACGCTCCCATTCGGGCTGGAAATTCCTGACCATCCGCGCCGCAATACCGGCGACCAGCCCTTCAAATTCGCGGTTCCAGCCGTATTCGCGCGCGTAGATCTCGCCATGCTGCTGCACCACCCAGCCCATGTCGCCAGGCTTCAGGTCGCGCAGCACGGCGGTGCGGGTGGGCGCCGGCAGGCTGCCTGGCGCCAGCAGGCGCTGGATGGTGGCCATGGCGTCCATGAGCTTGCGCTGGTCGGGCTCGGGCAAGGCGCCCAGCAACTGCGCCGCCTCGTCGCGCGAGCGTTGCTGCAGCGGCGCAAACGCGCCATGGCCGGCAGCCGTGAGCTTGAGCAGGCTCTGGCGGGCATCGGCCGGGGAGGGCGCGCGCGCCAGCCAGCCGCTGGACTCAAACCGGCGCAGGATGCGGCTGAGGTACCCCGCGTCCAGCGCCAGGTCGCGCGCCAGCTC
This sequence comes from Ramlibacter sp., assembly GCA_050247515.1. Lineage (GTDB taxonomy): Bacteria > Pseudomonadota > Gammaproteobacteria > Burkholderiales > Burkholderiaceae_C > RAM1. The sequence continues at coordinate 35,932 of JBFWUB010000001.1, read as the reverse complement.
GGTGGCCGTGGGCTGGTCGCGGTGGGCCAGCTCGTACAGCACGCGCACTTCGGTCAGCGAAAACTCGCTGTTCAGGTACGGGTCCAGCACACCGATTCGCTGGGTGTAAAAGCGGTTGAAGGCGCGAAGTTGCCGCACGTGCGCCGCGGAAGCATTCGACATGCTTGCTATCGTCAGTCAAATATTTGACAAAGTCAAATAAAAGCGGATTCATGCTGCGGGTGCCGCCACGCAACAGACGCCATTCCCATGGTGTCCCCCGTATGGGCCTGGCCGCAGCCGGGGCCGGGCATGACGCCGTGCTGCCGGACTACCAGCGCGGTTCGTGCTGGCGGATCGCGGCTTTCACCACATCCGTCAGCGCGAAGCCGGCGCCGTAGCGGGCGGCCAGCGTGTCGGCACGGGCGATGAATGCGTCAATGCCCATGCCGTAGATGAACTGCATGGCCCCGCCTGTATACGCCGGAAAGCCGATGCCGAAGATCGAGCCGATGTTGGCGTCATGCACCGTGGTCAGCACGCCTTCGCTCAGGCAGCGGGCAGTTTCCACGGCCTGGCGGTACAGCAGGCGGTCTTTCAGGTCCTGCATGTCCCAGGCGGATGCGGGCTTTTCAAACAGCTTTTTCAACTCGGGCCACAGCGTCTTTTTCTGCCCCGCGGGGTAGTCATAAAAGCCGCCTTCGGCCGCGCGGCCGTTGCGGTCAAATTCCTTGACCATGCGCTCCACCAGCAGCTCGCCCGGGGTGGCGATGTAGGTCTTGCCCTCGGCGTGGTAGTCGGCGCGCGTCTGGTCCAGCACATGCACGCTGAGCGACAGCGCGGTCTCATCCAGCACCGCCAGCGGACCCACGGGCATGCCGGCCTGGATGCCGGCGTTTTCCACCACCGCGGCCGGAATGCCTTCGCCCAGCATGGCGGCGCCCTCCATCACAAAGGTGCCGAAAGTGCGGCTGGTGTAGAAGCCGCGCGAATCATTCACCACGATGGGGATCTTGCCGATGGCCTGCACATAGTCGAACGCGCGGGCCACGGTTTCGTCATCGGTCTGCTGGCCACGGATGATCTCCACCAGCTTCATCTTGTCCACCGGGCTGAAGAAGTGGATGCCGATGAACTTGTCCGGCCGTTTTGACGCGGTCGCCAGCCCGGAGATAGGCAGGGTAGAGGTATTGGACGCAAAGAAACCGCCGGGTGCGAGCATGGGCTGCGCCTCCTGCGTGACTTTGGCCTTCAACTCGCGCTGCTCGAACACCGCTTCAATGATCAGGTCGCAGCCCTGCAGGTCGGCGGCCTTGTCAGTGGGGGTGATGCGGCCCAGCAGCGCCTGCTGGTCGTGCGGGCTCATGCGGCCCTTGTCCACGCGCGGTTGCGTGATCTTCTGGCTGTAGGCCTTGCCGTGTTCGGCCTTGTCCAGGCTCACGTCTTTCAGCACCGTGGCCACGCCGCGGGACGCCTGGGCGTAGGCAATGCCGGCGCCCATCATGCCGGCGCCCAGCAGGCCGACTTTTTGCGGCTTGTAGCGCGGCACGTCCCTGGGCCGGCTCTGCCCGGACTTGATCGCGTTCATGTTGAAGAAGAACGTGTTGATCATGTTCTTCGCCACCGGGCTCACGATGAGCTTGGCCAGGTAGCGGCTTTCAATGCGCAGCGCGGTGTCAAAGTCCACCTGCGCGCCTTCGACCATGGCGGCCAGCGCGTATTCGGGCGCGGGGTACAGGCCGCGGGTTTTCTGCTTGAGCACGGCGGGCGCCACGCTCAGCATGCCGGCGATCTTGGGGTTGGCGGGCGTGCCGCCGGGCATCTTGTAGTTCTTGTCGTCCCAGGGGTGGTGGGCCGGGGTGCGGGTGCCGTCGTGTTTGGCAATCCACGCCAACGCGGCGGCGCGCAGCGCGGGCGCATCGGGCACCAGCTCATGCACCAGGCCCAGTTCCAGCGCCTCGCGCGGGTTGAAGAGCTTGCTTTCCAGGATGTAGGGCTGCGCACCCATCAGGCCCAGCAGGCGCGTCATCTTGGTGATGCCACTGGCGCCGGGGATCAGGCCCAGCGTGATCTCGGGCAGGCCGAACTGGATCCTGGGGTTGTCCACGGCCACGCGGTAATGGCCCACCAGCGCCACCTCCCAGCCGCCGCCCAGGGCCGCGCCGTTCAGGCAGGTCACCACCGGCTTGCCCAGTGTTTCCAGCGTGCGGAAGTTCTTCTTGGTCTGTTCGATTTCGGCAAACACGCGCGGCGCATCAGACGGCTGCAGGCGCATCGTGCCTTTGAGGTCGGCGCCGGCGAAGAACGTGGTTTTGCTGGACGCCAGTACGATGCCCTTGATCGCGTCCTTGTCCCTGACCACCTGGGCCGTGGCTTCGGTCAGGTCTTTTTGCCACTGCTCGCACATCGTGTTGACAGGCGAGCCGGGCTCGTCGAAGGTCAGGGTGGCGATGCCGTCATTCAGTGCGTATTGGATGGTTTTCATGGCTGTAGCAGTTCGGAGGGTTTGTTCGGGGCTGCCGCGGATCCGGCTTTGCCGGGCCGCTGGCTGCGTCCCCCTTTGGGGGATGGCGGCCGTAGGCCGACTCAGGGGGCGGGTCGTCAGACCCGTTCTACTACGGTTGCAATACCCATGCCGCCGCCCACGCACAGCGTGGCCAAACCGTAGCGCAACTTGCGCCGGTGCAGCTCGTCAATCAGCGTGTTCAGGATCATGGCGCCCGTGGCGCCCAGCGGGTGGCCCATGGCGATGGCTCCGCCGTTGACGTTGACCTTGTCATGCGGCACGCCCATTTCCTTCATGAAGCGCATGGGCACGGCGGCAAAGGCCTCGTTCACCTCGAACAGGTCAATCTGGTCCACCGTCAGGCCCGCCTTGGCCAGTGCCTTGCGCGCGGCGGGCATGGGGCCGGTGAGCATGATGGTCGGGTCGGCGCCGCTCAGGGCTGCCGCCACGATGCGGGCGCGCGGCTTGAGGTTGTGCGTTTTGCCCGCGGCCTCGCTGCCGATCAGGATGGCCGCCGCGCCGTCCACAATGCCCGAGGAATTGCCGGCATGGTGCACATGGTGGATGCGCTCGACCTGCGGGTAGCGTGCAATGGCCACCTGGTCAAAGCCCATGGCGCCCAGCTGTTCAAACGCCGGCTTCAGCGCGGCCAGGCCCTCCAGCGTGGTGTGGGGTTTGATGAACTCATCCTGGTCCAGGATGGTCTGGTCCAGGAAATCCCTGACCGGCACCACCGAGCCCGCGAAGAAGCCGCCTTCGCGCGCACGCGCCGCGCGCTTTTGCGACTCCAGCGCAAAAGCGTCCACGTCGTCACGGGTAAAGCCGTCCAGCGTGGCGATCAGGTCCGCGCCGATGCCCTGGGGCACAAAGGCGGTCGCGCTGTTGGTCTGCGGGTCCTGCGCCCAGGCGCCGCCGTCCGAGCCGATGGGCACGCGGCTCATGCTTTCCACGCCGCCGGCCACGACCAGGTCTTCCCAGCCGCTGCGCACCTTCTGCGCGGCCATGTTCACGGCCTCCAGGCCCGAGGCGCAAAAGCGGTTGAGCTGCACGCCCGCGCAGCGGAAGTCCCACCCCGCCTTCAGCGCCGCCACCTTGGCAATGACCGAGCCCTGTTCGCCGATGGGCGACACCACGCCCATCACCACATCGTCCACCTGTGAGGTGTCCAGGTCGTTGCGCCGTTGCAGTTCCCCCAGCACGCCGGCCAGCAGGTTGACGGGCTTGACTTCATGCAGGCTGCCGTCCTTTTTGCCCTTGCCACGGGGCGTGCGGATGGCGTCGTAAACAAAAGCTTCGGTCATGGGGTGCTCCGTCGGAGGGGGGCTTGAGGGAAAAACCCAGTATATTCATTTCACCAAGCAAATGCTCTGTAAAAATGGCGACAGACTGGCGACTTTCATCCCAACGACTCTCACCCCATGCGCATCGCCGCCATCTCCGACATCCACGGCAACCTGCCGGCGCTGGACGCCGTGCTGGCCGACATTGCCCGCCGTGGCGCGGACATCACCGTCAACTGCGGCGACATCCTGTCGGGCCCGCTGTGGCCCGCTGAAACCGCCGACCGCCTGATGGCGCTGGACCTGCCCACGATTGCCGGCAACCACGAGCGCCAGCTGCTGCGTTGCGCGGGCAGGGCGGGCGGCCCCTCGGACCAGTTTGCGTACGAGCACACCACGCCAGCCCAGCAGCAGTGGCTGGCCAGCCTGCCGGGGACGTTGGTGCTGGAAGGCGACGTGTACCTGTGCCACGGCCAGCCCGCCACCGATCTGATGTACCTGCTGGAAACCGTGGAGCCTGCGGGCTCCCGCGCCGCGCGGACCGACGAAGTGGCCCGGCGTCTGGCCGGCAGCCCGGGTGCCACGGCTGGCCTGGTGCTGTGCGGCCACAGCCACCTGCCGCGCACCACCTGGCTGCCCGCGGCGGATGGCGGTGGCACGCTGTGCGTCAACGCGGGCAGCGTGGGCCTGCAGGCCTTTGACGACGACCACGTTGCGCCGCATGCCCACGTCAACGGCACGCCTCATGCCCGCTACGTGCTGTGCGAACGCACCACCGCAGGCTGGTCCGTCGCGCTGATGGCTGTGCCCTACGACTGGCAGGCTGCCAGCGCCAAGGCCATGCAGGAAGGCGCGCAAGCCTGGGCGCGCTGGCTGGCGACAGGGCAGGCGTGAATCAATACAGAACCGAGGAGCAACACCATGATCGAACGCACCCTGTTCAGCGCCGACCACGAGGCCTTTCGCGACAGCTTCGGGCGCTTTTGCGACAAGGAGATCGCCCCCCACCACGATGAATGGGAGGAGCAGGGCTATGTGGACCGCGCGGTGTGGAACAAGGCCGGCGAGAACGGCTTTCTGTGCATGACCATGCCCGAGGAATATGGCGGCTCGGGCGCCGACAAGCTGTACAGCGTGGTGCAGTTTGAGGAGCTGAACGCGCGCGGCCTGACGGGCATCGGCTACAGCCTGCACAGCGAGATCGTGGCACCGTACATCCTGCACTACGGCACGCCGGAGCAAAAGGCCAGGTACCTGCCCCAACTCGCCAGCGGCGAGATGATCGGCGCCATTGCCATGAGCGAGCCTGCGGCGGGCAGCGACCTGCAAGGCATCAAGAGTACGGCGATCAAGCAGCCTGACGGCAGCTACCTGCTCAACGGCAGCAAGACCTTCATCACCAACGGCTGGCATGCCGACCTGGTGATCGTGGTGGCCAAGACCAACCCCGACGCCGGCGGCAAGGGCACCAGCCTGCTGCTGGTGGAGCGCGGCATGAAGGGCTTTGAAAAAGGCAAGCGCCTGAAAAAGCTGGGCCTGAAGGCGCAGGACACCAGCGAGCTGTTTTTCGACAACGTGCGCGTGCCGGCGGACCACCTGCTGGGCGGCCCCGCGTTTGAGAACAAGGGCTTCATCTGCCTGATGGAACAGCTGCCCTGGGAGCGGCTGCAGATCGCCATTGGCGCCGTGGCCGCCGCGCAGGCGGCGATTGACCAGACGGTGGCCTATGTGAAAGAGCGCAAGGTGTTTGGCCAGCCCGTGGCCAGTTTCCAGAACACCCGCTATACCCTGGCCGAGCTGCAGACCGAGGTGCAGATCGCCCAGGTGTTTGTGGATAAATGCACGGAGCTGGTCTGCCAGGACAAGCTGGACACGGCCACGGCCAGCATGGCCAAGTACTGGTGCAGCGACCTGCAATGCAAGGTCATGGACGAATGCGTGCAGCTGCACGGCGGCTACGGCTACATGTGGGAATACCCGATCACCCGCGCCTATGCCGACGCGCGCGTGCAGCGCATCTACGGCGGCACCAACGAAATCATGAAAGAGGTGATCACCCGCGCGATGGGGCTGGGCGGCAAGTAAGGCCCGTCACGGTGCGGCGTCCGCAAACGCTGCGGCGAAGGCGTCGGCGCTGCCGGCCTGCAAAAACGTCAGGGCGCACGACAGCGCAGCATCCGCCACGGGGGTGGCTGCAGCGCAGTGACCCTGCGTGACGCGAATGACCGGGCCCGTCGTCGTGATCGTGGTTGCACGCGCGTCGGGTTGGGGCAGGACCAGCTCCACATCAGGCACCACGCCCGCCTTGTTCACCGTGCGGCCCAGCGGGCCGTAATACAGCGCGCTGGTGAGCTTGACGGCGCCGCGGCCTTCACCCAGCGCATAGGTGGTCTGCACGCTGCCCTTGCCAAAGCTGCGCTGGCCCATGACGGTGGCGCGGGCGTTTTCCTGCAATGCAGCGGCCACCAGCTCGGACGCCGAGGCGGAGTTCTTGTCCAGCAGCACCACCATGGGCAGACCCGCCAGCAGCTCGGTGCTGTCGGCCTGCCAGGTCCGTTCGTTGCCCGGCGTGCGCCCGCGCATGGAGGCAATCGCGCCCTGGCTCAGGAAGGCGTCCGCCACGCGCACCGCCTCGCGGATCAGGCCGCCGGGGTTGCCGCGCAGGTCCAGCACCACGGCCTGCGGCCGCGCCTGGGCCGTGGCTTCGGCGATGGCCTCGGTCAGGGCCGAGGCCACGGGGCCGCTGAACGATGACAGGCGCAGCACCAGCGCGTCGCCCTCCATGCGCCAGCGCAGCAGCTGGCGGCGGATGGTGTCGCGCGTCAGCGCCAGCGTGAAGTCCTCGCTGCCTTCGCGGCGCACCACCAGCGACACCTGCGTGCCCACATCCCCGCGCATGCGGGCAATGGCATCCGCCAGCGCCACGCCGCGCAACGGCTTGTCGTCCACCTGCACGATCAGGTCGCCCGCGCGCAGGCCGGCTTTGGCGGCAGGGCCGCCGGGCATGGGCGCGGTGATGCGCACGCCGGCGTCGGATGTTTCCACCTCAATGCCTAGGCCCACGAAGCTGCCGCCCGACGACGCCTGGTCACGGCTGTAGGCCCGGGCGTCCAGGTAGCGCGCGTAGTTGTCAAACGAACGCAGCGCGGTGTTCATGGCCGTGCGGAAGGTCTCGGCCGGCTCGCCGCTGCCGGCGGGCAGCGCGTCCAGCACCTTGATGGCGGCGGCCGCCAGCGCGGCAAAGTCGGCCTCGGTGGCGTGGCTGCGCTGCACGCGCTGCAGCACGCTGGCCAGCAGGTCGCGGTGCAGATCGGCCTGTTCGCCGGGCATGACGGCGCGGGTGTAGGCGCCTTGCAGCGCGCCCAGCAGTTCGTCGCTCAAAGGCTGGGCCGCGCTGGCCCAGCCGATGCCCGCCGCGGCCCACAGCAGGGCCGATGCCGTGGCGGCACGAAGGAGGTGGCGCGGAGGAGGCATGTGGGGGGCCGATCAGGAATCAGCAGATTCTGGGCGTACACGCCGCCGCTGCCAATCGCGTCCGCCAATGACCCTGTGGATGGCTCAGGGTTAGGTGCCAGTGGCTGGCGGCCGCGCGGCATGCTGTGGCATTTGCAGCGGCAGCAGACGATTGCGCGAGGCAAGCGGGCCGATGCCGTCACACCTCGCCGGCGTATTCACCCCGCGCCGGGTAGTCTTTGCTGATGGCAAAGTCAATGGCGCTCAGCAAATCCTGGAACTGCGGCCGTGCAAACGGCATGGTTTGCACCGCGCCGTAGTACAGCGTGCCATCAGGCCGCACCAGAAACACCCCCGGCTCGCTGAACAGCGCTGGCTCGTCTATGCCGATGGACGTCTTGCCACGGGAGGTGCTGATGTACAGACCCCACTCGCGCGCTGTCTTCAGGCTCAGGCCATACCCGAAGCGCAGCGCGCTGGCGCTGACCTTGGTGACCATTTGCAGGGCGCGGTCCTGGTCGTCACTGCTGACGGCCAGCAGGCTCACGCCGCGCGACGCAAACTCGGGCGCCAGGCGCTCCAGCTCCAGCAGGTATTTGGCGCAAATGGGGCAATGCAGACCCCGGTAGAACACCACCATGTCAAAGTGTTGCGCGGGTGCTGCGCCCAGCACATGGCGACCGCCAGAGGTCAGGGGCACGTTCAGGGCAGGTACCGGGTGGCGGGGCATCAGGGCGGCGTTGCGTTGTGGGGTCATGGTGGTCCTTGGTTGGGTGAATGGGCGATGATCCGGGGAACGGGATGGGTCGTTGGCAGGCGGCCCGTTCTTACAGCGCGGCCCGGTTCAAGGGCCCGGTTCTAACCCGTTTCAGGTGTTGTCAACCCGCATGACCCTACAGAAATTCTTCAAATGCCTCACGCTGGCCGCATGGGCGCTGGCCATACTGCCCGCCAGGGCAGACAGGATCGCAGACGCCCGCTTTGCGGCACCGGTGCAGCGCTACGGGCACTTTGCGCTGGGCCAGCCGCACGAGTATGCGCGCCTGCTGGTCACCACCGATACCGGGCGGAATCTGGCCTTTGACCTGCCGCAGGACGAAGTCTTTGAAGACCTCACCCCGCGCATCGTCAGCCTGGTGCCTGCCGGACCGGCAGAGGTTCTGACCATCGTGAGTGCCCGCGGTACCGGCGCGCGCCTGATGCTGTTGGGACTGGCGGGGGACCGGCTGGCCGTCAGCGCGCAGTCTGCGCCCATCGGCACGCCGATGCGCTGGCTCAATGTGGTGGGCGTTGCGGACCTGGACGGCGACGGTGAGGCCGAGATCTCGGCCGTGCTGACGCCGCACATCGGCGGCACGCTCAAGGTCTACAGAAAACGCGGGCAGGCGCTGCAGGAGGTCGCCGCGCTGGCGGGCTTTTCCAACCACGTCAACCACACGCCGGAGCTGGCGCTGTCCTTGCCGGTGGCCATGGGTGACGGCGTGCGGCTGTTGGTGCCGGACGTGACCCGCCGCCAGCTGAGGCTGGTTGCGCTGGTGGACGGGCGGCTGCAGGAGGTGGGCCGGTGCCCTTTGCCGTCACCGGTGATCGGGCCTGTGCAATGGCTGGCGCCTGCAGAGGTTTCAGTGCGGTTGCAGACGGGCGTGCAGCGGCTGGCGCTTTCACGTTGCCGGTGAAGGGCCCGCCGCCCACCCTCACGCCACCCCCAACCCCATCTCCAGCAAACACCCAAACTCCGTCGCGAAGTTCACCGACACGCGCGCATGCACCGCGCCCTGTTCGTCATGAAAACTGCGCCGGCCCCGGGTGGCAAACACGCCCTCGTGCCACACGTTGGGGTGCATCAGCAGGCCCTGGCCGCCCTTGAACCAGAAGCATCTGAAGTCCTGCGGCTTTACGTCGTCGCCCGGCAGCGCCATGGGCACCAGAAAGGGGCCGGGCTCATTGGGAAAGAACATCTGCCCACCGTCGGGGTGGTAATTGCAGTGCCACAGCAGCAGCCGGGTGGGGTCGCGGCGGTGGGTGGTGTCGGCCAGCTCGGGCAGGGTGCTGTAGCCCAGGATGTAGTGGCCGCCCACGGCGTCGTTCTTGCCGTAGAGGATGTCGCCTTCCCATTCGCTGACGAAGGTGCCCACCGTGGTGCCGCCTTCGTTGCCGCTGTCCACGTCTACCGGCCGCCAGCCCTGCGACGGCCAGCGCACGATTTCCACCTGGTGCTGTTTCGGGTCGTCCACCAGCAGGCCATAGCCGCGCAGGCTGTCGACAGTAGCCTCCACGACCGGGATGCGCACGGTGGCCAGACCTGCGGGCAGGTTGGGGTTGAGGTAGTCGGGGGCCGGGGCGGGTGGAATGGGGTGCATGGCAGGGCATGTTTGCGCATACCATGGCCACAGCGCAAGTGCTTTTTCAGACCACAACACCGGAGACACCATGGCGAGCATCGAGACGGACTACCTCATCATCGGCGCGGGCGCCTCAGGCCTGGCGTTTGCCGATGCGCTGCTGGACGAGTTGCCCGATGCGCACATCACCATCGTGGACCGGCACGGCAAGCCCGGCGGGCACTGGAACGACGCCTATTCGTTCGTCAACCTGCACCAGCCGTCGGCCTTTTACGGCGTCAACTCCTTGCCGCTGGGCACCAACCGCAAGGACACGGTGGGCACCAACCAGGGCTACTACGAGCTGGCCTCGGGCCCCGAGGTGGCGGGCTACTTCAACACCGTGATGAACCAGAAGCTGCTGCCCAGCGGCCGGGTGCGTTACTACGCCATGAGCGACTGGCAGGGTGGTGCGGGCGAAGCCCGCGACGGGCGCATCACTTCCATCCTGTCGGGTGCGCAGACGGCCGTGAAGGTGCGGCGCAAGGTGGTCAACGCCGCTTATGCCAGCCCCACCGTGCCCAGCACGCACACGCCCAAATTCGCTGTGGGCGAGGGCGTGCGCCTGGTGCCGCCCAACGCATTGGTGCAGCTGTGGCAGGCGCGCGGCGAGCGGCCCACGCAGTTCGTGATCGTGGGCGCGGGCAAGACCGCCATGGACGTGGGCGTGTGGCTGCTGGGCTGCGGCGCCAGCGCCGACGCCATCCAGTGGGTCATGCCGCGCGATTCATGGCTGATCAACCGCGCCACGACGCAGCCGGGCATCGAGTTTTTCAAGCACAGCATCGGCGGCCAGGCAGAACAGATGGATGCGCTGTCCAAGGCCACATCGGTGCAGGACCTGTTCCTGCGGCTGGAGGCCGCGCAGCAGATGTTGCGCATCGACCCCGACCAGATGCCCAGCATGTTTCACTACGCCACCATGTCGCAGGGCGAGGTGGCGCTGCTGCGCCAGATCACGCGCGTGATCCGCATGGGCCATCTGCGGGCGATCGAGCCCACGCGGATGGTGCTGGCCCAGGGCACGGAGCCGGTGGCGCCGGGCACGCTGTTTGTTGACTGCACGGCTTCGGCGGTGGCGCCGCGGCCGCTGCAGCCCATCTTCCAGGGCGGGCAGATCGTGCTGCAGCTGGTGCGTGCGCCGCTGCCCACATTCAGCGCGGCGCTCACGGCGTATGTAGAAGCGCATTACCCCGACGACACCGTCAAGAACGACCTGTGCCAGACCGTGCCTTTCCCAGATGGGGTGGAGGGCTACCCGGCGTCGGTGGCGGTCAGCATGACCAACCAGTTCAAGTGGAGCCAGGACAAGGCGCTGCGCCAGTGGATCCGCAACAGCCGGCTGGACGGCTTCGGCAAGATGATTGCCGAAGTGGATCCGGCAGATACCGAAAAGATGGCGATCCTGGCCCGGTTCAGGCAGTGCGCGATGGAAGCCATGGGCAATGTGCCGCGGTTGATGCGGGCCGCGGCGCGTCAGCCGGGCTGAGATGATGGCCCGTTTGTGGGGGCCCGCATGCCGGCGCCGCGGCACCCGTGACCGTGTCATTGCGCAGCAGCGGCACCGAACCCAACTGCGTGCCGGCCAGCACGGCCAGCACGGCCAGCCCGCTGGCGTCCGGCCCTGATGCCCGGCTTGCAGGGCCTGGCCCGCTACGTGGCCGACACCGTCGCCGGCAAGTTGACGGCAGGTCCGCCGGTCGAGGTCACGCGCTTTGACGGCACGGCTGCGGACGCGGCGCGTTATGCGCGCTTTGACCTGTGGGGCGAGCGCAGCGTGCAGATGGATGGCGGCGTGTATTACCTGACAGGCGGCGAGGTGGTGTATACGCCCTGAGGTGCTGGCATTGCCTCAGGCCACCGTTTTAAGGAAACACTAAGCCCCGTTCCCGATCATGGCAGCCAAGGAGTTGCCATGACCCATGTTCCGTTTTCTTCGATCACAGCTGCGGCCCTGCTGGCGCTCGCGGGTGCCATGCCAGCTACCGCAGCCACGCCGGCCGAACTGCTGGCCGGCTATACCGCCCAGGCGGGCAAACCCGCGGCACCCGCGCGCGGACAGCAGCTGTTCACCACCACCCAGGGGCGCGAATGGAGCTGCGCGTCGTGCCACGCCGCCGTGCCTTCGCAGGCCGGCAAGCACGCGTCCACCGGCAAGACGATCGGTGCGCTGGCGCCAGCTTTCAACCCCGAGCGGTTCACCGACCCGGTCAAGGTTGAAAAATGGTTCCGCCGCAACTGCAATGACGTGATGGCGCGCGAATGCACACCGGCTGAAAAGGCCGACGTGCTGGCCTGGCTCATGACCGTCAAACCCTGAGGCACTCTCGATGAACAAGAAACTCATGACCCTGCTGGTGCAGGCGTTGGCCGCCGGCCCGCTGGCCTGGGCTGACAGCGCACCCAGCGTGCCGCTGCTGCCCAAATACCGCCAGGAATGCAGCGCCTGCCATGTGGCCTACCCGCCGGGCATGTTGCCCGCGGCCTCGTGGCAGCGCGTGATGGGAAACCTGCAGAACCACTACGGCACCGACGCGTCGCTGGACGCTGCCACCATCCAGGAGCTTTCGGGCTGGCTCAAGGCCCATGCCGGCCCCTACAAGCGCGTGAGCGCGCAGCCCCCCGACGACCGCATCACGCGCTCGGCCTGGTTCATCCGCGAGCACAACGAAGTGTCCGCCGCCACCTGGAAACTGCCCGCAGTGAAAAGCGCAGCCAACTGTGCCGCCTGCCACACGCAGGCCGACCAAGGAGATTTTCGTGAACGCAACATCCGCATCCCCCGCTGACGTGCAAACCGGCACGCCGCTGTCTGCCGCAGCCTCTGGTGCTTCGCGCCGCATCGTGGACGCGCCCACCCGCGCAGTCCACTGGCTCATGGCGCTGTGCTTTGTGGGAGCCTATATCACCGCCGACGGCGAACGCTTTCGCATGGTGCACGTGACGCTGGGCTACACCCTGATCGGGTTGGTGGGCTGGCGTGTGCTGTGGGGCATGGCGGGCCCACGCCATTCGCGCATGGCCGTCTGGCTGGGCAAGCTGCGCGGTATGCGCGGCGTGATTGACAGCATCAAGGCTGGGCGCATGCCCCTGCAAGCCGGGCAAAACGTGCTGCAGGCCACCGCCGTGCTGGGCTTGCTGGTGGCCGGGGTGCTGGTTACAGCCACGGGCTATGCGCTGTTTGCCGAAGTGGCGGGCGGCCGCTTCGAAGATGCGCTGGAAGAAGTGCATGAATTCCTGGGCAACGGCATGCTGGCGCTGGTGCTGGCCCACCTGGGTCTGGTGCTGGCGGGCAGCCTGCTGCGCCGGCAAAACCAGGCGCTGACCATGATCACCGGCCGCATCCCCGGCAAAGGCCCCGACGTGGCAAGGCGCAACCTGCTGCCGCTAGGTGTGCTGGTGTTGATCGTCGTCATGTCGTTCTGGGTGTGGCAGTGGCAATCTGTGGCCTGAATCCATCCTGATGGCCTGAGCCATGCGCATCCTCCTGGCTGAAGACGACCCCCTGCTTGGCGACGGCCTGCGTGCGGGCCTGCGCCAGCAGGGCTTCCAGGTGGACTGGGTGCGCGACGGGCATGCCGCCGAACGTGAGCTGCGTGCCCAGACCTATGCCGCGGCCGTGCTGGACCTGGGCCTGCCCCTGAAAGAAGGCATGGACGTGCTGGCCAGCGTGCGACGCTCGGGGCTGAGCCTGCCGGTGCTGGTGCTGACCGCGCGCGACGCCGTGCCCGACCGCGTGCGCGGGCTGAACACCGGCGCCGATGACTACGTGGTCAAACCCATTGACCTGCAGGAGCTGGCTGCCCGGCTGCGCGCGCTGGTGCGCCGCGCGCACGGCCTGGCCCAGGAAAGCCTGAGTGCGCAGGACGTGGTGCTGGACCCCGCCGCCCACACGGTGGTGCAGGCAGGGCGCCCGGTGGTCCTTGCTCAACGCGAATTTGCCATGCTGCAAGCGCTGCTGCTCAACGCCGGTCGCGTGCTGTCGCGCGAGCAGCTGGAACAGCACCTGTACAGCTGGGGCCATGAAGTTGACAGCAATGCGGTCGAGGTTCACATCCACCACCTGCGCCGCAAGCTGGGGGCCGGCCTCATCCAGACCGTGCGTGGTGTGGGCTATGTGCTGTTGCGCGACAAGGCTGTGGCGTGATGCGCCTGCCCAACTCGCTGCAGGGCCGCCTGCTGGCGCTGGTGCTGGGCATGGTTGCGGCCGTGTGGATGGTGGCGGTTACGGCCACCTGGATCGACGTGCGCCATGAGCTGGACGAACTGCTGGACAGCCACCTGGCGCAGGCAGCGGCCCTGCTGGTGGTGCAGCAAGCCGGTGAGTTCGACGACGACCAGGCCATGGACGCCCCGCAACTGCACCGGTACGCGACCAAGGTTGCGTTCCAGGTGTTTCATGAGGGCCAGCTGACCCTGCGCTCGGCCAACGCGCCGGCGCAACCGATGGTGGATGCAAGCCAGCGATTTGCCGGTGGCTTTCATACGGTGCGCATGGACGGGGCCAACTGGCGCGTGTTCGCGGCGCAAGGCGCACAGCGCGATGTGCAGGTCTATGTGGGCGAGCAGGAGAAATCCCGCACCGACATCCTGTGGGCGGTGATGCGCAGCACGCTGTGGCCTGTGGTGGTGGCCTTGCCGCTGCTGGCCCTGGGCGTGGCCTGGGCCGTCGTGCGCGGCACGGCGCCGCTGCGCGAGCTGGGCCGCGTGCTGGCGGCGCGCCAGCCTCAGGCCTTGCGCCCCGTGGCGGTGACAAATGCCCCCAGTGAAATGGCGCCGATGCTGGACGCGCTCAATGGCCTGCTGGGGCGGATCAGCGAGCTGATGGCCTCGGAGCGCCGCTTCACGGCCGATGCCGCGCACGAGCTGCGCACCCCGATAGCGGCCATCCGGGCCCAGGCCCAGGTGGCAATGGCTGAAAGCAATGACGCCCTGCGCGAGCAGGCCTTGCAATCCACGCTGGACGGCTGCGACCGCGCCACCCGGCTGGTGGAGCAATTGCTGACCCTGTCACGCCTGGAATCAGGCGCTGCGCCGCAACGCCAGCCGGTGGCGCTGGGTGCGCACCTGCAGCAGGTGCTGGCCCAGTGCGCGCCGCAGGCGCTGGGCAAGGGCCAGGTGCTGGAGCTGGACGTGAGCGAGCCCAGTACGGTACTCGGTGACGCCACGTTACTGGGCGTGCTGGCCCGCAACCTGGTGGACAACGCCATTCGCTACAGCCCGGCGCAGGCGCGCATCCTGGTGGGCCTGGCCATGCAGGGGCGGCAGGTGCTGTTGAGTGTGCAGGACAGCGGCCCGGGCCTGAGCGAAGCGCAGACCGCGCGGCTGGGCGAGCGCTTCTTCCGGGTGCTGGGCACGGGCGAGGCCGGCAGCGGCCTGGGTTGGTCCATCGTGCAGCGCATTGCAGCGGCGCACGGGGCCACGGTGATGACGGGACGCTCGGCGCTGGGGGGATTGAGCGTCACGGTGCGCTGGCCTGCTGCCGGACCATTGAATCGCCTCTAGGCTTTGGCGCAGGGCTGAACGCTGCCTGATGGCCGCACCCACCACCAGGTGGCCGCCACCAGCAGCGCAAACACCGTATAGGCGGCTACAAACACCCACCAGGGTGCGGACCAGTACAGTACCCGGCCCAGCCAGTGTTCGATGAAGCCGCCGCTGTAACCGCTCGCGCCAGCGGTGCGGCGCAGCGCCTGTTCCCACACCGTCAGAGGGCACAGCTGCCCCAGCCAGGCCTGCAGCGCGATGAAGGCCATCAACGCCAGGTGCACCAGGCGCAGCCCGCGATGGCGCACCCAGAGCCAGCCGCGCCAGCCGCCGGCGAGAAACAGCAGCTCGCCAACCACCACAAACAGCACCACACCCACATGCAGCACCAGCAGGGCGTCGGCAAGCAGACTGGCAGTGGTAGGGCTCATGGCGCCGCTATCATGCCCGCACAAATCAACTGGAGGAAAAGCATGTCCGTCACACAACAGCTGGGTGCGCTGGGCGCCGTACTGGCCCTGCTGGGCGCGGCGGGCTGCTCCACCGCCCCCACCGCGCCCGCGCTGGCTGAGGCCCAGGCTGGCGGCCAGTTGCCGCCGCTGGTGCCGCTGCGCCGGTTTGTAGCCAACATCGACTTCGCCGGCGGCTTCATCATCTCGCCCGATGGCCAGCGCCTGCTGTGGCAGCAGACCGTGGGCACCGACGTGGGCCTGGCGGTGCGCACGGTGGCACCGGGCGGCGCCGTCAGCACCTTCCCCGTGGGCAACATGGGCCGCCGGGGCGGGCTGCAGCGCTGGCTGGGCGACAGCCGCCATGTGGTGTACAGCAAGGACCCGACAGGCGACGAAAACACCCAGCTTTTCGTGCAGGACACACAGCAGCCATTCGCACCCTGGGCGGTGACGCCGCCGCGCGGTGTGCGCGCCGTGTACCACGGGCTCTCGGGCAGCAGCGGCGCGAAGTTCTTCTTTGCCAGCAACCAGCGCGACCGTGCCACGCTGGACCTGTACGAGGCCGACGCCGCCACGCGCACCGTGCGCGAGGTGGCCCGCAGCGACGGCAGCGTCACCAGCTGGATCATCGGCACCAACCACAAGCTGGCCGGCCGCGCCCGCCAGCTGGGCCGTGAAGACGGCGCCGACGTGGCGGTGGAGCTGCTGCAGCCCGACGGCAGCTGGCGCCTGCTGAAAACCGTGGGCGGCTTTGACAGCTACTGGGTCAGCCGGCTGGACCCGCTGGCGGGCCGGGCCTGGGTACAAACCAATATCGGCCGCGACAAGGCCGTGCTGGCCGAGGTGGACCTGGCCACGGGCCAGGAAAAGGTGTTGGCCAGCCACCCTGAGGTGGACCTGAGCTACGGCCTGTTTCCCGCAGGCAGCGGCGGCCCCTTGGGCTACGTGAGCGAGCCCGGCCTGCCGCGCGTGGACTACCTGGACGCCGCCATGGGTGCGGACGTGCAGGCCGCCGTGCAAAAGGCACTGGCCGCGGGCCTGCTGGCCGCGCCGCCCGTGATGACCCGCCCGCAGAACCTGGCCGAAGGCAATCGCCGCCTGGTGCTGCGCGCCACGGGGCACTTTGATTCGGCCGAGCTGCTGCTGGACCGCGACACCGGCCAGGTCAGCCGGCTGGACCCGCCCGAGCGCGAAGCTGCGGCCGTGCTGTCGGCGCAGCAGCCGTTCTCCTTCAAGGCCTCCGACGGGCGCACCATCCACGGCTACCTCATCCGCCCGCGTGGCGTGACCGGGCCGGCGCCCCTGGTGACGATGATCCACGGCGGCCCCTGGGCGCGCGATTCATGGAACCCGGCAGTGTTCAACAGCCTGCAGCTGCTGGCCAACCGCGGCTACGCGGTGCTGACGGTCAATTACCGCGGCTCCACGGGCTACGGGCGCGACCACCTGTGGGCGGCCGACCGCGAATACTTTGGCCGCCTGCAAAAAGACATCGCCGAGGCCGTGCAGTGGGCGGTGGACCAGGGCCATGCCGACTCCAACCGGCTGGCGGTGATGGGCGCGAGCTTTGGCGGCTTTTCCACACTGGCGCAGTTGATCCAGAAGCCGCACGATTACCGCTGCGGCGTCAACATCGTGGGCGTGGCCAACTGGCCCCGCGTGGTGGACAACTGGCCGCCGTTCTGGCGCAACCGCCACTGGTTTGCGCGCACCTTTGGCGATGTGCGCAAGCCCGAAGACCGTGCGCAGATGCTGGCCAATTCGCCCGTGACGCACCTGGACAGGATCACCGCGCCGCTGCTGGTGATCCATGGCGGCAACGACATCCGTGTGCTCAGGCAGGACTCCGACGACGTGGTGGCCGCACTGCAAAAGCGCGGCCATCCGGTGGAGTACCTGCTGTTTGCCGACGAGGGCCACAGCATCAGCAAATGGCGCAACCGCCTGGCCCTGTGGCGCAAGGTGGAAGACACCCTGGCCGCCTGCCTGGGCGGGCGCAGCGCGGGCTTTGACCTGTATGAACTGATGCCGCGCCAGTAGGCGGGCGTCAGGAGCGGGCCTCAGTAGTCCAGCCGGAAGCGCGTGCCGCGCAGGCTCAGCACGGCGCTTTTGGCGCCAATGGTCTCCAGCACCAGATCGGGCGCCAGCGTGGCGCCTTCATTGAGCACCTGGCCGTTGACGATCAGGATGCGCTGCGCCGGGTTGCTGGAATAGACCGAGCCGCTGACCACCAGCTTGGGCACAGTGCGGCGGATGTCCTCGGGCAGATCCGCCAGCGCCGGCACCGGCACGGGGGCGGCGGCCGAAGCGCCTTCACGGCGTTGCGGGGGGACGGGCCGGGCCACGGGCGCCGTGGGCGCCGGTGCCGGCTGGGCGGCCGGTGGCTTGGCGGCGGGCGGTGGCGGGGGCACGGCCTGCACGCTGGGCAAGGGCGCCGGTGAGGGTGCGGGTGCCGCAACAGGCGCCGCCACTGGCGCAGGCGCAGGGACTGGTGCGGGCGCTGGCAAAGGCATCGCTGCAGGGCCGGCCGCTGCAGCCGGCGCGGCCTGCGTGCTGTCTGTATGCCAGTAGGCCGCAAGCGCCGCCACGGCCACGCCGCCGCAGGCCAGGCCCACCCACCAGCCCAGGCGGCTGGGCCCGTCCGGTGCCGGGGCGGCCGGCACGGGCTGCGTATTCAGGCCCGGCACCTGGCCGCGTTCGCGCTGCGCATCGGCGCGTTTCAGGGCGTCAAGGATGTAGGACATGTCAGCGCGGCGCTTTCGGGGACTGGATGGTGGTGGCGGGCTTGAGCGTCAGCACCGGGTTGGTCAGCGGATCAGGGCCGGTGACTGAAGGCGCCAGGCTGCCGGCGCGGTTCAGTGCCACGCCCAGCCCCGCGCCGGCGCCCAGCAGCAAGACGGCAGCCGCCCCGACCAGCACCAGCTGGCGCTGGCTGCGTTGCGGCGCATCGGGGCCAAACACTTCCGCCGCGGCCTTGTCCACCACGCGCCGGGTCACCGTGCCCAGGCCTTCGGCGTACCCGCCCAGCAGGGCCCGTCCGCACAGCAGGTTGATGCGCCGGGGCACGCCGCGCGCCAGCGCATGGATGCGTTTGAGCGCCGCCGCATCAAAGGGCAGGGCGCCGGTGTGCCCGGCCACCGACAGGCGGTGGGCGATGTACTGCGCCGTCTCGGCTTCGCTCAGGGCGTCCAGGTGAAAGCGCGCGATCACGCGCTGGGCCAGCTGTTCCAGTTCGGGGCGGGCCAGCAGGTCGCGCAGCTCGGGCTGGCCGATCAGCACGATCTGCAGCAGTTTGCGCTCGCTGGTTTCCAGGTTGGTCAGCAGGCGCAGCTGCTCCAGCACCTCGGCGTCCAGGTTCTGCGCCTCGTCAATGATCAGCACATTGTTCTGGCCCGCCGCGTGGGTGCCGAGCAAAAAGGCATTGAGCGGGTCGATGTAATCCTTGGGGCTGGCGGCATCGGCGGGTACCGCCACATGGAACTCGTCGCAGATCGTGCGCAGCAGCTCGATGACCGTGAGCTTGGGGTTGAAGATGTAGGCCACGTTGCACTGCGCGGGAATCTGCTCGAGGAAGCAGCGGCACACGGTGGTCTTGCCCGTGCCGATCTCGCCCGACAGCAGCACAAAGCCGCCGCCGCCGTTCACGCCGTACAGCAGGTGCGCCAGCGCCTCGCGGTGCCGTTCACTCATGAACAGGTAACGCGGATCGGGCGCGATGGAAAACGGGTCCTGCGTCAGGCCGTAATGCGGGGCGTACATGGGGCCAGAGGATACCGCGTGGCTGTAACGGGCTGCGGGCGCTTTCCTACAGGCAGCCCTGCCTGGCTCTGACCGGCCGCAGCCGTTGAGCGGCCCAAGATGGGCTGTGTTCATCAACCAACCCCCCAAAGGAGTACGACATGTCTGCTGAAGAACGCGACGAATACCGTGACGCCAACCGCGACCCGATCACCAACGAGCCTGGAGCCCACCCCGTGGGCACCGGCGTAGGCGCTGCCGTCGGCGGGGCCGCCGCCGGCGCCGCACTGGGCGCCGTGGGTGGACCCATCGGCGCTGCCGTGGGCGGCATTGGCGGCGCTGTGGTCGGTGGCCTGGGCGGCAAGGCCGCGGCAGAGGCCGTGAACCCCACCGCCGAAGAGGCCTACTGGCGCGACGCCTACGAGCGCGAGCCCTACTACGAAAAGGGCCGCCGTTATGAGGACTACCACCCGGCGTATTCGCTGGGCTGGGCCGCCGTGGGCGTGTATGCCGGGCCGTTTGACGTGGCCGAGCCGCGCCTGGCCGCGGAGTGGGACAAGGGCCGCACGGACGCCAGCCTGCAATGGGGTCAGGCCCGGCCCGCCGTGCAGGCCGCCTATGAGCGAGCCTCCCGCATCAGCGAGGAAACCAACCGCAAGGTCGACGTCATCGACGTGCTGAACAACCTGCTGGAGTCCTGCCACGATGGTGAATACGGCTTTCGCAGCAGCGCCGAGCATGCCAAATCATCGGACATCCAGACCCTGCTGCTGCGCCACGCCGATGAATGCGCCGCTGCGGCCGCCGAACTGGAGCAGCAGATCCGCGCGCGCGGCGGCAAGCCTGACGACGGCGGCACCGTCGCCGGGGCGCTGCACCGCGGCTGGGTCTCGGTGCGCAGCGCCCTGACCCGCAAGGACGACCTGGCCGTGCTGGAAGAGTGTGAGCGCGGTGAAGACGCGGCGGTGGCCCGTTACCGCAAGGCGCTCAAGCACGATTCGCTGCCTGCCGACGTGCGCGCGCTGATCGAGCGCCAGGCCCAGGGCGCCCAGCGCAACCACGACGAAGTCAAGGCCCTGCGCGACGCGCTCAAACGCTGATACCGGCCCAAAGCAAAAGGGGTGGAAC
Organism: Ramlibacter sp.; assembly: GCA_050247515.1. Taxonomy (GTDB): domain Bacteria; phylum Pseudomonadota; class Gammaproteobacteria; order Burkholderiales; family Burkholderiaceae_C; genus RAM1. Next base: position 15,528 of record JBFWUB010000001.1, on the reverse strand, counting down.
TTGCGTTCCACCCCTTTTTGTCTGGAAGTGCTTCAGGCGGCCTTGCGCAGCTTGGGGTTTTCTTCCACCTCCAGCTGCTGCTGCGACAGCTCCAGCGGCGTGGCCGGTGCCAGGTCGGCGCGCGATTCGGGGCTCAGCGCGGCCACGGCCTTGGTGCGGTGGATGTGGGCCTGCACGGCCAGGCGCTCCGGGTCAGCGTTCGCACGGTCGGTGTCAATGCGGGTCAGGGTGGTTTTCTGCATGGTGCCTCCAGGTAAAGGGAAGAAGCCCATTATTGGAAGCGCCCTTTGCCGCCCCTGTCGGGGCCCCGCGTCTGTTGCTGTCGGATGCGACCTACCCGGCCTCAATAGCCCACCGTGAACCGCTGGCGTTTGTGGGCCGGCTTTTCCACCTCGTCGATGAATGCGACGGCATAGTCCTGCACCGAGATGTGGCTGTTGCCCTGTGCGTCGGCGAGCAACTGGTCTGTACCCAGACGGAACTTGCCGGTGCGCTCGCCGGGGGCGATGACCGCACTGGGGCTGAGCATGGTCCAGTTGAGGCTGGGCTCGGCCTGCAGCAGCAGCAGGGCCTGGCGTGCGCCTTCGGCCGTGGGCTTGTATTCGGCCGGGAACTGCGGTGTGTCCAGCACCTGCAGGCCCGGCGCTACATACAGGCTGCCGGCGCCGCCGACCACGAGCAGGCGCGGCGCGCCAGCCTGCTTGACCGCTGCCACGATGGACTTGAAGCCTGCCAGGTAATAGTCGAACGTGTTGGCCTGTGCATGGCCGCTGAAGGCGCTGAGCACGGCGTCAAAACCCTTGAGCTGGGTGGCCAGCGCGGCGGTCTCGTTCACGTCGGCTTTCACGACCGTCAGGCCGGGCGCAGCGGCCAGCCGGGCCGGGTTGGTGACCAGGGCCGTGACCTTGTGGCCGCGTGTCAGGGCCTCGGTACGCAGGGCCGAGCCGATAAAGCCGCTGGCGCCGATCAGTGCGATGTTCATGCTGTGTTTCCTTCAGGTTGGGTGAATCAGTGCCTGTACTGTTCCACGCATGCTTGATTCGATAAAGCCGTCTAGTCACAATTGATTGTTATGAAAACAAAAACAATTGACACGGCTGGCGCCGACCTGAACGCGCTGCGCGTGTTTGCTGCGGTGGCCGACGCGGGGGGCATCACCGCCGGGGCCGAGCTGCTGGGCCTGAGCAAGGCGCGCGTGAGCATCGAGGTCAGCCGGCTGGAGGCGCTGCTGGGCGTGAGCCTGTTCAGCCGCACCACGCGCCGCGTGGCCCTGACCGATGCCGGGCAAGCCCTGTACGAGCAGGCGGTGCCACCGCTGCGCGGCCTGCAGGACGCGCTGGCCCGCGCCCAGGCCGGGCAGGGCGCGGCCATGCTCACCGGCACGCTGCGCATCAGCGCCACGGTGGACCATGCGGCCCAGGCGCTGGCGCCCATCGTGGCGGCGTTTGCCGCGCAGCACCCGCAGTTGCAGATTGACCTGCGCAGCAGCGACCGCGTGGCGGACATCGTGAAGGAAGGCATTGACGTGGCCATCCGCATGGGCTGGCTGCGCGACTCCACCCTGCGCGCCACGCGACTGGGCGATTTCGAACAGCATCTGGTGGCGGCGCCCGGCTACCTGCGGCAGCACGGCACACCGAAAAAGCCCGAAGACCTGGCGCAGCACCCATGGATTGCCCTGAGCATGCTGCCCACCCCGCTGACCTGGAAGTTCACCGGCCCCCGCAACCAGCAGCGCACCGTGCGCATGACCAGCCGCCTGCGCTGCGATTCCGCCGCCGCGGCGCGCGCGCTGCTGCAGGCCGGGGCGGGCATCTCGGTGCTGGACAGCTACAGCGCCAGCCGCGCCGTGCAGGACGGCGCCCTGGTGCGCCTGCTGCCCCAGTGGCAGCTACCCCGTGGCGGCGTCCACGCCGTGTATGCGCCGGGGCGTCATGTGCAGGCGAAGGTGAGGGCGTTCATTGATTTTTATGCGGAGCGGTTGGTCAGCCCGCAATGATGCTGTCATGCCGGCCTTGATCCGGCATCCATGCCTCGCAGGTCGCGAAAGCTACCCGGCGAAGCCGCCGTCCTCCAGAAACCTCTGCTCGTCCGGCGTCGTCGTCCGGCCCAACACCGCATTGCGATGCGGAAACCTTCCAAACTTCTCGATGATCTCGCGGTGCACCTGCGCGTGGTGCCGTGCGTCCGGGCCCAGGGCGGTGCACAGCGCCAGTGCCTGGTCCTGGTCGGTCAGGTCTTCGGAATGCATGAAGGGCAGGTAGAAGAAGTTGCGCAGGGCTTCTTCGGCCTGCTGGTCGTGGCCGGCTGCCAGTGCCGCGCGTGCCACATCGCGGGCCAGCGGGTCGGTGGCAAACATGCGGGCCGTGCCGCGAAATGAATTGCGCGGGAACTGGTCCAGCAGGATCAGCAAGGCCAGCGACCCTTCAGCGGTGGCGGCCCACGGGGCCAGTTCGCCGCGTGCTGCTGCCTCGTGCGCGGCCATGAAGCGCGCACGGAAGTCGGCGTCAAAAGCTTCGTCCTTCTTGAACCAGCGTTGCGGCCCGGCGCTGCGCCAGAACTGCACGACATCTGTAGCGGTGGTGACAGGGGTGGGTGTACTCATGCCTTCTAGAATACCCGTGCCGGCACATCATGTGCCGGTGCGTTCTCAGGGCGGGGTGAAATTCCCCACCGGCGGTATCTGCGGGGCAACCTGCAGGAGCCCGCGAGCGCCCGGTGCCACCCTTGTGGCGCCGGGGTCAGCAGACCCGGTGCGATGCCGGGGCCGACGGTCACAGTCCGGATGAAAGAGAAACGCGCCAGCGGCCGCCCGTGCAGGGTGGCCGCTGGCGTGCGCCCTGATTCATTGATCCACAGCAGTCAGAGGACCTCATGAATCAGACCCCCAAAAAGCCCGCTTCCCCCGCACGCTGTCGCGTGGCGATCGTCAGTGCCAGCTGGCACCGCGACATCGTCGAGCAGGCGGTGCAGTCCGCCCGCGCCGAGCTGGGCCGATTGCGGCCCGACAACCTGCGCATCGACGAGCTCATCGTGCCCGGCGCGTTTGAAATCCCGCTGATCGCGCGGCGCATGGCCGCCAGCGGCCGGGTGGATGCCGTGATTGCCTGCGCGCTGGTGGTCAACGGCGGCGTGTACCGCCACGAATTCGTGGCGGGCGCCGTCATTGACGGGCTGATGCGCGTGCAGCTGGACACCGACGTGCCGGTGTTCTCCGCCGTGCTCACGCCGCGCGACTTTCACGAACATGACGATCACCGCGAGTTCTTCCGCGCGCACTTCGTCAAGAAGGGCGTGGAGGTGGCGCAGGCCTGCGTGCAGACGCTGGACGCGGTGCAGGGCCTGCCGCTGAGCCCGTAGCGGCTCAGGGTGCCTTGCGCGCCTCCATCCCGCGGATCAGCGCGCGGGCCTCGTCCCCCTCGGGGATGGGCCTGCCGCTGTCGCGCCACTGCACCGCGGCTTTGAAGCCCTGGTCCTGCGCATAGCGGCGAAACCACAGGCCCTCGGGGTTGTGGCGGGTGATGCCGTCAAACACCGTGGCCATCTGCTGGCTCTGTTCCAGCCCCATGGCCAGCATCACCTGGTTGACCACCATCTTGTGCATCGCCAGGTGGCTGCGCGGCACGCCGGCAATGCGCGCGGCCAGCTTCATCGTGGCCGCTTCCAGCTGGTCCGCCGGCACGGCTTCGTTGGCCAGGCCCCAGGCGGCCGCCGTGGTGCCGTCGATGGTGTCGCCGGTGAACATCAGCTGCTTGGCCCGCGTGGGGCCCAGGCGGTAGGTCCACATCGCGGTGGTGGGGCAGCCCCACACGCGCGTGGGCATGTAGCCGATGCGCGCGTCAGCGGCCATGACCAGCAGGTCGCAACACAGTGCAATGTCGCTGCCGCCCGCGGCGGCGTAGCCGTGCACCTTGGCGATGGTGGGCTTGGCGCTCTTCCACAGCGTCATGAAGTCTTCGGTGTTGCGCTTCATGTACGCGTAGTCTTCCATCGGGTCCCAGGGCGCGCGTTCCTGCTGGCACGGGTGGTCGATCTCGCCCTCGCCAAACTGGCTCAGGTCGTAGCCGCCGCAAAAGCCCTTGCCCGCGCCTTCCACCACGATCACATGCACCTCGTCATCGGCGTTGGCCCATTCGACCGCCGCGCGGATCTCGCGCGGGGTGTCGTCGTTGATGGCGTTCAGCCGCTCGGGCCGGTTCAGCAGCAGGCGGGCGATGCGGGGGTTGGCGGCGTCCTTGTCGATCTTCAGCGTGTTGAATTCGGGCATGCGTGTCTCCGGTCGTTGTGCATTCATGATAGCCACGCTGCAGGTGGAGGCTGCAAGTGGGTACATCTGGTTGCGCGCGCAACCAGATTGGCGTTATAGTTGCGCACGCAACCATTCGCGTGCTATCCATGTCCCTGCCTGAATCCATACCCGTACTCATTGCCGGCGGCGGCCCGGTGGGCCTGACCCTGTCGGCGCTGCTGGCGCGCCAGGGCATTGCCAGCCTGGTCGTTGAGGCTGACGAGGGCTATTGCACCGGCAGCCGCGCCATCTGCATGTCGCGCCGCTCGCAGGAGATCCTGGGCTGGGTGGGCGCCGACAAGCCGCTGGTGGCAACCGGCCTGTCCTGGGTGGGTGGGCGCAGCTACTGGCGCAACACCGAGGTGCTGCACTTCCAGATGCCCAGCGAGCCGGCCCAGCGCTTTGCGCCCATGGTCAACATCCAGCAGTACCACGTCGAGGCATTGGCCCACCGCGCGGCGCAGTCGTTCGGCGGCCTGGCCACGGTGCAATGGGCCAGCCGGGTGACGGCGGTGCGGCCGCAGGCCGGCGGCGTGGACGTGGACGTGCAGACGCCGGACGGCTCGCAGACGGTGCGTGCCGGCTGGCTGGTGGCCTGCGACGGTGGCCGCAGCACGGTACGCGAGCAGCTGGGCCTGCAATTGCAGGGCATGCAGTACGACGGCAAGTACGTCATCGTGGACATCGTGCAAAAGACCCAGCGCCCCGTGGAGCGCCTGGCCTGGTTCGACCCGCCGTCCAACCCGGGCTCGACCCTCCTCATGCACCGCCAGCCGGGCGACGTCTGGCGCATTGACTACCAGATCCGCGACGACGAAGACCCGGCCGAGGCAGTCAAGCCCGAGAATGTTTTGCCCCGTGTGCAAAGCCACCTGAGCATGATTGGCGAGGACGCCCCCTGGCAGCCTCTGTGGATCTCGATCTACAACGCCAAATGCCTCACGCTGGACAGCTACCGCCACGGCCGCGTGCTGTTTGCGGGTGATGCGGCGCATCTTGTGCCTATTTTTGGCGTGCGCGGGCTCAATTCAGGCCTGGACGACGCAGGCAACCTGGCCTGGAAGCTGGCGCGTGTGGTCAACGGCCAGTCAACAGACACCCTGCTGGACAGCTATTCCAGCGAGCGCGTGCATGCCGCGCGCGAAAACATGGCCTACGGCGCCAGGAGCACCGAATTCATGGCGCCGCCCAACTTTGCCTTCAAGCTGCTGCGTGAGGCCACCTTGCGCCTGGCGCAGGCGGACCCACAGGTGCGTTCGCTGATCAACCCGCGCCAGTCAGCACCCATTACCTACGACGGCTCGCCGCTTAACGGGCCGCAGGTGGGTGAGTGGGCTCACGACCTGGCCGCGCCCGGCGCACCCGCGCCAGAGGCCTTGCTGTCAGGGGCCCAGGGCCCCCTGCACCTGAGCAGCGTGTTTGGCGGCGATTTTGTGTGCCTGGTGTTCAGCGACGGCGCCGTGCCGCAGGCCGTGCGCAGCCTGACACAGCAGGGCCTGGGCGTGCTGGAGATTGAGCCGGGCGCCGACACCCTGGGCCAGGCGCGCGAGCGCTATGGCCTGCGCCACCCGGCGGACCAGGCCCTGGTGCTGGTGCGCCCCGATGGCTACGTGATGGGCCGCTGGCGCGGGCTGGACCCGGCGGCGCTGCTGGCCGCGCTCAAGGACAAAGGAGTTGCCGCATGACCGACACCGACCTGGACCACAGCTACACCGCGCTGTGCCATGCGCTGGCCGACGTGGGCGAGGGCAGGGCACAGTTGCTGCTGTCCATGCTGTGCCTGCAGCTCATGGCGCGCAGCGCCAGCGCGGCCGATGTGTTGCCACTGATCGCCACCGCCAGGGAGCAGGCCCGTGCCGGATAACGCGGCGGACGTGTTGCCGCTGGACCAGTACCTGACCTGGCGGCTGCACCGCATCAACAAGCTCAGCGACAAGGGCAGCGCCGACGCCTATGCGGCCCGGCTGGACCTGCCGGTGGGCGAGGCGCGCTGCCTGGCCGCCATCGGCAGCTTTGCGCCGCTGTCGGTGGTGGACCTGGCCGCCCGCGCCAACCTGGACAAGGGCCAGGCCAGCCGCGCCGCCCAGGCGCTGGTGGAGCGCGGCCTGGTGCGCAAGCAGGCCAGCGACTCTGACGGTCGCGGCGTGGTGCTGACGCCCACTGCCAGCGGCCAGCGGCTGTGGAAGAAGGTCATGGCCCTGATTGCGCGGCGCAACGAGGACATCTTTGGCTGCCTTTCAGTGGCAGAGCAAAAACAGCTGGCACGTATGCTGGACCGGCTGATCGAACAGGCTCAAGCCATGCCGGCCAGATAAATAATCGCCCGCAGCGCCGAAAACTCGTAGTCCACGAACTCGTCAAAGTCCTTGCCCGTCATGAGCGCGGGCGTCCATTTGTTGGCCTGCATGGCCTCGGCCCAGGCCTTAGTGCGGGTGGCTTCCACCACCATGCGGGTCAGCTCGTCGCGCTGCGCAGCGCTGATGCCGGGCGCGCCGTACACGCCGCGCCAGTTGCCGATCACCACGTCGTAGCCCAGCTCCTTCATCGTCGGCACGGCCACGCCGGGCAGGCGCTTTTGCGAGGTGACGCCCACGGCGCGCATCTTGCCCGCGGCGATGTACTCGGAAAATTCGCTGTACCCGCTGCCACCCACCGTGACGTTGCCGCCCAGGATGGCGGCGGTGGCTTCACCGCCGCCACGGAAGGCGATGTAGTTGACCTTCTTCGGGTCCACGCCGACGCTGCGCGCCAGGATGCAGGCCGCGATGTGCTCGGTGGAACCGCGCGAGCCGCCACCCCATTTGACGCTGGCCGGGTCCTTCTTCAGCTGCTCCACTACCTCCTTCATGGTCTTGAACGGCGAATTGGGCGGCAGCACGAACACGTTGTATTCGCTGGTCAGTCGCGCAATGGGGGTGGCCTGCGTCAGGTTGACCGGCGGGCGGCCGGTGATGATGCCGCCCAGCATCACGGCGCCCATCACCAGCATGGCGTGGGGGTCGCCCTTGGCGCTGTTCACAAACTGCGCCAGGCCCAGGGCCCCGGCTGCGCCGCCCTTGTTGTCGTACTGCACGGCATCGGCCAGTTTGCCGTCCTGCAGGGCGCGCCCCAGGGCGCGGCCCGTGGTGTCCCAGCCGCCGCCGGGGTTGGCGGGAATCATCATCTTGACGGTGGGCGCGGCGCGCACCGAAAGGGGCAGGGCGCTGGCGGCGGCCAGCGCGGCCACGGACCTCAGGAAAGTGTCTCGACGCATGGGTGTCTCCGGTTGTGGTGTTGGAGCTTTCATGGTCGGCGCCGGGCCTGTCATTTCGCTGTCCGTCTTCACGGTGCGCATGCGGACAAACCCTGAGCGCACACGCCTCACCGCCCAGACTTCCGTCTGCTGTCAATGCCGCGATGCGAGGCGGATACTGGCCCATTGTCAACTCCGCTGCCGACCCACCATGTTCACCGCTGCCCAGGACCTTCTTCTCGCCTATGGCCGGCTGGCCAACCTGCCCACGCTGGGGTTTGACGAACATGGCTGCGCCCGGCTGGTTTTTGAAGGCGACGTCGCCATTGACCTGGAGGCCGACGAGCCCGCGCAATGCATCCAGGTGTACGCGGTGCTGGGGCCGGTGCCCCCGGGTGATCGCGAGCCGCTGTACCGCCGCCTGCTCGAGGGCAACCTGTTTGGCCAGCAGACCGGCGGCGCCACGCTGGCGGTGGACCCGGTGCGTGAAGAGGTGCTGCTGTGTGCCCGGGTGGACCCGGCCGTGGTCAGTGCCGAGGCGCTGGTGGGCTGGTTGGACCGCTTTGCCGGCACCGCGGCAGACTGGCTGCGCCGTTACGCGGCCGGCGAGCTGACGACGGCCCCGGGTATTGGCCAGGAACATCTGCCGTCGTCTCATTGGCAGAGCCACTTCGTCCCCGGCTGACGCCGCCCCTGCGCATGACCCGGCGGCGGCACGGCCATGCGAATACAACCTAAAATCGGGGCTCCCCCTAAAGACCCCGATGAACGCCCCCGTCGACGTTTCCTTTTTCGCGCGCGCCGCCAAGCCGATCACCAGCTACCGCAAGTACTGGGCGCACCGCTTCGGCCAGCCGAAATTCCTGCCCATGAGCCGTGCCGAGATGGATGCGCTGGGCTGGGACAGCTGCGACATCATCATCGTCACCGGTGACGCCTATGTGGACCACCCCAGCTTCGGCATGGCAGTGATCGGCCGCACGCTGGCCGACCAGGGCTTTCGTGTCGGCATCATTGCCCAGCCTGACTGGCAAAGCGCCGAACCATTCAAGGCGCTGGGCAAGCCCAACCTGTTCTGGGGCGTGACCAGCGGCAACATGGATTCCATGATCAACCGCTACACGGCGGACCGCAAGATCCGCAGCGACGACGCCTACACCCCCGGCGACGTGGGCGGCAAGCGGCCGGACCGCGCGGCCATCGTGTACAGCCAGCGCTGCCGCGAGGCCTACAACGGCGTGCCCATCGTGCTGGGTGGGATTGAAGGCTCGCTGCGTCGCATCGCGCACTACGACTACTGGTCCGACAAGGTGCGCCGCAGCATCGTGGTGGACGCCAAGTGCGACCTGCTGCTGTACGGCAACGCCGAGCGGGCGATTGTCGAAATCGCCCACCGCCTGGCCGCGCGCGAACCTGTGGAGCAGATTGACGATGTGCGCGGCACGGCGTTCTTTCGCCGCGCGTCCCCTGAAGGCTGGTTTGAAATCGACAGCACCAGCGTGGACGCGCCGGGCCGGGTGGAAAGCCATGTCAACCCCTACCTGACCACCAGCGAGCAGGCGCAGGCCCAGGGCGAGACCTGTGCCAAGGAGGAGGGCAGCGCGAATGTGGCCGAGGCCAACCCCGCCATCCAGCCGCTGACCTTCCACCCCAACCCCAAGGTCAAGCTCAAGGTGCCACCGCGCGAGCGCAGCGTGATCCGCCTGCCCAGCTACGAGCAGGTCAAGGCCGACCCGGTGCTGTATGCCCATGCCAACCGCGTGCTGCACCTGGAGACCAACCCCGGCAACGCCCGTGCGCTGGTGCAGGCCCATGGCGAAGGCGTGACGGCGCGCGATGTGTGGATCAACCCGCCGCCCATCCCGCTGACCACGGCCGAGATGGACCATGTGTTCGACCTGCCGTATGCGCGCAGCCCGCACCCGGCCTATGCAGACGAGAACGGCAGCCATGATGGCGCCACGAAGATCCCCGCCTGGGAGATGATCCGCTTCAGTGTGAACATCATGCGCGGCTGCTTTGGCGGCTGCACGTTTTGCAGCATCACCGAGCACGAAGGCCGCATCATCCAGAGCCGCTCCGAGGAATCCATCATCCGCGAGGTGGAAGACATCCGTGACAAGGTGGCGGGTTTTACCGGCGTCATCAGCGACCTGGGCGGCCCCACGGCCAACATGTACCGCATTGGCTGCAGGACGCCCGAGATCGAGGCCGCCTGCCGCAAGCCCAGCTGCGTGTACCCCGGCATCTGCAGCAACCTGAATACCGACCATGGCCCGCTGGTCAAGATCTACCGCCGCGCGCGCGGCCTGAAGGGCATCAAGAAGATCCTGATCGGCTCGGGCCTGCGCTACGACCTGGCCGTGCAAAGCCCGGAATACGTGAAAGAACTGGTGCAGCACCACGTGGGCGGCTACCTGAAGATCGCGCCCGAGCACACCGAGCAGGGGCCGCTGACCAAGATGATGAAGCCCGGCATCGGCAGCTACGACAGGTTCAAGCAGATGTTTGAAAAGTTCAGCGCCGAGGCGGGCAAGAAGCAGTTCCTGATCCCGTACTTCATCGCGGCGCACCCGGGCACCAGCGACGCCGACATGATGAACCTGGCCGTGTGGCTGAAGAAAAACGGCTTTCGCGCCGACCAGGTCCAGACGTTTTACCCCAGCCCCATGGCGACCGCCACGGCCATGTACCACACGGGGCGCAACACGCTCAAGGGCGTGCGCCGCACGGCGCGCGATGATTCCGAGACGGTGGACATCGTGCGCGGCGAAAAGCGCCGCCGCCTGCACAAGGCCTTTTTGCGCTACCACGACCCCAACAACTGGCCGCTGCTGCGTGACGCACTGAAGGCCATGGGCCGCGCCGACCTGATCGGCAATGGCAAGCACCACCTGATCCCCACATACCAGCCGCTGACCGACGGCAGCTACCAGAGTGCGCGGCGCAAGAACTCCACGGCCGCGCCCGCCAAGGCAGGCACGCCCAGGAAAGGCGCCTTGCTGACGCAGCACACCGGCCTGCCGCCGCGCCAGACCGGCGCGGCCCGCAAGCCGGGCGGGCCGCGTCACAAATCCTGACAGCGGATCACTTCGTGGGCGCGCTGGCTGGAGGGCGTCGCGGCGGCGCCGCCGGTGCATTGGTGATGCCCAGGCGCCGCGCGATTCCCTGTTCCAGCGCCTTGACCTTGGGTTCGATTTGCGGGCGCGTCTCGGCAATCAGTTTTTGGGTCAATGCGCGCTGCATGTCGTTGCCCAGCGCCTGGAATTTGCCGTAAACGGGGGATTCGATCAGCGCCACCAGTTGGCGCAGTTCGTCCTCGCTGAACTTTTCATCGAGCACCGCGCCAATGGTGCTGGGCGCCAGTTTGACGGCGCGATCACGCACCAGAGGCACGGCCTCATCGGTGTACTTGCGCACCTCGGCCTGCACCTCGCGGGCAATGGCTTCGCGCTTTTCGGGTGCCACGCGGTTGGACAGGGCCCCGGACATGCCGTCCAGGATGATCGCCGCCGGCTGCTCGGCCAGGCCGCGTGCCATGGCCTCGATGCCGGGCTGCTGCAGCTTGAGGATGCGGGCGATCAGTTCCTGTTTGGCAGGGGTGGGCTGTGCCTGGGCCGCCAGGGCCGTGAGCACGAGGCCCAGTGGAATGAGGAATTTTTTGAGCATCGGAGCATCTTAACGGTCTTGCCAAGACAGGCCAGCCCGTGGCCGCGATGCCGGCTTCAGCGCGGCCTTGCAGTACCGGAGGCTGTGGACGGCGCGGGCTTGTCCGTGCTGTTGGCGTGGTAGCGGTCCCAGGCCTTCTTGGTCAGGCCGGCGACGATTCCGAGGGCAATGAGTTTGCGCAGCATGGCGGCTCTCCGTTGGGATGAAGTGGAAAACCCAAAGCGTAGGGTACGCGTGGCGCCCGCCGTGTCAGACCAGCGCGACACTGCATGAAGGACATTGCGCGCCCGGAAAAAACACAGGGCCTGTTCACACGCGCCTTCAGGCGCTGTGAACAGGCCCTGGGGCGGGCTTGCCGAGGGCTCAGCCGCCTTTTTTGGCGCGCTTGCCGGGGTTCTTCTTGCTGCGGGTGGCGGTGCCGCGCTCCAGGCTGATGCGCTGGCCCGTGCCTTGTTTCATGCGGCTGGCGCCGGGCGGCAGCGGCAGGGGCGGGGTGCGCTTGCGGTCGGCTTCGGTGACGATTTTGTTGCCCATGGGGTACTCCGGTTCTGGGGGGATGCTGGTTGTCGAACCCGCGATTTTGCCACGTCGGGCCAGCGGCTACGCCGCCAGCGTGTGCAACGGGATATCGTGGGCGCTGGCCAGCGCGTCCAGCTGCCTGCGCGTGCGGGTTTTCAGGAAGGCCGCAATCGCCTCCCGCGTGGCAGGCGCCAGCATGGTGCGGATATCACTCGCGGGCAGCCCGGCCGCCTTGCACAGGGCTGCCGCAAAGTGGGGCTCCAGGGCGGCTACCGCCACCCGGCCGTCCTTGCACGGGTACACGCGGTAGCCCGCGTGTGCGCCACCGACAGCGCCGGTCGGCTGGGTCAGGCCCCAGCTGCGTGGCAGCGCCAGGTAGCCGGCAGCGTCGGCCAGGGCCACTTCAATGAACACGCCGCGCGGATGCACGTCGCCGGTGCCGGCATAGCGCTCGCGCTGCTGGAGCACGGCACCCAGCACCGCTTCGCTGGCCATCAGTGAGCCGCCCATGTCGGCGTACAGCGTGGGCGGCAGTTCCAGCCCGTTGACCAGGCCGTTGTCGGCCAGGTAGGTCAGGTCGTGGCCAGGCTCCTCGGCGCGCGCGCCGGGGGCGCCCACGATGGCCACCTGGCTGAGCGACGGGTACAGGCGGTGCAGCTTCTTCCAGCCGATCTGCAGCTTGTCCAGCGCGGACGGACGAAACGAGGTGAGCAGCACATCGGCCTTGGCCAGTTCACGGTGCAGCACCTTCTGGCCTGCCTCGGTCTTGAGGTCCGCGCCCAGTACCTTGACGCCCTGGTGCAGTTGGGCATAGGCGTGCGGGTTGTAGTGGCCCATGGGGTCACCTGACGGTGGCTCCAGCTTGACGCATGTGGCACCCATGGCCCGGCAGCGCATCAGCGCGGCGGGCCCGGGCAGGTTGAGCGCCAGGCTCAGGATGCGGATGCCCCTGAGCGGGCGGAATTTTGCGGATGAGGTGGCGCGGGTGGTCATGCCGCCATGCTACAGCGGCAGGCCCACGTAGTTTTCCGCCAGCGCGGTAGACATGGCGCGTGAATGCACCAGGTAGTCCAGCTCGGCTTCCTGCAGCTTCTGGCCGAAGCCGTCGGTGTCGGGGAAGCGGTGCATCAGCGTGGTGAGCCACCAGCTGAAGCGCTCGGCCCGCCACACGCGCGACAGCGCGCGCTGTGAATAGGTGTCCAGGCCCGCGTCACTGCGCTCGCGGTAGTGCTCGATGAGCGCGCCCGACAGGTACTTGACGTCGCTGGACGCGAGGTTCAGCCCCTTGGCGCCCGTGGGCGGCACGATGTGCGCGGCGTCGCCCGCCAGGAACAGCCGGCCAAAGCGCATGGGTTCAGCCACGAAGCTGCGCAGCGGGGCGATGCTTTTCTCGATGGTGGGGCCGGTGATCACGGCCTCGGCAAGCGCCGGGTCCAGCCTGCGGCGCAGTTCGTCCCAGAAGCGCTGGTCGCTCCATTGCTCGACCTTGTCGTCCAGAGGGCACTGCACGTAGTAGCGGCTGCGCGTGAGGCTGCGCATGCTGCAAAGCGAAAAGCCGCGCTCGCTGTTGCCGTAGACGATGGCGTGCGGCGACACCGGCGGCACATCGGCCAGCACGCCCAGCCAGCCAAAGGGGTAGGTCTTTTCATATTCGCGCACCGCGCCTTTCACGCTGGCGCGGCTCACGCCATGAAAGCCGTCGCAGCCGGCAATGAAGTCGCATTCCAGCGTGTGGGTCTGCCCGCCGTGGGTGTAGGTGACGCGCGGCTTGCTGCCGTCAAAGTCATGCAACGCCACGTCTGCGGCCTCATACACCGTGGGCAGGCCGGCGGCCGTGCGCGCCTGCATCAGGTCGCGGGTCAGCTCCGTCTGGCCGTAGGCCGTGACCACCTTGCCGCCGGTCAGGCCGTGCACGTCAATGGCGTGGCGCGCACCGCCGAACACCAGCTCGATGCTGTGATGCACCGTGCCACCGCCGTCCACGCCCGCGCCCACACCGGCTTCGTGCAGCAGGTCCACCGTGATCTGCTCCAGGATGCCCGCGCGGATGCGCCCCAGCACGTAGTCGCCGCTCTGGCGCTCCAGGATCACGTTGTCAATGCCGGCCTTGTGCAGCAGCTGTCCGAGCAGCAGGCCGGACGGGCCGGCGCCAATGATGGCAACCTGGGTGCGGGTGGGGGGCATGGGCAGTCTCCTTTGTGGTGCCCTTAGCCTAGGGGCATGGCGCCCGGGCCGCCAGTACGCGGGCGGGGCATTGTGCGATGTTCGCCCAGGCTGTGCGATGATCGCGCAATGACGATCGCCAGGGCAGATTTCATCGAAGGCATGGCCAAGGGCATGGCGGTGCTGGAAAGCTTTGACACCGAGCGCCAGCGCCTGAACGCCACCCTGGCCGCCCAGCGCGCGGGCATCACGCGCGCCGCCGCGCGGCGCCACCTGCTCACGCTGGCGCACCTGGGCTACCTGGAGTCGGACGGCAGCTATTTCTGGCTGTCGCCCAAGGTGCTGCGTTTTTCAGGCAGCTACCTGGCGTCGGCACGGTTGCCGCGCCTCTTGCAGCCCACGCTGAACCGGCTGGCAGCCCAGCTGGGCGATCCGGTATCAGCCGTGGTGCTGGACGGCGCCGAGGTGGTGATCGTGGCGCGCAGCGGGTCGAACGCGGTGCTGGCCTATGGCCTGCACCTGGGCGCGCGCCTGCCCGCGCACGCCACGTCCACAGGCCGCGTGCTGCTGGCGGCCAAGACGCGCAGCGACTTCAACGCATGGATGAAAGGGGATGGCCGGGGTTCGCGACCGCTCGCCCGGCTGACACCCCGCACGGTGACGGAGCCGCGGGCGTTTCGCGCCGTCATTGACCAGGTACGCGCCGATGACTGGTGCGTGGCCCACGAAGAGCACGAGATCGGCGTGCATGCGCTGGCTGTTCCCCTGCGCAACATGCAGGGGCGCACGGTGGCCGCGATGAACGTGGTGACACGGCCGCAGCGCCTCGCCCCGGGCGCCGCGCACCAGGCGCTGCTGGCGGCGCTGCTGGAGGCCGCGCGCGAGCTGCGGCCGCTGCTCTAGAACCTATTTGTTGCAGGGCGGCTGGCCATGGCTGCAGGCTGTGGATGTTGCGTTGAGCTGGTTTCCGGCGGCAACCGGCTCCCCCAAGGCGGCCTGCGCCGGGGTTTTGCCGGGTACCGGCGCCCCTTCCTGCTCGTCGCGCCGGTCGAACACCAGTGTTTGCCCAAACACCAGCTGCAACCAGGTCGGGTAGGTGTAGGCGGTGCCCTTGTTGTGATCGATGATGGCGCCGATGCCGCCGCCGAAAATAATGTTGCCTGCAAGCCCCGCATTCGCCCGGGAGATTGCGCGCGCCTTGGCTTCGGGCTGGCCAGACTGTGTACAGGTGATGTCCATGTCCTTCGAAGACCGGCGCAGCGGCACTGTGGTGCCCGACTTCAAGTCGGTGGAGCCATAGTCGTTGCTGACCTTGCAGTCCGCGCCCGACACCAGCGAACCGGTGGCCGTCTTGGTTTCAATTTTCACCGGATGTGTCGAATCATTGACGATTGATGCGCAGCCAGTCATGGCGAATGCGGCCGACAGAATAAGCAGGCTCTTCAGCATGGAACTCCCTCAAGATTTCGTTGTATGCCTTCACCCCACAATGGATTGAAGTGCGTGCGAAGTGTAGCTTGATGCGCTAGTTTGAACCGCCCCGGCTTTCATGGAGGCCAGTTGGTTTAAGTCAGACCTCCACCGTGGGGGTTTGACTGGCGAGTTGCCGGTAGTAGTTTGCCTCAGCTTCTACGGGCGGGATGTACCCGATGGGTTC